>NZ_JACHOV010000008.1 GCF_014200045.1 Rhizorhapis suberifaciens
TCCACGGCATCCAACACCTCCCCCATGCAATTGCATGGGGGAGGTGTTACCCATGTGTCCGGTACAAAACGTCACCTATGTCTCAGGTCGGTCATGGTTGTCCAAACCTTCCTCCCCATATCGAAGCTCCGGCCGACCACGTGGCGCCGCGGGCGATTCGTCCGCTGAGCTTTCGAGGTGGTTCGCCATATATGTCGCCCCGTTTCCTACCGTCATCCGCTTAGAAAGCCTGGGTGACGCCCAATTCGGCGAGCAGGCGCTTCTGGTCGTAAAGGCTGATGATCGAGAAGTTACGGGTGTAGGTGACCCTCGGGGCATCACGCCCACGCAGCCCGGTGCGATTGACGAAAACGATGCCGCTCAGCACCCGTCGTTCATCAACCCTTGGTTTGCCATGGCCCTTGGGAAAGTACGGTCACAGACGCGCCATATGCTCCTCCGTCAGCCAGTACAGGTGGCTCATCCACAGTCTCCTCAAAGAGCCTGAATCAGGTCGCGACGCTCATATCAATGGGTCCTCACCCTAGTGGGGCCCTTGATCATTTCGCTGCCTCGGGCCAAGGTCGCCAGAGGTCTGGTCGATTGCTCCGTCGGCCACGTAAGATGAGGTGCCGTGTTGACAGGTAGGCTATCTGGCAAGGTCGTTATAGGATTTTGGGCAGTATTGGCGTAGTCCGGAGTAGCGAAATCGAGAACTCGTAGTTCGCATCTTCGACGACCCTGGGGAGCCACGTTCTCTCTACACCATACGATCATTGGGACGCCGTACGATTAGGATCACCCGTCGACAGCCTATCATTAAGCGGCTAGTTGGGCGCGCATGAAGGGGGACCGACTCAGAGCAAGCCCGTTGCGCGCCAATATTGCGCTGAGCCTTGTCGCGTTCGCGCTCCTTCTGCGGATCGCGGTTCCTGCAGGCTGGATGCCTGCCGCTGCCGGGAGCGGCTATGCCATTACGCTCTGTACCGGCATGGGGGCGATTTCGGCATGGGTCGATGATGAAGGCCGGGTTCACAAGGAAAAACCTGCCGACGCCCAGTCCGATCAACCGTGCGTCTTTTCCGGCTTCAGTGCCGCGCTGGACTTGCCAGCACTCGACGGCACTCTAGTCGTTCCGCCCTTAGCGATCGTCACGCTTTTCGTGCTTCCCATCGCCAGCGTAACCATCGGACGCGGCCTTGCGGCACCGCCGCCACCATCAACAGGACCGCCAACCAGCCTCTGATCTCATTCGCGGCGCGCCCGGCTCTTAGGTGCGCCTTATGATCAGTGGCGACGCCGGCAAGGCGTATGCCTTTGCCAAGGTGTTTATCCCCATGCGTTTCAATTCGGTGGCTGGCAGCGTGTCCACGCTTGCCCTTATTGCTGTTATTGCTGTTCCTGTTGCTGCCCATGCCGAATCCGCGGAGATGGATGGTGGCAGCATCCTGGTCGTGGGCCAGAAGGACAAGCCGATCGAAATTGCGCCACGCGGCCTTGCGGTCAGCCTTGGCCAGGAGCAGATGGAGGCAGTCAACGCCGTCAACACCGAAGACCTGATGAAATATGCGCCCAATTTCTTCGTCCGGAAGCGCTACTCCGGGGACAGCAATGGCGTGCCGGGATTTCGGGGCACGCATTCGACCCAGAGCGCCCGAACGCTGGTGATGGTGGACGGCTTCGTCGTCTCAAACTTCCTCGGCAACAGCTTCGGCTTCGCTCCCAAATGGGGCGTGGTCGGTCCCGGTGAGGTCGAGCAGTTCGACATCGTCTATGGCCCCTATTCATCGCGCTATGCGGGCAATTCGATGGGCGGCATTATCAACATCATCACGCGCGACCCCAAGCACACCGAAGTTTTTACGGCAGTTCAGGGTTTCGTCCAACCCTATGACCAGTTCAGCACGCGGGACGATTATTACGGCTTCTCGGGTGAAGCTGGCCTTGGCTGGAAACAAAAGGACCGCCCCTTCTCAGTGCGCCTGACCGGACGCTTTTTCCGTAATGATGGCCATCCAATGAGCTTTTACGGGCTCACACCCGTCACCGGCGCCGCAGGAATGGCCGTGACTGGCTCCATTGTCGATCCTGAGCAGGCCCGGGCAACGGCAGCGGGCACTGGCATTCCCAATGCACCGGGGACAGCTACAAACCCGATCTTTGCAGCTCAATCGCCGGCGCGGATCACCCAAAACCAGGCCAAGCTCAAGGTCCGCTATGACGACGGCAACATCACTGGACAGTTCCTCTTCGCCTTCTGGCACAATGAGGACAGCCAGACGCGTCCCGACTGCTATCTGCGCGATGCTTCTGGCAATGTGGTCTGCGATGGCCGCGTGAGCGTTGGCAGCCAGACCTATACCGCTTCAGGAGCCAATTTTTCAAAGACGCTGCGTGACGAATTTCTGACCGGCTTGAATCTTGCCGCGCCGTTTAATGACAACACGACTGCGCGACTTTCGGTTTCCACCTACCAGATCGTCCGTTCAGATGGTTTCACATCCGATGGCTATGCGGCGGGTCGCGATCATGGTCCGGGCGTGCTTGCCGCGCAGGGACCGACCGGCTGGTGGTCGGGCGACCTCACAATCGAAAACAAGACCGCCGCTCGCGAATTGGCTTTCGGCTTCACGGTGAATCACTATGAGACCGACCAGTTCCGCTATTCGCTCGGGGATTGGGCTAGCGATACCGGCAGAACGTTCTCCAGCCGCACCTTCGGCAAGAGCCGCCAGCTTTCCGGCTGGGCCGAGGCACGCTGGCTGCTCGATCCGCTTACGATTTCGATGGGCGTCCGCTATGATAATTGGCGGGCATTTGATGGCGGCCTTATTGGGCAGCAGGCGAATCTTCGCTATGCCTCGCGCGAGCAGGATGCCGTCAGTCCGAGCCTGTCTTTTGAGTATCTCCTGGACGATGCCACGCAACTGCAGCTGAGCCTTGCGATGGCAACCCGGTTCCCAACAGTCGGAGAACTTTTCCAGGGCAGTCTCAACGGCGACGGCAGTTTCAATGCCGGCAGCTTCGATCCCAACCTCAGACCGGAAAGAAGCAAGGATGCAAATCTGCTCATTGCGCATCATTTCGGTAGGCTGAAACTCACTGGTTCCGCCTTTTACCAACAGGTGAAGAATACAATCTTCTCCTTTACCGGCTTCAACCTGAATGGGGTGCTCACCAACAATTTCAAGAACATCGATTGCACGCGCCAATATGGCTTGGAAATGATCGCCGAAACGCACGACTGGCCGCTCCCCGGCATGAACATTGATGCCAACGCGGCATATATCAATGCAAAGACGCTGAGGAATGATGCCGCTCCCACCGCTGAGGGCGCGCAGTTCCCACGCATTCCCAAATGGCGCTTCAACGCGAATCTCAGATATGCTATCGCCGACCATTTGCAGGGATCGCTTGGAATGCGCTATGCGAGCCGGCCCAATACCGACCTTTTCGGCCTGCAGCGTGGCGACGGCTTCGGTTTCACCTCCGAGCTGTTCGCGCTCGACGCCCGGCTGAACTGGGATATGACGGATCATTTCCGCCTGTCGGCAGGTGTCGACAACATCACCAACGACCGCGCCTGGGTATTTCACCCCTATCCGCAGCGCACCTTCCTCGTCGAAGCCGGATGGAGGTTGTAATTATGGAACGTACCGCGCTTTACGGCACGATCTGGCGCTGGCATTTCTATGCCGGGCTGTTTGTCATTCCTTTCGTTCTGATCCTTTCGATCACCGGCGCAATCTACCTGTTCAAACCGCAGGTAGAGCGTTGGGAGGAACGCGCATATCGCAATCTTCTGATCGAACGCGCCGCCAGCCCTGACGTGCAATTGAAAGCGGCGCTGGCTGCCTTCCCTGGCGCGCGTTTTCAAAGCTACCGCCTGCCTGAACGGAACGGCGATGCCGCAATGATTCACCTTGGCCTGCCAGATGGTCCAAATGATCGGGGGGCGATGCGCGACGTCTTCGTCTCGCCGCAGGGCAAGGTGCTGGGCAGCCTCGATCCGGAAAAGCGGATAATGGCGGTGGACCACCGCATCCACGGCCAGCTTCTGCTCGGGCCGCGAGGGAGCTGGCTTGTGGAACTGGCCGCGAGCTGGGCTATCGTCATGATCCTCACTGGGCTTTATCTCTGGTGGCCACGCGGCAGGGGGCCTGCAGGAGTGGTCTGGCCGCGTCTCCGGCGACGCAATCGCGTTTTCTGGCGCGATCTGCATGCCGTCACCGGTTTTTGGATCGCGGGCTTCGCGCTGATATTGCTCGTCACCGGTCTTCCCTGGACGGATGTATGGGGCAGCGCCTTCAAGGCTGTGCGGGCCGAAATGGGTTGGGTCAAGAGCCAGCAGGACTGGACCATCGGCGGCCGCATAGTGGACGCAGGCGAACATGCGATGCACAGCGAGCATGACCATTCCGCCATGATGGCCATGGATATGTCCGCTCAGGACCATGACGCGACGCTGGTTTCACTGAGCGAGATCGTTGCCAAAGCCGGGGAAGAGCATCTTGCTTTCCCGGTGACAGTAACGCCGCCAGACGCGCAACAGCGTATTGATGATCCCACGGCGATGGGCTGGACGGTTAAGTCCGATACGCAGAACCGACCGCTCCGGATATCGATTGCCTATGATAGGATAACCGGGGCCGAATTGTCGCGCGACACCTTCTCCGGCAAACATGTGATTGACCGCGTGGTCGGCTATGGCGTCGCCTGGCACGAGGGGCAGCTTTTCGGCTGGGCGAACCAGGCCGTCGGCGTGCTGACTGCACTTGCCTTGATGACGTTGTCGGTCAGTGGATTCGTCATGTGGTGGCGGCGCAGACCGAAGGGTGTACTGGGCGCTCCGCCGTTACCGGCAATGCCAGTCCGCATGGGAGGGCTTGCCGCCCTGCTTGCACTGCTGGCGGCGCTCCTGCCTTTGCTCGCGCTGTCCCTGCTCCTTCTCACCGCCTTTGAATGGTTGGTATTCCGGCGGATACCTGGTGTGCGGAATTGGCTGGGATTACGGGCAAGCGCCGGGATTGCGTCGATATAATTTGAAGCCTCTGTTCAGGCGGCTTGCCGACAGGCCGCGCTATCGACCAGCCCCTCTTGAGGGCGTCGGCCTGCCCATAACCTATGGCTTCTATGCCCTGAGCGCACTTGCTCCCTTTCTTCGTACGCGCCATGATCCACGAAACCCGAGGTTGGGAGTTAGAGGAAATGGAAGGCTAATTTGGTCGGTCGTCGATCGATTTGACGCCTTCGTTCGGGTCGAGGCACAGGCAAAGCTCAATAAGCGCGCCCCACCAGCACCCGTTCCACGGCTGGTTTGCCCGTAAACAGGCAAGCACCATCCGCCGCCGCCGCATCCAGGGGCACATTGCGCAAGGTCAATTTCATGCCCTTCAGCGTCTCCACCACCTGATCGAGCGCCGCGCCGGTCGGCTTGCTCCATTGCACCTCGGCCCAACCGCATTTCGAATCAGCCTCAAAATAAGAGGTAAGCCCCGCGATGTCAGTGATGTCACGATTGATATTAGCCTGAAGAAAAGCTTGCGCTTGGTCATGAAGCGACTGCTGAATTTCCTCCAGCATGACCGCTGCACCGCCAATAAATTTTTCCTTCACGACGATCGCGCTGTCGAGCTTTCCGGCCTCATTATAAAGCCGATCGCGCCGCAGCACCGACACATTGCCCGCTGCCAGATCTCGACCACCCACCTCAATGATGACTGGTGCGCCTTTTTTCACCCAGCTCCAACGCTTGTTCGCTGCTTTGATCGCCTTCTTGTCCAGCAGCGCCCGTACTGGCTCGCCAAAGACGCTTAGTTGTGACAGCGCGCTGACAATCTGTTTGCAATAAGCCAGAATCTCTTCATCTTCCGGCTGATCGCGCAGCATCGGCACAACGATGACCTGGTGAGGCGCAATCACCGGCGGGACGCGCAGCCCGTCATCGTCGCCATGCACCATCACCACCCCGCCGATCAGCCGCGTTGTAACACCCCAGCTGGTGGTGTTGGCGAGCTCCTGCTCACCCTGGCTGTTCTGAAAACGAATATTCTGAGCAACAGCGAAGTTCGTGCCCAGAAAATGGCTGGTGCCGGCCTGAAGCGCTTTGCCATCCTGCATCATCGCTTCAATGGAGTATGTCGCGACGGCACCCGGAAAGCGTTCATTTTCCGGCTTTTCCCCAGCGATCACCGGTAAGGCCAAGCAGTTTTCGGCAAGACTGCGATACACCTCAAGCATGCGGAGCGTTTCCTCGCGCGCCTCTTCGGCTGAAGCATGAGCCGTATGCCCTTCCTGCCAAAGGAATTCAGCCGTCCGCAGGAACATGCGGGTACGCATCTCCCACCTGACCACATTAGCCCACTGATTGGTCAGGATCGGCAGGTCCCGCCAGCTTTGAATCCAGCGGGAAAAAGCAGCGCCAATAATCATTTCGGAAGTCGGCCGGACCACCAGCGGCTCCTCCAGCTTCGAATCCGGATCGGGCACCAATGACCCGCCCTCAGCCTTCAGCCGGTGGTGCGTGACGACGGCCATTTCCTTTGCAAAACCATCGACATGCTCTGCTTCCTTCGCAAAATAGGAGAGTGGAATGAACAGCGGGAAGTAGCAATTTTCGTGGCCCGTCCGCTTTATCTCCGCGTCGAGTAGCTTCTGGATCCGTTCCCAGATCCCATAGCCCCATGGCCGGATGACCATGCACCCCCGCACGCCGGATTCTTCAGCAAGATCTGCCTCGCTGATGACGGCTTGATACCAGGCGGCGAAATCCTGCGCGCGCGTGACCGGAAGTGCGTGTTTCAATGTGCGAGCCTTGTAGGAGTGGTGAAATAGGGTCGACGCCACTTAGAATAAGGGAGCCCGCAAAGTCGAGGCTGGATTTAGCTCGCTATCATTCCGCGAACAGCAAAACTGGCGTTTCCAGCAATTGCTTTACCCGCTGAATGAAACTGGCGGCATCCCAGCCATCCACCACACGATGATCGCAGCTGGTGGAAAGATTCATCAGTTTTGCCGCTACGATTTCGCCGTCGCGGATCACCGGGCGCTCCACGATCCGGTTGACGCCGACGATGGCGACTTCGGGCCGGTTGATCACCGGAGTCGAAACAACGCCGCCCAGGGGACCTAATGAAGTTAGGGTCAACGTCGAGCCGGAGAGCGCCTCACGAGAAA
The DNA here is from genome assembly GCF_014200045.1 of Rhizorhapis suberifaciens. Taxonomy (GTDB): domain Bacteria; phylum Pseudomonadota; class Alphaproteobacteria; order Sphingomonadales; family Sphingomonadaceae; genus Rhizorhapis; species Rhizorhapis suberifaciens. The sequence continues at coordinate 7,156 of NZ_JACHOV010000008.1, forward strand.
GTTTTCCGCTCCTGGCGGATGCCGAAAGTTTCGAAATATCAATGGCTAGCTGCCAGATGCTCAGATTCTGCGCGTTCCGGATAACTGGCACCATGAGGCCGCTCGACGTCTGCGTCGCCATGCCTAGATGGACGGCGCCATGTCTTGTCACTACGCCCGCTTCGTCGTCATAGGTAGCGTTTACCATCGGAAAATCCGGCACGGCCTTGCATAGCGCCACGATCAGGAAGGGAAGCAGCGTCAGCTTCGGCCTCTCGCTCCGTCCGCTATTAAGGTCCTCGCGCATATTCTCTAGGGCGGTGACGTCGATTTCCTCGACATAGGTGAAATGTGGAATATGCCTTTTGGACGCCGCCATATTTTCCGCAATTTTGCGACGAAGACCGGCAATCTTGATCTCCTCGTCCGGGCGGGTCCCTGAAGCTCCCGGCGCCCGATAGCCTTTCCCATTGTTATAAAGCAGATAAGCGTCGAGATCGGCATGGCGTATCCGTTCGCCCTGCGGATGGATCAGCGCCAGATCGATGCCCAGGGCTTTGGCCCGCGCCCGGACAGCGGGAGAGGCAAGAATTTTCCCGCTGTTCCTGCCTAAATTCTCCCCATCCTTTTCTCGCTCTGTCTCTCCATTCTCGTTCGACGATGGGAGTTGAGTTTCCTCATCTGCCTGAAATTCAGAAGCCTCCGCCTTAGATTCCTCCCCCTGCTCTATCTCGATTTCCACCAGCATTGAACCAATGGCCAGTTGGTCTCCGACATTGCCGCCCAGTGCGATGACGCGGCCGTTCACGGGAGATTCCATCTCGACCGTGGCCTTGTCAGTCATCAAATCGGCAACCGGCTGATCCTCGACCACCGCATCACCCACAGCCACGCGCCATCCCACGATTTCCGCCTCGGCAATACCTTCGCCAATATCGGGGAGATTGAATATAAAACGCGCCATAAGGGTTTAATCCTTCAGGATTTTTTTAATCGATTCGCCAATGCGGATCGGCCCTGGAAAATATGCCCATTCCAATGAATGAGGGTAAGGCGTGTCAAACCCAGTCACGCGCTCTATCGGTGCTTCCAGGTGATAGAAACACCGCTCTTGCACCACCGCCGACAGTTCCGCTCCAAAGCCGCTCGTCCGCGTTGCTTCATGAACGATCATGCATCGCCCGGTCTTTTTGACGGAGGCTTCGACAGCGTCGATGTCCAATGGAACGAGTGTACGCAAGTCGATGATTTCCGCATCAACGCCCAACTCTGCCACGGTGTTGGCTACCACATGAACCATCGTTCCGTAACACAGGATGGTCAACGCCTCCCCTTCCCGCACGATACGAGCCTTGCCAAGGTCGATACGATAATATCCCTCCGGCACCTCTGCGTCCGGATGCCCCGCCCAGTTCCGTGCAGGGCGGTCATAATGGCCGTCAAACGGGCCGTTATAGATGCGCTTGGGTTCGAAGAAGATGACCGGGTCATTATCTTCTATGGCCGCGATCAGCAGACCCTTGGCGTCATGCGGGGTCGAAGGGATGACGGTCTTGATGCCCGAAACATGAGTGAAAATCCCTTCCGGGCTCTGGCTATGCGTCTGACCGCCGAAAATCCCGCCGCCAAAGGGGCTGCGAACGGTAATGGGGGCGGTGAACTCACCCGCTGAACGATAGCGCAGCCGTGCGGCCTCCGATACCAATTGGTCCAGCGCTGGATAGATATAGTCAGCGAATTGAATTTCCGCGACCGGGCGCAAGCCATAGACGCCCATACCGACCGCCACGCCAACAATGCCACATTCGGTAATCGGCGTATCAAACACGCGCGTCTTGCCATATTTTTTTTGCAACCCGGCAGTGGCGCGGAAAACGCCGCCAAAAAAGCCGACATCCTCGCCCATAACGACGACGTCGGCGTTACGGCCCATCATCACATCCAGGGCATCGTTGATGGCCTGCACCATAGTCATCTGACGGCTCTGTATCGCCACCTGGTTCACAGCCTGGCCGCTTTCGCTTCCTGGAACATTTGTTCCCGCTGTTCGCGCAGGTGCCAGGGCATTTCTTCATAAACACCCTCGAACAGCGTCTCTAGCGGTTGGTGCAGGCCGTGCCCAAGTATTCCGTTCTTTTCAGCCTCTTTTGCGCAACTTTTGACATATTCCGCCACCTCCAGATCCATGGCGGCATGCCGCTCCTTGTCCCACAGGCCAAGGCCGATAAGATGCCGCTTCAATCGCGCAATGGGGTCGCCTAGCGGCCATTTGCTGCTTTCCATAACCGAACGATATTGGGACGGATCGTCCGAGGTGCTGTGTCCTTCGGCGCGATAGGTGAAATGCTCGATCAGCGTCGGCCCGATATTTGCCCGCGCCCGGTCCGTCGCCCATTTCGTTGCCGCATAGACCGCCAGTGGATCATTACCATCCACGCGCAGACCGGCAATGCCATAGCCCACGGCTCGCGCTGCAAAGGTGGTTGCCTCCGCTCCAGCAAAGCCTGAAAAAGAGGATATAGCCCATTGATTATTAACGACATTCAATATTACCGGAGCGCGATAAACGCTGGCGAAGGTGCAGGCTGAATGGAAATCGCCCTCCGCCGTCGAGCCTTCCCCGCACCACACCGCGGCTATGCGCGTGTCGCCCTTTGCCGCGCTTGCCATTGCCCAGCCAACGGCTTGCGGACATTGCGTCGCCAGATTGCCGGAAATCGAAAAGAAACTCGCTTCCTTACTGGAATACATGATCGGCAACTGCTTCCCCTGCAGCCGGTCCGCCCGATTGGAATAAATTTGGTTCATCATGTCGACCAATGGCCAATCCCGCGCGATCAGCAGCCCCTGCTGCCGGTAGCTGGGGAAACACATATCGTCCCGATGAAGTGCGAACGCAGCCGCGATGGAAACAGCCTCCTCACCAGTGCATTTCATATAGAAGCTGGTCTTGCCCTGCCGCTGCGCCCGGAACATCCGCTCATCGAACGCGCGGGTCAGTGCCATGGCGCGCAACATCTTCAGTAATGTGTCGCCATCCAATCTGGGATCCCAGGGGCCGGTGGCGCGATGCTCTTCGTCGAGTACGCGCACCAGCCCATAGGCCAGGTCTCTCATGTCCGCCGGCGCCGCAGCCTCGTCGGGCCTGCGCGTCGCGTCCACCTGAGGAATCCCTATGTCGCTGAAGTCGACCTCATCCCCAGGTCGAAAATGGGGCTCGGGCACATGAAGACTGAGCGGCGGCAAGTTCCGTTTGTCCCGATGCTGAGCCATTCCTGCTCCATCCTCACTCCGCCTCAATGAGTCGAAGGCGGAATATTATTACCTTATGTTGTTATTATATTACCATCGGCTGCGATGGGCAAGCTTCATGAGCAGGGAAGATAAATTTCAAACCGCCACCGGCGCCGCAATATGTCCCTGCGGCGCGTAGTCTCGCACTTCAAAGTCCTCGATTCGGTAATCGAACATGGTCGGGGGACGACGGATTAAGTGCAGCGTCGGCGCGCCAGACGGCGTCCGCTGCAACTGCGCCTCCACCAACTCAGCATGGTTAAGGTATAGGTGTACGTCTCCGCCATTCCAGACCAGCTCACCCGGCTCCAACTCGCACTGCTGCGCCAGCATCCGGACGATCAACGCCGCAGAAAAGATGTTGAATGGAACCCCCAAGGCCAGGTCGCAACTCCTCTGAAACAGCAAGCCCGAAAGCTTTCCGTCCGCAACATGGAATTGATATGTCATATGGCAGGGCGGCAACGCCATCTGGTCGAGCTCATCCACATTCCAGCCGGTAAACAGCAATCGCCGCGAGCCGGGGCTGTTCCTGATCCCCTCCACCAACTCGGCAATCTGATTATGCCCCTGCGAGGCGCGTCGGTACAGGCCGTCAGGCAACGGCTCATAACGCGGCCAGTTAACCCACTGCGCTCCATAAACCGGCCCAAGATCACCCCAATCGTCGGCGAACTTCTCGTCCTCTATGACCCGTCGCTCGAACTCGGCCAAGCCAATCTCTTCGCCCGTCGCTTTACGGTATTTGTCGAGCGGCCAATCGGTCCAGATATGCACCCCCTGCTCGACCAGCGGGCGAATATTGGTGTTTCCAGTCAAAAACCATAGCACCTCCCGCGCCGCCGTTTTCCAATATATCCGCTTCGTGGTCAGTAACGGGATGGCGCCGGCAGCCAAGCTAAAGCGCATCGTCGCGCCAAAAACGGATCGCGTGCCGACCCCGGTCCGGTCGCCCTTTTCGGCGCCGCTTGTCCACACCTGCCGCATCAGATCCAGATATTGCTGCTCATAATGGGGGACGTCGGCCACTGATGCTGATCCTCATTCAATGTGTTCGAAAGGCTTAACCGAAGGAAGCCGCCCGGTCCATCAGTGACGCGAGCTGAACGCTCGCATGAACCATTTTCATCCAAATCGGCGTCACTTCCGACAAAGATGAGTTGGTCTTTAAAGCTTGCATTAGCCATTGCTTTTGGATGACTGAGCAAACATCCTTCGCTCATTTAACGGCTCCGCCGGAGATCCGGGTTGATCGTCAGCCACAAGCTGAAGCGATTTTCCCGGCAATTTCGCCATTGGAATATCTTCTCGTCTTATATGTCGATGCGGACGGAAAGATCGCGCAAGTTCATTGCAACACCGATTTCCTCAAAGATATGGTTTTGCTGCCAGCCCGCTCTATCGTGCGCGAAGCCTTGGTGCATGGGCACCGCCGGTTCATACTGATGCACAATCATCCTTCCGGCGATCCTAGTCCAAGTCCGGCCGACATTGTGGTCACCAGGCTGCTTTGCCGAACGGCTGCGACCTTGGGCCTCGAACTTCTGGATCACATTATCGTGGCGCAACAGTCCTGCTTCAGCTTTCGCGCGGCGGGTCTCATGTGATGTCCGAAACGGTCGCGAGCAATGCTTGACGATGCCCATCTCTCCGCTTGCAACCATGGAAACCCGCTTATATAGACCGCCGCCTGCCTTGCCGGTTCATCGCTGATTCCGGCCCGGTCGGGGAGTAGCTCAGCCTGGTAGAGCACTGTCTTCGGGAGGCAGGGGCCGGAGGTTCGAATCCTCTCTCCCCGACCATTTCTTTGGCCGACTATTTTTTGGCCGACTGTTTCTTAAGCCCATGGCCTATATCGTCTGCGTCCGGTTTTCATCCCGGTGCTTTTTCAGATAGCGCATGAAGGGCGTGCCGCCGGTGCCGATGTCGGTGTCGTTTCCCGCCCCCGCCGCAGCCTGCTTGTTGATATAGTTCGCCGCATATTCCAGGTGCCGGGTACGGAAGCGGGCGACCTGTTCGACACAGGCATTGAAGGCTGCCCTGATCTCCGCGCTTCCCTCCGCCACGCAGAAAGCGCGCAAGGTACTGGCCAGCGCGACATCTTCGATGAAGCGGCGATGGAGCGGCGGGCGATAGGTGTGGAGTTCTTTCAGGAACTCACGGAGGGCGTCATTCTGATGAGTGACGCCGAACAGCGCATCCATCGCCGGTACGATGGAGCTTTGGGAGCCGGTCTGCCCGCAAAAGGCCTGGGCCTCGTCCCGATAGCGACCTACGCCTTCGTAAATCAGTCCGGCCCCGAGCACCGGGTTGTTCTTCCATCCGTGGATATAGGGTCGTACCCGCTGGAAATAGATATAGGGATCGCACCGCTCCGGCATGCGGTCGAACAGCGCGTTCATCCGTTCCCATATGCCGTTCATTTCGATGAGCAGTTCAATCACGCGCCCCGCTTCTGCGGCTGTGGACGCCTCCATCAGCTCCACGCTCAGCTCCAGGGCGCGGCCAGCTTGCCCCTCTATGGCGACATGAACGAGGACGAACCAATTCTCGTCCTGGCCGCCCAGGAAATTCTGCACCATGCGAATATTGTCGAGCGCGATGGGCCCGTGCTTGTCGATGCGGCTCCAGTTGTCGAGGACATAAGCGGAATAGGGGAGCAGTGGGTGCTGGCCCAGCGCGTCCGCCAATGTGACGATCGGCGCCGCCAGATTGGCGGGGAGTGCAGTCGGAGGGTCCCTCTCACCCCAGACATAGGCCTGAACCAAGAAGGAATAGCGGACCATCGCGACCCGGACCTGCGCCTCGTCGGCTTCGGCCACAAATTGCCGAAGATCCAGAAGAGGAAGCGGGTCGAGCCAGTGCCTGATCCGGCCGGTGGTGAGCAGGCCGGAAAGACGTTCGGCGGTCGCCACCACTGGGGCCAGGAGGGATGGAAGCGGCACCTCGTCGGCTTCAAAGGCGGATAGAAAACCCCTGTCGGCGGAGAGCCCATAATGCATGAGAGGTTTCAGAGGCGTAACCATTTATTCCTCTTTGTTATTATTTTAATACGCAATCTTAGCATAATAAAACAATAAGGAAAATGGCGCGATCGTCATCCCGAGCCGCTTTAAAACGGTAAAATACCGGCATAATGCGACAAGGGAGGAGCGCCCGGAACTTGCACGCCATTGCGCAGCAGAAAGATATGCCTAACGATCTCTGCCTGCTGTTCAATCCCGTAGCGTTGCAAGGTCCAGCCCGGCTTCAGACTATAGTCGTAGCGGCAGAAGGGATGACGTCGAAGGACAAGGTTGATGCCCTTTTGATGCTGCCACACATGCGTCATCTCGTGGATGAACAGGCCTTGCCGCTGCACGGAGGTCGTGCAGAAATCCGCACAGAACAGCTTACCCTTTGGATGAAACCACAAATGACCGTCCGGCGCCATGGTGACCCGGCGGGGCTGGAACCAGAACCATTTGCGATTGTGTATAAGCACCCTGCTATAATCGATGGCATCCCCAAAGATTGACGCCGCCAAGGCTTGTTCCGACGAAGTCAAGGGACGCGAGTTCATGAAAGCGATAACCCCGGTCTCATTTGGATGCCGAACTCGACATGAATGCGCCACACCATCTTTTCCCTTGGGAAGTGGGAAGGTGATGCAGGGGTTTGAAGTGCGCGGGCAATATTTCCTCAAACCGCTTTGCCTGTGGGACATTGCTGCCTATGTGTCTTTTATCCGATTTCAGGCCAACAGATTCCAAGGACAGCCCATGCAAGTTACGATCAGCCCAGCCCGGCCGGCAAATGCCGACACTATCGCCTTTGCGGTTCGCAAGGATGGGCTGACGCAATTGCCCCTCGCCGCGTCCCGGCTGGTAGTTGATGGGGCTACTGCCGCTCGCTTCAATGGCGAGGCGGCTGCGATTTTTGAAACATTTGCCGAAGAAGGCGGAAAGATTGTGCGGGTCCTGCTGGTGGGTCTGGGCAGTGGGGGCGCGCAGGATTATGAGAAAGCGGGCGGTGCGCTCGTGGCTAAACTCCTTACCTCTGGCGCGACATCGCTGTCGGTGGAATTCGACGGCAGCGCAGATGCTGAGGCGGTCACCCGCGCCGCCACCGGCCTGACACTTCGCGGCTGGCGGATGGACACATATCGCACCCGCTTATCGGACAAGCAGAAGCGGACGTTGAAGGAGGTTACGCTGGTGAGCGACGCCGACGGCGTCGGCGATGCGTGGAAGCGACTGTCCGCTGTTGCCGAAGGCGTGATGTTCGCGCGTGAGCTTGTCACCGAGCCTGCCAACGTCCTTTATCCTGAAAGCTTCGTCGAGCGTTGCCAGCCATTAAAGGCGCTGGGGATCGAAATCACGGTGCTCGACGAGAAGCAGATGGCGGAGCTTGGCATGGGTGCGCTGCTGGGCGTGGCGCAAGGCTCGGTTCGCAAGCCCCGCCTGCTGGCCTTGCGTTGGGATGGCACCGGCGGCGCTCAGCAAAAACCGGCGGTGTTTGTCGGTAAAGGCGTTACGTTCGATACCGGCGGCATTTCCATAAAGCCTGCTGCCGGAATGGAAGATATGAAGTGGGACATGGGCGGCGCAGCGGCTGTAGCCGGTGTCATGAAGGCGCTGGCCGGGCGCAAAGCAAAGGCGCATGTAGTTGGCGTTTGCGGCCTGGTGGAAAACATGCCGGGCGGCAATGCTCAACGACCCGGTGACGTCGTGAAGTCCATGTCGGGCCAAACGATTGAGGTCATCAATACGGATGCGGAAGGCCGCTTGGTGCTCTGCGACGCCATGCACTGGGCGCAGAAGACCTATTCGCCAGAGATAATGCTGGATCTGGCCACCTTGACCGGGGCCATGATCATTTCTTTGGGAAGCGAAAATGGCGGGCTGTTTTCCAACGACGACGGCCTTGCCGAACAGCTTTTGGCTGCCGGCAAGGCGGCAGGCGACCCACTCTGGCGGTTCCCTCTTTCAGAGGCATATAACAAGCTGATCGACAGCCCGATTGCCGACATGAAAAATGTGGGCCCACGCGGAGCCGGCTCGATCACAGCCGCGCAGTTCCTTCAGCGCTATGTCGAAAATGGGGTGAAATGGGCGCATCTGGACATTGCCGGCATGGTGTGGGCGGATAAGCCCGGCGGCACTTGGGACAAAGGGGCGACGGGCTATGGTGTCCGCTTGCTCGACCAGTTCGTAGCTGATGTGCTGGAGAAGTGAGGCTGGATCGACGCTGATATGCAGGTTGACTTCTACCAGCTCAGCCGGGACCCGGTCGAAAAACTGTTGCCCTCCATTGCTCAGCGCATTCTGGATAATGGCGGCCGCCTGCTGGTCGTATCGGCGGACGAAGAACGGCTGGACCGCATCTCTCAAGGGCTGTGGAATGCTGGTTCAGCGACCTTTCTTCCACATGGCCGGCCCAAAAGCCCCAATCCGGACTTGCAGCCGATTCTCCTGAGTTCCACTTGTACGCCAGCTAACGGCGCGCGCCATGTTGCACTGTCCGACGGACTGTGGCGGGACGAAGCACTGGAATTCGACCGGGCCTTCTTCTTCTTCGACCAGGACAGTATCGACGCCGCCCGGCAAAGATGGCGGAGTCTTACCAAATGTGAAGGCGTGGAGCCGCGGTTCTGGCGGCAGGAAGGGCGTAAATGGATACAAGGTCCCTGATTGCCCTTAATGGCCTTGCCGTCGGCAGCCGCCGCCGCTAAGGCCGGGCCAATCCAAATCCATAAACATTTTACCGGAGTTTTTCGCCATGGCCGCGACACGCACTTTCTCGATCATCAAGCCTGACGCCACTCGCCGCAACCTGACTGGCGCGGTGACAAAGATGCTGGAGGAAGCGGGCCTGCGCGTGGTCGCTTCCAAGCGTATTCAGATGACGAAGGCCCAAGCCGAAGGCTTTTATGCCGTTCATAGCGAACGCCCTTTTTTCAATGATCTTGTGAGCTTCATGATCTCCGGCCCGGTGGTCGTTCAGGTCCTGGAAGGCGAAGACGCCGTCAAGCGCAACCGTGACGTCATGGGCGCAACCAATCCCGCCGATGCCGCGGAAGGCACGATCCGCAAGGCGCTTGCAGAATCGATCGAAGCGAACTCGGTGCACGGTTCCGACAGCGACGAAAATGCCGCCGTCGAAATCGCTTATTTCTTCAAGCCGGAAGAAATCGTCGGCTGAGCCTGATCAGGCAGGAAACGGACAATGGCGTCGCGCTCTTGCAAGGACAGAGCGCGACGTTTTTTGTCGCTGGCTTTTGCACCCATCGTCCTTGTGCCTGCATCGAGGTTGGACCCGTTCGTCTCAAGCCTGACGAAGCATTAACTCGGCGTTTGAACCGCTCCGCCCTGCCCCGCCCAGATCAGCCAGAACTGGGCGATGTCGCGCCATGGGCCTGTCACCGCTGAAAGCACCTTTTTGGCTCCTTCACGATCACCCGAACGGGCGAGTGCGATACCCAGGCGCGTATTGATCAGCCCTGGATCGGCGGGCGCCTGCGCCAACGCCTTGCGATAAAGTTCGGCTGCCTTGGAATAGTCCGCGATGGCGAGATAGCCGTCCCCCGCCTCCATCGCACCGTCGGCCTTTGCCGCCCGGCTTGCCAGCGCTGTTTTATCCTTGGCGGCGCGTGCATTGGCCGTTTTGTAGATGCTGGCCGTGGCGGAATCATTGGCGAGCAATTGGCCAGCCGAACGGCCTGCATCAACTACAGCTTTCACTTCGCCATACTGTCCGCTTTCAGCTGCGGCTGCTGAATAGGCATGATAATCCCGCTCACTGGCCAAAGCGCCCGCAGCCGATTGCAGGCGATAAAGGTCAAGCTTCATGGCCGAAGTCAGCGCAGGGTTGGCGAGATAATTGCTGATCGCGCTGCGCCAGTTCTGGGGCGATGGATAGCTGGCCAGCTTTTTGGCGTACCATCCGGCCAGTCCCGACCAGTCCTTCAGCTTGTAGGACATTGCGGCCGCACGATCATACCAGGCTTGATCAACCGTTCCGCCGCTGGCCTTCTGTTGCGCCATCGCCTCGTTCAGCAGCGCCATGCCCTCGGCCGTTTTTCCGGACCGCAAACTGGCATCGGCGAGCAGCAAGCTTTGCTGAGGGTTATTGTAGCCGAGCTGCCGAGCATAGCTGAGCTGCGCAATTGCATCATTCCATTCATTCAGCATGTAACTGAAATAGCCGGCAAGATAGCGCAGATAAGGAAGCTCGTTCTGCGGCGTGCCGCCGCTATCGAGCATGGCGGTTATCGCTTTGCGCTGCGCCTGAAGGTCTGCACGCTTGGCGGCGAGCTGCATTCGCAGGGCTGCCGCCCCATATTTTTCACCGGGTGTCACCGCCATGGCCTCCAGGGAGGCCACCTGCTGGCTCGCTCTCCCCACGTCGCCCAAATCAAGGGCCGACTGTGCGCTGCGGGCGGCCGTGCGGAAATCCTTGCTCAGCTCGAATTCGGCGCCCTTTGTTTTTTCCTTTGCCGACGCGATCGTTGTTGGAACGGCCAGAAGCGAGACGCCCAAAAGAATTGCTGTATGCCATTGGGCGAGCCGTGCAGGATATGTCATGAAGAACTCCAAAGTCAGCCGGAGTCAAAAAGGGGAGCGGAGAAAAGTTCCCCGCTCCCGTTCGGAACCAAATATCAGATCAGCCTTGCTGTTTGTTCAGCCAGAGCAGCCAGAATTTAGCGACGTCCTGACGCGATCCCGCACCGACCTTTGCAAACGCCGCCTTTGCGCCAGCGGCATCACCTGATTTGGCGAGCGCTATGCCGAGCCGGGTATTGACCTCATTAGCATCCACCGACCCTTTTTGCAGGGCGAGTTGGTACAGCTGAGCCGCCTTTGCATATTCGCCATAGCCCAGATAGGCGTCGGCCGTGGATGAGGCGATCTTGCCATTTGCGGCTTTCGCGGCGTCGCGTTCGCCGGCCGGCAATGAGGACTTGTCGCCCGCGATGCGGCCGCTTGCGATCTGATAGACCTCCGAAAGTTTGGCAGGCGCAATCTTGCCCTTGCTACGTCCTTCGTCGATCACCGCCTTGGCTTCTCCGGGAAGGCCGCTGCTGACAGCGGCTTCGGCATATTCCGAATAGTCATATTCGCTTTCCAGCGAGCCGGTGGTTCGCATCAGGCGCATCAGGTCCAGGTTTTCCGCCTTGCTGATGGTCCGGTGGGTGTCCTGATAGCCGCGCAGCAGGCTGCGCCAGTTCTTGGCGCTGGGATCGGCCTCTACCGAATACATCGCCCACTCGCTCGCCTGGGGCAGACCGGCCACATAGGCAAGCTGGAAGCCGCGCTCATACCAAGCGGCGGGAACGGGCTTGCCTTCGCTCTTCTCGACTTCGATACCCTGCTTCAGGTGCGGAAGACCTGCCTGCACGGCCGCCTTGCCGTCGGGAGTAAACTGATTGCCCTTGGCCGTTGCAACGGCCTTCTTGAAATAGGACTCCGCCAGCATGATATGGGTTGCGCTACCGGGATATCCTGCCGCCACGGCTTTTTGCAGATGGCCAATAGCAGCGTCGGGTTCATTGGCTTTGAATGCAAAGTCGCCGGCATAGAATTCATATTTGCCGACCTCAGCCGGAGGCGTGGCCCCGCTCCCCAGCATGCCTTCTAGGGCGGCCCGCTGAACTTTTGGGTCATTCAGGCCCAGGCCGAGCTGCAGCCGGAGTATGTTCAAAGTATAAATGTCGTCAGGCGTTTTGGCCGCCGCTTCAGCTGCCGCCAGGTGGGATTGCGCACCTGCAAAATCCTTTGACGATATCGATTTTTGCAATGTGCTTGCCTGTGCAAGAAATTCCTTGCTGAAATTCTGCTTGGGCGCTTTTTCCTTTTTCGCCGCCATCGCAGGCGAAGCGCCGACAACGGCAACGCCACTGGCCGCAAGGATAAGGCCCAGGGCCATGGTCGAGACGAAACGCATATAATTGTCCTCCAGTAGACATCCTGCACATTGGTTAGTTGCTTCAGTAAATCGCCCGCCGGCCCCACACAAGACCAATGCTTGCCTGATCTGCTAGCCAGTCGCGACTGAATACCGGTTGAACGCGATTAAGGCGATTAGCCGCGTTTGGCGCACCCTTTGACCCGGCGATCCTCATCGGCTAGGCGACCTTAATGCTCGCCCTCATCTCTCCCGCCAAATCGCTTGATTACGATAGTCCGCTTCCCGATTTCCAGACTACTTCGTCGCGATTCCCCCGGCAGACTGCCGAACTCGCCAGAGGCGCGGCCAGGTTGAAAGCAGCGGACCTCAAGCGCTTAATGCATATTTCCGATACACTGTCTGAACTTAACGCCCGACGTTACGCCGGATTCCTGGATCAACCGGAACGGCCGGCGATCTATGCCTTTGCGGGCGATGTCTATGTGGGATTTGAGGCCCGCACGCTGGCGGAGGAAGCCGTGCTTTTTGCGCAGGAGCATGTTCGGATATTGTCAGGACTCTATGGGTTGCTGCGCCCGCTGGACAATATTCGCCCCTATCGCTTGGAAATGGGAACGCGCTGGGCGCCCAAGGCAAAAAGCCTCTATGCCTTTTGGGGTAACAGTATTGCAAATCTGATTTCCAAAGATTTGTCGGCGCTAGAGACAAACGTCCTCATCAATTTGGCGAGCAACGAATATTGGAAGGCGGCAGAAGGCCATATTCCGCCTCATGTCCGGGTGATCGATATCGATTTTCGCGAAGAGGGGCCAAACGGACTTCGCTTCAACAGCTTTGCTGCAAAACGTGCGCGGGGGATGATGGCGCGCTTCATGTGCGAAAACTTCCTATCGGATCCGGCATCGCTCAAGGGCTTCGACAGCGACGGCTATGCGTTCGACGCGGAAGCATCGACGGAGAAAATGTGGCGTTTCGTGCGGCGCTGAATTTTCTTCGCGCGTACGCGCGTACACGCGCGAGGGGGTGACAGGCCCCTGCCCCTTCGCTAGAACGCTTCTCAACCTGTAACCCAAGCCAAAAGAGACACAAAATTTGAGCACCGACGAGACGAGCCTCGCCGATCCTTCGGACATCAGCCCCATCAATATCGTCGATGAGATGAAGTCGAGTTATCTCGACTATGCCATGTCGGTGATCGTATCTCGCGCCCTGCCGGACGTGCGCGACGGGCTGAAACCGGTGCATCGCCGCATCCTCTATGCCTGCCAGGAGGCAGGCTATGTCGCGGGCAGGCCCTATCGGAAATCGAGCCGCATCGTCGGCGACGTCATGGGTAAATATCACCCTCATGGCGACAGCGCGATTTATGACGCGCTCGCAAGACTGGCGCAGGACTGGTCGATGCGCGTCATGCTTATAGACGGCCAGGGCAATTTTGGATCGATGGATCCCGATCCCCCCGCCGCCATGCGATATACCGAGGCGCGTCTGGCCAAGGTCGCCAACAGCCTTCTCGACGATCTGGACAAGGATACCGTCGATTTTCAATCCAACTACGATGCTTCGGAAAGCGAACCGCAGGTCCTGCCGGCACGATTCCCCAACCTGCTGGTCAATGGCGCGGGCGGTATCGCCGTCGGCATGGCGACCAACATTCCGCCGCATAATCTGGGCGAGGTCATTTCCGCCTGTCTCGCCTTTATCGAAAATCCCAGCATCACCGTCGATGAGCTGTTCGAGATCGTTCCGGGTCCAGATTTCCCCACCGGCGCACAGATATTGGGGCAGTCTGGAGCTCGGTCAGCCTATCACACGGGACGCGGCTCGATTATCATGCGTTCGCGTTATGAGGTCGAGGAAGGCCGGGGAGACAGGCGTTCGATCGTCCTCACGGAAATCCCTTATCAGGTCGGCAAATCCGGCCTGGTCGAAAAGATCGCCGAAGCCGCCAAGGATAAGCGGATTGAGGGCGTGTCTGACATTCGCGACGAGTCCAACCGCCTGGGCGTGCGGATCGTTATTGACCTGAAGCGCGACGCCACGCCCGATGTGGTGCTGAACCAGCTTTGGCGGCACACGCCGGCCCAATCGAGCTTTCCGGCCAATATGCTGGCCATTCGTGGCGGGCGTCCCGAACTGCTCAACCTCCGCGATATCATTGAGGCCTTCATCAAGTTCCGCGAGGAGGTCATCACCCGCCGCACGAAATTCGAGCTGAACAAGGCGCGTGAACGCGCGCACCTGTTGCTCGGACTTGTCATCGCGGTCACCAATCTGGACGAGGTCGTCCGCATCATCCGCGGATCGGCCAGCCCGGCGGCCGCTCGAGAAGCTCTGCTCGCGCGGGAATGGCCGGTTGCCGAGATCGCGCCCTATATCCGCCTGGTCGAAGCGGTGGAACATGAGGTCGAGGGCGATACCTACAGAATGAGCGACCTTCAGGTTCGCGCTATATTGGACCTGCGGCTTCACCGGCTAACCGCTCTTGGCCGCGACGAAATAGGCAATGAATTGCAGGGACTTGCTGAGAATATCTCAGAATATCTGGCAATTCTGGCCGACCGGGTGAAGCTCTATGCTGTGATGCGTGACGAGTTCGAGGCGATCCGTGATGAGTTCGCCACCCCGCGCCGCTCGATCATTGCGCCTGCCGCCGACGGGATCGAGGACGAAGACCTCATCGAACGCGAAGACATGGTCGTTACCGTAACCATGCAGGGCTATATCAAGCGCACGCCGCTGGACACCTTCCGTGCCCAGGCGCGCGGCGGCAAAGGCCGTTCCGGCATGGCCACCAAGGAAGAGGATGCCATCACCAACCTCTTTGTCACGAGCACGCACACGCCGGTTCTCTTCTTTTCCAACCATGGCAAGGTATATCGCAAGAAGGTCTGGCGCTTGCCGGAAGGCGGTCCCGCCACGCGCGGCCGGCCAATGGTCAACCTGCTGCCTCTCGCCAATAGCGAGGTTATTCAGACTGTCCTTCCATTACCGGAAAATGAGGAGGAATGGGGCAAGCTGCACGTCATCTTCGTCACGGCCCAGGGCGGCGTCAGGCGCAACAGCATGGACTCCTTCACCAACGTACCGTCCAATGGCAAGATCGCCATGCGGTTCGAGGAGGACACGACCGATCGCCTGATCGGCGTCGCCCTGCTGACCGAAGGCGACGACGTGCTTCTCGCCACCCGCCAAGGCAAGGCGATCCGCTTTGCCGCTACGGATGTCCGGGAATTCCAGAGCCGCACCTCTACCGGTGTGCGCGGCATGACACTGCGGGAAGATGACGAGGTTATTTCCCTCTCGATCCTGCACCGGGTAGGCACCAGCCAGGAAGAGCGCGAGGACTATCTGCGTTTCGCCCCATGGAAGCCGGAAAAAGAGGGCGAGCCCACTATGGCCGCCGACCGCTTCCAGCAGCTCATCGAGCAGGAACAGTTTATTCTTACCGTCTGCGCCAATGGCTATGGCAAGCTGAGCTCAGCCTATGAATATCGCCGCACTAATCGCGGTGGGCAGGGCATCACGAATATCGACAATATTGCCCGCAATGGTCCGGTTGTCGCCAGCTTCCCCGCGAAGAAGGACGATCATTTGATGCTGGTGACGGATCAGGCGAAGCTCATTCGCATGGGCCTGGATACCCTGCGTGTTATCGGCCGCAACTCGGCGGGTGTCCGCCTGTTCAACGTGGCCGAAAATGAACATGTGGTAAGCGCGGCGAAGATAGAAGAGACGGAAGAAGAGGAAGAAGTCTTGGGCGAGGCAGAGGCCTGAACCATGACCGAACTGTTCGCTTACAAGATACTGACCCGCGACCAGTGGGAGGCCTTTCGCACCGACTGCGTCTTTTCAGGCGCCCCGGCCGACCTGGCCCACGGCTATATCCACCTGTCGGCCAAGTCGCAGACTGCCGAAACCGTCGCGAAGCATTTCGCGGGTCAGGACGATTTGATCCTGGCCATGGTCGACCTTGCGGTCCTTGGCGACAAGGTGAAGTGGGAAGTTTCGCGAGGCGGACAGCTTTTCCCGCATCTTTATGGGGAGTTGCCGATGAGTGCCGTCGTGACCAAAGCGGTGCTTCGGTTGGGATCCGACGGGAAACACAGTTTTCCAGCGGGATTCGAAAATAAATAGTCATCATTCCTGCGAAAGCTGGGACCCAGGGTCACCTCCAATCTGACGTCAAACCAGGAGCGGCGATGGTCCCCGCTTCTGCGGGAATGAGGAATGTCTTGTACAGAACCTTGCCATCCAACACACAAAGTCTATCTCCGCCCCCATGACGTATCAGGTTCACATCATCGGCGGCGGGCTTGCCGGATCGGAAGCAGCGTGGCAGCTCGCGCAAGCAGGCGTTAAGGTCCGCCTTTCCGAAATGCGCGGTGGCGGGGACATGACTCCCGCGCATCAGACGGACGCGCTGGCGGAAATGGTCTGCTCCAACAGCTTCCGCTCCGACGATGCCGAACGCAACGCGGTCGGCCTTCTCCACGCCGAAATGCGCGTCATGGGCTCGCTGATCATGGCGCAAGCGGATAAGGCGAAGGTGCCCGCCGGATCGGCCCTCGCCGTTGATCGCGACATATTTTCAAAGGGCGTCACGCGCGCTTTGTCAGAACATCCCAATGTTCAGATTGTGCGCGAAAGGATCGATGCCCTGCCCTCGTCGGGCATGACGATTATCGCCACCGGCCCGCTTACCGCCACGAATCTTGCCCAGAGCATTGGCGCGGCCACCGGCGAAGAGGCCCTGGCCTTTTTCGATGCGATCGCGCCCATAGTCTATCGCGACAGCATCGACATGGACATATGCTGGATGGCCAGCCGCTGGGACAAGGTTGGTCCGGAAGGCGACGGCAAGGACTATATCAACTGCCCCATGACCAAGGAGCAATATATCGCCTTCCATCAGGGGTTGGTCGACGGTGAAAAGACCGAGTTCAAGGAATGGGAGACAAACACTCCCTATTTTGAAGGCTGCATGCCGATTGAGGTGATGGCCGCGCGCGGCGTTGACACGCTGCGCTTCGGCCCAATGAAGCCGGTCGGTTTGGATAATCCCCGCACTGGCCGTTGGCCTCACGCGGTCGTGCAACTGCGGCAGGACAATGCGCTCGGCACGCTTTGGAATATCGTGGGCTTCCAGACCAAGCTGAAGCATGCGGCGCAGGTCGAGCTGTTCCGCACCATTCCGGGACTTGAGAAGGCCGAATTCGCGCGGCTAGGGGGATTGCATCGCAATACGTTCATACAGAGTCCCAAGCTGCTTGATAGTCGATTGCGCTTGCGGAAAGCGCCGCATATCCGCTTTGCCGGGCAGATCACGGGTTGCGAGGGTTATGTGGAGAGTTCGGCAATTGGCTTGCTTGCTGGCCGGTTTGCAGCGGCGGAATTGTCGGGCCGCAATATTGCTCCTCCTCCGCCCGCCACAGCGCTTGGCGCACTGCTCGGCCACATCACTGGCGGAGCGCAGGTTGAAAGCTATCAGCCTATGAACGTGAATTTCGGCCTTTTCCCGCCGGTTGACGGCAAGGTTCACAAGAAGCAGCGCAAGGAAGCCATGACGTCACGTGCGCGCGCGGAATTGGCCGATTGGGTGGCCGGAGCTACTGGATGACCTCGTCCGGCCGCACCTTCGGCTTGGAAATGTGCAGTGCCTGACCAGCCGGCCTGCTATCCCCTTGCCCCCGACCTATCCAATCGTCCAAAGACAGTGTCGTGACTGTCAGAATCGAAATGGGAACCGATAGCGCGGGCAAGCCCGTGCTCATGGACATAGAGGAACTGCTGGCCACCCGGTTGCTGGTCCAGGGCAATTCAGGGTCGGGAAAATCGCACCTTCTCCGCCGCCTTCTGGAAGGCAGCGCAAAGGTCGTGCAGCAGGTCGTCATTGACCCTGAAGGCGATTTTGTCACTCTTGCCCAGGTTTTCGGGCATGCCGTCGTTGAAGGGAGCGATTATAATGAGCGGGAGATCGCCCGCATTGCCGCCCGCATCCGGGAGCATCGGGCTTCTGTAGTGCTCAACCTGGAATCGCTCGAGCTGGAATCGCAAATGCGATGCGCCGCTGCCTTTCTGAATGCCCTGTTCGATGCGCCGCGGGATCATTGGTATCCTGCTCTGGTCGTCGTCGATGAAGCTCAGATGTTCGCCCCGGTGGTCGCGGGTGAAGTTTCGGATGAAGTCCGGCGGGCTTCATTAGGGGCAATGACGAACCTGATGTGCCGGGGACGCAAGCGCGGACTGGCCGGCGTGATCGCCACTCAGCGCTTGGCCAAGCTGGCCAAGAATGTCGCCGCGGAGGCTTCCAATTTCCTGATGGGCCGCACTTTCCTCGACATCGATATGGCCAGGGCAGCTGACCTGCTCGGCATGGAGCGTCGGCAGGCGGAGACGATTCGGGATCTGGAACGAGGTCGTTTTCTGGCCCTGGGCCCCGCAATCTGCCGTCGGCCGGTAGCAGTGAAGATCGGCCCAGTCGAAACCTCCGCGCGCAGCGGCGGGCATTCCCTTCTGCCCCTTCCAAGCAACGAGCCGAAGGATTTGCAAGGCCTGCTCTTTGCGTCCACGGGCGAAGAGCCCCCGCCCCGTCCAGAGCCTCGCCCTGCGCCTGTTGCCACCGAAGATCTGCTCCGAGCCATCGCCAAGCCGGATTTGAGCCAACCAGCAACTGAAACTGCTGCTCCACCTGCTCCCGGTGAGGGTGAATGGGAGTTCATCATCATGGACGTGTTCCGGGAAATGGTGGCCGATCCCGACTGCGCTTACAGGCCCGCCGCCGTGCTTTTTCAGGATTTTCAGGTTCGATGCCGCATGCACCGGCTGCTGGGTAATGCAATGGACCTTCCCGCTTTTCGTCGTCGCTTTGCCATGGCTCGTGCGGGCTTCTTCGGTGAAATTGATGAGCGCCTGGAGCCTGTCATGGCGATAACGTCGGGGTTGCCGGAGGATATGTTGGCGCCTTTCCTGCTGATCGCCAGAGCAGCGCTGGACAATTTCCCTTGCCCGGCCGACGATGTGCTGGCGGAAAGCTATGGCACGCGTTCACCCGGGCGGGTTCGCCGATTGCTGGCCTATATGGAAACACAGGGGCTCATTGTAACCCGCATCGATTTCGCCGGAAAACGCTCCATTGCACTCCCTCGCCTCGGCATTTCCACAGCCGCGGCGGATATGGCCGAAGCGGGCTGACGAAAGTGGGCAAACTCAGCTATTGACGCGTCCGCCCGTCTCCATCTTTTCCTTCAGCAGGTCGGCTTGCATTTTTCTTCACGTCGATTAAGCGCCCTGCGCGTGACGAGGTAGAAAGTTGTACGACTGGCTGGTCTGGCGTAAGTTGACACCCGATCGTCAGTGCCGCCTCCCAAAACGTGAAAATTAATCCATCCAATGTTGGTAAAGGGTCGAAAACGTTTCAAGTAGATGACCAAAAGGTCACGCAGGCTGGTAGGCTGAAGGACAGGCAATGGCAGAGGGGACTTGCGCAGACATTGAACGGACCAACCGCTATCAGGCGAAATATGAGCGTATTTTGGAGGCGGCGTCTGCCCTGATCAACGATCGCGGCGCAAAAGCCATGACTTTTGCCGATGTCGCCCAGACGGTTGGCCTGAACACAACCAGCGTCACCTATTATTTCAAGCGAAAGGAACTGCTCGCCGCCGCCTGCTACAACCGGTCGATTGAAAGGCTGGAAAGCTTTATCGAGCGCGGAGAAAGCGGTAAAACTCCCCAAGAACGCGTGATGGCATTCCTGGATGCCAATTTTGAAGACATGCAACGGGTTCGCAAAGGTGAAACCGCTTCCTATGCAGGTCTTTCCGAATTGCGCGCTCTGGATGAACAAATTCAGCAGGGAACCATGAAGCGCTATCGCGCGATGTTCCGCCGCCTGCGTTCTCTTTTCGGAGAGTCGGACGACGAACGGGAACGAGCAATTTTTTCAGCACGTGCCAATGTGCTGCTGGAAAACATCTACTGGCTGCCGGTCTGGCTGGAACGTTATGATCTTCGCGACTTCGACCGAGTGAAGGCCAGAACATTCGATATATTCGAAAATGGCATTGCCGCGCCCGGACAGGGCTGGAATCCGCACGTGATATCCCTGGATGCGGTAGTGCCGGAGGCCGGGCCGAAGAACTCGCTCGAAAATTTTCTGCGGGCGGCCACGGTACTGATCAACGATCGCGGTTATCGCGGAACTTCGGTGGACAGGATTGCATCGGAACTCCATGTTACCAAGGGCAGCTTTTACCATCATCTGGACGCGAAGGATGATCTGGTGCTCGCCTGCTTCCGGCGCAGCTTCGACATCATAGCCCGCTCACAACATGCCGCCGATGAAAGCAGCGGAAGTTATTGGCAGCACCTCTCATCGTCCATTGCCACCCTTTTGGAAGTGCAGTTTTTTCATGCAAGCCCCCTGCTCCATGGCACAGCGCGACAGTCGCTGCCCGCTGCGCTCAGGACGGCAGTCTTTGACGAATCCACCAGGCTTGCACGCCGCTATGCCGGAATGATGATGGATGGCATAGCCGAAGGAACAGTGCGCCCCGTAGACGCCCTGATCGCCGCACAAATGATCATGGCTATGCTGAATTCGGCCTATCATGTACGTGCGTGGGCACGGCGGCTTTCACCTCACGATGCAAAGCAAATCTACGCGGGAGCTATCGCCTTCGGGATATTCGGAAACGGCCGCGAAGACGGAATTGCGTCACCGCAAAGGTTGGCCAGTTCAACGTGAATCGAATATACGGTGTATTCTAAAGCGACTGCTTGGAAGAGGATATCGTCATGCGCGATGCCGTCATTGTCTCTACTGCCCGCACACCGATCGGCCGCGCTTATCGTGGGGCGTTCAATGCCACGCCTTCTCCCACGCTCGCGGCTCACGCAATCCGCGCCGCTGTCGAACGCTCGGGCATCGACGCGGGGGAGATAGATGACGTCGTTTTTGGTGCGGCACTGCAGCAGGGCGTCCAGGCGACCATCGCACGCACGGCCGCTCTTCGGGCAGGACTGCCCGTTACGGTGGCCGCAATGTCGCTGGATCGTCAGTGCGCGTCGGGGCTGATGGCCATCGCAACGGCCGCCAAGCAGGTGGTGGTGGACCGGATGGACGTGTGCGTTGCCGGAGGTGTCGAATCCATATCGTTGGTCCAGACCAAGGACCTGAGGATTGCGCCTGATCCTGAATTGCTGGCCATGGTGCCGACCGTGTATATTCCGATGCTCCAAACCGCGGAAATCGTCGCAAATCGCTATGGCATCAGTCGGGAACGGCAGGACGCCTACGCCCTGCAATCGCAGCAGCGCACGGCCGCGGCTCAGCAGAGCGGCAAGTTCGATGACGAGATTATCGCCGTCTCGGCCAAAATGAGTGTCACGAACAAGGAGACGGGCGACGTTTCAATGCAGGACGTCACCATTGACAGGGACGAAGGCAACCGGCCGGAGACCACGCTGGAGGGCCTTGCCGCCCTTCAACCCGTGATTGGTGAGAAAGGATTTATCACAGCAGGCAATGCCAGCCAGCTCAGCGACGGGGCGTCGGCCTGTGTGGTGATGGACGCGGATGCAGCGGCAAAACGCGGCTTGCATCCATTAGGACGCTATGTTGGCATGGCCGTCGCCGGCACGGAACCCGACGAAATGGGTATAGGCCCTGTATTTGCCGTGCCCAAACTTCTGAAACGCTTCAATCTTCGGGTGGAGGATATCGGCCTATGGGAGCTTAATGAGGCATTTGCCGTCCAGGTGCTTTATTGCCAGGACAAGCTGGAAATTCCCGATGATCGTCTGAACGTCAACGGCGGATCAATTTCTATCGGCCATCCCTATGGCATGTCAGGCGCCCGGATGGTGGGACACGCGCTGATCGAGGGCAAGCGGCGCGGCGTAAAGCATGTGGTCGTCACCATGTGCGTTGGCGGCGGGATGGGTGCTGCGGGACTGTTCGAGATTCTTTAAGAACTCAGCCGCCTTCATTATTGCTTCGACGAGCGGGATTAGGCTGAATCTTGTCGCGCTTTTGCACGCGGGTGAGACCAGCATCCCCGGTCGCCCGCTTCGCTTCGTCACGGGAGGCCACATCCCGTGCAACCTTTCCGCCTCGAACACCTGAATGCGAAAGACCTTCGCCGGCACCTTCCAGAATTTCAGTATCGTCGTGGGCCTTGGCCGACTCTGCTCTGGGATTAGGAAACTTACCCACCATGGCATTTCTCCTTTTCCTCACCAACGGCTGTTCGAAGCCGCTGTTCCAACATTTCCCTGTTGTTATGTCGCCGATCCATCCCCGGATTGCCGCTCGATCTCGTCCAAAACAGCTTCAGGCGAAATGTCTCTGCGGGCTTCCTCCAAGGCGGGTTCGGATTCGACCGGAATGTCGAGTTTTTCAGCCACCCGCATCAGCAGATCAGCGAGGCGGGTCAGCTCATGTTCGGTGAGTAGCACTATATGCAGATCAAGATCGGCGCGCTTGTCTGCTGCCGCCGACATGCGATTCTGCGTCATCAGAATGAAGGTGGAAAGAAACAGCGCTTCGACGGAAGCCACCATCGCCAGTTGAACGAAATCCGGGTCAAAAGGCTCGATCGAGAACAAACCCGAGTTTATGAGCAGCCACACGCCGTAAATCACGACATGAAGCACGACGAAACTCATATTCCCCGCAAAGCTCGCAATGCCAGCAGCTATTCGGTCCTTCAGCGTGGCCTCTTCGGCCTCTCGTTGCCGACGCTCGCTTATGGCCTTGATGTTACGTTCCAAGGCAGTGTTCAGTCGCTCTTGTTCCATCGGGGCGACCTCCCACCGTCCAATGCAATTCTAGATCAGGGCGCTCTGCGGCCTGCCAGGGCTCCCATTATGAGCAGCAGGACAAACACGGCTATGGCGACGAAGAACAAGATCTTCGCTATTTCTACGAACGCGCCGCCAATACCGCCGAAACCGAGCACGGCCAGGACAACGCCTGCAATCAAGAAAATGAGGGCCCAGCGCAGCATATTTTCTCTCCTTATGCCCCTTGGGTGAAACGGTCTTTGAAAGGGGCGGTTCCGCAGCCGATTCTCCCTGTTCACCTATGTTGGCGCGCCATTGCCGGAATATACTTAGCTTGCAGCAATTATAATGGGAGCGTTGCGATGGGCCAGGCCGTGAAAACCACCGATCATGAAGAAATCCGCCAATGGGCCGAAGAGCGCGGCGGAAGACCCGCCGTTGTGCGGACCAAAGGCCGCAAAGGCGGAGTGCTCAGGATCGACTTCGGTGAACCGGAAGACAATTTGGAAGAAATCGAATGGGAAGAGTTTTTCGAGATATTCGATGACTCGGAACTGGCGTTTCTTCACCAGGATGAAACATCCCGAGGAAAGGAAAGCCGATTTTCGAGGTTTGTGAACAGGGAATCTTAGACTCGATTTAGTTCAAATGGAGCCGGAGCGAGGCCAGATATCTTAGCTTTCTGCGATTTCGAGCCGGCAGATGTCCATCTGCCTCGAAATCCTCTTGCCGTTCGACACATCACCGCACCGGCTCTGCCACGAAAGCCTCCAATGCTTCCAACGCGCGGTCATCGGTCATCTGCCGCGCCGGATGTTTGCAATAGCAAGAGGAGGGCGCGTCAATGGATCCAGCCAATCCTCTGTCGAGCGCAATCTTGGCGCAGCGGATCATGTCTATTGCAACGCCCGCCGAATTGGGACTGTCCTCCACAGAGAGGCGCAGTTCCAGGTTCATCGGCACGCCGCCAAACAAGCGTCCTTCCATGCGCAGGAAGCAGATCTTGTTGTCATTCTGCCAAGCGACATAGTCGGATGGTCCGATATGAATATCCCCTGATTCCAATCGGCGTGCCGCGACGGACTGAACTGCCTCCGTCTTTGAAATCTTCTTCGAAGTCAGCCGGGAGCGACTGAGCATATTGAGAAAATCCGTGTTTCCCCCTGTGTTGAGCTGATAGGTCCGATCCAGCGATACGCCTCGCTTCCCGAAGAGATCTGTAAGCACGCGATGAACGATTGTAGCGCCAAGTTGCGCCTTTATATCATCACCGACTACGGGCACTCCGGCCTCGGCAAAGCGCCTGGCCCACGCGGGGTTGCTTGCAATGAAAACCGGCATCGCGTTTACAAAAGCCACTTTGGCTCTTAGCGCGCATTCGGCAAAGAATTCCGTGGCCTGCTGGCTACCCACTGGCAAGTAGTTGACCAGCACCTGGGTTCCGGTACCGTCAAGATGACGGACCACGTCATCGGCCGACGGTTCCGGTCGATTGGCGGGATCAAATCGGCGATCTACGGGCATCTCCTCCATATGCGCCGGACAACCATCAAGAATGGGAGCCATTTGGACGACTGCCCCCGTTGGCGTCACCGCTTCGCAGAAACGAGCAGTGCAGTTGGGCGGGGCGAAGATCGCTTCAGCGACATCCCGTCCGACCTTCCGGCGATCGATGTCCCAGGCAGAGGTAATTTTGATGTCCGACGCGCGATATCCACCAAGCTCCCAATGGCTCAGCCCGACCAGATCATTGGCGCCGTCCATATAATGGCTAAGTCCCTGAACCAGCGAGCTGGCGCAATTGCCAACGCCGACCAGTCCAATGGCAATGCTGTCTCTTTCCATCATCGTGACTCCGCTGCATGAACCGCATCAGCATGAAAACGCCTTCTGCGCTTCCAATTGGAAAGTTTGCGGGCTTCGCCGGTCTCCCTTCCCCCGCTCACGATGACGTCCTTTGTGCCGCGTGCACTATCGGGCCCGACTGTTGCGAGCTGAAAAGCAACAGCTCAAGCTCTTCTGCTCTGGCATTTGAGCTGTGTTCGACCACGACCCGCTCCCGCGCAGCTTGTGAGACGGAGCAGCGCTCGGCCTCGGACATGTCCAGGAGAGTAGCGAGCACCTCCTCCCCATTGTCGGCGATCAATATCTCGATGCCGGGCAGGAAGATATCAGCCAACCCTACCCACCTGTCCGAGATGATGGGCGAGCCGCAGGCTGCTGCTTCGAACAGGCGGACGCTTGGGGAGTAGCCCGCCTTCACCATATCGATGCGGGTAAGGTTCAGCGAAAAGCGGCAGGCCGAATAGAAATCGGCATGCGCAGAAGGCGGCACATGATCGATCCTTTCAACATTGGCGGGCCAGTCGATTTTCGGATATTGCGCGCCAGCGACTACGAACCGCAGTTCCGGTGCAGCGCGCGCCGGTTCCAGAAGCAATTTCTCCAGCGCAATCTGTCGGTCAGCGCTAAAGGTCCCGAGATAGCCCAAGTCCCATCGTAACGCAGTCCCGGTGGGCCGATAGCGCTCCAGATCGACGCTGCAATAAAGCGGCGCCGCCTTGTGGGCTCGATAATATTGCTGAATGAGCGCCGGGACTGGTCCCCCAGCAAAGCTCAAATAAAGGTCGTATCTGGCTATCAACTCGGCCGACAGATAGTCGCATCGTCCTTTTTCAAGAGCCGCCAGCGTTACCGGAGTGTCGATGTCATAAAATGCCACAAATCCTTGCGCGACTTTTTGCACCCATTGGCCGACGGCAATTCCATCAGGCACGAAGGATCCGACGATCACTGCATCGGCAGAGCGAATTACATCCCCGAACCGCCTCAACTCATCCATGGAGTCATACAGCGCCAGATTGCAAAAATCGGGTTTTGGCAGGTCCCGATTGGCTGCATACCAGGGTACGTTCCTTTCCAGAAACAGAACATCGTGCCCGCGCCGTGCGAGCGCCTTGATCAGCGCCCGCCAAGTGGTGGCGTGCCCGTTTCCCCATGAGGAACTGAGGCTTAACCCCAGGATCACGATCCGTCGGCCTGTCATTGTCCATATCCTGCCTGCCGTTCCGCCAGTGCGCCGCGAAGCAGCCCGTCCACTTCGCGCGCCCGGCTGGAATAACAATGGCGCGCCAGCACCTTCTCTCTTGCTGCCGACCCGATCGCCGACGCTTTTTCGGGAGTCAGGTCGGACAGGATCCCTGCGACGTCAATGCCATCGCGGGCCACCAATATTTCGGTGCCGGGCTCCAGGAACATATCTATTCCTTCCCATGCATCCGTGATGATGCAGGCCCCTGCCCCCGCCGCCTCGAATATCCTGGTCGCCGGCGAATATCCGGTGGCCGCCATGCTGTCCCTGGCAATATTCAGAACGGCCTGCGGGCTAGCATTGAAGGCGTTGTGATCTGCGGTCGGGACATGACCAAGTTTCCTGACATTGGGCGAGAAATATTTGCTCTCCCAGCCAGACCCACCGATGAGGAAGGAACGGTCCGGCAATTCCCGCGCTGGCAGGACGAAGAATTCCTCCACCCTCGCCTCTCGGTCGGGCAGGCGATTGCCAAGGAAAGCCAGGTCGCACACAAACCGGCGCTCCGCCCGCACTGGATGGTGAGTGTCTGGATCGAGCGCATTGTAGACAGGAACGCAGCGCTGGGTTCCAAGCGCCCGATAGGCCGATACAACCGGAGGGCCGCCGCCATAGGTTAGCACAAAATCAAGGTCCGGCAATGACCGACGAAGCGGATGATCCGGCTGTTCGCTGAGTTCCGCCAGGGTCGCGGGCGCGTCAACGTCCCAGAATATGCGCAGGGCGTTGGGTTGGGCCGCCTGCCATACTTCCATGAGCAAGTCGTCGAAAATGCCGACGCCGCTTGCCTTGACGACCACGTCCGCGCTGGCAGCTCTGCCGATCATTTGCCGCGCGGCGTCCACGGTTGCGGCATAGACCTCTACCCTCGCCCATTCCGGAGGCGCCATGTCCCTGTGCGATTGCCGGTCATATGCGTCGGGTTCAAAGAAGGTAATCTCGTGCCCCAACACGGCAAGCGCGCGCAGTATTCCGCGATAATAGGTCGCCGCCCCGTTCCAATATGCCGACAACAGGCTCGATCCGAAAAAGGCGATCTTCATGCGGCTTGCTCCTGATGGGTCGAGCTGGTCAGTTGGGCATGGATATCCAATAATTCGGCTGCGCGGTGAGAGCAGCCATGGCGGCTGCGCACCTGTTGAAGCCCATTGGCGGCTAGCTCCGCGCGCAGTTGAGGATCGTCACGAAGGGCGGTCAGATACCGCCGCATCTGCCCTGGATCGCGGGCGACGAGATAATCTTCGCCGGGACGGAAAAGTCCCTCGCTGTCCTCCCATGGCGCACAAACGAGCGGAACGCCGCAAGCAAGCGCCTCGAAAACCCTGATCGTCGGAATACCCGGCAGCAAAGTCGTATAGAAACGCCTCGGCACGTGCACGGTGGCCATCGCGCGCGCAAAAAGCGCCGGCGTCCGAGCATTGGCCACCCATCCGTGATAATGTGCACCGAGCAGCCGTAGGGTTGCAAGTGCATGGGCGGGATAGCGCACCCCCCAAATGTCCAGTGCAAGCCCGCTCGACCGGCAAGGAACCAGCAAATATTCCCGCAATTCGTCGCCGCGTTCGTCATCGCCCCAGTTGCCGATCCAAGCCACCGCTTGGCGGTCGGTCTCCATTTGAGGAGGCTTGAACAGCCGCAGATCGGCCGCTTCGTGCCAAACCCAGGTCCGGCGGCCCCATCCAGCCTTCCGATACATCTCGGCTAAGGTTCCGCCAAAAGCGAGCACACCGTCAAAACCCGAAAGGTCGAAGGTTCGAATAGCCTCTGGATCGCTGACCATCCGGTGGTGCGTGTCGTGAAAAAGCAAGGTCAAGCCTGACCGCTTCTTGCGCAGCTTGCCTAATGCCGCGACGACCTCCGCGTCGGTCCATTCGTGGACGATCACCAGGTCGGCTTGATCCACCGCCCGCTCGGCGTCGAACTCGGACCGTTCATAGCGATTTGACGTCAGCTCCGGATAGGCCTCATGAAAGGCGGAAAGACCTTGCTCTCCATGATCGGTGAGCAGATTGGACAAGCTCCAGCTGTCCTGAGGCTCCATGACCTTGACCTCATGGCCCAGGGCCTGCAGTTCTCGCAACACGCCCCGCTGAAAATGGGCGTTGCCATGGTTCCAGCATGATAGCAGCGAGTGCGTGAAGTATACGATCTTCATGCAGTCACCTCCGCCGGAACGGATGCGGGGAGATGCGCTTGATATATCTGTTCGGTCCGGTCCACCATTTTATCGAGGCTGTACCCAGCGGCCCTCCGACGCGCTGCTTGGCCGAGCTTCGCCGTGGTCACTGGGTCTGCGATCAGCCGCCGCAGGACCATGGCCAATGCGTCACTGTCCCCTGGAGGGAAAAATAGCGCCGCGCCGTCCCAAAGCTCCCGGAAGGTGGGAATGTCGGACAGCACCAGCGCGCACCCTGACAGTGCGGCTTCCAACACTGAAAGGCCGAAGGGTTCATAGTAGGAACAGGCAACGAAGATGCCAGACCGCCCTCGCCAACGGGCGAAATTGACTTCATCCAATGTGCCGATATGAACAATGGTGCCAAGATCGATGCGGTCGCCGTGCGGCGCCTGAACAGGACCAGCGGCGCAGATGGTCGCAGGAACGTCCTTGGCGGCCTGCACGAGCACGGACATGCCTTTGGCTTCGTCCCACAAGCGTCCGGCGGTCAGAACGAGTCCCGGTTCGCGCGGTGGCAACGAGCGCCGTTGAGTTTTCGAGCCGTTGTGGACCACAATAGGCCGGTCGATGCCATAAAGTGCTGCCGTGATCTCTGCAAAGCTCCGGCTGGGCGCGATGAGCGCCGAACAGGCCGCATATCCTTTTTGCAATAATGCCTTGTGCTGATCAAAATCAGCCGGCATCGGCCCGCTGCGCATGGCCCGCCACCAACTTGCAAGGCAGCTGTGGCATGCACCGATAACCGGCGGACCAAGCGCGGCCTCCGCCGCCAAAGCGGGGCTGTTGAGATGCAGGAGGTCCGCCCGGCGACGATCAGCCAGCCTGGCCACTGCCTCCCCCGCTGTCGCCATGTCCTTTTTTCTGACCGCGACCCAATCCAGCGGCAATCCAGTGACGACCAGGTTGCATTTGGCTATGGCAGTGACTTGCTTTTGCTGGGCCGCATCGGGGGGAGGACCAAGCACCGCCAGCGTGACATTCCATCCCCGTGCGCAAAGGCTGCGGGTCAGATCCAGGCTGTACGTCCAAACGCCGCCCACGGCATCCGTTGTCATCAGCAACCGCATGCCGCCTCCAATTGCTCCAGCGGAGTCGGCTGTTCCTCCTGAATATCGCTGAAATGATGGAATTGCCGCAGATAGTGGTTGTGCGCCCGCTCCCATGCACGATCGTCGGGCTCTCCCCACAGCTTCCAGTAATCGGGTGACGAGGGGTAGGGGTAAAGCGGGACCGGATCGTTGGTCCACACCCCCGCCTTTTCGAGCACAGCGCGCCAATGCGCAACCAGAGCTGGATCATCATCGGCCGTGGCGATCAGATTGCCTTGGACGAACGGGATTTTCCGCCGGGCATGCACAAGCCGCTCAACCAGTGCGGACGTATTTTCGCGGCATTGTTTGGTGAGTGCCGCGCGCCCTTCTTCCGTGAAGCTTTCAATTCCCGCTTCGACCGAGACGCAGCCTGCTTCGCCCAACAGGCCGAGCATATCTGCTTTCCACAGGTCAATGCGGGTTTGGACGCCGAAATCCACCGGCCGTTTCGCCAGCGCTTGCAGCAGAGGGCGATTGGGAAGAAATATCTCGTCGACGAAGTAGATATAGGTGACGCCCGCTTCGATCAGGCCATCGATTTCCGCCAGCAGCAGATCCAGGTTTCGCCGCCTATAGCTGTCGCGGAAATCAATCTTGGCGCAAAAACTACAATGATAGGGACATCCGCGCGACGCTTCGACTTCGGCGCCAGGGCCTTCCGCCTCCGTTCCAAAACGGTGATGATGATGAGCGTGCCGCTTTAGCCAACTCTCCGGCCAGCGAAGCGGCGGCAGATCGATAAACTCGGCGGCTCTAGGGGCGCCGGTCAGGACAGTCTCACCATCCCGTTCATAAGCAATGCCGGCAATCTGATCCCGGGGCGCGCCATTCGCCAGCTCTACAATGACCTCTTCGGATTCCCCGCGGACCACCAGGTCGCAACCAAGTTTCAGCAATGCCGCTCTGGGCGTTGCGGAAGCGTGCGGTCCAATGGCGACCTTGATTCCGCCGCCCTCGCCAATCAGTTTGAACAATTGGTGCGGGACCCTCAGCTCCGGCTGAGCACAGCGCCAGAAAAGATAGGTAGGGGCAGTCGTCACGACCGTCATTTCCGCATCGAAATGAACGGCTTCCGTCGCAAGCTCGCGATTATCCAGGCCGCTGAGCGCCCCGTCGAGCGACAGGGTTTCATGACCGCCCGCTTCCAGGAGGGCTGCGGCATAGCCAAGTTCCAGGGGCAAATGCGGTTCGCGACAGCCAAAATAGATGCTTCCGTCAAAGCTCCAGTCCGGGTTGATGAGCGCCACCCTCATGCCGTGGCCCTCACGCGGTTATCGGCGCGCGCCTCGCTACGCTCCAGCCATGCGGCAAGATCGGCGAGACCGTCTTGCCACGGGGTGGGCTCACCCAATCCCAATGTTCGGCGCGCCTTTCTGGCATCGGCCACGAACCAGCGCTGATCGCCCGCGCGCCATTGCCCGTGCCGCAGATGAATGGTCCTGCCAGTCATCAACTCGATCTGGCAGAGGATTTGAATCAGGCTCACCGCATTGTCCGGACCACCGCCAAGGTTGAACGCCTGCCCCGACACCGCTGGCATGGCTCGCCAGGCCGCGATATAAGCGCTGACAACGTCGCTCACATGCAGGACATCGCGAACCTGCCGTCCATCTCCATAAAGGGTGATCTCCACCCCCCGCAGGGCGGAGCGCAAGAAATGCGCGACCCAGCCCTGTTCTTCCGTGCCCATCTGGTTGGGGCCGTAAATACAACTCATCCGAAAGACGCAGGCCGGAACCTTGAGATGGCGGGCATAGTCCAGCACATATTGATCGGCCGCGCCTTTCGAACAGCCATAGGGCGTATGAAAATCCAGCGGACGGCTCTCGTCGACGCCTAAGGTTGCAAGTCCGTCATCTGCTGGCTTCCACGCTCCGTCACGCAACTCCAGATCTACGTCGGCAAGGTCTCCGTAAACCTTGTTGGTGCTAGCGAACACCAGCGGCACGATGCGGCCTTCCCTGCGGAGCAACTCCAGCAGGCGCACCGTCGACCGGCAATTGACTTCGAAATCCTCCTCGGGGGCTTCCAGACTGGTCGTGACCGCAACTTGCGCGGCCAGATGAAAAACGGCTCGGGAGCCTTTTACAACCCCCGCCAGCGCGTCATGGTCACGTATATCGCCCACGGTAACCTTCACCCGGCCAGGATACATCGTTCTCAGCCGGTCGAGATTGGTTTCAACCCCCGCCCGAGCCAGAGAGTCATAGATCATCACGCGCTCACCCATGCTGACAAGGCGTTGGGCAAGGTTGCTGCCGATGAAACCCGCGCCGCCAGTGATGAGGATGTGATCCTTGCCGTTCATGCCACGAGCCCCCTTACCGCCAGTTCATCCCACGCCGTCACCACCCGGTCCTCACATGACTGCTGCGCCACCCATTCGGCCAGCTCGACCAATCCTTCCGCAAAGTCTTCGCGCGGCTCGAAACCGAGCGCAATTTGAGCGAGGCTGATGTCGGCGAGGCAATGGCGTATGTCGCCGGCACGCCGTTCGCCGGTGATCGTAGGATCGATGTCCCGGTCCATCGCCAGGGCGATGTCACGTCCGACACTTTCAATCGTCCGGGGCTGGCCGCTGGCAATGTTGATGGACTTGCCGACGACCTCGGGCCGTTCCAGCGCCTGCGCAAAAGCCCGCGCTACGTCCCGCACATGTACAAAGTCCCGCTGCTGCTGGCCGTCTTCAAACACCAAAGGGCTGTGACCGCTGGCAAGCCGCGATGAGAAAATAGCCAGCACTCCTGTATAAGGATTGGATAGCGCTTGACCCGGCCCGTAAACATTCCAGAGCCTCAGTGCGACACCCTCCATGCCATAGGCCTGGCTAAGCGTCAGGGTCATCCGTTCCTGCACATATTTCCCGATGGCATAAATAGAGGCGAGGGCTGGCCGCTTGCTCTCGGGGGTGGGAACGGGAATCAGGGCTCTTCCCTTTTCATCCACAGGATCGAACGAACTGATCGGCCGTTGAACGTCTTCGAACAAATCTCCGTCTGCCGATCGATACAGCCCCTCGCCATAGATGCTCATCGACGACGCCGTGATCACGCGCTGAATTGATGTTTCAAGCATTTGCTCGAACAGGACAGCGGTGCCCATGTCATTTGTGGAGGTATAACGGGATATGGCGTACATGCTCTGACCCACGCCCACCTCCGCCGCCAGATGGATGACCGCATCCACCCCATCCAGCACGCGCCTTACGGAAGAGGAATCGCGCACATCCCCGACGACAAGCTCCACATCGGGTTCAAGATTCCGAGGTTGCGCTCTGCCGGCGTGCACTTGCTCTATCAGCGCGTCGAGCACTCTTACGCCATAGCCCTGCGACAATAATTCTTTTGTAACGGCGCGACCAATAAAACCAGCGCCGCCCGTAATGAGCACGAGCTTCTTCATAAGATGTAACCTATGTTATCTGCGAAACCAGAATAAATGTTGACGCATTTTAATATTTACCACGGGGCCTAAATGAAAAATCTGGCCTTCTGTTCCATCCTTTACATATGTTGGTGGACAATCTTCATCTTTGTCATAGCTTGATATAGAAAAGTTATAAGGTCATTTGGATATGTTAAAGATAAGGCGAATAAATCTTCATTTGTCGCGGCCACCTAATTTCTAAGCAGATGCAAGTGAGATTGAGGAATGAGGTTTTTCCTGATTCGGCATGGAGAACATGATGCGCTGGACCGTGTTCTTTGCGGACGTACCTTGGATCTTTCGCTTAACGAGACAGGCCGTCGTCGCTCCGATCTACTCGGCGCAGCACTTGCGGAGCATCAACCAATTTTGCAGTGCAGCCCTCGCAAGCGCGCCCGGGAAACGGCCGAACGAATGGCCCAAAGCTGTGGCGGCATCCCACAGATTGTCTCCGCTTTAGATGAAATCGATTTTGGCGAGTGGTCCGGCCGAGTTTTTGAAAGTCTTCATGCCGATCACGGCTGGCGGCGTTGGAACGAAGCGCGAGCACATAGTCGCCCACCGGGCGGCGAGCGCATTGTAGACGTCCAGGCACGCGTCGCCAATCATCTTGATCTTATGCGGGAGGAACATCCCAAAGCGACAATCGCTATGGTCAGCCATAGCGACGTGATCCGAGCCGCCATTTGCCATGTTCTGGGCTTGTCTCCCGATCATTGGAAGCGGTTCGAAATCGACTGCGCCTCCGTCACTTCCATCGAAGCAGATGATGAAGGCTATCGGCTGACATCGATGAACGAGATCTGGTCATGACATTTGGTGGGGCCATCGAGCAGTCCCATTCCTATAATGGAGTGAACCGATGATAAAGGCAGTCAAGATCTGGAACGAACCCAATAACAAGTCGCACTGGAATCCTGATCTCGATCCCGACTGGGCACGCTTTGCCGAGATGGCCCGTCTTGCCGGGGACAAGATTGCCGAAGTGGCTCCCGGTCTCACACGAGTTTTGGGCGGTATCTCACCCATAGACCCTGGCTTTCTTCTCCGGCTGGAAGATCTCGGCGTTATGGACAGTGTCGATGCCGTGGCCGTGCACGGGTTCCCCCTGGATTGGAACCTGTGGCCGATACATGAATGGCCGAACCGCATTGCCGAGATCGAGGCTATTACAGACAAGCCAGTGTGGGTTACGGAGGTAGGCGTCTCTTCTTTCGGGGCTGAAGAGGTGCAGGCCTGGGGCTTGGCGCGTACGGCGGAATTGCTGGCCCCACGGCAATATCCAGTGCACTGGTACAGCCTTTATGACCTGCCGCTAGCCTGGGGAGCAACGACGCGGCATAAGGAAGCGGAAGGTTCCTCCTACTATCGCCACTTCCACATGGGGCTCATCCGCGCGGACGGCAGTCCCAAGGCCGCACTTCCGATATTCGCAAGCTTGGAGGGTCAATTGGGGATATGCCAGTGGTTCCACTTCGAAGACCCGCGCCTTGATGAAGCCGTTCAATGGCTTCGGCGGCTTGGCGTTACGAAGCTGCGTACGGGTCTGTCCTGGGCGGACTCCTTTCGACCCGGCGCGCTGAAATGGTTCGATCGGCAAATGGAGGCGCTTGCCGAGTTTGAAGTCACGCTAACCTTTTGCTTTACGCCGGAGCATCGCGGCATTGAGGCGCACCACAGCAGCCCTCCGATTGAGCCGCTCGAATACGCTGAATTCTGCGCCTCGATGCTCCGCCGCTACCATGTTTCCAGAACGCCGCGGGCGACGCTTTCAAACGACCGTGCGCCGAACCCTGGGCGCTGGCTCCGAAGTTGTAGCCTCTGATCGCGGCCGCGGCCGGGAATGCTCCTTGTCCCCCAAAGCTCTGGCATAATTGTCAGCGAACTTCAGGTAGATGCGCCTCAAAAATGGATCATTATGGGTCTCAGCCAGCGTTCGACAGTGTCGTTCACGATCGGCGAAATAACGCTCATGATCGGAGCTGGTCATTGTACTTACTCCTCGCTGGCACGAAAGTCAGCGATCTTCATGACGCCACCCGCTCAAAACCCGCATTTTGGGTAAAGCTACTATGATATGTTCGACGCATCAGAGGCTGCTTTGCTCCCAAAAATGAATCGTTGCGCACCGTTCCAAAGGATTTTCTTTGTACGTAACCGCACCCTTCTTTCGCTTTTCTT
The DNA here is from genome assembly GCF_014200045.1 of Rhizorhapis suberifaciens. Taxonomy (GTDB): domain Bacteria; phylum Pseudomonadota; class Alphaproteobacteria; order Sphingomonadales; family Sphingomonadaceae; genus Rhizorhapis; species Rhizorhapis suberifaciens. Next base: position 42,074 of record NZ_JACHOV010000008.1, read on the forward strand.
CGGTTCGTCGCGCAATGCCATGAATTCCCGAAACAAGGGCGGACCCAAGTCCTCTCTCGTGCATTTGACGTGCAGGTTGTTTGGCCGACGAAGCGGGGCGCCAGCCCAACAGGGAAGGACCAGGATGTTCATTCAAAGCTTAGTTGCTCAAGCCGGACCGCCCGCCGCCGACGGCAGAATGGGACGAAAAAGCCTACACTATATTCGAGCCCACCAAAGCCTGGCTCGCGAGGGCGAGTTGCAACATCACGTGCATCTTATCAATGAGGGATGGGCTTGCCGATACAAGCTGCTGCCTGACGGTCGCCGCCAGATAACGGCATTATTCCTGCCTGGCGATTATTGCGAGTTGGGCTGGACCTGCGATCCGGCGGCATCGCAGCATGTTGTGGCCCTGACCAATGTCCGAACCATCCGCCTGCCTTGCCGAGAGCTTAAGCAACGAGCGGCCAATGATTCCCAAGTGTACGACCTGCTTTGGAACGACACACGTATAAGCGCCGACCTGCAAACTGAGTGGATTGTAAACCTGGGGCGAAAAAGCGCCCTTGAGAAACTCAGCCACCTGTTCTGCGAGCTTTATTATCGGCTGAAGGCGGCCAAGCTTACCTGTGGCGACCAATGCGCAATGCCGCTTACGCAACTTGATCTTGCCGACATAACCGGCCTCACGCCCGTCCACGTGAACCGCACTCTGCAGGAAATGCGTACATTGGAACTCATCGAACTCCGCTCCCGCTGGTTGCGCATACCAGACCTGAACCGGTTGAGGCAGATTGCACTATTCGACGGCCGATATCTCCATGCGGAAGTGCGAGCTGTCGATCAGATGTCTACGGCCCTGTCGGCTGAGAAGAAGCTTCTGGTAAGTTAGCAGGGGGGACCAGATTCCACTTGTGTTCGACCAGCGGCAAAAACGCTTTTCTTGTCCTCTGATCGTTTCGCTTCTAATGGGAGCCGGATGGACATCGACGGCCTCCGCATAGCGCTCTTCAGCGGGAACTATAATTATGTTCGCGACGGTGCAAATCAGGCGCTGAACCGGCTGGTCGGATATTTATTGCGCCAGAACGTAAAGGTGCGGATTTACGCTCCAGTGGTGGCCGAACCGGCCTTTCACCCCACAGGCGACCTTGTTGGCACCCCTTCTGTTGCCATACCCGGTCGCGGTGAATATCGAATTCCGCTGCGGATGTCGGGATCGGTCCGCCGTGACATTGAGCGTTTCAATCCGAACCTCATCCATGTTTCCAGCCCCGATCCCCTGGGCCATGCAGCGATAGCTTTCGCTCGCAAACGCGGCCTTCCCGCCGTTGCATCGGTGCATACCCGCTTTGAAACCTATCCTCGCTATTATGGCCTCGCTTTTCTGGAACCGCTGATCGAGGCAATGCTTCGCCGCTTTTATCGTCGCTGCGACGCCATATTCGCGCCGTCCGAAAGCATGGCACAACTGCTGCGCGAACAGCGGATGAGCTATAATGTCGGGATCTGGTCGCGCGGGATCGATCAGGAGATATTCAACCCCAATCGTCGTGATCTGGAATGGCGGCGTAGCTTGAACATCGCTGACGAGGAGCCTGTAATTGGCTTTATCGGTCGTTTGGTGATGGAAAAGGGCCTGGATGTCTTTTCAGATACAATCGACCGACTCATGGCCAAGGGCGTTAAGCATCGTGTCCTGATTGTCGGCGACGGTCCTGCCAGAGAATGGTTCCAGAACCGCCTTCCCTCCGGCGTCTTTGTGGGTTTCCAGACCGGCCGGGACCTTGGCCGCACCGTTGCTTCCATGGATATGCTGTTCAATCCGTCGGTGACCGAGACCTTTGGCAATGTGACGCTGGAGGCCATGGCCTGCAACCTTCCGGTCGTCGCGGCGAAGGCGACGGGAAGCGAAAGTCTCGTCTGCGATGGGGTTAGCGGCCGGCTGATCAGGCCAGGGGCCATTACACAGTTCGCTGATGCGCTGCAGCGTTATTGCGAGGATCTCGATGTTCGCCATGCGGCGGGCCGGGCCGGAGGTTTGCGTGCGGAGCATTATGGCTGGGACCAAGTAAACCAGACACTTGCCGAAACCTATTTGCGTGTCGTTCAGCACCGAAGTTCCGGTTTCGGTCCGCCAGCGCACAGTCCCGTCCCCTGAAATCGGCTTGTGGTGAGCGCCACTGTTGGAATCGATCCGGCTCACCCATATAGATCGTCATGATGCACCCGGACCCGAGGCCAATTCGTGACTGATCTATTCGGCGCCAATGAGGAATGCAGGCCCGCCGAACCCGAGAAGGACGCGCCGCTGGCCGATCTGCTGCGGCCGAAATCGCTCAGCGAAGTCGTGGGCCAGGACCATCTCACCGGCCCTGAAGGCGCAATTGGCAGAATGGTGGCTGCTGGACGGTTAAGTTCGATCATCTTCTGGGGTCCCCCAGGCACCGGAAAAACCACGATATCGCGTTTGCTGGCGGACGCCGTGGGTCTTCGGTTCGAAGCGATCTCCGCCGTATTCTCCGGCGTCGCGGACCTCAAAAAGGTCTTCTCTGCCGCACGGGAGCATGCCCGGCTGGGTAAAAAGACCCTGCTCTTCGTGGACGAAATTCACCGGTTCAACCGTGCCCAGCAGGATGGATTCCTGCCCTATGTGGAGGATGGAACCGTCACTTTGGTGGGCGCGACCACGGAGAATCCCAGCTTCGAACTCAATGCGGCGCTCCTTTCCCGCGCGCAGGTTCTTATCCTCCATCGGCTCGATAGCGCCGCGTTGGAACAGCTTTTGTCCCGCGCAGAAAAGCTCTTGGGTCGCCCCCTGCCCCTTACGGAGGCGGCTCGTGAAGCGCTGATCGCCAGCGCGGATGGCGATGGTCGTTTCCTCCTCAACCAAGCGGAAACGCTCTATTCGGTCGACATCGAAAAACCGTTGGACTCCGCAGGCCTCTCGGCCCTCCTGCATCGACGTGTTGCGGTGTACGACAAGGATCGGGAGGGGCATTATAATCTTATCTCGGCTCTGCATAAGTCTTTGCGAGGTTCCGATCCGCAAGCAGCGCTATATTATCTCGCCCGTATGCTGGTCGCTGGCGAGGAACCCCTGTACGTGCTGCGCCGCATCGTCCGTTTCGCCAGCGAGGACATAGGTCTGGCCGATCCGCAGGCCCTGGTGCAGTGCCTCGCCGCCAAGGACGCCTATGATTTCCTGGGCAGTCCGGAGGGCGAACTCGCCATCGTTCAGGCCTGCCTTTATTGCGCCACGGCACCCAAGTCCAACGCCGCCTACTTGGCGCAGAAAGCGGCGTGGAAGTCGGCCCGCGACACCGGCTCGCTAATGCCGCCGCAGAACATCCTCAACGCTCCTACAAAGCTCATGAAGGAAATTGGCTACGGTAGGGGCTATGCCTATGACCATGATATGGAAGAGGGCTTTTCCGGCGACAATTATTGGCCGGGGGAGATGGAGGCGCAGACATTCTATCACCCCGCCGACCGCGGCTTTGAAAAGCGGGTGGCCGAACGCATTGCCTGGTGGAATGAACTGCGGGCGAACCGGAATGCAGGAAAATAGCGCTCGACCGCTTCCATATTTCACGCATTTTGCAGCGATCGATTGGTCTGGAGCAAAAGGTACGCGTCACAAGGGTATAGCCGTGGCACTTTGTGCTGCAGGGACCCAAGCACCGGAAATAGTACCGCCGCCAAATCGGTTATGGTCGCGCAAGCAAGTGGCCGACTGGGTGCTTTCTCAGGCCGGATCCTCACCCACTCTCTTTGGCTTCGACTTCAGCTTTGCACCGCCGCTTGTTGAACGCCGCGCCTATTTGCCTGGTGATAATGTCCCCGGGACCGCAAAGACCTTCTGGGCCTATGTCGACCGTGTCTGCATGGACGAGGACATAGGGGCCTCCAGCTTTCTTGAACAACATCACCGCCGTCATTTTTACTTTGGAAAGGCGGACGGCGCGAAATCCACCTACATGCATTTCCGCCGGTGCGAAGCCCATTACAACGCGAACGGAGGCGGCAAACCTTCCACGGTCTATGATGTTATTGGAGCAGCCCAGGTGGCCAAGGCGAGCTTCGCCGGCATGCGCCTGCTCCACCGGCTCAGCCGCCATTTGCCGATCTGGCCCTTTGACTCCTTGCCCGAAAGCGGCTCGGCTGTGACCGAAATCTACACCAGTATCGCGGCCCGCGCGGCTGGCCGTCCGAAGGGCCGCACAAAAATTAGGGACGCGGCCACGCTTGATGCCGCACTGCTGAAAGTGGACAGCGCCCCGCATCGACCGATCGCTGTTTACGAAGACCATGCCACCGACGCCATCCTGACCGCTGCCTGGATGCGTAAGCATGCGTCCGATCCAGCCTATTGGTCGCCAGCGTCCCTGACGGATGAAATTGCACGAACGGAGGGCTGGACCTTTGGGGTATTGTGACTGTAAAGGGCTTTGCAATGCCGCTTTAGCTCAGTTGGTAGAGCAACCGCCTTGTAAGCGGTAGGTCGTCAGTTCGAGTCTGACAAGCGGCACCACTATTTGAAAAGCCACAAGCGCCGGCGCAGGCATCCGCTAACTTGGGCGCTGACGACCTTAGACCCACATCCGGTCATATCGAGCGAAGTCGAGACACGTCCGCAGGCCAGCGTCCCTTGACCTGGCTCAGGACAACCGGATCAAAGCAAATCTTCATACTCTAGCTTTTTTTGCATAAAGCTCGGACACCTTGCGAACCTTGACAGGTTAAGGTGCTTTTATTGAGTGCCGACTTAACTCGCGGTTGCGTGCAACCTCACCATATTGTCCATGTGGTTGCGTTCGATGGAAATGGCGCCGATTTCAGCGGCCTTGCGCCGATATTCCGCTGCCATGGCCAAGTGCATCTTCCGGGCGGGAAGGTCATCGGTGCCCGCTGCGAGTTGCTCGTGCATTTCAGCGCGTTCCAAATAGATGGAGGGGTCATCGGAATTTAGCATGAAGGCAACTCCTGCTATTTTGATATCTCGAAGCAGTATCGTTCAAAATCCGGAGAGAGCTTCCCGTGCGGCCTGCCTTTTGGGCGGCGCTTCTATCACTCCGTCATTTCAATGATTGGCCATTCAGCGGATCTATTCGCGTCTGCGGACGCCGACCCTTTGAAAGCCTGTGCTGCTCCGATCCTCAAAAAGTACAACCTGCATGCCTTAGCGCAAATTCATGCAAAAGGAAATAGCAAGGCGTAACGTTCGTCCGGATCAGCCCTCCGTCGGTCGCGGGGAGGCGCGATATTCCTTGATCGGCTTACCACCTTCCGCTGATTTTTCTCTTAAAACAACGTCATATCCCCACAAAGTCGAAAGATGTTGCAGCACCAGTTCAGTGTCGGAGGCAACAAGCTGGACGCCATGCGCAACCTTGTGTTCCAGGATCAGATGCCGGTCGCCCGCCATGTCGACATCAACGATCTGAATGTCAGGTTCAATCCAGCCAATATCATATTGCCTTGCCAGCGTGCGGCGGATTTCCCGATATCCCCGTTCATTATGGATGGCGTCGACCGTGAGCGCAGGCTCCTTCTCCTTGTCCCCCAGCTTGAACAATTTCCAATGGCGGATCAGATGCGGACTGAGGAACTGGCCGACAAAGCTTTCGTCACGGTAATTGGCCCATATATGCTTCATCACCTCGTCGGGGTTCTGCGACCCCGCAATATCGGGAAACCAGACACGATCCTCTGCGGTGGGTTCTGTGCAGATCCGGCGGATATCCTGCATGATTCCAAACCCCAGCGCATAGGGATTGAAGCCCCCATAATGGCCGGAATCGAACATGGGCTGATGCGTCACATTGGTGTGAGACTGCAGGAATTCCATGAAGGCGCCATCAGTAATAAGCCCCTTTTCGTGCAGCCGCGTCATGATCCGGTAATGCACATAGGTCGCGCATCCCTCGTTCATGACCTTGGTCTGCATCTGGGGATAAAAATATTGGGCGATCAAACGGATGATCCGCAGGATTTCCCTTTGCCAGGGTTGCAGAAGGGGCGCGGATTTTTCCAGGAAGTATAGAATATTCTCCTGCGGAAGGTTGAGCGCCGCGCGTCTGTCATCCGCCGGCTCGCGCGCATGGGTTTCGGTTCGAGGCAATGTCCGCCAAAGGTCGTTGTAAATCCGCTCCTGATGTGCATGGCGCTCCGCCTCCCGCTCAGCCTCGGCCTTCAGGTCGCGCACTTTGGCGCGTGGGTAGCGGTGAACGCCCTGATGCATCAGCGCATGGGCGGCATCCAAAAGCCGTTCGACGGCTTGCTGTCCATGGCGTTCCTCGCAGCCCATGATGTAGGCCTTGGCGAATTCCAGATAATCCAGGATCCCTTCGGCATCGGTCCATTGCTTGAACAGATAATTATTCTTGAAAAAATGGTTATGACCGAAGGCCGCATGTGCAATGACCAAGGTCTGCATCATCGCGGTGTTTTCTTCCATGATATAGCTGATGCAGGGATCGGAATTGATCACCAACTCATAGGCCAGGCCTCGCATGCCTTTGCGGTAAAGCATCTCGTTTGCAAGGAACTGTTTGCCGAAAGACCAGTGCTTGTAAAATAAGGGCATGCCGGTGGATGAATAGGCGTCCAGCATCTGTTCGGCTGTGATGACTTCTATCTGGTTGGGATAGACGTCCAGCTTCATTTCATTGATCGCTATGTCCTCAACCGCATCATAGATTCGCCGAACCAGGTCGAAATTCCAATCCCCGCCTTCGAACAAAGGGGTGCCTACCCGATCGATCATGTCGTCTTTGCCCCCACGCCGCGCTTCTGGAACAATTCACGGAAAACAGGATAGATTTCCCGGCGGTGATGTACTTTCCGCATGACGAAGCGCTCAGGGGGTGACTCCACCCGTTCATAGGCCTGCCAAAGTTCGCTCCCGCTGGAAAGCGTTCCGCCCGCCATCGGGTCCTCCTCTCGCCCCACTTCCAGATAAGCCACATATTGAGAGATCGGTATGATCTCATTTTGCATCAGGCTGACCGTTTTCGGATTGTCGCTCGACATGTTGTCGCCGTCGGACGCTTGCGCAACATAGATGTTCCAGTCTTCCGGATTATACCGGTCCTTGACCACCTCCATCATCTTGTCGAGGGCGCTCGAAACCAGGGTTCCACCTGTTTCCCGACTGTAAAAAAAGGTCTCTTCATCGACCTCTTCGGCCCGGTCCGTATGACGGATGAACACCACCTCCACATGCCGATAGCACCGCGTCAGGAACAGGTGGAGCAGGGCATAGAAGCGTTTGGCGAGATCCTTCATATGCTCGCTCATTGAACCCGAAACATCCATCAGGCAGAACATCACCGCCTGGGCAATGGGCTTGGGATGATGTTCGTACCGCCGATAACGAAGGTCGATGGGATCGATATAGGAGATGAGCTTGCGACGCCGCTCAAGCAGGTTGCGCTCTTCTATCAGCTTCAGCAGCAGGTCCGCATCGGTATCGCCCAGTTCCTCCAGCCGGGCGATCTCCTCCTCCAGCGCCTTCAGGTCTTCCGATTTCGGCCGCTTCAAGGCGATGCGGCGCGACATGGCGTTGCGCATGGTGCGACCTATGGACAAGGTCGCGGGAGAACCGGTGGTTTGAAATCCCGCCCGGCGAAGCTCGAACGATGTCCCCCCTATCAACCGCCTTTTCGCCAGGTCCGGCAGTTCCAAATCGTCGAGAAACAGGTCCAGAAATTCTTCCCGCGTCAGTACAAAGCGGAATTCGTCCTCCCCTTCCCCGGTCCCGGCCTCACTGCCGCCGCTGCCTTGCCCGCTGCCACCGGGCGGGCGCGGGATCTTGTCGCCTTCGATATATTCCTTGTTGCCTGGAAAGATGTGATCGCGGTTTCCGCCACTTTGTGTGCGGTGCAGGCTCGGCTCATGCACGCCCTTTCGGACGATCGACACTTCACCTTCCTGATCGATGTCTTTTATGCTGCGGCCCTTCAAGCTGTCACGGACCGCCCGCTGGACTAATGATCGCGCCCTGCGCAAGAAGCGCTGCCGGTTGACGAGGCTCTTGCCGCCGGGGTTCAGGCGTCGATCGATTACATACATATCAGTGCGCTAGGGCCTCCTGTTGTACAAGCACATCGTACTCCTGCAAAAGCAGGAGTCCAGTTGGACCCTTGGACCTGGGCTCCTGCTTTCGCAGGAACGCATTGAACGAGAGGCTCTGCGTCAATCCTCCATCACCCTGCCTGTTTCACGCGCATATACCATTCCACCAGCCGCCGGACCTGCCGCTCCGTATAGCCCCGGTCGATCATGCGTTCGACAAATTCATGATGTTTCTTTTCGGTTTCGGTATCCTTCTTGGACCCGAAGCTGATGACTGGCAGCAGATCCTCGACCTGGCTGAACATCCGGCGCTCAATAACCTCCCGGATCTTTTCATAGCTGGTCCATGACGGATTGCGGCCATTATTGCTTGCCCGCATGCGCAAAGCGAACTTCACGACCTCGTTCCGGAAATCCTTCGGATTGGCTATGCCCGCGGGCTTTTCAATTTTGGTAAGTTCCTGATTGATCAGTTCGCGATCAAATAGCTGGCCGGTGTCCGGATCCTTGAAATCCAAATCCTCGATCCAAGCATCCGCATAGGCGACATATCGGTCGAACAGGTTCTGGCCATAGTCATGGTAGGATTCCAGATAAGCCTTCTGAATCTCATTGCCGATAAATTCGGCATAGCGCGGCGCCAGTTCGCCCTTGATGAACTCCAGATAGCGCGTCTCCGTATCCGAAGGCAGTTGTTCCTGCCGCACCATCCGTTCCAGCACATACATCAGGTGCACAGGATCGGCTGACACTTCGGTCGGATCATGGTTGAACGTCGCCGAAAGCGCCTTGAAGGCGAACCGGGTGGAAATCCCGTCCATCCCCTCATCGACGCCGGCAGCATCCTTATATTCCTGCATGCTCTTGGCTCGCGGATCGACCTCACGAAGGCTTTCCCCATCATAGACCCGCATCTTGGAATAGAGATTGCTGTTCTCGTGCTCGTGCAGCCTGCTCAGCACACAGAAGCGCGCCAGCATGTCGAGTGAGCCAGGAGCGCAGGGCGATCCGGACAGTTCGGACCCGCGCAACAGCTTTTCATAGATCTGCCGCTCTTCGGTTGCCCGTAGGCAATAAGGCACCTTGATAACGTAGATGCGGTCGATGAACGCTTCGTTGTTCTTGTTGTTCTTGAAGTTTTGCCACTCGGACTCGTTCGAGTGCGCCATGATGATGCCGGTAAACGGTATCGCCCCGATATTTTCAGAGCCGATATAATTGCCCTCCTGCGTCGCGGTCAGCAACGGGTGGAGCATCTTGATAGGCGCTTTGAACATCTCGACAAATTCAAGAAGTCCCTGGTTGGCGCGATTGAGGCCGCCCGAATAGCTATAGGCATCGGGATCATGCTGAGAGAGCATTTCCAGCTTCCGGATATCGACCTTGCCGACCAGCGATGAAATGTCCTGGTTATTTTCGTCGCCTGGCTCCGTCTTCGCAATGCCGACCTGATGCAGGCGCGACGGCAGCATCTTTTCCACTTTGAAGCGGGAGATGTCGCCATTGAACTCATCCAGACGCTTGCGGCACCACGGACTGATCAGGCCTGACAAGCGGCGACGGGGAATGCCGTACTGGTCCTCCATCATCGTGCCATGGGTTTCCGGATCGAAAAGGGCCAAGGGGCTTTCGAAGACCGGACTGAGTTCGTCACCAGCCTTCAGCACGTAGATGGGATGAACTTCCATCAGTGCCTTGAGCCGCTCGGCCAGCGAGGATTTGCCGCCACCTACCGGTCCCAGCAGATAGAGTATCTGCTTTCGCTCCTCCAGGCCCTGGGAAGCATGGCGAAAGAAGCTGACGATTCGTTCTATCGTTTCTTCCATGCCGTGGAATTCGGCAAAGCTCTGATAGCGGCGAATCGTTCGATTCATGAAGATGCGGCCAAGCCGCTGATCCTTCGATGTATCGATGATCTCAGGCTCTCCGATAGCCGCAAGCAACCGCTCGGGCGCACTGGCGTACATCATCGGATCTCCGCGGCATCCGCGGAGATATTCCTCTAAGGTCATCTCCGCCTGGCGGCGCGCTTCATAGTTCCGGGTGAATTCCGAAAAGAGATCATTAATCGCCAATGTCATCTCCTACGATCTGCAACGGCGGTGTAATCAATATAGGATAGACGCGCCTTTCAGACCAGTATGTGTTTTGCGGATATTGAACGCTTCAACGTACCCGCGGTTCAGCAGGGGTTAATGGGTCGGCGGAAGCAATGAATTGAAAAAGCTTGGAGGAGGTCATGCTGGCTGCAATGATCTTGAAGTTCATAACCGAGCGCCGCCGGTCGTGGCGGTTCTAGGCGACTTCCCAATGTTCCAGCGTCGGGATCAATTCTTCATAATGATGGATGATCAGATCGGCGCCAAGCTCCTCGATCGGCTGGTTGAGAAATCCGAAACTCACAGCGATGCTGGGAATGCCGGCGCTCTTGGCGGCCATTGTGTCGTTGATGCTGTCGCCAAGAAAGATCGTCCGCCCTCCGCCGCAGCGACGGATCATCTCCTCTATGGGGGCGGCATGCGGTTTCGCCTTGCCTGGCCCCATCGTATCGCCGCCAATGATCGCGTCGAACCTTTCAGTCAGCCCCATCTGCTCGATCAGTGCCTTGGCGAAACGTTCATATTTGTTGGTGCAGATCGCCAATCTCACTCCGCGCGCGTGCAGTTCATCCATGGCTTCGGTTAGCCCGGGATAAGCCTTGCTGTGATGCGCCAGATTCTCGCCATAAAATTGCAGCAGCACCGGCAGATACTGCGCCATCAACTCGTCAGTGCAGCCGCCGGAGCGTTCAAGACCGCGCTGAAGCATCACCTTGGCGCCGTTGCCGACCAGTAACCTGACCTCTTCGATGGAAAACCGCGGGCGACCGATAATCGCCAGCGTATGATTGACCGCTGCAGCGAGATCCCCGCTGGTGTCCAGCAAGGTTCCGTCCAGATCGAAGCCAACGATATCGAAAGGAATTTTTTTCATACGGCGGCTCATGCCCTTTGCCCAGTGGCATATGCAAGCCAAACATGGCAGAGGGACGAGAAGCTGACCCAATTGCCAAGGGACCGATAAGAAGCAACGATGCGCCCGTTAGCCACCATCATTCTTGCCGCAGGGCAAGGTACGCGCATGAAATCCGCGACGCACAAGGTTCTTCATCCAATTGCGGGCCGACCCATGCTGCTCCATCTTCTGGCGAGTGTCGACACTTTGTCGCCGCAGAAGAAAATTGTTGTCGTGGGGGCTGGCCGCGAACAGGTCGAAGCGGTTGTTGCTGGACGTGACGTGACGCTCGTGGTTCAGGACCAGCAACTTGGCACGGGTCATGCCGTTCAGCAGGCCGAGGCAAGTTTCGACGGTTTTGCGGGGGATGTGCTCATTCTATATGGCGACGTGCCGCTCGTCCGGCCGGAAACCATGCGGATGATGCTGGAACGGCTGCATGGACCGGATGCACCTGTTGCGGTGGTGCTCGGCTTTCGCCCCGAGAACCCCGGCGCTTATGGTCGAATCATAAGCGACACCCAGGGCGTCATCGAAAAGATGGTGGAATATAAGGACGCCGATGAGGCGGAGCGCGCGGTTACCCTGTGTAACAGCGGCCTCATGGCCATTCGCCAAGAGGATATCTTCGCCTTGCTCGCGAGGGTTGGTAACAGCAATGCAGCCGGGGAATATTATCTTCCCGACATTGTCATGCTCGCGGCTCATGAAGGCCGCCCCAGCGCCGTCGTGGAAACCGAAAATTGGGAAGTTGCCGGCGTAAACAGCCGCATCGAACTGGCGGCGGTAGAGGCTGAATGGCAGAGCCGCCGCCGTATCGAGGCCATGCGCGATGGCGCGACGTTGACTGCGCCCGAAACCATATTCTTCAGCTATGATACGGTGATAGGTCGCGATGTGCTCATCGAACCCAACGTCGTTTTCGGCCCAGGCGTGACGGTGGAGGACCGAGCCACCATCCATGCCTTTTCGCATCTGGAAGGCGCGCTTGTGCGCAGCGGAGCCGAGATCGGGCCTTATGCTCGCCTTCGTCCCGGAGCGGAGATTGGCCGGGGGGCGAAGGTCGGCAATTTCGTCGAGATGAAAAAGGCCGTGCTCGGTCCGGGCGCGAAAGCCAATCACCTGTCCTACATTGGCGATGCCGAGGTCGGCCCGGGAGCCAACATCGGCGCGGGGACAATCACCTGCAACTATGACGGCTTTCTGAAATACCGCACCCGGATCGGCGCGGGCGCTTTCATCGGTTCGAACAGTTCGTTGGTCGCTCCGGTCACGATAGGCGACGGCGCCATTGTCGGCGCTGGCTCTGTCGTGACCAGCGATGTAGAAAGCAACGCCCTCGTTTTGGCCCGTGGGCACCAGTCGGTCAAGCCGCAATGGGCCGCAAAGTTTCGCGAAAAAATGAGTGCGAAGAAGAAGGCGCAGTAGCGTCTCGACTGCGTTCAGCACCAAAAGTTAGGGCAATCTATGTGTGGCATTATCGGTATTTTGGGCAAGGGCGATGTAGCGGACCGGCTGGTGGAGGGCCTTCGCCGCCTGGAATATCGCGGTTATGATTCCTCCGGGATCTGCACGGTTCACGATGGGATACTCGACCGCCGCCGCGCGGAAGGAAAGCTCAATAACCTTGCTGCAAAACTGATCCAGGAGCCCCTGCCAGGCCGTAGCGGTATCGCCCATACGCGCTGGGCCACTCATGGCGCCCCTACAGAAGACAACGCCCATCCCCATGTTGTTGGCGACGCAACCCTGGTTCACAACGGCATCATCGAAAACTTCAAACCTCTGCGCGATGAACTGGTGGATGAAGGTCGCCGCTTCACCAGCCAGACCGACACCGAGGTCGTGGGTCACTTGCTGGCGCGAGAAATCGAGCGGGGAGCCGATCCGCGTCAGGCAGTCGCAGCCGTCCTGCCCCGACTGCAGGGAGCCTTTGCGCTGGCCATCATGTTTCGCCAGCATCCCGACCTTTTGATCGGCGCCCGTTTGGGTGCGCCCCTGGTGGTGGGCTATGGCGATGGTGAAAACTATCTGGGCTCGGACGCACTGGCTCTTGCGCCGCTTACCCAGAAAATCGCATATCTGGAAGAAGGCGATTGGGCAGTCCTGAGCCGCGACACCGTTGAAATCTTCGACCGGCACAACATGCCGGTCGACCGGCCGGTCACCAGCTCAGGCATCTCCGGCGCCATGATAGACAAGGGCAACCACCGCCATTTCATGCAGAAGGAGATTTTTGAGCAGCCTGTCGTCGTCGCACAGACCCTGCAAAGCTATCTTCGGCCGCTGGAGAACAAGGTGGCGCTGCCCGATATGGATTTCGAACTGGGCGGCATAAAGCGGGTTACGATCGTTGCCTGCGGGACCAGCTATTATGCCGGGCTCGTCGCCAAATACTGGTTCGAGAAATTCGCCAGGATCCCCGTCGATATCGACGTTGCCAGCGAGTTCCGCTACCGCGACCCCGTGCTTGAGCCGGGCGGTCTGGCTTTGTTCATCTCGCAATCGGGAGAGACCGCGGACACGCTGGCGGCCCTGCGCCATGCACGTGCCGAGAAGCAGATCATCGCCGTCGTCGTCAATGTGCCGACGAGTTCAATGGCGCGCGAGGCCGATCTTCTCCTTCCGACTCATGCGGGCCCGGAAATCGGGGTAGCCTCGACCAAGGCCTTTACTTGCCAGCTCGCGGTGCTGGCGGCGCTTGCCGCAAATCTCGCCCGCGCCAATGGGCGTTTGTCGGCTGAAGAGGAAGCGGAGATTGTCGAGCATTTGACCGAAGCGCCGGCGGCCATGAACCAGGCGCTTTTGCACGACGGCGACATAGAAGCCATGGCCCACCTGATCGCCCCGGCTCGGGACGTGCTTTATCTTGGCCGCGGGCCCGATTATCCCATGGCGTTGGAAGGCGCGCTGAAGCTAAAGGAAATCAGCTACATCCATGCCGAAGGCTATGCGGCGGGCGAAATGAAACATGGCCCCATAGCCCTGATCGATGATGCCGTACCCGTCATTGTCATCGCCCCTTCAGGCCCTCTGTTTGAAAAAACGGCATCGAACATGCACGAGGTTCAGGCACGCGGAGGTAAGGTGGTGCTCATATCCGATGCCGAAGGACTGGCCCAAGCGGGCGAAGGCTGCCTGGCCACCATCGAAATGCCGAGCGTTCACCCTCTAATAGCGCCGTTGGTTTATGCCGTGCCGGTCCAACTCCTCGCCTACCACGTCGCCGTTGCCAAAGGCACTGACGTTGACCAGCCAAGGAATCTCGCGAAGTCTGTAACCGTGGAATAACAAGTGATTGGCTACAGCCTTGTTGTTTCACGAATGTGGGAACCCGATGCCATGCGGGGAAGCACGACGATCCGGGAAGGAAAGCTCACCCAAGATCTACTGATCGAGGGGGCGTTCAGTCCCTATCCCCCTACCCAAGCGCTTCGCGCAATCCCTTGGGCATAAAGTAGAACGCTGAGATCCCCATGGTTGATTTCGGCGTCAGCGGCCTCGCGCGCCTTTTGCTTGGCGTGATAGGCCACGCCAAGAGAGGCGGCCTGCATCATCAATATGTCGTTTGCGCCATCACCCACGGCCATGGTGAGTTCGCTAGGAATGTGGTGCTGGGCGGCGGCCTGTTCCAGCTCTGCGCGCTTGGTCATGGCGTCGACGATGGGCAACCGCACCGTGCCGGCTAGGGCCGCGCCTTCGACATCAAGGATATTGGCCACGACGCGGCCAAAGCCGATCTCTTCGCCGACGGGCTCAGCAAAGCGCGTAAATCCTCCAGACACCAGGACCGTCTTCGCCCCACGCGCCATCATCGTCTGTACCAGCTGCTTGGCGCCGGGCATGATCTTCACGCGCTCAATGCGACAAACGTCGATCGTCTTCTCCTCCAGGCCCTTGAGCAGCGCCACGCGGCTGCGTAGCGCCTCTGCAAAGTCCAACTCCCCCCGCATCGCGCGTTCGGTGACGTCGGCGATCTGCTCCTTGATGCCCGCATAATCGGCAAGCTCGTCGATGCACTCCACGGTGATCATCGTGGAGTCCATGTCGGCGACCAGCAGCTTCTTTTCGCGGGTTGCCACAGGCTGGACAATCACGTCGATTGCGCCATCCATGGCTTGCAGCGTCTGGCGGGCAGCTTCGGGATTTTGGGCAAAAAGGATGTCGGCGGCCTTGCCCGCATCAAGATCGACAGTATCGCTTGGCGCGCACCCCGCCTGCGCCAGACGATCGCGCGCTTGCGTAATATCCCCCTGACGCAAAACGCCGCTTGCCACTATGGTCGCAACGAACATGACTATTTCGCAATTCCCTTCAGGCCAGAATCATGGCCCCGATGGCCGACCGGCTGTCGCGCTTATTGCCGGACCTACGGCCAGCGGCAAGAGCGCTCTGGCGCTGGCGCTGGCCGGGCGGCAGGACGCTGTGATCATCAACGCCGACGCCAGCCAGGTTTATGCCGACCTCACCGTCCTTTCGGCGCGGCCGTCAGCTGAAGAAATGGCGAGCGCCCAGCACCGGCTATACGGCTATATCGACGGCAGCGAGGCCTGTACGGCTGCCCGCTGGGCGGAAGATGCCAAACGCGAAATTGCGGTAGCGCATGAGCAGGGCAAGCTGCCCGTGCTCGTCGGCGGAACGGGACTTTACATCCGGACCCTGCTGGATGGGATTGCGCCAGTGCCCGAGATTGACCCTTCTATTCGTGCGGAGGTCCGTTCGCTTGCCGCTGGTCAGGGCTATTCCGCCTTGCAAGAGGAAGACCCCCAAAGCGCTGCCCGGCTTGCTCCCGGCGACACAAACAGGATTGCCCGGGCCCTGGAGGTGATAAGATCGACTGGTCGGACGCTTGGCTGGTGGCACCGGCATATGGAAGGCGGCATAGCCGAAAGCATAGCGCTGCGCCCCATTTTGTTGTTGCCGCCCAGAAATTGGCTGCTTGATCGTTGCGACCGGCGTTTTGAATTAATGCTCGAACAAGGAGCTGTCGAGGAAGTGCAGCAGTTATTGGCGCGGGAGTTGGCGCCGGACCTTCCGGTCATGCGCGCCATAGGCGTCCGCGAGATCGCGGCGTGGCTTGGAAACCAAATGGGCCGGGAACAGATGATCGAGCGCGGCCAGATCGCTACCCGCCAATATGCCAAACGGCAATATACATGGTTTTCGCATCAGCCTCCCAGTACTTGGCCCCGGCGGGACACAGCGATTGATGACAAAATTATGCCATATATTGTAAGAAAGTTACAACATTAGGTGTTGACAAGGCATTTTCTTATAAATAGACGCGACCACCTTGCCTTTCCGGCTGCACTGCAGCAAGGCGCGTCTTTGTGAAGGAGATTAGTGGTGGTTGAGCGTAGCGGCGCTGACATTTTGGTCCATGCGCTGGCCGATCTGGGTGTAGATACCGTCTTCGGTTATCCGGGCGGCGCGGTGCTGCCCATTTACGACGCCCTCTATAATCATCCGACGATCAAGCACATCCTTGTGCGCCATGAACAGGCGGCGACCCATGCCGCGGAGGGCTATGCCCGCTCCACGGGAAAGCCGGGGGTCGTGCTCGTCACCAGCGGCCCTGGCGCAACCAACGCGATTACCGGCATCACCGACGCGTTGATGGATTCGATCCCTATGGTCGTCATCACCGGCCAGGTCGCAACGCACCTCATTGGCACCGATGCCTTTCAGGAAGCCGATACCATCGGCCTGACGCGCCACTGCACCAAGCATAATTATCTGGTGAAGGACCCGGGAAAGCTGGGCCATGTCATTCATGAAGCTTTTCATATCGCCACATCTGGCCGTCCGGGCCCGGTCGTCATCGATATTCCCAAAGACGTGCAAGTCGCGACCGCCGAATATCAGCATCCGGGCGAAATCGCCCATGTCAGCTATCGCCCGCAGGTGAAGGCCCCTGCCGCCGACATCGACAGAGCGGTTGCCATGCTCGCGGCGGCCGAACGGCCGATCCTTTATACAGGCGGCGGCGTCATCAACAGCGGCCCTGAGGCGAGCAAGTTGCTCCGCGAATTGGCCGAACTCACCGGCGCGCCCGTCACCAGCACGTTGATGGGGTTGGGCGCATTCCCCGCCTCCTCACCGCAATGGCTGGGCATGCTGGGCATGCACGGCACCTATGAAGCCAATATGGCGATGAACCGGGCAGATTTGATCCTGTCGCTGGGCGCTCGTTTCGACGATCGCGTTACCGGGCGTCTCGACGCCTTTTCGCCGCACAGCAAAAAGATCCACGTCGATATCGACCGAAGCTCGGTCAACAAGAATATCGTCGTCGACTTGCCTGTGATCGGCGATGTCGGCAGCGTCATGGCGGACATGATTGCCCTATGGAAGGCTAACGGCCACCAGAAGGCGGACCAGACCGAATGGTGGAGCCGCGTTGACGGCTGGCGCGCTCGGCGCTCGCTTGATTATCGCGAAACCGGCGAAGAGATCATGCCTCAACGGGCCATCGCCGCACTTTTTGAAGCAACCAAGGGAAAGAACCCGATCATCACGACGGAGGTTGGCCAGCACCAGATGTGGGCCGCGCAGCATTTCCACTTCGACGATCCCAACAAATGGCTGACAAGCGGCGGCCTTGGCACCATGGGTTATGGCCTGCCCGCAGCGATTGGCGCGCAACTCGGCAACCCGGATGCGCTGGTCGTGGATATTGCGGGCGACGCATCGATTCAGATGAACATCCAGGAACTCGGCACCGCGATCCAATATCGCTTGCCGGTCAAGATCTTCATTCTCAACAACGAATATATGGGCATGGTTCGCCAGTGGCAGGAACTGACCTATGAAAGCCGCTATTCGGAAAGCTATTCCGACAGCCTGCCCGACTTTGTGAAGCTTGCCGAAGCCTATGGCTGGACGGGCATCCGGATCGAAGGCCCGCAGGAATTGGAAGCGGGGATCAAACAGATGATTGAGACAAAGGGTCCCGTGCTGGTGGATTGCCACGTCGCCAAGCTGTCGAACTGTTTCCCGATGATCCCGTCGGGCGCGGCTCATACCGACATGATCCTGGCGGATTCAGACGTCGCCGGCACCATGGACGATGAGGCGAAGGCACTCGTATGACGCAGCACCTGCGGCTCCGCCTTCATGTGACAGAGCCTTGGGATTTCGAACGCACGAACGGGACAAGCGAACTTACCGGATGGACGATCGACTATGCCGATGAGGAAAATGAGGAATGGGAAGTGACCCTGGACCATCCGATCGAATTTCATGACAAACATATCCGGACTCTCCTTTTGGGCCCGCGCTATGTCGGAGAGCATCTTCGTCGAATTTTCGATGCCGTGGTGGGCTTCCCCGTACGCGTGGCCCATCGCCAGGACGGCGACTGGCATTATGCCATGACCGCCATGCTGTCCCTGCCCCGCGAGGAAGATTGAATGCACATCAAGGAAGAACTGAGCGAGCGCCACGTCTTGACGCTGACGGTCGCGAACGAGGCTGGCATATTGGCGCGGATCGCCGGCATGTTCACGGCGCGTGGCTATAATATCGAAAGCCTTACGGTCGCTGACATTACCGAAGATCACAAGATCAGCCGTATCACCGTCGTCACCAACGGCCCGCCGCGCGTCATCGACCAGATCATTGCGCAGCTTGATCGACTGGTGCCTGTTCACAAGGTGACCGACCTTACCGAAAACGGCCCTTATGTGGAGCGGGAATTGGCCCTTGTGAAGGTGGCCGGCGCGGGCGATCAGCGGATCGAGGCATTGCGCCTGGCGGACGTGTACCGCGCACGCGTTGTGGACGCGACCATCGAAAGCTTCATCTTTGAAATTACCGGCGGATCGGAGAAGGTAGACACCTTCGTAAACCTGATGCGCCATGTGGGCCTTGTCGAAGTGGCCCGCACCGGCATTGTCGGTATTACACGCGGCAAGGAAGCCGCCTGACACCATCTAAGTTCGGCCATGCCGGGCTAAGATTTCGTATCCTCCCCCTGTAGCGGGGAGGGATGGGTAGAGCGAGTTAAGGAAGAGTACGAACATGCGTGTTTATTATGATCGTGACGCTGACATTGGCCTGATCAAGGGCAAGAAGATCGCCATTGTCGGCTATGGCAGCCAGGGCCATGCCCATGCGCAGAATCTGCGTGACTCCGGCGTTGCTGAAGTCGCCATTGCGCTGCGCGCGGGTTCGGCTACAGCCAAGAAGGCCGAAGGCGCTGGCTTCAAAGTGCTGAGCAATGCCGAGGCTGCAAAATGGGCCGACATTGTCATGATCCTCGCGCCCGACGAGCATCAGGCGGGCATTTACAACGAAGACCTGCGCGACAATTTGAAGCCCGGCGCGGCGCTGGCATTCGCCCATGGCCTCAACGTCCATTTCGGCCTGATCGAGCCCCGCGCGGACATCGACGTGTTCATGATCGCCCCCAAAGGCCCCGGCCACACCGTGCGCAGCGAATATGTTCGCGGCGGCGGCGTGCCCTGCCTCATCGCCATCGCGCAGGACGCAACGGGCAATGCTCATGACGTGGCCCTCTCTTACGCTTCCGCCGTCGGCGGCGGCCGTTCGGGCATCATCGAAACCACCTTCAAGGAAGAGTGCGAGACCGACCTCTTCGGCGAGCAGGCGGTGCTGTGCGGCGGCCTGTCGCACCTCATCATGGCGGGCTTTGAAACGCTGGTGGAAGCCGGCTACGCTCCCGAAATGGCCTATTTCGAGTGCCTCCATGAAGTAAAGCTGATCGTCGACCTCATGTATGAGGGCGGTATTGCCAACATGCGCTATTCGATCTCCAACACCGCCGAATATGGTGACTATCACACTGGGCCGCGCGTCATCACCAGCGACACCAAGGCAGAGATGAAGCGCGTTCTGGACGACATCCAGAAGGGCAAGTTCGTGCAGCGCTTCGTGCTCGACAACCGTGCGGGCAATCCGGAGCTGAAGGCCCACCGCAAGCTGCAATCTGAGCATCCGATCGAGCAGACCGGCGCTCAATTGCGCGCCATGATGCCATGGATCGGCGCCAACAAGCTGGTCGACAAGGAAAAGAACTGATCTTTCCATGACCGAAACAGAGATCGAAACCTGTCGTTTCGGTTTTGGCACTGGAAGATTTCGGGGGCGTCGCATACAAATGCGGCGCCCTAATCATATAAGAGGAATCCTTCCCATGCGCAAAATTTTCGCAACCTCGGCATTGGCTTTGACTACGCTGGCGCTTGGCCCTGTCGTTGCGCAGGACGCCCCGAGCCTTCCAGGCGCGCCCGATCCCGCCCGCGTGCAGTTTGGGACCTATGCCGTTGATCCCGCCCACACACAGGTTGCGTTCACGGTGAATCATTTGGGTTTCAGCAACTATGTCGGCCTGTTTGGAACGCCTAAGGGTTCGCTGACCATCGATCCCAAGCAGCCAGAAAAGGCCAGCCTTTCCATCGAAATACCCATGGATGAGGTCCGCACCAGCTCGACCGATCTCGACAAGCATTTAAAAACGCCGGATTTCCTCGATACCGCCAAATTTCCAACAGCGAAATTTGTTTCGACCAGCGTCACAGTGGATGGCACGACGGCGGACATTGCCGGTAACCTGACCCTGCATGGCGTCACGAAACCGGTCATGATCGAAGCGCAGTTTGTTGGCGCCGGTCCCCACCCTATGAATAAGAAGCTGAATATCGGTTTTTCTGGCACCACAACGATAAAGCGCAGCGATTTTGGCATCACCAAATTTATTCCGCTTGTTTCGGACGAGGTGAAGCTGGCGATTACGGTAGCATTTGAGAAATGAAAAATTGGATTGGTCAGGCGGGAAACCGCCTGGCCTTCCACTTCAATAAAAAGAATGGACTTTCTTCCTGAAATAAGCCTAAGGAGCTGCACCATGTCGAACGCTGCGGCTCCGATCTTCCTTCTGCTACGACTTACACGCCCTTAGGCGTGCCGATGGTGCTGCAAGTCTTGCCTTGCCCAGCCCACACAGCCTAAGGGCCAATCAGCTTCCAGATTGAAACAGCAGCCGGCGCCGCCCAGATATTGCGAGCGTTTGGCCTTTGAAGAGAAGTCGACCAAGACATGTTGCAGGACCCGACAGTCAAATACCGCCCTTTTCCGCAAGTGGACTTGCCTGACCGGCAGTGGCCCGGCCGTACTATCATCAAAGCCCCCCGTTGGCTTTCGACGGACATGCGCGACGGCAACCAGGCCCTTATCGATCCCATGGATACGGAGAAGAAGACGCGTTTTTTCAATCTCCTGGTGAAGCTGGGGTTGAAGGAAATCGAAGTCGGCTTTCCATCGGCCGGGGCGACAGAGTTCGATTTCATCAATGGATTGGTGCGGTCGGGCGACATTCCCGACGATGTCACCGTACAGGTGCTCACCCAGGCCCGGCGCGACCTTATCGAACGGACGTTTGAAAGCCTTGATGGAGCGCATCGCGCGATCGTGCATGTCTACAATGCCGTCTCACCGGCGTGGAGGCGGATCGTGTTCGGCATGGACCGCCCCCAGATCAAGCAAATTGCCATCGAGGCGGCAAAGATCATTCGGGACGAAGCGGCAAGGCGGCCGAATACTGACTGGCATTTCCAATATTCGCCGGAAACCTTTTCCACTGCCGAACTGGAGTTCAGTCTCGAATGCTGCGAGGCAGTGATGGACATATTGCAGCCGACGCGTGAGAAGCCCATCATCCTCAACCTGCCCGCCACGGTCGAGGCAGCGACCCCAAATATCTATGCCGACCAAATCGAGTGGTTCTGCCGCCATATTCGCGACCGGGACAAGGTCGTGATTTCACTCCACCCCCATAATGATCGCGGCACCGGCGTGGCCGCGGCTGAATTGGGCCTGATGGCGGGCGGCGACCGGGTGGAGGGATGCCTTTTCGGCAATGGCGAGCGCACCGGCAATTGCGACCTCGTGACCGTCGGCCTCAACATGTACACTCAGGGCGTACATCCCGGCCTGGATTTTTCCAACATGGAAGAAATCGTCCAGACCGTGACCTATTGCAATCAGTTGCCGGTACATCCCCGCCACCCCTATGCTGGCGAGTTGGTGTTCACGGCTTTTTCCGGGTCTCACCAGGACGCGATCAAAAAGGGCTTCGCCGCTCAGGAAGCCCGCAACGATCAGGTCTGGGACGTGCCCTATCTGCCTATCGATCCGGCGGACATAGGTTGTTCCTATGAAGCTGTCATTCGCGTCAACAGCCAGTCGGGCAAGGGCGGCGTGGCTTGGGTGCTTCAGCAGGACAAGGGGCTGAAACTGCCCAAGCGGATGCAGGCGGACTTCAGCCGGGTCGTACAGGATCTGGCGGATCAGACCAGCCGTGAACTGGTTGCAGGCGACATCTGGTCCGCGTTCCAAAGCTATTATTGCCTGGACTCTGACCAGCCTTTCAAGTTGATCGATTATCAGGAGTCTCAGTCGCCGCACGCAAGCGGGTCGAACCGGCTTTTCGTTGGAAAGATCGCCATGAACGGCGTGGAACAGACTGTCAGCGGTCGCGGGAATGGACTTATTTCTTCGGTGCTGGCTGCGCTTCGCGAAAGCTGCGGGATCGATTTTGAAGTCGAGGATTATAGCGAGCACGCCATAGGTCATGGTTCAGACGTTCAGGCTGCGGCCTATGTCGAATGCAAGGCGGCGGACGGTCGAAAAATCTTCGGAGTTGGGATGGACGCTGACATCGCTACCGCCTCAGTGCAAGCCATATTGTCTGCTGCCAACGGACTCGCCGCTCGCTCACATTAGGGCTGGACGGGGGCATCGGCTCCCGTCAGCCTGACATTTCCGTTCCTGCCAAGCGGAAAATCAAGCCTATCGTTCGACCGAGGTAAGGCTTGAGCATTTTTTGCAGGAATGCCAACGAGAAAATGGAAGATGCCGATGCCCCTGCCCTCCCCTCTGCTCAATAACCTCTCGCTACCCGTCATGGCTTCGCCGATGTTCATCGTCTCTGGTCCGGAAATGGTCATAGCCCAGTGCAAGGCCGGGATTGTTGGATCCTTTCCTGCCCTCAACGCGCGGCCGCAAAGCCAATTGGACGAATGGCTGCACCAGATCACTCTAGAGCTTGCCGACTGGAACCGCGACCATCCGGAAAAGCCCGCCGCACCTTTCGCGGTCAATCAGATCGTGCACAAATCGAACGACCGGTTGGAACAGGATCTCGCCACTTGCCGGAAATGGCAGGTCCCCATCGTCATTACGTCACTCGGCGCGCGCGAAGATGTCAATCATGAGGTGCGGAGTTGGGGCGGGATAGCCTTTCATGACGTCATCGACGATCGCTTCGCCCACAAAGCTATAGAAAAGGGGGCGACCGGACTGATCGCCGTTGCGGCGGGGGCGGGCGGGCATGCCGGTACGACTTCGCCCTTTGCCTTGATGCAGGAAATCAGGGCCTGGTTTGATGGACCCGTGGCGCTATCGGGGGCGATTGCCTGTGGCCGGTCCATCCTTGCGGCTCAATCATTGGGCGCGGATCTCGCCTATATCGGTTCTGCTTTCATCGCCACAGAGGAAGCCAACGCTCCGGCAGCTTATAAGAATATCATTGTGGAGGCGCATTCCGGCGATATCGTTTATTCCAACTATTTTTCCGGCGTTCATGGCAATTATTTGCGCCAGTCGATCGAGCGAGCAGGTCTGGATCCCGCGAAACTGCCGCAAGGCGATCCTTCCAAAATGAATATGAGTACGGATGATAGTAAGTCTGCCAAGCCCTGGAAGGATATCTGGGGCGCTGGCCAGGGAGTTGGCGCCATCGACGTCGTCGAGCCTGTGGCAAGGCGCGTAGCGCGCCTGAAGTCGGAATATGAAGCGGCAAAGTCGGAACTTCTGGAAAAGCTGAGCTAACGCTTCGCCCACGCCTTCTCAATCATCTGGTCCATCGTTTCGAATCCCGGGCCATTATGCATGGGATCGCGCAGATGGAGCTTGACCGGGAAGGCAGAGGCGCCCATCAGGCTGCGCCGGATGACATTTTGCAGCAGCCTTAGGCGTTGCAGGCCGTCCATGCGATCCTGAAGGCGTCGGCGCGAACGTGCGTAACCCGCACGTATCGTTTCGACCCGCATCAGGATCAACGCGTTATAGCGCGGGTGCGGCCCTCGGTGCAGCGGCAGCCGGGCGCGCAGGGCTTCGGCTTCCGTGGTCGGCAATAATATGCCGTTGGTCGTAAAGTCGTCGAATACAAAGCCGGAAGCCATTAAGTCCCTGAAGAAATACCGGAACTGCTTCCGCTGCATCAAGGCCATAGGCAATAGATGGTGGCGTTGACGCTCCGGCTTATAATTCGATTGGCCACGCCGATTGACGCGGCGAAAGGCAATTTCCACTCGTCCCCCCTTCCCCCGGCGCCCCGATGCGCGAGAGGAAGGCCAAAAAGGCCGGGAACGAGGATTTTGCGCGCTGTTACAGGTCCATTCCGGAGAGGATTGCCGAACGCACGTCACATTTGACAGAAAGCCACTGTGGTCTCCTGCGCCAGATGCTCTTTGGCTCCGGTTGAATTTCAACCTGTTCACCGGCCGCCAGTCCTGCAAATGCCTCCGGCCGTTCATACGGCCCATGAAGCATCGCGTCCGCAGCTATCCGGCAAGCCCGGCGAACCAACCCGGCGGCCGACATATCGCCTACAGACCGCAAGCGGATTTCCTGTCCACAGAAATAGTAAAGGCCGGTGCTGGTGACCGTATTGTCGGCTGCCAGGGACATTCGAACGAACTCCAGCACCGGGACATTCCGGGCGGATAGAAACCGCGCCACGGAATCTTTGACTCGATCGATGCCGCTGAGCAACTGTGCGTAGGGCCAACAGATCACGTCCGCAGGCAAGCGGTCCGACAACTCCAGTGCTCCTCGCGCCAATTCGACTGCTTCTTCCAGGGGAGGCATTTGCCCTTCACTTCCCATCAAGGACAGGCGCAATAACGTCCGCGTCTCGGAAAAATCGAAGTTCGCGAGATAGGGCGCGGCCGAATGGCGGAATACCGACCAATCGAGCGATGCATCCGAAGAAACGACCTTCGCCTCGACCGATGAGGGCAAATACGCCGCGCAGTCATGCAGGAGGCTGGATCCGGGATCATTGTCCCGCCCGGATGCCAAGGCCGCCGGACCGTTTTTTATACCGACAAACATATGAGGTCGATCTCTGATCATTGCCGTTCCGTCTTTGCCATTAGCCTGAGGGCGGAAACTAGAGACCAGCGGTTTAATCAGACCCTAATGCTGACGCGTATTTCCGACAGGACCACTAGCTATCTGAAGTTTATTCGAGAAATTGGCGGGAATCGGCCAAGTAGTTTTATATCCGGAATGGACATAATTTCGGACCTTCCGGCAAGCTGCGCATGAAACGGGTACGAAACGATGCCGGGAGAATGCCGCCAAAAGCGAATCGGACCGTTTCCATATCGGCGCCGATCGTTCCCCATGTCGGTGCAATTTACTCAGCCTCTACTCCATTGGGCAGCACCACCGCCGACCAGATCTTGCCAGGGACAAGATATTTCTTCGCTAAAATCTGGATTTCAGCAGGTGTAACTTGAAGCAAATCACGCGGCATGGATCGCATGATCGCGATCCGTCGGCCATCGAAACTGGCTCCTTCCATCTGCGACATCCAGAAGGAGTTGCCGGTACTGGCTCGCGCCAATAATTGGCGCATGGGGGCGACGGTTCTTTGCAACTCATCGGAACTGACTGGCGTTGCGGCAAGGTCGGCGGCTATGCGATTGATAAGCGCGAAGAAATAGCTGATCTTGTCGGGCTTCAACTGGCTGGTAACGGCAATATAACCGCCATTGTCAAAGGCGAAGGGCCACATATTGTCCACGCTTGGGCTATAGGCGGCGCCGTCCTGAGAACGCAGCCCTTCAAAAAGGCGGTCGTTGAAGATTTGCGTCAAAACTTCAAGCTGCCGTCCCTCCCGGGCCGAGGCAAAGCCTCCTGACGTCGGCCAGGCCATGACCGCTGCCGCCTGATCCTTGGCCCCTGTATGGCGCAGTTCCACCGGCTTGGCATTGTGCGCGGGAAAACCGGTCCGCAAGTTGGTGCGATCTATTGATTTGTCGTTGCGCGGCGGCAATGCGCCGAAGGTTTTGGCCACGAGCGTAATGGCCCGCTCCGCATCGATGTCGCCATAGATCTGGACTTCGATAGGCCCGCTTTTCAGGATCGGCTCCCAGGTCGCTCGGAAGGCCTCCGGCGTTAGCGCGCTGATTTCGGCGCGGCTGGGCGTCCGCCATCGCACATCGCCATCACGCAGCATCGCGGTCAAATCGCGGGCGAGCACGCTCCCTGGCGAATTCGCCATGGCGTCATAAGCCGCCAATATGCCAGCCTTCATTCGTTGCACCGGGGCTGCATCCCAACGCGGCTGGGCAAGCTTCGCCGCCAGCAGATGCAACTGGTCTTCCAGGTCGGCGGATCGAGTGACAGCACTCATCTCGAACGCGTCGTCGTCAATGCCAAATTGCATTCCTATACGGCGGCCGGTGGTGAGCCGGTCAAGCTCCTCCTGCCCCAGCTCGCCTACTCCGCTCGCCATCAGCGCATAGCCGCCAGCCCAGCTCGGCACTGGTTTTACCGGTGAAAAAGCCTGGTAGCCATGGCCGAAGCGCACATTGATCCTGATCTTTTCCTTTTCCGCCCCATTGGCGAAAAGCGACAATTTGACCCCATTTGAAAAACTGATCATGTCGATCCCAAGATCGGATAGCTTCTCGCGAGACACCACTTTCCCCGGCGCGCCCAATTTGGGAAGCGCGGCGGCCGTGATCGGCGCGCCTGTAAGGCGAACATTACTGGCGGGATCGACCGGCGTCTTCAGCGCCATGGCGAGCCTGCCCTCCGCGTCGGGCTGTTCCGCCGGCAGGGTCAGGATTGCCCGCATTGCCGTGCCGTTGAACATCTCCCGCGTGGACGACAGCAACTTGGCAGGCGTCAGGCTGGGCTTCATTTCACGGAATATGGCAAGTGCGGTTTCAGGCGCGGCCACCGTTTCGCGGATGTCGACCGCTCCAACAATGTCGTCGGCCTGTTTCGATCCAGCCTCCGTGTCCTTATTTTCCACCGACATGGCGAGCAGCGCTTCGAACTCCCGATACTCGCGGTCGATCTCCCCCTGGGTCGCGGGTGAGGCTTTGGCATCCTCGATTACAGCGCGCACGTCCGCCAGCGCCGCAGACCAGTCTTCGCCCAGCGGCAAAATGCTGATGAAAGTACCATCGGCGGAACGGCTTACATCTTCCTGCGCAACGCTCGCCTGAATATAGCTGCCCCCTGCCCTGGCGCGTGCCTCCAAACGGCGATTGATCATCTGCAGGGCGAGCATGTCGGTCAGCCGCTCACGATTATAAGCGATGGTGTCGTCCTTCAGCGCCCAGGGACGCAGCCAGGCAAGGCTGAGCGTTGCGGGCAGTCCAGCCTCTGCCACCACTTCACTGATGGGAAGATTGGGATCAGGCTTTCCAAAATCGGGAATGGGCAGCGCTTTACCTTCCGCTTTCCAGGGCCCGAAATATTTGCGGATCAGTTGCTCGAACAGCTTGGGATCGCCGTCTCCGGAAATGGAGATCACGACATTTTCCGGGCGATACCAGCGATCGTGAAAAGCGCTCAGTCCCTTGGCAGTCGCCTGTGCCAGCGTATGCTCGGTCCCTATCGGATTGCGCATGGCAAGTCGCTGTCCCGCAAAAAACAGCCCGCGCGTCGCATCGGCGACACGCACTTGGGGACCATAGCTTTCCCGCCTCTCGGCCAAAATCACCGCCCGTTCGGCATTCACGCTGGCATCGTTGATGGTCGGCTCGGTGATCATCCCGGCCAATATCTTCATGCTTTCATCAAGCCCGCCGCTGCTCGCATCGGGAAGATCAAGGCGATAGACGGTCTGGGTGGGCGTCGTCTGCGCATTGCTATCGCTCCCGAAGGTCGCGCCAAGCCTTTGCCACACGCGCTTGGCCTCACCGTCCGGCACATATTTGGACCCTCGAAAGGTCAGATGTTCCAGGAAGTGGGCAAAGCCTAGCTCATTATCCTCTTCCATCAGCGATCCTGCGTCCACGCGCACGCGGATCGAGACTTGTCCGGGCGGCACGCCATTGTGCCGTACGGCATAGCGAATACCGTTTTCCAGTTCGCCAAACAGCCAGGCCGCGTCCACCGGAACATCGCTGCCTTGGTAAAGCCATGGCGTTTTCTGCTTGAGCGGCGCTGAGACCTGTTGCGCCTGTACCGGAATCGGGGGAGCTGTCCCTGCCAACAGCATTGCCAAAGCCGGGACGAATATGGCGGCGCGCCTCATTTTCAAAGTCATTCCGCTTTATATCCAGCCGCAACATTGATGGCCAGTGAATAGGCAGCGGCGTCTTGTCCCTTCCGGCGGTCATATGCCGATGGTGCGGCGAACTGTTCCTGTACGTCGATCCGGTGTATCTTTTTGACCGACAGGGGCAAAACAGGGTTTTGGGCATGCGGGACCGCCTTGGCTGGAAATGGATTGCGGTCACGGCTGTTATCCTCGTCCTGCTCGCCGCTTATCTTCTCTGGAAGGGCGGCCCGCGCGAGCTGAAGGTGGCCACAGCAAGAACCGGAACCGCCGTCGAACTGGTCTATGCCACGGGCTTTGTGGAGCCAGAACAGCCGGTCAGCGTTGCCGCGCGAGTGACCGCCCCCGTTATGGAAGTGCTGGTGGAGGAAGGTCAGCACGTCAGGCGCGGTCAGGCGCTTGTCCGCCTTGCCGACGACGAGCAACGGGCCTCCATGCACCAGGCAGGAGCTGAACGGATCAGGGCAGTGCGCGATGAAGCCCGCGTCCTGGCCCTCTACCGCCAGGGCTGGGTCACAAGAGCCGCCAGGGACGAAGCAATAGCGGCCGCTGACAGTGCCAGGGCCGCCGAGCAGACCTTCGCAGCGCGCCGTGGTCAATATGTCATCCGGGCGGGCATCGACGCCATTGTCCTCAAGCGCGACGTTGAGCCCGGCGATTTGGCCTCGCCCAGCCGGATCCTCATGACTTTGGGCGATCCGGCGAAGATGCGGATCACTGCCGCCGTCGATGAACGCGACGTTCCCCGCATCCGGCCCGGCCAGGAGGCGCTGATGTCGACGGAGGCTTATCCTGGGCGCATCATCCGGGGCCGGGTCCGTGAAATCACGCCTGGAGGTGATCCAACCGAAAGGGCTTTTCGCGTCAGGCTGCTGTTGGAGCGGGCGCCAGCCTTGCCTTTGGGCCTGACTCTTGAAGTCAATGTGGTGACCGGACGAGCGCCCAACGCCCTGCTTGTGCCCGCATCGGCTGTCGATGGAGGGCGGCTGTGGGTTGTCGTCGGCGGTCAGGCAAAGCTCCGGCGGGTAAGGACCGGCATCACGGGCGCAGAAGAGGTTCAGATTCTAAGGGGTTTGCGCGCAGGCGAGCAGGTGGTTCTTGATCCCCCCGACGATCTGGACGAGGGGGACAAAGTCAAGGCAAAGCGCCAATGATCGGCTCGCCCCTTTTGCTGCTGGACATTGCTTTCCGCCATTTGGCGGGCCGCACGCGGCAGACGGTGGTGGCCGTCAGTGGCGTCGCCATCGGCGTGGGTTTCTTCCTGGCCGTCTCCGCCCTGATGATGGGTAGCCAGCGCGATTTTGTAACGACGCTCATCGACGCCGCGCCCCACATCATCATCTCCGACGAATTGCGTAGCCCGCCGCCCCAACCGGGACTGAGAGTATATCGGCAAGGCGCCGTCGAACTGCACGGCTTCAAGATCCGCAATGAGGTAAGAGGCCTAAGGAATTGGCAGGAAATCCTTAGAACCGTGAATGCCTTGCCCGGAGCCATTGCTTCTCCAAGCCTCAGCGGCGGCGTCACGCTCCGCGTGGGCGGGCGCGAGGAACCGCTCTCGATCATTGGCATAGAACCGGATATCGAAAGCAAAATCAGTGATATAGAAGATAGGCTTCGCACCGGACATCTGCGCGATCTTGAACGCACTCAGGGCGGCGTGGTGCTTGGCGAAGAAATGGCCGAACGGCTTGCAGTTGGCATGGGCGACATCGTCGGCGCAACCTCGGCGTCCGGAGGCACCAGGTCATTGCGCATCGTCGCGCTGTTCAAAAGAGGACAAACGCAGATAGGCCCTTCCTCCGGATATGTGCTTCTGCGTGAAGCTCAATCCATGCTGGCGCGGCCTTTTATAATCAATCGGATAGGCGTAAGACTTGCTGATCCCTATGAAGCAAGCCAAATCGCGGCACGCCTGGAAAAACGCTTTTCCTACAAGGCGGAAAGCTGGCAGGAACGATCAAGCGACTTCCTGTCGCTGCTGGTGACCCGCAACGTGATCATGTACAGCGTGGTATCCGCGATCCTGCTGGTTGCGAGCTTTGGCATCTATACCGTCGTTTCGAACAGCGTTGCCGACAAGCGCCGCGACATCGCTATCATGCGATCCATGGGTTTCTCGCTGGCCGATCTGCAGCTCATATTCGTCTGCGAAGGCATGGCTCTTGCCCTGATCGGCATTGCTTTGGGATGGCTTCTCGGCTTTGGGCTGATGCAGATATTGGGTTCTGTGGAATTCAGCATCAGCGGAGACGCAGAATATTTGCCGCTCGACCGAGGAAGCCGGCAATATTTGATCGCTGGAATGGCCTCCCTCTTTGCGGGCGTGATTGCCGCCTGGCTCCCCGCGCGCAAAGCCGCTCAGGTTGACCCCGTAGACATATTGAGGGGAGCCGCATGAGCGGACTGCTTGAGGCGCAGGGCCTTACCCGGATTCTACCTGGTGAACCGCCCGTCACATTGGTCCGCGACGCCAGCCTTAAGGTTGAAAAGGGCAGCTTTACGGCCATTGTCGGCCCTTCAGGTTGCGGCAAGTCGTCGCTGCTCTATCTGCTCGGCCTCATCGATCGGCCTAGCGAGGGCAAGCTCCTGATCAGCCACCGCGACGTCACCTTACTCAATGGCGACGAACGGGCTCAGCTTCGGCTGGAAAGCATAGGTTTTGTGTTTCAGTTCCATTTCCTGCTCCCGGAATTCACAGCGATGCAGAACATCCTTCTGCCGATGCGAAAACTCGGCCGCCTCAGCCGTGACGCCGCGGATGCGCGAGCCTTGCAATTGCTGGAATGGGTCGGGCTTCGGGAAAAGGCCGGAAAAACGCCCGACCGCATGTCCGGAGGCGAACGTCAACGGGTGGCAATCGCCCGCGCCCTGGCAAATGATCCCGCCATCATATTGGGTGATGAGCCGACCGGCAATTTGGACAGCGAAAATTCAAAACGCGTGGTCGAGATATTTCAGATGCTTGCCGGCGATCAGGACCGAGCGGTGCTATGCGTCACCCACGACATGGATGTGGCAGGGGCGGCGGACGTCCGCATCAACATGCTGGACGGACGGATCATAGGGGTCGAGCAACGGACTTAAAGGCGGAGCCTCGGAAAACACCTGTATCCCTCTGAGAAACCTACCCACCATCACCCACAGCCGCACTTCCTTCGCCGGGTTCTTCAAAAAGCCGCGCTGTAAATGCTATTCGCAGAGCCTCTGACAGGCTCTGCACCTCCAGCTTCTGCATCAGGTTCGCACGATGAATTTCCACCGTCCGCGGACTGATCCCTAGATCATAAGCAATGGTCTTGTTGGGCAAGCCGTCCACCATGCCCTTCAGAACATCCCGCTCTCTTGGCGTCAGGATGTTGAGGCGGTTCCGCGCATCCTCGCAGCGCCGATCGGAAAGCTTGTCCACCTCCAGCCTTTGCCGGGCCGCCTCCAGCGCGTCGAGTAGCGCAGCGCGCTCGAATGGCTTTTCTATAAAATCGCTCGCTCCCGCTTTCATTGCGCGCACAGCCATGTCCACATCGCCATGGCCCGTCATGATGATGACGGGCAGCATGATGCCCGACTGACGCAGCTGCTGCTGCACCTCCATGCCGTCAATCTCCGGCATACGGACATCAAGCAGAATGCAACCGCGCTCCAGCCTTGCGGCATTCATCAGCAATTCCCGACCGGAAGCATATAGACTTACCGTATAGCCGCTGGTCCTTAGCAGGAAAGAGATGGAACGGCGTATCGCTTCATCATCGTCGACGACGTGCACAAGCAGCTTATCGGTCATTATTCGCCTCCTGCTGGAGGCAACCTAACGTCCCCTGTTTTCGCGTGCAATCTCAATGACTATTAATGCTTGATAAGCAGGCTGATCACTTCCGTTCGTGTCGAGCGAAGTCGAAACATGTTGGTCCAGGCTGACGGCCCTCGACTTCGCCCGGGACGAACGGCTCTAGCTAAGGCGGTCGGGTTCTAATGCGCGAGCAGCAATGGCACGCGGCATTCGGCCATCAGATGTTTGGTCACGCCACCAAATAACGTCTCGCGAAGGCGGCTGCGCCCATAAGCACCCATGACCAGATAGGAAGCACCAAGTTCCCCTATCGCCTTGGCGATCGTTTCCTCTACCGTGCGGCCGGCGCGCGCCCATTCATGAAGCTCGGATGCTATGCCGTGGCGGGAAAGATAGGCCGAAGCGTCAGTGGCGGGGAAGCCGCTATCATCCTCTTCGACGGTGAGGATATTCACTTCCTGCGCCTGGGCCAGCAAGGTGACCGCCGAACGCAACGCATGGGCCGCTTCATAAGAACCGTTCCAGGCAATAACCGCCGACCCGCAACAGTCAAAGGAGGCGAGCTTTGGCGGCACGGCCAAAATCGCGCCCCGTGCATGGACGGCAACGTCCGCCGCAATTGGAAGGGGGGAGCCTGGATCCTTGGGGGCCGCCATGGTTCGCGTAAGGACAGTCACGTCCGCCAGGCGAGAGGCGCTCAACAGCGTCTGCACCAGGTCGCCATTATAATGCTGCCAATCCCAGGAGATCCCCTCCCGGCGAAGGCGTTCCTCCAAAGCAGAACGTTCATCGGCTTCCTCGGCCCTCAGTTCCTGCAGATTGGCCGGAAGCACGAAGGAACCGCCAAAAGGATCCATGGCGACATATTGCTGGATGGGCGTCACTTGAAGGCAGGTGAGATGGCCCTCTTGCGCCCTTACCAGGTCAAGCGCCGCCTGCAGGCGGGACTCCTGCCCGCTGTCGCGATTGATATGCAGCAGAACCGATTTCATCGCTTATCTTCCTTTGCCCGGCCAATGGCCGGTCTAAGCGAGGGCATCGGAAGGGTAACTAAGCCGAATTACAGATGCAAGCTTTCAGACCAGTTGAAGGCCGGCCCTTCACGGAATGCAAATCGATGCAGATGATCCGCCATGACCGTTTCAACCCGCCAGCGCCGCCTTCACCGCCTCGATAGCCGCAGCGGCCTTGGCTCCGTCAGGACCGCCGCCTTGAGCCATGTCGGGACGCCCGCCCCCACCTTTGCCGCCAAGGGTTTCGACCCCCACGCGGACAAGGTCCACGGCACTATGCGTTGCGCTAAGGTCGTCGGTCACGCCCACGGCGATGGATGCCCGACCGTCGACCACCGCAACAAGGGCGCTGACGCCGCTGCCAAGCTTTGTCTTGTTCTCGTCCACCAGGCCGCGAAGCTCCTTGGGATCCAGGCCCTCGATCACTTGGCCAAGAAAGTTCACATCGCCCACCTTCTCCGGTCCCGCAGCTTCGGTGCCTTTCGCTCCGCCGCCCAGCGCCAACGCCTTCTTTGCGTCGGCCAGCTCGCGTTCGAGCTTGCGACGTTCCTCGACGAGTGCGGCGATGCGGCTGGGGACTTCGTCAGGCGCGGTTTTCAATGCCGCCGCCGCCGCCTTCAGCTTGTCCTCGCGCTCGGTAAGCCAAAGCCGCGCCGCTTCGCCGGTCAGCGCCTCGATGCGTCGGACCCCGCTGGAAACGGCAGTTTCGCTCACAATCTTGAAAAGAGCGATATCGCCAAGGGCGGATACATGGGTGCCGCCGCACAATTCCACCGAATAGTGCTTGTCGGTCGCCTGTCCCATGGACAGAACGCGCACCTCGTCTCCATATTTCTCGCCGAACAGGGCCATTGCGCCTGCATGAATGGCATCCTCCGGCGTCATAAGCCGCGTCGTGACTGGCTCATTCCCGCGGATCTGTGCGTTAACATCCGCCTCTATCTCGACGATCTGATGGAGCGTAAGCGCTTCGGGATGTGAAAAGTCGAACCTCAGGCGGTCCGCCGCAACAAGGCTGCCCTTCTGCGTCACATGCCCCCCCAGACGGTGGCGCAGCGCCGCGTGCAGAAGATGGGTAGCGCTGTGGTTAGCGCGGATGCGGTTGCGGCGTTCGGCATCGACGCTCAGATGTACCGTATCCCCTACCGCAATTTTCCCCGCGGCTATCCTGGCCTGATGGGCATGAAGACGGCCCAGCGGCTTGGCCGTATCGCCGACCTCAGCCGCAAGTCCAGATGGGGCGGAAATGGTTCCTGCATCACCCATCTGGCCGCCGCTTTCTCCATAAAATGGCGTCTGGTTGGTGACAACGATCACCTCCTCGCCTGTAGAGGCGGTGTCCACGGTTGCTCCATCGCGAACAAGGGCGACGACCTGCCCCTCTCCTTCTGTCGAGGTGTAGCCAGTGAATTCAGTGGCTCCGGCACTTTCAGCAATGTCGAACCAGATTTCATCCGAAGCCTTTTCGCCCGACCCTTTCCAGGCGGCTCGGGCCGCGGCTTTCTGTTGCGCCATGGCTGCATCGAAACCGGCCCGGTCCACGCCAAGCGATTGCGCCCGCAGCGCGTCTTCGGTGAGGTCATAGGGAAAGCCGAACGTATCGTAGAGCTTGAATGCCGTCTCGCCCGGAAGCGTGTCGCCCGACTTCATGCCCGCCGTGGCGTCGTCAAGCAGCCGCAGCCCCTTTTCCAGGGTTTGACGAAAACGGGTTTCCTCCCGCAGCAAGGTTTCCTGGATAAGCGGCTGAGCGCGGATCAGTTCGGGATAAGCCCCGCCCATTTCCGCAACCAGGCCGCCGACCAGGCGATGCATCAACGGCTCGGCCGCGCCGATAAGATGGGCATGGCGCATGGCGCGGCGCATGATGCGGCGCAGGACATAACCTCTACCCTCATTGGCCGGCAGCACGCCGTCTGCGATTAAGAAACCCGAAGAGCGCAGATGATCCGCGATAACGCGATGGCTCGCTTTATGCTGACCGTCGATGGCGGTCTTTGTAAGTTCGCCCGACTCCTCGATCAGCGCACGGAAAGTGTCGGTGTCATAATTGTCGTGAACGCCCTGAAGGACAGCGGCAATCCGCTCCAGCCCCATGCCGGTGTCGATGCTGGGCTTGGGCAGGGTGATGCGTTCTCCGCCCGGCTGCTGGTCATATTGCATGAAAACCAGGTTCCAGATCTCGACGAAGCGGTCGCCGTCCTCATCGGGACTGCCCGGAAGACCGCCGGGAATATGCGAACCATGGTCATAGAATATTTCCGAACATGGACCACAAGGCCCCGTGTCGCCCATCGACCAGAAATTGTCCGACGTCGCGATGCGGATGATCCGATCGGCGGGCATTCCGGCGATCTTCTGCCAATGGCGGAAAGCTTCATCATCGTCATGATAGACGGTGACGACCAGGCGTTCGGGCGAAATTCCCCATTCCTTGGTAATAAGGGTCCAGGCATGGTGAATGGCCTGTTCCTTGAAATAATCGCCAAAGCTGAAATTGCCCAGCATCTCGAAAAAGGTATGGTGGCGCGCTGTATAGCCCACATTGTCGAGGTCATTGTGCTTGCCGCCTGCCCGCACACACTTCTGCGAGGATGTCGCGGTGGTGTAATCGCGCTTTTCAAGACCGGTGAAGACATTCTTGAAAGGCACCATGCCCGCATTCACGAACATCAGCGTCGGGTCATTGTGCGGCACCAGCGGTGCGGACGCCACGGGCATGTGCCCCTGCGACGCGAAATAGTCGAGGAAGGAGCGGCGGATGTCGTTAGTCGATGTCATGAGGGCGATTTAGGCGAGAGAAACCCGTCGCACAAGCATTACGGTTGGGCGCTATTTTCGTTCGCCGCCATCCTTCCGATTTCATGCATAGGCATATGCCCCTCCCGCCTTGAGCGCCGCTTTATAAGCCGGACGCGCATGCACGCGGTTAAGCCATTCAACAAGCTTGGGCCGGGAGTCATCCAGGCCCGCACGACCGCGGCTCAGTTCAAGGGGGAAGCTCATCATGATATCGGCGGCGGTAAAGCTGTCTCCCGCAAAATAGGGGCGCTTCGCCAACTCCGATTCCAGCCAGTCGAGATGCTCGTCCATCATGCCCTGCACCGTCTTTCTGGCAGGTTTCCCCAGCAGCCCCAGGCGGCCAACGACAAGCAGCGTCATCAACGGCGGCATCATCGATCCTTCGGCATAATGAAGGAACTGACGATAGCGTAACACGGCTTCGCGATGCGGCGGCGGCCCCATCCGGCCGTCGGACTTCTCGATCAGATATTCCACGATGGCCCCGGTTTCCGCAATCAGCTGCGGCCCGTCCTCGATCATGGGCGAGCGACCCAAGGGATGCACCTCCCGAAGCGAAGCCGGCGCGCGCAGCGTTTGCGCGTTGCGTTCATACCGTTTTACGCGATAGGGCATTTGCAATTCTTCCAACAACCACAGGACGCGTTGGGATCGGCTGTTTTGAAGATGATGGACGATGATCGTCATTACGACACTCCCTCAAAGGGGATGAATTGCGACTGACATATCAGTTATTGTTCAAAAACCACAAGGCCGCCCCCTCATCCCGGAACCGGACCGTCAGAATGGTGGTTAAACTTCTGTCCCAATTCCGGGGCAATGGAGGATGCCGTCATGGCTAATAAACAAGGCGACAAGTCGCAACGCGACCAAGACAGCCGCCGTAAACAACAGCAGCAGCAAGAAAACCGTCAGGGCCAAATGGGCCAGGAAAAGCGCCAGCAAGACCGGAAGCCCGGCTCTGACCAACAGCGCTGATGTTTGAATGAACTGGAAAGGGGCCGACCTCGGCCCCTTTTCATTGACCCGCCGGACCGCCTTAAGTCACTCTTCCAGCGTGAAACCGACCTTCAGCGTGACCTGAAACTGTTCGACGAGCCCTTGTTTCACATGTCCTGTCGTCTTCACCACCTCAAACCAGCCAAGGTTGCGCAACGATCGATTAGCCCGTTCGATCGCCTTCTGGACGGCGTCTTCGATGCTTTCAGACGAGGTTCCAACGATCTCGGTGACCTTGAAGACATGTTCTTCCATTGGTGACTCCTCTGAAATGTGCGGAAACCATCGCAATATAACAGATATTCCTACTGCACACGAGGAACGCAGCGCCTGTGAAACGCTTTTGAGCGACTCGCCAACATGTGCTATGAGAGATTGGTCTTGCCAGAACCCCTCACCGAAAATGATCGGATTGAGGGAGCCGGATCGACAAAAATCCGGAATTCAGGGCAAGGTTGAGCGCGTCCCCCGACCTGTGAGCCAGCTATTCTGGTGAAGGTGTCGAGGGACGCGTTTTGATTTCTCCCCCTCGCTGTTGCTCCAAAGTCACTGATCGCAAAAAAGGAACTCGGCCGGATGACCGAGTTCCAGTGGGATGACCTTTAGTCGCATCCTTTATACTATTGACCTGAAATAAGGTTTCAAGATTCCGTTGTCCCAAATTGGGATATGACTAATCCGTTATTATGTAACCTTAAAATTATTCATTTCCCCGGTCGAGCCTCACTACGACAGAGACTTCCTCGGGCCGAATGGCATCATCATCCTCGGCTCCAGATATCACCACAATTTCTAACCCATTACTTTAAAAATGA
This sequence comes from Rhizorhapis suberifaciens, assembly GCF_014200045.1. Lineage (GTDB taxonomy): Bacteria > Pseudomonadota > Alphaproteobacteria > Sphingomonadales > Sphingomonadaceae > Rhizorhapis > Rhizorhapis suberifaciens. The sequence continues at coordinate 79,874 of NZ_JACHOV010000008.1, forward strand.
ATCTCATCCGGTCGCTTTGACGACATCTATTTGTCCGCCAGATACCGGAACATAGGGGAACCGCGGTCGTTTTCTCGGAACGCTTTGGCGATAAGGGAGGGAACTTTTCCCAATAATTGCCGTGACATGGACGAAGGCGGCCAGCTCCAGGCAAGGCCGTCAGGGGTGGACTGCGACCTTTATAAATCGGGGGGTTGTTACGACCAACGATCAACCATGGGAGTGAATCATGAAAAAGGTTTTGATCACCACTTTATTGGCCAGCGGAGCCCTGATCACCGCGATGCCGGCGCAAGCACAGGAACCATCTCCCTTCACCGGCTTCAGGATCGAAGCCTTGGGCGGCTATGACACGCTTCGCAACGGCAGCGATGTGGACATTGACGAGGATAGCGACGAGGATATCGACCAGTCCATAGACGGTTTTGTCTATGGCGTCGGCGCTGGTTTCGATTTCGACCTTGGAGGGTTTGTTGCGGGCGTAGAGGGAGAATTCACGGATTCGACCGGCAAGCAGGACGCCGATGAAGTAATCAACGCTCCGTTCGCCTTTCGCGCCAGCATCGGCCGCGACCTTTATGTCGGTGCCAGGGTCGGCATGCGTGTCATGCCCAGCACCCTTGTTTATGTGAAGGGCGGGTACACAAGCACAAAGGTCAATGCCGCCATAGATGACCTTGATGCCGATGACGATGTGGACTTCACCACCGACGCCGATCAGACGGTTGACGGCTATCGGATTGGCGCAGGAATCGAACATCTGCTTGGAGACAGTTTGGGCGTCGGCTCCAGCGCCTATGTAAAGCTTGAATACCGCTATTCCAAATATGATGACCTGTCCTTCGATGACGACTTCTTCACCGACGAGAATTCCGTGGACATCGATCTTGATCGCCATCAGGTCGTGGCGGGACTGGGTATCCGCTTCTAACAATGGGTCGGCCCTGCATTGCGCGGGGCCGGCACTCCTGATGGCCTTTGCTGTAGACCACGTTCTGCTCCCGTTCATCATGCCTGGCATAATGAAGGTGAGACGCACTGCGAGCCGATTACCGGCCACAGTCTCTCATTTGGGAGCATTGCTATGCGGAGTATATTAAAAACCATTGTGGGCGCATGCACCCTCGCCAGTGCTATGGCGACGGCAGTGCCGGTAGAGGCGCGGCCCGACGGCTATCGGGATTATCGGGAACATCGGTGGAACTCTGGCCGGCACCGTTACCGTGACCATGACCGGGGGCGCTATCGCAACCACTATCGGTACGGCTATCGGGATAGCCGCCATTATTATCCTCGCGGATATTATGGTTATCGCGGACATCCGCGCGTCTACTATCGTGACTATGACAGAGGTGATGACGGAGCATTGCTGGCAGCAGGCATAATCGGCTTGGCCTTGGGCGCGGCGATTGCCTCCAACAATGACCGCGACCGCTATTACGACCGGGACTATGATTATTACCGGGATTGAAGATCTTCGGTTCATGCGAAAAAGGAAGGCCGCGCCAAGGTTGAGCTAAGGCGCAGCCCAAATAGAGATGTGCATTTCTGCCATCCCGGGAATGTGCTATTCTACGCTGGCTAGGAGACTTGCCATGCGACGATTCCTTGTACTCATGAACAGTGTGCTCGCACTTGCCTCTCCCGCCATTGCACAGGTCCAAAGCGGCAAAGAGGCATGGGGCCCCGCGCCCCCGGGCTTGCCAGATGGATCACAGGCAACCATCCTCTCAGGCGATCCTGGAAAAACGGGATTCTTTGTGATCCGCGCCAAGATGCCCGCGGGCTATACCATCCCTCCACATTGGCATCCAACGGATGAGAATGTCACCGTCATCACCGGTGAATTGATGCTTGGCATGGGCGACAAGGTAGATCCCGCCACCGCCACCACCCTCACGGCAGGCGGGTTCATCGTCGCGAAGGCAAAGATGCACCACTACGCAACGACGAAGACAGGAGCGGTAGTGCAAATCTCCGGAGAGGGCCCCTTCGCGATCAACTACATCAATCCAGCCGACGATCCCCGAAAGCAATAGCCGGGAGTTCTGAGCAAGGATTAAAGCGGATTGCGCAAAAAAGACTTGCCCTGAGTCTTCGAATTTTATGGAAAATGGTGCGCCCGGAGCGATTCGAACGCCCGACCCTCAGATTCGTAGTCTGATGCTCTATCCAGCTGAGCTACGGGCGCTTGGGAATGCCGCAGATAGGCGGGGGCAGCGCTTCTGGCAACCCCCTTTTTTGCGCATTATCGAAGAAATGTCTGCTCGCCATTCCGACCCGCCAAAACTTCGTCGATCCAACATTCACAACCGCGCAATCGCCTCTGCAGCGATCATGCGGGCTTCGGGCTCAAGGCCCACGCGCCGCAACGCGGACACGATGTGGAATAGATGTTCGGGCGGCAACCGGCTCCAATCGGACACTTGCATACCGACGCCCGCCAACACCGCCACGGTTCCTGGCTCACCGCGACGGGCAGCCTCGTCAATGGCTCGTGTCCAACGAGACCGGTATCCCGCGCGCAGGCCGATATCCGGCGCAATGCGGTTCATGTCGGCCAAGCTCATGCGGCCCAGGCCCGCTAGGCCCGCGACCAACATACGCGATTTGATGAAATTGGCGCTGCCATCTTGATCGCGATAGGCATCGATCCGGTCATAGTCGCTGCCGACGCGCAACTCGGGCGAGGCCAGGGCCAACAGAGCCCAGGCATCTTGAGCTGGCTGCCCGTCAATCTGCCCGACGACATTGCTCCATGCCGCCGCATTGCGATCAAAGCCGCCGGCCAGCATCGATGCAATCAGGGGAGCAATATCATCGCCCACGTCAGTGGTAATCGGCAGGCGCGCCGCCGCCCGCGCCATGGCGACATAACCGGCATAGTCCGCCCCATTGCCGTTGGGTGTCCAAAAGGACCGCATTATGTCCAATCGCTGGGCGGCGTCGCCAGTATAGGCGTCGCGCAACCTGCGGGCATTTTCAACAATGTCCTCCGGCGCATCTTCATCTTCGGCAAGACGGCTTTGGAAATCCACCACCGCCGCGTTGGAAAACACCCCGAGCCGAGCCGCCACATTTACGGCATTGATGCGGGACGCCAGAGGCAGCAAAGCCGCACGAGCCTTCCATGCTTGAACGTGCGGGCTTACCCCCGCCCATAACCGGTCGGGAATCTCGATCCCTGTCGCCGTCGCCATACCATAGCGCCAGACGGTCAGTTGATCGACGCCCTCCCATTCGATATTCACCGAACGGCGGCTGTTGAAACCCGCGCCCACCACCTTTTCGGCCAGGCGGAAGTCAATTCCCCGTGCCGTTCCGCGCCGTTCAGCCTGATTCAGCACGGCGCTTGCCAGCCCCTGATCCCCCGAGAGAGAAGCACAGATGGCCTGGCTCATCTCCCAGCCGGGCTCGTCGCTGGTGCGAAGCGCCGGAGCCACCAGCGGACACAGGCCCGCAGGATCGGCTGTCGCCAGATAGGTCTGCATCGCTATGGCATAGAGCCGCGGCGTATAATCCAGACTGTCGACCGTTTGCACCAGCATACGGGCTGCATCCGCCTCCCCCATGCGCAACAGCAACCATGCCCGGTCGGCAATCCAGTCCGCGCCATTCACCCCGGCGGGCGTGTTCGTGCTGGACAATAATGCCCGGCGCAGCAGGATGGAGGCCCAGCGCGACGCGATTGGCGCGCGGGTCTTCTGCATCAATATGCCGAGATAATGTCCACCCGCCCGGCCAAAGGCATCAGGCGCAAGCCCCTTGGTCCGTGGCGTAAGCACCCCGATCCGGTCCATCGAGCGCCTGGCATAGGGCGGCAGGTCGTACTTCTGCCGCGCAAGCTCGACATTCTCGACTTCCTCATCCTCGTCGCCCTCGCCTTCCTCACCCGGCGTCAGCAGCAGTTCGGGCAGCGAAGCGGTTTCATCTTCCGTCGGTTTCTCCCCTGGTCGTTTGCCAGGAGCAGGGGCGGGCGTGACGGCAGGCGGTGCGCCTTCATCAGGTGGAACAGCCTCTCCAAAGCCCGGCGGCAGCAATGATTCGGGTGCGTCCTGGCCGATCGCAGGAATGGCCAGGGCAATCGTCGCTATGCCTGCAATCAGCAGATTTCGGCTTCGGCGGCTGATCGCCATATTATTGCGTGAACCTGTCCGGTGAGATGACCTTCTCGACGCGAGCCTGCGGCTGCTCCCCACCCCTTTGCCAGAGATACCATATCGCCCCTGCAAGCAATGCGATCAGGACGATCCAGATGATGGTTGGGCGGATGTTGCGGTTGGTTCTTCTATTTCTCATGGACTTTCCCTACCGCCTGTTGGGGGCTGAATTCCAGCCTCCTTGAGCGGCGTAACCAAATAAAAAGACGATTTGCCCGACGTGCACGGCGCTGTATAGCCGCGCCTGCCATGCAACGAAACCTGAAATCCTTCAACCCGGCGATCAAGGGTCCCATTGTGCTGATCGGCATGATGGGCGTTGGAAAATCGACAGTCGGAAGACGGTTGGCGACACGTCTAGGCATTCCCTTCGTGGATGCCGACGATGAAATCGAAGTCGCGGCTGGCATGAACATTCAGGAAATTTTCGAACGCTTCGGCGAAGGCCATTTCCGCGATGGGGAACGGCGCGTCATTGCCCGGCTTATGGACGGCGATCTCAAGGTTATTGCGACGGGCGGCGGCGCTTTCATGCAAGCTGAAACCCGTGCCGAGATTTTGGAGCATGCAATCACCATCTGGCTTGACGCTGACATCGACGTCCTTGTCGACCGCGTCTCCCGCCGTGACGGCCGTCCGCTGCTGAAGGACAAGGATCCCCGCATCGTGCTTGAACAGCTGGCGGAAATACGCAACCCCGTTTACGCACTGGCGCCGATCCACATCAAAAGCAGGGCCGGGCCGCATGAGGCGACGGTCGAGAAAATCATGGAAGCTTTGGAAAAATGGCAATAATCCCGGTCAGCCTTGGTGATCGCAGCTACGACATCTTAGTCGCGGAAGGCGCGCTGGATCATGCGGCGGGGCATCTTGGCGGCTTTGTCCGCAATGCCGGGCTGGTGGTCGTCACCGACGAAAATGTGGCGCGGGCACAGCTGCCCCGTCTGGTGAATGCCCTGGCCCATGGGGGGATAAGGGTGGAACCCATCATCCTGCCCCCCGGCGAAGGATCGAAAAGCTGGGAAGTGCTGGAGGTTCTTCTCGACAGGCTATTGGACCTTGGCGTTGAACGGAGCGACCATATCATTGCCCTTGGCGGCGGCGTGATTGGCGACGTTGTGGGTTTTGCCGCCGCAATTCTGAAACGAGGCTGCAACTTCGTCCAGATTCCCACCACTGTGCTGGCGCAGGTCGACAGCTCTGTCGGGGGAAAGACCGCGATCAATACCGCCGCGGGCAAGAACCTTGTGGGCGCCTTTCACCAGCCTTCGTTCGTGCTGATCGATCCTTCCTCGCTCGACAGTCTGCCGGTGCGGGAAGTGCGTGCGGGCTATGCCGAGGTGGTTAAATATGGCCTCATCAACGACGCGGATTTCTTTGCCTGGTGCGAAAAACATGGGGGGTCCCTGATCGCCGGCGACATGGCGGCGCGCACCGTCGCCATTGAAAAAAGCGTCAGGGCGAAAGCCGGCATCGTCGGCGAGGACGAACGCGAAACCAGCGGCCGCCGAGCTCTTCTGAATCTCGGTCACACCTTCGGTCATGCGCTCGAGGCGGAGACCGGCTTTTCCGATATGCTGCTCCACGGCGAAGGTGTCGCAGCCGGCATGGCCCTCGCCTTCCGCTTTTCCGCACGGCAGGGTCTTTGCAGTCAGGATGACGCGGCGCGGGTAACCGAGCACTTGAAATCGGCAGGACTGCCCTATGATCTCGACAGCGCCCATGTCTCCGCTCCGGGCGAAACGCTGGTCGCTCATATGATGCATGACAAGAAAATGGCGGGCGGCAAGCTCCCCTTCCTGCTCGCGCGGGGAATCGGCGAGACCTATTTGGAAAGGAATGTTGACCTCGCCGAAGTGGCGGCGTTTCTGGACGAAGAGCAGAGCTAGGGCCCGAACCGCAGTTTTCAAACCGCCTGAGGCAATGTCAACTTTGCCAGCAGCCCGCCCAGATCCTCGCTCTCCTCAAGCGAAACGCCGCCGTCGTAAATTTCCGCCACGTCTCTGACGATGGCGAGGCCCAAGCCGGTCCCCGGCTTGGCCGAATCCAACCTGACGCCCCGGTCGAATATCCGCGTGCGCTGTTCTTTCGGAATCCCCGCGCCATCGTCCTCGACAATGATCTCGACCATTTCACTATTGGGCCGGACGGTGACGAACACACTGCCGCCGCCATATTTCGCGGCATTTTCGATGAGGTTCCCAATCATTTCGTCCAGATCCTGCCGTTCGACGCGAACAGCCGCGTTCTTGTCGCCGTCGACGTCCAGCCGCACCTCTGGATAAAGACGCCGCACCGCTCGCTCCACCGCCTCCACGCTCGGCCAGACCTCAGCGCGGCAATGCGCTGACCCACGCCGACCGACCGCCCGCGCCCGCGCAAGATGGTGATCCACTTGCCGCCGCATCGTCGCGGCCTCGCGAATGACGGTATCTCCCAGGTCGGGAGCTTGCGCCGTCGCCGCATTCATGATGACCGTGAGCGGCGTTTTCAACGCATGGGCCAAATTGCCTGCGTGCCGCCGGGCCTCTTCTGCCTGGCGTTCATTATGGGCGAGCAGCTCATTCAGTTCCTCCACCATCGGCATGATCTCGTCGGGCAGCGGCTCTGTCACTCGTCCCTTGTCCCCCGCCCGCATGCGGGAGATTTCCTTCCGAACCCGTCGAAGGGGGCGCAGTCCGTAAAAAGTCTGCAGCGCCGCCATGATGATGAGGCCGATGCCCAATATCGCGAAGCTCTTTACCAGCGTCGAGCGCAAGGCGCTGATCTGGTCATCCAGGCTGTCCCGCGCCTGCGCCACAATGAACTTCCATCCCACTTTGGATCCAGGCAGCCGCACCGTCCGTTCCATGACGCGCAGGTCCTCGCCGGGAAACTGTTTGCTGTCATAGACATGCGCCCGCATGTCCTTGTGCCGATGGTCGACCTGAAGAGCCCGGTCCCATAGCGAACGGGAGCGGAAGTCATCGAATCCGGCTCCGCTGATTTGAAAATAGATGCCGCTGCCTGGTTCCAGGAAGCGCTGATCGGCAAGGGGCCGGATCAGACGGACCTCGCCATCGGGGCCAATCTCGGCTGAACTCATCATCGCCGTCAGCACATAGTTCAGACCATCGTCGAAGCTGCGCGTGATCGCCTGCGTCAGCACCCGGTCCAGCGCCATCCCTCCACCGATCAGCAGCAGCGTGATCCACAACGCCGCAATGCCGATCATGCGGCGGCTGAGCGATCCGGTGGCCCGGCTGGGACTTGGCGAGGGTTCGGTCTGCACCTTAGCTTGCTATCCCTCGTGGGTGTTCAGGAGCGCTCCCGCCTGCGCAGGAGCACAATTGCGCGATCACCCCACCGCCGGCTCTTCTAGGCTGTAGCCCAGACCTCTGATCGTCGTAATCACGTCCGGCCCAAGCTTTTTGCGAATGCGCGTCACGAACACTTCGATCGTGTTGGAATCCCGGTCGAAATCCTGATCGTAGATATGCTCGATAAGTTCGGTCCGGGACACCACCTTGCCCTTGTGGTGCAGCAGGTAGGATAGCAGCTTATATTCCTGCGCGGTGAGTTTCACCGGCTCGCCCTTCAAGGTCACCTTGCCCGAACGGGTGTCGAGCCGAACATCGCCCGCCATCAACTCGCTTGACGCATTGCCAGACGCGCGCCGGATCAGCGCTCTTAACCGCGCGATCAGCTCTTCGCTCTGAAATGGCTTGGCAAGATAATCGTCGGCCCCGGCGTCGAGGCCCGCGACCTTGTCCGACCAGCTATCGCGCGCCGTCAACACCAGCACCGGAAAGCTCAGCCCATCCTTGCGCCAGCGGTCGAGCACGGTCAGACCGTCAATCTCCGGCAGGCCGAGGTCAAGCACAACCGCGTCATAGCTTTCGGTGGAGCCGAGAAAATGCCCCTCCTCGCCATCAGTGGCAAGGTCCACGGCATAACCCGCGCCTTCAAGGGTATTTTTGAGTTGCTGGCCCAGATTGGGCTCGTCTTCAACAATCAACAGCCGCATATCAGCCCTTTATCATGTTTTTCTTTTCAGCGCGAACGCCGGACGATATCGCCTGAACGGCCATCGACATCAACCCATACAACGCGGCCCTCCCGCATATATTTCAGCCGATATTCCCCGCGCCGGTCGTCAAACTCGCTACCCAGATAATTGGCGCCGTCCATTTCCCGCCCAACACGGCGCTTGATGATGGAAAAAGGCATGACATCTCCATCCAGCATCGCCCGGCGAGCGGCATCCTGTTCATAGCGGCGCGGCGCGGCGCGCATCAGCTCGCTGCGCTCATAACCCCGTTCGGCTCCCCTGCCTTTCCCCCGGCCCCGCTGGTCGTCAGCGGCCGCAGGGCAAGAGATGGCCGTTACGACGATAGCGGCAGCCAGAAAGCCTGGCAGGAGAAGGGTTTTCCTTTGCATCATGATGGGCATGGCATAGGGCAAAGGGATTGAACAGGTGGTGAATGGGGCTGAAATCTCGATGAAAGGTTTAATATCCGCTGGATTTTCAGCGACTATGGCATTTTTGCATCGGTGACGGCCATCACATGAATATGTCAATGCCCGCCAACCGCTTTCGGCCGCTGGAGCGGTCAGGCGCAGTAATGGAGAATAAAAGGGACCATGTCGCGTTTGATCCTGTTCAACAAGCCTTATGGAGCGCTTTCGCAATTCACGGATCGCGGCAGGGAATCGACACGCCCAACCCTGACGGATTTTATTCACGTACCGGGCGTTTATCCTGCGGGGCGGCTCGATCTTGATAGCGAGGGCCTGCTCCTGCTCACCGACGATGGCAAGCTGCAGGCGCGGATCGCTGATCCCAAATTCAAGATGCCGAAAACCTACCTCGTCCAGATCGAAGGCGATCCCGAAGAGACAAGCCTCGACCAACTGAGGCAAGGCCTCCATTTGAAAGACGGCCTGACCCGGCCGGCGAAAGTCGAACGCATTGCCGACCCCGCGCTCTGGCCCCGCGATCCGCCGGTCCGCTTCCGTAAAAGCGTGCCCGACTGCTGGCTCAAGCTGACAATTCGGGAAGGCCGCAACCGGCAAGTGCGCCGAATGACGGCAGCCATCGGCCATCCGACTTTGAGGCTGGTGCGATGGAGCATCGGCGACTGGACGCTCGAAGGGCTCCAGTCCGGAAAATGGCGGGAAGCGCCAATTGCGGTTCAGGCGCGATGAGCCAAAGCGCCTGCTCTCAACCCTCCGTATCGAAAGCCACGCTGCCTTGATTGTACAGCTTCATGATCAAGCCCATTGCTGACTCCGAACTTCCAAGGACCGGATCGATACTGACGCGATCCTGCGCACAGATTTGCTCTGCCAATGCGATGGTTTCTTTGACGCACTCGAAACATTCGCCATCGACGAACATCAGCACGCAATCCTCCCCTTGCCGGATAAAGGAAAAGCGGCTGGCCGGGTTGCGGGACAGCGGAACGTCGTCGGCAACAAATCCGCCTATGTCCTCGATCTGAAGGACTTGTTCCGGCTGCCAATCCATGTCGGGATATTTGGGCTTGCTGCTATATTGCCCGAACCAACGCGCAAACGCCTCACGGTCGCGCATTGCCTCAGTGACCATTGCGTGCAGCGCTGCGATGGCGTCTTCCGAAATCTCGCCGGGATTGCCTTGCGTCCCTAGGTTCTGATCCTCGTAACGATCATCGTCCTGCATCTCCCCCACCAGATCATCGCACCAATTCTCGATGAGTTCGCTGCGCGAAGGAGCCCGAAAGCCAACCGAATAGGTCATGCAATCATCGCCAACCGCCACACCATTATGCGCTACCCGCGGCGGCACATAGAGCATATCGCCGGGTTCGAGCACCCATTCGTCGGTCGCCTCAAAATGGGCAAGCAGGCGCAAATCATCGTGCGGCAACAATTGGGTGGCAGCATCGCACAATCCGCCGACTTGCCAGCGACGCTTTCCCGACCCCTGGATCAGGAACACATCATATTGATCAAAATGCGGACCCACGCCGCCTTCATCGGTCGCATAGCTCACCATGACATCGTCGATGCGCCAATTGGGTATGAAGCGAAACGGAGCGATGAGCGCGGCAACGTCCGGCACATGATGATCGACCGCCTGCACCAACAGCGTCCACGGCTTTTTGCCGAGCTTGCTGAAACGCGCTTCCGGCAACGGACCATGTTCGGCCTTCCACCTGTCGCGGCTCTGCGTGATGAGGCGCGATTCGACGTCTTCTTCGCAGGCCAACCCTGCCAGTTCGTCGGGATCGAGCGGATTGCTCCACGACATCCATGGATTTTTGATCAGCAGCGGCTTCTTCTGCCAATAATCGCGCAGGAAACCGTCAATATCGAAGTTGATGAATTGCATAGAATACTCGCAGGCGCCTGTTCCCATTGCCTTGCCGGTATAAGCCCACGCTGTCAAAGCGAGCAGGACGGACGACCTTGCGCGCCGTCCAAATCCCCCCTACCTCCCGCGCAATGGCGGCACCTATACTTTCCTATGAAGATCTCGGCTTAATCCAAGGCAGCGGCTGGCTGTTCCAGGGTCTCAATCTGTATGTCGGGGAGCGCGACCGGCTGGCGCTCATTGGCCGCAACGGCGCGGGCAAGACAACGCTGCTAAAACTCATCGCCAACAGCATCGATCCCGACAGGGGTCTGCGCAGCATCGTTCCGGGCACGCACGTCGTCATGCTGGAGCAGGATCCCGACCTCACCAATTTCGAAACCCTTCATGACTTTGCTTGCGGCGGCATAAATGCCCCGCCCCGCCATGAAGTGGAGGCAATCGCGGATCAGCTCGGCATCGACCTCATGCGTCCCGCCAGGACCGCCTCGGGCGGGGAGCGCCGCCGCGCCGCCATCTGCCGCGCGCTTGCCAGCCAGCCGGACCTGCTACTGCTGGATGAGCCGACCAACCATCTCGATCTCGCTGCCATCGATTGGCTTGAAAGCTGGCTCAACCGCTATACCGGCGCGTTCATCGTCATCAGCCATGACCGGACCTTCCTCACGCGCCTCACGCGCCAGACGCTCTGGCTGGACCGGGGTAATCTGCGCCGTAACGAGATCGGCTTCGGCGGTTTTGAGGCGTGGATGGAAAAAGTCTATGCCGAAGAATCCCGTGCCGCCGACAAGCTGGACGCCAAGCTTAAGATTGAGGCCCATTGGCTGGAACGCGGCGTCACCGCCCGGCGCAAGCGTAACCAGGGCCGCCTTGCCAAGCTGCATGAAATGCGGGCGCAGCGGGCCTCCATGATCGGACCCGCCGGCACCGCCAAGCTCGCCATTGCCTCCGACGACGTGAAGACCAAGAGCGTCATCGTCGCCGAGAATGTCACGAAGCGATTTGGCGACCGGGCCATTATCAAGCATTTCTCGCTTCGCATCCAGCGCGGCGACCGGATCGGTATCGTAGGAGCGAACGGCGCTGGCAAGACGACGCTGCTGAAGCTTCTCACCGGCGAAATCCAACCCGACGATGGCAAGATCACGCAGGCCAAGACGCTGGACGGCGTCATCATCGACCAGCAGCGCAGCTTGATGGCGCCCGAAAAGCGCGTGCGCGACGTTCTCGCGGACGGCGGCGACTGGATCGACGTGCGCGGCGTGAGAAAGCATATTCAGGGCTATTTGAAGGAGTTCCTGTTTGAACCGACGCTGGTGGAAGCCAAGGTCGGAACCCTCTCGGGCGGAGAGCGCTCCCGCCTGCTCCTTGCCCGCGAATTCGCTCGCGCGTCCAACCTTCTCGTGCTCGACGAGCCCACCAACGACCTGGACCTTGAAACGCTGGACCTACTGCAAGAGGTCATCGCCGACTATGACGGCACTGTCCTTATCGTCAGCCACGATCGCGATTTTCTCGACCGCACCGTCACTGTGACGCTGGGACTGGACGGCAGCGGCCAGGTGGATGTCGTCGCCGGTGGCTATGAGGATTGGGAGGCCAAGCGCCGTCCCCGCAACGCCAAGGGCTCAGCCAAAAAAACCGAAGCCGCTCCACCGCCCCCACGCCAGCAAACCAAGCTCAGCTACAAGGACCAGCGCGACTACGAACTTTTGCCCAAGCGTATCGAGGAACTGGAGGCGCAGATCGCCCGCGACGAAAACCTCCTACACGACCCGGATCTCTACACCAAGAACCCCGATCGCTTCGCCGCCCTCTCTATCGCAGTCGAACAGGCCCGCGCCGCCAAGGACGCTGCCGAGGAGCGCTGGCTGGAACTTGCCGAAATGCTGGAGGGTCTGGGAGGCTGAACATTCGGCGCTCGTGGCATTAAAGCTGCATCAATGCCTATTTCGTGTCGAGCGATGTCGGGACACGCTTGCGCATGGTCAGCATCGCCTGACCTCAGCTTTCACCTCTTCGCGTGCCCTTTCCCCTCTTCCTCCGCCTTGCGAAGTTCGTCGCCTTCGTCGCCTTCCAGCGCTTTTTTCGCAGCCTCGGCCTCTTTCTTCACGCGCTCAGGGTCGGCGGCATGCTGGCGAACCTTTTCGTCATATTCCCGGGCCGCGTCGTAATTGCCTTCACCTTGCACCTTGTCGTCGCCCATGGTCCTTCTCCTTGTCGGAAAGTCCATCTTCCAACGTGGCCCAACTCGGGAAGGTTCCCGCTTGCGTCTGCGCGTACCCATCGCCATTTGAGGGCGAACACCCCTTGCCCCATGCGAACAAATCTGGAACAAACGGCACCATGCTGACTCATATTTCGGTGCGCGGCGCGCGCGAGCACAACCTGAAGGGCGTCAATGTCGACCTGCCGCGCGACAAGCTGATCGTCATCACCGGCCTGTCGGGTTCGGGTAAATCGTCCCTTGCCTTCGACACCATCTATGCCGAGGGGCAGCGGCGCTATGTCGAATCCCTTTCCGCCTATGCGCGCCAGTTCCTTGAAATGATGCAGAAGCCGGATGTCGAGCATATCGACGGCCTCTCGCCCGCCATCTCCATCGAGCAGAAAACCACCAGCCGCAACCCGCGCTCCACCGTCGCCACCGTCACCGAAATCTACGATTATATGCGCCTGCTCTGGGCGCGCGTCGGCGTTCCCTACAGCCCTGCCACCGGCCTCCCCATCGCGGCGCAAACAGTGAGCCAGATGGTCGACCGCGTTATGCAGCTTCCTGAGGGCACCCGCCTTTACCTCCTCGCCCCCGTCGTGCGCGGCCGCAAGGGCGAGTACCGCAAGGAAATGGCGGAATGGCAGAAGGCCGGCTTCACCCGCGTCCGCGTCGACGGCGAATTCCACGACATCGAGGAAGCCCCTGCGCTCGACAAGAAGTACAAGCATGACATCGAGGTCGTCGTCGACCGCATCGTGGTGAAGGATGGCATAGAAACCCGCCTTGCCGACAGCTTCGAAACCGCGCTGAAGCTCGCCGATGGCCTCGCCTATGTGGATTTAGTGGACTCTTCTCCCCTCCCGCCTGCGGGAGGGGCCGGGGGTGGGCCTGTAACGAATGACGGGAGCGACACGCCCACCCCTAACCCCTCCCGCAAGCGGGAGGGGAATCTTAAGGGCGCATCCCTCCCCTCCAACCGCATCGTCTTCTCCGAAAAGTTCGCCTGCCCCGTCAGCGGCTTCACCATATCGGAGATCGAGCCCCGCCTCTTCTCCTTCAACGCCCCGCAGGGCGCCTGCCCCGCCTGCGATGGCCTGGGCGAGAAGCTGGAGTTCGACATCCAGCTCGTCGTCCCCAACGAAGCTCTCTCGCTCAAGAAAGGCGCGGTCGTCCCCTGGGCCAAGTCCAACCCGCCCAGCCCCTATTACATGCAGGTGCTCGGCTCCCTCGCCCGCGAGTTCGGCTTCTCCCTCGACACCCCCTGGGCCGATTTGCCCCCGGAGGTGAAGGTCATCATTCTCCACGGCACCGCAGGCAAGCCCGTCACCCTGCGTTTCCAGGATGGGAAGAAGACCTATGAGGTCAGCAAGCCCTTCGAAGGCGTCATCGGCAATTTGAACCGCCGCATGCTGCAGACCGACAGCGCCTGGATGCGCGAGGAGCTTGGCAAGTACCAGACCGCCCAGCCCTGCGAGACCTGCAACGGCGCCCGCCTCAAGCCCGAGGCGCTCGCGGTCAAGATCGCGGGGGAGGATATCTCCATCCCCACCCGGCGCTCGGTGGTGGACGCGCTTGCCTTCTTCCAATCCCTCCCCCAGCACCTCACCGACCAGCAAAACCAGATCGCCAAGGCCATCCTGAAGGAAATCATCGAGCGCCTCGGCTTCCTCAACAATGTCGGCCTCGATTACCTCAATCTCGACCGCACCAGCGGCACCCTCTCGGGCGGCGAGTCACAGCGCATCCGCCTCGCCAGCCAGATCGGCAGCGGCCTTTCGGGCGTCCTCTACGTCCTCGACGAACCCAGCATCGGCCTGCACCAGCGCGACAATGACCGCCTGCTCATCACCTTGAAGCGCCTGCGCGACCTTGGCAACACCGTCATCGTCGTCGAGCATGACGAGGACGCCATCCGCACCGCCGACTACATCGTGGACATGGGCCCCGGCGCGGGCGTCCACGGCGGAGAGATCGTGGCGCAGGGCACCCTCAACGACCTCCTCGCGCATCAGGACAGCCTCACCGCCGATTACCTCAACGGCACCCGCGCCATCCCCCTGCCGGACAAGCGCCGCAAGGGGTCCGGCAAGAAGCTCACCGTCCACGGTGCCCGCGCCAACAACCTGCAGAACGTCACCGCCAGCATCCCGCTCGGCACCTTCTGCTGCATCACCGGCGTCTCGGGCTCGGGCAAGTCGAGCTTCACCGTCGACACGCTCTACGCCGCGTCCGCCCGCGCGCTCAACGGCGCGCGCATCATCGCGGGCGCGCATGACAAGATCACCGGCCTAGAATATTGCGACAAGGTCATCGACATCGACCAGTCTCCCATCGGCCGCACCCCGCGCTCCAACCCCGCCACTTATACGGGCGCCTTCACCAACATCCGCGACTGGTTCGCCGGCCTCCCCGAAGCGCAGGCGCGCGGCTACAAGCCCGGCCGCTTCAGCTTCAATGTGAAGGGTGGCCGCTGCGAAGCCTGTCAGGGCGACGGCGTGCTGAAGATAGAGATGCACTTCCTGCCGGACGTCTATGTCACCTGCGATGTCTGCCACGGCGCGCGCTACAACCGCGAAACGCTGGAGGTGAAGTTCAAGGGCAAATCGATCGCCGACGTGCTCGACATGACGGTCGAGGACGCGGTCGAATTCTTCAAGGCCGTCCCCCCCATCCGCGACAAGATGGCGATGCTGGCCGAAGTGGGCCTTGGCTATGTAAAGGTTGGCCAGCAGGCCACCACCCTCTCAGGCGGCGAAGCCCAGCGCGTAAAACTCGCCAAGGAACTCAGCCGCCGCGCCACCGGCAACACCCTCTACATATTGGACGAGCCCACCACCGGCCTCCATTTCGAAGACGTCCGCAAACTCCTCGAAGTCCTCCACGCCCTGGTGGACCAGGGCAACAGCGTGGTCGTGATCGAACATAATCTCGACGTCATCAAAACCGCCGATTGGATAATCGATTTAGGCCCCGAAGGCGGCGTCAAGGGCGGCGAAATCGTCGCCGAAGGCCCGCCGGAAAAGGTGGCGAACAACCCGAGGAGCTTTACCGGGGCGTATCTCAAGCCAATGCTGGAGAAGAAGCAGGTAGCCGCAGAGTGACAGCAAACCCTCTCCCTTTCAAGGGAGAGGTTACGAACCTTAGCGCCAAAGGCGCTTAGGCGCAGTTGGGTGTGGGTTCAGCCATAAAAGCGGCTCAACGCCGCTTTTATGGCAAGAGGGGGAGCAAAATCTTGACAATACTACGCCATTGGCGTATGCACCTCGCTACATGACCGCCCGTATCACCGTGGTCGAAACCTCGCTCTACCTCTCAAGGGCAGAGCGGATAATGACGGAAGCTGAGCGCGATCATGTTGTGGATGTCATATCCGAAAACCCGGAAGCAGGCGTGGTCATCAAGGGCACCGGCGGCCTCCGGAAAATGCGTATTGCCCTGCAAGGACGCGGCAAGCGCGGCGGAGGAAGAATAGTCTACTGGTTCCACTCCCCTGACTATCCGACGGTGCTGATGCTGGCATTCGCCAAAAATGAGGCCGACGATCTCAGCAGCGAGCAGAAGAAGCGGCTCATAGCGGCAATTGAGGGACTACGAGGATTTCGGAGTAAGACGATGAAGGACGAAGATTTCGAGGACCTGCTGAAAAGCATCGACGAGGCCCGCCGCTGGGCGCGTGGCGAGCATGTCGAGGGCCTGCGCGTCCACCACGCCCCCGCCCCGATGGACATCGCCGCCATCCGCAAGCGCACCGGCGCAACGCAGGACGCCTTCGCCCGCCAAATCGGCGTCTCCATCGCCACCCTGCGCAACTGGGAACAGGGCCGCCGCACCCCCGAAGGTCCCGCGCGCATATTACTGGCGATGCTGGCGCGCGACCCGAAAATCGTGGCGAAAACTTTGGGTGAGGCGGCATAGGCTACCGTCAGCCATCCGTCATTCCCGCGAGGCGAGGACCCACCCCCCGGCCCCACACCAAGCAAAAAGTTCAGGAGCGGTCCCGCCTTCGCGGGAATGACGAAAAAGGTTATGACGGCCTCGAAAGGAGCAACCGTGGCATTTCAAAACCTCAAGCCGGATCGAGAACCCATCCCCTTCGACGAATTCCAACGCGACCTCGCACGCCGCCGCGAAGCGCTTGGCGAAATCAACATGCCCCGCAACAGCGGCAAGCGCCGGACGGAAAGCAAGAAGGCGCTGCTCAAGGCGATCAAGGCTGCTGGCGGAAAGGGGTGAGCAATTTAGTAAACTGTCGTTGACCTTCTGCAACCTCCGCGAGTCCCCCACGTTTGGTGGACCAGGGCAACAGCAATGTGGTAGTGGAGTGAAGAAATTGATTAATCGCTCACCAGTTACAAATCTTCACCTACGGGTTCGTCAACAACTTCTATTCCATCAGGATCATCAAAATGGGCCTGCATATGCATATGAATGTTGACCCTTACGGCTGCCGCCATGGCCGGAGCGCGGATTGCTGGGTCTAGCCCTTCCGCTGTCGACTTGATCATGTAGTTACCCCACAATCCAGTATCGCCATCCCAATCAGGGTCGTCGGTGATTCTTTCGGCTATATCCGGGTAAGTTTCACCATTATCACTGCGGAAAGCAGTCCAGTCGCTGCGATCAGCTATATCTATGCGGGGCACGTTGGTCATAGGCACAGGGTCTGTGGGCGGTCGAGTGCTACCCCAATCCCCATAGTACAACCGGCCCTTATTTACATTTCGTCTAACATTCTGAAATAGAACGCGTTCGTTGACGGCAAATTTTCGCTTTGGACCCATGCCATTGAAAGCGTGCGGAAAACTGCTTCCAGCCACAACGATTTCGAAAGCATCATTAATTTCAAGAATTTCATTTACAATTGATGTGCAATTACTTGATTGCTGAAGAACGTCTATTCTCCATCCGCAATCTATGACAAAGACTACGTTTTCCAAATTTCTAGCAAAACAATTCTCAGCAACTTGCGAATAATCGCCGGGATTATTCGCCTCCACCCTCACAACGAGTCCGCGCTCAAGGTTTCCAACGCGGTTCAGTTGATGTTGTAGCTCCAAAGTTTGGTGGCCTTCTCGCCGCAAAACCGGAATGCGATTGGGCGCCTCTGCAACACAATCGTAATATGCTGAATACCCCCTAGCGGAATTGAAGAGACCTACGAACTCCCTATAAGCTGGCTTGTCAATATCAGGATTCCGCTTACTAGCATCCAAATCAAGGCCGTATCCTCGTTCTCCCAAAGAGTCCGATATTACGTCAAATACTTTGGAAAGATACTTGGCATTTAACCATGGTCGAACACGAATTACCGGAAAAATCAAATTCTTTGTACCTGACGGTAATTCCCTTAGAGCCCTCATCTCGGCCAAGCGTGCATGCAAAAGAGGCACATACCTCCGTCCCTCAAGCATTTATACCCCCAGCTTAATTCTCATCGCTGCCTGAGAAACTCTGAATTCCGATGCTAGCCTCTCTACCCGTTCGTCAACAGACAGATGACTCACACGCCCCAATGCCTCTCGAACACTTTTGTCAGGCATAATTAGCTGAGAAGCAAGTTTATTTGCTTCCACTTCTTTTCGATTACTGAGCGCAGATCTATACATGACGTCGTCAACGACCCCGCCTCCAATATCCTGCCGATGGAGTAGGAAATGGGCGATCTCATGAGCAAGTGTAAATCGCTGCCTTTCTGTCATCTCGTGACGATTGAGGCGTATCCGATAGCCACATTCCGCTGTATCGGACGGCTCAATTAATCCAGATATGCCCGGGGGAAGCGATGACTTAAAAACTTCAATGCCCAAATCCCTTGCGAGAGCCCCTAGCTTGACAGGGACCTCACCCAGGTGCGACTCTAAAATATTACGATATTTTTCTGGAATTGTCATACTGCATCTGGATCAAAGGGGCTAATGTTCTCTATATCTTCTGTTTTTGGCTGTTTTCTTAAGTTCATTTCACGCCTAACATCCTCTTTAAGCTCTTCTATCAAATCCACATAGCGTTCATCTTCTGGACTAAACCTCTTTTTTAAGAATTCCTCGGAGTTTTGCTTGAGTTTTTCTTCAAAAGTTGCCCAACCTATGATTGCAAGGCCACCTAGGAAAATAGCAAGAGCAGCCAAGATGACGCCGAGCGCTGTCAAAATTATGCTGATAAAGTCAGCGGCAGAAATATCGCCCTTGGGTGTCAACTCCAGATTGGAGCCAGCCTCAATGACATACAGCAGCGCTGCTCCCGACAGCAATAGAACAACCGTTGAGAGCACATTTCGCGCCTGGTTCATACATCTACCAATAGAACATAAAGAGAACAACCGCAACAGTTTATGTAATGTAATACGATAGAGAAGTGCAAGCCCACAAAATATTTTCATTCACGCTCGAAGAATTCAGGCGAGGCTCCCCGCTGTCTCGCGGAACTGCGTGTCCGTCCCATACCCGCGCGATTCCCCATTTGTTCTGTCCTGCATCCCCCGCGCTATTGTACCCTCCGCGCAAACCCACTCATCCCGGAGGCCCGACATGCTCGAAACCCGCATCCTACCCCCGCCCGCGCAGCAAGCCCGCAAGGATGGCTGGAGCCCTGCACGCCAGCGGCAGTTTCTGGAAACCCTCGCCGCCACCGGCGTGGTGCGCGCCGGGTGCGAGGCGGTGGGGCTCAGCCACCGTTCGGCCTACAACCTGCGCGCATCCGGGCCGATGGTGCGGCCTTCCGCCTTGGCTGGGACGCGGCGATCCTGATCGCCCGCGCGCGTCTGGCGGACGATCTCCTCGCCCGCGCGATCGAGGGGCAGCAGGATGTCATTACCCGCGACGAGGAAAATGGTGAGATTGTCCGCCGCCGCAATGACAACCGCCTCGCCATGTCCGTGCTCGGGCGGCTCGACCGCATGGCCGATGCGCCCGCCGAGGGGACGGACGCCGCCCTCGCCCGCATCGCGGCGCAGGATATCGCGGCCTATCTCGACATGATCGCCCCGATGCGGGCGACCCCCTAGATCGCCGCCGCCGCATGCGCTCGCGACGCCTTTTTTGGCTTTTCTCCCGGCGGAAACGGCGATTGCTGAGGGCGCGTCATGACAGGAGTGTTAGTGGCGTAGCGCTTTCCTTGCCAGGATTACTGCTCGAACCGTAACCCGATCCAGAAGGTCCTGGGCGTGCCAAGGTCCATGCTTCCCCCGACATTGCGCGTCACCACCTCCTCATCGAACAGGTTTTCCACGCGTCCAACCAGGCGAAGGCCATGTCTCACCGGAATGCTCGCCATCCCGTCCACCGTGACAGCGTCCGGCAGCACGTCGGTCTGCAGGTCGTCCTCATATTGCTTGCCGACATAGCGCACGGTCGCCGACAGCGCTGGCCCGGACGCAGGGGCCCACCCAAACGTAGCGCTCGCCATATGCCGCGGGCTTTGGGCCGGAGCCATGCCGTCCAACGCTGCCTGCACGCCGTCCGCCTTAACCTCGCTATGGCTATAGGCATAGGAAGCGGAGAGGAGGAAATCGGCGAACGTCCCCTGCGCGGTCAGTTCGAAGCCCTTTGCCACAATGGCGTCGACATTCTGGCGCTGGCGCAGGTCGGGGCCGATCGTCACATTGGAAATCGCGCCTTCCAGACGGTTGTAATAGGCGGTGAAGCCCATGCTCACTCCCTCAATGGGCCGAACGTCCCAGCCCGCCTCAATGCCCTCCAAACGCTCGGGGTCAAGTTCGGCATTGGCCTGGGTCCGGACAGGAAAGACAACAAATGGACGATAAAGCTCATTCAATGTTGGCACGCGAAAGCCCGTATAGGCCGCCGCTCGCAGAGCGAGAGCGGGCGTGAGGTTGAACAGCAAGCCTGCGCGTCCGGTCGCTCGCCACCCGTCCCGGTCGGCGAACCGGGCATTGGTAACCGGCGCTCCCGCCGCATCTCGCTCCCGGAAAAAGCCATTGGTAATCGTCCAGCGATCGACCCGCCCGCCACCTGTGAGCACCAAATTGCCGAGCGTCCAATCATCCTCAACGAAGAAACCCAATGTCGTCGATTGGCCACCGGCATGCCGCTGCGTCGTCAGCTGCCCAGTCCCCGCATTGAAGGCATTTTCGTACATGTCCCCATCGGCCCGGCGCAGGTCAGCGCCGATGCGAAGAACATGATCCTGTCCGACCGGCGGCCGCACTTCGATTTTCCCGCCCACACCTGTCGAAGGCGTGTTGCGCTGATCCAGCGTTTTGCGGCCCGAACTGTTGATCACGATATTGGAGAAATTTCGCGACTGAAGATAGGCAAGTGCATCTACCTGCCAGGGTCCTTTGGCCACCAGGCGAACCGAAGCATCCTGCCCCTCCGAACTGCTGTCGGCTCCGGCAAAGCGCAGTGTGCGCTCATCCCGGAACACCAGGCCCCGTGCCTGCACCTCAATATCGGAGGAAATCGGCGCGACGGCACGCATTCCAATCGACCAGCCATCATAGGCGGCGGGGACGGTGAATGCGTTCCGCTGGTCCTTTGGGGTGGTAAAAAAGCCATCCCCCCTGTCCCATCGTCCGGACAACGACATAAATCCAGCGCCCAGATCCGGCGTTACCGTTGCCGAAACCTCGGTGGAATCGCGGCTGCCGTAAAACGCCCCTGCCGAAATATCGGGCAGCATGTCTCGACCCGCGCTCGCCATTTCGATGGTTCCCGCCACGGCCCCCGCGCCAAATGCGCCTGCCCCGCCCCCTCGTGTCACTCGGATCAACGACAACCGTTCAGGCACCAGGGCGTTGAAAGGAACATATCCGAAGAACGGATCAGCTTGCGGCACACCGTCAAGCAAGACAAGGGCGCGGCTGGACGCATTGCCACCGAGCGACCGCAACGTCGCCCCCTGGGCCGATGGATTGGCGGAACGGCTATCGCTGCGCCGAAACTGGGCGAAGCCTGCAACGTCCCGCAGGACATCCTCTATCCTGTTGCTGGCATCGTTCGTCAAACGTTCGCGCTCAATTGTAACGCTGCCATAAGCGGGGCTGCCCGGCGGCAGCGGGAGTCCTTCGCCAATCACAATAATGCCGTCTGCATCCTGCGCCGACGCGTTTGCGGGAAACAGGGCGCCGACCGCTGCGCCCAAAAGCCATTTTTTCATTTTATCCTCACTGATATGCCTTGCCGGCATTGCTGTTATTTTTCCTTGGCGCGCAAGGGCAAACGGCCTGCCCAAAGGCAGCGACCGCAAGCTGCAAATGCAAGCGATCGATCATGATCATATTGCCGGAAACTTCGGTGCGCCTGACGTCGATGGTCACCTTACCCTGCGGAATTCATGAGAAATCTTGCCGCCTACTCTTCATTGGGCAAAAAACGAGCGGCTATGCCCCCGCCTCAATTTACAATCCCTCGATGAGAAAAAACCCCCTATTTCCCAGCGGAAAAGGCGTCCATCATTGCACGCACCGGGCTCAAATCATAACCGGCCCTCGCGGCGGTGGCGCTAAGCTTGTCACAATTGTCTCCCGCCCTGGCGCGCGTCAGCGCCCACAAAAGCGTACTGCGCGTACCCGAGCGGCAGAAAGCCAGAACCTTGCCTTCTGCATTGGCCAATGCCTTCTCCATCTCGTCCAGTTGCCAAGGGGCAAAGCCGGCATGGGTGACCGGGACGGCTACATAATCCATGCCGGCATCGCGGGCGGCAGCCTCTATCTCAGTGCCTTCGGGCTGATCAGGGGATTCATGATCCGGTCGATTGTTAATGACCATTGTGACCCCTTGATCCTTTGCCTCTGCGATGTCTGCCACGGAAATCTGCGGTGCGACAAAGATGTCATCAGTAAGAATCTTGAGCATGACGTAGGTCCTTTATTGGGTTTGGCGCGTTATCGGCATTGCCCCCCTTCGGCGCAAGCACGTTCAGCGTGCATATCCGGCAATCGTGTCCAGAAAGGCTTGGCCATAGGCTTCCAGCTTGCGGGTTCCGACACCCGAAATCTGCGACAGCCCTTGCATGTTCAAAGGTTTTCGCTCGGCCATTTCGCGAAGCGTACTATCGTGAAAGATAACATAGGGTGGGACGCCCGCCTCCAGCGCCAGTTCCCGGCGACAAGCGCGCAGGGCGCTGAACAGCGGGTCATCTATCGGATTAAGGTCGCGCTCGCGGCGGCCGCGGCGTTGACGTTTGGGAGGGACGACCAGCGTCACTATTTGCTCGCCGCGCAAGACCGGCCTGGCGTTGGGACCAAGCTCCAAACCGCCATGCTCGTTCGCCTGCAATGCATCGCGCAACAGCAGCGCACGAGAAACGGGCTTGATAAGCGGGACATCCTCGCCCTCGACGATACCAAAAACGGACAGACGATCGTGGCCGCGTTGGGTCACTTTTTCATTTGCAGAACCGGTCAGCACCGCCTCTATATGACCTGCGCCGAAGCTTTGCCCCGTCCGGTAAACGGCGGACAGAATCTTGCGAGCAAGTTCGGTTGCATCAACGCCGGCAGGGGGATTGAGGCAATTGTCGCAATTGCCGCACTTTTCGGGCGGCGACTCCCCGAAATGGCGAAGCAGAATGGCGCGACGGCATCCCGCCGTTTCGACCAGCGCCCCCAACGAAGAGATGCGCGCCCGCTCCCCCGCCTGCCGCGGCTCGTCCAATTCGAAAATGCGTTGGCGAGCCTTTGCGAAATCGTCCGCACCCCAAAAAAGATGAGCCTCGGCAGGTTCACCGTCCCGGCCAGCGCGTCCGCTTTCCTGATAATAGGCTTCGATGGATTTAGGGAGGCCCGCATGAGCCACAAACCGGACGTCCGGCTTATCGATCCCCATGCCAAAGGCGATGGTGGCGACCATCACCATGTCTTCGCTGGCGATAAAGTCGGCTTGATTGGCGCGACGTTCTTCGGCCGGAAGGCCCGCATGATAGATACGCACCTTGCGCCCGCTGGACGCGAGGCTGGCGGCCATCTTCTCCGTCCCGATGCGGGTTTGTGCATATATGATGCCGGGTCCGGGCTGGCGGGCGACCAGGTCCGCAATCTGGCGCGACAGTCCATCCCTTGCATGAGCCGTGTATCGAATATTGGGACGGTCAAAGCCCGAAATAACCATGCCCGCCGCTGGAATGCCCAGTTGGACAAGAATATCCGTGCGGGTATGCGCATCTGCTGTTGCGGTAAGCGCCAGGCGCGGGATCGACGGAAATTCATCCAGCAACGGCCGAAGCATTCGGTAGTCGGGCCGGAAATCATGTCCCCATTCGGAAACGCAATGCGCCTCGTCGATTGCGAACATCGTGATCTTTGCGGATCGAAGCAAATCACGAAACCCCTCCCCCGACGCGCGCTCCGGCGCCACATAGAGGAGATCGAGGTCACCAGAGCGCAGGCGCGCCTGCGTTTCGCGCCAGTCGGCATCGACCGATGTAAGGCTGCCCGCTCTGATGCCCACCGCGTGCGCCGCCCGAAGCTGATCGTGCATCAGGGCAATCAGGGGAGAAACAACGACGCAACAGCCGTCCAGCGCTACCGCTGGCAATTGGTAGCAAAGCGACTTTCCTGCGCCTGTGGGCATGATCGCCAGGCAGTGCTGACCAGACAAAACCCGCTGCACCACCTGGGCTTGCACACCTCGGAACGCAGAAAACCCAAAAATGGAATGGAGAATGGACAGTGGATCGACGGGCATGGCTGCCTGATAGAGGCGCAACGGCAGAGGAGGAAGTCAGAATATCGACCTTCACGGCAACAGGGTGAAAGCGCTTCAGGCTTCCTCCACCTCGCGCTCCGCCGCCTGCCGCATCCACATTGCCGCGTAAAGACCGGCACGGGCCAGCAAGTCCGAATGCGTGCCACGTTCTGCGACCCTGCCGCCTTCCAGGACTATGATCTCATCAGCATCAACCACCGTGGAAAGACGGTGCGCGATGATGATGGTGGTGCGTCGCTTGGCAATGGCATTGAGCGTGGCCTGAATATTCGCTTCCGTGCGGCTGTCGAGTGCGCTGGTGGCTTCATCCAGAATAAGGATGGGCGGGTTTTTTAGCAGCGTGCGAGCAATGGCGACGCGTTGCTTCTCTCCCCCCGAAAGCTTGAGGCCCCTTTCTCCTACTCGGGTATCAAGACCTTGCGGCATCGAATGGACGAACCCGGCTATGGCCGCTCCCCTCATCGCCGTCTCGATCTCCTCCGGGTCAGCACCCGCGCGGCCATAGGCAATATTGTACCCGATGGTGTCGTTGAACAAGACGGTGTCCTGCGGCACTATTCCTATCTGTTGCCGCAAGGAACTCTGAGTCACCTTGGCGATATTCTGGCCATCGATCTGGATATGTCCGGCATCCACGTCGTAGAAACGAAACAGCAGCCGCGCGATTGTCGATTTACCGGCGCCCGACGGTCCAACGATGGCAAGGGTTCGGCCAGCGGGAATAACGAAATCCAAACCGTGCAGGATTTTTCGGTCGCCATAGCTGAAATGCACATTTTCGAAGCGCACCTCCCCTGCCTCGATCTGGAGCAGCGGGGCATTGGGGTCATCGACGACATCCGTTGGCGTATCGATAAGCTGGAACATGGCTTCCATGTCGATCAAGCCTTGTCGGATGTTGCGGTAAACCATTCCGAGCAAGTCGAGCGGCCGAAAGAGCTGAGCAAGGAGCGTATTGACCAATACCACATCGCCTGTAGTGAATTTTCCAACGCTCCAGCCCCAAACAGTATAGCCCATCGCCCCTGCCATCATCAGGTTCGTTATGAGACCTTGGCCAATGTTGAGCAGGGCCAAGCTGTTTTCACTCTTGACCGCTGCATCGGCATAGGTCCGCACCGCACTGCTGAAGCGGGCTTCCTCTCGCTTTTCGGCGTTGAAATATTTGACCGTTTCGAAATTCAGAAGGGAGTCGACCGCATGCGCGAATGCCGTGGTGTCCAGATCGACCATGTCCCGGCGCAGCTTGGTCCGCCATTCGGTCACTACCCGCGTGTACCAGATATAGAGCACAACCATGACCAGGGTAACACCGACCATGCCCGGCCCGAACTTCATGAAGAAGATCACGCAAACCGCCGCCAGCTCAAGTACCGTAGGCGCTATGTTGAACAGCAGGAAGTAGAGCATCACATCAATGCTTTTTGTTCCACGCTCTATGATCTTGGTAACCGCGCCGGTTTTTCGGTTAAGGTGGAATCGCAGCGAAAGCTGATGAAGATGACCGAAGACGTGCTCGGTCAGCCGCCGGGTCGCTTCCTGCCCAACACGTTCGAATGCGACATTGCGGATATTCTCGAACAGCACCGACGTAAAACGCGCGCCTGCATAGGCAATGACCAGGGCAATAGCCAATCCGACGGCCGGCTGCAGGCCGGGAGCCATTCGATCGATTGCCCCTTTATAGGCAAATGGCATCACCAATCCGGCGGCCTTGCCGAGAACCACAAAAAGGAGTGCTACTACAACTCGCCGGCGCAGTGCAGGAGCGTCTGCGGGCCACAAATAGATCAGGAACCGCTTTAAGGTCGCCAACACTGGCGGAACTAATTGGTTATCGGCTATTGGTTCAGGCGGCATATCACGCGATGTAATCTCCGCGACGCCAAAGTCCACTCATTCCCGTAAAGCTCGCCTGAGCCGGCAGCAGCACTGTGGGGATAAGCTGCTCCCGGCTCAGGGAAGGTTATAGGCAGACCAGGGTAACGCCGTGTGGGGAGCGGGGCTACTCTTGGTTTCCTGCCTATTTACACGGCCATCCGACTACCGACCGAACCATGCGACCAGATACACAGCAAAGTCCCGCCAGATGCTTCCGTGTGTCTTGTCACCAGCTCAACCCTGCACCCAGTGTTCATTGCCTCCGGACACAAAGCTAACCAGCAACATGTTGCATTCTCGTCTCTTGGCCCAAGACTTAGGAGTATCAGGCGCGATGTCACCGTTACATAGGCGGTTTTGTCTTCGAGTTAGGCAGAACATCGTCCGGATCGGACGTGCCACAACTTCCTTCCGTCCCATTCGGAAGATCGGGGGTTATGGAAAAGCCTGCGTTGCTCAGGATGCGACAGGTAAGGGGATTATTCGCCCATCCACCGGCAACCAGCTTAGCCTTGCGGCGTTCGGCCCGCGCCGAACTGTTCCATTTCATGCGACCGATCCTTTCGCCGTCCTATAACGGTCCGTTATTTGCGAGCCCGGGACACCAACTTGATGAGACCTTTTTTGCATCCCGCCAGGCACTGGCCCATCAAAGACAAACGGCATTGCATTGCCAAAATTTACCGGTAACATTAAAATATTGTGGCGTAACCGATACTTAGCGCTCTCGCATCATCTAACATTGAGAATTGTCGACGAGGGAAAAGCGGCAAATGGGCGAAGAATCCGCGACCAATCGCTTCAGGTTCGCATCCGAAATGGATCGGATTTTTGAGTCGAAAGAGTTTTCCCGCTCACCCGTCATGCGGCGCTTGCTTCGTTTCCTTGTTGACCAGACGCTGGTTGGGAATGGCGATCAGTTAAAAGCCTATAGCGTCGCCGTGGACGGGCTTGGCCGCGAACCCGACTTCGATGCTCAGACCGATAGCTATCCTCGTGTTCAGGTGGGGCGGCTTCGTCGCATGCTGGATGCCCACTATGCGCGCAACGGTTTTCCCAATGGCGAGCGCCTACTTATTCCTAGCGGTGCATATCGGGTATATCTTAATCCTGTTCATCCGCGTCCGGAGCGCGTTGACAGAACTCCTGAAAATTTCGCTTGGCGACAGACCAGCCAGGAAGTGTTGTCTTCGGTTACTCTTGGGACTGGTTCACCGATTTCCTCCTCAGACACGAGCCAGTCTAGGTCCGGTGCGTTCCGCGTTGGTCCCTTAAAGGCCATTGGTGCGGCATTAGCTCTTCTGGCAGCCTATTGGGTATTCGCCAATCGCCCCTTTTTAGCCGGATCAGAAGCGTTGACGCAGCCGCCAAACATGCTGTTGTTGCCAGTGGAGCGCAGCGTCAACTCTCCTGCCGGCCTCAGTTCATCAGTCGACCAAATGCTGGGCGATGCCCTTCATCGATCCTGGATTGTCAATGTCCATTCAGCGGACGAAACCAGGATCAGCAGTGGAAATTCGGAAGCCGAAGAAGACTATGGCTATCGCCTTCAAAGCGTTCTTGCGGGGACGCGGGGCGATGAACTCTATCTTACATTGTGGAACGGCCGAACAGGAGACCGTATCTGGACTGATCATATTCCCTTGACGAAACCTAAGCCGGATCTCGAAGCCCGTTTCCGCACGTCCGTAGCAAATCTCATTGGCAGTTTCGGCGTCATTGCTGCCCAGGAGCGCCAGAATCTTGGTTCTACGGCCCCGCCCGGCTATGCCTGCCTGTTAAAGGCTGCCGAGTACCGCATTTGGTATAGCAAGGAAGTGCTGGAAGCATCACGCAAGTGTCTGGACGAAACGCTCGCCTTGGAAGGAAACTCTGTTCCTGCAACGCTCGCCGCCTCCGCGACCGTGAACGCCCGGCTGGCGAAGTTTGTCCCCCAGCGCGCTCGAACATTGCGAGCGGAGGCGGAGGCTCAGGCCAATCGGGCGCTGCTGCTTGCCCCCTATTCTGCTGAAGCGAATATGATTTCAGCTACCTTGGCTACAAAAGCCGGCCGCTGTCCTCTGGCCAAAAATCTGGGCCGCCGCGCCATCGAATTAAACGCCTATGAACCGGAATATTATGCGCGCTTAGGAATGATTCTATTTCAATGCGATGATCCAGAGGATGAGAAATTTCTAACGCTCGCCCGCCAACTGGACCCCCAACTTCCTGCTTTTTTCGCGATCCCGATCGTAGCAGCCATGGGAGAGCGGGGAGAAGCGCGCGCGGCGCTCGATCTGGCTTTAAGTCTTCCCACCGCCACGCCCACGCAGAGGCCTCTCTACTCAGTGACATTGGCATTGGCTTACGCTCAGAGCGGCAACCGGGCGCGGGCGGCGCGATATTGGCGCGAACTGTCTGCTGCGCCGCATAATGCGGATCTTAGGCCTCTAGAGATATTGAACCGATTGCTGGTCAATCCGAACTTGGCCCGAAGGACGGGCATGCTATTGGTGAAAGCGGGCCTTATTTCAGCCCTTTAACCGGCATTGGGAAAGAATTCCGCACCGCTTCGATTGAAATGGTAAAGATTGACGGCCGCCGTTAGTGTGGCTTCATGGTCCCTCGCTTTTCGGCCTTCCCGATCATTTTGATAATCCCTCTATTGGCCGCATGCGGGAGCCAGGAGGGCGCTCGCTTGTCTCGGGACCGGATCGTCCGTTTGGCAGATGCCGAAGCCAAGGGGCTGGATCCTCAGAAATATTCTGATCTTGTTTCCTTACGTATAGCCTCCGATCAGTTCGAAGGATTGACTCGTTTTGATGCGGCGGGAAAGCCCGTGCCAGGACTGGCGTCACATTGGGCCACCGGTCCAGACGGTTTGCACTGGCGCTTTTTCCTACGCAAAGATCTGCGCTTTTCCGACGGCACACCCATTCGCGCCGAAATCTTCGCGCGACTGTTCCAACGCTTGAATGCGGCTGAGACGGCCTCTCCGCATCGGCCCCTTTTCGCCATGATCAAGGACGTGCGTCCGGCTGGACCTTTGGAAGTGCAGATCGTTCTTCATAAGCCCGCCCCCTCCTTACCCTCATTATTGGCTCATCCGGCAATGGCGGCCCTCCCCATCCACCGTATCGAAATAATGAAAGACCGTTGGACAGCCGATCGCCCCGTCGTGGCAAGCGGACCTTACCGGCTGGTGAGTTGGACGCTCAACGATCGCATAAGGTTGGAGGCCAATTCCAACTGGCACGACGGAAAGCCGCCCATTCGCAATGTGGATTGGATGCCCGTCGATGACAGCTTGACCGCATTACGGCAATTTCGTGCGGGAGCAGCCGATGTCACTAGTGACTTTCCCGCAAGCCGTATTCAATGGCTGAACCGGAACCTTCCGCATGCCATACATGTGGCCCCCTATTATGGGGCGTATTATTTCGCCTTTAATACTCGCAAGCCGCCCTTCAGCGATGCCCGTGTTCGTCGAGCGCTCAGCATGGCCGTGAATCGCGAATGGATTGCAGGGCCCCTGCTGAACATCGGCAACCTTCCCGCTTGGGGGATCATTCCGCCTGGTTTGGACGGTTTGCATAGCTTCCGTCCTTCATGGGCCGATCGATCTAGGGAAAGCCGACTCACCGAAGCACGCCGGCTTCTTCGTTCCGCGGGTTACGGACCACAACGGCCCCTGCGCTTTGAAATTCGATTCAACAGCGATACGGATCATCGGCGTGTAGCTGTCGCCTTGTCGGCGATGTGGAAACCTTTAGGGGTTGAAGCAACCTTGCTGAATAGTGAAGCGGCGCTGCATTTTGCCGCCTTGCGCGCTGGGGATTTCCAGCTTGCACGTTCCGGCTGGATTGCCGACCTTCCGGCAAGCGAGAATTTCCTAACGGTTCACCGTTCCGACGCTGGTCCTATAAATTATTCCGGCTATGCCAACCCTGCTTTCGATGCAGCGCTCGATGCTGCAATGAGCGAAGCCAATCCAGGACTAAGAGGCCGCAAAATGAGAGCTGCCGAGCGGATGTTAGTCGACGAAGCCCCGATCCTGCCGCTTTATTTTTACGTAAGTCGCGCTCTGGTTTCGTCCCGAATAGCGGGTTGGCGAGACAACCCCGGCAATATACACCCAAGCTATACCCTACGGTTACAGCAGGGATTCTGATGCGATTTTTCCTAGTTCTTCGGCTGATTCTTACAATGCTGACCGGCGCTTTCGCCTTGGGAAGCTGCACAGGAGACGAGGATACGGGCCCTGTGGTTGTCAGCGTAGTGGGATTTGCCAGCGATCTGGCCACCCCCCTTGATCGGCTGCCTCGTCCTGCAGCAAGACTGATGATGGAGGCTACGGCCCAAGGGCTTGTGGCGTTTGACGCACGCGGAGACATCCAGCCTGCGCTGGCGGAACGCTGGATCGTCCTTGATAGCGGAAAAAGCTATATCTTCCGTCTCAGGGATGCGCTTTGGCCCGACGGTGAAAAAATTACATCCAAGCAGGTGGCACATATTCTTTCCGCGCGGGTAAGAGTTGCCCGCAGCTCCTGGCTAAGTGGTGATTTGGATGCCGTGGAGGAAATCCTCCCCATGACCGGTGAGGTCGTCGAGGTCCGCCTCTCAGCGCCTCGGCCCAATTTCCTGCAAATACTGGCGCAGCCGGAAATGGGTATTACCGGCAAGAATGGAGGAGCGGGCCCCTATCGGCGCGACAGGCGGGACCAAAGCTGGATGCTGACTCCTGCTGACTTCGACGCCGGGGAAGAAGCCGGGCGCAAGCCTCCACGCCGGGCCAACCGAGTCCTTCGCGCGGAACGCATGGCGATCGCAATCGTCCGTTTTCGCGAGGAGAAGGCCGCTCTCGTCCTTGGGGGGCGCTATACAGACTTGCCATTGTTGAACTTTGCCGATGTGGAAACCCGGGCGATCAGGGTGGATCCGGTCCAGGGGCTGTTCGGCTTTGCAATTCTGGACGGAGAGGGGTTTCTAAGTCAGGCTGCAAATCGGGAG
Source organism: Rhizorhapis suberifaciens (assembly GCF_014200045.1). Classification (GTDB taxonomy): domain Bacteria; phylum Pseudomonadota; class Alphaproteobacteria; order Sphingomonadales; family Sphingomonadaceae; genus Rhizorhapis; species Rhizorhapis suberifaciens. Next base: position 111,122 of record NZ_JACHOV010000008.1, read on the forward strand.
GCGCTTTCAATGGCGATTGAACGCGAGCGACTTCCAACACTGTTCTCCCTCGCCGGATGGGCAGTTTCGGACTCGCTGCTCCCTGATGGGCTTCCCATGCCTCGCCCGCCCCTACGGCCCCGTTGGGCCGACCTAAGTATCGACGCGAGGCGGGATTATGCGGGGGTTGTGATATCCGGGTGGAAGAGCCGGAATGGTCCAATAGAACCATTGCGGATTGCCTTGCCCCCAGGACCCGGGAGCAACCTTTTGTTCGGCATGGTATCGTCCGATTTCGCCAGAATAGGCGTGCCATCCGTGCGTGTCGGGTCAAATGACCAGGCCGACTTGGCCCTTATAGACGAGGTTGCACCTTATGACAGCGCGCTTTGGTATCTCGGACGAATTAGCTGCGTCCACAAACTGTCCTGCAGCGCTGAGGCAGATCAGCGTTTGAAGGAGGCTCAGCAGGCCCAGAATATCGACGAGGCGGTACGCAAGCTTGGCGAGACCGAAACGATGATGATGGCCCATGGCGGCTATATACCACTGGCGGCGCCTGTTCGTTGGTCGCTGGTGTCCAGGCGTCTGCGGGGCTTTCAACCGAGTTCTAGGGGTCAGCATCCATTGAACCATTTGCTGCCGGAGCCCAAATAGGGCTGAAGGAGCATAGGATGCGTATTTCCCAGGAACAGTTGGACGAACTCACCCGGCGAATGCCAGGCTTGGGTCGAGACCCGGCTTCGATCAGGTCCCGTATCGAGGCGATGGAAGCCCTGCTAGAGGGCGTATTCACCATTCCAGGTACGCGACGCCGGGTCGGCCTGGACAGCATCATCGGCCTTGTTCCGGTGGTCGGCGATATAGCGACGGCAGCGATGGGCGCGTGGATTATTTGGGAGGCCCGCAATCTGGGCATGTCGAAATTTCAGCTTGCGCGCATGGCCGCGAATGTAGGCGTCGATACTGCATTGGGGGCGATACCGTTCGTCGGGGATGCATTCGATCTGTTTTTCAAATCAAACAGCAAGAACCTTCGCATCATCAAACGGCACCTGGACAAGCACCACCCCGGCGGGGTCATTATTGAGGCGTAATGCTCAGAGGGCGGTAAAGTCCAAGCCGATGTCAGCAGCAGGAGCCGACTGGGTCAAGCGGCCCACGCTGACAAAGGTGACCCCGGTACGGGCAATGTCCTCAATCGTATCCAGCCGGACTCCGCCCGAGGCTTCGGTCGGCACCCGGCCAGCGACGAGCGTCACGGCCTGACGAAGCATGGCGGGACCCATATTGTCTAGCAACAAGTGAGTAGCGCCCGCCGAAAGGGCGGGTTCGATCTGGTCCGTCCGATCGACCTCCACGATGATCCTTTCAATTCCCGCTGCAATCGCCCGGCGCACTGCCTCCTCAACTGATCCGGCCACCGCCACATGATTATCCTTGATCATCGCTGCATCCCACAGTCCCAGACGATGATTGGTCGCTCCGCCCATTCGCGTGGCATATTTTTCCAGCATGCGCAGGCCGGGTATGGTTTTACGTGTATCCAGCAGCGTGGCTCCTGTCGCCGCGATCCGGTCCACATATTGCCGCGTCATGGTAGCGATACCGGTCAGGTGTTGAACGGTGTTCAGAGCCGACCGTTCTGCCGTCAGCATCGCCCTCGCCTTGCCTTTCAGTCGCATCAGCTCTGTGCCGGCAGCAACGCTGTCACCGTCCGCGGCCAGCAGTTCAATCTCTACGTCCGGATCAAGCGCGCGGAAAAAGGCTTCGGCGATGGAAAGTCCAGCAACCGTAACGGCGTTCCGGCTATCCATGACACCAGTGAAGATCGCTTCGGCCGGGATGACCGCTGCTGATGTGATGTCGCCCTTGTCGCCCAGATCCTCAGCCAGAGTGGATTGAACAAAAGCCGCCAGGTCGAACCTGTCGAGGGTGAGGGTCATTCTCTTTCCCCTTATGCGTCGTTTTCCAAAGAGAGAGCGACGTCCGATTACAAATTATGCGCCGCCTGCCATTGGCCTGCCGACATCGCCCTGGCCGACCGTGCTTGCCGCCATCTCCAGCATGCGATCGAGGCTCTTCTTCGCGGCGAGACGCAATCCCTCCTCCATCTCGATCCGAGGCTGGAGATCGCGCAGCGCAAGGTATAGCTTCTCCAGCGTATTGAGCGCCATATAGGGGCAGATGTTGCAGTTGCAGTTCCCGTCCGCCCCCGGAGCTCCGATGAAAGTCTTGTGGGGCATCGCCTTTTCCATCTGGTGGATGATGTGCGGTTCGGTTGCTACGATCAGGGTGTCGCCCGGAATTTGGCTCGCAAAAGCAAGAATGCCGCTGGTCGATCCAACATAATCGGCATGATCCACGATATGCGCGGGGCATTCGGGATGAGCGGCAATCGGCGCGGTGGGATATTGCGCTTTCAGCTTCAAAAGTTCGGTCTCGCTGAACGCCTCATGCACGATACAGACGCCCGGCCAAAGCAGCATGTCGCGTCCCATTTTGCGGGACAAATAGCCGCCCAAATGCCGGTCGGGACCGAAGATGATCTTCTGTTCCTTCGGTATTTGCGCCAAAATCTTTTCGGCGGAGGAACTGGTGACGATGATATCGGAAAGCGCCTTCACCTCGGCGGAGCAGTTTATGTAGCTGAGTGCGATATGGTCCGGATGGGCCTCCCGGAAGGCCTTGAACTTATCGGGTGGACAGGAATCCTCAAGACTGCAGCCGGCGTCCATGTCAGGCAGTATTACTGTCTTTTCAGGCGAAAGGATTTTCGCCGTTTCCGCCATGAAACGAACACCGCAAAACGCGATCACGTCAGCATTGGTCGCCTGCGCCTTGCGGGAAAGATCAAGGCTGTCTCCCACGAAATCGGCCAGATCCTGAATTTCCGGCTTCTGATAATAATGCGCCAGAATGACGGCGTTCCGCTCCTTGCGCAGCCGGTCGATCTCGGCGAGCAGGTCGAGCCCCGCCAGGCTGCCGCCCATTCCGCCACGTGCGTCCATCTTTTCCTCCGAATGCATTTTCAACGCCGATATAGGATTTCAGTGCGATTATGCAGCAATTTTCCACTGATCTTTTTCACTGATCACCAGATGTCGTGCCTGCAAGTCCAACAGGTGGGCCAGCACCGAACGCCCCGCCGCGCCGTGAAGGCGTCGATCGACGCCTTTGTACATTTTTTCCACTATTTCCACGATGGACGCAGCTTCATGGTTGCGCAAATGCCGCAGAATCTGCCCTTCGCGGTGCTTGCGATGGCCCATCATCGAGCGAACCCAGCGCTGCGGATGATTTACAGGCTCGCCATGAGCCGGATAATAGATCGCATCGTCACGGCCCAGTAGCTTTTGCATGCTCGCCATATAAGCCGCCATGTCGCCATCGGGGGGAGAAATGACACTGGTCGACCAGCCCATCACGTGGTCGCCGGTAAATAATGCCTTTTCCTCCAGCAAAGCGAAGCAGAGATGGTTGGAGGTATGGCCCGGCGTGCCCACGGCCTGAAGGGTCCATCCTGTCCCTTCGATACACTCACCATCCAGCAGTACCCTGTGAGGGGCATAGTCGCTGTCGAAGGCCGCATCAGCACGCGGGCCGTCATCTTCAATGGCAAGCGGCGCACAGCCGATGACGCCAGCGCCTGTAGCTTCTGCCAGAGGACGGCTGGCAGGACTGTGATCCCTATGGGTGTGGGTGGTCATGATGGCACGGACCGGACGTCCCGCTATCACCCGCAGCAGCGCCGCCAGATGGTCCGGATCTTCGGGCCCTGGATCAATGACCGCCAGATCGCTGGTCCCCACAATATAGCTTTGGGTTCCAGTATAGGTGAACGGGGAAGGATTGGGAGCAAGCACCCGCGCCACCAGTGGCGAAAGCTGCATCAGTTCGCCCGTCGGAAATTCTGTCAGGTCCATGCACTGTCATGTGCCACTTTCCCCGCAAGAAACAAGAGGCCTGGTGCCATACCGCTGTCGGTCGATTTGACAGAAGGAACATTTGGTTAATTTGACTTCACCACCGCCCCCGGCCGTAGTTCCCGCTTTTTTGTTGTTGGCACGGGCAGTGCATGTCCGAAGATGTCCCTGAGCGTTTCGCTTCAACGGGGGTCGGATGACAGCGATGCCTAGACCACATTGCCCCGGCCCCCACCCCGGACCCTCTCGCCTTGCTCGAAAGCCTGAAGTGACTTATCTCGCCCGGACGCAGGTCCTAAAGGGGCGAATGACCCGCACTCATCTCGTCAGGGACGAAGGCGCTACCTCGACGCACGCAATGCTGTTCAAGCTAGATGACTCGAGGGCTGATAAGTTTCGAGATTTCGATGGAAAGGCCATGTCCCCGACCATCAGGTCGAGGACGATGGCAGTCTGACACACGGCCTGCTGGGTCGCAGAAGCCGACACGCGCGTCCAACCTTAACTGTCACTAAACTTAAAGCGATAATGCCATTCAGGCGCCGATTACATAGACCCCGGCCTTGCGCGCGCGTCGGGCATATTCGCTTGCTAGCCGGATATGAAGCTGACGTGCTGCCTCGTCGACAGCTTGATGCGCCATGCGCCGCTCGCTACGGAGCCTTCGCGCGAAATATTCGATATCATTTTCACCGGGCATGCCCAACCTCACCTTCGATCCGCTTTTCGCCCTTAAAGCCGCCAAGCCTATCTGAGGGGAAAGACGTTTGTTGTAGGAAAATCCATTCGGTTAGGCTCCATTTCGATAGCGAGCCAATCACGAAAGCAGCGATATTACTGTCTAGATCGATCCGGCCCGCAATTTCGGCACCAACTCGCATCACTAATCGGGGCCACCCCAATTTTTGATGCTTGTTACGCTCCCAATCTTATAAAATATTAACAACCGCACCGCGTCCGTTTGCGGACCAGACAGTTTAGATCAGGATTATATCTCGCATTTCCTATTCACATATGCTATGTGTAGGAAATAACGGTGTTGACGACACAATATTGAAAATGATCCGAAACTTCAAACTGTTTTAGCGTACGCATTCGTACTCTCTCTCGCAACCGAAACAAAAATATGCGGACTGAAGCGTTACAGCGCGATTCCAGCTAACAGCTCCCATTTACGTACGAAAGCGTACTTTGTGTTGCGGCCCGACAATGTTTCTATAACGGGATGCTAAGTTTGTGTTTATTGAGGGACTTTCTTCCAGCCTGGCCCTTTGACCAAAAGGAATATTAGCCGATGTCCGGCGTCCCCAGCGACCTTTCGCAATCAAAGAACAGGCTTTTGGCTGGATTGTCACCCGATGACATGGATTTGATTCACCCGTTTCTGGAATGGCATGAACTTCCAGTTAGGACAGTCATAGAAGCACGGGATCAAGCCATAACTCGAATTCACTTCCTAGAGTCCGGCATTTTATCGATTGTCGCGACAGCAGCACCCGACCGGCAGGTTGAGGTCGGCATTATCGGTCGGGAGGGCATGTCCGGCATGCCCTGCATTTTGGGGGCGGGGGGCTCGACAAATACAGGCATCATACAACTCGCCGGATCATCGCTTAGCATCGATTGCGCGCACTTTCACTCCGTTACCGAAAAAAGCCCGGCCATGCGTAGGCGCTTCAGCAATTTTGTGCAGTCCTTCTTCATTCAAGTGTCGCAAACTGCACTGGCGACCGGCAAGGGCAATGTCGAGCAACGGCTGGCTAGATGGCTGGCTATGGCCCATGATCGAGGATACAACGATTCCCTGCCTCTGACGCACGAATTTCTAAGCACAATGCTGGGCGTAAGGAGGGCTGGCGTTACGGTCGCGTTGCATAATCTGGAGGGCGCAGGCCTGATCCGCGCAACACGCGGCATTGTGACCATTGTCGATCTGCCTGCTCTTATCGACTATGCCGATGGCCTTTATGGTATTGCCGAGCAGGAATATGAACGGCTGCTCGGCGCACCGCTGGCAAAGGCGTGGAATGCCCCGCAGGTCTTTAGCTTGTCCTCATTAGCCTAGCAGGTGTAGGTGATCCCTTCGTCCCACCGCAGATCAATCCCGCAACAGATCGTTGATTGCCGTTTTTGACCTGGTCTGCGCATCGACACGCTTTACGATGACGGCGCAGGAAAGGCTTGGACCCGGTGTACCGTCAGGTAACGGCTTGCCCGGCAGACTGCCTGGCACCACGACCGAATAGGGCGGCACATGTCCAACGAAGATCTCGCCCGTGTTGCGGTCGACGATTTTTGTGGTGGACGTGATGAACACACCCATCGACAGCACCGAACCGCGTCCGATGCGTACACCCTCCACAACCTCCGAACGTGCGCCGATAAAGCAATCGTCCTCGATAATCACAGGATCAGCCTGCAACGGCTCGAGCACGCCGCCTATACCAACGCCGCCGGACAAGTGTACATTTTTTCCGATTTGCGCGCAGCTACCGACCGTAACCCAAGTATCAACCATGGTGCCTTCATCGACGAAGGCGCCAATGTTGACGAAGCTAGGCATCAGCACGACATTTCGGGCGACATGCGAACCATGGCGCGCAATCGCGCCCGGCACCGCGCGAAAGCCGGCTGCACGGAACTGGGCTTCCCCCCAACCCTGAAACTTTGATGGGACCTTATCCCACCAAAAGGAGCCGCCGGGTCCGCCAGGGATCAAGCCATTGTCGTTCAGCCGAAACGAAAGCAGCACCGCTTTCTTCAGCCACTGATTGACTTTCCAGCCCTCCCCCGCGGGTTCGGCCACACGCGCCGTGCCATGGTCCAAAAGGTTCAGCGCTTCGGCCACCGCTTCGCGTTCCGCACCCTCCGTGGAAAAGTTCAGCTCGACACGGTTTTCCCACGCAGCTTCGATGGTGGAGATCAGCGTTTCGTTCATATTCGTCCTCAGTTCTTCAGAATATCCGCCAGGAACGGCGCGAGATGATGGGTTTCATAATCGATAAAGTCCGGATGGGCATCCATATGCCCCGCTTCCGACCCGTTATTCACCCAAACGGTGGTCATGCCGATGGCCTTGGCCGGTTTTAGATTACGGGCCATGTCCTCAAAGAAAAGGCTGGCGCCAGGATCAAGATCGTAACGCTCGCATAAATCCCGGTAGCCAGACGGGTCTGGCTTGGGCACATATTGACAGGCGTGAATGTCGTGGATGAACTCGAATGCATCGCCGATCTCAAGTTTTTTCAACACTCTCTGTGCATATAGCGCGTCGCCATTGGTGAAGATCAACCGGCGTCCAGGCAACGCCCGGATATACGTGTTCAACTCGGCATCGGATGAAATGCGGTCGAGCGAAATGTCATGGACATATTCCAGGAACTCCGTGGGATCAGTGCCATGGTGGCGCATGAGCCCGGACAGGGTCGTCCCATGCTCCATGAAATACTGCTTTTGCACCCGCTTTGCCTCATGAGCATCGCAACCCAGCAAACCCTGGATGAATTCGCCCATTTTGATGTCAATCAGCCCGAATAGATCCGCTTTTGCCGGATAAAGCGTATTATCCAGGTCGAAAATCCAATTATCGATGTGCGTTAGGGCGGGAAGCATGGCGCCTGCCTAAACACGGCATGATGGGAGGGCAAGATGGCCAGTTCTATTTCTTGCGTCACCCCAATAAGGGCCCACATTGGATATTATTCAGGTCAGGGTTTTTCCGCCACGGGTATGGATACGGCGGACTGGGGTGGAGCGACATTCTTGGCGGTAAGCTGCGGCGCGGCCCCGCCCTTTTCGATGGCCGCCGCCAGTTGCCCGATTTCGCCGCAGCTGGCCCTGCAAATATTTTTCATTCTGGCAAGATTTTCCTTCGCCTTTTCAATCGCACCCTTGTCCACCATCGCCTCGCCCTGCCCGGCGAGTGCGTCCAGGTCGGTGGGATCAAGCAGCAACGCTTCGCGATAGAAACGGATCGATTTTCCGGTCAGTCCCTGTACCCGTGCGACTTCGCCAAGTGCGGAAAAAGCCTTGCGATTCCGGGGATCGATGGCCAGCGCTGTTTCATAGGCATCGTTGGCGCCCTGAAGGTTTCCCGCCTTTTGCGCCGCTTCGCCCTTTTCAAGCCAGGCCACCGAAAGGGGTTCAATCTGCGCGTCCGGCTTCTGCCCAATTCCCGCACTCGAAACCGTTGCCAATGCAAGAGCCAAGGCAATGGAAGCAGGGGTAAAGCGCATAATCTTCTCCAGCAGCGTTTCGGCCTCGACCGGAACTGGTTGCCTACCTATTAACACGACTTCTTCATCCGTGTGAAGAAAAAGCCGTCGGTCCCATCATGCCGAGGGGTAAGCAACATCCCCGCACCCCAGCGCCGTGCGGGAATGTGCGCGGGAAGTTCCACCGTCCAACCGTGATTCCGCTGCAGGAACGCATCCACTTGATCGCGCCCTTCCCGGTCAAGTAAGGAACATACCGCATAGACCATGGTTCCGCCCCTTGTTACGAGACCGGCTCCACTATCCATGATCCTGGCCTGCTCTGCAACCAGCCGTTCCAGCCGGGCGGCAGTAAGCCGCCAGCGCGCTTCGGGATTGCGCCGCCAGGTTCCCGTCCCGGAGCAGGGCGCGTCCACCAAGACGCAGTCTGCGGCTTCCGCCAGATAGGCAAGCTGGCGCTGCTCATGGCCCTGATCAAGTAATAGCGTTTCGATCATGGTTGCCCCGGCCCTCTTTGCCCGAGGCTCCAACCGTGCCAGCCTGCTCCGAACCGTGTCGGCGGCGATAAGCTTTCCCTCATTGCCCATATGCGCCGCCAAAGCGAGCGTCTTACCGCCCGCACCCGCGCAAAGATCAATCACGGTTTGTCCCGCCTGCGCGCTACACAAGCGCGCAATCAGTTGGCTGCCCTCGTCCTGCACCTCTATCTTGCCCTCCAGCCAAAGGGCGTGTTGCTCGACCGGGGCGCCTTCAGGGAGGCGAATGCAATCCGGGGAAAGCGGCGTGACGGTGCCGTCCGGCAGTTGCGGCAGTACCTCTTCCCGCTTGGCTTTCAATAGGTTAACGCGGATGTCCAACGGAGCCCGCTCAAGAAGCGCAGCCTGCTCTGCCTCATCCGCCAAAGCTGAGAACAGCGGCTGCAGCCATGAAGGCGCGGCTCCCGCGGAGGCGACCGGCTCATCGCTGGAAAGGGGCTGCGGGCCATGGGGCGATCCGTCGAATCTTGCCGCAAGCTCCGAATCGTTTGACGCGAGCCCCAGCATCGCCGCGCGTCCGCTCTCCGGTCGATCAGCAGTCCGGCGGACGGCCGCGTACACCAAATCGCGCACTGCTTTCCGGTCCTTAGAACCTGCATATCGGCGCGTTTTGAAATAGCGCATGATCAGCGTATCCGCGGCTGGACCACCATCGCGAGCGGAAAGGATAATTTCATCGAGAAGCTCGATTGCGGCCTGTACGCGCGCCGACGGGGTCATTTCAGCGCATCCCCTTTGTTTGTGCCAAGTCTATTGCTTCGCAGCGAGTATCACCCCGTTCTTCCCGAGCAAAGTCGAACGGCGCCGTGTTACCTGTCTCGACTTCACTCGACACGAACGGAAAGTGGATCAGATTATCCGCACGTTTCCCCTTACCGCGTCGGGTAATTGGGAGCCTCGCGAGTGATAGTGACGTCATGAACATGACTCTCGCTCAGCCCCGCGTTGGTGATCCGCACGAAGCGAGCGCGCTTCTGCAGTTCCTCTATGGTGCGTGCGCCCGTATAGCCCATTGCGGCGCGGACACCTCCGACAAGTTGGTGGATCACGTCCTTGGCCGGGCCTTTGTAGGGCACTTGCCCCTCTATGCCTTCCGGGACCAGTTTCATCTGGTCCTTGATATCCTGCTGAAAATAACGGTCGGCCGATCCGCGCGCCATTGCGCCAACACTGCCCATCCCGCGATAACTTTTATAGGCGCGTCCTTGATAGAGGAACGTCTCGCCGGGTGCTTCGGCCGTTCCGGCCAACAAAGAGCCGATCATTACCGCTCCCGCACCGGCTGCAAGCGCCTTGGCAACATCTCCCGAGGTGCGGATACCGCCGTCGGCAATGACCGGAATACCGAATTTGGCCGCTTCCTCTGCCGATTCCAATATGGCCGTAAGCTGCGGCACTCCTACCCCGGCGACGACCCGCGTGGTGCAAATGGAGCCTGGCCCAATGCCGATCTTCACGCCATCGGCACCCGCGTCAATCAGCGCGCGGGTGGCTTCGGCAGTCGCTACATTGCCCGCGATCACCTGCACGCTGTTGGAAATTTTCTTGATCCGTTCAACCGCCTGGGGAACCATGCTGCTGTGCCCGTGCGCTGTATCGACAATAATCAAGTCGCATTCAGCGTCGATCAGCGCTTCAGTCCGTTCCAGGCCCTTGTCACCCACGGTTGTTGCCGCCGCCACACGCAACCGACCCGAGGCATCCTTTGTCGCCTGTGGGTAAGTCACGGCCTTTTCGATATCCTTGACGGTGATGAGACCGATGCAATGATAGTCGCCGTCGACCACTAGCAGCTTTTCAATCCGCCGCTGATGCAGAAGTCGGCGAGCCTCCTCCTGTGTGACACCAGGCGTCACGGTCGCCAGATTGTCTTTCGTCATCAATTCGCGAACTGGCTGAGCGGAATTTTCAGCAAAGCGCACATCGCGGTGCGTCAGGATGCCTACCAGCTTACCACTATTTTCCACCACCGGAATGCCGGAGATCTTGTGGCGCTCCATCAACGCCTGTGCATCAGCAAGCGTCTGATCGGGAGCGATGGTGATGGGGTTGACGACCATGCCGGATTCAAAGCGCTTGACCGCCCGAATGGCGTCCGCCTGTTCCTCGATCGACAAGTTCCGGTGGAGCACCCCAAGACCGCCAAGCTGGGCCATCACAATCGCCATGTCGGCTTCTGTCACCGTGTCCATGGCGGACGAAAGGATCGGAATATTCAGTCCGATCGATTTGGTCACATAGGTCCGGGTATCGGCCTGACTCGGTAAGACGTCCGACTCCCCCGGCTGCAGGAGTACGTCGTCAAATGTAAGGCCAAGGCGGATATCCATGGATTGCGCCACTTTCTTTCGCGGGAGGATTCGTGGCGGTCCATGTAACCATTCCGGCCGAAGGGCGCTAGTGCGGCCGTCGGGTTATTTTGCGGTAGCGGAAGGTAGAGGCCCAGCTTCTGCTGTTCTGCGCTCATGCATTCACTCGGAGACAGAGCGCCCTTTTTCTTTACCGCCTCATGCCGGACGCTTCCGCACGCGCAATCAGCGCCCTTGCGGCGGTAACGTGCATTGCCTCGATCATGCGGCCTTCAAACCGCTCCGCCCCGCCGCTTGCAGCCGCGATCAGGCGATAGGCGTCCTCTACCGCCGGCAAGGACGGTCCAAAGAGGGTGTTTGCCGGTGTGATCTGGCTGGGATGGATCAATGTCTTACCGTCAAAACCATATTCATGGCCTTCGCGGCATTCGGCGATGAAGCCGTCGGCATCGTCCAGACGGTTATAGACCCCGTCGAACACAGCCTTGCCAGACAAGCGGGCCGCCATCACGATCAATTGCAGTGCCGTCGTCAATCCGCCACGGCCTACGCCTTCTGGAATATGCATATCGGTGCGCAAGTCGTTCGTCCCGACAAACAAGCCCGCCGTACCAGCTGCGGCCGCTATGGCGTTGGCTTCGACCAGGCCTTTCACCGATTCGACCATCGCAATGACCGGCCGGCCGCACTCACGATAGACACGCTCGGCCTGTGCAGCGCTCTCCACCTTGGGAAGCACCAGATAGTCAGCGGCTGAACCGGAAAAGGCCGCGACATCCTCTTGATGCCAGCGTGTGCCAGCCATGTTAAGCCGCACTGCAATCAACTTGTTGCCGAACCCCTCGGCAATTGCCGTCACCGCCGCACGCCGCGCTTCGGCCTTCAATGGGTCTGGAACGGCGTCCTCCAGGTCCAGTATCACCATGTCGCATGATAAGCTACGCGCCTTTTCAATCGCCCGGGCGTTCGATGCCGGAACAAAGAGTAGGGAACGCGCATATTCCAGTTTCATAGGAGGCATTTGTCCGATTCCGCTTTGCTGCCAGCCGTTTAGCCGCCATACTCCCGGTCATCTATAGGGGGGAGAGTTAGTATGGGCGTGGCTGTTGCCTTTTTCATTGTCTTGCTGGTTTTCATCTATCTCGCCGCCAGTATCAAGATCGTTCGACAAGGCTATCATTACACCATAGAATATTTCGGCCGCTTCACGACCGTAGCGCAACCGGGGTTCAACTTCTTCCCGGCCTTCTTCTATCAGGTTGGGCGCAAGGTGAATATGATGGAGCAGGTCATCGACGTGCCCAGTCAAGAAATCATCACCCGCGACAATGCCATGGTGGCCGTCGATGCCGTGGTCTTCTTTCAGGTGCTGGATGCCGCCAAGGCGGCTTATGAGGTATCAGAATTGCACGTCGCCATCCTGAACCTCGCTACCACGAACCTTCGCACCGTGATGGGCTCGATGGACCTAGATGAAACATTATCAAAGCGCGACGAGATCAATGCGCGGCTGCTGCATGTCGTAGACGATGCAACCAGTCCCTGGGGCCTCAAGATCACTCGCGTCGAAGTGAAGGACATTCGTCCGCCTCAGGACATTATCAATTCGATGGCCCGGCAGATGAAGGCGGAGCGCGAAAAGCGCGCCAATGTGCTTGAAGCTGAAGGGCTTCGCGCGGCGGAGATCCTCCGGGCAGAAGGCGCCAAGCAATCTCAGATTCTGGAGGCCGAGGGGCGGCGCGAAGCGGCCTTCCGGGATGCCGAGGGCCGTGAGCGCGCCGCCGAGGCGGAGGCAAAGGCGACGCAAGTGGTCTCGGACGCCATCGCCAGCGGCAACACGCAGGCGATCAACTATTTCATCGCGCAGAAATATGTCGAGGCGGTGGCCCAGTTCGCCGTTTCTCCCAATGCCAAAACCATCCTCTTTCCCGTGGAGGCCACGCAGCTTATCGGCACATTGGGCGGCATTGGTGAAATTGCCAAGGAGGCGCTGGGCAATGGATCGGCCGGTACGCCCTCTGCACCGCCAACCGCGCCTGCGCCACGGCGGCGGGGTCCGTTCGAACCGGCGGAGTAAGCGAGATGGAGTGGCTTAACCAGTTGCAACTCGATGCCCAATGGTGGTGGCTGATCCTGGCCGTACTGCTAGGAATCGGGGAAATATTGAGCCCCGGCGTCTTCCTCATATGGGTTGCAGCTGCGGCGGCGTTTACCGGTTTGGTCACGCTCCTGACTGGTGTGCCAACGGCGGCGCAGTTGCTGATTTTCGCGCTGACCTCGCTCGTTTCGGCATGGTTTGGAAGGCGCTGGTATCTTGGCAATCCCGTGATGTCCTCCGATCCGCTGCTGAACGACCGCGCCGCCAGATTGATAGGGCGCACAGTCACTATCGCCGAACCCATCGTGCATGGGCGCGGCAGGGTGAAAGTAGGCGACAGCGTCTGGCCAGCGACAGGACCGGACCTGCCCGAAGGAGCGGTGGCGCTAGTTACCGGCTTCCAAGATGGCGTTCTGGTGGTGAAAACATCAGAATAGGGCTCAGCGAAAAATTTAAGGCCGCTTGCGCAAGATCGGAGGCTCACCGAGGCATGTTGGCCTGGACAGACGTGTCTCGACTTCGCCCCGACACAAACGGATACTCTAGCCGTCGCCCACTGAAGCCAAAGCCATTGCGATGTAGATTTCGCGCAATCGTCTCGCAATCGGACCCGGCGTGCCAGTACCCAGCTTCCGTCCGTCGATCTCCACCACCGCCAGGACGAAATTGGACGCGCTGGTGATGAAAGCCTCACACGCGTCTGCTGCCTCTTCCACAGAGAAGGGTCGTTCTTCCACAACGAGTCCCGCCTCCTCAGCCAGCGCCAGGACAGACTGTCGCGTGCAACCCGGCAATATGTCCGTGGAATTGGGCCGAGTCACCAGCACGCCTTCTGCCTTGACGATAAACGCGGTTGATGAGGCGCCTTCCGTAACGAACCCATCCTGCACCAACCAGGCCTCCTGACATCCGGCCTCCGCCGCCGCCTGCTTGGCGAGTACCTGGGCCAGCAATGCAATGCTCTTGATATCTCGTCGCGCCCAGCGCAGATCGGGAACAGTCTTCACCTTTATGCCAATCCCGGCAGCCGGGGCATTAAGGATATCCTTGCGCTGGGTAAACACCACCAAGGTGGGTTCAACTGCTGCGGGAAAGGGAAAATCTCGCTCGGCTACCCCGCGCGTCACCTGCAGATAGACAAGACCGCTCGAGAGCGCATTGCGTTCCACCGCCTCGGCCACGATCCCGGCGATACCAAGGGGCAGTGGCAGTGCTATCTCCCTCGCCGACCGTTCCAGCCGTGCAATGTGGGACGCGCTGTCCGTCAGCCGGCCTTCCAGTACGGCCCAAACTTCGTAAATTCCATCGGCAAACAGAAAACCCCGATCAAGAACCGAAACCCGCGCTTGGTCCAGCGGCACCCATTCTCCACTCACATAAGCAATGCGGTTCAACTGAAATTCTCCCCCCACCAAAGCTCAAATTCACGCTGTTCATTATCGGTCATGTGAAGGCCCAGTTTGCTTCGACGCCAAAGACAATCCTCAGCGGTTTTCGCCCATTCGCAATCCCGCATCCAGCGCGCCTCTATTTCGGTAAAGCCAGCGCCGAAATTCCGGCCCATATCGATTTCTTCGCGCACCTGCCCCAGCATTTCGTGCAGCAGCGTGCCATAGGCGCGGGACATTCTTAGCGACCGGTCAGTGCCCAGGAACGGCCAGAAAGTTCGCACGTGCGACAGGAACTCATCAAAATTCGCGATTGCTCCGCCTGGAAAGACAAGCGCCCGGCTGCTCCTGTAAAACTGCCAGCCGGCTGGCTCTGCGAGCAGCGCCAGCGCCTCTTCGGCCAAGCGCCGCCCCGTTGTGATCTTGCCGCCGAAAATTGACAGCAACAGGGGTCCAGACTCGTCCAGTTCCAATACATAGTCCCTCGTCACCATATGAGCGTCGGTCGTGCCATCGTCATAAAGCGGGCGCACTCCAGCATAGGCGTGCACTACATTTCCAGGTGAGATGGATTGAGAAAAATAGCGGTTCACAGAGTCGCAAAGATACTGAATTTCCTGGGGGGAGGGCGCCTCCGCTTCCGCTGATTGAACACTGATTTCCGTTGTGCCGATCAATGTAAAACGCTGCTCAAAGGGGATGGCGAAGACGATCCGCCGGTCGGGCTGTTGCAGGACATAGGCATGGTCGCCCTCATCTATTCGCGGCACGACGATATGACTGCCTTTCACCAGCCGCACATGAGCAGTGCTTTGCTTGCCCAGAAGGGTCAGCGTTTCATTTACCCAGGGGCCGGTTGCGTTCACCAGCACCTTTGCCCGAACCTCCCCGGCTTGGGTGAGTACGGCCCGCCACACATCCTTGTCGCGCCGTGCTGAAATGAGTTCGGTCCTCGTGCGGATTTCCGCCCCATGCTGCGCCGCATCCAAGGCGTTTAGCAGCGTCAGGCGGCTGTCGTCGGTCACGCAGTCGGTATAGACAAACCCGCCAAATGGCCGCTTTAATGGGGCCTGCAGCCGCCTATCCGATTGCCGCAGGCTGCACGAACGGGGCAAACGGCTTTTGCCTCCCAGGAAATCATAAATTCGCAAGCCTAGCCGAAGCATCCATTTCGGCCGTACTGACAAAGCATATGGCAGCACGAAACGCATCGGCCGGATTACATGGGGCGCGGCCTCAAGCAAGCGCCTTCGTTCATGCAGCGCCTCTCGGACCAAACCGAAATCGCCATGTTCCAAATAGCGCAGACCACCATGGATCAGCTTGGTCGAGGCTGATGAAGTGCCGCAAGCGAGGTCGCCACGCTCCACCAGCAGTACGGAAAGGCCATTGATCGCCGCTTCCCGTGCGAGCGCCGCCCCGTTTATGCCGCCCCCGATGATAAGCAAGTCATGGACCATCAACGCCTTATGCCACGTCTGAAACGAAAATGCACCGGCATCACTGGCGTCGGGCCATGTCAATCCCTATAGCTCTCCCATGCCACGCCCGAAAAAATCACAGCCCCTTGGCCTCCCCTCGCGGGAGCAAGTGATGGACTTCATCAGCTCTTCCGACCAGCCGGCAGGCAAGCGGGAAATCGCCCGAGCCTTCGGTCTCCATGGCGCGGACAAGATTGCGCTGAAGGCGTTGCTCAAGGACATGACGGATGAAGGTCTGATCGACAGCGCTCCAGGGCGAGCCTTTCACAAGATGGGGGGCGTGCCGAAGGTCACGGTTTTGCGCATCGTGGATATTGATGGCCGCGATCCCATCGCCGTACCCGAACGCTGGGAAGCCGATGGCAAGCCCCCGCCACGTCTCCGCGTCGTCGAACGCAGCCGCCGCAGCGCTCTGGGGGTTGGGGATCGTATCCTCGCCCGTACAGAGGAAAAGGGGAATGGCTGGCTTGCCCATCCCATGAAGAAGCTCGCCCGGTCGGCGGAGTTGCTGATGGGCGTGGTCGACAAGGACCCCGAGGACAGGCTTTGGCTCCGCTCGATCGACAAAAAGGCCCGCCACGACATTCGCATCAGCGATGCGGGCGAAGCTCAGCCGGGCGATCTTGTGTTAGCGGAGCCGTCCGGCCGCCCACCGCGGGTCAACGCCCGCGTCACCGATATTCTGGGCGATCCTTTTGCGCCCAAAAGCTTCAGTTTGATCGCCATTCACAAGTTCGGCATCCCCTTCGAATTCCCCGAAGAGGTGGAGGGAGAGGCGGAAAAGGTCGCGAGCCTTCCGCTCCATCCGGACACGCGCGAGGACCTGCGCCACCTTCCGATCGTTGCGATCGACCCGGTAGACGCTCGTGATTTTGACGACGCCGTCTGGGCTGCCCCCGATGAGAGCGAAGCCAATGCCGGGGGATATAAGGCCATCGTCGCCATTGCGGATGTCTCTTACTATGTCCGCCCAGGCAGCCTCCTGGACAAGCAGGCCAGGAAGCGGGGCAACAGCGTCTATTTCCCGGATCGCGTAGTCCCGATGCTGCCCCACAGCCTGTCCTCCGATATGTGTTCGCTCAAGGCTGGGCAGGACCGCGCGGCGCTGGCCTGCCATCTGACAATCGACAAGACTGGGAAGGTAAAGGATTGGCGCTTCACCCGCGCGCTCATCCGGGTCGCCCACAACATCCCTTATGAACAGGCGCAGGCCGCTATCGATGCCGCGACGCACGGGCAAGGGCATCATCTGGAAGCGGACGGCGTCGATCTGGTGGAAGAGGCGCTAAAGCCACTTTGGGCGTGCTGGAACCTGCTCGCCAAAGCGCGAGACAAGCGGGAGCCGCTGGATCTGGACCTTCCCGAAAGGCGGGTGGTGCTGGATGAGGACGGCCGCATATTGAGCGTTGCAGTTCGCGAGCGGCTCGACGCCCACCGCCTTATCGAGGATTATATGATCGCCGCCAACGTTGCGGCTGCAAAAGCGCTTGAGGCGAAGAAGTCGCCCGTCATGTACCGCATCCACGAGCCGCCTTCGCGCGAAAAGCTGGCGGCGCTCAAGGAATATCTTGGCACCTTCGACATCGAATTTGCCATGGGACAAGTGATCAAACCCGCCACCTTCAACCGCCTGCTGGAACGTGTGGGCGATGTAGCGCACCGCCCGCAAATCATGGAGCAGATCCTCCGCACGCAGACCCAGGCCTATTATGGTCCGCGCAATGCCGGCCATTTCGGACTGGCGCTCGGCAGTTACGGTCATTTCACCTCGCCGATCCGCCGCTATGCCGACCTTCTGGTGCATCGTGCTCTGGTCGGCAGCTATGACCTTGAACTTCCAAAGCCCAAAGACACGGCGATCCCGCCAGCGACCATATTAAGTCGCGAAGATACCGAGGATATGAGCCGAATAGGCGAACTCATCAGCCAATATGAACGGCGTGCGATGGAGGCCGAACGTGAAACAGTGGACCGCTATGTCGCCGCCTACCTTGCGGAAAAAACCGGAGAGATCGTCGACGCCCGCATCACTGGCGTTCAGAATTTCGGCTTTTTCGCCACTGTGGAGGGGCTTGGCGGCGATGGTCTTGTTCCCGTCTCCACCCTGGGCGCCGAACGTTTCAACTTCGACGAAGCGGGCCGCGCGCTTGAAGGAGAGGAAAGCGGCGACCGCTATGAGCTGGGCCAGCGCCTGAAGCTGCGCCTGGTCGAAGCCAACCCGATCAGCGGAGCGCTCCGCTTCGAACTGCTTGAAGGCGTCAACCACCTTCCCTTGTCAGGCCGTGGCAAACGACCCCCCGGCCGCCCCCGCCCGATCAAACAGCGCGGCCGGCCAGCGAACATCCGGCATCAGAGTAAGCCAAGGGGAAAGCGGCGGTAAAGGGATGGCGAGATCGGGCCCGCAGAGGAGATGAATGGCAATCCTGCTTAATTCGCGCTAAACTCGGTCCAGGCAAAATAGCCGCAGGTGCCGTCATGCCCCCATTCGCGCCGACGAGCCAACTCGCCACGCACGAAGTCACCAATCAGCCACCCCCCTTTGCCAGCCGTAACCTGTACACCGGCGATACGGCTTTGCGGGAAGCTGTCCTGCGTGAAGCCGGAGAGTGGATCGACGCACCGCTGATCCAGCTTGGTGAACTCGCCGGTTCCGACCATGTGCTGAACCTTGGGATCGAGGCTAATCGTTATCCACCAGAACTTGCGAGCCATGACCCCCAGGGGCGCCGCATCGATGAGGTGCGGTTCCATACCGCCTATCATGATCTGATGGAGCTCGCGATGGAGCACCGCATCCATGACATCGCCTGGATGCACAAGGGCAATGGCGGGCACGTCGCCCACGCCGCCATGCTTGCCGTCTTTACCCAGGCGGAAGCGGGCGTCATGTGCCCTATCAACATGACCTATGCGTCGGTCCCAGCGCTGCGCAAGGAACCTGACCTCACGGGCCCCTGGCTCAAAAGACTGATCGGCGGCCAATATGATCCTCAACTGAGGCCTATCGCCGGCAAGAGTGGCATCACCATTGGCATGGCGATGACTGAAAAGCAGGGTGGCAGTGACGTGCGTGCCAACAGCACTCGCGCCTTTCGCCTGGGTGATAGCGAGCGCGCCTGGAGACTCGTCGGCCATAAATGGTTCTGCTCAGCACCGATGAGCGATGCGTTCCTGACTCTCGCATATACTGACAGAGGCCTCTCCTGCTTTCTTGTTCCCCGCGTCACCCCCGATGAAAGGCGCAACGGTATCCACTTGCTGCGCCTCAAGGACAAGATCGGCAACCGTTCCAATGCGTCTGCGGAGATCGAATATCATGATGCCTTCGCGCTGCTGATCGGAGAAGAAGGAGGAGGCATCGGCGTCATCATCGACATGGTGCACCATACCCGCCTTGGCACCATCGCCAACACATTGGGACTGATGCGAATGGCGCTGGCCCAAGCTGTGCACCATGTTCAGCACCGCGCGGCTTTTGGCATGCGGCTGATCGAACAGCCTGTCATGCGCGCCGTTATTGCCGATCTCGCATTGGAATATGAGGCGGCTGCCACGCTCATCATGCGAGTAGCCAGCGCCTTCGACGGGACCGATGCGCCCGACCGCGCTTTTGCCCGGCTAGCCGTCGCCGTCGCCAAATATTGGCTCACGAAGCGCTGTCCGAATTTCGTCTACGAATGCATGGAATGCTTGGGGGGCGTGGGATATATCGAGGACAATCCCCTGCCTCGCCTGTATCGGGAAGCCCCCGTGAACGCCATCTGGGAGGGCTCCGGGAACGTCATCGCCCTTGATATTTTGCGAACGCTGCGCCGCGAACCGGACGCGCTTTCGAGATATTCGGAGGAAGTGAATCGGGCCAATGGCGGCAATGCCTGTCTGGACCGCGCGGCTCGATCACTGATGCAGCATATCCGCGCAGGGAAGTTCGATGAGAGCGGCGCGCGGACCATTGCCGAACGACTTGCTCTCGTTCTTCAAGGAGCCCTCCTTACCCAGCATGCCCCGGCCAAGATCGCCGATCCATTTTGCGAAACCCGCCTTGGCCATGGTGGTGGCCGCAGCTTCGGGACCCTGCCTGCATCAGCGGATATCAATGCAATTCTGGAACGACAGCTGGTTGAGTAAAGCTATGCTCCACCGCCATTTTCCTTTCCCGCGCTTCCTACGGAACTGTCTATCAGTCCGGCCCGCATCATCAGCCAGAACAGGATGATTCCGGGAAAGGCGGCCAAGGTTGTCAGTAGATAGAAATTGACATAACCAAATGCCTCGATCAACGAGCCTGCGGTCGTGCCGGTCAGGAAACGCCCAACTATGCTCGCCGCCGCGGAGATCAAAGCATATTGGGCCGCTGTAAAACGCAGGTCACAAAGCGCCGAGAAGTAAGCGACCACCGTCACACCGCCCACGCCGCTCGCGAAATTTTCAAATCCTATCGCGCCAGCCATGCCCCAATTGCTGTGACCTGCCGCCGCGAGAGCCGCGAAACTGAAATTGGACACCGCCATCAGCACCAGGCTGAATAGCACCGAGCGCTTCATGCCCAGCCGGGAGTAGAGGATGCCGCCGACGAATATGCCGATCAGATAGGCCCAAAAGCCAAGCCCGACATCGTAGATCGCGATTTCGTCATTACTGTAACCCATATCATTGAACAGCAACCGAAAGGTGAGGTTCGCCAGCGTATCCCCGATCTTGTGCAGCAGGATGAAGAGCAGGACCAGATAAGCTCCACGCCGCTTGAAGAACTCCGTCAGCGGCCCTACGATGGATTGCCATATTTCGCCCGCACCCCGCCGGCCGCCAGGTTCGCGATGACGCGCCGGCTCCCCCATGGCCAAGCCCGTCAGCATGGCCGGAAGGGCGAACATGGCGCAGGCAAGATAGGCCCCCTCCCATCCCACACGCGCAGCGAGTACCAGCGCCAACCCTCCAGCGGCAACGGATCCGATGCGCCAGCCATATTGCGACATGCCGGAACCCACGCCCAACTGGTGCGGCTTCAGCAATTCGATCCGATAGGCGTCGATAACAATGTCGAATGTCGCGCCGGCAAGACCCACCAACACCGCGGCATAGGCGGTCTTGAGCAAACTTGCCTCCGGATTGACCAATGCGAGATTGGCCACTGCGCCGATCACAAACAGCCCCGCCAGGATCAGCCATGAGACGCGCTGTCCCAAACGCCCCAGCACCGGAATGTGGACGCCGTCGACGACCCACGCCCAAAGCCATTTCAGATTATACACCAGGAAAGCGAGCGAAAAGGCCGTCACCGCCTTCTTGTCGATGCCGTCTTGAGCCAGACGGGTCGTCAATGTCGCGCCGATCATCGCATAGGGAAAGCCCGATGAAATGCCCAGGAAAAAGGCGGCAATCGGAGCAGATTCGGTATAAGGCCGCAACCCTTCCGGCATCGCCGCGCGCCAACCTCTCGCTTCCTCCACTACCTCCATTCACCGAGCCCCTTCCCTACAAGTCACGGGCAAACCTATAGGAAATTCCGGCTTTGACCAGTCAGAACAGCATCAATGCCTGGGGCAGTCGTGCGGGACTTCCTCCCGCCATGATAGCGTCAATGGCCTCGATCGCAGCCAGCAACTCCTTGGGAGCATAGGGCTTTACAAGGCAGCCAACCGCCAAATGCCTTGCCTCAGTAGGGCAATTGGCCGTCACGAACAATACTGAGACATTTCGGTCACGGGCCAGTTGCGCAACATCCACGCCGGTTCTCCTGCCACGCAAACGAACGTCTGCGAGGACAAGGTCGATATCCGCGCTCCGGATGACCAGTTCGGCATGGGCATAGCTGTCCACGGTGTCCACGACTTGATAACCAGCCTGAGCCAGTAAGTGCTCATTGTCGAACGCGACAAGCGGCTCATCCTCTACGATCAAAATCTTGGTGATGATCCGGTCGTCATGTCCGAAAAGCATTGCCGTCCTCGTCCCTTTCCGCCATCAGTCGCGGCGGGTTGCCCGGCCTCATTTGGTGCGGCCACAAGTCGTAAACGCACAAGACCCGCGGGAGGTCGCCGGGATTCCGCGTGGAAAAGGAAATTTTCTTGTCTCAGAAAAAGGACGCCCCACGCCGCAAGCCCGGCTCTATGGACAGGCGCGGTCCCGGGCGACCGCGCAGGCCGGGGACGGTGCCGCATGTCCGTCCCGCGGTTACTCACTCCGACAAGGGCGAACATCGCATAGCCAAATTGCTGGCGAGGGCCGGCATTGCATCTCGCCGCGAAATTGAGCGGATGATTTCGGAAGGGCGTATCGCACGCGATGGCGAAGTGATCGACACTCCAGCAACGCTTTTGAAGTCGCTCCACGGCATCACAGTCGACGGCAATCCGGTCAGCGAGCCAGCGCCAGCCCGCCTGTTCCGTTATCACAAGCCCACAGGCCTGCTCACCACCGAGCGCGACCCGAAGGGTCGGCTCACAATCTATGACAAGCTGCCTGCCGATTTGCCCCGGGTGATGCCGGTCGGGCGATTGGACCTTAATACCGAGGGGCTGCTGCTTCTCACCACCGATGGCGGCCTGAAGCGCCAGATGGAGTTGCCTTCGGTCGGGGTGGAACGCACCTATCGGGCCCGTGCCTATGGTACAGTCAGCCAGGCACAGCTTGAAGACCTTATCGAGGGCATTGAGATCGACGGCATTCGCTACGGCAAGATCGACGCCAATCTGGAGCGGCGGACTGGTCGCAACCAATGGATCGAAATGACTCTTACCGAAGGGAAAAACCGCGAGGTTCGCCGCGTTCTGGAGCATCTGGGCCTCGAAGTCAGCCGTCTTATCCGTACGCGCTATGGTCCGTTCGTCCTTGGCGATCTGCCCGCAGGTGGCGTGGACGAAGTACGGCAGCACGACTTGGTGGTCTTCAGGAAAGCACTGAAATAAAAGGATCATAAGGGGCAGTTCGAGAACGGGGAAACCCGGCTATCCCGGCAAAATGAAATCTTCCCACCTGCCAAGCAGCTTTTTTGCTACAATAGGGCGACAAACGCCTTGCTTCTCTCTATATGCGCGGCAGGACGCGGCAAGGGCCGCTGATGCTGCGGCAATCGGGTTTGCGATACATGCTTACGACCAATCCTTTCGATGACGACAAACTGCGCGAGGAATGCGGAGTTTTCGGGATCAGCGGCGCTGACACGGCGGCCGCCATCGTTGCGCTGGGCCTTCATGCCCTGCAGCATCGCGGGCAGGAAGCAGCCGGAATCACCAGTTGGGACGGCACGGAATTTCACACGCATCGGGCAATGGGCCATGTCGCGGGAAATTTCGATCGGGACGATATCATCCGCAGTTTGCCGGGCGGCGTTGCCTGCGGCCATGTGCGCTACTCGACATCAGGGGAAACTGCCCTCCGCAACGTTCAACCACTTTATGCAGAGCTTTCGTCTGGCGGCTTTGCGGTAGCCCATAATGGCAACATCTCAAATGCCATGAAACTTCGCCGCGAGCTCATTCGTCGCGGTTCAATCTTCCAGTCGACGTCCGATACCGAAGTCATCATTCATCTGGTCGCCACCTCGACCTATCGTACACTGCTCGACAAGTTCATTGATGCGCTGAAACAGGTCGAGGGTGCTTACTCCCTCATCGTGATGACGCCCGAAGGAATGATTGCCTGCCGCGATCCGCTGGGCATTCGTCCGCTGGTGATGGGCAAGCTCGGCGATGCGACGATCTTTGCTTCTGAAACGGTCGCCCTGGACGTTGTTGGCGCGGATTATGTACGCAGCATTGAACCGGGCGAGCTGGTCATCGTGCCAAATAAGGGCGAGGCCCGCTCCATACGCCCCTTCGGCGATCATCACGCCCGTCCCTGCATTTTCGAGCATGTTTATTTTTCGCGGCCAGATTCGATTGTGGACGGCTCGTCAGTCTATTCGGTGCGCAAGTCCATCGGCGCCCAGTTGGCGATCGAAAACCCGGTTGAAGCGGATTATGTGATTCCGGTGCCCGACAGCGGCGTTCCTGCTGCCATCGGCTACGCCCAGCAATCGGGCATTCCATTTGAACTCGGCATTATTCGATCCCACTATGTCGGCCGCACCTTCATCCAGCCCGGCGACAAAGTTCGTCATCTTGGCGTCAAGCTGAAGCACAACGCCAATCGCGCCCTCATCGACGGCAAGCGCATAGTGCTCATCGACGATTCCATCGTGCGCGGCACCACTTCGCTGAAGATCGTGCAAATGATGCGCGAAGCCGGCGCAAGCGAGGTGCATATGCGTATCGCCAGCCCGCCCACCCGGCACAGCTGTTTCTATGGCGTCGATACGCCCGAACGCGCCAAGCTGCTTGCCCATAAGCTGGATGTGAACGGCATGCGCGACTTCATTCACGCAGACAGTCTTTCCTTCCTTTCCATTGACGGTCTCTACAAGGCGCTTGGTGAGGCCAAGCGCGCCGACATCCGTCCGCAATATTGCGATGCCTGCTTCACGGGGGATTATCCAACCACGCTTACCGACCAGGATGAAGCGCAGGTGACGGATCAATTCTCGCTGCTGCAGGAACGGGTGGTTTCCTAGTCAAATCACACGGCATTCGGCCCGAGTTTATTCGAGAGACGCTGGCGCGGATCAACATGTCCCGGCGACACTGAACATGAACAGAAACGGCATACAAAGATAACGGCATGACCAACAAATCCCTCGCAGGAAAACTGGCCCTCGTCACGGGCGCAAGCCGTGGAATTGGCGCGGCCACCGCATTGGCATTCGCTGAAAAAGGCGCGCATGTCATCATTACCGCCCGCACTGCTGGCGCTTTGGAGGAAGTCGAAGAGCGCATTCACGGTTTCGGCGGCAACGCCACAATCGCCCCGCTGGACCTGACTGACGGCGAAAGTATCGGGCGTCTCGCCGGCGCGGTAGCAGAGCGTTGGGGCACGCTCGACGTCTTGATTCTAAACGCGGCGATGCTCGGAACGCTAACTCCTGTGAACACCATTGATCCCAAGGAATTTGCTCGTCTCATCACGCTGAACCTTACGGCGCAGCAGGCGCTGATCGCTGCCTTCGATCCGTTGCTCCGCAATAGTGCGGACGCGCGGGTGATAGCTATCACGTCCAGCGTCGCCCAAAGACCCCGGGCCTATTGGGGAGCCTATGGCGCGTCCAAATCCGCGCTGGAGACGCTGGTCACGGCCTATGGCGAGGAAGTAAAGAACATCAGCAAGATTCGGACCGCGATTGTGGACCCCGGCGCGACGCGCACCGCCATGCGGGCCAAAGCCTTTCCAGGTGAAGATCCGGCAACGCTGAAGACTCCCGAAGTGGTTGCGCAGGCGCTGGTGCACCTAGTGGAGCAGGACCCCATAACAGGCTATCGCACCCGGGTTGAAGCTTGACGGCCGCGCTGAAGTCAGCAGCGTCTAGATAATATCCCGGAATTCCCGGAGCACATCCCTGTAAAGCTTACGTTTGAAGGGAACGATCAGATCGGGAAGTGTATCAGGATCCGCCCATTTCCAGGCGCGAAACTCCTGATGCTCTGTTTCGATGTCGATGTCATTATCCGTGCCGGTAAATCGCACCAGAAACCAGATTTGCCTCTGCCCGCGATATCGGCCCTTCCATATTTTACCGATCAACTCGTCTGGAAGATCGTAGAAATGTTCATCTTTCGCCTGAGCCAGAAACTGCAAATGCTCTTCCGCGATACCCGTCTCTTCCCGGATTTCGCGAATGGCAGCCGTGCGGGGGTCCTCGCCGTCATCAATGCCGCCTTGAGGCATCTGCCACGCCTCGACGCTCGAATCGAGCCGTTGCCCAACAAAAACCTTGCCTTCATAATTTACGAGCATGACCCCTGCGCAGGGGCGATATGGAAGGGCATTCAGCTTAGCGTCCATAAAGTCCTTCGCTCATTGAACTCCCGAGCCGTTCGGCCTGATGTCGGACCATATTCTTGAACAAGGCGAGTCCTTCCCGAATATCGTCGACTGATGAAGGTATCGCCTTGGCCAGGTTAATAAAACCGTGAATATTGCCCCTCGCCTCACGATAGGTCAGCGGCACGCCTTGTTCGATGCACGCCTTGGCATAGCGCCGACCTTGGTCTCGCAGGGGATCCAGCCCGGCCGTGACGATCAGGGTCGGCGGCATTGAATTCTGGCTGCCCATCAACGGGGATGCGCGCCACTGATCCATGTCGGCCGCATAGCACTGATCAAACCATTTCATTTCAGCGTCGCCAATAAAATAGCCCTCGGCGAACAGCTGATTGCTGCGGTAGCGGTTTTTGAGGTCTGTGGCCGGGTAAATCGAAAATTGCGCCAGGACTGGCGCCTGTGCCGGCTCGTCCCGCAGCGCCATTGAGGTCACGATGGACAGCAAGCCGCCGGCGCTGTCGCCACAGAGGGCAATTGCGGTCACATCGAAGCCTAGCTCCGGCGGGCTGGCCGCCACCCAGCGCGCAGCTGCTTCGCAGTCGAGCGGCGCTGCTGGGAAAGGATGTTCGGGGGCAAGCCGATAATCGACAGCGATCACCGGCATGTCGAGTTGGCGAGCAGCCTCTGCACAAAAAGGCGCGTGCGTATCAAAATCACCCAACACAAAACCGCCGCCATGAAAGAAGACGAGGGCAGGCCCCTTCTCACGATGGGAACGAGCATCGAACAGACGGAGCGGAATTTCACCGGCCGGCCCTTTGCAACTCAGATCTCTGATAACCGCCAATTCGCCCACCGCAACATCGGCAAGCTGCCCCATATCGCGCATTACCCCTCGGGCCTCCGCTAAAGAAAGTTCTGCCATTTTTGGTCGGGGTGCGGTGTTCACAAAATCCAGAAACGCCCGGACATCCGGCCGAACAAAAAGATGGTCCAAAGCATTTCTCCCGATTGCCGATGAGCCTGTGAATCCATATCTCCATAAGAGCATGTCGCGTCCGACGGCAACCGACGATTAATTGCCCACGGGGTCACATGCCCATGGAGCCAGAAGCAAATGCTTCTGCAACCAGAAAAGGGAGATTGCTCTGTCCGCATATTTTCTATTTTGAAGTGCAGGGCTTCCCGGCGTAGGACAGCGCCCAAGAAGTAGGCCATACAGTTAGTAACAGGACGAGTGACAGACATGGCGACAGCCGCCCAGAATATTACAACCGAGGATGTCTCGGCTGCCCCCGCGCCCGAAGCGGTAGTGGTCCGCTTTGCGGGCGACAGCGGCGACGGCATGCAGCTAACCGGCGGCCAGTTCACGCTGTCGACCGCGCTGGCTGGAAACGACCTGGCGACCTTCCCGGATTTTCCGGCAGAGATTCGGGCGCCGCAGGGGACGTTGTTCGGTGTGTCGGCGTTCCAGATCAATTTCGGCTCGACTGAGATCAACACGGCGGGCGATGAACCCGATGTGCTGATCGCGATGAACCCGGCCGCACTCAAGACCAATGTCACCGCGCTGAAACCGGGCGGCCTGATCATTGCTGATGAAGGCGAGTTTAACGACCGCAATCTCGCCAAAGCCAAATATGACCACAATCCGCTGACGGACGGCAGTCTTGCCAAATGGCAATTGCTGGCCTTCAACATTTCGCAGCACACGCTCGACAGCGTGAAGGAATTCGGCCTTGGCAACAAGGAAGCGTTACGCTGCAAGAATATGTGGACATTGGGTCTGGCGCTTTGGATGTTCGATCGTGACCGCCAGCCGATCATTGATTGGCTGAAGAGCAAGTTCGCAAAAAACCCCGTGCTCGCCGACGCCAATATTGCGGCGCTGAACGCTGGCCATGCCTATGGTGAGACCGCAGAAATCGGCGGACCGATGAAGCAGTACCACGTCGCCGCCGCGCAACAAGAGGAGGGACTGTACCGCACCGTTACTGGGGCGGAGTCCATTTCCTTAGGTTTGGTGGCAGGAGCGCAACTGGCCGGTCTACCGATGTTCTTTGGCGGCTATCCAATCACTCCGGCATCGGCAATCCTTCACCACCTGTCCCGCCTTAAGGAATTTGGCGTCACCACATTCCAGGCTGAGGATGAGATTGCGGCCATCGCTTCGGCCATTGGCGCAAGCTATGCGGGCCAGCTTGGCATCACATCCTCCTCAGGTCCGGGCATTGCGCTGAAGGGCGAAGCCATCGGCTTGGCAATCATGACCGAGTTGCCATTGGTCATCGTCAACTCCCAGCGGGGCGGGCCTTCCACGGGGTTGCCGACCAAGACGGAGCAATCGGATCTTTATCAGGCCGTCTATGGCCGCAACGGCGATGCGCCGATGCCGGTGATCGCCGCAAGCTCGCCCGCCGACGCATTTGACTGCGCGATAGAGGCCTGCCGCATTGCGACACAGTATATGACGCCGGTCATGCTGTTGACCGACGGCTATATCGCCAATGCGGCCGAACCTTGGAAAGTGCCCGACATGAGCACTTATGAGCCGTTCCCCGTGCGCTTCCTGGAAGAGCCTCAGGAAGGCGGCCTGAAACCCTATGGCCGCGACCAGAAGCTGGCGCGTCCCTGGATCAAGCCCGGCACCCCTGGCCTGCTCCATCGGATTGGCGGTATCGAAAAGCAGATCGGGACCGGTCACATCGACTATTCCCCTGCCAACCATCAGGCGATGACGGAAATTCGCCGCGACAAGGTGCTGGGAATTGCGAACGACATTCCCGATCAGGATGTTTGCCTTGGCGAGCCCGGCGGCAAGCTGGCGATTGTCGGATGGGGTTCCACCTTTGGCCCGGTCCACCAGGCCGTACGCCGCGCCCGCGCCAAGGGCCAAAATGTGAGCCATATCCACATCCGCCACATTTGGCCGCTGCCCAAAAATCTAGGGGCGTTGCTGGGGGGCTATGACCGGATATTGGTGCCGGAAATGAACACCGGCCAGCTTAAGACCGTATTGCGTGACCAGTATCTGGTCGACGCCAAGCCTTTGAACAAGACTTCCGGCCAACCCTTCCGCATCGCGGAGATCGAGGCCGCGATAGACGAAGAACTGAAATAGCACTTCCTGAGCCGTTCGTGTCGAGCAAGTCGAGACACGTCCGCGCCAACGTCCCTCGACTTCACTCGGGACGAACGGAGACCAAGAATGAATGAGATGACCAAACTGAGCATCAAGGACTTTGAAACCGATCAGGAAGTGCGTTGGTGCCCCGGCTGCGGCGATTATGCGATCCTCAAGGCCGTGCAGCGCACCATGCCGGAACTCGGCGTAAGACCAGAGAATGTCGTGTTCGTTAGTGGCATAGGCTGCTCCAGCCGCTTTCCCTACTATATGGAAACATACGGCTTCCACACGATCCACGGCCGTGCTCCGGCCGTGGCGACGGGCGTCAAGCTAGCCAATCCGGAACTCGATGTCTGGATTATCACAGGTGACGGCGACGCATTGTCGATTGGCGGCAATCATACGATGCACGTGCTGCGCCGAAATGTCGATTGCCAGATCCTGCTCTTCAACAATGAGATTTATGGCCTGACCAAAGGTCAGTACAGCCCGACCAGCCGAGTGGGAACACAAAGTCCATCCACGCCTTTCGGCTCGGTGGATCGCCCTACCCGTCCGGCTGCGTTCGCGCTAGGATCCGGCGCGCGTTTCGTAGCACGTGCCTATGACGTGTCGAAGCAGCTTCCCGATGTGCTGAAGGCCGCACACGCGCACAAGGGCGCAAGCTTTGTCGAAATCTTCCAGAACTGCATTGTTTACAACAAGGACGTGTTTGCGGACTTTACCGAGAAAAAGAATGCCGATCTTGGTCAGCTCTGGCTTGAAGACGGCAAGCCCATGCTGTTCGACAAGGGAACCAAGGGCCTTAAGCTCAATCTCGACCACCTCCATTTGGAAGTGGTGGATGTCGTGGATGGTGATTGGGAAACCGCCGGCGTTCTGGTTCACGACGTCCGTAACCGCGCGGTAGCCCATATGCTTGTCGAAATGCCCTTCGGCTCTTTCCCGATGGCGCTTGGCGTCCTGTACAATGATCCTGCGCCGACATTCGACAGCGTGGTCATCGAACAGAACAGGACAGTCGCTCAGGGGAAGACGCCCGACCTCCAAAAGCTGGTCTCGAAGGGCCAGACCTGGACCGTTGGGAAGCAGCCGATTTAAGCTGACGAGAACTGCAATTTCGGTACTTTGCCCGATTGCCTCCCACGCGGGGCTCGGGCAAAGTCCCCGTATGAACGCCATTTCACCTGGACGTAACCGCAAGCTGCCCAGCATCAAGCCTTTTGCAAGCGGTAACAGGATCAGCCGTCTGCTCGGTCCCATTTTTCACAAGATACTGGACCGCATTGACGCTGGTCTTGAGGCAGGGGCGCTGGAGGCCTGGCTGCCCGACGGCACAACACGCATTTTGGGCGGGCGATGCCAGGGACCGGTTTGTGAGGTACGACTAAACCGGTGGCGTGCACTGATACGCCTCATCGGTTCAGGATCGACCGGTTGGTACCGCGCATGGGAGGCAGGCGAATGGGAAAGTCCTGACCCCGTTCCGCTGTTTGCCCTATTCATGCGCAATGCCGAGACTCTGGGAGGCGTCGCTCGCGCGCGTGGTCTGTCGAGGCTGCTTGCAAAGACAACGCACGCATTGCGCATGAATAGCCGAAGCGGGGCGCGCCGGAACATCGAATTTCATTATGATCTCGGCAACGACTTCTACAGCGCATGGCTTGACAAAAGCATGTGCTATTCCAGTGCCTTGTTTGAGGATCTTAATACTATACAGGAATCCTTGGAAAGTGCGCAGCAGCGAAAATTAAACGCCATTCTAGGGCGGCTACGGCTGCACGATGGCCATTCGCTTATTGAAATCGGCTGCGGATGGGGCGCATTAGGTGCCGCCGCATTGAAACATGCCAGCCTGCGTTATGACGGACTGACTCTCTCGCCGCGCCAAAAGGCATTTGCGGAGGAATGGCTGTCGAGCGCGATCTCCTCCGGCGGTGCACAGATCTTTCTTACCGACTATCGCGACGCCAAGGGGCAATATGACGCCGTTGCAAGCGTTGAAATGGTGGAAGCCGTGGGGCAGCGTTATTGGCCCGACTATCTCGCGGCTATCCATCGCCTACTGAAGCCTGGCGGCCGGGCGGCGATCCAGTATATTTGCATCAACGATACCCTGTTCGACAGCTACGCCGCCAGCGCGGATTTCATCCAGACCTATATTTTCCCCGGAGGCATGCTGATTTCAGAAGGCCGCTTCCGGAATTTAGCTGAAGACATGGGCTTCGAATGGCACGACCAGAATCATTTCGGCCAACATTATGCGGAAACCCTACGCAGGTGGCGGGAAAATTTCGACAGAGCACTGGATGATGGACGAATTCCTTCTCAATTCGATGAGCAATTCGTAAAACTCTGGCGATATTATCTCATGTACTGTGAAGGGGGCTTTCGCGGCGGCGGCATTGATGTTGCACAAGTGACGCTGGTGAAGACCTGACGGTCGTTTTAACCGCTGCAAATTGGCTGGAGCGATCAGCCGATTTGAGTTACAAGATTACGCATGAGCGCAATTTCAGAAGCCGAACATGGCGTTCTTGAGCTTGCCGCCAGTGCTTCAATGCTGGAGCAGGTGCAGAGCTGGGCAGCGATCAATAGCGGCTCCCGCAATCTTTCGGGATTGGCGCTCATGGCCACAAGGTTGGCGGACGCATTTTCGCTCCTGCCCGGTAAGGTGAAGCTTGTATCCACCGATCCTGTCGAGATGCTGTTGCCAGATGGGCGCCTGGCCGAAATGGATCATGGTGCACATCTTCACCTGACCGTCCGGCCCGACGCGCCAGCGCGCATATTGCTCACAGGCCATATGGATACGGTTTTCGGGACGGACAATCCGTTCCAGACGCTTGCCTGGCTGGACGATGGGACACTTAACGGCCCTGGAGTAGCCGATATGAAAGGAGGATTGAGCGTCATGCTCGCCGCCCTTTCAGCTTTCGAAAGCAGCCCTCTCGCCTCGCGGATCGGCTACGAAATTATTATCAATAGCGATGAGGAGGTGGGCTCGCCTTCTTCCGCTTCCCTGATCGCAAAAGCCGCCGCAGGGAAGATCGCCGCGCTTACCTATGAGCCCGCGCTGCCGGACGGCACCTTTGCGGGCGCTCGTTCCGGCAGCAGCAACTTCTCCGTGATCGTGACCGGCAAAAGCGCGCATGCCGGCCGAAATCCACATGAAGGCCGTAACGCCATAGTTGCGGCCGCTGATCTGGCGGTGCGCCTGAAGCGCGGAAGCGGACGGGGCTTTAGCTGCAACCCTGCCAAGATCGACGGCGGCGGTCCTAATAATGTCGTCCCCGATCATGCCATTCTCCGTGTCAATTTCCGCTCCAGAACGGCGGATGACGAGCAAGCCGCCCTTGCACTACTTGAAGAGAGCGCAGGCAGCGTTTCGCGAGAACACGGGGTCTCTCACAATATCCATCATGGCTCCCGCCGCCCGCCAAAGCCAATCGATTCGGGGGCAGAACGTCTCTTCACGCTGGTGAAGCAGTGCGGATCCTGCCTGGGGCTATCGCTGGACTGGCGGGACACCGGAGGAGTCTGCGATGGCAACAATATTGCGGCCTGCGGAACCCCCGTGGTCGACACAATGGGCGTCAGGGGAGGCGCCATTCACAGTTCGGGTGAATTCCTGATCGTGGAAAGCCTTGCCGAACGAGCCAGCTTGTCGGCGTTGGTCCTCATGCGAATAGCTGAAAGAGGCCGCATATGAGCTTCTTCATTCGCCCCGCCAACCATGGCGATCTCCAGACCCTTTATGAAATGGCCAAGCTGACCGGCGGTGGTTTCACTAATTTGCCAGCGGACCGTGAGGCGCTAAAGGCGAAGCTGGAGCGGACCGAACAAGCACTTTCCCATGACGATGAGATCATAAAAGACGAACTGATCGTGCTGGTGCTTGAAAATAGCGACACCAAGCATGTTCGGGGAACCTGCCAGTTATTCACTCAGGTGGGTCAAATTTGGCCATTCTACAGCTATCGCGTCGGCGTCCTTTCGCAGAATAGCCGCGAACTCGGCCGGACTTTCCGGGCAGAAATCCTCAACTTAACCACTGATCTTGAAGGCTCCAGCGAAGTCGGAGGCTTGTTCCTCCACCCGCGAGAAAGAGCCGAAGGCCTGGGCCTTCTGCTTGCCCGCAGCCGATATTTGTTCATTCGCCAGCATCGCGCGCGGTTTGGAGATCGAATCCTCGCCGAGCTTCGCGGCGTCATTGACGATGCCGGAGGTTCGCCCTTTTGGGACGGGCTTGCCGGCCGCTTTTTCGGCATGGGTTTTCAGGACGCGGACGACTTCAACGCAATTCATGGAAACCAGTTTATCGCGGACCTCATGCCAAAGCATCCAATCTACACCGCTATGCTGCCTGAAAGTGCGCGCATGGTAATTGGCGTGCCGCATCCTTCCGGACGCGCTGCCATGCGGATGCTGGAAACGGAAGGATTTAGGCGCGAAGGTTATATCGACATTTTCGACGGCGGCCCCACAATGACGGCTCAAACCGATCGGCTTCGGACGATTGCAGAGGCCAAAGATGCGACGCTGGCGGGCACCCATTCTGAAAAAGGCGAAAAAATGCTGGTAACCGCTGGCAGGCTGAAGGACTTCCGCTGCTGCTATGGCTATGCCGTGGTTCAGCCGGATGGCGCCGTACTGCTGGACGGCAGCTGCGCAACCTTGTTGCAACTCAACGTCGGCGATTCCTTCACGATGATTCAAAGGTGGTAGTAAACGGCATGAAGGGCAAAGCTATCGGCGGAACAATATCCAGGCCGCCCATAACCAGCCAAGAATAAGCAAGGTTCCCCCAATTGGCGTAACGGCGCCCAGCCAGCGCGGCGCTCCTGCAGCCATCGCGTAGAGGGTGAAGGCAAAAATTGCTGCACCCAGCAACAGCAGGATTGCGGGTCCACGGGCCACAC
This sequence comes from Rhizorhapis suberifaciens, assembly GCF_014200045.1. Classification (GTDB taxonomy): domain Bacteria; phylum Pseudomonadota; class Alphaproteobacteria; order Sphingomonadales; family Sphingomonadaceae; genus Rhizorhapis; species Rhizorhapis suberifaciens. The sequence goes on from NZ_JACHOV010000008.1 coordinate 144,957, forward strand.
CCATTATCGCGAGGGCGGCGATCGCATGAACCATTTGATACATACCGCCGGTCCTCAGCCATTCAGAGGCCTGCGGATTGGAGGCGCCATGAGCCCCAAAGGCCCCTGCCCCAACGGCAATGGCGGCAGACAGAGCTGCAAGAACTGCGATCACCCAAATTCCCCATCGAACTGACCATCCGGATCGCGCATGCTGTGGCCCGGCCGGTACAACATATCCTTGCCTGCGTGCAAGGACCCTGAAGCATCCTGGGCAGCCAGGCGCTGCTGGTCGTTTTCCCGATAACGCCTTTCGACTTGCGCGATTTCGGTTTGCGGTATGCCTAAGGCTTTCATCGCTTGCAGTCCCATATGGACAGCGGACTCGAATACCTCCCGAACAGACCCGGCAATGTCCAGGGTCCTGAGCGTTAGCAAATGCTGCCTGTCATATGCGCGCACAAACACCGCCGCCTGAGGAAAAGCCTCCAATATCGGTTCCAAGTCCTTGGGGGCCAGCATGTCTCCGTCAATGCAGAACGCTATGATCTGCGCCTTTTCTGCCCCCGCCCTGCGCAACAGGTCCACACGGGTCCCATCGCCATAATAAACCTTCACGTCAAACTGACTGCTAAATTCGATCTGGGCTGGTTTTTTGTCAATCAACGTAACGTCGCAGCCATTACCCATCAGCATCTGGGCGACCGTTTGCCCGAACCGACCATAACCGATTACCAGCGCCGCACCCTGGGGCGCTTCATCCGGCCCTTCCGGTTCGATCTCTCGTGAAGGGCGAGCAAATTCAAGCTTACGAGCCAACAGCAGGAGGAACGGCGTGGTTGCCATGGAAACTGTCACTATAGCGCTGAAGATGCTTGCGGCGCTCGGCTCAATCAGCAAAGCATCTTGAGCCTGCGAGAAGAGTACAAAGCCAAACTCACCCCCCTGGCTCAGGAGCAGGCCCAAGGCAAAAGCCTGCTTGCCTTCCATCCCAAAAAGGCGCGCAACGAGCATTATAATGACGGTTTTGACCAGGACGAGCACCGCCGCCATCCCGAACACAAAGATTGGGTGAGCAAGCACCGTCTGGATGTCCAGAACCATGCCTACAGCAAGGAAGAACAGCCCGAGCAGGATTGAGCGGAACGGCTCGACATCAGCCTCGATCTCATGCCTGTAGGGAGAGTCCGCCAACATCACGCCTGCCACAAAGGCCCCCAAGGCAGTCGAAAGGTGCAGAGAATGCATTAACGCAGCGCTCGCAAGGACCGTAAAAAGTCCCACCACTACAAACAGTTCGCGTTCACCCAGGCGCCCAGCCAGTCTTAACATGGGATTCAGTACGAAATGCCCAACCAGCACCAGTCCCATGATCGCTCCTACCGTGTAGAGAGCGAGCTGCCAGCCGGGAGGTGCGAGCGCATCTATCGGATTGCGAGACAGCGCAGCGACAATGGTGATCAGCGGAACAATCGACAGGTCCTGCAGAAGCAGGATCGAAAAAGCCTTTTCACCGAAGGGCGAATTGATCCGGCCGCTATTCTTCAAGCTGGGAAGAACCTGGGCCGTGGACGACAGGCCAAGGGGTAAGCCCAGCGCGAGAGCCGCACCCCATGTAAACTCCGTAGTCAAATAGATGATAGCCGCCAAAGCTGCACCGCACAGCACGACCTGCATGAGCCCCAGTCCGAATATATCCCGCTTCAGCCGCCATAATCGTTGGACATTGAGTTCCAGGCCAACAAGGAACAGCAGTAGCACTATGCCGATTTCGGCAATGGCCAATTTCGACTCCGCGCCTCCCACAAGGCCAAAACCTTGAGGACCGACCAGAGCACCTGCAACCAGATATCCAAGCACCGCACCCAGGCCAAGGCGACGGAATAGCATCACGAACAGCAATGCCACGCCAAGGAGGACAACCCCCTCGGTCAGCAGCATGTCGGTGGCGCTGGCCGCTTCCGGGACCGCCGGATTCATGATCCGCTATGCTCATTTGCAATAGCGACCGCTTCGGCAACAGCCTCAAATCCCAAACGAATTGAGGCGTGACGTGCCGGATAGCCCCGGGCCGGCGCAATAACCTCAAAGCCGGGCCAGAAATCTGTTTCGGCGCTAATCCCCGCCAGCCAAGCTGCAAGCCCGTCCCGGGCCGTTACCAATTCCGCCTGAGTTTTTCCCATGGCATGTGCCGCCATGAGAGAGGCAGACGCCTGTCCCAGAGCGCAGGCGCGGACTTCCAGGCCAAGATCGCAAAGTCGCCCATCGCGATCGAGCCGCACGTCCACCGTCACCCGGCTGCCGCAGGTGGGCGAGCGCTTCTCAGCGCTGCCCTGCGGATCCTTCAACCGTTTATGATGAGGGATGGAAGCGGCCAACCGCAATATATCAGAATTATAGAGAGGCGCGTTCATTCGTCCGTCATTGCCTCACTAGCTGGGACACCGCGTCGCTCCGCAATAAAATCGCTCATTGCCTTACCGCTGGCGTTGAGCAGGGGATAGCTCCGCGACGAGGACATCCATTCGGGCCGTTCTGCACCCCCGCCATATATGGTGTCGTAAACCAGACTTGCCAGCATGAAGAGCAGCGTCGCGCCAATAAGGCCCTTTAGGACGCCGAACCCCAATCCCAATATCCGATCAATTGGGCCGAGCACTGATTGACGCGTTCTGGCGCCAAGTGAGCGTGCCAGAAATTTCCCGACCACGAACGTAACGCCGAACACTAGGGCAAAGGCCAATACGGCCGCCCCCGCCTGGGTTCCCACGGGTCCTGTCAACCATTCCGTGGTTGGCGTATGCAACATCCTTATCGCAAAAATCGCCAACACCCAGGCGATAAGCGAGAGCGTTTCCGTTACGAAACCGCGCATAAAACCGAATATCGCGCCACCGCCAATCAAGAGCAGTACAATTATATCGAGAGCTGTCATGACTGCTGGCTAATCGCGGCCGAGCATATGGTCAACAAATTGCGCGAGCGTTCTGAATCCAGTGTTCGAAACGCCGGAGGCCTTGTCGGCGACCGAGGCGGGAATCAGCGCGCGGGCAAAGCCAAGCTTGACCGCTTCCCGGAGGCGCAAGGCAGCATGGGCGACCGGCCTGATCTCTCCCGAAAGTGCAACTTCCCCGAACAATATGGAATCGGCTGGAACGGGCCGTTCCGAAAGGGCCGATATCAAAGCTGCTGCCACTGCCAGATCGGCGGCCGGATCGGATATGCGATAACCGCCCGCGATGTTGAGATAGACTTCGCATGTCGAAAAGCTGAGGCCGCACCGCGCCTCAAGCACCGCCAAGATCATTGCCAAACGTCCACTGTCCCAACCTACGACAGCGCGCCGAGGGGTTGCGCCGCTTGCGAGGCGAACGGTCAGAGCCTGAATTTCAACCAACACAGGGCGCGTACCCTCCAGCGCCGGAAAAACAGTTGCACCAGTGACGCTCTCGTCCCGATGGGTGAGGAATAGCGCCGAAGGATTTGCCACCTCCGACAATCCCTCGGACTCCATTGAGAAGACGCCAATCTCATCCGTGCCGCCAAAGCGATTCTTGATCGCGCGGAGAATGCGGTACTGATGGCTCCTTTCCCCTTCGAAATTCAGCACCGTATCCACCATATGTTCAAGCACGCGAGGTCCAGCGATGCTGCCGTCCTTGGTTACATGGCCAACAAGAACCAACGCCGTTCCCCGCTCTTTGGCGAAGCGAATAAGTTCCTGAGCGGAGGCGCGTACCTGACTGACCGTACCAGGAGCACCCTCGATCAAATCGCTGTGCATCGTCTGGATCGAATCGATGACCAGAAACGCCGGGGGAGCGCCTTGGCTCAAGGTCGTGAGAATGTCCCTCACCGAAGTCGCGGACGCCAGCTGCACCGGAGCCTTGCCGAGCCCAAGCCGCTGCGCGCGCAGCCGCACCTGATCCGCCGCCTCCTCTCCGCTGATATATGCTACCGCAAGGCCCCTCGCCGCCATCCTTGCGGCCGCCTGCAGCAATAAGGTGGATTTGCCGATACCAGGATCGCCGCCAATCAACGTAGCGGATCCCGCCACTAGGCCACCGCCCAAGGCCCGGTCGAACTCGGCAATCCCTGTAGGCTCTCGCGCCGGCAAGGCGACATCGCTGTCGAGGGCTACCAGATTGACGGCCCGCCCTCCCGCTTGAAGGCTATGACGCGCGCTGAAGACGGTCTCTCCTGCTTCCTCGATCAGGCTGTTCCATTCGCCGCAATCGTCGCACTGACCCTGCCAGCGGAAAGAAACCGAACCGCAGAGCTGGCAGACATATTTTTTCTTCACCTTGGCCATGAGGTGGATGTATCAGAACATAGAGGGAACACCAGAAGAAATTTGGAGGGCTTGGAAACCTTGCGCCTGCGCAGTCAAATTCTTTGGAAGTCTTGCCTTATTCGACCAACCAAAGGCACAATCGACGAATGATCAAGGTCGCCACCTATAATATGCGCAAAGCCATTGGGACGGACCGACGCCGGAACCCTGAGCGCATATTGGAGGTACTGCGTGAAATCGACGCCGATGTCATAGCGCTACAGGAGGCCGATCGGCGATTTGGACAACGCACGGCGGCGATCCCGCTGCACCTTTTGGACTTGCATAGCGACTATCAACCGGTTCCGCTCGACGTCCATATCGAAAGCATGGGGTGGCATGGAAATGCGCTTCTGGTGCGAAAGTCGGCGGAGATATTGCGGCACGAAGTCCTCCATATTCCCTATCTCGAACCGCGCGGGGCGGTGATGGCGGAGGTGCTGTTAAAGGGACAAACAATGCGCGCCTTTGGAATGCATCTCGACCTTTCCGGCCTGTGGCGACGACGACAGGCGGCCGCCGTCATTGCCCACGCCAACAGCTATCAGGACAGCCTGCCGACTGTATTGATGGGCGATCTCAACGAATGGAGCGCCCAGGGTGGATGTTTGAGGGACTTCGCTCATCATTTCCGCTTCGCCGATTGCGGCAAGAGCTTCCATGCCCGCCGGCCCGTGGCGCGGCTGGATAGAATAATGCATTGCGCCAACTGGACAGTGATGGAGAGCGGCGTCCATGACAGTCCTTCGGCGCGGAAGGCGTCTGATCACCTACCCATTTGGGCCGCTTTGAAGCCTGCCTGATTCACTCGACAACTGACTGCCATCCTGCCATTTCTTCTACATGAGGGAGAAGGAACTGAGGCTGGCGCTGGTATGCTATGGCGGCATCAGCCTCGCCATTTACATGCACGGCATCACCAAAGAGATTTGGCGCCTCACCCGCGCCAGTCGCGATTATCACGACGGATCGGAACCATCCGGCGGCAGTCAGGAAGTTTATCTTCGGATATTGGAAGATATTGCGCATCACGCCGACCTCAAGCTGCGGGTGCTGACCGACATCATTGCGGGGGCGAGCGCGGGAGGCATAAATGGGATTTTCCTGGCGCAAGCCATAGAAGCTGGCCAATCACTCGATCCACTGACTGAGATGTGGCTGCAAAATGCGGACGTGGACCTGTTGCTGGACCCCGGTGCGCGGCCGATGAGCAGGATGACCAAATTCTGGGCCACGCCGCTGGTGTGGATGGCGGCGCGGCGACCGAATGACACGGTCGAGCAAACCGTTGCGGCGGAGGCGCGAGAGGAGGTTCGGCACAAATTATCGAACTTCATACGTGCGAGATGGTTTGCGCCGCCGTTCGGAGGGGAAGGGTTCGTCAATCTGCTGCTCGACGCGCTGGATGCAATGGCGGCCAGCGACGCCGGGCAGCCGCTACTGCCTTCTGGCCATCCGCTCGATCTGTTCGTGACCGTGACGGACTTTGACGGTCATCCGGAGAGACTTCGCCTCAACAATCCATCAGAAGTGGTTGAAACAGAACACAGATTAACGATTGGATTTCACGTCCGGGGCGAGGAGCGCCGTCTGGGCGACGCTGCGGATCTTGTTTTCGCCGCCCGGGCCACCGCCAGCTTTCCCGGTGCCTTTCCTCCATTCACTGTTCGCGAGCTCGATCGCGTTTTGAAGAAGCGCGAACGGGCCTGGCCTGGGCGCGATGCATTTCTAAAACGCATTCTTCCCCGTCAATCGGCCATCGGAGCGGCTGATGAAGCCGTGCTGATCGATGGCTCGGTGCTCGCCAACGCCCCCTTCGCTCAGGCCATTGAAGCGCTAAAGAATCGGCCTGCCAGGCGCGAGGTTGACCGGCGCTTTGTCTATATCGATCCAAAACCGGGCGTCCGCAGCATTCGCTGGAGCCGCCGCCGTGAAGGGGATGACGAGGACGGCGAGCAGAACCTGCCGGGCTTTTTTCGCACAATCTTCGGCGCATTGTCTGACATTCCCCGGGAGCAGCCCATCCGGGACAGTCTGGAAGCCATTGAAAACCGTTCAAAACGCATCCGCCGCATGCGCCGCATCACCGAGGCCTTGCGTCCGAAAATCGAGGAAAGTGTGGAGGCCCTATTCGGCGGCACCTTCTTTCTGGACCGACCGACGCCGGCACGGCTCGCGGCCTGGCGTGGAAAGGCTCAGGAACAGGCGGCACGGCAGGCGGGCTACGCCTATCCCGCTTATGGCCATTTGAAACTGTCGGGTATCGCCGAGGACATGGCGGCGCTGTTGTTTCGGCTGGGAGGTGACGGAAGTCCTTCGCAAAGGGAACTGTTCCGCTCATGCCTATGGAAAGTGCTGCGCGAACGGGGCCTTGACCGAATCGGCGAGAAGGCAAATGGCGGAGCGTCGGATTCCGTCGTCCTGTTCTTCCGCAATCACGACCTGGGCTTCCGCATTCGCCGCCTTCGTTTCATGGCGCGAAGACTTGCCGAGACGCTCGAAATCCAAAGCAGCGCGCCTCAGGACGCGATCACTGGCTTTCATGACGCCATTTACGCGGCGCTTGCCCTCTATCTGGAACGAGAGACCGCCGATTTCTACAACGAAGCCATGGTGGCCGCGGCTGCCGTGCTACCAGATGCACCGCAGGCCGCCATCGACCTCTTGTCTGAACAGCGCAACCTGAAAGAAATGGACTCGCGGGCCGAGCACATGCTCTCCGAAGCCTTGTGGGCGCTGCCCAAGGAGGAGAGGAGAGCGATGCTGCTCGCCTATCTCGGTTTCCCCTTTTACGACATTGCCACGCTTCCTCTGCTGCAGGGGGAAGGCCTGGACGAATATGATCCCGTAAAGGTGGATCGGATCGCTCCTGACGATGCCACCGCCATAAGAGCGGGAGGTGCGGAAGCGACCTTGAAAGGAATAGAATTCAACAGCTTCGGAGCATTTTTTAGCAGGGCTTATCGAGAAAATGACTATCTTTGGGGCAGGCTCCACGGCGCGGACCGGTTGATCGACATCATGCTTTCCAGCCTGCCTGCCGGCGTTCACCTGCCGCCAGGCGCTGCGGCGGCGTACAAGCGAAAGGCCTTTCATGCGATATTGGATGAGGAGGAGAGTCGCCTTTCGCTGGTAAAGGAGCTGATCGCCGACCTGCGGAAGGAGATCGGCTAGAGCATCGCGCCTCAAATGATGATCAGACAGTTTAAGATGATCATCGTTTAAGGCGCAGCGCTCTATTCCGCCGCACCCCATAGATGGGCTTTTTCAATGAATCCCTTGCGGCCCTGAATGTCGATTAGACACCAGCCATCCTCACAGTCCGATATTCGGCCGACCACTCCCGGCTCCGCGCGATAGATGACCGTCGCGCCGCTTTCAGGGGCTTGCCTGAGAGGCTGCACACCGCCCTGAACAATGGCGGTCGGTTGATCACTCAGCAGCCTCACATGCATCCACCCCTGTGTGCCGTCGGGATCCTCAACCTTGCGCCAATGCGAGTAGATTTCTACAACCTTCACCGGCAGATCGCGGCGGCGATAGATCCAGTTTGCCGGATAATCGTCGCTGGGACCGGTCCGCATCCGCGCCTCTGTCTTGGAAATCGAGGCCCAATAGGGCGGTTTCTTCATCTGTCCCGCCGCTGGCGTGCCCATGAGCATGACCCCGGCGGAAATGCCAAGGAAAACAGCGCGTAGCCGAAATGTCATCATGCTTCTTCCACCCACGATCTCATTTTCTGCCTGTGCCAGTTCGCCGCACCTGCTTCAAGACGCCATTAATTGCTATCTTCATTTCCCACGAAGGACTCATTGTTGCTTGACCTTCCGGTCGACTAACGGATAGCCCCAGATCATGTCGAAACGACCCCGTCCCACCAATCCCAAGGTCATCGTCACCCGCAGGCTACCGCCCGGCACGGAAGCCCGGATGCGGGAGTTGTTTGACATCAGCTTCAGTCCGAACGACGAACCCATGAGCCGGGGCGCGCTGCTCAATTCCATGCGCAATTGCGACGTCCTGGTACCGACGGTTACGGACCATATCGATGGCGACCTGATCGAAGAGGCCGGCGACCGGCTGCAACTCATCGCCAATTTCGGCAATGGGGTGGATCATATCGATCTGAAGGCCGCCCGTGCGCGAAACATTCTGGTCACCAACACGCCCGGCGTTTTGACAGAAGACACCGCCGACATGACGATGGCCCTGATCCTGTCGGTGCCGCGTCGGTTGGCGGAGGGGGAAAAGCTGGTGCGCAGCGGCCGATGGGCCGGATGGAGCCCTTCAGGCATGCTGGGACACCGGATTGGCGGAAAGACACTGGGCATCATCGGCATGGGCCGCATTGGCCAGGCAGTCGCCCGCCGCGCCCGCGCTTTTGGGCTTTCCATATTCTACAATAATCGCAGGCGGTTGCCGCTCAGCGTTGAGCAGGAGTTACAGGCCACCTATGTGCCTGAACTTGACGCCATGCTGCAAACGTCGGACATCATCTCCATTCACTGCCCGCACAACGCCGAAACACACGAAATGGTCGATGCCCGCCGGATCGCGTCGATGAAACCCAGCGCCTATGTCATCAATACGTCCCGTGGGGAAATCGTTGACGAAATCGCGCTTATTGAAGCGCTGGAGGATGGGCAGATCGCTGGCGCAGGCCTGGACGTGTACAGCCATGAACCGGAGGTCAGCCCCAGATTGCTGGCGCTCAACAATGTCGTGTTGCTGCCGCACATGGGCTCTGCCACATTCGAAGGCCGCGCGGCGTCGGGCGATAAGGTGATCGCCAACATTCGGGTGTGGGCGGACGGACACCGTCCTCCTGATCAGGTGCTGGAAGGCTGGATCTGACCGGCGGTATGCGGCTGTGCACGGCCATATTCGCGCATAATGAGGAGCACCGGATCGGCACATGCCTTGCCAGCCTGCCACTTGACCAAAGCCTGACCGAATTTCACATTTTGGTGAACGGGTCCACCGACCGCACCGCCTCGATAGCGCATCAAATCGCGGCGGAACGGACCAACGTACAGGTTCACGAACTCCATCCGGGCGGTAAATCGCGGACATGGAACCGCTTCGTCTTCGACATCTGGAATGGAAGTCATGACGTCATGATCTTCATGGATGGAGACGCCGAGATTGCTCCTGGTTCTCTTGAAGCCTTGGCGGAGGCGCTGACGCGCTATCCAGGCGCCAACGCATCCAGCGGAATGCCAATGAACGGGCGCAAACACCTTACCTATCAGGAGATATTGCGGAGCGAGCGCGGGCTGTTCGGCGATCTCTATGCTGTACGAGGCGACTTTCTGCGGCGGATGCGGGACAAGAAGATCAGGCTGCCTGACGACCTGATCGGCGATGATGGCCTCATAGCGGCGCTTGCGGCGACGGACTTGCAGGATGAGGCGCACTGGGATCGGGAACGGGTTGTGCCAGCCGACGGAGCCGGCTTCTACTGCGAGCCAGTGAACGTCTTAAACCTGCGGACTTGGCGGATGCAGTACCGCCGGATGATCAATTACAGTGTCCGGCATTTCCAGAACCGCATCATTTCCAGCATCATGCGCGGGCCGGGCCCCGAGGCTCTACCCGGGCAGTTGCGGCCCTTATATCCTGCGTACCTGCCTAGTTTTAATGTTCGGCGGTCCGTGGATGTGGCGTGGTTCGACTTTCTAGCGCTGAGGCGAATGCGCGAGCCGTAAATGCACTCCGACGGGTTATTTCCAGTAACGCTCGAAACGATCACCCAGGCCGGATAGAAGTTCATATTGAGAAAGGCCGGAGATCGCGGAGGCGTTCTCCAGGCGATAATCCAGGCCAAGCCAATCGCCTTCCTTTAGCTCCGGCGCGTCCGATGCATCCACGATCAGAAGGTCCATTGAAACACGGCCAACAACCGGGAGAACAGCCCCCCCGGAGGTCAGCACATGGCCCTTGCTGGAAAAGCCACGCAGATAGCCGTCGGCATAGCCGACATTCAGGACCGCGACTTCCATATCGAGTTCGGCTGTTCGTGTGGCATTATATCCGATGCTCTCCCCCGCACGCACAATCTTGCGCTGGAGAATTTGCGCCTCGGGAAAGGCGATTTGCCGAATATGAGGGCGCGCTTCGGGCCGGGGGATGCCGCCATAGAGCGCCAGGCCAGGGCGCGTCAGATCGAATGCATAGGCCTGCCCATGGCAAATGCCCGCGCTGTTTGCCAGGCTATAGCGCTTGGCGGATACCTCCGCCCGCAATGACGAAAAACGTTCCAGCTGAACCGCGTTGAGTGGATGATCCTCATCGGCGCAGGCAAGATGGCTCATGAAGATATTGATCTTGAGGCCATCCAGCAGTTGCGATCTCGCCTCATCCAGGCTGATGCCGAGCCGGTTCATACCAGTATCGACCATGACGTCACAGAACCCGCCACTGCCATCCTTCCAGCGCCGAACCTGCTCCACGCTATTTAGCACCGGCCGTACTCCCGCCTGATACGCAGCCGCCATGTCTTCAGCCCGCACGCCATGCAGGACCGAAAGCGATATTCCATCCGGAAGCGGCAAAAGCGCCAGCGCCTCGGCCCAGGTGGCAACAAAGAAGTCCCGGCACCCTTCCTCCGCCAGATGGCGAAGAACTCCCGCGGCGTCTGTACCGTAGCCATTAGCCTTGATCGCCGCGCCGCAAGCGGCAATGCCGCTTTGCGCCTTCAGCCAGCGCCAGTTGGAGACGAGCGCTTGCTTGTCGAGACGGAGGCGAAGGGGCGAAGGAGGCAAAGTCATCGCCGGAGCGATAGCGCGCCCTTCACGCCGCGTCGAGACTTTGCCAGCGTGTTTCCTTCAGTCCGAAGATGGTAACAAGCAGCGCCATCAGGACCACGGCGAAAGTATACCAAAGCCCGGCATAGGGATCGCCCGTCTTCGCAACGATATACTGGCTGACCAGCGGCAGGAATCCGCCAAAATAGCCAGTGCCGATATGATAGGGAATTGACATGGAGCTATAGCGGATCCTGGGAGGAAAAAGCTCCGAAAGCAGCGCCGCCATCGGTCCGTAAGTCGCTCCGGACAATGCGCTAAGGACCAGAATGGCTACAATGATAAGCGCAATGCTTTGGCCAGAGGGGCGGACCTTTTCCAGATTATAGCCCGCATCGGCCAGCGCGGGCTCCAGCGCCTCAGCGGTATTTTCCGATACCAATGCGCTACCGATCCGGATCTGCGTCCGGTCCGCATTTGGCGTCTCGACCGTTTTATAGGCAACCCCGCGCTTTGAAAGCATATCCAATGCCTTGCCGCACTCGGTATCCTGTTCCTTGGCAAAAGGACTATAGCTGCAGTCGCTCCCCGTCACCACCACTGGCGCGCGGCGCGCGGCCTCGGCAAGGCCTGGATTGGCGGCGTTGCCCATCAGGTGGAACAGCGGGAATAGCAGCACCAGGGTTGCTGCATAGCCAAGGACTATCGGCTTTTTCCGCCCGATCCGATCCGACAGCCAGCCAAAGAAAACGAACCAGAAAAGTCCTGCCATAGCACCGACGCCAACGACCGTCTCGGCTATCCAACTTTCCATCCGCTGCGGCCCAGTCAAAAAGAACAAGACCCCATACATGGCGGTATACCATATAACGGTGAGGCCGGCCGCCAGGCCAAAGAGCGCCACCAGGATCCGCCGCTTGTTTCCGGGATAGGTAAAACTTTCCTTCAGCGGATTGGCAGAGGTCTCCCCCGCCTCCTTCATCGCCTTGAAGACAGGGCTCTCGCTGAGTTTCAGGCGCATGTAGAGCGACACGGCGAGCAGCAGCAGCGAAAAGACGAAGGGAATGCGCCAGCCCCAGTCATTCCAGGCGCCGTCGCTGATCACCGACTTGGTGCCCAGCACTATGAGGATGGAAAGAATGAAGCCACCCGCGACGCTCGCCTGGATGAAGCTGGTGAAAAAGCCGCGCTTTTCATCAGGCGCATGTTCGCTGACATATATGGCGGCGCCGCCATATTCACCGCCCAGCGCCAAGCCCTGGACGATCCGGAGCAGGATGATGATGACAGGCGCCGCCATGCCAATAGCGGCTTCGGAGGGAACGAAACCTATTGCCGCAGTGCCAAGGCCCATCAAAGTGATGGTGACAAGGAAGGTATATTTGCGGCCGAGCTTATCACCCAAATAGCCGAACAATACGGCTCCCAGCGGACGAAAGCCGAAACCGATCGCGAACCCGGCGAGGGAAAGCAGAAGCTCCAGCGTCACATTGCCTGTGGGGAAGAAAACACGACCGATGATGGGAGCCAGAGTTCCGTAGATAAAGAAGTCATACCATTCGAAAACGGTGCCAAGCGAGGATGCGCCGATAACGAGTTTAATGTCCTTTTGGCTGGGCTCCTGTCCCGCCACCGCCGCGCTACTGGCCATTCTATCCCCCATAATCTTTATTCCGGAGCCTATTAGCCATGACTCGCAAGGGCGGGCAAGCGGCATAACACTCAAGGAGCCCTTACGTTTTTCGTAACGCCGTGACTTTGCTCTGTCATGCGCGGCCCCTATATGGGCTCATTCGAACTAGCTTTTTCCACCATGGGAGCATGAATTGAGCAAGGTACTTGTCATTGGCGCGGGCGGTGTAGGTTCCGTGGCTGTCCACAAAATGGCCATGAACCCCGACATCTTCAGCGACATCACGCTCGCCAGTCGGCGGATCGCAAAATGCGACGCCATCGCAGAATCCGTGAGGGCGCGCACGGGCATCATCGTGAAGACGGCCGAGGTCGATGCCGACGATGTTGAGGCCACGGCGGCGCTGATCGAAAAGGTGAAGCCTGCGTTGGTGGTGAACCTTGCCCTTCCCTATCAGGACCTTTCCATCATGGAAGCGTGCCTGAAAACCGGGGTCAATTATCTCGACACCGCCAATTACGAACCGCGTGATGAGGCCAAGTTCGAATATAAATGGCAGTGGGCGCTACACGACCGGTTCAAAGAGGCAGGGCTGATGGCGTTGCTCGGATCCGGCTTTGATCCAGGCGTAACGAGCGTTTTTGCCACCTATCTCAAGAAGCACCATTTGGACCGGATCGACACGCTCGACATTCTTGATTGCAATGGCGGGGATCATGGCCAGCATTTCGCGACAAACTTCAATCCGGAGATCAATATCCGGGAGGTGACGGCGGTCGCTCGCCACTGGGAAAATGGGCAGTGGGTGGAGACCCCGCCGCTGTCCCATAAGCAGAGCTTCGACTTCGACCAGGTGGGGCCGAAGAACATGTACCTCATGTATCATGAGGAGATCGAATCCCTCAAAACGCACCTGCCGGAGATCAAGCGTATCCGTTTCTGGATGACCTTCGGCGATGCTTATCTCAAGCATCTCGAAGTGCTTCAGAATGTGGGCATGACGCGGATCGATCCCGTGATCTACGAAGGACGCGAGATCATTCCGCTGCAGTTCCTGAAAGCCGTGCTGCCGGAGCCCGCCAGCCTTGGCCCCACCACACATGGCAAGACCAATATCGGCGACATTGCCACAGGCGAAAAGGACGGCGCGCAGAAGACCTTCTATATCTACAATATTTGCGACCATGAGGACGCATTTGAAGAAACCGGCAACCAGGCGGTAAGCTACACGACCGGCGTGCCCGCGATGATCGGCGCGGCAATGATGCTGACCGGCTCGTGGAAGGGCGAAGGGGTCTTCAACATTGAACAATTCGATCCCGACCCCTTCATGGACATGCTGAACAAGCACGGTCTGCCCTGGCAGGTAAAGGAATTAGCGGGCCCGCTCGAATTTTGATTTTTCTATCGTCGTCCCCGGGGAAGCGGGAACCCATCTGCTGACCCATCCACTTGGCTCGGCAACCGGAGATGGATACCCGCCTTCCCGGGGGATGATGCCTATTTTGGAATGAATGCCATGGAAACCAGAGCCGGCGATCCCGGAGCCTTTGCGCATTTCGACCTCGGTCGCGTTCCCTCCCCCAGCTTTGTGGTGGACGAGGCCGCGATAAGGCGAAACCTTGCCATCCTGAAAGAAGTGCGGGACCAATCAGGCATCAGGATGCTGGCCGCGCTCAAAGCCTTTTCCATGTGGTCGCTGGGCAGCGTGGTCGCCGAATATCTGGATGGAGTCTGCGCGTCGGGAATCTATGAAGCACGCCTCGGCCGGGATCATTATGGTGGCGAACTTGCAACCTATTGCGCCGGATACAAGGCAGATGACCTACGCCAGATATTGGCGCTTTCCGACCATATCATCTTCAACAGCCCAGCGCAGATCGCGCGCTTCCGTCCGCTGATCGAAGATGCGCGCCGCCAAGGCAGGCAATTCGATGTCGGACTTCGCATCAATCCCGAACATGCGGAGGGCGAAGTCGAAAAATATGACCCCTGCCAGCGGCATAGCCGCCTGGGTCATCCGCTCAGCCAACTCAAGGCCGCTGACCTGGAGGGCGTTTCCGGATTACACTTTCATACGCTCTGCGAGCAGGATTTCCTACCGCTGGAGCGCACTTGGGCGGCAATTGAACCGTTGGTCCGTCCGCACCTGCCACAGCTCAAATGGCTGAATTTCGGCGGCGGACATCACATCACACGCGCCGACTATCAGCGTGATAGCCTTATTGCCTTTCTTAAAGGGGTTCGCGAAACGACCGGCCTCGAACTCTATCTTGAACCGGGCGAAGCGGTCGCGCTGGATGCCGGCATATTGGTCGGCGAAATTCTGGATGTCATCGACAACGGCATGCCGGTCGCTATCACCGACATCAGCGCCACTTGTCACATGCCTGACGTCATTGAGGCGCCATATCGCCCGGCGATGCTGGCTGAACCGAACGATGGGCCGTTGATTCGGCTTGGTGGCCCCTCCTGCCTCGCCGGAGACGTGATCGGCGATTATCATCTGCCCCAAGCCGTGCATGTGGGACAGCGAATCGCCTTCCTGGATCAGGCGCACTATTCGATGGTGAAGACCAACACCTTCAACGGCGTGCCCCTGCCCTCAATCTATCTGTGGAACAGCGAAGCCGACTCGCTCCGCGAGGTGCGGACGTTCGATTATGACGACTTCCGAAATCGGCTATCATAGCAAGGAAGTGCACTTTCCGACCCGCCGGACACGCAAAGCGGCACGCCCGGTTATCACCGGAAACCCGCGCAAAGATTCTTTCCCCCAAAGTCTTTACATGGGGACCCCCAGTTTATATATCGCGCCCCTGCTGCCCCATGGGACTTCCACCGCAAGGCAGCTTGTTAAGTCGCCGAAATACACTGGAGGTCCCTTGAGTTGTACAAGCATCATAGCGCGCTGGGGATAGCTACTGCCCTCAAACCGGTCGATCCGGTAACGCTCATTCGTCCACAGGCTGCACGCCGGGCCGCACGATTCTTCGTTGAGAAGTTTCCGGGCAAGTCGCTCTATGCAGTCAAGGCCAATCCCTCGCCAGAGCTTCTGACGACGCTTTGGGAAGGCGGGATCACGCATTATGACGTGGCCTCGATCGCGGAGGTACGGCTGGTTGCTCGCGTCCTGCCAGAGGCCGTCCTGTGCTTCATGCATCCCGTGAAGCCTGAAGAGGCGATCGCCGAGGCATATCATCAGCATGGCGTGCGTGTGTTCTCGCTGGATACGATGGACGAGCTCGCAAAGATCATGCGCGCCACGGACAACGCGTCGGACCTGTACCTCTGCGTTCGCATGCGCGTTTCATCGGACTATTCGAAGTTGAGCCTGGCATCCAAATTCGGGATCGAACCGAGCGAGGCCAAGGAATTGCTGATGGCTACGCGTCAGGCGGCGGATGCACTCGGCATCTGCTTCCACGTCGGCAGCCAGGCCATGACGCCGCACGCTTATACCCAGGCGATGGAGCGGGTCCGGGCGGCCATCGTCGGCGCGTCGGTCACCGTCGACGTCATTGACGTGGGCGGCGGATTTCCGTCCGTATATCCAGGAATGGAGCCTCCCGCGCTGGAGCTTTATTTCGACGCCATCGACCGCGCCTTCGAAAGCCTGCCGATCAGCTATTCCGCTGAACTATGGTGCGAACCCGGCCGGGCGCTGAGCGCCGAATATAGCAGCCTGATCGTGCGCGTGGAGCGTCGCCGGGATGAAGAGCTTTACATCAATGACGGCGCGTATGGAGCGCTGTTCGATGCCGCTCATGTCGGCTGGCGGTTTCCAGTCAAGCTGCTGCGTGAGGAAGAGAGCGAAGCGGACATGGAAGCATTCAGCTTCTATGGGCCGACCTGCGACGACATGGACCATATGGCAGGACCCTTTCTGCTGCCTGCGGACATCAAGGCCGGCGACTATATCGAGATCGGCATGCTCGGCGCCTATGGCTGCGCCATGCGTACGGCATTCAACGGCTTTGGTTCGGGCGAGCTTCATGAAGTCACCGACGAGCCGATGGAAAGCCTCTACCGCGAGGATGCCATGCCGGCGAAGCGGCCCGCAACAGTGGTATCCATCAAGGGTTGAGCCGATCGATTGGTTTGGGCTCCTGTGCAGGCAGGAGCCCAACTTCCTTAAATCAGCGCCTACCCTAACCGTTGCAGCGCCGCCTGCAGGCGCTCCGCTTCAGCGGACTTGTCGGCAAAATCCTCACGGGCCTTCGCAACAGCCTCCGGCTTGGCGCGTTCGACAAAGGCGGGATTTTCGAGACGCTTGGCAAGCGCATCGCGTTCCTTTACCGCGGCTTCCAACCCCTTGACGAGCCGAGTCCTTTCCGCGCCAAGATCGATGACGCCTTCGAGCGGCAGAACATAAGTCGCCTCATCGACAACTACTTGCGCCGCTCCGCCTTCGGCAGCCGGATCGAAGGACAGTTTCTCCACACGCGCCAACCGCGCCAGAACGCTGGCCTGTCGTTCAAGACGTTCGACTGTTACCGCCGATGCGTCACGGACATGAACCGCCATCCTGGCTCCTGGAGGTACATTCAGTTCGGCTCGCGCCGTGCGGATGCCGGAGACGAGCCGGATCAGCCAATCGATTTCTTCACTGGCCGACCGGTCCAGCGCATGAG
The DNA here is from genome assembly GCF_014200045.1 of Rhizorhapis suberifaciens. Classification (GTDB taxonomy): domain Bacteria; phylum Pseudomonadota; class Alphaproteobacteria; order Sphingomonadales; family Sphingomonadaceae; genus Rhizorhapis; species Rhizorhapis suberifaciens. Next base: position 162,282 of record NZ_JACHOV010000008.1, read on the forward strand.
CGTCAGGCTGCGGCCAATGGGCGATGATGATCTCGTTGTCGCGTTCCCCAAGAGCATGCCACAATTCTTCGGTGACGAAGGGCATGAACGGATGCAGCATAACCAGGATCTGGTCCAGCACCCAGCCGGCGACGGCCTTCGTCTCATCATCCATCTGGCCTTTGATCAGTTCCAGATACCAGTCGCAGAAGCGATCCCAGACGAAATGATAGATTGCGTTCGCGGCCGCATCGAAGCGCAACTCCGCCATGGCGAGATCAAGCGCCTGAACCGTCGCCACCGTCTCTGCAATGATCCAGCGGTTGACGGGCAGAGCCGCATCGGGCGCACGCAGCGTGCCGCTCGCACCGATGCCGTTGGCTTGGCAGAAACGCGCCGCATTCCATAGCTTCGTCGCAAAGTTGCGATAACCCTGGACACGGTTTTCGTCCATCTTCACATCGCGGCCCTGGCTTTCCATCGCCGCCATGAAGAAGCGGAGGGCATCGGCGCCATATTGGTCGATCAGGCCCAGCGGGTCGACGACATTGCCCTTGGACTTGGACATTTTCTGGCCATCGGCCGCGCGGACAAGGCCATGGAGATAGAGCCGGCGGAACGGCACTTCCTTCATAAATTCGATGCCTTGCATAATCATCCGCGCATCCCAGAAGAAGAGGATGTCGAAACCGGAAATCAGAAGGTCATTGGGGTAATGGCGCTGCAACAGCCCCCCCTCCCCTTCAGGGGAGGAGCCGGGGGTGGGGGCTGTCATTTGTGCGGTGCCGTCGTGGGACACAGGCCCCACCCCAACCCCTCCCCTGAAGGGAAGGGGCTTTTGAGTCGCATCGGGCCAGCCAAGGGTGCCAAAGGGCCAGAGGGCAGAGGAGAACCAGGTGTCGAGGACGTCCGGATCGCGGCTAAGGGACTTGTTGCCGGCCTGCGCCTGGGCCTCCCCCTGATGCTCAGCGACATAGACATCCCCGTCAGCATCGTACCATGCCGGGATCTGGTGCCCCCACCAAAGCTGGCGGGACACGCACCAGGGCTGGATATTCTCCATCCAGTTGAAATAGGTCTTTTCCCACGTCTTGGGGATGATCTCGATCTTGCCGGTCTTCACCGCCTCTATCGCCGGTTTGGCTAGCGTTTCTGCATCCACATACCATTGATCGGTCAGCCATGGTTCGATCACAACGCCGGAACGGTCGCCGAATGGCGTCTGGATCACGCGATCTTCGATCTGTTCAAGCAACCCCGCCTGTTCGATCATGGCGACGACCATCGTCCGCGCTTCGAACCGGCCGAGGCTTAGTAGCTCGCCTGGAATAAGGCCGTCCGACGTCTGAATCACCTTCGCATCGGCATCCAGCATGTTGAGCATGTCGGCGGCCTTGATCCCTGCCCGCTTGCCGACCTCAAAGTCATTGAAATCATGTCCCGGCGTGATCTTGACCGCGCCGGAACCCAGTTCCGGGTCAGCATGTTCGTCACCGACAATCGGAACAAGGCGGCCGGTAATGGGCAGACGCACCCTCTTTCCGATGAGTGCCTTATACCGCTCATCCTCCGGGTTCACCGCGACAGCCATGTCGGCGAGCATCGTCTCGGGCCTGGTGGTGGCGACAGAGATGTGTCCGGACCCGTCCTCCAGCGGATATTTGAAGTGCCAGAACTTGCCCTGCACTTCCTTGGTCTCGACCTCCAGATCGGAAATCGCGGTTTTGAAACGCGGGTCCCAATTGACGAGACGCTTGTCGCGGTACAGCAGGCCACGGTTATACAGATCAACGAAGACCTTGGTCACGGCCTTCGAAAAGCCCTCATCCATGGTAAAGCGCTCATTGGCCCAATCCATGGACGCGCCAAGGCGGCGAAGCTGGCCGGTGATCTGGCCGCCGCTCTCCTCCTTCCATTCCCAGACCTTTGCGACGAATTCTTCGCGCGTGAAATCGGTGCGCTTTTGCTGCTGCTGCGCCATTTGCCGTTCGACGACCATCTGCGTCGCAATGCCCGCATGGTCGGTGCCCACCACCCAAAGCGCATCCTTGCCGCGCAGCCGCTCATAACGGATCACAATGTCCTGCAAAGTATTGTCCAGCGCATGGCCGACATGAAGCGACCCCGTCACATTGGGCGGCGGATTCACGATGGTGAAGGGTTGGGCGTGGGGCCTTTCGGGCCGGAAGAGTCCGTTGCTCTCCCAATGGGCATACCAACGCGCCTCCATGGCGGCGGGATCGAAGGTCTTTGGCAGTTCGTTAGTCATGATCGCGCTTTAGCGGGTGCTGGGCGCAGGTCAAATAGGCAGGATAGCGCCGGGCGCGATTCTGCTATAGCGATGGGTAGATCAGGGAGAACCGAAAGCATGCAAATTGTCCTTATACCAGGGCTGATGAACGACGGCTGGGTCTGGCGCCACCAGATCGGGGCGCTGAGCCGGATTGCGCCCCTCATGATCGCGCGGACGGATGGCTGCGGCACGCTGCAGCAAATGGCCGAACGGATCGTGAGCGGCACCGTCGGCCCATTGGCTGTGGTCGGTCATTCCATGGGCGGACGCGTGGCATTGGAGGTCGCGGCACTGGCGCCGGAGCGGATCGCGAAGCTCGTGCTTCTGGACAGCGGCGCTCACGGCCCGAGCGAACATGAGAGGGAAGGACGGATGAAGCTGGTCGAGACCGCCCGGCAGGAGGGCATGGCGGCGGTAGCGCGGGACTGGCTGCCGCCGATGATTGGGGCGGCGAACCGGCGCAACCAAGGGTTGGTGCATGGCATTACAGAAATGCTGGAGCGCTGCACCCCTGAGACCTTTGCGCTTCAGCAGCAAGCGCTCTTGACCCGCCCTGACAGAACGAATCTTTTTGCCTCTCTCACCTGCCCTGTCCTGGCCGTAACCGGCAGCGAGGACGAATGGGCTCCGGTGACCCAGCATGAAGCCATAGCCCAGGCAGCGCCGCAGGGTCACCTGAAAGTCGTGGAAGGCGCAGGCCATATGTTGCCGGTGGAAGCGCCCGAAGCGGTCACTCGGATATTGGCGGAGTTCCTTGCCGATTGATTTTTGTGAGACGGACGCTTTTAACCTAACGCGGCCAGCTTTTCTTCCGCCAGCCGGTCAAGCTCCGCCCGACTCTTCTTCTCGGAAGCCGATTTCAACTGCCCGCAGGCGGCCATGATATCGCGCCCGCGGGGAGTCCGAACGGGCGCGGATATACCCGCTTCAAAGATGATGTCGGAAAAGCGCTTGATCCGCTCATGACTGGAACATTCGTAAGATGCACCGGGCCAGGGGTTGAAAGGGATCAGGTTGACCTTGGCCGGCAGGCGGTATTTGCGGATCAGGCGGACAAGTTCCCGCGCATCCTCATCGCTGTCATTCTTGTCTTTCAGCATCACATATTCAAAGGTGATGCGCCGGGCATTGTTTGCGCCCGGATAGGCGGCGCAGGCTTCCAACAGTTCCTCAATGCCATATTTGCGGTTGATCGGTACGATTTCATCCCGGACATCTTTGGTCACCGCGTGTAGCGACACGGCAAGGTTCACGCCGATCTCTTCTCCCGCGCGCGCCATCATCGGCACGACCCCGGAGGTAGAAAGCGTAATGCGTCGCTTGCTGAGCGACAATCCGTCGCCGTCCATCACGACCTTCAATGCGTCCCGGACATTATCGAAATTATAAAGCGGCTCACCCATGCCCATCATGACGATATTGGTGAGCATCCGTCCATCTGTGGTATATTGCGGCGCATCGTCATCTTCGTCATCGCCCGCGTCATTAGCGGCGGCCATGTTCCCCCGAGGCCATTCGCCCAGTGCGTCGCGGGCCAACATTACCTGCCCCACGATCTCCCCTGGAGTGAGATTCCGCACGAGCCGCATGGTGCCAGTGTGGCAAAAGCGGCAATTCAATGTGCAGCCCACCTGGCTGGAAACGCACAACGTGCCGCGGTCGGCATCCGGGATGAACACCATTTCATAATCCTGGCCGTCGTCCGAACGGAGCAGCCATTTGCGGGTGCCGTCAGAGGAGACCTGCGCCTCCACCACCTCTGGCCGGCCAACGACGAAGCGCTCCGCCATCCAGCCGCGCATAGGCTTGGCGAGGTCGGTCATCCGTTCGAAATCGGTTTCGCCGCGATGATAAAGCCAGTGAAACAATTGCTTGGACCGCAGCTTCGCCTGCTTGGCGTCGAGGCCAGCCTCCTCCAGCACGGAACGGATCTGGACTTTGTTCAGACCAAGAAGATCAATGCGGCCATCATCACGCGGGGTTACTTCGCGCGGCACTGGCACGGGGTCTATATGGCCGGGAATCTGCATGGCGCGCATATAGGTGCAAAGGCGCGAAAAAGCCAGCGGCGAGGAAGTGGCTCAGTTTCCTCGTCGAAGCCGGACTATCAGAGGACGGCTTCAGGCTGTGCCGGCGGAGTGGCGATGATGCTACAATCTCGCACACGCCAAAGCCGCCGCATCAATGGCCGTCGCCGCCCCGCGCAGGCCGTAGAGATCAACGAAACGGGAACCATTTTTGCCTGCCCCCCGTACACTCATGCTGGCACCCATCCGGATAGCGGCGATGATCGCGGCGTCCACGCGCTTGTTCGGCGCCCATGCGTCCGCGCTGCCCGCGATCAGGTCAAAGCGGCGAACTCCAATGGCCAGCATGACTGGAGACTTCAGGTCCCGTTCCCGGCTCAAGCGAAAATGCACTTGGCCGCGAACGCCCTTCCTTGGCCAATAGCCCACGGACGCAAAGGCGCGCCAGCGGCCATTGCTCGCCCGCCTTTCCGGCTCGGCAATGGCATAGCAGCGGGGTGGACCAGGATCCCGGAACGCCCCCCAGCTTCCGAACACGCCCAATGATTCCCGAGCATGCGCCGGAGTCACCAGAGTCATTGCCGCCAGGAAAAAAAGGAACGCGCGCTTCATCTCCGCGCCACCAAGCGCAATTATAGCGGCTTTGCAAGCATTGGCACTACAAAAGCGTCTCGTCCCTCCTTGCTCCGCTCATCATAGCTGGTAATGAAGGAAAGAATCCTTTCACCACAGCGGCCCACCATTCCTTGGCAGGGTCAGAATAGAAGCGGAACAGGGAATGAAGGCGACAATAGAACGGGCGACTTTGCTCAAAAGCCTTAGCCACGTGCAATCGGTGGTGGAACGGCGCAATACCATTCCCATCCTGTCCAATGTTTTGATCGAGGCCACCTCCGACGGCGCGATCAAACTGATGGCGACGGATCTCGACCTCCAGATTGTTGACACCGTTCAAGCCCAGGTGGAGACCCCTGGCGCAACCACGGTTTCCGCGCATACCTTGTTCGACATTGTCCGCAAGCTGCCCGAGGGAAGCCAGGTGTCATTGTCGGCGGCGGAGGGCAAAATGCAGGTCAATGCAGGCCGCGCCCGGTTTAGCCTGCAAACTTTGCCCCGCGACGATTTTCCCGTGATTGCCGAGGGTGATCTGCCGGTCAGTTTCGAGCTGCCCGCCTCTACCCTCATCCAGATCATCGACAAGACGCGCTTTGCCATTTCGACTGAAGAGACGCGTTATTATCTGAACGGCATCTTCTTGCACGTGTCGGATGAAGCCCAACCGGTGCTGAAGGCTGCTGCGACTGACGGTCATCGCCTCGCCCGGGTAACCGTTCCCCGGCCGGATGGTGCGGAAGGGATGCCGGACATCATCGTGCCGCGCAAATGCATCGGTGAGCTGCGCAAGCTGCTCGACGAAGTGGACGGCAGTGTGCTGGTCGACTTGAGCGCCAGCAAGATCCGCTTTGGCCTGGGCAGTGCGATTCTGACCAGCAAACTGATCGACGGTACTTTCCCCGATTACAGCCGCGTCATCCCGACCGGCAATGACAAGCTGCTCCGGATCGACCCACGCAGCTTTGAGGAAGGCGTTGACCGCGTCGCCACGATTGCCACGGAAAAGACCCGCGCCGTGAAGATGGCTTTGGACCGTGACAAGATCACTCTTTCCGTTACCAGCCCTGAAAACGGCACCGCGGCCGAAGAAGTGCCGGGCGACTATAGCAGCGAAGCGTTTGAGATTGGCTTCAACGCCCGTTATCTGCTGGACATATTGCAGCAGATGCAGGGCGATCTGGTCGAGCTTCACTTGGCGGACGCCGCAGCGCCCACATTGTTGCGCGAAAATGACAAGAGCGCGGCGCTTTATGTGCTGATGCCGATGCGAGTCTAAGGCTTCGCCCCGTAAAAATCATGAACGCCCCGCCCACCAGCGGGGCGTTTTTGTTTGACCTTATACAAACTTCCCTTGATATCTTTTTGAAGATTATTGCGCTTGCGAATGAGTTGCAAAGATAATCGGCTTCAGGCGCTTTTGAGCGGTTGAACTCTTTATAATTTATCCCTAAGCGGGCGGGGCTTTTTCTCTGCCGGTCGTTTGCCGGCCCTTTGGGAGTTGATATCATGGCCCGTAAGAAGATTGCGCTCATTGGTGCCGGCAATATCGGTGGGACGCTGGCGCATCTCGCTGCATCGAAGGAACTGGGCGACGTCGTCCTCTTCGACGTGGTCGAGGGCGTGCCGCAGGGCAAGGCGCTTGATCTGGCGCAGTGCGGTCCGGTCGAGGGCTTCGATTCGAAAATCACCGGCTCAAATGATTATGCCGACATAGCGGGCGCGGACGTGATCATCGTCACTGCCGGCGTTGCTCGCAAGCCGGGCATGAGCCGCGACGATCTGCTGGGGATCAACCTGAAGGTCATGAAGGCGGTTGGCGAGGGCATCAAGAACAACGCTCCCAACGCTTTTGTCATCTGCATCACCAATCCGCTTGACGCGATGGTGTGGGCGCTGCGCGAGTTTTCCGGCCTACCGCACCACATGGTCGTCGGCATGGCGGGCGTGCTGGATAGTGCGCGTTTCAGCCATTTCCTTGCCGAAGAGTTCAATGTCTCGGTGAAAGACGTTACTTCGTTCGTGCTCGGCGGCCACGGCGACACGATGGTTCCGGTCATCGAATATTCGACGGTTTCGGGCATCCCCATTCCCGACCTGATCGAAATGGGCTTTTCAACGCAGGAGCGCATCGACGCGATCGTGCAGCGCACCCGTTCGGGCGGCGGCGAAATCGTTGGCCTGCTCAAGACCGGCTCTGCCTTTTACGCGCCCGCGACCAGCGGCATTGCGATGGCCGAAGCCTATCTCAAGGACAAGAAGCGCGTCCTGCCCTGCGCGGCCTATGTCGATGGCCAGTACGGCGTCGACGGCCTCTATGTCGGCGTACCGGTGGTGATCGGCGCGGGCGGCGTGGAGAAGATCATCGAGATCAAGCTCAGCGAAGAGGCCAAGGCAAATCTGGACGTGTCGATCGATGCGGTGAAGGAACTGTTGGTCGCTTGTAAGAATATCGACGGTTCACTCGCCTGATATATATCCCGGCGCAAGGCGCGTCCAGCTCTGCCCAATCGTCCAGATAATTAGGTGGAAATGCATATGAAGGAATGGCGCCGGGCACCGAAAATTTGCGAGATCGAGGCGGAGAATCCCGGTAGGGACGATTTGTTTTTGTCTCTGGCGTAGCAACTGGGCTCCGGCCTTCGCCGGGGTACTGAAAGGACGGAATTAGATGTCAATTCTCGTGAACAAAAACACGAAAGTGCTTACTCAGGGGATGACCGGCGCGACCGGCACGTTCCATACGGAGCAGGCGCTGGCTTATGGCACGCAGATGGTCGGCGGCGTGACGCCGGGCAAGGGCGGCACGACCCATATCGGCCTGCCGAACTTCGACACGGTGCAGGAGGCCAAGCAGGCGACCGGCGCGGACGCCAGCGTCATCTATGTGCCGCCGCCCTTCGCGGCTGACTCCATCCTGGAAGCCATCGACGCGGAAATCCCGCTTATCGTCTGCATCACCGAAGGCATCCCGGTTCTTGATATGGTGCACGTAAAGCGGGCACTGAGCGGTTCCAAGTCGCGTTTGATCGGCCCCAATTGCCCGGGCGTCCTGACGCCGAATGAATGCAAGATCGGCATCATGCCGGGTAGCATTTTCCAGAAGGGCAGCGTCGGCGTTGTTTCCCGCTCTGGCACGCTCACTTATGAGGCCGTGCATCAGACCACGGCAGCCGGCCTTGGACAAACCACTGCGGTCGGCATCGGCGGCGACCCGGTCAACGGCACCAACTTCATTGACGTGCTGGAACTATTCCTGGCGGACGATGCCACTGAATCCATCATCATGATCGGCGAAATCGGCGGCAGCGCTGAGGAAGAGGCCGCGCAGTTCATCAAGGATGAGGCGAAGCGCGGTCGCAAGAAGCCGATGGTCGGCTTCATCGCCGGACGTACTGCTCCTCCGGGCCGCCGCATGGGCCATGCTGGGGCGATTGTCTCCGGTGGCCAGGGCGGCGCGGAGGACAAGATCGCCGCCATGGAAGCGGCGGGCATTCGCGTGTCCCCCAGCCCGTCCGAACTCGGCACCACCCTTGCCGCGTTGCTGAAGGGCGTTCCCGCCTAAGGCGATAGCACGCCGATCCGTTCTGTTTTCAGAACAAGCCAGAAAGCCCGCCGCTTTTCCCGGCGGCGGGCCGGCAATCAAGGACAAGTCTCATGGGTTTCGAGGGTCAGGATTTCGAAGGCATTGAGGGCGTGAGCCCCTCCTTCGTGGAATCGCTCTACCGCCAGTTTGCCGTCAACCCCTCGAGCGTCGCGCCTGAATGGCAGCGCTGGTTCGACGGGCTGGAACAAAGCGCTTCCGGGCCGAGCTGGCAGCGGAAGAACTGGCCCCCAGTAAACGATGACAGTTTAACGGCTGCCCTCGATCCAACCCAGATGGTGGTTGAGGGAAAGTCGGCCAAGCCGGCCAAGGCTGCTGTCTCGGCCTCCGACATTGCCGCCGCCGCCGCGGACTCGATCCGTGCCATGATGCTCATTCGCACCTATCGCGTGCGCGGGCATCTGGCCGCCAATCTCGACCCCCTCGGCCTTAGCAAGCGGGACTTGCCTGCGGATCTGACCCCTGAATATCACGGCTTTACCGGCGCTGATCTTGACAAGCCTGTTTATCTGGGCGGCGCTCTGGGCCTTGAAAACGCTACCGTGCGTGAACTGGTCGACATCTTGCGCGCCAACTACTGCGGCAATGTTGGGCTGGAATATATGCACATCTCCGACGTGGAGGAGCGCCGCTTCCTTCAGGATCGCATGGAGGGCAAGGACAAGGCCATTGAATTCACGCCGGAAGGCAAGAAAGCGATTTTGGCCAAGGTCATTCACGCCGAGCAATATGAGAAATTTCTCGGCAAGAAATATGTCGGGACCAAGCGCTTTGGCCTGGATGGCGGCGAATCCATGATCCCGGCGCTGGAAAGCGTCATTAAATATGGCAGCCATTATGGCGTGCGCGAGATCGTGTACGGCATGGCGCATCGCGGCCGCCTCAACGTGCTGGCCAATGTCATGGCGAAGGGCTTCCGCGTCATCTTTCACGAATTTTCGGGTGGCACAGCCAATCCCGAGGACGTCGGAGGATCAGGCGACGTCAAATATCACCTTGGCACCTCGACCGACCGCGAGTTCGACGGCGTCAACGTCCACATGTCGCTGGTGCCTAACCCATCGCACCTTGAAACCGTCGATCCGGTAGTGCTCGGCAAGGTCCGCGCGCAGCAGGTGATTCGCGACGACCTCGCGCAGCACAAGGAAGTGCTGCCGGTTCTCATCCACGGCGATGCGGCCTTTGCAGGTCAAGGCATCGTCTGGGAATGCCTCGGTTTTTCGGGCATTCGCGGATACAATACTGGCGGCTGCATCCACTTCATCGTCAACAACCAGGTGGGCTTTACCACCTCGCCGCAGTTCGCACGCTCCTCACCCTATCCCAGCGATGTGGCCAAGGGGGTGCAGGCGCCCATCTTCCACGTGAATGGCGATGATCCTGAGGCCGTGACCTTTGCCTGCAAAATGGCGATTGAGTTCCGCCAGACCTTCCACCGCGACATCGTCATCGACATGTGGTGCTATCGCCGCTTTGGTCACAATGAGGGCGATGAGCCCAGCTTCACGCAGCCGCTGATGTACGCCCAAATTCGGAAGCATCCGCCGGTCAGCGAAATCTACTCGGCGCGCCTAAAGAGCGAAGGCGTGGTTGATGACAGCTTTGCCGCATCGGTGACCGCTGAATTCACCGGACATCTCGAAGACGAGTTCGATAGCGCAAAAAGCTACAAGCCCAACAAAGCGGATTGGTTTGCGGGCCGCTGGTCGGGCCTGCATCAGCCCGCGGACATCGAAACTGCTCGGCAGAATGTCGATACCGCAATCGAAAAGAAGCTGTTAGACAGCCTTGGCCGCACCCTGACGGCAGTTCCGCAGAACCATAACGTCCACAAGACACTCCGTCGTATCCTGGACCAGAAGGCGGAAATGTTCCGCACCGGTCAAAATTTCGACTGGGCCACTGGGGAGGCGCTGGCTTTTGGCGGCTTGCTTTCCGAAGGCTATAGTGTGCGCCTTTCGGGCCAGGATTCAGGGCGCGGCACTTTCAGCCAACGGCACAGCGTCTGGGTCGATCAGAACAGCGAAGAGAAATATATTCCGCTCTCGACTGTTCCCCATGGGCGCTTCGAGGTGCTGGACAGCCCGCTATCAGAATATGGCGTGCTCGGTTTCGAATATGGCTATGCCATGGCCGATCCAAAAACACTGGTCCTCTGGGAAGCGCAATTCGGCGATTTCGCCAACGGCGCACAGATCGTAATCGACCAATATATTGCCTCTTCGGAATCTAAGTGGCTACGCGCCAACGGCCTCGTCCTGCTGTTGCCTCATGGTTATGAGGGTCAAGGCCCCGAACACAGCTCCGCGCGCCTGGAACGCTATCTGCAGCTTTGTGCAGAGGGCAATATCCAGGTAGCGAACTGCACCACGCCCGCAAATTACTTCCATATCCTGCGGCGGCAAATGCTGCGTTCCTTCCGCAAGCCGCTCATCATCATGACCCCGAAGTCGCTGCTTCGTCATAAAATGGCGGTGTCAAAGGCCGAAGATTTCATGGGCGACACGCATTTCATGCGAATATTGTCGGATCCCAGCGCGCCCAAGGACGAAGATACGAAGCGCCTGGTCCTTTGCACGGGCAAGGTAGCCTATGACCTGATCGAAGCGCGAGACGCGGCCGGTGACAAGAATACCCAGATCGTCCGCCTCGAACAGCTTTACCCCTTCCCCGCCGAGCCGCTGGTGACGCGTCTGAAACGCATGACCAATCTGGAAGAAATTGTGTGGGCGCAAGAAGAGCCCAAGAATAACGGTGCCTGGTTCTTCGTCGAGCCCTATATCGAACAGTGCCTCACCCAGGCGGACATCGGGCCAAAGCGCGCCCGCTATGCCGGCCGCAAGGCATCCGCCTCCCCGGCTACCGGCCTTGCCAAGCGCCACGTCGCCGAACAGGGCGCGCTAGTCGCCGATGCTCTGGGGCACAGCGTCCGTGAAGAAATCAAACGCCAGCAGAAGGGTTGATCAAGACCATGGCAATCGAAGTCAAAGTGCCGGTTCTCGGCGAATCCATCACCGAAGCAACGGTCGGCCAATGGTTGAAGAAGCCTGGTGATCCAGTGGCCGCCGATGAACCGGTTGCCAGCCTTGAAACCGACAAGGTCGCGATTGACGTGCCTGCTCCCAAGGCCGGCGTCATGGGCGATCTGGTGGTGGCTGAAGGCGACACGGTCGAGGTCGGCGCAATTATCGCCTATATCCAGGATGGCGTCGGAGCCCCCGCAAAACCCGCTGCACAGGCTCAAGCGGCATCCGCACCTGCCGCCGCTGCGGCTCCGGCTCCGTCCCTTGAAGCGGTATCAACTGAAGGCAGTTCCGCCGCGCTCACCCTGTCCCCTGCCGTCCGCCGGTTGGTGCTGGAGCATGGGCTTGATCCCAGCAGCATCAAAGGATCGGGCAAGGACGGCCGCCTCACCAAGGATGACGTCATGTCTGCCGTCGAAGCCGGAAGTGCACGTCCCGCGACGCCTGCACCCGCTTTGACTCCTGTCGCCGCTCCGGTCGCCGCCGGCCGCAAGGAAGAACGGGTCCGCATGACCCGCCTGCGCCAGACCGTCGCCAAGCGCTTGAAAAGCGCTCAGGAAAATGCGGCCCTGCTCACGACCTTCAACGATGTCGACATGACCGCGGTCATGGAGGCGCGCACCAAATATAAGGACCTGTTCGAAAAGAAGCATGGCGTCCGGCTTGGCTTCATGGGCTTTTTCGTGAAAGCCGCCTGCATGGCGCTGAAGGATGTACCTGCAGTAAATGCCTTCATCGAAGGCGACGAGATCGTGTACCACGACTATGCCGACATTTCGGTCGCGGTCAGTGCTCCCAATGGCCTTGTCGTGCCGGTCATCCGCGACGCACAGGACATGAGCGTGGCGCAGGTCGAGCGGACCATCGGCGACTTCGGCAAGCGCGCCAAGGACGGCTCGCTCACCATCGAGGAAATGAAGGGCGGCACCTTCACCATTTCCAATGGCGGCGTCTTCGGCTCGCTGCTCTCCACCCCGATCATCAACCCGCCGCAGAGCGCGGTTCTGGGCCTCCACCGCATCGAGGAACGGCCGGTCGTCGTGAACGGTCAGATCGTGGCGCGGCCGATGATGTATCTGGCGCTATCCTATGACCATCGCATCATCGACGGGCGCGAAGCAGTGACGTTCCTGGTGGCGCTCAAGAACGCGATCGAGGATCCGACCCGGTTGCTGATCGATCTGTAGTTTCAGTGCTCCTGCGAAAGCAGGAGCCCAGGGTGGAGGGCACCACGAAAGCAGGCTTCGTTTACCTGATGGCCAACCGGCGAAATGGAACGCTGTATCTCGGCGTGACCAACCATCTCGTGGCACGAGCCTATCAGCACCGCAAATGGCCTGATCAACGGCTTCACCCGGGAACATGGCTGCAAATTGCTGGTCTGGTACGAGCATTATGAGGACTTGCAGAAAGCGCGCCGTCGCGAACTGCAAATGAAGAAATGGAAACGGAGTTGGAAGGTTGAGCTGATAGAGCGGGAAAACCCCCAATGGCTGGATCTGTTCGACCGCTTGTTCTGAACCACCCTGGGCTCCTGCTTTCGCAGGAGCACATTTGAAGAGGTTAAAATGGCAGAGTTCGACTATGACGTCCTGGTAATCGGTGCTGGTCCCGGTGGCTATGTCGCCGCCATTCGTGCAGCGCAGTTGGGCTTGAAAACGGCCTGTGCGGAAGGGCGAGAAACATTGGGTGGAACCTGCCTGAATGTCGGCTGCATCCCGTCCAAGGCACTCCTCCACGCGTCGGAACTCTATGAAGAAGCTGCCTCCGGCGCGCTTGAAAAGTTCGGGGTTAAAATAACGGGCGCGAAGATCGACGTGGCGCAGATGCACGCGGAAAAAACCAAGGCGGTAGGAGAGCTTACCGGCGGGGTCGAGTATCTCTTTAAAAAGAACAAGGTTGATTGGCTGAAGGGATATGCCGCGTTCAAGGACGCGCATACAGTCGAAGTGGCAGGAAAAAGCTATAGCGCGAAAAACATCGTCATTGCCACCGGTTCATCCGTCACCCCGCTGCCGGGCGTAGAAATCGACGACAAGGTTATCGTTGACAGCACGGGCGCGTTGGCCCTGTCCAAAGTGCCCAAGCATATGGTCGTTATCGGAGGCGGAGTCATCGGCCTTGAACTCGGGTCCGTATGGCGTCGTCTGGGCGCGAAGGTGACAGTGGTCGAATTTCTTGATCAGTTGCTTCCCGGAATGGACAGCGAAGTACGCAAGGAAGCCGCCAAGCTGTTCAAGAAGCAGGGATTTGAGATCAAGCTTTCCACAAAGGTCACCGGCGCTACCGCCAAAAACGGCAAGGCGGAGCTGACCGTGGAGCCAGCCGCTGGCGGCGCTTCGGAAACGATCGAGACCGACGCAGTCCTCGTCGCCATCGGCCGCCGACCCAATACCGACAAGCTGGGGCTGGAAAATGCGGGCCTCGTCACCAATAATCGCGGCCAGATAGAAACCGACCATGATTTCTCTACCAAGGTTGCTGGCATCTGGGCGATCGGCGATGTTATTCCGGGGCCCATGCTCGCGCATAAGGCCGAAGATGAAGGCATTGCCGTTGCAGAGAACATCGCCGGCCTTACCGGCGTGGTAAATCATGACGTCATTCCGGCGGTCGTCTATACCTATCCGGAAATCGCCAGCGTCGGCCTGACCGAAGAGCAGGCGAAGGAACGCGGCGCGGTCAAGATCGGTAAATTTCCGATGCTGGCCAACAGCCGGGCAAAGACGAACCGCGACACGGACGGCTTTGTAAAGGTCATCGCGGATGCCGACACCGACAAGGTGCTCGGCGTCCACATAATTGCTTCGGTCGCGGGCACCATGATTGCGCAGGCGGCGCAAGCGATGGAATTCGGCGCGTCGTCGGAGGATATCGCCTACACATGCCACGCGCACCCCACGCATAATGAAGCGGTCAAGGAGGCCGCCATGGCGGTTCTGGGCAAGCCGATCCATATTTGACCGGAGCGCTGCCGCTCGGGCGGGGGCATAGGTGCGTCTTGTTTACATTGAGCCGTTCGTCCGGAGCGTAGTTGGAGGACGTTGGCCGGTCGGCGCGTTCTAGGCTAGGTTCGCAAAATGAAGAGTGATCCGTCCAAACAGGACATGATCATCCTAGATTATCTCGCCACCGTTTATGCCGAGCCCTTCGACTGCCGGCAAAGCGGCGCTCAAAATAAATTTCAGCCTTCTGAAGTCGAGAAGGTTGAGCCAAGCCGCTGTCCCTCGACTTCGCTCGGAACGAACGGCTTGTCCAAGATCGTCGGGCGCTACTGTCACGAGCCCCCAAGACTCCGGGCTCCCGGCTATGCAGCGCACATCTACCGCCCCTCACCATAGCCCTTCCCCTCCAATCCCAACACGGATACCCTCGGCTACGCACCACGAGGTAACTATGCCCCTCAAGGAAATCAATTTCGATGGCCTTATAGGTCCCAGCCATAATTATGCTGGACTAAGCCTCGGCAATCTGGCCTCCACCAGCAATGCAGGCCATGTAGCTTTTCCAAAGGCCGCGGCCTTGCAGGGCATTTCCAAGATGCGCGGCAATCTGGAACTGGGCCTGGTCCAAGGCTTGTTCCTTCCCCATAAGCGGCCGAACATGGTCTGGTTGCAATCCCTGGGCACCCACAACAATAGCGCTGAGCCTCCAATCCGCGCTGCGGCATGGTCCGCCTCCGCAATGTGGGCGGCCAATGCCGCTACGGTCTCCCCTTCTCCAGACACGCGGGACGGTAAATGCCACCTGACCGCCGCCAACCTACTGACCATGGCGCATCGCAGCCATGAGTGGCCAGATACATTAGCGCAGCTGAAAACCGCATTCGCCTCTTCACGCTTCGCCGTACATGGCCCGGTTCCGCCCCCTTTTGGCGATGAAGGAGCGGCCAATCATATGCGCCTCTGCGTCAGCCATGGGTCGCCAGGCGTAGAAGTGTTCGTCTATGGGAAAAGCGGAGGCCCGTTTCCGGCACGGCAACATAAGGAGGCCAGCAAGGCCATAGCCCGGATCCACCGACTGGACCCGGCCCGCACCCTGTTTGTCCAACAATCGGAAGAAGCCCTCGCTGCCGGCGCCTTTCACAACGACGTCGTGGCCGTCGCCAATGAGAATGTGCTGTTTGCACATGAACTGGCCTTTGCCGATAAGGAAGCCTTTTACGCGAACCTGCGCCTCATGCTGCCCGAGGTAGAAATTATTGAGGTCCCTGCCTCAGCGGTAAGCCTTGCAGAGGCCATCAAAAGTTACGTATTCAACGCGCAGCTCGTCACTTTTCCTGACGACGCGGGAATGGCGCTGATCCTGCCTACAGAGGCGCAGGATAGGCCCGCCGTCTGGAACTGGCTGCAGGCACTGGTGAAAGGCAACGGCCCTATTCGCCGCCTCATCCCGGTCGATGTGCGGCAGTCGATGGCCAATGGCGGCGGACCGGCCTGCCTGCGCCTGCGGGTGGTCGCTGATCCTGAAGACATCGATCCGCGTTTTCTCCTGAACGAAGAAAGGCTGGATGCCATTGCGGCCATTGTCGAACGGTCATGGCCGGAGCAAATCCTGGCACAGGACCTCACCAGTTCGGCTCTCGTCTCCGATGTCGAACGCGCACGGCTTGAAGTCATTAACCATCTCAGGTTAACCAATATTCTATAGTTAAGACTGTCGACCTTTCTGACAATTTACTTATTATTCACCTCACCCATTCGCACAATTCCGCGGATGGCATATGAATTGCTGTGGTGAAGATCATGTGGACGACGATAAAGCGCCTGTTTACCATAAAGACCAAGTTTGAGGCCTTTCTGGTTATCTATGCCCTGTCCCTTGGGGCCACCGAACGAGGCGTCCACTATATGCAGCAATATCCCGGCTATGGTGGAATGTTGCTGGCGCTGGCGTGCACGGGCACCGTATTCATGGCGGGTGGCAAGATCATCGATGCGGTGGATATGCGGTCCTATTGGGATGATCTGGCTTAGGTAATCGGCCGCCCTTATTGTGACCGCCACTTCAACAGGCCTGCCTTTTCATTCACCAGCTCGGTTAGCCAATCATTGAACAAGCTGACCCGCGCAAGATTGCGTACGTCCTGATGAATGGCGATCCAGAAGGCGCGATGTAGGGTGAAATCCAGAAGCACCCGCTGCAACGCGCCATCCTGGCTACCGATGAAATCCGGCAGGATAGCCAGCCCGGCACCCGCGTGGCAAAGCCGATGTTGCGCGTTGATGCTGGAACTGCGGAGGTGCGCCTCCAGTCCCGGAAGAAGTTCGGCCAAATAGTCTAGTTCCGGCGCGTAAAGCTGATCGGGAATATACCCGATGACGCGATGAGCGCTCAGTGCGTTGCGGTTCAGGACACCGCCGGTCTCTTCCAGATATTGGCGGGCGGCATACAGCCCCAGGGTATAGTCGGTCAGCTTTCGCGTCAGCAGTGGTCCCCTGCGCGGCCTGGCCAGCAAAATGGCGATATCCGTTTCCCGTTTGGACGGACTTAAAAAGCCGCTGCTCGCGGTGAGGTCAATGGTTATTGCCGGATGGCCGGTGGCAAAATGGTGCAGATGAGGGGCGACGACCCAGGTGCCAAAGCCTTCGGACACACTGATCCTCAAGACGCCCGACGCCTTCCCTTCTCCCGCACTCTCCTCTCCGATAGCGCTGGCACAGCGTTCCATCTCCTCCGCCCGGACCAGCAGTGATCGCCCCGCCGCCGTCAGCCTTTGCCCTTCCCGTGCCTGTTCGAACAGCACCTGGCCTAATTCCGCCTCAAGCCGCCTGATCCGACGAGACACCGTCGTCGGATCAGCACGCAACAGGGGTGCGGCCCGTCCGATTTGTCCCGCTCGTGCGACGGACAGGAAAAAACGCAGATCATCCCAGTGCATAGAGCTGCATTTTTGCAGCCATCTCCTGCAAAGTCAAACCTTTGCCCAGTCTTAAAACAGGACTATTCCGCAGCCAAACCGACATATCGAGGATATTTCCCATGCGCATAGTCGAACATTTCATTGGCGGCGGCCCTTCAAGCGGAGGCAACCGCAAAAGCGACATCTTCAATCCAAATGACGGCAGCGTCCAAGCGCAGGTGACGCTGGGCACTAAGCTGGAACTCGACCGCGCAGTGGAGATCGCAAAGGGGGCTCAACCGGCATGGGCAGCCACGAATCCGCAACGGCGGGCCCGGGTGATGTTCAACTTCAAAGCGCTGGTCGAAAGCAACATGAACGATCTTGCTCATCTGCTCTCGTCAGAGCATGGCAAGGTCATTGCCGATGCCAAGGGCGACATTCAGCGCGGCCTGGAGGTGATTGAATTTTGCTGTGGCATCCCGCATGTCCTGAAAGGTGAATATACCCAGGGCGCAGGGCCTGGCATCGATGTATATTCCATGCGCCAGCCTTTGGGCATCGGCGCTGGCATCACGCCGTTCAACTTTCCCGGCATGATCCCGATGTGGATGTTCGGTGTCGCTGTTGCGTGCGGCAACGCCTTCATCCTCAAACCCTCTGAGCGCGATCCCTCCCTTCCCATCCGTCTGGCCGAACTGTTCAAGGAAGCCGGTGGGCCTGATGGCATCCTTCAGGTTCTGCAGGGCGACAAGGAAATGGTGGATGCGATCCTCGACCATCCCGACATAAAGGCCGTCTCCTTCGTCGGCTCGTCGGACATTGCCCATTATGTCTACAAGCGTGGCGTGGACGCCGGAAAGCGCGTGCAGGCGATGGGCGGCGCAAAGAATCACGGTATCGTTATGCCCGATGCCGATCTCGATCAGGTGGTGAACGACCTATCTGGCGCGGCTTTCGGTTCGGCAGGTGAACGCTGCATGGCGCTTCCGGTGGTGACCCCGGTCGGAGAGAAGATTGCCAATAGTTTGCGCGAAAAGCTGATCCCCGCGATCGAGGGGCTGCGCGTAGGCGTGTCCACCGACCCCGAGGCGCATTATGGCCCGGTCGTCACCGCCGCGCACAAGGCGAAGATCGAAAGCTACATTCAAATGGGCGTTGAAGAAGGCGCCGAATTGGTCGTCGACGGCCGTGGTTTCAAGCTTCAGGGCCATGAGGAAGGCTTCTTCGTCGGCCCGACGTTGTTCGACCATGTAAAGCCGACCATGCGAAGCTATCAGGAAGAAATCTTCGGTCCTGTACTGCAAATGGTGCGCGCGGACAGTTTTGAGGAAGCGCTGGCGCTCCCCAGCCAGCACCAATATGGCAATGGCGTCGCAATATTCACCCGCAACGGCCATGCGGCGCGCGAATTCGCCGCCCGCGTCGATGTGGGGATGGTTGGCATCAATGTTCCGATCCCTGTACCGGTAGCCTATCACAGCTTTGGCGGATGGAAACGTTCAGCCTTTGGCGACACCAACCAGCATGGCATGGAAGGCGTCAAGTTCTGGACCAAGATCAAGACCATAACCCAGCGCTGGCCCGACGGTTCCGTCACCGGCGAGAACGCGTTCGTCATTCCCACACTGAGCTGATAAGATTTGGACATGACGAGCCAGTTTGACCTTACCGACGACCAGCGCGCCATTCAGGATATGGCCCGCAAATTTACCGCCGAGGCCATCACTCCCTTCGCGGCCGAATGGGATGAGAAACATATTTTTCCCCGTGACACCATTCGCGCGGCGGCCGACCTTGGCTTCGGCGGCATTTATGTATCAACGGAGTCAGGCGGCATTGGTTTGGGACGGCTCGAATCTGCGATAATCATGGAAGCCATGGCCTATGGCTGCCCCTCCACCAGCGCATTCATCTCCATCCATAATATGTGCGCTTGGATGATCGACCGCTTCGGTTCGCAGACGGTAAAGAGCAAATATCTTTCCTCGCTGATCCATATGGACAAGATGGCGAGCTATTGCCTGACCGAGGCGGGCGCAGGCTCCGATGCGGCCGGTCTCAAGACAAAAGCTGTCAAGGACGGCGCGGATTACATTGTAACGGGTTCGAAACAATTTATTTCGGGCGGAGGTCAGAATGAAATTTACCTCGTCATGGTCCGAACAGGCGATGAAGGAGCAAAAGGCATAAGCTGCCTTGCCATTGAAAAAGACATGCCGGGGGTGAGTTTCGGCATCCAGGAGAAGAAGCTTGGCTGGCATTCCCAGCCCACATCGCAGGTCAATTTCGATGGCGTCCGAGTTCCTGCCGAAAATCTGATCGGTCCTGAAGGCAACGGCTTCAAGATCGCGATGATGGGTCTTGATGGCGGCCGCCTCAATATCGGCGCCTGCTCTCTGGGAGGCGCGCAGCGCTGCATCGACGAGGCTGTAAAATACACCAGGGATCGCAAGCAATTCGGACAGGCTATTGCGGATTTCCAGGCAACGCAGTTCACGCTGGCCGATATGGAAACGGAGTTACAAGCCGCCCGCACGCTCCTGTACGCCGCTGCGGTCAAGGTTACCGAGAACGCGCCGGACAAGACCCGCTTTGCGGCCATGGCAAAGCGTTTTGCTACCGACACTGGCTCTTCAGTGGTGGATCGGGCATTACAGCTTCACGGCGGTTATGGATATCTGCAGGATTATCCGATTGAGCGTTTCTGGCGCGATCTGCGTGTCCACTCGATCCTCGAAGGGACTAATCAAGTCATGCGCATGATCATCGGCCGCGACATGTTGAGACAGTGAAGAGAACCAAATCCTGGAGACGGTTCCGATCGGTAGCTGGAGAAAAGCTGGGTGAGTGAAGAAGTCCTGATATCGGAAGAAAATGGCGTTGGCCGTATCCGCCTGAACCGTCCGAACGCTATTCACGCCCTTACCCCGGGCATGTGCGAAACGATCATCGGCGCGCTGCTCGACTGGCGCAAGGATGACCATATCAGCGCTGTCATGATCGACCACGCCGAAGGTCGCGGTTTTTGCGCGGGCGGTGACATTGCTCTTATTGCCCGCAGTGCAAAAACCGACTGCGTGGAGGCCGAGCAGTTCTTCTTCACCGAATATCGGATGAACCACCTGCTGTTCGTCTATGAAAAGCCCGTCGTTGCATTCATCGATGGCATCACCATGGGCGGCGGAGTGGGTGTTTCATTACCCTGTCGCTATCGCGTTGCCACGGAGCGGACGGTTTTTGCCATGCCGGAAACAGGCATTGGTCTGTTTCCCGACGTCGGCGGCGGCTGGTTCCTGCCACGGCTTCCCGGCCGGGTGGGCGTATATCTGGCAGTCACAGGTGAGCGCATCAATGGATCGGATTGCAGAACCATAGGCATTGCCACCCAATATGCCCCCGCAGATCGCCTCGACGATATCAAAACAAGCATCATCGCCAGCCCGTCACGCATTGATGCCATTCTCGACGAAGCGGATGAAGCGCCACCACCTTCAAAGCTGGAGTCTCAGCGCGCATATATAGACCATCTGTTCGCTTCCGACCGCTATGAAGACATATTGACCGCCTTGAATCTCGATGGGTCAGAATGGGCGCAAGAGCAATTGTCCGTTCTGGCGACGAAATCGCCGCAGACAATCAAGGTCGCCTTGCGTCAGCTTGCGCAAGGGGCCAGGCTTACGAACTTCGCCGATAATATGCGGATGGAATACCGCCTCGCCTGTCATATCATTCGTCGCCCGGATTTCGTGGAGGGAGTGCGGGCCGTCATCTTTGAAAAGGACAACGCGCCCAAATGGGAGCCGGCAACGCCTGAAGCTGTTACGCCTGAACTTCTCGACTCGCTCTTCGCCCCGCCTCCGGTGGGGAAGGAGTGGACTCCCCTACCCCAATTGGAGCATGATCGATGACTTATGAAACCATTCTAGTGGAGCACCGCGGCGCGGTGACGCTCATTACACTCAACCGCCCTCAAGCATTGAACGCTCTCAACGCGCAGGTGCTGGCCGACCTCATCGATGCCTTCGCCAAATATGATGCAGATCCCTCACAACGCTGCGCCGTCTTGACTGGCAGTGAAAAGGCCTTTGCCGCGGGCGCCGATATCAAGGAGATGTCGGATAAGCCTGCCGCCGAGTTTTTCCTGGAGGATTTCTTTTCTGAATGGACCAGCAAGGTCACCGCCACGCGCAAGCCCTGGATTGCCGCAGTTGCCGGCTTTGCTCTTGGTGGAGGGTGCGAACTGGCGATGATGGCCGACTTCATCCTCGCCGCCGATACCGCTAAATTCGGGCAGCCAGAGATCAAGCTAGGCGTGGCCCCAGGAATGGGTGGATCGCAGCGCCTCACCCGCGCCGTTGGCAAAGCGAAGGCAATGGAGATGTGTCTCACGGGCCGCATGATGGGTGCGGAAGAAGCCGAGCGTTCTGGCTTGGTCGCCCGCATCGTCCCTGCGGCAGAGCTTGTGGATGACGCCATTAAGACCGCCGCAGCAATCGCCGCGATGCCGCCCATGGCTGCAATGATCAACAAGGAGATGGTGAACATCGCCTTCGAAACGGGCCTTAATCAAGGCCTGTTCACTGAGCGGCGCCTTTTCCAGATCCTTACGGCCACGGAGGACAAGAAAGAGGGCATGGCCGCTTTCGTTGAAAAGCGTTCCGGCGTTTGGAAAGGGCGCTGATTCACATCTGATGGTGCGAAGCGAAGTTCCGTTTCCGGCGCCTGGACACCATCGATAAACGTTAAATTAAGCTCAATGCCTGAGAGGATTTAACGATGACCAAGATCGCCTTCATAGGTCTGGGCAACATGGGCGGCGGCATGGCCGCAAATCTGGTAAGCGCAGGCCATGACGTCGTTGCTTTTGACCTTAGCGAAGCGGCCCTGGCCAAGGCGGAAAAAGCCGGCTGTCTTCGCGCGGCTTCTGCCAGCGCGGCGGCCAAGGAAGCTGACGCGGTTGTCACGATGCTCCCGGCCGGCAAACATGTGGATATGGTGTATAATGGCGAGGTGTTCGACGTTGCTTCGCCCGGCACCCTGTTTCTGGACTGCTCCACCATCGACGTGGTGACAGCGCGCAAGGTCACGGCCGCGGCAACCGAAAAAGGCTTCGAAATGGTGGATGCTCCCGTGTCCGGTGACATCGCCGCTGCGGCATCAGGCAGCTTGACCTTCATGGTGGGCGGCTCGGCGGGCGCCTTCAAGCGGGCAAAACCGATCCTTTCCGCGATGGGTAAGGCGGTCATTCATGCGGGAGATGCCGGCAACGGCCAGGCAGCGAAGATTTGCAACAACATGCTGCTCGGCGCGACCATGATAGCGACCTGCGAAGCCTTTGCCATGGCGCAAAAGCTTGGTCTCGATCCGCAGACTTTCTACGATATATCCAGTGTGTCATCCGGGCAGAGCTGGTCCATGACAAGCTACTGTCCGCTCCCCGGCGTGGGACCACAGAGCCCCGCGGACAATAATTATCAGGGGGGCTTTGCGGTTGCACTGATGCTGAAAGACCTGAAGCTCGCTACGCAGGCCGCGCACGCGGTCGATGCCAGCGTTCCCATGGGCAGCGCCGCCGAGGCGCTATATCAGATGCTGGCCTCCTCCGGGGAGGGTGGCCGCGATTTCTCTGCCATTATCGAAATGCTACGCGGAAGGTAAGTCGCCATTGGGCCTCGCGCAACAGTGACTTTCTCCGTCGAAAAAACGGCTCGGAAATTTCCGAGCCGCCTATTCATGACAATTTAGAAGGCCTTCATCCGCCCAGATAGGTGACAAGTTCCGTCTTGCTGACAGCCTTGCTCTTGTCCTGATCTGCCATGGCGAAGGCTGCGCCTGCCCAAGCGGCTATCTCCTGATCACCAAGCGCCTGCCCGGTGGTTGCGGCTTCCGCTTTCTTGAGCGTCGTCATCCAGGTGGAGAATTCTCCTTTACTCAGGTCACCGCTCTTATCGCTGTCATAGGTCGGGAACTCGCTATTGACAACGGCCGCCACATCGACCGTGGTAGCTGACTGAGCCTGCTCCGGAGTTGCTGTTGCACCCTGCTGAGGGGCAGCTTCACTCCCTGGAGCCGTGTCCTGCGCTAGTGCAGGACTAGCCAACAAGAGGGCTGAGGAACAAAGAAGGTAACGTAGCATGTGCTTCTCCAATTTTGCGCGACCCTAGGGACATCGGACGTGGACGCGGTTAACATATGCGTTATCGCCGCTTCCGTTCCGACAAATGAGAAAAGGGTCGCGCAAGCCGCCCCATGATGGAGCCGGGCTATCCCGCATTTGCGCCTTGCACGGGATAAGCCGTTCCGCCCCGCCCAGGCAAGTCGGGCGATTGCCCTCTTGCAGGAGGCCTGCTAGCGGACCCCATCCTTCAAAGCTGATATCAGGATTCGCCGCATGGTCCCGCGTTATTCCCGTCCCGACATGGTTGCCATCTGGGAACCGGAATCGAAGTTTCGCATCTGGTTCGAGATTGAGGCGCACGCCACCGATGCGCTTGCGGAACTGGGTGTGGTGCCAAAGGCCGCGGCCAAGGCGCTGTGGGACTGGTGGTCCACCAATCCCACGATCGACGTTGAAGCCATTGACGCCATCGAGGCGGTCACCAAGCACGACGTGATCGCATTCCTGACATGGGTCGCGGAAAATGTCGGCGATGAAGCCCGCTTCATGCACCAGGGCATGACCAGCTCAGACGTGCTCGACACCTGCCTGGCGGTCCAACTCGCCCGTGCGACGGACATTTTGCTCGTCGACATCGACAAGCTGCTGGAGGTGATCAAGCGCCGCGCCTTCGAACACAAGCTGACCCCCACGATCGGGCGCAGCCATGGCATTCATGCCGAACCGGTGACGTTTGGACTTAAAATGGCTGAGGCCTACGCCGAGTTCGCCCGCTGCCGCAGCCGTCTGGAGCAGGCCCGCGCCGAAGTTGCAACCTGTGCCATTTCGGGCGCCGTGGGCACATTCGCCAATATCGATCCGCAGGTTGAAATTCATGTGGCGGAGAAATTGAGCCTCGCCGTCGAGCCCGTATCGACCCAGGTCATACCCCGTGATCGCCACGCAATGTATTTCGCAACGCTGGGCGTCATCGCCTCATCGATCGAACGGCTGGCAGTGGAGGTCCGCCATCTCCAGCGTACCGAAGTTCTGGAAGCCGAGGAATATTTCTCGCCGGGACAAAAGGGCTCCAGCGCCATGCCGCACAAACGCAACCCGGTGCTGACGGAAAATCTGACTGGCCTGGCGCGCATCGTCCGTGGCTATGCGAACCCGGCGATGGAGAATGTCGCTCTGTGGCATGAGCGCGACATTTCCCACAGCTCGGTCGAACGTTATATCGGACCTGACGCCACCATCACCCTGGACTTCGCGCTGGCACGACTGTCCGGCGTAATCGACAAGCTGCTCGTCTATCCCGCACGGATGCAGAAGAACCTCGACAAGATGGGCGGCCTCGTACATTCGCAGCGCGTACTTCTGGCCCTCACCCAGGCCGGCGTCAGTCGCGAGGATGCTTACCGTCTTGTTCAGCGCAACGCCATGAAGGTGTGGGAATCCGACGGCGCGTTGTCACTCATGGATCTGCTAAAGGCTGATCCCGATGTCTCTGCCGCTTTAAGCACCGAAGAGATCGAGGAGAGGTTCAATCTCGATTATCATTTCAAGCATGTGGATACCATCTTCGACCGGGTTTTTGGCTCTCACTGAGGATCGTTTCGCTGCACACTGGCATGCAGGTGCGAAATCGCATAAGTTCGGCGGAAAGCAGAACAGAAGTGAGGGCGTACATGCAGTTTTTCCGTACCGCATTTTGGGTGGCCCTAGCTGTCGTGATCGTGGTGTTTTCCGTTAGCAATTGGACGCCAGTGACGGTCAACCTGTGGGACGGGCTTCGCATGGACACCAAATTGCCGGTTCTGGTCATCGGCGCGTTCATTCTGGGAAGTCTGCCGCTATGGATCTATTACCGCGCCATGCGCTGGCGTTTGCGCAGACGCTTGGACAGCGTCGAGCGGGCCTTGTCCGATAATCGCGCGATTTCCACGTCTTCGACCGTCTTATCACCATCTGGCACTTCCACTGCCGTACCCCCCGGTGCGATATGACTAGCCCCATTTATGTAGCCATAGACACGCCTGACCTTGAAAAGGCCAAGGATCTGGCTGCGTCTGTGCGTTATCATGTCGGCGGGCTGAAGCTTGGCCTGGAGTTCTTCTGCGCCAATGGTCATCATGGCGTGCACGAAATGATGAAGTTCGGCCTTCCGATCTTCCTCGACCTGAAGCTTCACGACATTCCCAACACCGTCGCCAAGGCGATCCAGGCGTTGCACCTGTTGGAACCTGCCATATTGACTGTCCACGCCTCGGGCGGGCGCGCGATGCTGGAGGATGCAAAGGCAGCGGCCAATTCCGGCACCAAGGTCGTCGCCGTTACCGTGCTGACCAGCCTGGACGGCAGCGATCTCCACGATGTGGGCATTGCCGATCAGCCGCATGATCAGGTCGAGCGACTCACCCGGCTTGCGCGGGACGCAGGACTGGACGGAATTGTCTGCTCGGGCCAGGAAGTCGCAACGGCGCGAAAGCTATGGCCCGAAGGCTTTTTCGTTGTACCGGGGGTTCGACCGGTTGACGGCAAGATGGCCGACCAGAAGCGGGCTGTGACACCTCGTCAGGCCATCGATAACGGCGCTTCCATCATCGTAGTGGGCCGGCCCATCACACAGGCGACCGATCCCGATATGGCGGCGCGTGAGATCGAAGCCACTTTGTGAGCATGGCCTGCGAAAGCCGGGCGTGGAGTTAAGTCCGCGTTACACTGTCACGAAATCCGTCTAAACACCGCCAATGTCTCGAATCGACGTCAAGATCTGCGGGCTTTCGACGCCCGAAACGGTGGATGCCGCCATCAAGGCAGGAGCATCGCATATCGGCATGGTTTTTTTTCCGAAAAGCCCACGAAACGTCGACTTTGACAAGGCGGCGGCGCTTGCCGCGCGCATCCCTGATCATGTGCGCCGAGTTGGCGTTTTTGTCGATCCTGACGATGAATATCTGGTTCGCGCCATCAGCAACGGGCGTCTTGATGCGCTGCAACTCCACGGAAAGGAGTCAGCCGGGCGCGCAGCCGCGATCCGCTCTCATCACAACCGGGAGGTCTGGAAGGCAATTTCGGTAAAGACGAGCGCCGACCTCAATATCGGGGGGGCCTATTCGGCGGCGGTCGACATGTTGCTCTATGATGCCAAGACGCCAGAAGGGGCCGCTCTCCCAGGTGGAATGGGGGTCCGGTTCGACTGGAAGCTCTTGCAGGATTTTCGTCATCCTCTGCATTGGGGACTCTCGGGAGGCCTGGACGCGCAAAATGTCAGGGACGCCGTCGCGATCACGGGCGCTTCGCTTGTGGACATTTCATCGGGCGTTGAAAGCGCGCCGGGCGTTAAGGATGTGGACAAGATCGCTGCCTTTTGCCAAGCGGTTTCGCAGCTATGACCATCAAGAACTCCTATCGCAATCAGCCTGACGATCGCGGGCATTTCGGGCAGTTCGGCGGACGCTATGTCGCCGAAACGCTGATGCCGCTCATCCTGGATCTGGAGCGCGAATATCGCGCGGCCAAGCAGGATCCCGCGTTCGAGGAGGAGTTCCAATATCTCCTGCGCCAATATGTGGGCCGTCCCAACCCTCTTTATTATGCCGAGCGGCTGACGAAGGAACTAGGCGGCGCGAAAGTTTATCTGAAGCGCGAGGAGTTGAACCACACCGGCGCGCACAAGATCAACAATTGCATCGGCCAAATCCTGCTGGCCCGAAGGATGGGCAAGACCCGCATCATTGCAGAAACGGGCGCTGGGCAGCACGGCGTCGCCACCGCCACCGTTGCGGCGCTCTTCAACCTGCCCTGCACCATTTTCATGGGCGCGCTCGACGTTGAGCGACAGCAGCCCAATGTATTTCGAATGAAGCTGTTAGGCGCTGAAGTCCGCCCTGTGGAGGCGGGCGCACGCACGCTCAAGGACGCGATGAACGAGGCGTTGCGCGACTGGGTCGCCAATGTGCATGACACTTTCTACATTATCGGCACTGTCGCGGGACCCCATCCCTATCCTGAACTGGTCCGCGATTTTCAATCGGTCATCGGCCGCGAAACACGCGAACAGATTTTGGAGGCCGAGGGTCGCCTGCCCGACATGCTGATCGCACCGGTTGGCGGCGGGTCCAATGCAATCGGCCTCTTTCACCCCTTCCTGGACGATGAGACAGTGGAGATCGTGGGAGTCGAGGCTGCGGGCGAAGGACTGGACACGCCCCGCCACGCCGCCAGCCTCGCCGGCGGCTCCCCTGGCATTCTGCATGGCAACAAGACCTATTTGCTTCAGGATGAAGACGGCCAGATCACCGAAGCGCACAGCATATCGGCCGGGCTGGATTATCCCGGCATTGGTCCTGAGCACGCATGGCTTAACGATATCGGCCGCGTCCGATACGAACCAGTGACGGACGATGAGGCGCTCGCGTCTTTTCAGCGTCTGTGCAAATTGGAGGGTATCATTCCGGCGCTCGAGTCCGCCCATGCGATCGCGGCTGCGGAACGGATCGTTCCAACGCTCGACAAGGACAAGATCGTTGTGGTCAACCTCTCCGGTCGGGGGGACAAGGACATCTTCACCGTCGCCAAGGCTTTGGGAGTGGAACTGTGAGTGACCGCCTCTCTGCCCGCTTCGCTCAGTGCCGTGCACAAAAGCGCGCCGCGCTTGTCTGCTTCGTCACGGGGGGAGATCCGACGCCGGCCGACACAAGCGCTATTCTCGATGCGCTGGTTGAGGGCGGGGCTGACATCATCGAATTGGGAATGCCCTTCACTGATCCCATGGCGGACGGTCCAGCCATTCAGGCGGCCAATCTTCGCAGTCTCTCCGTAGGAACCAACACCGCCGATCTTCTCAAGATCGCGGCGGACTTCCGCGTCCGCCACCCTGAAACGCCGCTAATCCTTATGGGCTATGCCAATCCGATGATACATCGGGGCGGTGAGTGGTTTGCTCGCGAAGCCGCCGCGTCCGGCGTCGACGGTGTGATTTGTGTCGACCTGCCTCCTGAGGAAGATGGTGAGCTTGGCCCCGCCCTTCGGGCTCATGGCCTTCACTTTATTCGCCTTGCCACGCCGACGACCGACATAGCCCGGCTTCCCGCCGTGCTCGATGGGGCGAGCGGCTTCCTATATTATGTGTCGGTGGCCGGCATCACCGGAAAGCAGCAAGCGGTGCTCACCAGCATCGAGCAGGCCGTGGCGCAGCTTAAATCCCAAACCGCCCTCCCCATCGCCGTGGGCTTCGGCGTCCGCACGGCCGAGCAGGCCGCCGCGATCGGGCAGGTCGCCGACGGCGTTGTCGTCGGTTCAGCCATCGTCGACCTCGTTGGGCAGCACGGCGTATACGCCCCGCCACATGTCAAAAATTATGTCGCATCGCTAAGCGCCGCCCTTGCCGGTGCAGCAAAGGAGACCGCCGCATGAGCTGGATCACCCGGGTTCGAAAGGCGATTCCCTTCATCGCCAAAAAAGAAACCACGCCGGACAATCTCTGGCATAAATGCAGCGATTGCGGTCAGATGATCTTCGCCAAGGAATGGCAGGACAATTTGTCCGTCTGCCCCAAATGCGATCATCATGGCCGCATCGGCCCCAAAGCGCGCTTCGAACAAATATTCGACGCGGGAAGCTTCAAGGTTTTGCCAACGCCTAGCGTCAAGGAAGACCCGCTCAAATTCCGCGACAGCAAGAAATATACGGATCGAATCAAGGCGGCGCGCAATAGCACGGGTGAGCAGGACGCGCTGATCAACGCCTATGGCGCTATCGAGACGGCCCCGGTCGTAATCGGCGTACAGGATTTCGCCTATATGGGCGGCTCGATGGGCATGGGCGTCGGCGCTGCGTTCATCCAGGGCGTCGAGGAAGCGATCAAACGCAAATGTCCCTATGTTATCTTCACGGCGGCCGGCGGCGCGCGCATGCAGGAAGGCATTTTGTCGCTGATGCAGATGCCCCGCGCGACCGTGGCCATACAGCGGCTGCACGCAGCGGGCTTGCCCTATATCGTGGTGCTGACCGATCCCACAACCGGCGGAGTCACGGCCAGCTACGCCATGCTGGGCGACATTCAAATCGCCGAACCGCGTGCGCTCATCGGCTTTGCCGGCCAACGCGTGATTGAGAATACGATTCGCGAAAAGCTTCCAGAGGGCTTCCAGCGCGCCGAATATCTGCTGGAGCACGGCATGATCGACATGGTTGTGCACCGTAACGATATGCGGGCCACGCTGAGCAAGGTGATTGGCTATTTGTGCCCCAGCAAAGCCGCCGCTTAATGGAGAGGCTTTCCCCTGAAGGGGATTACACCTAATGGCAGACCACGCCCGTTCTTCCAATCCCGCCGTTCAGGCGCAGCTTGATCGCTTGGCTTATCTTTCGCCGGGCCGCGATATTTTGGGGCTGGAACGGATTACGACCTTGCTTGCCCGCGTGGGTGATCCACATCTGCAGCTTCCGCCGGTTCTCCACGTGGCTGGGACCAATGGCAAGGGCTCGACCTGCGCTTTTCTGCGAGCGGCGCTGGAGGCGGATGGGAAGAGCGTTCATGTCTTCACCTCGCCCCATCTCGTCCGATTTAATGAACGCATCCGTTTGAATGGCAAGCTGATTTCGGATTCCTATCTGGCCGAGCTTCTTAAACGTGTACTCAACACTGCGGAAGATGTGGGCGCCAGCTTCTTCGAAGTTACCACCGCTGTCGCCTTCCTTGCCTTTGCGGAAAACCCGGCGGATGCATCCATAATAGAAGTTGGCCTTGGGGGGCGGCTGGACGCGACCAACGTCATCCCATCGCCTGCGGTGTGCGGGGTGGCGCAGCTTGGCATAGATCACCAAGCCTTTCTGGGCGAGACGCTGGCCGACATTGCAAAGGAAAAGGCCGGCATCGCCAAGGCGGGAACTCCCCTGGTCAGCATGAAATATCCATCCCACATTTCGCAAATCATGGAGGCCGCCGCAGTTCACGCGGGCGCGCCATGGGTTCTCATGGGCAGGCAATGGGATGCCGCTGTCTATCGCGAAAAGCTCCATTATCGTGATGAGCAGGGTCGACTGGAGCTGCCATTACCTCGTCTTCCGGGACCCCATCAGCCCCTGAACGCTGCGCTGGCGACGGCGATGTTGAGGCACCAGTCGAGCATTTCCGTCTCGGAATCCGCTCTTAGGGCTGCTCCCTTATGGGCCCATTGGCCGGCCCGCCTGCAGCGGCTGGAGCGAGGACCTGTCACAGATGCCGCATCCGCGGACGCGCAATTGTGGTTGGACGGCGGACATAATCCTGCGGCTGGGGAGGCGCTGGCGCGCCATTTCCACGCTTCATTGCCGCCACAGCACAAGATCCATCTGATTCTCGGCATGCTTTCAAACAAGGATCCCGGCGGTTTTCTGGAGCCGTTGAAGCCGTTTCTCGCCAGTCTGTCAGCGGTTCCAGTTCCGGATCATGAACATCACGCGCCACAGGCACTCGCCGCGCTTGCGGAGAGCTGGGGCATAAAGGGATCGGTCCATTGCGATGTGCCAGCGGCGCTCGCCAGTGTGGATGACCGGAAGAATCCTGTGATCCTGATAGCAGGCTCGCTTTATCTTGCTGGCGAGGTGCTACGCGAAAACGGTCAGCTTCCGGACTGAATCCCATTGCAATATACCCGTTCGTCCCGAGCCAATTCGCGGGATGTTGGCTTGGTGCAGCCTATCTCGACTTTGCTCGACACGAACGGAGATACGTTAAATTCAAGTAATCCGGTTCCCAAGGTGAATTGGCGAACCGTGCAACTATACTGTTGGCATATAGAAAAAGCCGGACCGGCATAGCGGCAGCCCGGCTTCATCCACATTTAGCTTTATTAGATGGCCGGTTCAGGCGCCTTCAAAGCGATCTTAAGCACAGCATCATCCACATGGTCAGCGAACTGCCCGAAATTATCGGCAAACAGCCCAACCAGCTTCAACGCCATTGCGTCATATGCGGCTCCATCCGTCCAGGTTTTTCTAGGATCGAGAATCTTGCTCTCCACCCCCGGCACGCTTATCGGAACCTCAAAGCCGAAATTCTCATCCCGTCGGAATTCGACATCATTGAGGCTGCCATCCAGCGCCGCGTTTAGAAGCGCGCGGGTAACTTTAATTGGCATGCGGCTACCTGTGCCATATTTGCCGCCAGTCCAACCGGTGTTGACCAGCCAGCAAGTGACGCCGCCCTTGGCGATGCGCTCTTTCAGCAGATTACCGTAAACCGACGGGTGGCGCGGCATGAAGGGCGCGCCAAAACAGGTGGAAAAGGTCGCTTCAGGTTCAGTAACCCCAATCTCCGTCCCCGCCACTTTGGCGGTGTATCCCGAAAGGAAGTGGTACATCGCCTGCTCCGGCGAAAGCCGCGCAATCGGGGGTAGAACGCCAAAGGCGTCGGCGGTCAGCATGATGATGTTCTTGGGAACCGGGCCCAAATTCCTTTCCGAACAATTCGGAATGAAGTCGATCGGGTAAGCGCCCCGCGTATTTTCGGCCAAGCTGTTATTATCGAGGTCAAGTTCCCGCGTCTGAGGATCGATCACGACATTTTCCAGCACGGTTCCGAACCGTTTTGTGGTTGCGTAGATTTCGGGCTCGGCCTCGGGAGACAAGCGAATCATCTTTGCATAGCAACCGCCTTCAAAGTTGAAGACCGCAGTGTCTGACCAGCCATGCTCATCGTCGCCAATGAGCGTCCGGCTTGCATCGGCAGAAAGCGTAGTCTTGCCGGTGCCGGAAAGCCCAAAGAAAACAGCGGTATCGCCATTGGGCCCGATATTGGCCGAGCAGTGCATCGGCATGACCCCATCGACGGGCAGCTTGTAATTGAGGATGCCGAATACGGATTTCTTCATTTCACCGGCATAGGCAGTGCCGCCGATCAAAATCAGTTTCTCGCTAAAGTTAACCGCAATCACCGTTTCGCCACGACTGCCGTGACGTTCAGGATCCGCGCGGAAGCTTGGCAGGTCGATAATCGTGAACTCGGGAACGAAATCGGACAATTCAGCCGCTGTCGGGCGAACCAGCAAGGTACGAATGAAAAGATTGTGCCACGCAAACTCGTTGATAACGCGGACATTGACGCGATGTTCGGGCTGAGAACCGCCGAACAGGTCTGCAATGTAGAGCTTGTCCTTGGACGCCAGGATTTTTAGGAAATCTTCCTTCAATGCGGCAAAATGTTCCGGTGACATGGGCTTGTTGCCCTTATTCCACCACACGCTGTTTTCAGTCTCAGCATCGCGCACGGTGAACTTGTCCTGAGCGGACCGGCCGGTATGCTTGCCGGTGGCGACAACGAGAGGACCGTCCTTGGCGAGAATTCCTTCGCCATTATTTATTGCCGCTTCCACCAGTGGCGCGGTGCCCAAGTTCCAATATTGCACCGCTGCGCTGGAAAATCCTTGTTTTTCCAGCGTTATTGAAGATTTCGCCTGCACGCGTTTTCTCCTAGAGATTGAACCAAATCTGCGACCCGCATCTTCCCGTATATTATTTTATTCGCTTGCTGCGGTATCAGGATTTGCTTGGCCCCGCGCATATCCGCTGGAAGGCCGATCGTCAAATCGGTTAAGAACGAACGTTGGATTGTTGCGGCGGAGCGGTGCATGGTTTACCTCTGCGCCTCCAACCCTTCAGGGGGCACGGAGCCTGACCATATCATGACTGCAACTATCGCCCTTGTTGATGATGACAAGAATATCCTGACCTCCGTCTCTATCGCGTTACAGGCCGAGGGGTTCGTGACGAGAATATACTCTGACGCCGAGACAGCGCTAAAGGCTCTTCTGGATAACCCTCCTGACCTTGGCGTATTCGATATCAAGATGCCCCGCATGGACGGGCTGGAATTGCTCCGCCGCCTTCGTGAAAAAAGCGCGATTCCGGTCATCTTCCTGACGTCCAAGGACGATGAGCTCGACGAAGCCATCGGCCTGGCAATGGGTGCGGACGATTACATAACCAAGCCATTCTCCCAGCGCCTGCTGATCGCCCGCATCCGCGCGATCCTTCGCAGGGCCGAATATAGTCGGACACCCGGCGGCGAAGAGGCTGAAAATACGGCCGAACCCATTATTCGCGGGCGGCTTGAAATGGACCCGGCGCGGCATCGTGTGAAATGGTCCGGCAAAGACGTGACGCTTACCGTGACCGAATTCCTCATTTTGGAAACGCTGGCCCAGCGGCCCGGGGTGGTCAAAAACCGAAACCAGTTGATGGACGCCGCTTATCAGGATGACGTGTATGTCGACGACCGCACGATCGACAGCCATATCAAGCGGCTGAGGCGCAAATTCCGGGAGGTAGATCCTGACTTCAACGCTATCGATACGCTTTATGGCGCCGGATACCGATTCTCAGACGACTAGGGACACCGACCTTGCGCTGCAATGGTCAGGGAAATTGTCGCTCACCCGCCGTATATTGGCGGTCAACATCCTGGCGCTCGCGCTTCTCGCAGGGGGATTTTTCTATCTCGACAGCTACCGGACACGAATTGTCGATACGCGACTGGAACAAAGTGAGCGGGAATTACAGCTGCTTGCCATCGGCCTGGACCGTGCACCGCGTGGCCAATGGAATGACTTGATTGCCGCCTTTGCCAGGCAAACTGATGACCGGATTCGCCTTTATGATGCGAACGGACGACGGATTGCCGATAGCTTCGGCATGGACGCACCGCGCTACGAGTTGCGTGATCCAAGAAGCGAGTCCTGGGAACGGCAGGTCGCCCGATGGCTGGACAAGATCATAGACAGGATCGTCTGGGCCGAACTGCCGCCCGATTTTGCAGAGCCCGCCGTCGATGAAGCCGGCCGTTGGCCCGAACTGGTGGAGGCACGAAGAACCGGAGAGGCAAAATCCGTCTTCCGTTATGCCCCCGACCGAACGCCCATGATTTCAGCCGCCGTCTCAATGGGTGCAGGAAAACAGCAACTCCTTGCCACTGAGAACGCCCGCGACATTACCCGCATCGTACGCGCAGAGCGTTTCAGGCTCGGTGTGGTGCTGGGTGTAGCCTTCATTATTTCGATTCTCCTCTCTCTGTTTCTTGCCAGAACAATCGTGCGGCCGCTGCGGCGGTTGGCGCGAGCGGCTGTTCGCGTAAGATTGGGCCGTGCGCGCGAAGTTACGGTGCCTCGCCTGCCCTCGCGTAAAGATGAGATCGGCTTGCTGGCTCGTGCGCTCTCCGACATGAGCCATGCGCTTCGCCAGCGGATAGACGCCACTGAGGCATTTGCCGCGGACGTAACCCACGAGCTTAAAAATCCCATTGCTTCTCTGCGATCCGCCTTAGAGGCGCTCTCTACCGTCGAAGCTCCTGAATTGCGGACGCAGCTTATGGATATCGCGCAGGATGATGTGCGGAGGCTGGATCGCCTGGTCACTGATATCGCGGAAGCTTCGCGGGTGGACGCTCAGCTCTCGCGTGCAAAATTCGATGAAGTAGATCTGGGGCTTACCATTGAAAGGCTAGTTGTAGGGCGCGAAGCGCGGGGACTTCCAAGGCATGTCCGACTGGCCTTTGCCCGGCCTCGAAAAGGAGTTGCAGTCGTGATGGGTGATGAACAGCGGTTACTTCGCGTGATGGAAAATCTCGTGGACAACGCCATCTCGTTTTCGCCTCCAGGGGGATTGGTACAGATTGTGGCGACCCGGGTGCAGGATGATGTGTTGATCAGTGTTGAAGACGAAGGTCCGGGCGTGCCGGAATCGGAAAGGGAAACAATCTTCCGGCGCTTTCACAGCGTTCGGCCAAATAGCGAAGATTTCGGAAAGCATAGTGGCCTGGGTCTCGCAATTGCCCGCTCCATCGTGGAAGGCCATCATGGCACTATCATCATAGGCGACCGAGACGACAGTCTCCATGGAGCGCGTTTCGAAATGCAACTACCCGCCTCAGTGAAAGCTGAAAAGGAGGCGATTGCCTGATAAGCCCGCCAAGTTGGAGTCTCAGCTGAACCCGAGGGCCCGGACGCCTCACATCGAGCCCCACCATCGAACTCGAAACCAAACATCTAGGAGCGCGCGATCCCACCCCTCCGGTTGCCCAGGATGGCCAAGGCAGGCTGCGCAAAAACTCCTCGACTTTGCTCGGGACCAACGGCTGGAAAACGGCTAGAACAAGCCTCATGACCGATTCCTCCCAGCCCTACCGCGTTTTGGCGCGCAAGTACCGGCCGCAGAACTTTGCGCAACTCATCGGCCAGGATGCAATGGTTCAGACCTTAGGGAACGCCATCAAGCGCGACCGCCTGGCTCATGCCTTTCTGATGACCGGCGTGCGCGGGGTGGGTAAAACATCAACCGCGCGCCTTATCGCCAAAGCGCTGAACTGCGTGGGCCCTGACGGTCAAGGCGGTCCCACTATCGATCCCTGCGGCGTCTGCGAACCATGCAAGGCCATTGCCGAGGGTCGCCATATCGACGTTATAGAAATGGATGCAGCGTCCAATACCGGCGTCGACGACGTGCGCGAAATCATTGAGGCGGTACGCTATTCCGCCGTTTCCGCACGCTACAAGGTCTATATCATCGACGAAGTTCACATGCTGACCAAAAATGCTTTCAATGCGCTCTTGAAAACGCTTGAGGAACCTCCCCCGCACGTCAAATTTCTGTTTGCCACGACCGAAGTTAACAAGGTGCCGATAACGGTGCTTTCCCGCTGCCAGCGTTTCGACCTTCGGCGTATTCCATCGGAAAAACTTGCTGCACATTTTGCCCATGTGGTGGAACAAGAGGGTGTGGCCGCTGAACCCGAAGCGCTAGCCCTTATCGCCCAATCGGCAGAGGGCTCAGCTCGGGATGGCCTTTCTATCCTGGATCAGGCCATTGCCCATGCCGATATGGAAGGCGGGGCGAAGGTAACCGCCGCACAAGTTCGGGAGATGCTTGGCCTGTCCGACCGTGGGGCAGTGCGCCGCCTCTTCACTCATTTGCTGGAAGGCAAGCCTCAGGAGCTGCTGGCCGCCGTGAATGAACAGCATATGTTGGGCGTTGAGCCATTGGCGTTGATGCGCGGCTTGCTCGAAATTTGCCATGCGATCACCGTCTTTAAATCCAGCCGGAATGACGATGATCCGATGCGTTCGGAAGAAGAGCGCGCCATGCTTGCCGATTGGGCGAGCCAGATGGGCTTTGCGACGCTGCATCGCCTCTGGCAGCTTCTGTTGAAGGGGCATGATGAAGTTGCCAGTGCGGCCATGCCCGTCGAGGCCTGCGACATGGCCCTGCTCCGGGTCCTTCACGCGGCCACGCTGCCCGATCCGGGAGAACTTGCGGAATTGTTGAAGGAAGGGCGAGCGCCTTCTGAAGCTGCGACACCTAAGGCGAGATCGGCCGAAAATCCTCCCGCAGGCCCGGTAGAGCAGCCTTCTTCTGAGAGTCTGGCCCCCGACAGTTTCCGCGCCCTGATCGAATTGCTCTGGGAAAAAGGCAAGCCGCATCTGGCCCAACAGATGCACGATTATATCGGCCTCGTCCGCTATGCCCCGCCGCAACTCGTCATAAAGCCGGTCCAGCCCTTGCCTGCGGAATTCAACCGGGATACGGCGGCGGTCCTCAAGAGTTTGACGGGAATGAACTGGCAGGTCGCGACGGGCGATGGACCTGCGGAACCCAGCCTGTTGGAGCAGGAGCAAGCCATTGAGGCCGAAGCCCACCAGGCGATATTGGATACCCCCAGCGTCAAAGCTGCCATGGCGGCGTTTCCGGATGCGGAACTGCTGCCGATTGACGAAAACGACAAATGGAGTGCAACCGCATGAAGGATTTGGATGAAATTCTCGGCATGGCGAAAAACGTCCAGGCTGAGTTGGAAAAGGCCCAGGCCAATCTCGACAATATTGAAGTGGAAGGCGTTTCGGGCGGCGGCCTCGTGAAAGTCCGCGCCACTGCAAAGGGGCGCATAGTCGGGGTCTCAATCGATGACAGCCTGCTTGCTCCCAGCGAAAAGCAGATGACCGAAGACCTGGTGGCCGCTGCATTCAATGACGCGCGCGTAAAGGCGGATCAGGCAAGCCAGCAGGAAATGAGCAAGATGACTGCGGGTATTCCTCTGCCGCCGGGCTTCAAGCTGCCGTTTTGACCAAAAGCGCCGTTCTTCAAGGGGAAGGGGTGCGGTAGCGTTGCAAGGCCCGCCCATGGCTGACGCCCGCCTTTGCTGGAAAGGGTGGAAGGCCATTATTGATATGTTGAGCTTCTATACCATATTGGGAAAAATTCGGGCGCCCCTCTCCTACCTTGCCGCGTCCGCCCTGGAGTTAATATGACGACATCCTATCCATTGCTCCCTCTGCGCGACATTGTCGTTTTTCCACAGATGATCGTTCCCCTTTTCGTCGGCCGCGACAAGAGCGTGGTTGCACTGGAAAAGGCCATGGAAGCGGACAAGGACATCTTCCTGGTGGCGCAGCTCGATCCGGCTGAAGACGATCCTGACCGCGACGCGCTTTATGACCTTGGCGTAATTGCCACGGTGCTTCAGCTACTGAAGCTTCCGGACGGGACAGTTCGCGTCCTGGTGGAGGGCAAGCAGCGCGCACAACTAGAAAATCTTTCGGCCGAAGACGGCTATGTACTCGCCGATGTGACGCCGGTTGAGGAAATTCCCGCGGCAGGCCCTGAAGCCGCGGCGCTCATGCGCTCGGTGGTCGAACAGTTTGAAAATTATGCAAAGCTCAACAAGAAGCTGCCGGCTGAAACGCCGGTGCAGTTGAGTGAGATCGAGGAGGCCGCGCGCCTGGCCGATGCTGTCGCCGCCAATATCAACGTGAAGGTGGCCGACAAACAATCCCTGCTGGTTGAAGCTGATCCTGTAAAACGTTTGGAAATGGTGTTCGCCTTTATGGAGGGCGAACTCGGAGTGCTTCAGGTCGAGCGCAAGATCCGCGGCCGCGTGAAGCGGCAAATGGAAAAGACCCAGCGCGAATATTATCTGAACGAACAGCTTAAGGCCATTCAGCGCGAGTTGGGCAATGAGGGCGAAGACGGCGGCGACGAACTGGCTGAACTTACCGCCAAAATTGCCAAGCTGAAGCTCAGTCAGGAAGCCCGTACCAAGGCGCAGGCAGAGTTGAAAAAGCTGAAGAGCATGCAACCGATGTCGGCGGAAGCCACGGTTGTGCGCAATTATTTGGATGTGCTGCTCGGCCTGCCCTGGGGGAAGAAGTCCAAGCTCAAGAAGGACCTGAAGACCGCTCAGGAGGTGCTGGACGCAGATCATTTCGCGCTTGAAAAGGTCAAGGACCGCATCATTGAATATCTGGCCGTACAGGCTCGCACCAACAAGCTGAAGGGTCCTATTCTGTGCCTCGTCGGCCCTCCCGGCGTTGGTAAGACCTCGCTGGGACGATCGATCGCAAAGGCGACCGGGCGTGAGTTCGTTCGCCAGTCTCTGGGCGGCGTGCGCGATGAAGCTGAGATTCGCGGCCATCGCCGCACCTATATCGGTTCCTTGCCGGGCAAAATCGTGACCAACCTTAAAAAGGCTGGCACCAGCAACCCGCTGTTCCTTCTCGACGAGATCGACAAGCTGGGCCAGGATTTCCGCGGTGATCCCGCCTCGGCGCTACTTGAGGTGCTTGACCCCGAACAGAACAGCAAATTTCAGGATCACTATCTTGAGATCGACATCGATCTTTCAGATGTGATGTTTGTTACGACCGCTAACTCGTTGAATTTGCCTCAGCCTTTGCTTGACCGTATGGAAATCATTCGGCTGGAAGGCTATACCGAGGATGAAAAGGTTCAAATCGCCGAACGTCATCTGCTGCCCAAGCAGATCGAAGCTCATGGTTTGAAGGACGGCGAGTTTGAAGTCACTGAGGAGGCGGTTCGCGACCTCATCCGCTATTACACGCGGGAGGCAGGCGTTCGCACGCTGGAACGCGAACTGGCTCGCCTCGCTCGCAAGGCCCTGCGCAAAATTCTTGAAGGCAATATTGAAAAAGCCATCATCACTCCTGAAAATCTGACGGATTATGCAGGCGTCCGGAAATTCCGCCACGGTGTCGGTGAGGATGAAAACCAGATCGGCGCAGTTACTGGCCTTGCTTGGACGGAGGTCGGGGGTGAACTTCTGACCATTGAATCGGTTACGGTGCCGGGCAAAGGCCAGATCCGGACTACTGGCAAGCTCGGCGATGTCATGACCGAATCGATCCAGGCTGCGTTTTCTTATGTGAAGGCGCGTTCGCCCGGCTATGGAATCAAGCCCAGCATTTATAACCGCAAGGACATACATATTCACTTGCCCGAGGGCGCGGTGCCAAAGGATGGCCCCTCCGCGGGCATTGGCATGGTCACGTCGATCGTGTCGACGCTCACCGGCAACCCCGTCCGAAAGGACGTGGCGATGACAGGTGAAGTCACACTTCGCGGCCGGGTTCTGCCCATCGGCGGATTGAAGGAAAAGCTGCTGGCCGCATTAAGGGGCGGTATCAAGACAGTCCTGATCCCGGCCGAAAATGAAAAGGATCTGGCTGAGATTCCGGCGAACGTGAAAGAGGGACTTGAGATCGTTCCGGTTTCCCATGTCGATGAGGTTCTTGTTAGAGCGCTTGCGGCCCCCCTAACGCCTATTGATTGGACCGAAGAAGACGATTTGGCGGCGCAACCAGCGGCGCCGGTTCACGGCGAAAATGATGCTGCATTGCGCCATTAATGTCCGATTTATACAATTTTCGTTTCGTTAGGCATAAGATCGCGCTTTTTGGGGGTTTTTTCATCGCTTTCCCTTTGACAGGCGCTTCTTAGTTCGCCTTTATGTGCCGCCTAACCGCGATTCCTATTTCAACATCCAGAACAAGGGGGTTCCCAGGGCATGAA
This sequence comes from Rhizorhapis suberifaciens, assembly GCF_014200045.1. Lineage (GTDB taxonomy): Bacteria > Pseudomonadota > Alphaproteobacteria > Sphingomonadales > Sphingomonadaceae > Rhizorhapis > Rhizorhapis suberifaciens. The sequence goes on from NZ_JACHOV010000008.1 coordinate 202,604, forward strand.
CAAACAAGATCTGATTGGTACCGTCGCTGACAGCAGTGGCCTCAGCAAGACCGATGCAAGCAAGGCCGTAGAGGGCGTTTTTGACGCAATCACTGGCGCCCTGAAAAAGGGTGATGAAGTACGCCTCGTCGGCTTCGGTACTTTTTCGGTTACCAAACGCAAGGCGTCTACCGGCCGCAACCCTCGCACCGGCGAGCCCATGACGATCAAAGCTTCGGCCCAGCCAAAGTTTAAGGCTGGCAAGGGTCTGAAGGATTCCGTCAACTGATTTCGCGAGGTGCCCCTACTGGGGTGCCTCGCTCTACTGTCTTCGCGGTCTTGCAAGATAGAAAATAGAAAGGCGCCTCCGGGCGCCTTTTTAACAGACGGCGACTAACGGCGACGTCCATGCCCGCTTTTTCACCTCATATCCATAACAACGCTTGACGCTGGGCCATAGCCGCCATTATGTGCCTGCTCCGCGTCGCCATCTTTCTGATGGGCACGCCGTGGCGATCGTAGCTCAGTTGGTTAGAGCGCTGGTTTGTGGTACCAGAGGTCGCGGGTTCGGATCCCGTCGATCGCCCCATTTGTTCCGAAGCAGCAATATGCACTGGCCTTCTCGGGACGAAAAGATATTACTATATCCAGTAATAATATTGCCAGGAACGCTTCATGCCCGCGCTTTGGGATATGACAGATTTTGACGACCATGAGGGCGTCCACCTTTTCTCCGATCCCAAGTCCCGCCTGTCGGCAGTTATTGCCATACACTCCACCGCGCTCGGTCCCGCAGCTGGCGGCGTTCGTTTCTGGCACTATTCAGATAAGAACGCGGCCATTACCGACGCATTGCGCTTGTCTCGCGGCATGAGCTTCAAGAACGCCATGGCCGGATTGCCTATGGGCGGCGGCAAGGGAGTGATCCTTGCCAGCAAGGACCTGAAAAAAACGCCCGAACTGCTGGCCGCTTTTGCCAAAGCGGTGGAGTCGCTCGGCGGGCGTTATGTCACAGCGCAGGATGTCGGCATGAGCGAGGCTGATATGATCGCGCTTTCGCATGGCACTTCCTATGTGTCGGGGCTGCCACCCGAAAATGGCGGCGCTGGCGGCGACCCGGGGCCCTCCACGGCTTATGGCGTCTTCCTGGGCGTCAAGGCGGCTATTCAATATCGGTTGGGTGCAGACACCGCCAAAGACGTGCACATCGCCATACAGGGCGTGGGCAGCGTGGGTGCGGGACTTGCCCGATATCTCGCAAAAGAAGGCGCGAAGCTGACAATAACGGATGTCAACAGCGAGCGCGCAAAAGCGCTGGCCGGCGAGATTGGCGCGGCTACCGTTGCACCCGATCAAATTATGCAAACCAATGCCGACGTGTTCAGCCCTAATGCCCTGGGCGCGATCCTGAACGAGGACAGCATTGGGAAGCTTAAAGCAGGGATAATCGCAGGCGGGGCGAACAACCAACTTGCCACGCGAACAGACGGCGATCGCGTCCTTTCCCGCGGGCTGCTTTATGCGCCTGATTATGTCATAAATGCCGGGGGCATCATCAATGTGGCGCTGGAATATCTGGGGCAAGGCGACCGAGTTGAAGTGAACAGCCGTATCGAGCAGATCCCCGCCCGGCTCACCCGAATATGGCAGGAAAGCGAACGTTGCGGGCTCCCGGCGTCCGAAGTGGCCGATGCTTTGGCAAAAAAGCTGATCGGGAGAGGTTAACTTACACGCCTTGCATATTCCGGCTCAGGCTGGGAATGCGCACTGTCAAAGTCTCCAGGGTGTCGTCCAGTCTGATTTGACAGGATAAGCGGCTCGTTCGCGTCGCACCAGCGGCAAGATCCAGCATATCCTCCTCGCTTTCGCTAGCGGGCGGGAGCTTCCCAAAGTCCTCCAAATCCACCAGCACGTGACAGGTCGAACACGCCATCTGCCCTTCGCAGGTACCCTCCAACGGCTGCCCATTCGCTTGCGCGACATCCAACAGACATCCGCCTGAAGGAGCGTCCACAACTAACCGTTGCTGGCCATCCGCACTTATGAAAGTCACCTTAGTCACTGTAATTCCCATTGCTTATCCGCCGCCGCATTGATCGCCGCAGCAGCGTCCCGAAGTTCGTTCATTGTCGTGTAGCGTCCAAAACCGATGCGGATAGAGGAGCGAGCCGCCTTTTCACCGATACCGAGCGCGCGCAACACGTGACTGGATCGCCCAGAGCCGCTTGCGCAGGCACTGCCCAGAGAAAAGGCGATATCGCGGCATTCGGACATCAATCGTGCCGAATCCAGCCCTTCACGACGGATATTGAGATTCCCATGGTAGCGGTTGGTGGGAGAGCCATTGAGTGTCCAACCATGGAACAGGGTCATCGCCTCGCCCCAAAGTTCCCGCACATGAAGGTCGTCGGCTTCGAATCTTTCCCCCATCAACTTGGCCGCCATTCCGAGGCCTGCGCAGAGAGCCGGCGACAGGGTTCCCGAGCGCAGCCCCTGTTCCTGGCCACCGCCGAACAGCAGCGGCGGCAGCTTCAGCCCTTCGCGGAGCCACAAGGCACCTACGCCTTTGGGCCCATAGATCTTGTGTCCGCTGATCGAGATCATGTCAGCACCCGGCGGCAGCGGCACCCGGCCATAGCCCTGGACGGCATCGCAAAAGAATAGCGCTCCTGCCCTTTTCGCCAGTTCATTCAAGGCGCTGAGGGGCTGCAGGACCCCGATTTCGTTGTTGACCAGCATCACCGCCACCAGCGCGGTCCGCTCGTCAATGGCGGTACGTGCGGTTTCCATATCGACCAGCCCATCTGCCATGACCGGCAAAAGCACCGGCTCAAAACCCTGAGTTTCCAAAGCCAGAATGGTATCGCGTACGGCAGCGTGCTCCGTGTCGATTGTAAGTATCTTCGTCCGCTTTGGATCTTCAGACCGCATAAGCTTTGCACCACCGACCAAGGCGATGTTGATGGCTTCGGTCGCGCCGGATGTGAATATCAGCGTTCCTCGTCCACCTAATAGCTCCATCACCTGACCTCGCGCCACTTCGACACTGGCGGCGGCCATTCGGCCGAGTCGATGCGCGCTATGGGGATTGGCGAACTGATCCCGCAGCCAGGGAAGCATGGCGTCCAACACTTCGGGAGCCAGAGGCGTAGTGGCTTGGTAGTCCAGGTAGATCGACTGTCCCATCAGCGCCGCGCCCTGTCGAAGATGCCCGTCCAGACCGCAAGGAAACGTTCAATATCGGCTTTGGACGTCCCTGATCCGAAACTGACCCTGACCACCTCTCCTGCTGCCTTTCCGTCCCATCCCAAGGCCGTCAAAACGTGACTGGCCTTGATCGTCCCCGACGAACAGGCGCTACCCGCCGATACAGAAATGCCCGCCATATCGAACTGGATCAGTTGTGCGGAAGCCGCCACGTCCGGCATCCGATAGCTACCGATTGTTGGCATTCGAGGGCTGTCCTTCGCTACTACCACACCCCCGCTCGCCTCAATGGTTTCATCGAGGAAGCGGCGCAAATCGCTGGCCTGAGCGAACCAATCCGACTGCGCCTCTAGCGCAGCGGCCATGCCAAGAATGCCGGGCAGATTCTCCGTACCGGGACGATAGCCCTGCTCCTGACCGCCAGATGCCTGGAGCAGACCAAGGTCACGGACCAACAAAGCCCCGACACCGGGAGGCCCCCCAAATTTATGAGCGCTTATGGCGATCATGTCCGCTTCGGGCAAAGGCAGCCTCCCTGCCGATTGAGCGCAGTCGGCAAAAAGAACTCCGCCCCACGCTCCAATGGTTCGGCTGATCTCTGCCAATGGCTGTATTACGCCGGTTTCATTGTTGACGTGCTGAATGGCGAACAGATAGGGTTCGTTACCTTCCGGCAAGCTCCCGATCAGACCATCGCTCCCGATCGGCAGTCGTTCCGCCTGTCTGGTGACCCGCAACACGGCGTCATGCTCCACCGGCGATGTGATGATCTTGACGACGTTCGCCCGGCCTAGGCCGATGGCAATCGCCTCACTGGCTCCGCTGGTAAAAATCACATGGCCATCCCAGGCGAATAGCGCCTTGATCCGCTCGCGCGCTTCTTCCAACGCAGCGCGAGCCGTCCGGCCGGGGGCATGTGGCGACGAGGGATTGGCCCAAAGCTCAAGCCCCTGCCGCATTGCGGTTTGCGCCTGAGGGAGCACCGGCGTGGTGGCGGCATGATCGAGATACAGACGTGCGGACACTGGCGACCGACTCATTTTATTGCGAAACGAAATCAAATTTCTATATAGGGCGTAACTTCGCCTACGCACCCCCAAGCTTCGGGTTGGAAGAGGTAGGCTCATTTTTGCCAGTAAGGTCGCAATGCCAGCAGTCATTTTCCCTGGTCCCGAAGGTCGTCTCGAAGGCCGTTTCAGCCCAGCCCCCCGTCCCCGCGCACCCGTGGCCATGATATTGCACCCGCATCCGCAGGGTGGCGGCACCATGAACGACCGCATTACGCAAGCGCTCTACAAGACATTTCAGCGTCGCGGTTTTGCTACCCTGCGCTTCAACTTCCGCGGTGTTGGCCGTAGTCAGGGCACGTTCGACAATGGCGTAGGGGAGCTTTCCGACGCCGCCGCCGCCCTCGATTGGGTGCAGAGCTTCCATCCCGAAGCGCAGACCACCTGGATCGCCGGCTTCAGCTTCGGCGCATGGATCGGCATGCAGTTGCTGATGCGGCGGCCCGAGATTCGCGGCTTCATATCGGTGGCTCCGCCTGCCAATATGTACGACTTTACCTTCCTGGCGCCCTGCCCCTCTTCCGGCATAATCGTTCAGGGCTCGTCAGATGAGGTGGTGACGGCCGGCGCTGTACAAAAGTTGGTCGACAAACTGCGCACCCAAAAGCACATCACCATCCATCACGACGAAATTCCGCGCGCTAACCATTTCTTCGAACATGAGCTGGAGCAACTCATGAAATCGGTGGACAATTATCTCGACATGCGCCTCGCGCCGGATTCCCCCATCAAGTGAGGTAGATTCTCCCGCTGCAATTGAGTTCGGCTGCGACGGCTACCTATCCCTTCATCGGCACGACCCATATCGCGACATTCGCGAACATCACCGCCGCCGCGACAAGCATCAACAGCCCGCGCTTGCGGTCACGACGCTTGACGATCATCCAGCCACCGCCTCCTAGCAGGAGCAGCCCCGCCAACATGATGATCGATAAAATAAGATCGCTCACAAAGATCCTCCGTTTTGCGACCCCGATAAGTCCGCTTGACGAAACAAAGCAACCGATATTGCGCAAATATGATGCAGCGCCGCAATGGGTGGTGGCCTTTCGCGGCCACTGATACTATGAGCCGCGCGAGACCGACTCTCCACTTGGAAACAGGATCGCCCCGCCATGCGTATCGCCATCGCTTCCGACCACGCGGCCGTCGAGCTGAAATCATCGCTCATCCAGTGGCTTCAGGACCAGGAACATGAGGTCGACGATTTGGGTCCCGAGGGCGCTGCCAGCGTAGACTATCCGGATTATGGGTATAAGCTCGCCAAGCAGATAGAAACGGGCGCGGCCGACCGGGGTATCGTTCTTTGCGGATCGGGCATAGGCATTTCCATCGCAGTCAACCGCAATCCGGCCTGTCGCTGCGCCCTAGTATCGGAGCCGCTCTCCGCTCTGCTGGCCCGCGAACATAATGACGCCAACGTGCTTGCCATGGGCGCGCGCCTTGTCGGCATCGAAATGGCCAAGGCGTGCATCGGCGCCTTTCTCAACACTGGCTTTGGCGGCGAACGGCATCAACGCCGCGTCGACAAGCTTTCTCATCCAGCGCTCTGATCCGGAAAGGACCCCAGAATGAGCACAGCCCCTGTAGCCAATCCAGCCAACGACGTCCGTCCTGACGGCTTTTTCTTACATGGCCTCGCACAGAATGATCCGGTTGTTTTCGATGCGATCCAAGGCGAACTGAAACGTCAACAGGACAAGATCGAACTGATCGCTTCGGAAAATATCGTGTCCAAGGCGGTGCTCGAAGCGCAAGGATCGATCCTGACTAACAAATATGCAGAAGGCTATCCGGGCAAGCGATATTATGGCGGCTGCGAATTCGTCGATGTCGTCGAAACCTTGGCTATCGAGCGGGCCAAGAAGCTGTTCGGCAGCAATTTCGCCAATGTTCAGCCAAATTCAGGGAGCCAGATGAACCAGGCGGTGTTCCTGGCGCTGCTGCAACCGGGCGACAGCTTCATGGGCCTGGACCTTGCGGCGGGCGGGCATCTGACCCACGGATCGCCGGTCAACATGTCTGGAAAATGGTTCAAGCCCATACCCTATGGCGTTCGCCCTGACGATCACCTGATCGACATGGACAATGTTGCTGCCATAGCGCGCGAACATAAGCCCAAGCTCATCATTTGCGGCGGCACCGCTTATTCTCGCGTCTGGGACTTTGAACGTTTCCGTGAGATTGCGGACGAAGTGGGCGCATATCTTTTGGCCGACATGTCGCATTTCTCGGGTCTCGTTGCCGGTGGGGCGCATCCTAGCCCCGTGCCCCACGCCCATGTGACGACCACCACCACGCACAAGTCCCTGCGGGGTCCGCGCAGCGGCATCATCCTTTCCAATGACGAAGCCATCGCAAAAAAACTCAACAGCGCCATTTTCCCGGGCCTTCAGGGCGGACCGCTGATGCACATCATCGCGGCCAAGGCAGTAGCCTTTAACGAAGCGCTGCAGCCGGAATTCAAAGCCTATGCCCGGCAGGTGGTGGCGAATGCCCGCGCTCTTGCCGATACCCTCCAGAAGGAAGGGCTTAGCATCGTTTCAGGCGGCACCGACAACCACTTGATGCTGGTTGATCTGCGGTCCAGGGATACGACGGGCAAGGCGGCTGAAAAGGCGTTGGACCGCGCCTTCATCACCTGCAACAAGAACAATGTTCCTTTCGACACCGCCAGCCCGTTCGTCACCTCAGGCATTCGCCTGGGTACGCCAGCAGGGACGACGCGCGGCTTCGGCGAAACAGAGTTCCAGGAAATCGGTGGCCTGATCGCTCAGGTCGTCGAAGGGCTGCGTCGCAATGGCGAGGAGGGCGACGGTCAGATAGAAGCCCATGTGCGCGAGCGCGTCCTGGCGCTGACCGCCCGCTTTCCGATTTATTCGGAGGCTTGACGCTTGCGCTGCCCTTTTTGCGGCCATGAAGACAGTCAGGTAAAGGATAGCCGTCCCACGGAAGACGGCGCGGCTATCCGCCGACGGCGGCAATGCGAAGGCTGCGCCGCCCGCTTCACCACGTTTGAGCGTATCCAGTTGCGCGAATTCTGGGTGGTGAAGAGCGAAGGCCGTCGGGAGCCGTTCGATCGGGAAAAGCTCGCTCGCTCAGTGGACATCGCTTGCCGGAAGCGGGCGATCGATCCGGTACGCATCGAAAAGCTGGTTTCCGGTATCCAGCGCCAACTCGAAACGGCGGGCGACAGCGAAGTTCCTGCGCAGGTCATTGGCCAAATGGTGATGGAAGGCCTCAAATGTCTGGACAGTGTGGCCTATATTCGCTTCGCCAGCGTCTATAAGGACTTCCGCGAAGCCAAGGATTTCGAGGATTTCGCCGGTTCGGTGAAGGAAGTCGGAGGTGAGTGATACGCTGCCCCCGCTAATAGTTCTGGTCCGCCCGCAATTGGGCGAAAATATAGGCAAGGCCGCCAGGGCGATGCTGAATTTCGGCCTCACGGAAATGCGTTTGGTAGCGCCCAGGGACGGCTGGCCCAATCCCGACGCAGGTCCTTCGGCCGCGGGCGCGGACATCGTTCTGGAACGCGCGCAGGTTTTCGAAAACCTCGCGGAAGCCGTCGCCGATTGCCAGCATGTCTATGCAACAACGGTCCGCAAGCGTGGGGTTACCAAGCCGGTCGTCACTCCAGAGGAAGCTGCACGCGAGATCCAGACTCAATCCGGCCGAAGCGCCTTGGTTTTCGGTCCCGAACGATCAGGCCTTGAAACCGATGATGTGGCGCTCGCGCGCAAGATCCTGACAGTTCCGATCAATCCCGATTTTGGATCGTTGAATCTCGCTCAGGCGGTCATCCTGTGCAGCTATGAATGGTCGAAGCACCAGCAACTCGCCAGCCCTCCTGCTACGCAGCTTGATCCCCCGGGGGCGCAAAACGAACTCGACGCCATGATTGCGCAACTGGATTCCATGCTGGAGCAGGCCGGCTACTTCTTTCCGCCCGACCGCGTGCCCGCCACGAAGCGGACGCTTCGCAACCTGCTTACGAAGCCCGCTTGGAATTCCCTCGAGATACGCACCCTGAGAGGCGTGTTGACGACCTTGGCCAAGCCAAGGCCGCGATAACCGTCAATTCACCGTATCGGACCTACCAGGCTGCCCCATGCGGCCCTAACGTCGGTCGAACGACATCCAGAGTTCCCGCAAGCCATAAGGAGTATAGCCCTCGAGCGGAACACAGCTGGCGTCGCCCCGGCTGAACCGGAAATTCGTGAGGCGCTGCGTAAGCGCCTGGAAGGCCAGGCGCAGTTCGCCCCTTGCAAGCTGGTTGCCGATGCATAGGTGGATGCCCGCGCCAAAAGCGAGGTGACTGTTCGCGTTTTTGCGCTGAAGGTCGACTTCGGCAGGGCAACTGAATTGGGCAGGGTCCCGGTTGGCTGCTCCAAAGCGCAATTCGATGATCGAACCGGCGGGGATCGTTTTCCCACCAAACTGCACATCCTCCAAAGCCGTCCGCCACAGGCATTGCAACGGGGTGGCGGTACGCAGCGCTTCCTCGGCAAGCATCTTGGCGAGAGATGGATCCGCGTGGATGGCATCTGCAAGTTCGGGATGTTCGATTATCAGACGCATACCCGAGGCGAGCGTTGTCGTGGTGGTCTCGTTGCCCGCAACCAGGATTTGAAAGATCAAGCTTTGGAGTTCGCGATTATCCAGTCGGCGCCCATCTGTTTCCAGATTCGCGAGCCGGCTGAGCAGCATGTCATCGGGTTCAGCCCGAACGCGATCAATCTCGCGCGCCATATACTGCTGCATCTCGATAACAATTTGCGCCAACTCCAACTGACGCTCCGGGGTCACCGGCCCGGTGGTTTCGACCGCCGCGTCCGACCAGCGCTTGAATATAACACGGTCCTCGCGCCGAACGCCAAGCTGTTCGGCAATCACATACATTGGCAACGGAACAGCGAAAGCTTCGAGAAAGTCGATCTCGTCGCGATCAATGAAGTCATCCATCAGCGTGGTAATGATCTCGCCGATCCGCGGCTCAAGTCCTGTCACCTTTGCTGTTGTGAAGACCTTGTCGACCAGCGTGCG
>NZ_JACHOV010000009.1 GCF_014200045.1 Rhizorhapis suberifaciens
GTGCTTTGCCCATGATCCACCTCCAAAGAGAAGGAATCACAAATCTCACGCCAGGGGAATCCCCAGCGATTCACATTTCCAATCCGACGCTCTAACGACATAAGCGAACGTCCGCCAGCCCGGTTAAGGGGGGCCAATCCTGCTTTTGTCGCACATGTGATCAGAATTTCGTCGCATGACGGTGACAAGAACCCCTTGACCCGCAGAAATCCTAACTCTATCTGCGCCGGACGTTGCCCCGTCGTCTAAAGGTAAGACTACGGACTCTGACTCCGTCAATCGAGGTTCGAATCCTCGCGGGGCATCCAATCTTCCGGCATTATTGAATCGCGATTTCCCGACCATTGCGTCCCAGTGCGTCATAGAACACAGGCTGCAATGTCGTTCCAATTGCCCCCAACGGCGATTTAGCGGGTCCTTTTCTTCCGTGTCAGATTAATGCATTCATGGAATGAACAGCCCCAAAGCTGTCTTAGTTTAGAGGAGATCAAGCGAGTGTTCAGTCATATCATGGTCGGCGCGGATGACATTGAGGTGTCGAAAAACTTCTATGATGGGGCTTTAAACGCATTGGGCGTTTTGCCCGGGACGCCTGACGAAAGAGGACGGGTATTCTATGTGACGCAATCTGGCATTTTTGCGATCACGAAACCGATCAATGGCGAACCGGCGGCGGGCGCGAACGGTGGCACCATCGGTTTCGCCGCCAGTTCGATCGAAGCGGCCGATGCCTGGTACGCAGCGGGCGTTGCGGCAGGCGGTACTCCCTGTGAAGACCCACCCGGAGTGCGTGACATGGGTGCCGACGGCATGCTTTACTTGGCGTATTTGCGCGACCCAGCGGGCAATAAAATATGTGCGCTCTATCGCTTGCCGGCTGAACATTGACGCCATGCAGGGACACGGGCCAACCTCTCAGATATTTATCTCACAGCGGCTGCGGCTCCACTATGCCGACTGGGGCAATCCGGAGGCGCCGCCGCTGCTCCTCCTCCATGGCGGCCGCGATCATTGCCGCAGTTGGGACTGGGTGGCTCGTGAGCTTCGTTCACACTGGCATGTCATTGCGCCGGATCTGCGTGGGCATGGCGACAGCGCATGGTCGCCCGAGGGCAATTATGACATGGCCAGTTTGGTGTACGATCTGGCGCAGTTGATACATCAACTCGGCGAAAAGCCCATTACTATTGTGGCACACTCGCTTGGCGGCAATATCGCACTGCGTTATGCAGGCCTTTATCCGGCCTTGGTACGCAAGCTGGTGGCCATAGAAGGACTGGGGCTGTCGCCCCCGCTTCAGGCGAAACGTGCCTCTACTCCAAACGCAGAGCATTTCCGACGCTGGATCGCCGACAAGCGGGCGGCCGCCGGACGCATACCAAAGCGGTACGCATCTATTGAGGATGCGTTGGCGCGCATGCAAGCAGAGAACAGCTATCTAAGCGAAGAGCAGGCGCGCCACCTGACTATACACGGCATCAACCGCAATGAGGATGGCACCTGGAGCTGGAAGTTTGACAACTACCTAAATCTCTGGGCTTTTCCGGATATTTCGCAGGGCGACATAGAGACGTTGTGGGGTGAGATCAGCTGCCCCACGCTGTTGATATATGGTGCAGACAGCTGGGCATCGAACCCGGCGCGCGACGGGCGAATTCGACATTTCCGCACCGCGCGAGTGGTGGAATTCGAGAATGCCGGCCATTGGCTGCATCATGATCAATTTCAGCGATTTGTGGCTGAATTGAAGGCATTCCTCTGACCTGGACTGCTGGAGAATTGGGAAGTGGCAGAACAGCATATTGTTCGGGTTCTGTCATAAATCAATTCAACGATAGAAACGTCATGCCCGGTCATTGCTCATCGGTTGAAAGTATCGCACTGCTGCGGATCAGGGCTTTCAAGGCCTCTTCGTAACCAGGCTTTTCTTTGCTCGGACGAACCATGGGTGAAGCTGTCAGGCGTGACTCGTTGCCCCGCCTGACGCTGGAGCGTGTCGTCGCCAATGGCATTGGCGGCGCGCATTCCTTCTTCAATGTCGCCAGGTTCGATGCGATCGCGATTTTGCCCTGCCCACATTCCGGCAAAACAGTCCGCCTGCAGTTCCATCTTCACCTGTAAACGGTTTGCCTCGGATTGTCCGGCGCGCTGCTGAGCGGTGCGGACCTGATCGGCCAGCCCCATGAGATGCTGCACATGATGACCTACTTCATGCGCAATCACATAGGCCTGGGCAAAATCGCCTGCTGCTCCGAATCGTTCGGACAACTCGCGATAGAAATCGGTATCAAGATAGATACGTTCGTCGCTGGGGCAATAAAACGGTCCCATGGCCGCCTGCGCCGCACCGCATCCTGACACGTCGCTCTGGCTGTAGAACACCAGCGTGGGTTTTCGATATTGGGCTCCTGCCGCTGCGAATTGCGCCGTCCAAAGCGCGTCCGTACTCCCAAGCACGCGACATGATAAAAGGCTCACTTCATCCTTGCGGCAGGCCGTGCCGGCATCTGCGGAGCCAGCGGGCGCGTTGGCCGTTTCATCCACTGACAGCTCCTGGCCGGAGTTGCTTATCAGGTCGAGCGGGTTCACGCCGAACACCAGGCTGGCGATGGCGATCAGAGCCAGGCTGCCAAGGCTCAAGCCTCCACCCATGCGCACGCCACGGCCACCGAAACGACCTCGACGATCCTCTACGTTGATGTTGGTTCCCAGATCGTCGAGCCGCATGGCAATTCTCCCGATAAATCGAACACCGCTTTCATCGACTTTGTTCCAGCCCGAGCCTCGTCGGGCCGGGGTGGCGTGTGTGACCTCAGTCCTCCTGCGTAACTTTACTTATGGGCGAGGCAGATCTCATTGGGCATAAGGCCGATGTGGCCATTCATTTGGCGCTTGAGATTATTCTGTCCCTTCCGGGTCGTCGGGGGAGCGGGGGCGGTGGTGGCGGCGAAACAAGCATGGTTTCGCCGCCGCCAATTCATTCGACCGGCCTGTTAACGGACAAGTTTCCAACCGAAAAAAATGCGTGCGGCAAATCATCCGTTAACCCGTTGCGGCTAACATTATCAGCATATTAGCGGTGATAAGGTCACCAGAGCCGGACGGCAGAGTCGGGATGGGAAGTGCGCGGAAACAACAAGATATTCTCGCTTCCGCGCTGGCAAGTCACCAGATGGCTGACAGATGCGAGCCGGGATGTCCCCCCCGATATCCGTCAAGCATTGGTCGGCAGCCTTTTTGGAACGCTGCCCATCTATGTCGGCGGTGTGGTCAATACCCTGCTGGTCGCCGGCATCGTTACGGCACGACATCCAAATCCAATATTCATCTCATGGCTGGCGCTGGAAACTGTCGTTTGCATCGTGCGATTGTTCGTCCTTCTTGGCGCGCATCGGGCCGCCGCGCGTGGGGAGGACACAAGGACTGACATTTATCTCTTGCTGGGCCTGCTATGGGCTTTCAGCGTTGGATATGGTTCCTTCGTCAGCATTTTGAGCGGCGACTGGGTGGCATCGATCATTGCCTGTTTATCGGCAGCGGCAATGGTTGGAGGAATATGTTTCCGCAATTTCGGCGCGCCGCGCTTTGTTGCTGTCATGATCATGCTCAGCCTGGGGCCGACGGCGGTCGGGGCCTTGCTATCGGGGCAGCCAGTTCTTCTGCTCAGCCTCGTGCAGGTTCCTTTATATTTCGTCAGCATGACAATCGCCTCTCACCGGCTACAGGACATGCTTGTGTCCACCATGGTGGCTGAAAGAGCCAAGGACCATCTGGCGCGGCACGATCATCTGACAGGATTGTTGAACAGGGCGGGCCTGATGCAGGAATTGGGCGGAAGGCTTGCAATAGGCGGCGGGCGAGGGGCGCGATGGTCCTTGCTGTACCTTGATCTGGATGGCTTCAAGGCGGTCAACGACCGCTACGGGCACGGTGTGGGCGATCATTTGCTGCAGATGGTGGCGAACCGGATTCAGGCCTTTGCGTTTGAAGACGCCGTGATAGCCAGGATCGGCGGAGACGAATTTGTGATCCTGACGCCAATTGGCGATCGGGGGCGCGCGCATCTTGTAGCAGAAAGGTTGGTGCTCGAAGTCTCCAGCGCCGAATATGCAATCGGCCCTTGCACTGCGCGAATAGGCTTGAGCATTGGCATTGCGCTTTACCCCGAACACGGACAAGACATAGAAACATTGCTCCACGCCGCGGACACGGCGCTATACCGGGCCAAGTCGTCGGGGGGACGGCGCTGCGTGGTTGCCGAGCCTGGCACAAGCGACTGGCGGGTCGTTCCGGCAACTGATCGGCATCGCAGGGTCGCGAGTCAATCGCTTTAGAAAAGTCTTGATTTCCCCGTCCCCGACCTCCACATGCGCAATCGGAACGAATCCATCCGATTTGATTGAGCCGACAGGAGCGGGTGATGCGGCTTTCGAGCCTTGCCGATTATGCCATTGTCGTAATGTCCGCCATTGCGCGGCACGACGGCGACGTGCGCTTTTCAGCGACCTGCCTGGCCGATGAGACGGGCGTTCCTCTGCCCACCGCGCAAAAGCTTATGGGGCGGCTTGCGAGTGCCGGCCTGCTCGAATCGGCGCGAGGCACCGGCGGGGGATTCGCCCTTGCCCGACCGGCTGACCAGATAAGTCTTGCCGATATAGTCGAGGCAGTGGAAGGGCCCATCGCGATGACGGCCTGCATCGAAGAAACTCGCCACGAATGCGCGCTGGAGGAAAATTGTCGCGTCCGCCCGCACTGGGGTGCGGTCAATGGAGCCATCCGCGGCGCGCTGGCGGGAGTGACGCTCGAAAGTCTCGCACAAGAATTCCCCGACTCCGTTCGTGTCGAGCCAAGTCGAGACACGTCCGCGGCAAGCCAAACGTCCCTCGACTTCGCTCGGGATGAACGGATTTAACTATGACGAATGAAACCACCACCGTCCGTAATGCCGAAGCGCTCGCCGCCGCCGAAAAGGCGTCGAAATATGAATTCGGCTGGACCAGCGAGATCGAACAGGATTTCGCTCCAAAGGGCCTGAACGAAGACACCGTCCGTTTTATTTCGGCCAAGAAGAACGAGCCGGAATGGATGCTGGAATGGCGCCTGAAGGCCTACCGCCTGTGGCTGACGAAGACCGCTCCTGACTGGGCCAAGCTCAACGTGCCCCCCATCGATTATCAGGAGGCCTATTATTATGCGGAGCCCAAGCAGAAGGCTTCGCTCAAGTCGCTGGATGAACTCGACCCTGAGATTTTGGCGGTTTACCAGAAGCTTGGCATTCCGCTGGAGGAGCAGAAAGTCCTCGCCGGTGTAGAAGGCGCGCGCAAAGTAGCGGTCGATGCGGTATTCGACAGCGTTTCGGTGGCCACGACCTTTCGCAAGGAACTGGCTGAGGCGGGGGTCATCTTCCTGTCGATCAGCGAGGCGATCCGCGAGTATCCGGAGCTGGTGAAGAAATGGCTCGGCAAGGTTGTGCCCCAGCATGACAATTATTTTGCGACCCTCAATAGCGCGGTCTTTTCGGACGGAACCTTCGTCTACATTCCGGAGGGTGTGCGCTGCCCAATGGAGTTGAGCACCTATTTCCGTATCAATGCGGAAAATACCGGGCAGTTCGAACGCACGCTGATCATCGCGGACAAGGGTAGTTACGTTTCCTACCTCGAGGGCTGCACAGCGCCGCAGCGGGACGAGAACCAGCTTCACGCCGCCATTGTCGAGCTCATCGCGCTGGAGGATGCGGAGATCAAATATTCGACCGTCCAGAACTGGTATCCCGGCGACGCGCAGGGCAAGGGCGGCATCTATAATTTCGTCACCAAGCGCGGCCTCTGCCAGGGCAAGAACAGCAAGATCAGCTGGACGCAGGTGGAAACGGGCAGCGCCATTACCTGGAAATATCCAAGCTGCGTGCTGGCGGGCGAGAACAGCGTGGGCGAATTCTATTCGGTCGCTCTCACGAATAATTACCAGCAGGCCGATACCGGCACGAAGATGATCCACCTCGGCAAGAACAGCCGCTCCACGATCATTTCCAAGGGGATCAGCGCGGGTAAGTCGAACAACACCTATCGCGGCCTGGTCCGCGTCGGTCCAACGGCGGAGAACGTCCGCAACTTCACCCAGTGCGACAGCCTTTTGCTGGGCGACCAATGCGGGGCGCACACCGTGCCCTATATCGAGGTCAAGAACCCCAGCGCGCAGATCGAGCATGAGGCGACGACGAGCAAGATCTCCGACGACCAGCTTTTCTACGCGATGCAGCGCGGGCTGGATACCGAAGCGGCGGTGTCGCTGATCGTCAATGGCTTTGCGAAGGAAGTGCTGCAGCAGCTGCCGATGGAGTTTGCGGTCGAGGCGCAAAAGCTGCTGGGCATTTCGCTTGAGGGGAGCGTGGGATGACGAGCCGCCCCACCCCAATCCCTCCCCTGAAGGGGAAGGGTTGAAAGAGTTGAGATATTCGTACTTTTAGGATGATCTAAGTGCTCAAAATAACTAACCTCACCAATGAAATCGACGGCAAGCCCATCCTGAAGGGCGTGTCGCTCTCTATCAACGCGGGCGAGATCCATGCGATCATGGGACCCAATGGCGCCGGCAAGTCGACGCTGGCTTACACGCTGGGCGGCCGTCCGGGCTATGAAGCGACGGGCGGCGAGGTCTCTTTTGATGGTGTGAACTTGTTCAGCTTGGAGCCGCATGAGCGCGCTGCGGCGGGCTTGTTCTTGGGCTTCCAGTATCCCGTCGAAATCCCCGGCGTCTCCAACCTGCAATTCCTGCGGGAGAGCCTCAACAGCCAGCGCAAGGCCAATGGCTTGGAGCCGCTTTCCGGCGGTGAGTTCATCAAGCTCGCCAAGGAAAAGGCCGCGCTCCTGAAGCTCGACATGGATATGCTGAAGCGCCCCGTGAATGTGGGCTTTTCAGGCGGCGAGAAGAAGCGCAACGAGATGGTGCAGATGGGCATCCTCGACCCGAAGCTTGCGATCCTCGATGAAACCGACAGCGGCCTCGACATCGACGCGCTGCGCACCGTGGGCGAGGGGATCAACTCCATCATGCGGCGGCCCGACAAGGCTGTGCTGCTGATCACGCACTACCAGCGGCTGCTCGATTATGTGAAGCCGGACTTCGTTCATGTGCTCGCCGCTGGACGGATCGTGAAGTCCGGAGGGCCGGAATTGGCGCTGGAGCTTGAGCGCGAGGGCTATGCGGAGGTGGTGGCGTGAGGATGGCCTCCCGATTTCTCCCCGGTACGGGAAGGCGAACCGCGACGCCAAGCGGCGTGGTGGAGGGGGCATGACACTGGCGACCCTCCCAACGACCCATGACGAGGCATGGCGCTATAGCGACCTCGCCGCGCTGGAAAGCATCTGGCCGCTGCCCCAGGCCGAACGAATCATCGTGGCTGCTGGAGAAACGGCGGCTCGGCATCTGATTCAGAATGCCGCTGACGATGCCGTGATCGTGCGCGATTATGTTATCGAGGTGGCGGACGGAGCTCGGCTTGATTTCCACATTCTCAACATGGGTGGCAAGCTTGGCCGGGTTACGCTGGATGTGACGCTGGGCGAGGGCGCCCATTTCGAACTGGGAGGAGCGATACTGGGGAACGGATCGCAGACGCTGGAGATCGTGACGACAGTCAGCCATGCATTGCCCAATGCGACCAGCCGCCAGACGGTGCGCTCCATCCTGTCGCAAAAGGCGACGGGCAGCTTCCTGGGGGCGATCAAGGTCGCACGCCATGCGCAGAAGACGGATGCGGAACAGTCGGTGAAAGCGATGCTGATCGACCGCACTGCTACGGCCAATGCCAAGCCAGAACTGGAGATTTTCGCTGACGATGTAAAATGCGCTCATGGCGCAACGGTTGGCGAACTCGACAAGGCTGCGCTGTTCTACATGGAGAGTCGCGGTATGGAGCCCGGCCTTGCCAAACGGCTGTTGCTCCGCGCCTTCATCGCCGGCGTGTTCGACGATGTAGCGGAAGACGCTGCGCGCGAGGAAATGGAGCAGGCGGCGATGGCCAAGCTGGAGGCGATGGTATGAACGCAACTCTCCTCCAGAAAAGCTGGCGCGCTGATTTTCCGGGAATTGCGGATTGGCATTATCTCGACACCGCCGCCACCGCACAAAAGCCGGCGCAGGTGATTGAAGCCATCGCCCGCGCCTATGGTGAGGATTATGCGACCGTGCATCGCGGTGTTTATGCCCGTTCGGCCAACATGACACTCGCCTATGAGGCGGCGCGGCGGAAGGTTGCCGGGTTCCTCAACGCCTATTCCGACAGCGAGATCGTATATGTTCGCGGCGCGACCGAAGCGATCAATCTGGTGGCGCACAGTTGGGGTGGAGCGAACCTGAAGTCGGGTGACCGGATCATGCTGTCGATGTTGGAACATCACAGCAATATCGTACCCTGGCAGCTGATCGCGAAACGGACGGGGGCAGAGATCGACGTTGCCCCGCTGACGCAGGACGGCAAGATCGACCTTGACGCCATGCAGGCGATGTTGACGCCGAAGCACAAGTTGGTGGCGCTGGCCCATGTGTCCAACGTGCTTGGTTCCGTGCTTGACGCGCGCCGCGCCGCCGACATGGCGCATGCCGTTGGAGCGAAGATATTGCTCGACGGTTGTCAGGCCGTTCCCAGGCTCGCCGTTGATGTGCAGGCGCTGGATTGCGACTTTTACGCGTTTTCGGCCCACAAGCTTTACGGTCCGAGCGGGATTGGGGCGCTTTGGGCGCGGGCGGAGATATTGGACGCGATGCCTCCCTATCAGGGCGGCGGATCGATGATCGAGAAAGTGACGTTCGAGAAAACCACCTACGCCCCTGCGCCGACCCGTTTTGAGGCCGGGACCCCGCATATCGCGGGCGTCGCGGGGCTGGCCGCGGCGATCGACTATGTCGAGCAAATCGGGCTGGGCGTCATTCATGCACATGAATGCGCTTTGGTGGGTCAGGCAAGGGATGCGCTGCATGGCCTGAACAGCGTACGGGTCTTTGGGCCGGTGGATAGCGCGGGAATTTTAAGCTTCGAGGTGGAGGGGGTGCATCCCCATGATGTGGCCACCATATTGGACGAGGAAGGCGTCGCTATCCGGGCAGGGCATCATTGCGCCCAACCGCTGATGCGTCACCTTGGGGTCGAGGCAACAGCGCGAGCGAGCTTTGGGGTTTATAACGACGAAAGCGACATCGCGGCGCTGGCGCGAGGAATTGAACGGGTGAGGAAGATCTTCGGATGAACGAGGAGCGGAAGATAGCGGTCGAGGAAGTGGACAGCGTCGTGGCACCACCAAAGGTGCGCGTGGAGGATGTAGAGACGCCTCGCGACACCATGGAGCGCAAACGCGATTATCTGGAAGGCTTCCTGAGCCAGCAGCCTTCCGGCGTGTCGGCGGGTGAGCCGGGCGGCGATATCTATGAGGGCGTTATCAACGCCCTGAAGGAAATCTACGATCCCGAAATTCCGGTCAATATCTATGATCTTGGCTTGATCTACGGCGTGGACGTGACCGGTGAAGGCCATGTAGTGGTCACCATGACTTTGACGACACCGCATTGTCCCGTAGCGGAGTCCATGCCTGGAGAGGTTGAATTGCGCGTTGGATCGGTGCCGGGTGTCGGAGTTGCCGAGGTCAATCTGGTGTGGGACCCGCCCTGGGACCCGCAGAAGATGAGCGACGAGGCCAAGCTGGAACTGGGAATGCTATAATGGCTGTTGAAACCAAATTTCGCGCCAAACCTGCCGCCGTCATACTGACGCCGGCTGCTGAGCAGCGCATTGCCGATCTGATGGCACGCGCGCCGGAAGGGGCGATTGGCGTAAAGCTTTCGACCCCGCGCAGAGGCTGTTCGGGTTTGGCCTATTCTGTGGATTATGTGACCCAAGAGGCGAAGTTCGACGAAAAGATCGAAACGCCAGGCGGCGTCTTTTATATCGACGGCGCTTCGGTGCTCTACCTGATCGGATCGACCATGGATTGGCGGGAGGATGATTTTACCGCCGGCTTCGTGTTTGAAAATCCCAATGCCAAGGGCAGCTGCGGCTGCGGCGAAAGCTTTACCGTCTAAATTTGGTGGAAACCGGACGCCGGATAGTGGGCTGCGGTTATTTTTCGCCCCGCAATCCTTCATGATGACGGATGACTTCGTCAATGATGAAGCGCAGGAATTTTTCGGTGAAATCCGGATCGAGATGTGCGGCCTGTGCCAATTTCCTGAGACGCGCAATTTGGGCTTGCTCTCTACCGGGATCAGCGGGTGGCAAGGCGTGCTCAGCCTTGTACCGGCCCACATCCTGAGTAATCTTAAAACGTTCCGCGAGCATGAACACGAGAGCCGCATCGATATTGTCGATGCTTTCGCGGTAGCGTGTCAACGTCTCGTCCATGCTCGAATCCTTTCTGAACCCGGCTTTTTGCTAAGATCGTGGTAGGAGGCAAGCTATTATGCTTGCCTTATCGTTCCGGCATCGCCACATCGCGCCTCATATGACCGGTACCGTTCATCAACTGAATCGCCGCCCAGTGCCCTCGCTTGAACCGATGATGTCGCTGGTTGCCGGCGACATGAACGCTGTCAACAGCGTGATCCTGGAACGCATGCAGTCGAAGATACCCCTAATCCCTGAACTTGCGGGACATCTCATCGCGGGCGGGGGTAAGCGGATGCGGCCGATGCTGACGCTCGCTTGCGCCGAATTACTGGAATATCGGGGCACGCGGCATCACAAGCTCGCGGCGGCGGTGGAGTTCATCCACACAGCGACGCTGCTGCACGACGATGTGGTGGATGGATCCGGCATGCGGCGCGGGCGCAAGACAGCGAACATCATCTGGGGCAACAGCGCCAGCGTGCTGGTAGGTGATTTTCTGTTCAGCCGTTCCTTTGAACTGATGGTGGAAGACGGATCGCTGAAGGTACTGCGTATTTTGTCCAACGCTTCGGCCGTGATCGCCGAGGGCGAAGTCAATCAGCTCACCGCCCAGCGGCGGATCGATACGGACGAGGAACATTATCTTGAGATTATCGGCGCCAAGACCGCCGTCCTGTTTGCCGCGGCCTGCCGGATCGCCGCGGTGGTGGCGGAACGCGACGAGGCGCAGGAAATGGCGCTCGACAGCTACGGGCGCAATCTGGGCATCGCGTTTCAACTCGTCGACGACGCCATAGACTATTCCTCCGACGAAGAAACCATGGGCAAGGATGCGGGCGACGATTTCCGCGACGGAAAAGTAACGCTTCCCGTAATTCTCGCCTATGCCCGTGGCAACGAGGAACAGAAGCAATTCTGGCGCGACGCGATTTCGGGTCATCGGACGAGCGACGAAGACCTGGCGCACGCCACGCGGCTGCTTGAGGAAAACGGGGCCATTGCCGACACCCTCGCCAGAGCGCGGCATTATGGCCAGCGCGCCATTGATGCGCTGGGCGGTTTTGCAGGGGGCAAGGCGAAGGCGGCGCTTGTCGAAGCGGTGGAATTCGCAATTGCCCGGGCTTATTGATCTGGGTGAGATATAAGGCGGGCGGCGTATGAGCGGCCTTCTCCCCATCCACGCTGTCCTGCCGGACTTGCTGGCCGCGGTCGGCAAATGCAGCAGCGCAGTCCTTGTGGCTCCTCCGGGCGCAGGTAAAACGACTGCGGTTGCGCCTGCGCTGCTGGATCAGCCCTGGTGTGGTGGCCAAATCCTCCTCCTGTCTCCCCGGCGCCTTGCCGCTCGCGCCGCTGCCGAGCGGATGGCCCAGGTGGCGGGGGAGTCGGTAGGGCAGGCCGTTGGATATGCGACCCGCATGGAAAGCAGGCACTCCGCGAAAACCCGCATATTGGTGTTGACGGAGGGCATCTTCCGTAATCGAATCCTGGAGGATCCCGAGCTGGTCGGGATATCCGCAGTGCTGTTCGACGAAGTGCATGAGCGCAGCCTTGACAGCGATTTCGGCTTGGCGCTGGCGCTCGATGCACAAGAGGCGCTGCGGCCCGACCTGCGGCTGATCGCCATGTCCGCTACGTTGGACGGCGTGCGTTTTTCAGCTTTGATGGGCGATGCGCCAGTGATCGAGAGCGAAGGGAAATCTTGGCCGCTTGAACTTCGTCATGTTGGGAGGGCCACCGACAAGCGGATCGAGGAGGATATGGCGGGCGTGATCCGGCGGGCGCTCAATGAAGCGGAGGGGGATGTACTTGCCTTCCTTCCCGGTGTCGCTGAAATTGAGCGAACCGCAGAGCGGCTTGAGACATTGCCGGGCAATGTGGTCATCCATCGACTGCATGGTTCGCTGGAACCGGCCGAACAGCGCGCCGCGATCCGGGCTGGCGAGTCGGGAGTCCGCAAGGTCATACTCGCCACCAGCATTGCGGAGACCAGTCTGACCATAGACGGCGTCCGCATCGTGGTGGACAGCGGTCTCTCACGGCGGCCTCGCTATGATCGGGCGGCGGGGCTTACGCGGCTGGTAACCGAAAAGGCCAGTCAGGCGGCGGCGACGCAAAGGGCTGGGCGAGCGGCGCGTCAGGGTTCAGGTGTTGCTTATCGGTTGTGGGAGGCTGCGGCCATCAGCGGCATGCCGCCCTACGATCCGCCCGCCATATTGGAAAGTGACCTCTCCGCGCTCCTGCTCGATTGTGCCCAATGGGGGGTAAATGATCCGACGCAGCTTAAATGGATCGACTCGCCGCCTGCCGTTGCTCTGGCGGAGGCAAAAACGCGGCTTCGAGGTCTGGAAGTGCTGGATGAAGAAGGGCGGATCACCGCGCACGGTCGATTGATTTCCCGCCTGCCGCTGGAACCTCGGCTTGCCCATATGCTCGTGTGGGCGGGGGAGAAGGGGCTGGGTGCTCTCGCGGCAGATGTGGCGGTGCTGATCACCGAGCGCGGCCTTGGTGGAATGGATGCGGACCTGACCCACAGGCTTCAGCGGTGGCGTCGCGAGAGCGGCAGAAGGGCCGAAGCGGGACGGTCCTTGGCTCGGCGGTGGAGCAGGCTCATTCCCCTCCCGTTGGCGGAAGGGGTTAGCGGGAGCGGAGATGAGGTCGGCATCTGTCTCGCGCTCGCCTTTCCCGATCGGGTGTCCAAGCGCCGAAAGGCCAATGGCGAGGACTGGATCAGCGTCGGCGGTCGGGCTTTCCGGCTTGATCCGGCCTCCCCATTGGCGCGGGAGGAATGGCTGGCGGTCGGGGAGGTGCAGGGGAGCGCTGCGGGCGCACGCATCCTGTCTGCCGCGCCCCTTGATGAAGCTTCCGTACTGGCGCTTTTCCCGCACCGCATTGAAGAGAAGCGAACCGTACGCTTTCGCGGTGAGACAGGTGGCGTGGAGGCGATGCGAGAACGGCGGCTGGGTTCAATCCGGCTGGCGGGAGGGACCGATGACAGCCCGAACAGCGAAAGCGTTGCTACTGCGCTACTGGACGGAGTGAGGTTATTTGGGTTGGATCAGCTTCCATGGCCCGACAATGCCCGGTCGCTACGAATGAGGGCGGTCTTTGCCGGGCAAGGGGAATTGAGCGATGCCGCGTTGCTCGAAATACTGGATCACTGGCTGCCGCCGCTCTTGACGGGCAAGAGGCGTTTGTCGGCCGTCGATCCATCGGCGCTATTGGCGGTTTTGGAAGGGCTGGTCGGCTGGGATGTAAAGCAGCAGATTGACCGGTTGGCGCCCCCTGAATTCCTGTCGCCGGCGGGAAGTCGCCATGTCATCGACTATGCTGCGGAAGGCGGGCCGAGGGTGGAGTTGCGCGTGCAGGCGCTGTTTGGCCTGGCCGAACATCCCTGCATCGGCACCGAGCGCATTCCTTTGGTGTTGAGCCTGACCTCGCCGGCCGGGCGACCGATCCAGACGACGCGGGACTTACCCGGCTTTTGGGCGGGAAGCTGGGCGGCGGTGGCCAAGGAAATGCGCGGCCGCTATCCAAGGCATCCCTGGCCGGAAAATCCCATTTTTGCAGGCGCAACGCTGCGCACCAAGAAAGCGGACGCGCGGCGGAACCCTTGACGACGACGGTCGATTTGGGCAACGAAGCCGGGATAATTTCAGCGGAGCCATCATGTCAGCACGGATTTTCCAGCGCCCCAAAAATGCCATGCAGTCTGGCCGCGCAAATACCGACAAATGGATGCTGGAGTTCGAACCCCAGGATGCGCAGCGTCCCGATCCGCTGACCGGCTGGGCCGGTTCGGCTGATACCCGTCGGCAGCTGAAGCTGATGTTCCCGACGCTGGAGGCGGCCAAGGCTTATGCGGAACGTGAAGGGATTGCCTATCACGTCGTCCCCGCGCCCGAACGAAAGCTGAAGATTCAGGCTTATGCGGATAATTTCCGGTAAAGCGGGTTCGACGTTCGAAATGGCATCTAACCCTGTTTAGCAGGGTTACACATGAAACCGTTTGTCCCGAGCAAGTCGAGGGAGTTGACCTTGGTGCGACGTGTCTCGACTTGGTTCGACACGAACGGGGATGGATCATTCTAATGACAAGCGCTGCTTCGAGCTTTTCCGAGCCCCTTGTTGCGCGGGCCCACTCTCGTAGCTTCAAAAAACCGCAGCCACCAGCTTGGCGAAAGCATCCGCACGATGGCTCATGGCGTGCTTTTTCTCGGGCTCCATTTCGCCAAAACTGATGTCATAGCCGTTGGGTTGGAAGATCGGATCATAGCCAAAGCCCTGTGTGCCCCGTGGAGGCCAGGTGATGACGCCATTAACGCGGCCCTCAAATGCCTCCACATGTCCGTCCGGCCAGGCAAGCGCCAAAGCGCAGACAAAATGGGCATCATGGCCGATCTCAGGCCCCTTCGCGCGAAGATTTTCCCAGACCAGCCGCATCGCGAAACCGAAATCCTTGTCCGGTCCTGCCCAACGGGCGGAGAATATGCCCGGCTCATTATTCAGCGCCTCAACGCACAAGCCGCTGTCATCAGCCAGAGCAGGAAGGCCGGACAGATCTGCCGCCTGCAGCGCTTTGAGCTCCGCATTGGCGATGAAGGTGGTGCCGGTTTCCGCCGGTTCAGGCAGGCCAAGCGTGGAAGCCGAGACCGGCTGCACACCATAAGGGTTCAACAATGCCCTGATCTCTCGCACCTTGCCTGCATTGTGGCTGGCGATGCAGAGCTGTCCAGGTTGCAGCTTCCGAATGGCCTGTTCCTCGCTCACCGTCCGGTGACCCGATCCTGAAAGGCGAAAATCTGGTTGCAGCCGATACGGGCCAGACGGAGAAGGCGGAGGAGGCCTTCCTCATCATAGCAATCGCCCTCTGCCGTCGCCTGCGCCTCGGCAATCTTGCCATCGCTGGTGAGTACGAAATTCGCATCCGCCCCGGCATTGCTGTCCTCGTCATAGTCAAGGTCAAGAACTGGAGTGCCGTTGTAAATCCCGCAGCTGACGGCCGCTACCTTCTGCACAATGGGGTCCTCGTCCAGAAGCTGCTTTGCCATGAGATTGTCAACGGCCAGGCGCAAGGCGACCCAGGCGCCGCTGATTGCGGCCGTCCGGGTGCCGCCATCCGCCTGAATGACGTCGCAATCGAGAACGATTTGCCGCTCACCTAGTTTCTTCAGGTCAGTGACCGCGCGCAAGGAGCGCCCGATAAGCCGTTGAATTTCTTGCGTTCTGCCGGACTGCTTGCCCTTGGCCGCTTCGCGATTGCCGCGCGTGTGCGTGGCGCGGGGCAGCATGCCATATTCGCCGGTGACCCAGCCTTCACCCTTGCCGCGCAAAAATGGCGGTACGCGCTCTTCGACTGATGCGGTGCAGAGAACACGTGTGTTGCCAAAGCTCACCAGGCAGCTGCCCTCTGCATGAATGGTGAAACCGGGCTCCATGGTAATAACCCGCATTTCGTCGGGCGCACGGCCGGATGGGCGCATATTGGTGTCTCCTGTGGCTGTCGTGCAGGGGCTTTAGCGACACTGGGGACCGGTTGCCAGCACCTATTCCGGCTGACGCTGTAAATCGCTGGCCAGATGAGTTTCGCTCATTCTTCGGCTTATGCCGAAATACAGGATATTGAGCCTTCTGTCCCTATTGCTTAGATAAACGCCATGACGGTGTCTCCGATCAGCGAACTGAATGACCGCGCGCGGGATGTGTTCCGCGTGGTGGTGGAGAGTTATCTCGGCTCTGGAACGCCGGTAGGATCCCGGACGATCAGCAAGCTGTCGGGCTTGAACCTGTCGCCTGCATCTATCCGGAATGTGATGCAGGACCTGGAGGAACTGGGCCTGCTCGCCGCTCCGCACACGTCGGCAGGGCGGATGCCCACGGAGAGCGGTCTTCGCTTATTTGTCGACGGCATGATGCAGGCCACCGAACCTTCCGAGGAGGAGCGGCGTGCGATCGAATCCCGCCTCTCGGAAAGCGGCCCTATTGAGGAAGCTCTTACCGCAGCGAGCGCTGTATTGTCTGGCCTTTCCGCCTGTGCTGGAATTGTGCTGGTTCCTAAACGTGAACCAGTGCTGCGGCAGTTCGGCTTTGTACCCCTTTCGGAAAAGCAGGCGCTTGCCGTGCTTGTCGGGGAGGACGGCAGCGTCGAAAACCGTGTCGTCAATCTTCCAAAGGGAGTGGCTCCCTCAGCACTGGCAGAAGCAGCGAATTATATGAGCGTCCAATTTGCCGGACGAACCTTGGTGCAGGCTCAGGCGGTGCTGCAGCAAGAGATCGAAGCCGGGCGGACGGCGCTGGATGGCGCCAGCCGGGAGTTGGTCGAGCGAGGCCTTGCGGTCTGGTCGTCGGACAGCGAGGACCGGCCCGTGCTCATCGTCAGGGGGCAAGCGAACCTTATCGACGAGAGTGCTGCCGAACATCTGGATCGCGTGCGGCAACTGCTTGATGAACTGGAGGGCAAGGAAGAAATTTATCACCTGCTTGATAGCGCGCGGAACGGAAGCGCCACCAAAATATTCATCGGATCGGAGAATAAACTTTTCTCGCTTTCCGGCTCATCCGTGATAGCAGCCCCCTACCGGAGTGGCGACGGGCGTGTCGTCGGCGTCGTGGGGGTTATCGGCCCCACACGCTTGAACTATGCGCGAATCGTTCCCATGGTGGATTTCACCGCACAGACCTTATCGAGATTGATGAGATGACAGACGACAAGAAAGTACCACAAGACACTGAGATCGCAGAAGATGTTCTGGATGAAGAGGGGCAGGATGCGTCCTCCCTCTCATCCGAGATCGATAGGCTTGCCGAATTGGAGGCCGATCTGGAGCGGGCACGGCAGGACATTTTATATGCGCAGGCCGACACTCAGAACGTCCGCCGGCGTCTGGAGAAAGAAGTTCAGGATGCCCGCGCCTATGCAGCTACGGGTTTTGCCAGAGACATATTGTCGGTAGCAGATAATCTTGCCAGAGCCCTCGCCGCAATACCGGCGGAACTGCGCGAGGATGAAAAGCTCAAGGGGCTCATTGTCGGCCTGGAAGCCACCGGCAAGGAAATGGAAAGCGCATTCCGCAAGAACGGCATTGAGAAGATCGAGGCTATGGGGCAACCGCTGGATCCAAATCGTCATCAGGCAATGATGGAGATTCCCAGTGACGTGGAGCCCGGCACAATCGTGCAGGAGTTGCAGCCCGGTTATATGATCAAGGACCGTTTGTTACGTCCCGCATTGGTGGGCGTTGCGAAGAAACCTGACTAAGGCAAAGGTCTGGGCTCCTGACTTCAGGAGCCCAAGCCGGCCAATATTCAAAACCACACATCGCCCTTGCTTTCGCCAATTACTTTTGCAAATGGCAATTTTGCAAGGATGCGGAGAGATGGTAAAGCAGCGACTTTATGCCGGCGAACGGCTTCGGGCATTGCGGTTGCGGCTGGGTTTGTCCCAGTCGGTCATGTCGGCGCGGATCGGCATTTCAAACAGTTATCTCAGCCAGTTGGAACATGACGACCGGCCTATGACGCCGGCAATTCGGCAGGCGATTACTCGTGTCTTTCCGTTGAACGGCGCGGATTTTGAAGTTGATGACGAGCAGCGTCGTACATCGGGCGTGCGCGACGCTCTCTCCGATCCGCTATTTGCAGGCATGGATATTTCGGACGGCGCGGTCGATCGGTTGGTGGAATTGCAGCCCGCCATAGCGGACCGTTTGGCCGTACTGCATCAGGCCTATCGCGGCGCGATCAATCGCTTGCAATTCGTGGATGATGTCATTTCGAGCGAGGTCGGCATGGATGGCCGCTTGCCTTGGGAAGAGGTGCGCGACTGGTTTCATTTGGCCGGCAATTATGTGGACTCGATCGATCGCGCGGCGGAACAAATGGCTGCTACTTTGTGGCGTCAGGACCAGATTCCTGAAGATGCCATCGCTCAGCGACTGCTGGAGAGACACCGCGTCACGATTGAGATGACGTCGCGGGAGGATAGTGCGCGCCTCCTTCGGAGATATGATCGGCGCGGACAGATATTGACGCTTTCAAGCGCGATGCCCCCCGACAGCCGCCGGTTTGCGCTGGCGCATCAACTGGCGGCTTTGGAACTTGAGCAGCAGATTGCGCAAGTGAGGGACGAGGCGGAGTTGCGGTCGGAAGAGGCGCGGCAGCTTCTGTCCATAGGGCTTGCCAATTATGCGGCGGGGGCATTGTTGATGCCCTATGAGCGCTTTCGTCGCACCGCGCGCAGCCTGCGGCACGATATCGACCGGCTGTGCCAGTTTTTTTCCGTGAGTTTCGAGCAGGCCTGCCATCGCCTTTCCACTCTCCAACGGCCGGGGGAATGCGGAACGCCCTTTTTCTTTTGCCGGGTCGACATGGCGGGCAACATCACCAAGCGGCATTCGGCCACGCGGCTGGAATTCGCCCGCTTTGGAGGCGCGTGTCCTCTCTGGATCGTGCATGAGGCCGTGGCCATTCCGGATCGCATCGTCGTGCAACTCGCCCAGACGCCCGATCGCGCCCGCTATGTCTGCATGGCGAAGGGACTGGTGAAGCCCTCCGGCAGCTACACCCGGGCTCCGCGCCGCTATGCCGTGGCGCTGGGTTGCGAGGTCGAACATGCGCGCAGCTTCGTCTATGCCGACCAGCTTGACCTGGCCAACGAACAGGCAGCCACCCCCATAGGGATCAGTTGCCGCATCTGTCCGCGCCTTAACTGCGACCAGCGCGCCTTTCCTCCTGTTGATCGCAGCTTGTCGGTC
The DNA here is from genome assembly GCF_014200045.1 of Rhizorhapis suberifaciens. Lineage (GTDB taxonomy): Bacteria > Pseudomonadota > Alphaproteobacteria > Sphingomonadales > Sphingomonadaceae > Rhizorhapis > Rhizorhapis suberifaciens. Next base: position 19,132 of record NZ_JACHOV010000009.1, read on the forward strand.
GATCCGGACGTACGAGAAGTCGTGCCTTATCGCATCAAATAGGCGACAGCCGGCTATAGGCAACAATACGTAAAGACGATCCCTACCCATGTGCGGCAGGCTTCGCCCCAAAAGCGGAGTCTACAGCCGCATCGGAAGGGTCGAATGCCACGAGAAAAGCTGAATGGATCGCATATGCGGCCCACTATTCTGGTTGTTGAGGATGATGACGCGGTCAGGCGATCGCTGCAGCTTCTGCTGCGCTCGTACGGATTTGACGTAAAGGCTTATGCCTCGCCAGGATATGCGCTTGCCGATAAGCAGAATCGCAGTGCAGCCTGTCTTATTTCCGATCTGATGATGCCCGGCCTGGACGGGCTTATGCTGCTTACAAATCTGCGGACTGAAGGCTGGAAAGGTCCCGCAATATTGATCAGCGGCTATATGAGCGCCGCACATAGGATTCGGGCCACAGCAATCGGATTTGGCGCTATTCTCGACAAGCCCATTGCGGATTTCAAGCTGATGGACACCTTACGCGGCCTTATGGCCGCCTGATCAGGCGGTCAGAACGACTTTTGTCCATTCATTCTGGTTGTCCTTGAAATTCTTGTACCCGGTTGGCGCGTCTTCTAGCGGAAGGTGATGGCTGATGAGGAAGGTGGTGTTGATCTGCCCTTCCTCGATCCGGCGCAGCAGGTCGTGGCTGTAGTGCTGAACATGCGTCTGGCCGGTCTTGAGCTGAAGACCCTTTTGCATCAGCGCTCCCAGGGGAAACTTGTCCGAAAAGCCGCCATAAACTCCGGGCATGGAAATACGGCCCCCCTTGCGGCATGCCAAAATCGCCTGTTTCAATGCCGACGTCCGGTCAAATCCGATGCCAACCTTCTGCTTTGCGATGTCGATGATGTTGTCGATGGCAAAGCCATGCGCTTCCAACCCCACCGCGTCGATGACGGCGTCGGGCCCGATCCCACCCGTTATTTCCATCAAGGCTTCGCGGACGTTGCTTTCCCGGAAGTTGATGATTGCTGCGCCCAGTTCTTTGGCTAATTCCAGCCTGTGCGGATAGTGGTCGATGGCTATCACTTTTTCGGCCCCCATCAGTAATGCGCTCTGGATGGTGAACAGTCCCACTGGGCCGCAACCCCAAACCGCAACGAAATCGCCCGGCTCTATGTCGGCATTGTCGGCGGCCATCCATCCGGTGGGCAGGATATCGGAAAGGAACAGAACCTTGTCATCTTCCAGTTCGTCGGGAACTATGATGGGGCCGACATCCGAAAACGGCACGCGCACATATTCGGCCTGGCCGCCCGGATAGCCGCCCGTCATATGGGAATAGCCGAACAGGCCAGCCATCGCATGGCCGTATAATGTCTCTGTCGCATCCTGTTTTTCGACCGGATTGCCGTTGTCGCAGGCGGAATATTGGTGCTTGTTGCAGAAATAGCAGGTGCCGCAGGCAATGACGAACGGCACGACGACCCGCTGTCCTTTTTGGAGCGTACTGTCCGTCCCGGTTTCGACGACCTCGCCCATGAACTCATGGCCAAGAATATCCCCGCTTTGAAGGCCGGGTATCACGCCGTCATACAGGTGCAGGTCAGAGCCGCAGATGGCGGTCGACGTTACTTTGATGATGGCATCGCGTGGGTTGACGATCTCCGGGTCTGGAACCGTTTCCACCCGAACATCTCGCGTTCCGTGCCAGGTTAGCGCACGCATATGCTGTCCTTTTCGATTTCAGCTATCATGTTTGTCGGCATGGGCAATTTCGCCCGTTTCCATCAGCATCTTGAAACGCTTGAGTTCATGCCGTGCCTGAACCTCCGGTTCGCGCCTGAACATTGCGGCAATCACCGCTCCAGCAGCACCGACAGGTGGCTTGTACGAAACGATTGCCTGCACCAAAGTGCCTCTGCGGCCCGGCGCGTCGCGGAAGGCGACGTGCCCTTGCGTTCTGATCTCTGATCCCGGGATCGAACGCCACGCGATATATTCATTCTCGCGATCGTCTGTGACCTCGGTTTCGATTTCGACCATACCTCCGGCGGGGGCCAAAATCGTCCAGATGCTTTGGCCATCCTTACCGGACGGCTTCACCGACTGGATATTCTCCATGAATTGCGGCAGGTTCTCGAAATTTCGCCAGAAGGAATAGAGTTCCTGCCTCGGCCGATTGACGGTGACGGTTTTTCCTACAGTCCGTTGGGCCCCGAAGTGGCGGCCGATGCCTCGTCGGGCTGTTGCCGGCGCATCATCATGGGGGGCATTCTGCCGTCGTCGGTTGTAGGCGCGCGCCGCTGTGGCACCCAATGCCAGGGTTCCCATTCCAAGTGCCAGCAACGAGATGGCCTTTGCATAACCACTGCTCGACCGCGATGTTCGGCGTGCCATCGGCTCCTCCATTTCGTCCAGAAACGAACGAGAGGCCGGAAGAAACGATCCGTCCCAAAGGAAAAATGGTTCAGGAGCAGTACAGGGCACTTCTTTCTTATTAAGCCTAATGCGCAGCCGGAGAGAGATGAACTGTGCTGTAGAGCCGGTTGTTACGTTTTGGACCATTTCCTAAAATGGGGCGGGAAGGCACAGCGAGGAAGCGAGCCTTATGAGCATAAAATTCCAAGGACGTGTGGCATTGGCTGTAGCCGGGCTCGCGTCAGTCGCGGCTGCGGCATTCTATGGTAGTGACAGTAGCGCTGCGCCGGAAAAATCCGTGCGCGTGGCCATCGCACCTCCGGCGCGCCCTGGGGCGGGAAAAACTCGGGATTTCGGATCTTCGGGTCAGTGGTCGCGCGCGGGGGAAGGCACCAAAGTCTTGCGCGACGTTCATGTGACACGGGCCATGGATTTGGTCCAAATCAGATCGCCACGTTCCAGCCCGCTTCTAATCGAAGACGTGAGCGCCGACAAAGTGCGGCATTTCCTCGACATATACGACCAAAAAACCAAGCCGACTGTTTCCAATCTGACAGTTCAGCGTATCCGCGCCGGTTTTACGAAACGGGGCATTCGTTTGCGTTATGGCAGCAACGGGATCGTCATACGCGATTTCCAGCTCACTCATCTTGGTCCTAATCACGCCAGAGGCGATATCCCTGTCGGTATCGGCATGGTCGACCAGGTCCATAATGTCGTCATCGAGCGGGGGCTTATAGAGAATGTCCTGACCGAACTTCGCGATCAAAAGAAATATTGGAATGCAGACGGTATCAGCATGGAGCGGGGCGTTCGCGATGTTGTGGTGCGCGATGTAGTTATCCGTAATTGCAGCGACGGGGGAATCGATAGCAAGGCGACCAATGTCCTCATCGATCGGGTGCGCGTGGAAGGGTGCACCCGCAGTCTGCGGCTGTGGGAGGACGCGAAGATCGGAACATTCGAAAGCGTCAATCCCTTCAAGCATGGTGGCACAGGGGGTGCGGCGCATATCGGCCTGTATAATGGCGTCAGCGACGTCAGTATCAAAAAGCTGGTAATCCGATCCGACAAGCAAACGCCCATATTTCTCATGGAAGGAAATGCGCCGGCTACGGTTGTCGTGGATAGTTATGACATCAAGACCCCACGGGGCACTCCCCTGGTGGGCGGCACGCATGCCGATCTGCTGAAGATCATCTGGAAAAGCGGTCCGCCCAAATTTTGATGTGGGAAGATGTGAAACAAAAAACCCGGCATCTCTGCCGGGTTTTTTTAAAAGTGGTGGGCGTGGCAAGGATTGAACTTGCGACCCCTGCGATGTCAACACAGTGCTCTACCACTGAGCTACACGCCCACACGGGAAGGCAGCCATTAGCTGGGCTTTGTTAAGCGCGCAAGCGCGAATCAGCGCTCAGGTTAAAGAAATTCAGCTAAGCCCGGTGGCGCTGTTGACGCCGAACAGACGGTCGACCTCCAGCACCAGATCACGCAGATGGAAGGGCTTCGAAAGCACCTTCGCCTGCGGGACGGCCTTTCCGGCCTTGAGCGTCACTGCGGCGAAGCCGGTGATGAACATGACGCGCATGTCGGGTGCAACTGTCGCGACGTGCTGGGCAAGCTCGATGCCGTCCATTTCGGGCATCACAATATCGGTCAGCAGCAGGTCGAAATGCTCCGCTTCGAGCAGCGGCAATGCGGCGGTTCCCCGGTCCACGGCGACCACCTCATATCCGGACTTCTCAAGTGCGCGCGCCAGATATTGGCGCATCACATCGTCGTCCTCAGCAAGCAAAATCCGGACCATTCAACCCTCGACCGACGGAGCGCCCGACTACATAGAGTCTGGAACTGCTCTAACAATAGTTTTTCCGTGCTTTCTGCCCGATTAACCGGCGCCCCGACCCCTTATACACTGGCCGGGCCTTTTCAAAAAGCGCTTCCAAGTCCCTCTGGCCATGGAATTGCTTGTATCCTTATGCGACAAGCTCTTAATATTTTCCAGTCGGCGTGCATTTTTTTGGCACAGGGAAGGAGCAAAGCGTGCAGTTTCCAGCGCCTGTCGCGCCTTCCCATGCCTGCCCTGCCTATTATCGCTATGGGGCCGATCCCCCGGAAAGTCCGGTGGTAATTTCCGTGCCACATGCAGGGCGGCATTATCCCGCCGCGGTGATGGATGATGCGCGGACCGGCCGCGACGGCCTTGAAAGACTTGAAGATCGTCTGGCAGATCTGCTGGTTCATGCTTGTATGACTGCGGGTTACGACGTGTTTGTCGCGCGTCAGGCACGGGCGGTGATCGACCTTAACCGTGCGGAGACCGAGATTGATGGCGCCATGGTCGCTCATGCGCCTTCGCGGCTGGCATTTATGGCAAGCGCCAAGGTACGCGGGGGGTTGGGACTGATCCCCAGGCGGCTTTCGGCCATCGGCGATCTATGGAAGAGGCCGTTGGAATGGAGCGAGGTGGAACGGCGAGTCGCGCAATATCATCGGCCCTATCATTTGGCGCTTGAGCAAACACTCGCAACTGCGCGAGCCCGCTTTGGTCATGCCATATTGCTGGACATTCATAGCATGCCGCCGCTTTCTGCAGGGGACGGAACGCCGCCCCGGATTGTCATAGGCGATCGCTTCGGGAGGAGCGCCGGCAGCCGCCTCTCCTGCCTGGCCGCCTCCATTGCATCCGCGCATGGGCTGAAGGCCGCGCAAAATCATCCCTATCCGGGCAATTACCTGCTGGAGCGGCACGGTTCGCCCCTCAACAACATCCATGCGATCCAGTTGGAGATCGACCGGTCGCTTTACCTTGACGCGTCGCTCCGGTGGCCCGCTTCGAACCTGGCGAACGTTCAGAAGGTTGTGCTCGATCTAGCTGAAGGATTGGCGGCCGAATTGCCGTCCGGCGAATTTGCACAGGCGGCCGAATGACAACAATATGATTCTAACTCAAGCGGTCGATCGCTTCTCTGCTTAGCGAACCGGGAATGATCATGACCGGGCAGGGGAGGGACCCTGCGTCATTTCCGGCAAAATGGTTTACCAGCGGACCAGGGGCTCCGGTTGCGGCGGCGCCAAGGACCAGCGCGGCAATCTTGTCGTCTTCCATCAGCATCTTGCGCACGATCTGAACCGGGTCGCCGGCACGAACCGTAATGGACGGGCGAATGCCGGTTTCCTCCACCAGCGAACCAGCAGCGCCCGCCACCAGCGCTTCAGCTCGTTGATGAGCCTCTTCCTCGATTGTGGCTTGAACTCCACCCCATTGGACAAATTCAGGGGGCGGAACCAGCGCGACGATTTGCACCGCGCCTCCGGTTTTCGCGGCCCGGCGAGCAGCGAAGCGGAGCGCCACGCCTGCTTCCTTCGTCTCATCGACTACAACCAAATAGGTTCGCATTTGGGCAAACTCCAAGCCACTGACGGCCGGAATTTGCGCCATAAACGGCTTCTGTTCAAGCCATGGCCTTGACCAGCGGCCTCAAACCGTCAAGTAACGGGCATTCGTTGCGGAATCAGAAATAGAAGGCACTAGATCGCCATGGCAATCAACATCCAAATGCCCGCACTTTCACCGACGATGAAAGAAGGGACGCTGGCCAAATGGCTGGTGAAGGAGGGGGACACAGTGTCTGCTGGAGACCTGCTGGCCGAAATTGAAACCGACAAGGCGACGATGGAGTTCGAGGCAGTCGATGAAGGGACCATTGCCAAGATACTGGTCCCTGAAGGTGCGGACAATGTTAAGGTCGGCACCGTCATCGCCGTCATAGCTGAAGAAGGCGAGAGCGCGGGTGACGTCAAGGCCCCAGCAGCCACTCAAGCGCCCAAGGCCGAGGCTCCGGCGGCGCAGGAGTCCGCTCCGGCTCAGGTGCCCGCGCCGCGCCCCGACCCCGTTCCCGCCAAGGCCGCTTCTCCCTCCGCGCCCGACAACCGCCTGAAGTCGAGCCCGTTGGCGCGCCGTCTGGCGGAGCAAAAAGGGCTCGATTTGTCCGCGCTCACTGGTTCTGGTCCCGGCGGACGCATTATCAAGGCCGATGTCGATGGGGCGAAGGCCGATGCCAAAGCCGCCCCGGCAGCGCCCAAAGCCGCCGCTCCTCCAGCTGCGTCGGCTCCTGCGGCGGCCGCTTCGGCAGCAGCAGCGCCGGCTGCTTCCGGCGTGGGGCAAGATTTCGGCATACCGCACGAAGCGATCAAGCTGTCTAATATGCGCAAGGTCATTGCGCGGCGTCTGACCGAATCCAAGCAGACGGTGCCGCACATCTACCTCACCGTCGATATCCAGCTAGATAGGCTGTTGAAGCTGAGGAACGAACTCAATGCTGGCCTTGCAGGCCGCCAGGTCAAGCTGTCGGTCAACGACCTGCTGATTAAGGCGCTGGCTACCTCATTGATGCAGGTGCCCGAATGCAATGTGCAATTTGCAGGCGACCAGATGCTTAAATTCGCGCGCGCGGACATTTCAGTCGCGGTCTCCATCCCCGGCGGACTTATCACACCCGTCGTGACAAGCGCCGATACCAAGGGCGTGGCGGCGATTTCCAACGAGATGAAAGATCTCGCCAATCGCGCCAAGGAGGGTAAGCTCGCGCCGAAGGAATATCAGGGCGGCACGGCATCGCTTTCCAACATGGGCATGTTTGGCATCAAGCAGTTCGAGGCCGTCATCAACCCGCCCCAGGCCATGATCATGGCCATCGGCGCGGGTGAAAAGCGCCCCTACATCATCGACGACGCACTGCAGATCGCCACCGTGATGAGCGCCACTGGCAGCTTTGACCACCGCGCCATCGATGGCGCGGACGGTGCGCGGTTGATGCAGGCGTTCAAGGAGTTGGTCGAAAAGCCGCTGGGGATGCTCGCCTGATGGCCATGGTTTATATGGTTCTCAGTTTACTCCCTCTTATTTTAGGTTGCTTAGGCGGTATTTCGGCAAGTCCATTCGATCAGTTTGTCGCAAGATTGCTGTTATGTAATCCCATCGTGATCTCCCCACCAATTTGCGTATCGACCCAAGGAAAGACATAGGACATGGCTGACACTTTCGACCTCATTGTTCTTGGATCCGGACCCGGCGGCTATGTCGCCGCTATCCGTGCGAGCCAGCTGGGGCTTAAGACCGCGATTGTTGAGCGCGAGGCTTTAGGCGGGATTTGCCTTAATTGGGGGTGCATCCCGACCAAGGCGCTGCTGCGGACGAGCGAAATCTATCATTATATGAAGCAGGCCGACAATTATGGCCTCTCAGTGGAAAAGCCCTCCTTTGATCTCGACAAGGTCATCCAGCGTTCGCGCGGCGTTGCCAAGCAACTCAACCAGGGCGTCACTGGCCTGATGAAGAAGAACAAGATCACGGTCTATTTCGGCGATGGCAAGCTTACCGGCAAGGGCAAGCTGAGTGTCACGAAGGATGGCGTCACGACCGACCTCGAGGCGAAGAACATCATCATCGCTACCGGCGCGCGCGCGCGCGACCTGCCTTTTGCCAAGGCCGACGGAAAGCGCATCTGGACCTACCGCCATGCAATGACGCCGCCCGAAATGCCGACAAAGCTGCTGGTAATCGGATCGGGCGCGATCGGCATCGAATTTGCCAGCTTCTACAATGACATGGGCGCTAAGGTCACGGTCGTCGAAATGCTCGACCGCATCCTCCCGGTCGAAGATGCCGACGTCAGCGATTTCATGGCCAAGGCGCTCACTAAGCAGGGCATGGACATTCGCGCCTCGACTGGCGTGCAGAAGATCACTGACACCGGCAAGGGTATTACTGCCGAGATCAAGGGCAAGGACGGCAAGGTCACGACCGAGGAGTTCAGCCATGTGATCGTCGCGGTCGGCATCGTCCCCAATGTCGAAAATCTCGGTTTGGAGGATGTGGGCGTTGAGCCCGACAAGCGGTTCCACATCAAGACCGACGAATATTGTCGCACCAATGTGCCGGGCCTCTACGCCATCGGCGACGTCACGGGCGGACCCTGGCTGGCGCATAAGGCGAGCCATGAGGGCGTGATCGCGGCCGAACATATTGCGGACGCGCATCCGCACCCGATGGACCCCAACAACATTCCAGGCTGCACCTATTCCCACCCGCAGGTGGCCTCCGTGGGCCTTACCGAAGCCAAAGCCAAGGAGGCCGGCTACAAGGTGAAGGTCGGCAAGTTCCCGTTCATCGGCAATGGCAAGGCCATCGCGCTTGGCGAGGCTGAGGGTTTCATCAAGACAGTGTTCGACGAAGCCACCGGAGAGCTTCTTGGCGCGCATATGGTGGGCGCGGAAGTGACCGAGCTGATCCAGGGCTATACCATCGGCAAGACGCTGGAAACAACCGAGGCAGAGTTGATGCACACCGTCTTCCCGCATCCCACGCTGTCTGAGATGATGCATGAAAGCGTGCTCAACGCTTACGGGCGCACCTTGCATTTCTGAGGAACTGCCGCCTGTTCTCTCCATAATGGAGTTGAAAGATCGGCAGCAAGAACGGACGCAGGATATAACCCCCGGATAAAATCGGGGGAATATCTGCCATGAATCTTTGCCCTTTGTTCGCCTTGGCAGGGCTCGCCATCGCCGCGCCTGCGTCGGCGGCGACGATTTTGCTGCATCCTGACGGGGCGGAGCATCGTGCCGCGATCAATATCGACATGTTTCTGGGGGAGGGGGTCTATGCGGCCCGCTTCGCCTTCGATCGGCCTGTTGGTCCGGAATGCCTCCTGACCTTCATTCACAATGTCGATTATGACTTTTACGGCGTGGCGGATGGCATCCATTATGGTGGCGACGATGTCCCGACCTTTTGGGATCATAGCTTCACAGGCTCGACATTCTCGACCCTTTTGCGCGTCGAGCGGCCCTATCGGCAGCTTTGGCATTGGGCCGGCGAGATCGGCGATGTCGAGGAGCGCGGTGTCTATTCCGTGAACGCGGCCTTTGGAGAATTTACTTTCGACTCCCCAGCACCCGTGCGCCTCGATTATGGTTTCGAACGAGTAGGGGAGGTGCCCGAACCGTCAAGCTGGGCCATGCTGATCGCCGGCTTCCTGGCCCTGGGTACAGCCTTGCGGCGGCAGAGGGTTCGAGTGGGCTTGGGGTGGCTTTAAGTAAGTCCATTTTCAGGCTCCGAGCCACCACAGCGGGCAAACTCCGTCTCCGCGGCATTTCGCGTGTTCCCCCATTCGCCCTCCGAACCTCGGCGGATGATTTTGTTTCGATACAAAGGATGGGGTTCGATGGACCAATGACCGGCATGGGTGGTGAGTGGACTGTCTGATTTAAAGCCCCAAACCTAATAAGCTGCCGTTTGCCAAGTGCTTCAGACAGCCGGGAGTGGTGGTAAAGCCGCTACTTTCGTTTTCTTCTCGGTTAGTTAGCCCCCGGGTCCGCCTCAGTTCCATAGGACAGTCCCTCGGCGCATTTACCTTCGCGGTCGAACACAACGCTGACATTCCAGCGCCCACGCTCGAAACTGACAGTGGGGGGGAAAGATGCTCCGTGTAAGGAAAACGGAATAATGATGCCCTTGGGTTTTCGCCATCCTGCACGCCGTGCCGCAGTCCTAAATAGCTCTGCTCCGAAGCAATTCGATCCCAGCGGATCACTCTTTGGAGTCTGCACGATGTCAATGTCAACGCGTCGATCGCCACGAATACTGGGGTTGATTAGGATTGGGCGCTTAGCTTTGCGAAAACGTGGACGTCGCCAAGCATCCATCGGCACAAACGCCTCGTCATAAGTGAAGCTAACGTGCCATCGGTTAGCGCTCGTAGGGCCGGATGCCCAAACGGTATAGTGGGCCTGGCGTGGAGCCTCGTATGATGTTTTCAGGGGCGGGAGCGAGAAAGTTCGTTCCAGCGTCTCAACGCTGAGGCCGCTGCTTGGCCACTGGAATATGGAGAGCAATCGCTTTTCCAGCTCCGCCGCATCATAATTGCAGTCAGCCTCCTGGGTTAAATACGGCTGTCCTGCCAGTGAATCCCATTTCTCGGTCACTATACAGGCAGTAGTCACACGCTCGGCCCCTTCTGCGGACACCGCAAGCGGACTCAAAACGCTCATTAGAATCCAGGCAGCAGACACAGACCCTCCGCAGATGAGGTAGAGCCTCGACACGCGATGATTAGCCGCTTGAGGTAGTCTGCTTTTAGGCGGGTCAACCACCGCTCTCAATGGCAAAAAATGCTCATAGCTGACATCGACTGTGCGGTCCTGCATTCACGCCACCCAGCCATCGAATCTCCGCAAAAAGCAGAAACTCGTCCCTTACGCCGCCTTGCGCAGTTGCAGGTCCTCGCGGCCCCAGATTTCGACCAGAGCGTCGGTCAGTTCCTGCATCATTTCGGTCGTATGCGAGGGGCCGGGGGTGAAGCGCAGGCGCTCTGATCCGCGGGGGACGGTGGGATAGTTGATGGGCTGCACATAGACGCCATATTCGGCCAGCAAGATGTCGCTGATCCGCTTGGCTTTGACGGGGTCCCCAACCATCAGCGGAACGATGTGCGTCGTGGACGGCATCACCGGCAGGCCGGCGTCCTTGAACATGTCCTTCAGCGTCTGGGCCGCTGCCTGCTGGCCGTCGCGTTCCACGCTGGACTCCTTCAGATGCCGTACGGCCGCCAGGACGCCCGAAACCAGCACTGGCGACAGGCTGGTCGTGAAGATAAAGCCCGGCGCGTAGGAACGGATGACGTCGATGATGACCTTGTCCGTCGCGATATAGCCGCCCATCACGCCAAAGGCTTTGCCCAACGTGCCCTCAATGATGGTCAGGCGATGGGCCACGTCGTCGCGTTCGGAAATGCCGCCGCCGCGCTTGCCGTACATGCCGACGGCATGGACCTCGTCCAGATAGGTCAGCGCATTATATTCGTCGGCCAGGTCGCAGATTTCTGCAATCGGGGCGACGTCGCCATCCATGGAATAGACCGATTCGAAAGCGATGAGCTTCGGCGCGTCCGGATCTGCGGCTTCAAGCAATTGGCGCAGGTGATCGACATCATTGTGGCGGAAAACCTGCTTTTCGCAGCCTGAATTGCGGATGCCCGCAATCATCGAGGCATGATTGAGCTCGTCGGAAAAGATGATGCAACCCGGCAGAATTTTGGCCAGCGTCGACAGCGTAGCGTCGTTGGAAACATAGCCGCTGGTGAAAAGCAGCGCCGCCTCTTTGCCATGAAGGTCTGCAAGCTCTGCTTCCAGATCGACATGATAGTGCGTGTTGCCGCCGATATTGCGGGTCCCGCCCGATCCGGCGCCAACATCGTGCAGCGCTTCTTCCATTGCGGCGATAACCTTGGGATGCTGCCCCATCGCAAGATAATCGTTCGAGCACCACACGGTAATCGGCTTGGGGCCATTATGTCCGGCAAAGCAGCGGGCGTTGGGAAATGCGCCCTTGTTGCGCAGGATGTCGATGAAGACGCGATAGCGGCCTTCCGTATGCAAGCGGTCGATCGCCTGTGAAAAAATATGCTGGTAGTTCACCTGATGTCCCGCTCGCAGCCTTTGCCCGACCCATATATATACGGTTATTCGCGCCCTTACAGGCTAAGCGCAGCAATTTCCAGCGATAACGGCTCTCAATAATAGGTAAAATCTGCGCCAAGTGCACATGGGCGCCCTACAACATCAATGTATCGGCCAATCCAAAGTCTCTAAGGGCAGGAGCAAGGACCGCGATATCGGCACCCAGTCGCGTAAACACCGCGATTCCGTCAGCCGGGCGTTCCGGCCATTCTTGGCCCTGTGTCAGATAGGCGACCCGCCGGGCTATGCCTTCGCCGCCGTCCATGAAAGTGAGCGGCCGAGGACTCGCGGCGGCAAGGTCCGCTTCCACAAGGGGAAAATGGGTGCAGGCAAGGACCACTACATCCATCATGTCGCCTCCAGGCTGCCCCAACAGCCCCTCCAAAGCCCTCGCCGGAATCGTCTTATCCACAGCCGCGCCGCGCAATTTGCATTCCGCATAGTCTACCAGTTCCGGGCTGCCATGGCGAAGGATCAGGCAGTCGGCGCCAAACTCCTGCGCCAGCCGGTCGACATAAGGTTGGCGGACGGTCGCCTGGGTGCCCAGCACGCCGATCACCCTCGTCCTGGAAGTCAAAGCAGCGGGCTTTACCGCGGGAACCGTTCCCACCACCGGTATATCGAGCGCCGCGCGTACAACCGAAAGCGCGATGGTCGAGGCGGTGTTGCAGGCGATGACGGCCAGGCGCGGACGGTAGCGTTCGACCAGCCGCCCCAGCAAGGCCGGAACGCGCGCCGATATCTCAGCCTCTGTCTTGGTTCCATAAGGATAGAAGGCGGGATCGGCGGCATAGATGACGGGCGCGTTGGGCAAAAGCTTGCGTGTTGGTTGAAGAATGGACAGTCCCCCGACACCGGAATCGAAAAAGAGGAGCGGAGCATTTGCTGGGATCATGAGCGCCATTCGTTTCGTTAGCGGATCTATAGCCTTTGCCATAACCCGGCCTGATCAGATGCGTGTTAACCCGACAGGTTATTGCGAATACGTACTGTAAGGTGATTGCGGTGCAGGGCAAAGGCATTATAGTCGGAAAACGGAGGGCGAAGGCTAATTTCATGTATATTTCGTGGCTCGCGCCCACAGCGGCGCTTCTGCTCGGCTATCTGCTTGGATCCATACCTTTCGGGCTGCTGCTCGCAAAGGCTTCGGGCGCGGGCGATCTGCGCAAGATCGGATCGGGTAATATCGGCGCGACCAATGTGCTTCGCACCGGGAGGAAGGGCATTGCCGCCGCAACACTGATCCTGGACGTGGCGAAGGGCGCGGTGGCCGTGCTGGTTGGCGCCATGCTCGCCCCGCATGGAGCCCTATTGGCGGGGGCAGGAGCCTTTTTGGGCCATTGTTATCCGATCTGGCTGAGGCTTAACGGCGGCAAGGGGGTGGCGACTTACCTGGGCATAGCTCTGGCGCTGCACTGGCCCTGCGGCGTGGTTTACGCCCTGGTGTGGATCGCGGCGTTTGCGACGCTGCGCTATTCCTCGGTGGGAGGCATGCTGGCGGCGATTGCGGCCCCGGTAAGCGCGGCGGCCCTTGGCCGTTTCGACCTCGTGCCATTGTTCCTGGGTCTTACCGTCGTCCTGCTGTGGAAGCATCGCAGCAATATCTTGCGGCTTCTCACAGGAACCGAACCCAAGGTCGGCAACTCCCATTAGGACCTGACAGCGTGACAGCAGATAATTTCGGCGCACGGGACAAACTTGCCCGTTTGCAACTCATCCGGTCGGCCAATATCGGGCCTGTCACTTATTTCCAGCTGATTGCACGCTTCGGCACAGCGCAGGCGGCGTTGCAGGCGATTCCGGAACTGGCGGCTCGGGGTGGTGGACGCCCGCCACGGCTTGCGGGCCTGGGCGATATCGAACGGGAGGTCGAGCGGGTGCGGGCGCTGGGCGCACGCTATCTGTTCCTGGAGCAGCATGACTATCCCGCCCTGCTGGCAGAGATCGATAACGCGCCGCCCGCCATCATCTTTCGCGGGCGGTTGGAGTTGCTCGAACGGCCGATGATTGCGCTGGTCGGCGCACGCAATGCGTCCGCTGCCGCCTGCCGCTTTGCCCGGGGGTTGGCGCAGGATCTCGGGCGTTCGGGCGCCAGCGTGGTGTCGGGGCTGGCGCGGGGTATCGATACGGCGGCGCATGAGGGATCGTTGGCGACAGGCACCATAGCCGTGATCGCCAGTGGTATCGACATTGTGTTTCCCCCGGAAAACGCCGCTCTTCAGGAAGGGATAGCTCAGGAGGGGCTGCTGTTCGCAGAGCAACCGCCGGGGACGGAACCCAGAGCAAGGCATTTTCCCTATCGCAACCGGATAATCGCCGGCCTGGCTGCAGGGACGGTAGTCGTGGAGGCCGCGCCGCGTTCCGGATCGCTGATCACCGCGCGTCTGGCGGCGGAAAGCGGCCGGGAGGTGATGGCAGTGCCAGGCTCGCCGCTCGATCCCAGGGCGCAGGGCTGTAACCTGCTGATCCGCGAAGGCGCGACGCTTATCCAGAATGCAGCGGACGTCATGGAAGCCGTTGGTCCCATGGATTCGCGGCTGATGCGGCAGGAAAAAATGCCTTTTGCCGAGGAACCCGTGCCCAGCGATACCACCGAGCGGGAGAGGCGCGACGTAGCGGCTCTGCTCAGCATGACGCCGGTGGCGGTGGATGAGATCATCCGCCAATCCAGCCTGCCGCCCGCCATCGTCCAGACCGTGTTGCTGGAACTTGAATTGGCCGGACGGCTCGACCGGCATGCCGGGGGCAGGGTGTCGCTGGTTTGAAGTTTTGAAGAGGGCCGCCGTTCGTTTTCCAGCGGCTGATCCAACAACTCTTGCCCATCAGCCCAAAATACGCCTATCCACCCGCCTCTTGACGGCAGGTACGATTAGTCGCCAGCCTCGTGCGTGTACGCGTAAGGATCGGAAATACCGGAAACATGCAGCTAGTCATTGTTGAATCGCCCGCGAAGGCGAAGACCATCGAGAAATATCTGGGCAGCGATTTTCGTGTGCTGGCCTCCTACGGCCATGTCCGCGATTTGCCGGCCAAGGACGGCTCGGTCGATCCCGACAATGGCTTTGCCATGGCCTGGGAAAATTATGCCGACAAGGGCAAGCAGCTCAAGGCGATCAGCGATGAGGCGAAGAAGGCCGACCGCCTGATCCTGGCCACTGACCCGGATCGCGAGGGCGAAGCGATCAGCTGGCACGTACAGGAGGTTTTGAGGAAGAAAAAAGTTCTACCTCAAAATGTTGCAAGGGTTACCTTCAACGCAATAACAAAAGACGCAGTGACCCAGGCGATGGCGCATCCGCGCGCGCTTGATGAAGATCTGATCGACGCCTATCGCGCCCGCCGAGCGCTCGATTATCTGGTCGGCTTCACCCTTTCGCCGGTACTTTGGCGCAAGCTCCCCGGCGCGAAATCCGCTGGCCGTGTCCAATCAGTCGCGCTTCGTTTGGTCGTCGACCGCGAACGAGAGATCGAGGTCTTCAAGCCGCAGGAATATTGGTCCGTTTCCGCCGAAATGGAACAGGACGGCCAAAGCTTCACCGCCCGCCTTATTCGCTGGAAAGGCGAAAAAGTTGAAAAGCTGACCCTCGGCAAGGAAGGCGATGCCCTGGCGGCCAAAGCCGACGTCGAAGCCGCGCAGTTCAAGGTCGAAAGCGTAGAGACCAAGCCCCTCACGCGCAACCCCCCGCCGCCTTTCACTACCTCGACATTGCAGCAGGAGGCGGCGCGCAAACTGGGCTTTTCCGCCAGCCACACCATGCGGATCGCCCAGCAGCTCTATGAGGATGGCGCGATCACCTATATGCGAACAGATGGCGTCCAAATGGATGGCAGCGCCATCTCCGCCGCGCGCAACGCAATCGCCAATCGCTATGATGGCTCCTACCTGCCGGAGAAGCCGCGCCAGTACCAGACCAAGGCCAAGAACGCGCAGGAAGCGCATGAAGCCATCCGCCCGACGGAATTCACGCGCGAACGCGTTGGATCAGGCGATCATGCGAAGCTTTACGACTTGGTCTTCAAGCGCGCGCTCGCCAGTCAGATGGCTTCGGCGCGCATGGAGCGCACCACGGTCGAACTGCGGGACGGCACCGGACGCACGGGGCTTCGTGCGACGGGACAAGTGGTGATCTTTCCGGGCTTTCTAACGCTCTATGAAGAAGGTGTGGACGACAGCGATGAAGAAGGCGGCAAGCTTCTTCCCCGCATGAAGGAAGGGGATGCGCCGGCCAAGAAGTCCGTTTCGGCTGAGCAACATTTCACGCAGCCGCCCCCCCGCTACAGCGAAGCGAGTCTGGTGAAAAAGCTGGAGGAGTTGGGCATCGGCCGTCCCTCCACCTACGCCTCCACGTTGCAGACGCTCAAGGACCGCAATTATGTGCGGGTAGAGAAGAACCGTTTTTACGCAGAAGAGAGCGGCCGGCTGGTTACCGCCTTCCTTGAGCGCTTCTTCGAACGCTATGTGTCCTATGACTTCACGGCCGGGCTTGAGGACGAGCTGGACGAAGTCAGCGGCGGCCGCGCGCAATGGCAGAAGGTCCTCGAAGCCTTCTGGCGGGACTTCAAGCCCAAGACGGCGGAAGTGATGGAGCAGAAGCCATCCGACATCACCGCCGAATTGGACAAATTCCTGTCTCCAATGCTTTTTCCGGACCGCGACGATGGCAGCGATCCACGCGCCTGCCCCATGTGCGGGGAGGGCAAGCTGTCGCTTCGGGGCGGACGTTTCGGTGCATTCATTGCTTGCTCCAATTACCCGGAGTGCAAATATACGCGCAAGTTCGGCCAGCCTGGCGGAAGCGAAGGCAATGGCGAGAGCGACCAGCCAGAAATTCTGGGGCAGCATCCGGAAACCGGACAGGACATTGTACGCAAGTCCGGCCGCTTTGGTCCTTATATCGAAATGGGCAGTGGCAAGGAGGCCGCTCGCGCCTCTATTCCCCGCGATATTCCGGGCGAAGATTTTGGTCTCGACTGGGCCGTAAAGCTGTTGAGCCTGCCGCGCGAGATCGGCAATCACCCCGAAAGCGGCAAGCCGATATCGGCAAGCATTGGTCGCTATGGCCCTTATCTCGCTCACAATGGGAAATACGCCAAGCTTTCGAGCACCGTCGAGGTGTTCGATACGGGCATGAATGCCGCCGTCGCCAAGCTGGCGGATGCGGCGAATCGTGGCGGACGCGCAGCAGCATCGAGCCGCGAGCCGTTAAAGGTGCTGGGCGAACATCCGCGTACGGGAGCCGAAATCCGGCTGATGGACGGGCGCTACGGCGCATATGTCACCGACGGCACCACCAACGCAACCTTACCTAAGACAGTGGAAAAGGACGCGCTGACGTTAGAGGAGGCAGCGCAGCTTATTGACGAACGCGCAGCCAGGGCACCCGCGAAGGGGAAGAAAAAGGCTGCTCCCAAGAAGACAACAAAGAAGGCTCCAGCGAAGAAAGCCACGGTGAAAAAGACGAAGGAGAAGGCGGACTGAGTTCAGCTGTCGTAGTTCGTCTGCGAAAGATCATCCCATGGAGATATGGTGCAGCATGTTTCGCACCGCTCGATAGAGGGCTTCTGCGTCCTCGGATTTTGCGAAGCTGTGGGAGGAGGTCGGAATTTTGATGGTGCGAACCCGCCCGCCGCCGTGGAGCGGCCTGAATGACGGCCGCTGCCACATGTCCTGAAACGCGATAGAGCTATTGTCGCGCTCCGCGAGCAAGAAAGTAACGGGCAGCCTGCTGTTGCATAAAGCGCTGGCTAAGTCGCGGCCAAGACGGCTTTCTTCGCCATGGCTACTGGCTGCCTTCATTCCCTGCAAAAGCTTGCCATAATTGACTCGGCCGGTTGCCAATTCCCATAATTTGCGGGGATTACGCAAACGTTCCCAATAACGTCTACGGATCGCGGCGGCCGTCGGCATACCGTCTTCATTCTCTATGACCCAGGGATTGGCGAGAAGCAGCGCCGCCACGTCGTCGGGATCATGATGAAGCGCAAGAGCGGTTGCTGCATCGCAATTGCCGAACGTGACGATACGCTCCAACTGGGGGCAGACATTTCGAAAAGCCTTGAGAGCAGCTGCAATGTCTGGCGCGGATGACATGAAGCCAGCATTGTCGCCCTCGCTGTCCCCCACCCCTCGCCGGTCGAAGCGAAATACCGAAAAACCATCACGCGCCAGGCGCGCCGCCAGCTTGGCCATCCCGCGATGAGCGCCGGCACGTAGTTCATTGCCTCCAGAAACGATAAGCAGGCCAGTGGTTGAGCGGCCTTCGTCAACGGTGCCGGCAAGCTGACACCCACGGCAGGAGAACTGCAGATGCTGCCTCACCGGGGGACCCAGGCGGCTATGTCCGCAGCGATCTGTTGCGCCAACCAATGATCTTCTTGCGGCTCGCTTTGCCGCCATAGCGGTTTACCGGAGACATAGGCGTCAGCAGAAGCAGTGCTGTCTTCCAGCAGAACGGTGCGAACCTCATCATGGGTCGGAAGACCACTGGTTTCGAGTTCCTGGATCATCGCTGGTGGAATTTCCCAACCCGCAAACATCACACTTTCTTGCCGGGCTTGGGCAAGCAAGCCGGCTTTGCTGGGGGCAAGGCCCGCTTCACGATCAGAAGCAAGGCGGGTCCGTACCAGTTGGCGCAGGAGGTTGACGCCATCTTCGGGCGCGAGCCGCCAATGGCGCGCGCAATTTACTGCGTCATCAATGATGGAGCCGGAACGGAACGCCGCGATCATGTCGATAATGACCCCTGATTGCGCCACCAGCCTTTCCAAGGCTGCCCGCCATGTGGAAAGACTTATGCCGCTGTCGGGAACCAGGCTTTCATTTTGCCCCGGAAGATCGGGCAAGATCGTCCCGATCCGCGCCTCGTCAAGCGTTCGCATGGCCGCCAGCAACAGCCAGCGGGTGCGGTTCATTTCTTCGAAAAAAGGTGGGATGATCAATATTTGGCGCGGATGTTTTCGGCCAAGATGCAGATATTGCTCGCTATTGCCCGAAAAGCTGTACTGGCAGATCACCCCAGCGCCTTGTCGGCCGCAAAGCGCACAAGGCTACCCAGCGTTTCGAAGGTTTCTCCGTCGACATCGTCATCCTCAATGATGATGCCCAGCCTGTCCTCAAGTTCTGTCAGGAGGCCCGCGACCGCCATTGAGTCAAGTTCTGGTAAGGCGCCGAACAGGGGAGTGGCCTCAGCGAAAAGCGCTAATCTCTCCTCAGAGATGCCCAGCACGTCATGCAGTACGGAGCGCACAGTATGTTCGACGATATCAACGCCTTCGTGCATTAAATCCCCCAAGCTGACTCTGTCTTCGGGGCTTCCCACTATTATGTCTTGCGGCAGCGGACAAGGGCGGAAATACAGCTTTTAAGCGCTGGAAACCAGGAGCTGGGTCGGCGCAAGTTGTACAAGTCGATTTTATAGAGCGGTCGTTCCTCCTCCATCCAGTCCCTCTTGTAACTGTCATCGCCGGTTCCAAAGTCGATGCGACGCACCTTGTCGACATCGATAACGTGACAGAACATGGCATGGCTAAGCAGGGTTCCGGGTGATCCGGCGGCTGCATCTTTCCTGTGCGCCAACTTGTGGATGAGGGCGATGCCGTTGTCGACCGTCCAGAACTGGGCCGCAACGGCCTTGCCATTGCTTCGGGCTATTCCGATCCGCAGATTTCCGGCCTCGCCTTCCTGCTCCGCAAGTGCGCGGAGGAAGGGGAGGCTGCCTTCCTCAGGTTTCCAGCTGTTTTCGTACACTTCCTCATAATCGGCCCACATATCGGGCGAGAAGTGGCTAAGTATCTCTATGTTAACCGGAAACTTTGAAGCCTTGCGGTCGACAGTGCTGCGAAGCGCGCCAGGCCGCGCATACCAATAATTATCAAAGTCTCGATCACCCACTTCAAGAAAATGGTTGATGTCAACGGCCTGGGCCGCAACGGCCCATCCAGCCGACCGAAAGGCGCGGGTCACAAGCTCGATGAGTCCTTCTTCATCGGGCACAGGGTTCAGCACAATATGGGCCGCTCTGGTACGGAGCCGCCGCGCCATGGCTTTTAAAAGCGCAAGCTTGGTTTTTTCATCGGGGTCTCCGATAAAAACGGGCCTGAAGGTGAAATTATACCAGTTGGCGAGCGCCTGATATTCGCCGGTACGCCGATGATAAAGGAAGAGCCACGCTTCCGCCCCCTCCGCCCGCGCCCGCACATACAGAGGCGGATACCCCGACAGACAATATTTATAAAGTGGTTCGATCCAGTCGAGCCGGTCGAAGAGATGTGGCTGATTTTGGCGGCTCAGGCCATCGCGCGATGCCTTTCGTACGTCGGCGAAATCATCATGATATTCCCCTTTGACCCACAAAACGCTTTTCTCCCTTGTTATTTCGGTCGGGGATATAACAAAAAGCATCATATGACGTCACTGAATTCAAAAGCTCGGCCGATAGATCATTTGTGCCGGGAAGGGACAGCCGACCGTCCGGCGCTTGAGGGGCGCTTCGGTCGCCTCAGCTATGAAGAACTGGATCTGGCCGTCGGGCGGCTGGCGTCCTGGCTGGCGCAGGCCGCGCCGGAATGTGGCGGCCGGATTGCAAGCTGGATGGGGAAAACAAAGCTCGCTTGCCTGATGCCGCTGGCCTGCGCGCGGGCTGGCTTGGTGCACGTGCCGGTAAATCCCTTGCTCAAGCATATGCAGGTCGCGCATATTTTGACCGATAGTGGTTCGCAACTGCTGATCGGCACCAAGACGCGGCTGGATACGCTGGAGCCCGGTAATGTGCCGAAAGAATGCGATATCGGGATTGAGGGCGAGGTGGAGGCGGCCGTGGAACTCAGGCGAGAGAGCCTGCCTCCCTCGTCGGCCGATCCGCAGGAGTTGGCGGCCATCCTTTATACCAGCGGGTCGACCGGGCGGCCCAAGGGTGTGATGTTAAGTCACGCCAACCTATGGTTGGGCGCAGTCGCGGTGGCGGATTATCTCAAGTTGACCCCAGAGGACCGCACTTTGTGCCTGCTGCCCTTAAGTTTCGACTACGGCCAGAACCAGTTGTTCTCGACCTGGGCTGCAGGTGGGTGTGCGGTTCCGCTCGACTATTTGACTCCGCGCGACGTGATCAAGGCGGTGGGCAATTATGGGATCACGACCTTGGCGGGTGTGCCGCCGCTTTGGGTCCAGTTGACAGAACATGCCTGGCCTCCGGAAATTGGGGCAAAGCTCAAGCGTCTGACAAATAGCGGTGGGGCGCTGGCGCAACCCTTGGTGAGGCGATTGCGTGAATTATTTCCCACCGCCGACCTTTATCCGATGTATGGCCTGACAGAGGCATTCCGCTCGACTTATCTCGCTCCGTCGCTGGTGGACAGCCACCCGGGGAGCATGGGCAAGGCCATTCCCTTCGCCGAAATAATGGTGGTCCGGCCTGATGGAAGCCTGGCGGCGGATAATGAACCAGGAGAGCTCGTCCATGCTGGGCCGTTGGTCGCTCAAGGCTATTGGCGCGATCCGGAGCGCACCGCCGAGCGGTTCCGTCCGGCGCCGCCAGCATCTCAATATGGAGGGACGGCGGTTTGGTCGGGCGATACTGTTCGGCGGGATGCGGAGGGACTGCTCTATTTTGTCGGGCGTGATGATGCGATGATCAAAAGCGCTGGCAATCGGATCAGTCCGACGGAAATTGAAGAGGTTGCAGTTCAAAGTTTAGATATTGTGGAAGCTGTCGCCTTGGGTACTCCGGACGAGCGGCTTGGCGCAGCTATCGCGCTGCTGTTAAGACAGAAAGGGGATTTGGAGCAGGGGCAGGCCGAACATATGTTGAAAGAGCATTTGAAGGCCGAGCTGCCTAATTTCATGCAGCCCAAATATATACGCTTCGTTGAAAGCTTTCCCCGCAATCCCAATGGCAAAATCGATCGGGTCACGCTGGCGCAGGAGTTTTCGGCATGAAGCCTATGGGTCCCATTCCGCCCTTCTTTTCGGGTGAAGACGGCATGCTGCTGATCGGTGGGTGCGGAGCGGCATCGCTGATCGACGAGGCGGGCGATACGCCGTTGTTCGTCTATGATCTCAGCATCGTGAAGGCGCAGGTGGAGCGGTTCCGAGCGGCCATGCCAAAGGCCATTTCGCTACATTATGCAATGAAAGCAAACCCTTATTCACGACTTCTGGAGCAGATGGTGAATCTGGCCGACGGCTTTGATCTGGCATCGGGCGGGGAACTGGAAATGGCGTTGCGGGCAGGAATGCCACCTCAAAAGATGAGTTTTGCCGGCCCCGGAAAGCGCAATGATGAACTCAAGGCAGCGATCATGGCTGGGGTGACGCTGAACCTCGAGTCGGAACGTGAGGCAGAACGGGCGTTGGAGATCGGAACGGCAATTGGCAAGACCCCACGCCTTGCCGTTCGGGTCAATCCGGATTTCGACCTTCGCGGCTCCGGCATGCGGATGGGGGGAGGTTCAAAGCCTTTTGGAATCGATGCCGATCGGGCTGGGACCTTGGCCCGCCGGGTGATCGAGGCCGGAGCCGATTGGCGCGGTTTTCATATTTTCGCGGGTTCGCAAACGCTGGACGCCGATGCGCTGATCGAAACCCAGTGCGCCACAGTGGCCCTCGCGGCACAGCTCTCCGAGGAAGTCGGACGTTCGCCGCCCTTGGTCAATCTGGGCGGGGGCTTCGGCATACCTTACTTCCCCGGCGATAAGGCCGTGGACGTGGAGAAAGTGGGGGCAGCGCTGGCGCTCACGTTGGAAGGCCGTCCTTCGATATTGCAGGATACTGAGTTCGCCATCGAGCTTGGCCGTTGGCTGGTCGGCGAATCCGGCGTTTACCTGACGCGGATCGTCGACCGAAAGGTCAGTCAGGGAGAGGTCTATTTGGTGGTCGACGGCGGACTTCATCATCAACTCGCCGCCAGCGGGAATTTCGGCATGGTGATCCGTCGCAACTATCCCGTCGCCATCGCCAATAAGTTCGGCATAGAACCGGCGGACGAACCCGTAAGTGTAGTCGGCTGCCTTTGCACGCCGCTCGATCGGCTTGCGGAGAAGGTCGCGCTTCCAGAGGCGGAGCCGGGAGATATCGTAGCGATTTTCATGGCCGGGGCTTATGGCGCCAGCGCCAGTCCCTCGGCTTTTTTGGGGCATGGTCCGCCGCTGGAGATGCTGGTCGAGTGACGCATTGTTGCGGAGGTGCAAGCGTCACCATGCCGGGCAATTTAATCCGTTCATTTCCTCTGCGAAATCAACACTAACCTAATTTTCACCCTTTGTCGGCATAGCGGTTTGAAATCCTGTGCGGATTGTCGCTGCCCGCGATGATCCGCGCGTGCGGGCAAGTGAGGGTGAACATCATGCGTGTGTTGCGGCAATCTGCTTTTCTATGGACAGTTGGCCTGGGTGCCGTGGCGCTTTCCGGCTGCTCGTCAACGGGCGGAGGCCAGCAATTGCCAGCCGCTTCCTTCGTTTCGACCGAAGAGGGGCCGGGCGAGGAATATATCATCGGCCCCCTGGACGAGTTGACAATCTTCGTCTGGCGCAACCCTGAGCTTGGCGCGAAGGTGCAAGTGCGGCCGGACGGGCGCATCACAACGCCTCTGATTACCGACATGCCCGCGGTCGGCAAAACGCCGTCAGTGCTCGCCGAGGACATCAAGCAGCAGCTGACGCAATATATTCAGCAGCCCATTGTCTCCGTGATCGTAAACAATTTTGCTGGAACCTTTTCCCAACAGGTCCGCATCGTCGGGGCAACGGAAAAGCCGGCTTCCATACCCTATCGCGCGAACATGACGCTGCTTGACGCCATGATTTCGGTTGGCGGGCTTTCGGAATTTGCGGCGGGTAACAAGGCGCGGCTGGTCCGGTTCGACAAGGGGTCGGGAAAGCAAGCCGAATATGCCCTGCGGATCGGCGACCTTCTTAAAAAGGGTGAGAGCAACGCGAATGTTCGGCTGGAGCCAGGCGACGTCATCATCATTCCTGAAAGCATGTTTTGAGCAGGCATGATCTTGAACCAACCCTGGGCAGGATTTTGAGTAAGTTATGAACAATATCTATGACGAAATCCTGATTGCGGCGCATAGCGTTTGGAACCGGCGCTGGCTGGCCCTGGGAATGGCCTGGGCGATTTGCGCGGTCGGTTGGCTGGTGGTTGCGATCATTCCCAACAGCTATGAATCGCGCGCGCGCATTTTCGTGCAGATGCAATCGATCCTGCCCGGCAAGATGGGTATCACGCCCATGGAGCAGCAAAAGGATGTGGACCGTGTTCGGCAGACGCTGACTTCCGCCGTCAATCTGGAAAAGGTGGTGCGCGGCACGGATCTCAGCCTCAGCGTCGCCAGTCCGCGCGATATGGCGGGTAAGGTCGAAATGCTGCGGACCAACATCAAGGTGGTCGCGCAACAGGATAATCTGTTCGAAATCACGGCGATTTCGTCTGACAGCGGTATGTCGGACGCCGCGAATGCCAAGATGGCGACCGCCGTCGTTCAGAAGCTGATCGATATTTTTGTCGAGGAAAATTTGGCAGGCGACCGGGCCGAGACCAGCCAGACGCTGAAATTCCTGGATTCTCAGCTGGCGGAGCGTGAGCGGCAACTCCAGGAAGCCGAGCAGAAGCGGATGGAGTTTGAGGAGCAATATTTGGGCCTGCTGCCTGGCACAGGTTCGATGAGCGAGCGCATGGACGCAGCGCGGCAGGAGTTGAACCAAATTGAATCGCAGCTTGTGGCGGCGCAGAGCGCTTCGGCTGCGATGAATGGCCAATTGGCCGCCACTCCCGCGACGATTGCGACCCCGGGTGTCGGCGGAGGTGGCGCTTACAGCTCTACTCAGGCGGAACTGGCCTCGGCGCGCGCGCGCGGTTGGACCGATAATCACCCCGATGTGATCGCCCTCAAACGCCAATTGGCTAACCTGAAGTCCATGGGCTCGGGCGGTAGTGGCAGCGGAGGCGGCACCCCCAATCCGGCCTATATTTCCATCCGCAGTATGCAGGCCGAAAAGCAGGCGACGGTGTCGGCGCTTGCGGCGCGCAAGGCGCAACTGACGGCGGACATGCAGCGTTTGGCCGAAAAACAGGCTAACGAGCCAGGTGTGGCCGCAGAACAAGCGCAACTCAGCCGCAATTATGACGTGCTGAAGGCGCAATATGACAAGCTGTTTGCCGACCGGGAGGATATCCGTCTGCGCGGCGACGTGCAGACAGAGACCGACGCCGTCCAATTCCGGATCATCGACCCGCCGAGCAGCCCGCGAACTCCGGCCGCTCCCAATCGGCCCTTGCTGCTGCTCGCCGTTCTTGTGGTCGGCATCGGAGGCGGTGTTGGCGCGGCCTTTGCCAAGGGGCAGCTTCGTACAACTTATCCTACTGCGACGCGGCTGGAGCGGCTGACCGGCCTGCCCGTTCTCGGCGCGGTGACCGAGACACTGACGTCTGCTCATCGGGAATTGCGTCACAAGAAGCTGCGTCTCTTCGCAGGCGCGAGCGGGGCATTGGTGGCGGTCTGCCTTTTGTTGGTGGCGGTGGAATTCATCCAGCGCGGCCTGGTGGCCTGAAGGGAATGACATGAATCAACATAGCCCGATAAAGCGCACTGGCTCGCTTCTGGAACGCGCCGCCGAGGTGTATGATTTTGCCGAGGCGCTGCGCGGGAAAAGCGCTCCGGTTGCGCCTGTCTTAGCACCTAAAGACGAAGCCTCGCTTGCGACGGCAATATCGCCCGCCTCTGCGGCTCTGGATCCCAATCTTCGTCCAAGTCGTCATGACGAAGATGGGGCGGTGCAGCCAGTCGATCGGGGCGCGCTCTTGCAGAACGGTTTTGCATTGCCCGATGGTCCGGTCACCGGACTTTCCGAAGAATTTCGCATTATCAAGCGGCAACTGCTCGTTGCCGCCACCAGTAGCAAGCATGCGGAGAAGATTTCCCGTGGCGAACGGATCCTGGTCTGTTCGGCACATATGGGGGAAGGCAAGACGTTCTGCGCGGTCAACCTGGCACTGTCGATCGCAGCCGAGAAAGACGTCGAGGTGCTACTCGTCGATGCTGATTTCGCCAAGCCTAGCGTGCTCTCTACCCTTGGCCTCGCCGGCGGGCCCGGACTGATGGATGCGCTGGCCGATCCGCAGGTGGATGTGCAGGACTGCGTCATCCGCACCGATATCCCCGGTTTGTCAGTGCTGCCCGCAGGGCGTCAAACCAATGCGGATACCGAATATCTTGCCTCGGCCCGTACGGAAAGCGTGCTCGATGAGCTGACGGCGCCTTATCCCAATCGCCTCATCATTTTCGATTCTCCGCCCATTCTGGCGGCTTCGCCCGCTACCGCGCTGGCGCGCCATGTGGGGCAGGCGGTGCTTGTCATTCGCGCCGACGAAACGACGGAAGATGCGCTGCGTGACGCCGTCGGGCTGCTTGCGGCATGCGACAATATCCAGCTGCTGCTGAATGGCGTGAAATACTCGCCCGGTGGTCGGCGGTTCGGAACCTATTATGGGCAGGGCGGCAAATGACATTTCGATGGGGGCAAATGGCGACGGCGGGGGCCGCGCTGTTACTGGTTGGGCTGGCGTCGCCTGCCTGGGCGGGCAAGCGTACGGACGTTTCGCCTTATATCGAACTGGATCAAGTGTTCATCACCGATTTGAAGGGCGGAAGCGACGACGTTCTGACCTATAGCTCGGTGGCTGTGGGAGTGGATACCAGCATCCAGTCGCGCAATGCGGAAGGGCAGTTGAACCTGCGCTACGAGCATCATTTCTCCTGGAACAACGACCTTGGCGACGAAGATGTAGTGAGCGGCCTCGCCCGCGCCCGGGTGAACCTTGTTGGTGATGTGCTAAGCCTTGAAGGCGGCGCCATAGCGACGCGCGCCCGGACCGACGGACTGGGCGGAGCCAACGGAACCTTGGTCGGCGATAATGTCAGCCAGATCTATTCGGCCTATGCCGGGCCGACCCTTGCGACCCATGTCGGGGAGCTCAGCGTCAATGCCGCTTATCGCCTGGGCTATTCGCGGGTCGATAGCGACACGGATGTCACTACCCCTGCCGGGGTGCAGACGCTGGGCGGCTATGACGACAGCGTCTTCCATAGCGCGCAGGTCGCGGTTGGCATGCAGCCCAATGGACGACCATTGGGCTGGTCCGTCAGCGGCGGTTACGACCGGGAAGATTCCGATCAGCTCGACCAGCGTTATGAAGGCAGGCATGTCCGCGCCGACGTCACCGTGCCCGTATCAGGTCATGTCGCGCTTGTCGGGGGCGTGGGTTATGAAGATATCGAAATCAGCCAGCGGGACGTACTGCTCGACGCCGGAGGCAATCCGGTGGTGGATAGCAAAGGCCGGTTCCAGACGGACAAGAGCTCTCCACGCGAACTGACCTATGATCAGGACGGCCTTATCTGGGATGCGGGCGTGATGTGGCGGCCCAGCCGCCGAACGTCGCTGGAGGTACATGTCGGGCGGCGCTATGGTTCAATGACCTACACGGGCGCGCTAAGTTATCGTCCGAGCGAACGGACCAGTCTGCAAATTGCCGTTTATGATGGGATCAGCAGCTTCGGGCGGCAGATCAACGATAATCTTTCCAGCCTGCCGACCAGCTTCACTGTGGCGAGCAATCCGTTCAGCGGCGATTTTGCCGGCTGCGCCTTTGGCACGCAGGGTGGCGGGGTGTGTTTCAACGATGTGCTGCAGGCGATCAGTGCCGCCAATTTCCGGCACCGCGGAGTAGCAGCGCAGCTGAGCAGCCGTTCGGGCCGATGGGATTATGGCGTGGCGATGGGATATTCGCGGCGCAAGTTCATCGCTCCCGATACGGGCATTTTCGCGGGGGTCAACGGCACGCTGGATGAGAATTATTATCTGAACCTGTTCGCCGCCCGACGGCTGGACGAAAAGTCCGGCATCGATGTGCAGCTATATGCCAATTATTTTGACAGCGCGGCGCTAGGCACCATCGACGTTTACAATATGGGCGCAACCGCAGGCTATTATCGTAATTTCACTGATCGATTGCGCGGCACGGCGGCGCTGGGCATCGACAGCGTGGACGCGGATGGCTTCGAAAGCACGATATCTGCCCTCGCACAGTTAGGCCTTCGTTACGATTTTTGAATTATCCGGACTCTCGCATCGCGGAGAAGTGAGCATGTACGATCAATTTTACGGACTTACGGGACGGCCCTTTCAGCTCACCCCCGACCCGCATTTCTATTATGAGAGCGTCACGCATCGCAAGGCGATGTCCTATCTGGGCTATGGCTTGGCGCAGGGGGAAGGCTTTATCGTGATCACCGGCGACATCGGTGCCGGGAAGACGACGCTGGTCGGGCATTTGATGGCGACGATCGATCCATCGCGGCTGACGGCGGTGAAGATCGTTTCCACGCAGGTGGGCGGAGACGATATGCTTCGCTTGGCAGCGCAGGCCTTTGGCGTGGCGGCGGAGGGCGCGGACAAGGCCATGCTGCTGGGCAGGATCGAGACTTGGCTGCATGAGCAGGCACGGTCGGGGCGACGATCGCTGCTGATCGTGGATGAGGCGCAGAACCTTCCGATTTCGGCTCTGGAAGAATTGCGCATGCTATCCAATTTCCAGTTGGGCGGACAGGCTCTCTTGCAGATATTTCTGCTGGGGCAGCCCGAATTCAGAGAAACATTGAGGACGTCTCCGGCATTGGAGCAGCTTCGTCAGCGGGTGATCGCGACGCATCATCTGGACCCGATGATGCCTAATGAGGTTGAACCCTATATTCTGCACCGACTATCGCTGGTCGGCTGGAACGGCAATCCGCAGTTTACGGCAGACGCCTTCGCCAGGGTCTATCAGGAGACCGACGGCATTCCCCGCCGGATCAATGCGCTTGCCAGCCGGGTGCTGCTGCTCGGCGCAATAGACAAGTTGGGAATGATCGACGGAGGGGTGGTGAACGCGGTAATCGCGGACATGGCGCAGGACGATGAGCCCGTTGCGCCGATGGCTGTGGTCGCCGAGCCGGTGCCCGAGCCCCAGCCAGCCGAAGAGATCGAGCAGGTCTGGACTGCGCCGTCCCCGCCGCTGGAGCAGCCTGCGCCCCGTCAGGCAGCGAGCCTGAAAGCTGAAGTCGAGCAGCTTCGGGAGGCCGTTGAAGGGCCACGCACAGGCCGCGCGTCAACGGTTAGCGATTCTCGCGTCGATCAGGCCTTGCAGCGCATTTCCAATCTTGAATCGAGACTGGAGGAGCAGGAAAAGGCCATCCGCCAGATGCTTGCACTGCTGGTCGACTGGGTCGAGCGGGACGAGAAGGACGTCGCTTACCTGCGTGGCAGCAGAGCCGCCTGAACTGGCAGGGAGGGCCTAGCCCGGAAAAATGTTGAACGCCCTTTCCGTGGATGTCGAAGACTGGTTCCAGGTAGGCGCTTTCGAGCGTACGATTCTGCGCGACGCATGGGATCGCCTGCCATGCCGGGTGGAGCGGAATTGCGATGCGGTGCTGGCGCTGTTCGACGAAGCCAGCGTCAAGGCCACTTTCTTCATTCTGGGTTGGATAGCGGAGCGCTATCCGGCACTCATCCGGCGTGTTGCCGAAGCTGGGCATGAGATTGCTAATCATGGATATGACCATCAGCGCGTCTTCACCTTCACTCCCGACGCATTCAGGCAGGATCTGAAAAAATCTCGTCAACTGATTGAAGATGCTTCGGGTCAAGGTGTGACGGGCTATCGTGCGCCGAGCTTTTCCATCGATGCACGGACGCCTTGGGCGCACGTCGTGCTGGCGGAGGAAGGCTATGCCTATTCCAGCAGCGTCGCGGCGGTGAGGCATGACCATTATGGCTGGCCGGATGCACCGCGTTTTGCCTTTTTTCCAGTCACCGGGAGCGGTCTGGTAGAACTGCCTGTAACTACGGCCCGGCTCGGTGGGCGAATTTTGGCGGCCGGGGGCGGAGGGTTTTTCCGGCTGCTGCCCTATGGCTTTTCGAAATGGGCGATCCGGCAGGTTAATGGTGAAGGTCGCCCTGCGATCATCTATTTTCATCCCTGGGAAATTGACGACACACAGCCACGCGTGGCTAATGCGCCATTGCGGTCGAAGCTTCGACATTACAGTAGGCTGTCGGCGATGGCTGCCAAGCTTCGCAAACTAGCCGGCGACTTTCATTGGACGCGGATTGATGGACTGTTGGAGCAGGAGCGGGCACACGCCATTCCTTTTTCAGCCCCCTCGTCAAAGGCCGCCTGATGAACGCTCCGTTCGGTCCATCGGTCCTCACAGTAATGCCTGCCGACCTGAAAGACGCAGCCATTGTGGCGGAACTGGAAAGCTTCGTGCGGGACCATCCAGACTCCACACCGTTTCATCGCCCTGCTTGGGTAAAGGCGGTTGCGGCGGGAACAGGCCAGACGCCCCATTATCTGGTGGCGCGCGACCTCACCGGAGGGGTCAAGGGCGTCCTGCCGCTGACGGAGGTCCGTTCGCGGCTGTTTGGTCGCGCTCTGGTGTCCAGCGGATTTGCTGTAGGCGGCGGTGCGCTGGCCCACGATCCGACGGAAGTCGACAAACTAGCCCAAGCGGCTTGGGTGCTGGCGCAAGACCTTGGCTGCACCACGGCGGAACTGCGCGGCGGGGCAGCGCCAAGCCAGGCCTGGACAACGAAAGGCGATGCCTATTTGGGCTTTCGCAAGGCGCTGGAAGCGGATGATGATGCGCAGTTACAAGCCATCCCCCGCAAACACAGAGCGGAGCTTCGCAAGGGGCTCGCCAACAAGCTTCAGTTCGAAGTGGGACGAGACCAACGATTCCGCGATGCACATTACGCCTTGTTCGCGCGCAGCGTGCATAATCTGGGCACGCCGGTGTTTCCCCGCAGTTTGTTCGAAGCCGTGCTCGACGATTTTGGGCAGGACGCCGATATTGTCCTGGTATCGCACCAGGGCGTTCCCGTTTCGTCAATCCTGAGCCTCTACCACGGGAACGCCTGCATGCCCTATTGGCAAGGGTCGTCGCCAGCGGCGCGGCAGCTTCGGTCCAACGAGGTCGCATATTTTCGGCTTATGAACTTGGCTCGCGAGCGGGGCTATAGCTACTTTGACTTCGGCCGCTCAAAGGTCGGAACCGGCCCGGCAGCATGGAAGAAAAGCTGGGGCTGGGAACCAGAGGCGCTAAGCTATCATTGGCGCGCGATTGAAGGGCATGAGATGCGCGACGTTAACCCGCTAAGCCCTCAGTATCGGCGGAAGATCATGCTTTGGAAAAAGCTGCCGCTTTCGCTGGCGAACCGCATTGGCCCCTATATCGCGCGAGGGCTGGGATGATCGGAGAGATACTCTTCATCGCGCATCGCATTCCATTTCCTCCCGACCGAGGCGACAAGATCCGGTCGTGGAACATCGTGAAGCGGCTGGCGCAAATCGCCCCGGTTCACATTGCCGCCTTTGCCGATGATGCAGAGGACATGGCGCATGCAGACGAGCTTGCGAAGGTCGCGGCGAGCTGCAGGATCATCCTGCGCAACAGGGGGCGTGCGGCAGCGGCGTTGCGCGGCCTGTGGGGTGGTCGTCCTCTTTCCGTGGAGCTGTTCGATTACGCGAAAATGCACGATTACGTCACAGAATTGCTGATGGAGCGCCCGATAGGGGCTGTGTTCGCCTATTCCAGCCAAGCTGCCCAATATGTGCCAAAGCTGCCGCCTTCTGCCCGTTTCATCATGGACTTCGTGGACGTCGATTCGGAAAAATATGCGGCTTATGGGCAGGCGCAGAGCGGTCCTATGGCTTGGATCAACCGGCGTGAAGGGCGGAAGCTTCTCGCATTTGAACAGCAGGTAGCCGCCCGGGCGAACATGAGCCTGCTCGTGAGCGAGGCGGAGGCGAAGCTGTTCCGTGACCTTACGGGGCTCGGTCTAAATTCTATCAAGGCGCTCGAAAATGGCGTGGATCTTGATTATTTCAGCCCGGACGCCGTCTTTGACGCCCTAACTGTGGAGCAGCGCGGGTCGGGGCCGTTGTTCGTCTTTACCGGACAAATGGACTATCGCCCGAACATAGAGGCCGTGGATGGGTTCGCCCGGAGCAGTTTCGTTCACATCCGCGAGCATTACCCCGAGGCGCGTTTCGTCATTGTAGGGCGTAATCCGACAGTAGCGGTCAAAGGGCTTGCTTCCTTGCCTGGAGTGCAGGTGACAGGCGCGGTCAGTGACGTTCGGGGATGGCTTTCCGCCGCCGATATAGTGGTCGCGCCGCTCCGTTTGGCGCGGGGCGTACAAAACAAGGTTCTTGAAGCAATGGCGATGGCCCGGCCCGTGATCGCTTCTTCACAGGCCGCTGAGGGCATCAATGCAACGGCCGGGGTCCACCTCATGGTGGCCAAGTGCGGCGCCGATGAGGTGGCAATGGCAATAAAGCTCCTGAATGATCGTCAGGCGGCGGCCCGAATGGGCAGAGCGGCGCGCCAGCAAATGGAAGAGCGCTATAGCTGGGACGCGACACTGGCCGAACTGCCCGCGATAGTTACCGGGGCGCACCAGCCTGTTGCAGAACGCGTGCAGGTCGCATGACGTCGATTGCTCCGCCTGCTCCCCTGGCTCGGTTCTGGGGCGGCAATTGGTCTCGACACCTCGCGCTGCTCGGCCTCGCATGGGCTGCTTGCCTTGCGGTCTACTATCAAGACGCTGCTGGAATGGTATCGATCTGGTGGAACGCTTCGACATTCGGTCATTGCTTGCTCATTCCTTTCATCATCGGTTGGATGGTGCATCAGCGGATGATCGAACTACGGTCGTTGAACCCCGTCGCGTGGTGGCCCGGCCTCATCTGGGTGGCGGTTGGCGGGTTGTCCTGGCTTATGGGTGACGCGGCCAGCTTGGCGCTGGCGCGCCATGTGGGTCTGGTCGTGATGCTGCAGGGTGCGTTGATAACGGCGCTGGGACCCCGGATTTCACGTGCATTGGCATTCCCGCTATTCTACGCTTTCTTCCTGGTCCCCTTTGGCGAGGAGCTTGTTCCTGCGCTGCAAACCGTCACGGCCCACATCTCCATGGCCTTTCTGGACTTGTCGGGGGTGCCTGCCCATTTGAACGGCGTCTTCATCACAACCCCCACCGGCTATTTCGAGGTGGCGGAGGCTTGCTCCGGGGCCAAGTTCCTGATCGCCATGGCGGCCTATGCGGTGCTGGTCTGCAATATATGCTTCAAAAGCTGGCCGCGGCGGGCGGTGTTCTTGCTGATGTCGCTATCAATAGCGGTAATGGCCAATGGCATCCGGGCGTTCGGCACCATCTATGTGGCGCATCGCACCAGTTCCGATTTTGCGGTCGGGTTCGATCATGTGATCTATGGCTGGGTTTTTTTTGCGGTAATTCTGGCGCTTGTGATGGCGGCAGGCTGGCCGCTTTTCGATCGCAGGGCGGATGAGGCGGCTGTCAATGTCGAGGATCTGAGAGGCGAGGTGCGTCAGACTGCTCGACTATCCACCATTCTGCCGCTTTTGCTGGCCCTTATCGCCATTCCGCCACTTTGGTCGGCGGCCATTGCGGCGACTTCGGACACAGTTCCGGCCCGTATAGCACTGCCCCAAGTGCCGGGCTGGACCGTCGTGGACTATCAGCCCTCCTATCCTTGGAAGCCGCGCTTTGCGGGTGCCAATCATCAATTGCTCGGCCGTTATCGTGATCGGCAGGGTCGGGAGGCTGACCTGGCGATAGCTGTCTATGCGCGGCAGGAGGAAGGGCGCGAGCTGGTGGGATTTGGTCAGGGCGCGGTCGATCCCGAGAGCAAATGGGCCTGGTCGTCCTTCATCGAAGCGCCGCGCGGGGGGGCAGGGGATCGCATTGTCGCCCCTGGCCCAGTGACTCGGGATGTCGTGAGCTTTTACGATGTGGGCGGGGTAACGACCGGCAGCGCCGCGGATGTGAAGCTGTTTGGCTTGAAAAACCGGATTATTGGCGGAGATCAAAGGGCGGTGGCGGTGCTGGTATCCGCCGAAGATCGAGAGGGGTATCCCGCCGACGCAGCCATTGCCGCGTTTCTGGATGATTTGGGACCGATCAGCCGCCTTGCCGATCGCAGCGCCGGAAGAAAATAAACATTTTTAGCCATTTAGAGGTAAAGCCGGTTTCTTACCTCCGCAATTGCGCATAGAGCCTGTTCGCATGTGCGGAATAGCGGGCATTTTTCACCTTGAAACGGCCAAGCCGGTGGACCCGGCCAGGGTGCGGTTGATGACCGATACCATGGTTCATAGGGGCCCCGACGGATCGGGCGTTTGGACCGCCCACGGCGTTGGCCTGGGTCATCGTCGCCTGTCGATCATTGATCTGGGCGGCGGCGCGCAACCGATGCTGACCGATGACGGAGCGCTTGCGGTAACCTTCAATGGCGAAATATATAATTTCGCTGCGGTTCGCGACGAATTGCAGGCCAAGGGCCATGTGTTCCGCACGCACAGCGACACCGAAGTCATTCTGCATGGCTGGCGGCAATGGGGAACGGAATGCGTTCGCCATTTCGACGGCATGTTTGCCTTTGGTCTGTTTGACGCGCGGGAGCAGTCGCTCTGGTTGGCGCGCGATCGGCTGGGCGTGAAGCCCCTCCATTACACGACACTCTCAGACGGCAGCTTGATCTTCGCATCAGAGTTGAAGGGACTGCTGGCTCATCCCCTCCTGCGCAAGGAGCCGGACATTCGAGCAGTCGAGGACTTTCTGGGCCTGGGCTATGTTCCGGACGACGCTTCTATCGTAAAAGGTGTGCGAAAGCTTGGCGCGGGGGAGACGCTGTTGCTCCAGCGCGGGCGGCCGGTGCCGCAACCCGTCCGCTATTGGGACGTGAACTTCGCTGACCGGACCAACGCCAAGCCTGCAACACTTGAAGAAGAGCTGATATCCTTGATGCAGCAGGCCGTTCGCTCTCGTATGGTGGCGGACGTGCCGTTAGGCGCGTTTCTTTCGGGCGGCGTCGACAGCAGTTCTGTCGTGGCGCTCATGGCCGAGGTCAGCAAACGCGCTGTGAAGACCTGCACCATCGGCTTCGATGTCGATGACTTGGACGAAAGCGGCTATGCGGAGCGGATCGCCAAGCGCTTTGCCACGGATCACCGAAAGCGTATCGTATCGCCAGACGATTATGCGCTCATCGACACGCTGGCGCGCCATTTTGATGAGCCCTTCGCGGATGCTTCGGCCTTGCCAACCTACCGGGTGTGCCAATTGGCGCGGGAAACGGTGACGGTGGCGCTGTCGGGCGATGGCGCAGACGAAGCTTTTTCCGGATATCGCCGGCACCGGTTTCAGCATGCCGAAGAGCGGCTGCGACGGCTAGTGCCTCAGTCTATACGAGGACCTCTGTTCGGATCGCTTGGGCGTATCTATCCCAAGGCCGATTGGGCGCCGCGCCCTTTGCGAGCAAAGACAACCTTGTTGAACTTCGCCCAAAACGGGGCGGAAGCTTATGCAGCATCCGTGGGCGTGACGGGGCAATCGATGCGGCATCGTTTGTTCACGGAAGACGCTCGAACCGCGCTTCAGGGTCACAGGGCGGAGGACCGATATATTCGCGCGATGCGGGATGCCCCGGCACGCGAGGCGCTGGACCGGGCCCAATATGCTGACCTGAAAATATGGCTTCCGGGCGACATTCTTACCAAGACCGACCGGATGAGCATGGCGGTTGGTCTTGAAGCGCGCGAGCCGCTGCTCGATCATCGCCTGGTGGAGTTTGCTGCACGGCTTCCCGTGTCTATGCGACTGCGCCGGCAAGAGGGCAAATATTTGCTCAAAAAGGCGATGGAAGCCTATTTGCCGACAGACATTTTATACCGTCCGAAGATGGGGTTTGTGACACCGATCAGCAACTGGTTCCGCGGACCGTTGGCGCATGAAGCCTCGGCGATTGCGGGAGGCTCGGCTCTGGCGCGGACCGGCTGGTTGGATCGCAACGTCATGGCGACCGCCGCTGCGGAGCATAGGAGCGGACTTGCCGATCATGGCCGCCTGCTTTGGCAGTTGGTGATGCTGGACCGCTCGTTAAAAGGATTGTTCAGCCTCTGACGAACTTAGTGGAGGGTGGGAAAGCGTCCGCTGCCTCCGGCGCCGGTGGGTCGGAAAGAGGTCGGCATCGCGGTAGGATAAAGGCTCCGGTTGGACTTGGCTCCGAAGGAAATGATGCCAAGCGGATGCCCGTTCTTATCACATACGGGCAGATCATGGGTGCCAAGCGCCGACATAAGCGCTTTTGCCCGTTCAAGCCTGTCCCCTGGATGGCAGATTTCCCGCAACGGCTCCATGATCGCCGTCACCGGTAGATCGCCAATGTTCCGGGCTGCTGCATCGGTCGCGATCTCCCGTGAAATGATGCCCGCGACACAGCCGCCGCTATCTTCTATCGTCAGCATGTCCAGCCCCTCTGCGGCCATGAACTCGACCGCTTGTTGGATCGTCATGTCCGGGGCGGCCGTCCAGAGGCCCTGGCTCATTGCCTCCGCGACACGCGGACCTGCATTTATCGTGGCCATTATCTTCTCCTTTATAAGGCAGGCTTGGACCGTTGCGGCGAGGGGAACAATGCGGAAAAATACCTATGAACGGAAAAATCTGCTTTAATTGCAGGCAATTCAGAGGGGCAAATAGGTGGCGTCCCCCCCCAAAGGGGGAAGGGGGAGGGGAGCCGTTGCTGCGCCTCCTCAGGCGTTCTCGCGCTCAGCCAATTCCAGCAGGCGATTGTTGTTGCGGTAAGCCAGGATCTGCTCCGTATAACCCCGGGCCAACCCTTCGTGGGCCCTGCGGCTTTCCGGGCTAGAGGCGGTCCTGGCGCGCAGCAGTGACATCTGCTGACGATAAAAAAGATAGTTCAAGTCCATGCCGTTCCTCTCCTTCGACATGTGGCCACGCCTCATTAGTTTTATGCATATCTATTTTCATTATGCGAGACGTTGACATCGGCTGCTGGCACAGCCTCCGTACAGCGACTCTGATAGCATAAAGTGGAACTCCTGTGGAAAACTTTTTATGTTTATTGAGGAAAAGCAACGAGTTGTATGTAAATCCCCACAAACAATGGTCATTTGGACGCGATTTCCGTTGCATGAATGTCACGCCGCTGATGGACCGTTGGAATATTGTGACAGGAGGGGCATCCTGAGAGGAATTATCGTGAGCACCGCGGCACTGATTTCCTGATCTATTCGCTCCTGAAGTTCACAGGTGTTGTGGCTGGCCGCATTGCTTCTCGATCTTCGGCAGACAAGGGCGCGGTAGGGTCAGGCCGGAAGGCTTCGGGAGCGCGATCCTCTGGACCTGGATGATGATCCGACATCAGGTCTGTTGGTTGGTGGCCTCGGACATCCGAGCTGCCGGCATTCGATCTGCCTGTGTTTGCGCCGGTGTCGGTGCGGGTGATGCCAGCCTTGTTCATGAACCTCGAATTATTGCCGCTGCTGCCGCCGCTATGGCGTTTTTGCGAGTCCATGATTTTCTTTCCTACATAAGCGACGGCGGCGGTGAAAAGCAGTTTCCTGATCATGACAATGTCCAGTGATTGGCGTTGAGGGGTGCAGGATCAACGGGCGGACTCAAGGAGGGTTCCGCCGTTTGTAAATGTGTATTGACGAAGTCGGGTCTTTGGAAGACAGTTAGCCAAATGGAAAACTATCCGTCTCTCGACCATGTGTTTGGTGCTCTTGCCGATCCGACCCGCCGCGCGGTGATACAGCGATTGGGTATGGGGCCTGCATCGGTAAAGGAACTGTCCGCGCCCTTCGATATGGCGCTTCCGTCCTTCATGAAGCACATAACAGTGCTGGAGAAAAGCGGGCTTCTGCAGTCCGAAAAGTCAGGAAGGGTCCGGATGTGCCGGATCAAGAAACCGCCGCTCGCGGCCGCCGAACAGTGGGTCGTAGAGCAGCGCGCGCTGTGGGAGGCGCGGACCGAACGGCTTGCAGACTATGTCGAGGCTCTGGCTGCAAAGGAAAAGGAGTAGCATGATGGCCGTGATCGATAAGGAACTGGACCTGGTCATTTCCAGACTATTGAAGGCGCCACGCCGCTTGATCTGGCAGGCCTGGTCAGACCCCGAACATCTGAAACAATGGTGGTGTCCAAAGCCCTGGACCACCGAAGTCCGGGCTTTTGATATGAAGCCCGGCGGTTCATTTCATACCTTCATGCGGGGACCCGACGCAGGGGAGAGCGATAATCCCGGCTCCTTTCTTGAAGTAAAGCCGATGGAGCGGATTGTAATGACCAGCATGTTGGTCGAAAATTGGCGGCCGACAACCCCGTGGATGCCCATGACGGCCATTTTCACGATGTCGGATGAAGGGGAGGGCACCCGTTATGTGGCGCATGTTATGCACAGCGATAAAGCCGCGCGCGATAGTCATGAAGAAATGGGATTCTTCGACGGATGGAACACCTGCATCACTCAGCTTGAGGAATATGCGGCAAGTTTGAGTTCCTAGGCGAGTTCGCGTCGAAATGCCGCATGCCGTTGTTGTGCGAAGTCAAAACAGGGCGGTGCAACCCTGTCTTGACTTCGCGTCAGCTGCCCTCAGGAAAAGGCCTTTGAGATCGAGCAGGCTGCAGGCCCCAAAATCACAACGAAGAGCACCGGCAGAATGAACAGGATCAGCGGCACGGTCATGATGGCTGGCAAGCGTGCCGCCTTTTCCTCCGCACGCATCATGCGTTCGTTGCGGAATTCGGCCGAAAGCACGCGGAGAGCCGAGGCTAGCGGCGTGCCGTATTTTTCGGTCTGGATCATGGTCGTAACCACGCCCTTCACTGCATCGAGCTTTACTCTGGTCGCGAGATTTTCAAATGCCTGCCGCCGCTCTGTGAGGAAGCTCAGCTCAATCGCGGTCAGGGTGAATTCGTCACCCAATTCCGGATAGGCCTTGCCCAGTTCCTTTGCGACGCGGTTGAACGCTGCGTCGACGGTCAAGCCGGCTTCGGCGCAAATGACAAGAAGGTCGAGGGCGTCAGGCAAGCCCTTGCGGATGGCGGCGGAGCGCTTTGAAACCTTGTTGTCAATGAACAGATCAGGCGCTTTGTAGCTCAGAATCAATATGGTTGCGAAAGCGCCGAACTTCTTGAAGGTGGTCCAATCCGGAAAGAAATCGACCCCATAAATCAACAGGGCAGCGGTGCCGCCAAAAAAGATGGGTAGGACCATGCGTCCGAAAATAATGGCAATGGCCCAATCCTTGGACCGGATGCCGGCCTGGGCCAGTTTGACCTGAGCCTCCTTCAACTGGTCGTCCTGCAACACCTTCAGATTTTGCAGGAATGACCGCATGGTGTCGGTGGTCTGGTTCTTCTTGACGAGCTTTGCGCGGCGGCGCGCGGTTGAAGCGGTAATGCCAGCCTTCAACTGTTCACGCCGCTCGTTGAGCGACTTGACCCGCCGTGCCATGGGATCGCGCACCGTGGACGCTGCATAGATGGCGACAAGGACCGCAAAGGTCGCCAGGGCGGCAAGGATCGTACCGACGTCAGTGCCGGTCAGACCCATGATCGTGGTCCCGGGGGGAGGGGTGGCTTGCATGTTTTTTCCTCTCCCTCAGATCTCGAAATTGATCATCTGCGCCATGATAAAGGCACCTATCGACATCCACATCAGGCCGCCAAGGCCGATGATCTGCATCAGACCGAGGCCGAACAACCCCAGGGGATCCCCTGTGAAGAAGGGAGCCATATAGTCGTAGTTTATGTAGCAGATCAGCCCGAAGACAATGAAAGGCAGAGCGCCGATAATGTAAGCGGAGGCCTTCGACTCCGAAGACATCGCCTTGATCTTCAGCTTCATCTGCGCCCGCTTGCGCAACACATCCGCCAGGTTAGAGAGCGTTTCGGCCAAGTTACCGCCAGTTTCGCGCTGGATAGCGAGAGAGATCACGAAAAACTGGAACTCCGGCGTGCCAAGGCGGTCGGCTGTCTCCTGAAGTGCTGCATCCATCGTTCGGCCGATCTTGATCCGCTCCGTGATCATCCTGAATTCTTCACCCACAGGTCCAGGAAGCTCATTGGCGACGACCCCCAGCGTTTCGGAAATAGGCAGGCCGGAACGGAGGCCACGGACGAGCAATTCCAGGGCGTCTGGAAAATTGACCGTGAACTTCATGGTCCGCTTGCCGATGAGATGACCCACAGCCATGTGTGGAAGTCCGAGGCCCGCAAAAAGGCCGAGGAAGATCGCCAGCAGCGGTGCCCACCCTCGCAGTAGCAGGAGCAACATGACAACCGCCGCAATGCCTGCGCTCGCGCTTGCATATTGTGTCAGGGTCCAGCTTTTGCCTGTCATCTTGATCCGCTTATGCAGCGTTTCTGGATTGGGGATCAGCGACGTCAGCAGCCCGTCTGTTTTGGGCATGTTGGATATTGCCCTGCGCATCTGTGCTTCGACAAAGGCCGTTCCTGACTCGCTGTGACGAATCCGCACAACCTCCAGCCGACGGACTTGCGCTTTCGAAGCCGATGGCCCTGAAAACGCTAGAACGAGCAACGAAAGAATGCTCGTCAACGCCGCTATCAACAGGATGAATTGCACATTCGACATGCTCAGGTCCCGCTATTTTCCGGTCGTAGGGCCACTATAGTTCACTTCTTCTTTGTCTTGGCGGGAATGATCGATTTGAGATCTGTGATCCTGCCTAGAAGCGACTTTCCGCTCTTTTCAGAAGCCGTGGGCGCGCTGGTCTCGTCGATCGAGTCCAGCGCCAACGCCATGACGCTTTCCAAAGCATGGCCGACCTTCGATGCCTTGGCGATTTCGGCCAGCGTCTTGCCGAGTTTTGCCGCCTGCGCGGCCAGCTTGGGGTCGGCCGGGATCAATATATCGATTTTGCGCTCGATCGACTGTTCGAAATCCTTGCGGCTGATTTCCAGCGCGGTTGCGTGCACGCGATTGGCGACGACAATCACGCGGGTGCCGGGGGCGTTGGATTTCAACCAGGACAGGATGCGGATTGCGTCCCTGGCAGCCGCAAGAGTCAATTCCGTCACCACGATTGTCGCGTTCACGTCGTTGATAAGATGCGGATATTGGATCAGCATGTTGCGCGGCAGGTCGATGACGCTGCATTCGAAGGCGCCACGGAATTCCTCCTGAAGCTGGAAGAATGCCGCGCCGTCGGTCAACATCGGCTGACTGATTGGCGCTTCTGCTGAAAGGATGGCCAGTTTCTCGCTGGCCTTCACCATTGCCCGCTCGATGAACAGTCCGTCGATGCGGCTGGGATTTTCAATGGCGTCGGTAAGACCGCGTCCGGGCTCAAGATCCATGGCAAGCGCCCCGGTGCCGAAATGGACGTCCAGGTCCAAAAGGCCTGTCAGGCGATCCGCCTTTCCACTGAGCAGCCACGCAAGCGAAGTGGCGATGCTCGAAGCGCCGACACCGCCCCGTACGCCGATCACGGCAGTGGTGAGATGCGGACGTTCATTCGAGACGTCAACGATCTTGGGTGCATTGAAAACCGCCTGTGCCTGCGCAAAGGCTTCGCGAAGCTGGTCCGGGCCAAAGGGCTTCAGCAGATAATCTTGCAGCCCGCTGGCCACGAGGTCGCGGTAAAGGCGTACGTCGTTAACCTGACCAGCAGCGATAACCACCGTCCCTGGCTCGCACACTTCGGCAAGCCCGTTAATGTCGTTGAGCGGGTCACCCGATTCCGACATATCCACGAACAGGATGTTCGGGCTGGCCGACACGGAAAGCGACTGAACCGCGTTTCGCAGCCCGCCCTTGTGCACCTTTTCGGGCGGCCATCCCATTTCGACACAAACGCTGCGGACAAGGTCGAAGCTGGCGTCGTCACACACAAAGGCGCTGAACGCATCACGCAATGCCGCCGTGCCGCCGGGTCTCCAGGGAGCGTTCATCAGTTGCTTCCTCCTGTCAGAGTCTTCAGATCGCCAGCGCCGGTGCTGGCTTTGTCCTGATAGGTCTTGATAGCCTTGGTCGCGGCAGTGGGTGCGCGACTGATCGCGCCGGGTTGACCCAGCACCAGATCCTGGGGGTTGGCGATCATGGCCGCCAGATTGCCGTTGGTAGCGCAGCCATAATTGCTGGACGTTCCGCCGATAAGGTCGCCTTCCTGCGTGCTGCGCCAGTCGGGGCAGCCAGGGACGCTTGCCGTCGAACGGCTGACAATGACACGGATCGCGCCGCCCGGCACTGAACCGGCGGTGGCTGGGGCCGTGTCGCTCAACAGCAGGCCGTAATTGCCCAGCAACTGGGACACGCTAGCCCTGGCTGCGGTGCTGCTCTCACCATCGATGGAAACGCGATCGCCATAGGTCAGATCGATTGAAGTGAACCAGCCGTCCAGCCGTTCCCGCTCGCTTGCAGGCAAGTCGCCGCCAGGGGTGGGGTAGACGTCGAACACATAATCGGAGCGGCTGACCACCGGTTGATGGACCGAATCCATGCCGCGATTGATGGGCGCCTGACATGCTGCCATCGGTAAAATGAATACCGCCAGGAGGGGCAGGGCCGCAGCCCGCTTTAGGAGAGGCTTGTACATCAAAAAGGTCCTTCCCATCAGAAACTGAAGCCGGGCGAAACTTTGCCGGTGTCTGCGGTTTGCTTGCGGCGTTCGCTTGCAACGGCGGCGGGCGGGGCCGATCCGACTTGTGGAGCGGCCGGAGCAACAGGTTCGACCGTCGGTTCAGGACGCTTTGCGCCGCTGACCCCGTCGCTTTGCTTTTGAAGCAGCAGGCCCTGCAAATCCGTTGCGTTGCGGAAGCCGTCGGTCGGCAAGCGTATGTCCTGCGCGTTCACGGGCTTCACCAGATAAGGCGTGACCACAATCACCAGTTCGGTTTCATTCCGCTGGAATTTTTTGGACTTGAACAGGCTACCCAGGATGGGAATGTTGCCCAGCCCCGGAACCTTGTCGACATTATTGGCCGTGCTGTTGTTCAGCAGTCCGGCAATCATGAAGCTTTGGCCTGAACCCAGTTCCACTGTAGTTTCCGCCGACCGGCTCTTGAGCGCGGGGACGTTGGAGTTGATGGAAAAATCCAGTTCCGACACCGTTGGCCGGACGCGCATCGATATGCGGCCGTCAGACAGGACGGTGGGCGTGAAGGCAAGCTGCACGCCATATTGCTTGAATTCGATCGTATTGCCCTGAAGGCCGTTCGAAACCGAATAAGGATATTCACCGCCCGCCAGGAAGCTGGCGGTTTCGCCCGAAAGCGAAGTCAGGTTGGGCTGCGCCAGTGTGGTGGCGAGACCAGTGGTTTCGGCAAGATCAAGCGCGCCCGCGATGTCCATGCCGAGCAGGCGCGCGACGCCGCCAATGGAGGTGGTGCCATCGGTGGGGTTGGTGAATGTCCAAACATTGCTATCCGCGTCGAAACTTGCAAAATTGCGCGTGCCCGAGCCAATATTGCCCAGCACCTTGCCGCCGCTGCTATCGGCGCTCATGAAGTTCGTGCCGATCTTATGCGCGAAGCTGCGGCTTACTTCGGAAATCTTGACCTGGAGGTTGACCTGCAACGGTGTGGCCGTGCGAAGGCGGCTGACGACCTGCACATCCTTGCCGACGAAAGCCTGCACCAGACGTTCGGCTTCGGCTGCGTCCTCGGGCGCCTTGACCGTGCCAGTCAGAAGAACGAGGCCGTTCATCGTGCTTACCTGGATGTTGGCTTCCGGCATGGCGAGGCCAAGCATCTGATCCACGCTGGACAGGTTGTTGCC
Source organism: Rhizorhapis suberifaciens (assembly GCF_014200045.1). GTDB lineage: Bacteria > Pseudomonadota > Alphaproteobacteria > Sphingomonadales > Sphingomonadaceae > Rhizorhapis > Rhizorhapis suberifaciens. The sequence goes on from NZ_JACHOV010000009.1 coordinate 62,723, forward strand.
AACCCGGACCGTACCCGAATAGAGGATCTTGCCGGTCTTGCTGGTGACGAACAGGTTGGTTTCACCCGGCGCTTTGGCAATAAGGTAGAGCTGCTTTTCCGAGCGAACGTGAATGTCCAAGACTTCGGGATTGGCGATCACCACGTCCGACATCGGAGCGGATAGGTTCACCACCCGGCTGCCGCCGACAGAGAGCACCAGAGCGTCCTGACCGATACTCGCCCGCGTCTGGGCGGAGGCGAGTTGCACCGGCGTTCCCTGCCCGGAGGCGAAGGCCAGAGTGGCGACCAGTGCGGTTCCGCTGACGCGGCCAATTTTGGTCTTCATGACATTCATCTTATTTCCCTCCGACCGGAACCACAGTGACTGCGGTTCCGCGTGCGACGCGAACGACGGGACCGGCGACGGCCATCATGCCTGTGGCATCGCTTGTTGCAGTACCGCCGCTACCCTCGGCGGACTTGCCTGGGACCGAGCGGCGCTGGAAGCGTGACACGTCGGCGCCGGTTGCGAAGGTGGACCCCTTGTCGACGGGGCGGCTGGCGACTGCCAGCATCATACGCTTTTCAGCAGCGGGGTCGTCGCCTTCGGGGACATCTACATCGCCAGCGGCTATGGCCTGCTCCAGTTCAGCCGCATTGTCCGCGATCGAACGAAGCGACAGGGAAAGCGAACCAATGGTTTGCGCGACTGCAATCTTTTCGGCGATTTTAGGGGTCACTTCCAGCGTCACGTTGGAGTAGGTGACGACCTGCTGCTTGCCATCCTCACCCACAGCGTTGGTACGCTGATCGGTAGCGAGCACACGCAGGTTGCGCATGATGGTTTCGGAGACCTTGAGAGGTTCGCCATCGCCGCCGCCTGCGACCGTCTGCGTCAGCACCAGGTCGACCCTGTCACCGGGAAAGACGAAACCCGCCACGGAGCTTTGGGCGGAGACTGGAACCGTAACGGCGCGCATGCCAGGGCCAAGCGCTGCCGCAAGGAAGCCGCGGTCGCCGGGCTTTACGAGCGATCCCTGCGTTACAGGCTGACCGGCCGTAATCGCATTGCGGACGACCGTTCCAGTAAGCGTCGCCGGATCGGCCTCGCCTTTCAAGAAATAGACCTGCTCGACCAACTCCTTCGGCCACGGCTGGAAGCGGAAGCTGTCCGGTTCAATGATCGTGCCTACAGGCAGCGCTCGGGTTGCGACCAATACTTGCGGGCCATCCAGAGCAGGCTGCATGTTAGCGGCGGTCGCCTGAGGCGCGCCGGAATTGCCCAGCAAGCTCCGAGCCATGAACGCGGTCGCGATCGCAATGATCAGCGCGCCGGCCAGCAAAATGATCTTCTTACCATCCATGACGAATTTCGCCTCCTAAAGACGGGTCGATATGTCTTTGCCGACCGTTCTTACGCAAAATGGTTAAAATAACGTTCGCCAACGACCCACAGGCCGGCCAGTGCTATCGCAACCCCATAGGGTATCTCAGGGCGGCCAGTATGGCGGCCGATCTTGTGATGCAGCACGGTGACAGCGGTTACCGCCCCCCCCAGTATCGACATGACCAGCAACAGGGTCATCATTGGTTGGAGCGGGAGCCACAGCGCAAGCGCCCCCAACAGCTTGACGTCGCCGCCACCCATGAAGCCCAAAGCAAACATGAGCGCGAATGAAATGAAGATTATGGTGGCCAGCACAATCTGGATGAACATGCCTGGCCACAATGGAAGCCCGGTCGCGATCCAGAATAAGGGAGCGAGCGCGGCTACGGTTATATTCAGGCGATTGGAGATGATACGGCTTTTAATGTCCGTAAAGGCGGCTATGACCAACAATGCGGAAAGCGCCGCTACGAGGGTCAGGATGAAAAACTGACGGTCCATGGCGAGAATGGACTAGACGATTTGCCTTACCAAACCGTAACCATGATTTTATGAATCCCTTTACGCCGGCTGGCCGGTTCTATCCCGAAGGCACCGTCATTGATTATTGGCAGGCGTCAGATGGATGGCCTCTGCGTCGTTTCACCTGGCCTGCTGCAGGGCGTGGTTCGTTACTGTTCCTCACGGGCCGGGGCGACATGTTCGAAAAATATCTGGAGACCTTCGGGCACTTCCATACCGCGGGATGGGACATCAGCAGTTTCGATTGGCGCGGACAAGGGGGATCGGGCCGCTCCTCCTCCGGCAATCGCTCGAAGTGCGGATTTAATGTGCTGCTTGAAGATTTGGCTGCTTTCTTCCGCCAATGGATTTCTGAGCGCGCCGGCCCGCATGTCATGATCGGGCACAGCATGGGCGGACATTTGTTGATCCGGGGCCTGTCTGAAAATACGCGTGTGCAGCCAGATGCGTCCGTCGCTGTGGCGCCAATGCTCGGTATAAACAGCGGTCCCGTCCCTGTTTGGCTCGGCGCCTGCATTGCTAGACTGATGTGCGCCTTCGGTGATCCTGGCAGACGAGCCTGGAAGGATATGGAGAAGCCCGGGGTGGGAATATCCGGCCGGCAGGCATTGCTCACCCATTGCGATGAACGCTATGCGGACGAGATGTTCTGGCATCAGGAAAGGCCGGACCTCAAACTTGGTCCGCCCAGTTGGCATTGGTTGAATGAAGCCTATAGCTCCCTGTCGATACTGCAAGAGTCGGACGCATTGGAACGCATAACGACGCCGCTGCTGATATTGGCGGCGGAAAGGGATCGGCTGGTCGACATTCGCTCCATCCGTCGCGCCGCTGCCCGGATCGGGCAGAGCCGCCTTCATGTCTATGGGGCGATGGCGGCACATGAAATATTGCGGGAGGCGGATCCGATACGGTCCGACGCGCTGGCTCGCATTGATGCCTTTTTTGACGAAGTGGCTCCGGCCCGATGAAATATTATGATGTGGTCATAACAGGCGCGGGAATGGCCGGAGCGAGCCTTGCGGCGGAGGTGGCGCCTTATGTGTCGATGCTGCTGCTGGAGATGGAGGCGCTGCCGGGCTATCATGCGACCGGGCGATCTGTTGCTTTCTGGAGCGAGAGCTATGGAGGTCCCGGCGTTCAGCCCCTGACCACTGCTTCGGGTGCTTTTCTGCGTGCGCCCGAGCCTGCTTTTTCGGCGCAATCCTTCCTTGGTGCGCGTGGTGCCATTCACATCGGCCGGAAAGAAGATGCGGGTGCGATCTCAGCTTTTTTGCGGGAATATGGCAGTCTGGGCATAGATCTTGCTCCGTTGGACAGTGTGGCTGTCAAACAGCGCATTGAAGGCATTCGTCCCGATTGGATTCACGGGATTGACGAACCAAGTACGAGCGACATCGATGTAGCGGGTCTACATGCGGCTTATCTGAGCGCCGCGAAAAAGGCGGGGGCGGAGCTTGCTTCGGGCACCCGTCTGCTGGCCGCCCAGCGAGCCGGCAATGAATGGGAATTGCAGACTTCGGCAGGTGTTGTCCGAGCAGGCATATTGGTCAACGCTGCTGGCGCTTGGGCCGACGAGGTGGCGCGCCTATGCGGGGTCGCTCCCATCGGAATACAGCCGCTTCGGCGGACGGTGGTTCAACTGCGCACCAACCCGTCGCCACCTGCAGACTTGCCGCTCATCGTCGACATTTCCGGTCGCTTTTATTTCAAAGTCGAGGGCTCAGGCCGTCTGTGGCTGAGCCCCCATGATGAGTCTCCGACCGATCCATGCGACGCTGCCGCCGAGGAGATGGATGTTGCGGAGGCGATTGCTCGTTTTGAGGAGGTCGTCGACTGGAAAGTCGAAGCCGTCGAACGCAGATGGGCGGGCCTCCGCAGCTTCGCCCCTGATCGTCTGCCGGTCTACGGCTTCGATCCACTCGCGCGGGGATTTTTCTGGTTCGCTGGCCAAGGCGGGTTCGGGATCCAGACGGCTCCGGCCGGGGCGAAGCTCGGAGCATCGCTGCTGCTGGACATGCCTCGCCCTGCCGCGCTTGCACCAGTCGATTCGGATCTCTACGATCCCGGAAGGTTCGAGTGAAGATGGCCAGGTGGCCTCGCCTTTCGTCTGAATAAATGGCCCTGTTTGGCCGGGTACTGAGACTTCGGCGCCTTCTCCCCCAAAGCACAACAGCCTTCCGCGGCGAAAAACCGAACGGCTTTTTTGTGCTCTCTCTAAAGCTTTCCCAGTTTGATCCGATCTTGTCGATGACGCCGGAATGCTGGGCGTCCGGTAGGGCTTAACGTCCTGTTAACCATTGTCTTTGAGAACTGCTTTCCACGCCGCGGTGGGGAGGCGGTCGGAGGGGGTATGAATAAATGATAACATGGTTCGCGACAAAGGCGCCCATTCGTCAAAAGCTGACGGTCGCCTTCGGGTTTTTCTGCTCGCTCATCTTCGTATCGGCGCTAATGGCCTATTTGGGTCATGGACAGCTTGGCGACGCGCTTGCCACAAAGGATTTGGGTGCGGTTCAGGCTATCTATGACGGGATGTCCGGATGGGCTTCGTTGTTCGGTGCGCTGAGTGTCCTTGGTGGCTTTGCCGCCGCCTGGTATATGCGTGCCGCAATTGCGAACCCCTATGTATCCACGGTCGAAGATCTGGAGGCGCTGGCAGCAGGCAATCTCCACATCCAGATTTCCCGTACCGATCATGAAGACTGTGTCGGGCGTCTTTCCCGGGCGATGGTGAAGTTTCGCGAATTGGCACAGGATCGGGAACGCACAGCCAGCACGGAAGGCGGGAAGCTCGATGGCGTCGTCCTGGCGCTGGGCGATGGCCTTCGTCGCCTTGCTCAAGGCCAGGTTGATCACAATATTGCTACCCCGTTCCCCAGCGAATTCGAACAGCTGCGCATCGATTATAACCAGGCGATCGCAGAGCTGGGCAAGATGCTTCACGCCGTCAGGGAAACCGCGGACAGCATCAACATCGGTTCCAACGAGATCAGCTCTGCGGCCGAGGATCTGTCCCGCCGTACTGAGCAGCAAGCCGCGTCCCTCGAAGAAACCGCCGCTGCCACCAATGAGGTGACCTCCGGCGTTCGCGAAATCTCTCAGCGTGCGATCAGCGCGAACCAGGCAGTAGCAGAGGCGCACAAGGAAGCGGCAGACGGCGGGCAGACCGTCTCGCGAGCTGTGACTGCAATGGACGGCATTGAAAAGTCCGCGCAGGAAATAGCGCAGATCATTAATGTCATCGACGGCATAGCCTTTCAGACCAATCTGCTGGCGTTGAACGCTGGCGTCGAAGCGGCGCGGGCAGGTGATGCAGGCAAGGGCTTTGCGGTGGTCGCCAACGAAGTGCGGGCGCTCGCTCAGCGCTCCGCCGATGCTGCCCGCGACATCAAGGTGTTAATCACTACCAGTTCCGAGCAGGTCGAAAGCGGCGTGCACCTGGTAGGCCAGACCGGCCAGATGCTGGAGCGTATCGTTGCGAAGGTCGGAGAAGTCCGGAGTCTCATCAACGACATTTCCGCCTCTACCGAAAGCCAAGCCGCCAATCTGCAGCAGGTCAACAGCGCGGTGGGCGACATGGATCGTTCGACCCAGCAAAATGCCGCTATGGTTGAAGAAAGCACCGCCGCCGCTCGAAGCCTCGCTTCGGAAGCCAATGAACTGTTGAAGCTCATCAGCAGCTTCAATGTCGGACGGCACGCAAGCACCGCCCGCCGCGCTCCGCCCAAAGCGGTTGTTTCCGGGCCCAAAGCCGTCCGCAAGGTTGCGGCTGCCCCAGTCGCGGTCGCCGCGTTCAACGGCAACGCTGCCCTCAAGGCTGCACCGGCCGACGAGGACTGGACAGAGTTCTGAAAGTGAGGGGCGAGGTGCCCTGTGCACGTCGCCCCCCTTCGGCACTGGTTTTTCAAGAACTCACCCCTGCAGCCGTTATCCTGGCTGACTGAAAATTAGAGGGAATAAATATGACAAGCGAGGCAAGTGCCCGGGAGAAGCTGGATCGTCGGCTTGCTTTCTACGGCTTTGGCAGGAACGACTTTGATCAGTTCCCAGCCATCAGAAAGCTGATCGGGCGTCACGCACCTGCCGCGCTGGACCGGTTCTATGACCGGGTTTCCGCAACGCCGGAAGCCAGTCGCCATTTCCCCTCCCGCTCAGCAATGCAGCAGGCGAGCACGAAGCAGGCGGATCATTGGGACGGGCTTTTTTCTGGCCCTCCATCTGTCCATTCTTATGAGGGCGCTGAAAGAATTGGAACGATCCATTCCAGCATCGGGTTGGAGCCGAGCTTGTACATCGGCGGCTATGCCCTGATGCTGGAACAGCTTATCGCCGCAGCCGCCGGCAGTGGTGTTGCAGGTCCCTTGGGACAGAAGGCCGTCGCCAGGCGCATCGCCGCCCTGGTGAAGACCGCGCTGCTCGACCTGGACATCGCTCTTACCGCCTATTTCGAGGCACAGCGGGCCGAACGCGAGCATGTCATGCAGCAGATGGCCGGCGCATTGAGGAAAATGGCGAATGGAGACTTGTCCGTCCGCTTGCACGATGTTCCCGCTGGCTATGCGCAGGTCGCCGCCGATTTCAATGCCATGGCCGAACAGATGTGTGGCGTCCTTGGCTCCGTCGCGAATAGCGCGGAAGGTGTCCATAGCGGCTCTGCGGAAATCTGCGACGCCAGTGAGGACCTTGCCCGCCGCACGGAACAGCAGGCCTCGGCGCTGGAACAGACGGCAGCGGCCATGGATCAGGTAACAAGCTCGGTTAAGGAGATCGCCCAGAGCACGGTGGAAGCCGGCACGGCGGTGACGGAAACCGAACGCGAAGCAACTCTTGGCGGCGAAATCGTTCAGGAAGCGATCGGCGCGATGGACGGCATCGAGAAATCGTCGGCCGAAATCGCCAATATCGTCAGCGTCATCGACGGCATTGCATTCCAGACCAACCTGCTGGCGCTCAACGCAGGCGTCGAGGCGGCGCGGGCCGGCGATGCGGGCAAGGGCTTTGCGGTCGTGGCCAATGAGGTTCGGGCGCTTGCACAGCGTTCTGCCGATGCTGCCCGTGACATCAAGGGGCTGATCGCTTCCAGTTCGGGTCAGGTCGAAAATGGCGTGCGCCTCGTCGGCCGCACGGGAGAGATGCTTGACCATATTGTGGTGAAGATCGGTGAGGTCCGCTCATTGGTGTCCGAAATTTCGGCCACCACCGAAAGCCAGGCAACCAACCTTCAACAGGTGAACAAGTCCGTTCGAGAGATGGACAAGAACACTCAACAAAATGCCGCCATGGTGCAGCAAAGCACTGCGGCTGCGCGAAGCCTTGCGTCGGAGGCGGAACATCTGGCCCAGATCGTCAATGGCTTCCAAATTGGCGGCGGCGCGATGCCGGATATCCGTATGCCGGGCCGGACAGCCACGGCGCGTATGCGCCGGGCGGGATAATCAAGAACAGGGGGGATAGACCATGAAGACGATAAATCTGCCCGACGTAATCGACCGGACTGTTGCGACCGGTCTCGCGCTGGAGCTGTCGGACGCACTGGGAGGCAATGACGGTCTCATCATCAACGCTGCCAAGGTGCGCCAGATCGGCCAGTGCGGCCTGCAACTTCTGGTGAGCGCGGCGCTGACCTCGGTTCGGCGGGAACAGTCATTCGCCATTGCGGAACCGAGCGACGCCTTTGCCGGCGCTGTGCGGATCGCGGGATTGCAGCGTCATCTTTCCGGTCACGCCGTTCAGGCGCTTTGAGGGGACCAAGGGACATGAACCAGGACGACATCCAGCTTATCTTCCTTCAGGAATGCGATGAAGGTTTGGCCAGCGCCGAAACCGGCCTGATCGCCTGCCAGTCAAACGCGCAGGATAGCGATGCGATCAACAGCATCTTCCGCGCAGTGCATTCCATCAAGGGCGGCGCCGGGGCCTTCGGTTTTACAGCGCTTCAGCATTATACGCACAAGTTCGAAACCGTACTGGCTCAGGTCCGTGACGGTGACCGGCCGCTGACGCCCGAACTCCTGACCGTATTGTTCAAGTCTTTCGATATTCTCACGGACCATGTGAACGCGATCAAGGGCGATTGCGAAACGCCTGACGATGCGGACATGAGCCGTCAGCTGGAAGAAATAGCGGAATCGGTGGGCGCACCGGCAGATATGGCGGAGGAAAGTGCCGAGGTTCCCGTCGAGCTCGCCTTGCCGGAAATCACAGGTCTGGATTTCGACCTCGACGGCCTGCTTAATTCGCTGGATCAGCCCGAAACCGCTGCGGAAGTGGAAGTCGCCGAAGCGGCGACGGACAAGGAGTGGCTGGTCATCGTTCGCCCGTTGCCCGCTGCCATGATGAACGGCAGCGAACCGCTGCTGCTACTGCGCGGGCTGGTGGATATTGGCGCGCGCTGCGTTCACGTGGATGTCGATGATATACCGGATCTGGATGCATTCGACGCGGAAGCAACCTATCTGGAATGGCACTATCGCGTTCCCTCTAGTGTCGCCCGCAGCGACGTCGCGGACATTTTCGATTTTATCGGCCCGGCTGTGGAACTTCGTATCGAAGAAGTCGATGCCGAGCCCATCGTTGAAGAGCCGGAATTCGTAACGATGGTCCTTTCGGATCCGGAACCGGTTGCCGCCGCGGTGGATACCTCGACAGCTTCCGCGCCTGCGATCGAGGCTTCCGCCGCAATAAGCGCGCCGAAGGAAGAGATGCCGATATCGGGATCCGCTTCCGCCGCGCCTCCGCCGCCTTCGAACAAGGCCGGTCAAACCATTCGCGTTGACCTCGAAAAGCTGGACCGGTTGGTGAACACCGTGGGCGAGCTTGTGATCACGCAGGCCATGCTGGCGCAGCAGCTCTCCATCCAGGGAATGACCCAGATCGCCGAAGTTGCCGATCTCGATCATTTGACGCGCGAGCTTCAGGATTGCGCCATGTCGATCCGTGCGCAGCCAATCCGGTCGGTATTCAGTCGGGTGCCTCGTATCGTGCGGGAACTGGAATCTGAAACTGGGAAACGGGTGCGGCTGGACGTGGACGGCGAGGGCACCGAGCTCGACAAGACTGTTGTCGAACGCATTGGAGAGCCACTGACCCACCTTATCCGCAACGCTATCGACCATGGCCTTGAAACGCCCGAGGAACGCATTGCCGCAGGTAAGCCTGCCGAAGGTGTGGTGCGGTTAAGCGCGGAGCATCGCGGTGGACGCATCCTTATCTGCGTTTCGGACGATGGGCGCGGCATCAATCGCGAGCGCGTCTTTGCGAAAGCGGCTGAACGTGGGCTGATTGCACCTGACGCCCAGCTATCCGACGAGGAAATCGACAACCTCATCTTTGCGCCCGGTTTTTCAACGGCGCAGGTCGTCTCCAACATCTCCGGGCGCGGCGTCGGGATGGATGTGGTTCGGCAGAATGTGCAGGCGCTCGGCGGCCGCATCAGCATCTCATCGCGCCCTGGTCATGGCAGCACCTTCACGCTTGCCCTGCCGCTGACTCTGGCCATTGCTGACGGCATGATCGTTGGCGTCGGCGACCAGACGCTCGTGGTGCCGCTTACGCACATCGTTGAAAGCTTGCGGCCCAGCCAGCAAGAGGTGCGGCGCTTGGGCGGTGGCAAGTTCATGCTGAACGTTCGTGGCCAGTTCCTACCAGTGCAACATGTCGGCAGCCGTCTGGGGATAGAAGGCGCTGCGACCGATCCCACAGAAGCGGTGCTGATAGTCGTCGAATCGGAAACGGCCGGTCACTCGGTACTGATGGTCGACGCCATCAAGGACCAGCGTCAGGTCGTCATCAAGAGCCTGGAAACCAACTTCCAGCAGATTGGCGGCGTCGCGGGCGCGACCATATTGGGGGATGGCCGGGTGGCGCTCATCCTGGACGTTGAAAGCGTCGTTGCGGCAGAACTTGGCCGTTCAAGGCTTGCCGAGGCGGCATGAACGCACTGTCCGCCAAGAGCGCGTTCGAGGGCGCAGTCGATTTCGATTATAGCCAGGAAGATTTCCGGGCTCTGTCGAAACTCGTCTATGCCGACGCCGGCATCGTCATGCCAGAGGGCAAGGCAATGCTCATCTATTCGCGCCTCACCAAGTTTCTGCGGGAGAGGGGTTGCAGGACCTTTGCCGAATATATCGGGATATTGAATTCGGATGCGGAAGAGCGGCGGCGCACGATCAATGCGCTGACCACTAATCACACGAAATTTTTCCGTGAGAACCATCATTTCGAACACTTCGCTCGACAGGTCCGGCCGGGGCTCATCAAACGCGCCTTGGCGGGGGGGCGGGTGCGGATGTGGTCGGCGGGCTGCTCAAGCGGGGAAGAAGTTTATTCCCTGATCATGACGCTGCTCGGAGAAGACAAGGCGTTGGCTCAGCGTATCGCCGCCACCGACATTGCCATTTTGGCGAGTGACCTTGCCGATCATGTCATAGCGGCCGGAAAGGCGGCGACGTACCCGGCCCATGTAGCAGATGAGATGCCGCCGCGCCTCCGGCAGAACTGGGTAAATGCCGACGGTCCTAATATTGTCATGTCCGACATGGTCCGAAGCCTCGTGCGCTTCCGTCAGCTAAATTTCATGGGCGATTGGCCGTTAAAAGGGATGTTCGACATCATCTTCTGCCGGAACGTCATGATCTATTTCGATGAACCCACCAAGGCAAAGCTTCTGGACCGCCTGTGCGCGGCACTGGAGCCAGGCGGCTATCTCTACATCGGTCATAGCGAACGACTGGTAGGACCAGCGGCCGAGCTTTGCGAGCCGGTCGGGCCGACCACATACAGAAAGATTGAGAGATGACTGTCAGAGCCCTCGTAGTCGACGACTCCCCAACGATGCGGGCGCTGCTGAGCGCAAGCCTGAACCGCGATCCCGATATCGAGGTCGTCGGCATGGCTTCGAACGCACTTGAGGGCAGACAGCTGATCAAGGATCTGGATCCCGATGTCGTCACTCTGGACATAGAGATGCCGGGCATGAGCGGTCTGGAATTTCTGGAAAAGATCATGACTCTTCGGCCTACGCCGGTGGTGGTGATATCGGGCCTTACTCATAAAGGCGCCGAAACGACCATGCGCGCCCTGGAGCTTGGAGCGGTCGATTGTTACGCCAAGCCGCAAGGGCCGTTCAACGACAATGAGCTTTCCTACATCGTCCGGCATGCTGCCCGCAGCAAGATCCGCCGGCTGGAGCCCCGGCAGCAAGTCGCGCGGGTGCAGACCGAATTCCGTCCCAACGGCAATATCGTGGCGATCGGATCCTCCACGGGCGGCGTCGAGGCGCTGATCCAGTTGCTTCAGGGGTGGCCGGTCAATTGCCCGCCAACCCTTATAGTCCAGCATATCGGCTCCAGCTTTTCAGGGGCTCTCGCCTCCCGCCTCGACGCTCATTGTGCGGCAAGGGTCAGCCTGGCCCAAGCCGATCAATTTCTGGAGAACGGCCATGTCTATATCGCGCCTGGCAATAGTCACCTGACGGTGCATTCGGCTCAGCGGCCCTATTGCCGCCTGATCGATTCCGATCCGGTCAGCGGTCACCGGCCCAGCGTGGACATGCTGTTCACCTCGGTTGCAAAGGTGTTGGGCTCCCGTGCTGTTGGGGTCATCCTGACGGGGATGGGTAGCGATGGTGCTCGAGGCCTGTTGGAAATGCGTAACTCAGGTTGTGAAACCTTCGCGCAGGATAAGGACAGCTGCGTTGTCTACGGCATGCCCCGCGCCGCTGTGGAGATGGGCGCGGCCAACCATGTCCTTCCTCTTGGGAACCTGGCGGGGAGGATCATTGAAAAATGTCATTCATGACCACGGTTCGGCCAGCCAGCAGCGGCCATACGGAAAAACGGATCAACGTCATCCAGGGCACGACGCAGGTGACCAGCGATCCTGCCGTGGTCCTGACGACGGTGCTTGGCAGCTGCGTTGCCGCCTGTCTGTTCGACGGTTTGGCGGGAGTAGGTGGCATGAACCATTTTTTGCTATCCGAACCTCGCGGCGGGGACCTTGCCTTCGGGGAACAGTCGGAACGCTACGGGGCCTATGCCATGGAACTGCTGATCAACGAAATGTTGAAAGCAGGCGCCTCCCGCAGCCGCATCAAGGCGCACCTCTATGGCGGAGCCAATATGCGTGCGGGGATGCAGGAAATCGGCTCAGCCAATTCAAAATTTGCGATAAATTTCCTTGCTCGCGACGGTATCCCGCTGACCTTCAGCAATTTGGGCGGCAATGCGGCCAGGCGGGTCGATTTCCGGGCGGTGAAAGGTCAGGCCAGGTGCCGTGTCCTTGCCGAGGAAGTACCGGTCGAAACCCGGCCTATCATCACTCAAGCTGCGTCCGTGGGCGACGTCGAGCTGTTCTGACAAATGGAGTAACCCATGACTGCCGTAACGAAAATACTGACGGTCGATGACAGCCCCAGCATGCGGATGCTGCTGCGCATCGCCCTTACCGAACATGGTTATGAAGTGGCCGAGGCTGAGGATGGCGTTGCCGCGCTCGATTGGTTGAAGGCCAATACGCCCGACATGATCATCACCGATATCAACATGCCGCGGATGGACGGCTTTGGCCTGATAGACGCTGTCCGTTCCGACGGACGCCACCGCGACCGCCCGATACTGGTCCTGTCCACGGAAAGCTCTGAAGACAAGAAAGCACGGGCTCGCGCCGCCGGCGCTACCGGTTGGATCGTAAAGCCATTCGACCCGGTCAAGCTGGCTGCCGCCGTCCGCCGCGTCTGTCATTAATGCAAAGTGCGAAAAGCTAGGGGATAATCAATGTCCAACCAACTCATCACCTTCCAGATTGGCGAACAGTTTTTGGGCGTCGACATCATGGCCATTCGCGAGATTCGGGCATGGTCGCCCAGCACGCTCCTACCGCACGTTCCGGACTATGTGCGCGGCGTCATCAACCTGCGCGGAAATGTCCTGCCGGTCATCGATCTTGCAGCGCGCCTTGGCTGGGGCCTGACAGAGCCCACCGGCCGCCACGTCATTATCGTGGTTCGCATCGCCGAGCAACTTCATGGCCTAATTGTCGACGCCGTTAACGACATCGTTACCGTCAACGAGGATGCAATGCAGGCACCGCCCAGCCTCAGCACCGACAGCGCGTCGGCATTCCTGAAGGGGCTGGTGGCTGTGGAGGACCGGATGGTGATGGTGTTGTCGCTCGATAATCTCGCGGCGGAAACGCGGCACATGATCACCGCCGAAGCCGCCTGATCGAAAATTGAATTGTTCGCGCCGAACGATAGGGGAAAGCTGAAATGAGTACACGGGTTCTGGTCGTCGATGATTCTATCACCATGCGCGCGCTTTTCACCGATGTGCTTGAGCGGACGAGCGGGATCAATGTTGTCGGCGCCGCAGCGAATGCTGATGAGGCCAGAGACATGATTTCAGAGCTAAAGCCCGATGTGCTGACGCTGGATGTCGAAATGCCCGGTAAGAGCGGCCTTGAGTTCCTGGAAGAGCTGATGGAAAGCAACCCCATGCCGGTGGTGATGCTTTCGACCTTGACTCAGAAGGGGGCGCAGACCTCTTTCAAGGCGCTGGAGCTTGGCGCCGTTGATTGCTTCCCCAAGCCCCAGCAGGCGACACCTGCAGAATTCGACAAGATTGTCGACAAGCTCGGAAAGCTGGTCATCGCGGCGGCCAGTGGCAAGGTGAAGGCCAAGGCGGTGAAGGAAGCCGCTCCCGTCGCCTCGATTTCCGAGCGTGCCTATAAATGGAACGGCGCGCTGGTAGCGATGAGCGCATCAACCGGCGGCGTAGAGGCCATAGCGGAATTACTGGCGTCTTTCCCACCCAACTGCCCGCCAACCATTGTGCTGCAGCAGATGGAAGCTGGCTTTGCTGAGCCATTCACCGCCAAGCTGAATGAAAAGATCAAACCCAATGTAGTGGTGGCAAGCGATGGGCTTAAGCTTGAACAAGGCACAGTCTACATCGTTGCCGATCCCGCGAAACATGCTGTAATCGACCGCTGGCCCGATGCCTCGATCCGTTTGCTTGGAAATGATCCGGTACAGGGGTTCCGGCCTTCTGCTGACCTCCTGTTTGCTACGATCGCAAAGACCGCAGGAACAAACGCGGTCGGCATGATACTGACCGGCATGGGTCGAGATGGGGCCAACGGTCTGAAGGCCTTGCGTGGCGCTGGAGGCAAGACCTTTGCCCAGGACAAGGACAGCTGCATGGTCTACGAAGCGCCTGCCGCCGCTGTAGCCCAGGGTGCAGTAGGGCAGCAGCTTCCGCTCGACGGGCTTGCGGCCGCCGCGCTGAGCGCCGCCGGGACGCTGGCCAAGGCCGCCTGACCATGAAACATGACGGCGACATATCCGCCGCTGCCGACGCAGCGGCCGACCATCTTGCAGTAATGAACGCCATCGCGGCGGAGCTTGAAGCAGCGCGGCACAGCATGGAACAGCTGGGGCTTGCCCTGTGCCTGGACCCCCACTTGGCACAGGCCCATCTGCCTGCACTTCAAAGCCTTGATGAGTTGGGCCAACGCCAAACCTGCCTCGCGCAAATTCTAAGATCGTCCGATATGGCGGGCGCGGTAAAGCAGATCCCGCTCGATGCATTGCGTGACCGCATGATGGGGCATTTGGCGAAATACGGTCTCGGCTGATCAAACGAAGGCAGGCCGTGCCCACCGCGTTAGCGCGATACGAAGCCCAGCTTGACAATACTAATGGCTTTAGGCCGGTAAAACATACTCGATTAGCCTAAGCTGATCGAATGATCTGTTACTTCACATAGCGACTCATGGATTAAGCTTCGTTACGCCTTTGATCCTATCCTTTTGTTAAGCAGATCCATTAATATGCACTATAACTAACGTTATAGCTAAAATCCTTTCCATCTATACCATGAGATATAGCATTTTTAACTTTGTGAAGAAAAATCCACGAAATCCGCTCGTTAACCCTAATTAGAGATGACTCTCTCCAGTTAATGGAATATTAGGGAAATGTAATTGGTTGCATGGGGCGCTGACCAATTTCGCTTTTTATGCGAAGCGTCGGGGGGGCCTGGCACTTCTCACAAGCTGGATTGAGTGGAGGGATCGAAGAGGTCGTAGACTGTCTTCGGCCGACCATTACTGACAGGCTGTGTGCCGTGTTCAGGGATAGTCGCCCGTTCCTACCGCAGTTCGAGCTTGTCGCTTCGCGAACTGAGGGGTGGGAAAATGGACATTGATCGCGATAATGGCCGTACGGCTGATGATCGGTTGTCGCCGCAATATGCTGCGACCGCTGAAGTGCAAGCGCTAGCGGCCGCCCAGGCTGGCCAGTTGCCGCCGCCGGCAAACGCGCAGGCCGTGTCCGCTCTTGCGGGGCCTGTAGCACTGCCGGAGGGGGTGAGCCTTGACCAGATCAGGGTTTCCGGACGCGATCTTATTGTCACTTTGCCCGATGGCACGCAGATGGTGATACTCGATGGTGCGATATTCGTGCCTCAGCTCGTCATCGACGGCGTTCAAATCCCTCCCGCCAACATCGCTGCACTGCTGATCGGGAACGAACCGCAGCCGGCGGCAGGATCCCCCCAAAGTTCGGGTGGCAACTTCGTGGCTGCCGAGGGCGACATCGGCGATCCCTTCAATCTTGGCGACTTGCTTCCCCCAACCGAACTTTCATTTCCGCCCTTCGAGCAGCAGGAGATTTTTCCTGCGGCGCCCGAGGATGAGGACGACGATCAGCCAGTCGACATCATAACCATTCCTGGGCCTGGTGAGCCTGGCACCGTAGTGGACGAAGCTGGTCTTGGCATTGACGATCGCGACGGCGAAACGCCTGGGTCCAATGAGCCTGCGAATGTGGAAACAACACAAGGCGTCATGACCTACACGGCCCCTGACGGCCCAGCGACGGTCAGCATCAATAACGTCGTTGTTACCCAGGTTGGGCAGACCATCCAGGGCCAGCACGGCATCTTGACCATCACCTCCATCGCGGACGGGCAGATCGGTTACAGCTATGCGGTGACCGATAACGGCTCGGGCGACAATGTCACCGACAGCTTTGCCGTGACCGTGACCGATGTCGACGGTGACACGGATAGCGGGACGCTGACCATCACGATCGTTGATGACGTGCCGCAAGCGCTGAACGACATCGACAGCGTGACCGAAGATGGTCCGCTGGTTGCAGACGGGAATGTCTTCACCGGCTCTGGAGGCGAAGACGCTAACGGAAGTGACGGGGTCGCTGATACCCCCGGCGCAGACGGCGCAACGGTCACTGCCATATCCTTCGGGCAAACCGGCGGCACGATCGGTTCGCCTGTTCCAGGCGCTTATGGCACTCTGACGCTCAACACTGACGGTAGCTATGTTTACACGCTGAATGCGGAAAATGGGGTAGTCCAGGGTCTGGACTCGACTGAAAGCCTGACGGAGCAGTTCAGCTATACGATTACCGACGGCGATGGTGATATGTCCAGCGCGACGCTGACGATCACGATTGCAGGATCGGACGACGGCGTCAGGATCGGTGGTCTTGACGGCCAAGGTGCAGAGGAAATTCTGTTCGAAGCCAATCTTGGCGATGGTTCGTCGCCTGATGCGGCGGCGTTGACGCAAACCGGCACTTTTACGCTGAATGCTGTTGATGGCGTTTCGACCATAAGCATTAATGGTCAGACAATCTTTACCGGGGACACTTTTACTGCTGGCGCGCCCATCAGCAACGCCTATGGATCGCTCACCATTACCGGCTTCACGCCCGTGATGGGCTCCGACGGCGATGTGATCGGCGGCACTGTCAGCTACAGCTATGTGCTGAACGACAATATGTTGCTCCACACTGGCGGCAATGGCGGAAGCCTGACCCAAAGCTATACGGTCGTTGTGACCGACACCGACGGGTCGTCCGATACGGCCAGCCTGGACGTGCAGGTGGTCGATGACGTGCCGACCGCCGCCGCAAATTCAAACACTGTGGACGAAGGCGCGACGCTTGAGGTGGACGCTGCCTCCGGCGTCCTGTCGAACGATACGGATGGCGCAGATGGTTTCGCCGGTGGGGACGGCGTCGTCGGCGTGCGCGCAGCGGGAGACGACACTACCAGCGAGATCGCTGGCAATGTTGGCTCGGCCATTGAGGGGCTTTATGGCACGCTGACGCTGCACGCCGACGGAAGCTACATCTATGTGTCGAACCCCAATGTCGTGCCGCCTGCCGGTGCGTCGGACGTGTTCGTCTATACCATTGAGGATGGCGACGGGGATCATTCTACTGCGACCTTGACCATCGACATTGCCGATGCAGGGCTTGCCGCCCGCACGGACAGCATCACTGTGGACGAAGCTGCGCTCGATAGCGTTGGCAGCAATTCCGGCAGCGATGGCGAGACTGCAACCGGCACCCTGACTGATAATGTCAGCGGCGGCGCCGGGCCGTTTACCTTTGCCTTGACTGGGAATGGCGCGGGCAGCTTTGGAACCCTGACGCTCAATCCAAATGGCAGCTACAGCTATACGCTGACCAGCCCTGTTGACGGGATCACCGCCGATGATGGCGCTTTGCCGCTCAACGGTGCCGAGAGCTTCGAATATGAAGTGACGGACGCCAACGGTAACACCACGACCAGCACGATCACGATCAATATCGTTGATGACGTACCCACAGCTTTTGCCGAACAGAGCCAAAGCGTTGCCGAAGACGCCGATGCAGCGATCGGCGGCAATGTGCTCGACAATGACGTGAGGGGCGCGGATGGGGCCAGCCTGACGTCGGTGACGATCGATGGCACCACCACCAATGTGGCGGCCATCGGGACGACTCCGGTCACCACTTCCCTAGGAACCTACACCTTCACGGCCAACGGGAACTGGACCTTCGCTCCTGTTTCCAACCAGGCCAATGCAGCCGGGATCGACGCTTCCTTCAGCTACACCATCACCGATGGGGACGGGGATACGTCCTCGGCGCAGCAGCCGATCACGGTGCTCGACGGCGCTGAGCCGCAAGTGGGCAAGCCGGTCACCTTGACGCTTGACGATCAGAATCTCAGCGACGGTTCGACGCCCGCAGGAGCGGACAGCGCGACGGGAACGGTGACGTTCCTGCCAGGTTCGGACGCTATTGCGTCAATTGCTTTTGCGGCTGATGTAAGCAGCCTTGGCGGGAACCTGGATTGGACGCGAGTCTCCGACACGCAGATCGTCGGCAAGGATGGCGGAACGATCGTCGTCACGCTCGATCTGGTCCGCGTCGGCGACACCGGCCAGGTGACCGCGACGCTGAACAATAATTACGATTCCCACCCGGGCATCAATGCCGACGACCTGCAAACGCTCGGTTCGGTTGGTGTTGTAGCGACCGACACCGACGGCGATACCGCAACGGGTGCCGTCAATGTCGAAGTGTCGGATGATCTGCCTGTCGTTACGGCGTCCCAACCGGGTGAGGACGCGATGACCGTTGATGAAACGGACCTCGGCAGCAACGACACGGCCGATTTCGGATCACTGTTTGCCATCGACTATAATGCCGATGGCCCAGCTGCGGCGAACCCGGTGGTTTATACCCTTGGCGTTGTGTCTGCGGGAGTGAATTCCGGTCTGGTCGATAGCGCTACGGGTTCAGATGTTCTGCTGCGTCTCACCGCGGGAGGTGTCGTCGAAGGCTATGTAGCGACCCAGCCAAGCCTCGTGGTGTTCACGGTTTCCGTCGATGGCGCAGGCATTGTGACCCTGGATCAGCAGCGCGCCATCTTCCATTCGCCCGATAGCGGCGCGGATCAGCCCGCGTTTTTGACGGCGGACAACATCCTTACATTGACAGCGACGGTCGAAGACGCTGACGGGGATACGGACAGCGCGACGATTTCCATCGGCAACGCACTGCGTTTCGAAGATGATGGTCCTTCCATCGATGCTTCGGTCGTGGATGCTGACACGGTGCTGCTGACAACGCAGGACGTTCAGACCATTGGTGGTTTGAGCGACACGGCTGTATCCACCGCGAACTTTAGCGGCGCTTTCGGCCTCGTAGCTTCCGACCATGGCGCGGACGGCGCTGGGTCGACGGCATGGAACTACTCGCTGAACCTGACCGGCGTGCTTGCAGCGGGCCTTTCCAGCAATGGCGCGGCGATCAATCTGTTTGTGAATGGCGGCGTCGTGTTTGGTTCCACGGCGGCAACGCTCGGTGATGTAGATCCTGCAAACACGATCTTCACCCTTGGTGTGGATAGCGGCACCGGCGTCGTTACCCTGACGCAGTTCGCCGAAATCGATCACTTGCCCAATGGCGATACCGCCGCGCCCTATGACGATCAGTTCGCAACGCTGGCATCGGGCCTGGTGCAGCTCGTCGGCATCGCGACGATCACCGACAAGGACGGCGATACGGCGTCGGAGACCGTGGCCCTCGATCTGGGCGGTAACGTCCAGTTCGCGGACGATGGTCCTTCCATCAGCGCCGCAGGCGCGATCCCGACCCTAACCGTCGATGAAAGCGCGCTCTCAGTCGATGCGAACGCCAGCTTCGTCAATGTCTTCGAATCTGACTTCGGGGCCGATGGTGCAGGCAAGATCGTCTACACCCTTGGCATCAATGCCGGTGCGACCGGATTGGTAGATAGCCTTACCGGCCAGGCAGTCGTGCTGAGCCTGGAAGGCGAGCAGGTCATTGGCCGCGCAGGAGTGAATGGAGAAATCGTGTTCGCCCTGACCGAGGATGGGGCCGGCGGTGTCTATCTGGATCAGAAGCGTGCCGTTGCGCATGACATCGATGGCTCTGCGTCCGCAGCGCATGATGATCCCAAGTCGCTTCTGGCGGCGAACCTCATCACGTTGACGGCAACCATCACGGACGGCGATGGCGACCAGGCATCGGCAACGATCGACCTGGGCGACAAGTTGACGTTCAAGGATGACGGTCCTTCGGCATCATCCAATGCAGTCGTTCAACTCGATGACGATGTATTGGCGAACGGCAATGACGGCGGCACGGGCGATGACCCGGATGCTGCGAACACCAGCGGTACGCTAGGCCATGGGTTTGGCGCGGATGGCGGATCGATAGCTTTCCTGACGTCGGGAGCGCCTTCGGGCTTCAGCTACGAATTGTCGGGCTCCAACCTGTTGGTGAAGCAGGGCGGGACGACGGTGTTGACCGTGACTCTCAATGCCGCGACCGGCGACTATGTCGTCACGCAAAATGCCCCGATTCTGCATGATTCAGCGCAGAACGAGAATAACCAGACATTCGTCCTTAACTATCAGGTCACCGATGGCGATGGCGACACGGCCGCCGGAACGCTGAGCATCAATGTTGATGACGATATCCCTATCGCAACGAACGATCTGGCGTTCGTTGTCGAAGGCGGGCCGCTTTCGACCGGCAATGTCCTCGACAATGACCAGCCCGGAGCGGACGGGCCGCTGGTCGTGTCGAGCGTGAGCGGGGGAAGCCTTGGTGCGCCGATCGTCGGCAGTTACGGAACGCTGACGCTCAACGCTGATGGCAGCTACAAATACACGCCAAACGCCTCGGTGCCTACCAACTCGGTCGACAACTTCACCTATCTGGTGGTCGACAAGGACGGCGACACCAAGCCTGCATTGCTGAGTTTCGTCTTCAAGGGTGACGCAAATACCCCCAATGGGGGCAACGTGTCCGTGACGGTCGACGACGAAGGCCTCAGCGGCGGCAACAGCGGCGGCACGGGGGATTATACCGGCGTTCCCAATGAAGCAGTCGTCTCGGGCAATCTCGGCTTTTCCTACGGCGGGGACGGCGCGGCGGGCAGCGGGGCATTCGCTTTCGCCAATGGCAGCGTGACAGTCGGCACAGAAACGGTCAATTATGTCTGGAACGCGGGCACGAACACGCTGACCGCAACAGGTCCGCGCGGCATATTGTTCACCGTCACCGTGAACCCTGCCAATGGTGACTACACCGTGACGCTGGTCGACAATGTCCTGCACACGGTGGGCGGCAATGAAAACGACGCGGGGCCAATCGCACTGAATTATGCGCTGTTGGACAGCGATGGTTCGCCGGCCAATGGCGTGCTCAACATCAGCTTCGATGACGATACGCCTAACGCTTACAATATTGCTCCAGAGGTGGCGAGCGGCGTCAACACCGGCACCGATTACACCGACGCCGGCAATCTCCTCCATTTGCCCAGCATTGGCGCGGATGGTCTCGGTACCTTGACCTTCAATGTCACGAACGGCACTCAGGCGATGGGCTTGGATGGGAAGGCTCTGACCTTTGAGGGGCAGAACATCTATTATACGGTGAATTCCGACGATCCGAGCATTTTGGAAGCGCGTACCAGCGCGACGCCAGGGGCAGGGACGCTCATTTTCAAGATTGATCTTGATCAGCCCAGCGGCACCTATGCCTTTTCGCAATATGAACAGATATCGATCCTCTCGACGCAGAACATTACCAGCCTGTCCTCCGTTGGGGGCGGCAATGTCACAGCCAAGGCGATCGACGTTCCCAGCTCCCCCTATGACCTGGTTCTAAGCACCCAAGCAGGAAACACTGTAAACACCAACTCTACTCAAATCGGTGTCGGCAGCGGCCAGAGCATGGACTCTGGCGAACATATTCGCATCGATTTTGTCAAAGACTCATTCGTGACGGGCAGCGGTGGCAATGCCGAATTGCATTTCGGCGAATATTACACCGCGAACAGCTATCGGCAGGACGTGAGTGGCCTTTCGGGTCCGCAGCGTGCCGATTTCGTAGTGCGGGCGGTAACCGTTAGTGAGGCTTCACCCAGCACGACTACGGAAGCCGATGGCGACAAGGTCTTTTATGGTGACGGCAACGACTCTTTCCTGAGTTCCGCTGTCACCAGTATTGAGATCTACAATGCGGCAGGAACGCTGGTTGCTCCAGCAAATTACAGCGGGCTGGGAATTTCCGTGACCGCTGTGGCGAATGGCTGGCAGATACTGAACCTTCCTAATAACTATGATTTCAAGATCATATCCTCGACGCCCTTCAACGCCGTTCAGGTCGAAGCGCTGGCAGGAACAGACACGTTCAAGCTGGGCTTCATCAGCATCGAGGCTTTTGTGGTCGGCGGCACGAGTTTCAGCGTTCCCATCAGCTTGACCGACGCTGACGGCGATACTGTGTCCAATAGCATCGCAGTCAATTTGAGCGCTCCCGTCGCTCCCGTTGCTATCGATCTTGACCATGACGGCGTGGAATATCTCGCTCTCTCGGCCGGGGTTACTCACGACTATGGCTCGGGCGAGGTCAACACCGCCTGGGTTGCACCTGACGACGGGTTGTTGGCTCACGCAATCGGTGAGGCCTATGACGTGGTCTTCACCGATGACGCGGCGGGGGCCACCACTGACCTCGATGGCATCCGCCTTGCTTATGACAGCAATAATGACGGTTTCCTGACCGCGGATGACGCTGAATTCTCCAGCTTTGGAGTCTGGCAGGACGCCAACAGCAACGGTGTAGTCGATGCGGGCGAATTTCATTCGCTGACAGACCTTGGCATCACCAGCGTGGGTCTTGTCTCTGATGGCCAGAGCAATATGGCGGCCAATGGCGATGTCCTGGTGCACGGTGAGGCGACATACACAATCAATGGTGAGACCGGCGCTGTCGCCGACGTGGCGTTTGCCACGACCAGCACGCCGACCGCCACTCAACTCGACGAAAGGACGCTCCTTAACACCGGACTAAATCAGGCCCTGGTCGCGGCCAGCCTGATCGCAACCGTCGAACAAGCCGCAGCCGACAGTTCCGACACGACCCCGAGCGATGCGGTCGAGCAGGACTCGACGGTGGCGGCGCCTGTGGTCGAGACGAGCGCGCCGACGGTCACATCCGACGAATCAGTGCCGGAGAGCAGCCTTTTGGACGATCCCGCCAGTGATCATTCCGTCAGCACGCCGGCCGCCGAAACACATCAGGCCCAGTCTGAAGGGGACGAGAGCAGCCTCAGCTCGCTGCAAGACACGTCGAGCGTTGAGGACAGTTCCGCGCCGGTTCAGGACGATCATGCGGTGACGGCCGATGCTCCGCCGCCGCCAATGCCGGTGGATCTGACGCCTATGATGATGGCTGCAATGCAAGTGGCCGAGGGCGAGCAGCCAGTGGATTTGCCAAAGGCTCTTCCCGCTATCCTTGCGGACGCTCTGGCGGGCGGAACGGCCGATGGTCCGGATATTGATGCTCTGCTGAACGCACTGCCGCAGGCAGAGCCGGTAGGCGGCGCCACTCCCGCTGCGCCCGCGACGGAAGCAATTCACGACTTCGCGTTGGCGGCTCCCGCCTTCCACTTTGACCTTGCGATGATGAGCCATGACGCCGTCGCCGCCACCACGCATGCATGACGATTAGCATTTTGAACTGACGATGATTGGGGGAAAATAATGAGGATGAAGCTGCTAAGCATAGCAGCCATGACAGTGACGCCACTGTTCATGGCTGCACCCGCCGCTCATGCGGTTACACGGTCGCCGCTCCTTGACCTGGGCAAGGCCGAACTTAAGGGCGAGGTGCAGACTCGTTATGACGCGGCGGTAACGGCTAGCAAGACTGACGACGTGCGTCGTTCGGACGATGCCAGATTCACTTGGGCGTCGGAGGCAAAGGCACAGTGCGGCATCGCGCTGGGGTTCCTCAAATCGGGCACAGTGGATGAAGACAGCGTCAATCGCTGCGATGCTTCCTCTGCGCGCCTTACCGCTCCGCCGGCTGCTCCTTCCATGCCTGCCGCGCCTACGGCGTCGGCCGATTGCCCGCCGGATATGAAGGCCCTGGTCTTCTTTGACTGGAACCTCGACACCCCGCTTCCCGAAGCCGGAGCTACGATCAGCCAGCTCGCGGGCCTGCGGACATCATGTGGATGGACCAGTTTCAAGGTCATCGGCCACACCGATAAGTCGGGCGCCGACATTTACAACAACGGCCTTTCGATGCGTCGCGCAGCCAATGTGGCGGCCATCATGGGTCAGGCGGGCATTGCCTCTGGCGATGTTACCACTGAAGCGCTCGGCGAAAGCCAGTCCTTGGTGGAAACCGCTGACGGGGTACGCGAAGCCCAAAACCGCCGCGTGGAAATCGTCGCCGTCACAGGCGGTCAGGTAATGGGAGGGCAATAAGATGACTGTCAGCAAAAAGCACAAATGGCTCATGGCGGTCCCTGGCGCTCTGATTTTGAGCGCCACGGTCGCCCATGCCGAGCCGGTGGATCTGAAGACCGCCGTACAGGCCGCCGTCGATTCCCATCCGGAGATCAGCCAGGCCATCCAGAACAAGGAAGCCATTGAGTTCGAGCGCGATCAGGCGCAGGGGCTATTCCTGCCTCGCATCTCGGTCGAAGGTTCGGCCGGTGTCCGTCGACTGGAAAACCGCACCCGCCGCGCGCTTAACCTTGAGGACGAGTCGCTCTATCCGTTGGAAGCCAGCGTTTTTGGCGAACAGCTGCTCTTCGACTCCGGTTCACGCAGCGCAGAACTCAAGCGCCAGGCAGCGCGCACCGATGGAGCCGCGCTGAGGGTCGAGGAACGGTCGGAGTTCATCGCGCTCAATGTCACCCGTCAGTATCTCGACTATATGCTTCAACAGCGGATCGTTGCGGCGGCAGAAGATAATGTCACCTTCCACCAGTTGCTGACCAATGATCTGAGCGAAGGCGTCAAGTCTGGGTCGATCAGCATTGCAGATCAGCAGCAGGCTGAGGAACGGCTCCAGGCCGCCAAGATTCGCCGCACGGAAGCGCAGGAAGACCTGAACAACGCTGCGATTTCATTCATGACGTTGACGGGTATTTCGATCAGCGAAGTCGCGGTGCCCGAATCGCCGCGCGCTGCGCTGCCGCCGACGGTTGCCGATGCAGTCGCTGCCGCACGTGATCGCAATCCCAAGGTGCGCGAGGCTCAGGCGGACGTGGATGCCGCCTATCAGGTGGTGAACAAGGCAGAGGCCGAACTTGGTCCCCGTGTCTCGCTTGAAGGACGAGGCCGCGTCGGTGAGGATCTGGACGGTTTTCGCGGCACCACCAATGACCTGCAGGCTCGTGTTGTCCTTACCTGGGACCTCTATAATGGCGGAATCAACCGTGCCAAGGTCCAGGAAATGACACGTCGCGCCAGTGAGGCCCGGTTCCGCCTGCACCAATTGACTCGTGAAGCCGAAGAAGAAGTAAGACAGGCCTGGAACCGCTGGCAGATCGAGGGCGTACGCCTGACGGATCTTGAACAGCAGAGCAAGGTGTCGGACGACCTGCTGCTTTCCTATCGGGAGCAGTTCAACGTTGGCCGCCGCTCGCTGCTCGATGTTCTGGACTCCCAGAATACGCGCTTCAATGCACAGGTGCGGACAGAAACGTCGCGTCTCGCGCAACTTTTTGCCGAATATCAGATACTCGCCGCAACGGATAATTTGATGGCAACATTGGGCGTCACGCCGCCAACGGGCGTCAAGACCTATGCTCGCGAACGGTTCGACGTTCCTGATACGGAACCTGCTGAACTGCATCGTCGGCGTTATCCGCGCTAACGGCAGGCAAATCGGAGAAGCAAGATGAAGTTGGGGGAGTGGGCCGATCAGGAACATCGCGGCAATGACGATGTTCTGGACTGCCTTGCGCATATCGCGACGCTGTATGATCGGCCTTCTTCGCCCACCATCATCCAGGCGGGATTGTCTCTGACGGAAGACGGAAGACTGCCCTTCCACCAGGCAGAGGCGGCGCTGGATCAGCTTGGGCTAGGCTGCGATCCTGTCGTTCGTCCTCTTGCCAAGTGGCGCAAAAAGCATGTTCCTGCCGTCCTGAAGTTGACGAATGGGCGGGCTGCGGTGTTGCTCGATATCGAGGGCGAGGACGTCAAGCTCTTCGTCCCCGGCCGCGATGAAACGCTGTGGGCGAGCCGGGAATCCCTGACCGGGATATTCGACGGTCACGCAGTGGCGGTTTGGCCCGACCATCGAAAGGAACGCGCTACCGAGCTTGCCTGGGACCAGCAGGTAAAGAAGCACTGGTTCTGGCAGGAGGTATGGCGCGTCCGCAAATCATTTGGGTTCGTCGTCGCGGCTGCCACAATCATCAACCTGCTGGCCTTTGCTTTGCCGCTGTTCACGATGAATGTCTATGACCGGATTATTCCCAACAAGGCGGTCTCCAGCCTTTGGGTATTGGCCATCGGCGTCATGCTCGCTTTTTCGATGGATTTCGCGCTCCGCATTGCGCGGGCAAGACTGATCGACGAGACGGGCCGCAAGCTTGATGCGCGCTTGTCGCAAAAGCTATTCGAAAAGCTGCTGAACATCCCGCTGGCCTCGCGCAAGGGGAGCACCGGCGCGTTTGTGCGGCGCGTGTCCGAATTTGAGCAGGTGCGGGATTTCTTTGCTTCAACGACGGTGGTGCTGGTCGTCGACCTTGCCTTCCTGTTCGTCTTCCTGGCGCTGATCACGCTGATAGCCGGCTGGCTCGCCGTGGTCCCGCTTCTGGCCATGGCTATCATGGCGACGGCGGGCTTTTCCCTTCAAAAAGCCATGGGCAAAGCGGCTCTGGAGGCGCAAGCCGACGCCGGGCTTCAGCACACCGCGCTGGTAGAGGCAGTCAGCGGCCTTGAAACCCTGAAAGCCTGTCGCGCCGAAGGACGGATGTTGGGACGCTGGCAGCGCTATTCCGAAATGAGCGCGCAAACGCAGGAAAAGCTGCGTCGCCTGACGGCTATCAGCGTCAACCTTGCCTCGCTCTGCCAGCAGACGACAAGCATCAGCCTGATTATCGGCGGCTTTTACCTCTTCAATGCCGGCATCATTTCCATGGGCGCCATCATTGCAGTCGTCATGCTCGCTGGTCGCTCGCTAGCTCCCGTGGGTCAATTCGCCTTCCTTTTCACGCGCGCGCGTCAGGCCTTTACGACGCTTGAAGGCCTGCAGGGCATGATGGAAATGGATGATGAGCGTCAGGCTGGCGCCCGCAGCATTCTTCCCGAAATACGCAATGGCGACATTGCCATGGAGCATGCCTGCTTCAGCTATCCCGAAAGCTCTCTGCCGGCGCTGAACGACGTTTCGCTTCATATCAATCATGGGGAGCGGATCGGTATCATCGGTCGCGTGGCCTCGGGCAAGTCGACCTTGGGCCGAATGCTCTGCGGCCTTTATCAGCCGACCGAGGGCGCGATCCGCATTGATGGGCTCGACAGCCGTCAATATCATGCCCATGAAGTCCGCTCGGCCTTTCGCTTCGTGGGCCAGGATGCGGTGCTGTTTAGCGGCACGATCCGCGAAAACCTGATGCTGGGCGCTCAGGAAGCCGACGAGCGTCGGTTGGTGGAGGCGCTCACCAAATCGGGCGCGAACTACTTCTTCGCTGGGGACGCGGGCGGCTTTGACATGCAGGTCGGCGAGCGTGGCTCCAGGCTGTCTGGCGGTCAGCGCAGCTTTCTCGTCCTCGCTCGCGCATTGGTCGAACCCTCTCGCCTGCTATTCCTGGACGAGCCGACCGGCGCGATGGACAGCGGCACGGAGCAGATGTTTATCGATCACCTCAAAAAAGCACTGACGCCACAACAGACCCTTGTCGTCTCGACCCATCGCAATGCGATGCTCTCGCTGGTCGACCGCCTGATCGTGATCGACAAGGGCCGCATCGTAGCCGATGGCCCCAAGGACAAGATCCTGTCGTCCTTGGCCGGCAAGGCACTGGGAGGCTGACAATGGTGGTCATCCGTGACAAACTGGCCAGTGCACCCATAGCACTATTGGGACTATTGTTGGTTGCAGCTCTGTTTCTGGCCGTTTTACGGGTCGGCGGCATCGGATCAATCGCAAAACCCCACGCGGTCGCAGCGGATGCCGAAGCAACCATGCCCGACATCGGCGAACGCAAGGCCCTCATCGCATTGACGCATGAACCCTCAACCGAGGTTGTGAGCAAGGGCGAAGCTGCGGTTGAGGGCAATGAGAAGCTTCCTTTTTCCGAAGCAAAGATTTTGGCCGCCGCGCCCTTTTCAGTGGCTCGCGCTTCGGAAGCGGAGCGGCAGAAGGCTGAACTTTGTATGACCCAGGCGGTCTATTATGAAGCCGGTTTTGAACCGCTTGCTGGTAAGCGGGCGGTTGCGCAAACCGTCTTGAATCGCCTCCGTCATCCCGCCTTCCCGCATAGCGTCTGTGGCGTCGTTTATGAGGGCGCCCTTCGACCTGTTTGTCAGTTCAGCTTCACCTGCGATGGCGCGTTGGGGCGCAGGCCCGCACCGGCCGCATGGGCTGAAGCGCGCCGTGTCGCTCATGATGCGCTAAATGGCTATGTCGAGAAATCGGTGGGCCTCGCGACCCATTATCACGCCAATTATGTGCTGCCCCGCTGGGCCCCTGAACTTGCGAAGATCGCCAAGATCGGCGCCCATATATTCTACCGCTGGCCAGGTGGGTGGGGAATGCCTCGCGCTTTTGGACAATCCTATAGCGGGATCGAGACCGTGCCATTGTTCAATGCCGCGGTACAGGCGGAACCGGTAATCGACTATCCGGCCGTCGCGGCCCTGCCGGAGCGCCGGGCACAGGACGACGTTGGCGGCCGCATCGATATAAGCAAGGGGTGGAAACCCAATATTCCTGCGCCGTCGCACACGTCCAGTGCGCTTACGAAGGTGTATGCGGCACAATCGGTCACATCCGCAGAGGTAATTGCGCCATGATGCTCACCCCGGCCCTGTCTCTCAATCGTCTGCGGTCTCTGGACGGAGCGCAAAGCGTCATTGTTGCCTCTTTTGCCGCTGTCATTCTCTTCATATTGTGGGCGTCGCTGGCCCGGGTCGACGAAGTGACGCGGGGGCAGGGGCGGGTGATACCGTCCAGCAAGATGCAGATGGTGCAGAGCGCCGAGCCCGCCACGATCAAGGAAATTCTGGTCCGGTCAGGCCAGAATGTACGCAAGGGCCAATTGTTGGTGCGCCTCGATGATACTCAGTCCGCATCCGAACTGGGGCAGATCGCCGCCGAGAACAATTTGCTTTCCGCCCGCGCTGATCGGCTGTCCCGTGAAGGCTCCGGGAAGAGCACCGGCTGTTCGCCTTCTTCAAACGGTGCGCGGTCGGAAGCTTGCGCCGAGGAGGCCCAGCTTCAGGCTGTTCGGCAGTCCGCGCTGCAAAGCCGCCTCACCGGATTGCAGGCGGGCGTAGAGCAACGGCGACGCGAGCTAGGCGAAGCGCAGGCAACGGTCAGCAGCTTGGTCAGCAGCGTTGCTCTTGCCCAGCGTCAGGTCGACATGATCGAGCCGCTTGCCCGCAAGAATATCGTGCCCCAGACCGAACTGCTCTCTGCGCGTCGAGAATTGGTCGACCTGCAAGGACGCCTCGCCGCCGCGCGGGAGGGGGTCTCCCGTACCAGCGCCGGTGTTCGCGAAGCTATGGCCCAAGCTGCCGAGGCAAATTTCCAATTCCGCCAGGACGCATTGAACGAACGCAGCCAGCTTCAGACGAAGATCGCCGTCAACAGCCAATCTCTGCGGGGGGCGGCGGGGCGGGTGCAGCGTGCCGAGCTGAGGTCTCCCGTCGATGGGGTGGTCAATGATGTTCAGGTAACGACGGTGGGCGGCTTCGTGCAGGCGGGACAGAAGATCATGCAGGTCGTGCCGCTTGGCGACAAGCTGCTGGTCGAAGCACGGGTGAAGCCGAGCGACATCGCCTTCATAAAGGTGAACGATCGCGCAAATGTAAAAGTCACCGCATATGATTTCTCGACCTATGGTGGGCTTACGGGCCGCGTGGTGCAGATTTCAGCAGACAGCATTTATGATGAGGTCGCCAAGGAAGCTTATTTTTCTGTGGTCGTGGAAACCGATCGGGCGTATCTGCTTGCGGGAGAACGGCGTCTCCCGATCACACCCGGCATGATCTGTGATGTCGAGATCATCACCGGACGCAAATCCATCTTGTCCTATCTGCTGAAACCCGTGATGAAAGCGCGAGCCGAGGCCTTGGTGGAGCGGTGATAACTGACGAATCCTGAGTTTACTGGCCGAGGGAAGCGTAGCGCAAGGTGGCGGCCGACGGTGCGGTCCGGTATCCGTGCGTCCAGCTGCCCGAAGCATTGAAGGTCAGCACGGGCCGATAATCCTTCACATCATCCGATGACAGGACCTTATCGGTCTCATTGTCGAGCACCAGCAGGTCGCCATCCACGGCAACCGCAAGGACCGCATGATCCGCACGCCTCACCAGGTCGCGGGCAATGACCAGGAACATGGCGCTCGCTGGTATGCCCAGGGCGCGGAGCATCTGCATCTTCGCTATGGCAAAGTCTTCACAGTCGCCACGCCCGCGCGCCAATGATTGCGCGGCGGGCGCCCAGTGATCGGCTACGCCATATTGACGCGTGTCTTCCACATAGGAAATCCGCGCGTTGACCCAGTTGTTGATCGCCTGGATCTGAACACCGCGCGATAGATGACGGCTTTGCGCTATCACTTGGGACCAAGGTCCAGCGCTGCCCGACAGCGTTCCGCCGGAGGCCTGCCGCCACCTTTGGTCCAGCGCGGTGCGCGATACCGGCAGCGCTACGGTTCCGAAGACATCCGGTTGTCCCGGGCGTATCTGGCTTTTAGCCGCAGGACCGCCTTCTTTCATGAAAATGGCAGGCCTCGGTTCCCTGTCGGCGCAGTCCGAACCTAGCTCGACCATAGGCGTTTTTCCGCCCATGGTGACGGTTGCAAAGCTTGCTGGCTGAAGCGCTGTTTCTGGTCTGCCCTGCTGAGCCCGAATTTGCTCGAGCCGGCTGACGCCACCCTGTAAAACGGCCTCGCTTTTGCTGGTGACTTTGGGAGCGGAGCTTTGTCCTCCGGCAGGCTGGATAGCGGCAAAAGGCGTGTCGCAGGATGCGGCGACCGCAGGGGAGGCGCCTGAACTGGCCAAGGCCACCAGCAGGAAGCCTGTTCGACGGGCTCCATGTAGCTGGCTGAAAAGCTGGAAGAACCTTTTTTGCTCCATCAGCAAAGAATGTTCCTCAATTTCTAACAAAATGTGAAGCGCGAAATAGCTTTAATCGGTTCGTCTCTGAAATGGAACGGTATATCGATATTAGTAGATAAAAATAACATGGGTTATGGTTATCACAATATTACTTTATCTCGTCTTTTATATTTAACACAGATTAACCATAATATTTCATTTCATACATTGAAATCGAACATTTACTTAAAGTTTACAAAAATGGTTAAATCAACTTGACGTTAACTGTATATTTTTCTTGAAAAAGCATAGGTTTGAGCGGCAGTTTTTGGTAAAGTCTCTATTCTCGAAGGAGCTGTATTCGAGTCGGGGGGAACGGATTTGCGGGAAGTTGCCAAGGTACCCTTCCTGTTTGCGGAAAAATGTACCGTTCAACTCGGCCGGTCTCCTATTGTCAGTGTGACCCTTGCCCGGATCGCACTCCTCATCGCCCTCGCCAACGAAATGGCTCGTCTGGCGGAACTCGACCTTGCTATGCGCGGTATCGCTCAAGCTGCCGTTGCCGGCTATGCCATATGGACCTTGATCTGCGTGGCCGGGCTTTTGGTGTTCACCCGCTATGAACTGCTGGTCCGCCCCCTGATCCTGCTCGGCGATTTTCTAGTTTGCGTGACCTTTGTTATTGTATTCCGTCTATTGGAATTGCCCGCGATCCTAGGTTGTCTGTTATTATTATGGGCATGTCATGAACGCATGGGGAAGACGGTGTCATCTATTGGCGCGCTGATCTTCATTTTAGCATTTCTGTTTCGAAACCGTTACGAGCCGTTGGCGCATTCTTATTCGCCACAACTTGCTACTGATTATACCGACAGCGCCGCGATTTTCATCGGCAGCCTTATTTCTCTCTCAGTTATCGGCTCTCACTTATATCAGGCTCGCGTGAAAAGCTGGAGCGACCAGCTTCAGGCGGCAGGCGGGAATTTGAGCGATCCGCCGATGGAATTTCTTTTGGAGCAGGTGGCGACGTTCTTCCATGCACGCAGCGTATGCTTCCTGTGGGAGGATGTGGATAGCAGAGCCATGCACTGCGCTGATCTGATCGTCGGGCAAGCGCCAACTTTTCCCGCCGCTGAGGAGGAAATGCGGTTTTTGTTGCAGCCCAGCGTCAGGGCGGCACCCTTTCTTTTTGCCTCTTATACGGACAGGCTCTTCTTCCGGAACAGCTTCGGGAGCCTGAAATTCGCAAATGCTCCTGATTATGTCGACAACTTGAACCAGCTATTGAAGTATCGCCGAGGCGTCAGTTTCGCTGTCAATGCCGGCACTTTGTGCGGACGTTTTTTCGTTGCCTGCAATCATGGCTGGTCGCCTAATCTGCTGGCGCATTGCGAAGTCGCGTCTGACAGTGTGGATAGCTTTTTTGAACGGTCCTTCTTTCTTCAGGCCTGGCGGGACCGGGCCTTTGCCGAAGCCCGTCTGGCGTTGAGCGGCGACTTGCACGATAGCGTCCTCCAGACTTTGGCGGCGATGCGGCTGCGCCTTTCCACGCTGGTGCCCAAGGCTCAAAACTATCTTCCTTCGGCCGAACTTCAGAACCTGACGCGGTTGCAGGATATGATCATTGCGGAACAGGGACGCCTCCGGCAGCTTTTGAATGAAAGCAAACGGACGAACGGCGTTTCGCAGAATCTGGCGGACAGTTTGTCCAGTTGCGCTGAAATGCTGTCGGCTCAATGGAATATCGACTGTCGCGCATGCGTCGATCATCCCGATGTGGATATCGACCGGTCCACGGCGATAGAGGTGGAATTCCTGATACGGGAAGCTGTGGCCAATGCGGTCCAACATGCCGCTGCCCGGCAGGTCACAATCGCGGCTGCACTGCAGGATGACGCCTTGCTGATGGCTTTCAGAAACGATAGCAAGGCCGACCATCCGGTAAATGGCCATGCGCAAACCGACGGAATTCAGTCAAATTCCCTGTCTCGCAGATTGAAATTGCTTGGGGGAACCGCCTATTTCGACAATATTAACGATAAGGCGCTATTATCCATAAGAATACCATTAAAACATGCGGAAAAGCGGGTCTGAAATGGCGAATCTTCTTATCGTTGATGATCATCCCCTGTTTTTGGACGGGTTGCAGCAGTTCCTGGAGACCAGCGGTCATCAGATCATGTGCTGCGCCCGATCCGTGCGCGACGCCTTGTACAGGCTGCAGACTGAAGCGCCCGACGTCCTGATCCTTGATCTTAGCATGAAGGACGGGGGCGGTTTGGCGATCCTGGCGGCCATTCGCGAGCAGGGGAATGACGTGCCCGTGATTTTCCTGACCGTCAGTATCAAGCCGGAACAAACGATCGAAGCGCTGCGTCTCGGCGTCAACGGCATCGTTTTGAAGGAAAGCGATCCGGATGAGTTGCTGACCTGCATCCGCTCGGTGCTCATGGGGGACAATCGTATCGATCCTGGCATCATGGAACAGGCCCTTCTGCATTCGGTGGTGGCCAAGAGCAAGGTTTCCTCTGAGTCAGTGTTGACTGAGCGCGAAAAGCAGATTGCCGCTCTTATCCGCTCGGGCTTGCGCAACAAAATGATCGCTGAAAAATGCGGCTTGACCGAAGGGACGGTGAAGGTTCACCTGCACAGCATCTTTCAGAAGTTGGGCGTAAAGTCGCGGGCGGAGCTCATTGTCAGCACCATGGGTGAAGGCGCCTGAATGGGCATGGGGTGCAGAGGCATTCCTATCCCTGCTGAACGGATTGGGAGCTGAGGCTCTCACCATTCGAAGGGCCGCATTTGCCTGAAATCCATGCTATCATCCGACGATCGTAATGGCGTCTCGTCAATTGACTATTCATCCCCCCCAACTTACATCGCACCCCATATTTGTGCGGGGGTTAGGTCAGGTCAGGCGGCCGGATAACCGCGCCCCCTTTTAGGCTTAGGAACCAGGCATGCTCGGCGCGATCGCCAAATCGATTTTCGGTTCGTCCAACGAACGTTACGTCAAATCCGTTATGAAGATCGTCGAGCGGATCAACGCCTTTGAACCCACGATTTCCGCACTGTCCGATGAGGAACTGCGGCAGCAAACCGAAATTTTCCGGGAAAGGCTGGCCAACGGTGTTCCGCTGGACGACTTGCTGCCAGAAGCTTTTGCCACCGTTCGGGAAGCGGCCAAGCGTACTTTGGGCCAGCGCCATTATGATGTGCAGATGGTGGGCGGGATTGTCCTCCATCGGGGCGAAATCGCCGAGATGCGGACCGGCGAGGGTAAAACCTTGGTGGCCACTCTGGCGACCTATCTCAACGCCCTGGAAGGTAAGGGCGTTCATGTCGTCACCGTAAACGACTATCTCGCCCGCCGCGATTGCGATTGGATGGGACAGGTTTATCGTTTTCTTGGTTTGACGACGGGGGTCATCGTTCCCAATCTTCGGGAGGATGAGCGTCGCATCGCTTATAGCGCCGACATTACCTATGCGACGAACAATGAACTCGGCTTCGATTATCTGCGTGATAATATGAAGTTTGAACGCGACCAGATGGTCCAGCGTCCGTTCAATTTCGCCATTGTCGACGAAGTGGATTCAATCCTGATCGATGAAGCGCGGACCCCGCTAATCATTTCTGGCCCCACCGACGATAAGTCAGAGCTTTATATCTCGGTCGATGAGGTGGTGAAGCTCCTTTCCCCCGACAATTACGAGAAGGACGAGAAGCAGCGTACCGTTACCCTTACGGAGGAAGGCACCGAAAGGGTCGAACGCATGCTGGAAGAGGCGGGGCTTCTGGTCGGCTCTAATCTCTACGATTTTGAAAATACTCAGGTTGTCCACCATGTGAACCAGGCTCTTCGTGCCAATGTCATGTTCAAGCGGGACACTGACTACATCGTAAAGGATGACAAGGTCATCATTATCGATGAGTTCACGGGCCGCATGATGGACGGTCGACGGTGGTCGGATGGCCTCCATCAAGCGGTTGAGGCCAAGGAAGGTGTTCAAATCGAGCCCGAGAATCAGACGCTCGCCTCCATCACCTTCCAGAATTATTTCCGCATGTATCCCAAGCTGTCCGGCATGACCGGAACGGCCGCTACGGAAGCGCCGGAATTCTTCGATATCTATAAGATGAACGTCGTTACGATTCCTACCAATTTGCCGGTGCAGCGGATCGACGAGGAAGATGAATTCTATAAGAACACGAACGATAAGTTTCAGGCGATCGCCAGAGCGATAAAGGAAAAGGCTGAAGGCGGGCAGCCGGTGCTGGTCGGCACGGTGTCCATCGAAAAGTCGGAGATGCTTTCCGAGTTCCTGAAGGCTGAAAAGGTGCCGCATGCGGTTCTGAACGCTCGATTGCATGAGAAGGAAGCCCATATCGTCGCGCAGGCGGGCCGGAAAGGGGCGGTCACCATCGCCACCAACATGGCCGGCCGCGGCACCGACATTCAACTCGGCGGCAATCTGGAATTCCGGGTGAATGATGAACTGAACGACATACCCGAAGGGGCAGAGCGCGACGCCGCCATCGAACGCGTCAGGGCGGAGATTGAGGCGGAGCGGCAGGAAGTGCTTGCAGCCGGCGGACTTTTCGTACTCGGTACTGAGCGGCACGAAAGCCGCCGTATTGATAACCAGCTTCGCGGCCGATCCGGGCGTCAGGGCGACCCCGGTCTTTCCCGCTTCTATCTAAGCCTGGACGACGACCTGCTCCGCATCTTCGGACCTGACACTCTGTTCGCCAGAATGATGAACAAAAATATGGCCGATGGAGAGGCGATTGGTTCCAAATGGCTCTCGAAAGCCATTGAAACAGCTCAGAAGAAGGTTGAGGCGCGGAACTACGATATCCGTAAGCAAGTGGTGGAATATGATGACGTTATGAATGACCAGCGCAAGGTCATTTATGAACAGCGCAGCGACATTATGGATGCCGAGACCGTGGACGACGTGGTGACCGATATGCGTACGGAAACCGTCAATGCCATCGTTGCCGACCATTGCCCGGCCGGCACATATCCTGAGCAGTGGAATGTTACCGGTCTGAAGGATGCAGTCGGCGAGATATTGGACTTGGAGCCTGATATCGATAGCTGGATGGACGAGGACGCGCTGGAACCGGACATCATCGAGGAACGGCTCGCGCAACTCGCCAATGAGGCCGTAGCCGAGAAGGCCGCCTCGATTGATGAAGCAAGTTGGAGGATGGTAGAAAAAAACATCCTTCTTCAGGCGCTGGATCATCATTGGAAAGAGCATCTGGCGACGCTCGACGCCTTGCGGCAGGTCGTGCATCTGCGGGCCTATGCGCAAAAGACGCCGATCAATGAGTATAAGCAGGAGGCCTTCGCCCTGTTTGAGCGAATGTTGGGCAACATCCGTGAAGATGTGACCCGCACCATGGCTCGTGCGCAGTTCCGGGTGGCTGAACCCGAGCTGCCCGAACTACCTGTCCTGCCGGATTTCATCACCTCCCATATCGATCCTTTTACCGGTGAAGACGATACGGCGGACGCGGACGGTTTGGGCAGCTATGTAACGACGATGCTATCCCCTTCCTCAGTCCTGCACGCTCAGGGCAAGACGGATGAAAATCCCTATGCCGGCCTCGACATCAGCCGCAATGCGCCTTGTCCTTGTGGTTCGGGACGGAAGTACAAGCATTGTCACGGCGCGCTCTGACATCCTGCTGCTAAGGAGGAGGGCAAGTCGTCCTGATCGCCTGAAGGCCGCCTGACCACTAAGCTTCGGAAATTGTTGGGGGCATTGCTGTACAGCCTGATACTCATCGGCTAGCTTCCGGCTGATGAAGAGGGGCAGGCTGATTTCCCGACCGTCGGCTGGCGCGCAACAGGAAAGCGGGCTTTGGACAGTTTATGGTTATGGCTTTGCTGCTATGGCCGTACTTCTGGCCATCGGTTTTCGGTCGCTTCTGGACCCGTGGCTCGGCGCCAGGGCGCCGTTCATCATCTTCACCCTTCCGGTTCTTCTTTGCGCGGTGCATGTTGGTGTGAAGCCGGCAATAGCGGCTGTTTTCCTGGCGCTTGTCTACGGGTATTTCCATTTCGATGGGGAAGGGGGACTTGGTACCGCCGATGTCGTCCATCTTGGAACCTTTGGGTTTGTATGTGCAGGGATTGTCCTCCTGGCTAGCCGGGCGGGACGAGCCGATTTGCTCGCCCTGGTTCATCGGACTGCAGCCGATGCCGAAGCCAACCGAGCCGGGCAATATGCCGAGGAACTTGCACTGCTGATGGAAGGGGCGACGGATTATGCCATCTTCATGATCGATCCCAAGGGCCACGTCACCATTTGGAACAAGGGTGCGGAACGTGTATTCGGATGGTCAGCCGAGGACATCATAGGCAAGCCAGCAGAAATTTTGTCATCGGAAGAAACGTCGGTCAGGGCGGAAAATGACGGTGTCCAAACCCTGGCACGGGAAGGATGGACGGGTCAGCGTTGGCATGTCCGCAAAGACGGCACCGAATTTTTGGCCGACGTGACGCTGACGCCGTTGAAGGACAATAGCGGGGATCTTCGCGGCTATGCGAAGGTGGTGCGGGATGTCACTGATCGCTATGCCTCGGAACGAGCGGTGGAGCGCCGAGAACGTCACTTGCGGTCAATCCTGGACACGGTGCCTGACGCCATGATCGTGATAGATGAGCGTGGCCATATCATTTCCTTCAGCGCGGCCGCGCAGAAGACTTTTGGTTATGATGAGGAGGAGTTGGTCGGCCGAAACGTGAACATATTGATGCCCTCTCCGGATTCGGATCGGCACAATTCCTATATTCGGCGATATCTCGACACCAGCGAGCGGCGTATCATTGGCATAGGCCGCATAGTTACCGGCCTTCGGAAGGACGGAAGTAGTTTCCCCATGGAACTGTCCGTGGGAGAGGCCATCAGCGGGGATCAGCGGCTCTTTACCGGATTTGTGCGCGACCTTACCGACAAGCATCGCACCGAAGCTCGGGTGCAGGAACTTCAATCCGAATTGATTCAGGTATCGCGCCTCAGCGCCATGGGCACGATGGCGTCGACATTGGCGCATGAACTCAATCAACCGCTCACTGCAATTGCGAACTATGCCGAGGCGGCCGTTCCGATCCTCGCCAGCGATGAGGCGGAAGACAGAGCGATTCTCAACGAGCTGTTCCAGGAAATCGCGGCGCAGTCGCTTAGAGCGGGCGGCATTGTACGCCGGCTGCGGGAATTTATTGCCAGGGGCGAAGTGGAAAAGCGGTTGGAGAATTTGCCCACCTTGATTGATGAGGCAGCATCGCTGGCTTTGGTCGGCGCTCGCGAAAAGGGCGTGTCAGCTCGGTTCAATCTTGATCCTTTAGCCAAGACTGTCCTCGCAGATCGGGTGCAGATTCAGCAGGTCCTGATTAATCTTATCCGCAATGCCGTCGAAGCGATGGAAGATTGCGAGTCGCGGAATTTGCTGATCTCGTCGGAAGTGCTTGGTCCCGAAACCGTGGGGATCTCGGTCGCTGACACAGGACCGGGCATTGCGCCCGAAATCACGGATCAGCTCTTCCAAGCTTTCATCAGTACCAAAAGCAGCGGCATGGGCCTGGGCCTATCCATCTGCCAGACCATTGTCGAAGCTCATGGCGGACGCATCCGCGCCAGGCCTTCCATTGCAGGAGGCATGGAATTTCAATTTACCCTGCCGCTCGCCAATGGTGACGGCGAAGATTAAACGGGCAGCGCTACCGACGCTCATTTTTCGCTAAGAATGCGACAGCGCGTCGCCTCTACCAGTCAGATAAGTCCTAGGGCCCGCATGCTGCTATGGCCTTCGCGGCCGATGATGATGTGGTCGTGTACCGCAATCCCCAGTCTTTTGCCGGCTTCGATGATGTTGCGGGTAACCTGGATGTCCTGCGGGCTGGGTGAGGGGTCGCCGCTTGGATGATTGTGCACCAGGATCAGAGATGCCGAGCCAAGGTCGATGGCGCGGCGGATCACTTCCCGCACGTAAATAGCAGCTTGGTCTACCGAGCCGTCTCCCATATTTTCGTCGCGGATCAGCATGTTGCGGCTGTTTAGGTGGAGCACGCGTACCCGCTCCACCGTCATATGCGCCATGTCTGCACGCAGATAGTCGAGCAGCGCCTGCCAACTGGCGAGGACTGGCAGCTTGGTAATGTCCGCCTTTAACAACCGCAGCGCCGCTGCCTGCGCAATTTTCAGAGCGGCTATGCTGGTTTCGCCCATGCCGTTTACGCGCGCCAAGGCTTCACCATCCGCCGTCAGCAGCCCGCCAATCCCACCAAATTCAGCCAGAAGTTGCTTGGCAAGGGGCTTGGTGTCGCGCCGTGGAATAGCCAAGGCGAGCAGATATTCGATCAGTTCATGGTCAAGCAGGGCATCCGGCCCACCGTCCAGCAGCCGCCGGCGCAGCCGCTCGCGATGGCCGACGCCATGATGTTCCTGCTTGCCGCTCGGTTCGATATCCCCCATGAGTTCAGGCGCTAAGCGCAATATGATCGAAGCTCAATGGGATATCGTCATGCCAAATGTGCGTTCATCTTGTGGCAAGGTCATTCTCGTGAAATCTTACGCTGTGGAAACGAGGGGCGGTAACCGGGCGTTATGACGGGATGACCCAGGACAATCCTGAAGCTGAAGCGGACGAGCCCCAAAGGCGCTGGATCTTCTGGTGGGCGGTGGTGCTTGGCGTCCTGCTGCTGGCCCTGCTGGCTGTCTGGACGCAACGGACGCCCATTGCCGATAATTTGATCAGCCGGGAGCTTCTACGGCGCAATGTTTCCGCCCGCTATGACCTCGTTCAAATCGGGCTGAGGACTCAGAGGCTAGAAAATCTGGTTCTTGGGCCCAGTGAAAGGCCCGATCTCAAGGCCGATTGGGTCGAAGTGGATCTAGCGGTTGGCGCTTTCAGTCCCCGAGTCACGGCGGTTCGGGCAGGTGGCGTCAGGCTGCGGGGCCGGATCGCCAACGGAAAGCTTATTCTTGGCGAACTGGACAAATTTCGGGATCCGGAATCCACGGCGCCGCTTGGCCTGCCGGACCTGAAGCTGAGCCTGTACGACGCGCGCATGCGATTGGACACGCCCCTAGGGCCCATTGGCATGAAGTTGGACGGATTGGGTCATCTTCGTGGCGGCTTCAAAGGGAAGCTGGCGGCGGTCATGAGGGAGGCCGATGTACAAGGCTGTCGCGGCGACAGCCTGACCTTCTACGCCGATCTTTCTGTGACGGCGCGGCAACCGCGTATGAAAGGGCCGTTGCGGGCGAAAACCATTGATTGTCCAGAAACGGCATTGTCGGCCGTCAAGCCTGCTGCCGACCTTGATATACGGCTCAACGAAGCATTGGACCATTGGCGGGGGAGGGTGGACCTTTCCTCCCAGTTCCTGGATGGCGGGAGTGCGCGGCTGGCTGGCGCAGGCGGAGCCATCTCCTTTGATGGAAACATCAAATCGATGAAGGGCCGACTGGATATTGCAGCGAACGTCCTCAACTACCCGTCAGTGCATTCAGGCCCCATTGGTTTTAAAGGCAGCTACTCCGTGGGATCCGACAAGAAAGGCAGTTTTGCACGGATGCAAGGTGTCGCCAAAGTTGAGGGATTGCATCTGCCGAGCAATAATCCAACAGCGGGTTTGCGGCGATCGGCAGCCGGAACGCCCTTGGCGCCACTAGCCGCCAAATTCGCGTCGGCCATTGAAGCGGCTGGCAAGAATAATGAAACCAAGGCGACGTTCGCGCTCCTACAGCGCAATGGCATTGGTCGACTGCAAGTGACTGATCTTGCTTTTGAAAGCGGAAGTGGTGCGCATATCGATTTGACTGGCGGTAGCGGCTTGGCCTGGTTTTGGCCCCAGGGGCAACTCGCCTTGGATGGCAGCGTCCGAGTGGAGGGCGGCGGCTTTCCACAAGCCGCCATTCGGTTGAAGCGTGATCGACAGGGTGCGCTCAATGGGCAAATCTTCATGCGAGATTATGCCGCTGAGAATGCGCGGCTTGGGCTGGCGCCGGTGCGCTTTGTGGCTGGCCGGGGCGGGAGCCGGTTCACGACGACATTGCGGCTCGATGGTCCGTTGCCGGGAGGTGGGGTGAAGGGGTTGACCCTGCCCGTCGATGGCAGGCTGGCCGGAGGCGCCATGCGGATCAACGTGGAATGCCAACCGGCCTCCTTCACCGCGTTTAAATATCAAAGCCTGTCACTACAACGGACGCAGCTTCGGCTTTGTCCACCGAAGGGCGGGGCAATGGTACGATCGAGTCCGGAAGGGTTCGTGTTTGCGGCTTTATCGCCAGCGCCCCGGTTGCGAGGCCGGTTGGGACAGAATCCGTTGCTATTGGCGGCGGACAATGTTCGCTTCGGCATGCCCGATGGCGGATTTTCAGCGAGCGATTTAAAGGTGGCGCTGGGGACCGATGCGCCGACAATCCTGGATCTTGCGCATCTTACCGGGCGCTTCACACCTGCGGGTTTGTCAGGCGAAATGGAAGGCGGAGCCGGACATATTGGCAATGTACCGCTTGCAATGTCCGAAGCAACGGGCCGCTGGGCCTTTGCCGGTGGCGCCCTGAGGATTGATGGTCGCCTCAACATCGCTGACCGTGCGGAACTGGATCGGTTCAACCCTCTGCTGTCGAAGAACTTTACGCTCACGCTGAAGGACAGCCGGCTTTTAGCGAATGGCACGCTGCTCGAACTTCGAACGAGCGCGGAGGTGACCAAGGTAAGTATCGCCCATGATCTGGGCACTGGCGCCGGCCATGCAGACCTGCTGGTCGATGGGCTGTCCTTCGGCAATCAGCTACAGCCAGAGGATATTACCCGGATCGCACTGGGCGTGGTAGCAAATGTCAAAGGTGTGGTGAATGGACGCGGCCACATTCGCTGGGACGCCAATGGCGTGTCGAGCGATGGCCGGTTCCGGACTGATGATATCAGCCTGGCGGCGGCTTTTGGACCCGTCACGGGCCTGTCGGGAGAAGTCTATTTTTCCGACCTGCTCGGTTTGCAGACGCCGCCAGGGCAAATTTTCCGAATTGCGAACGTCAACCCCGGCATAGAGGCCAATGACGGTATCATTCGGTATCAGCTTCTTCCTGGACAGCAGGTGCGGATAGAAGCTGGGGCTTGGCCATTTTCAGGCGGGCAGCTGACTTTGGAGCCGACGGTCCTGGACTTTAGCGCCGAAAAGCCGCGCTACCTCACTTTTCGTATCATCGGCCTTCAGGCGGCAGAGTTCATCAACAAGCTTGAACTGGAGAATATATCAGCCACGGGAACATTCGACGGGCTGTTGCCAATGGTTTTCGATGCCAGCGGCGGTCGCATTGTCGGCGGGGTACTGGTGGCGCGGCAGGAAGGTCTCCCGCCGCTCTATGTCGACGATGTGAAGCAGCTTCGAGTGGCATGCGATACAATGCGGCAGGGCGGTACACTTGCTTATGTGGGCGAAGTCTCCAATGCGGACCTGGGCATGTTTGGGAAGCTGGCTTTCGATGCGCTGAAGTCGCTACGTTATAAGTGCCTCACTATATTGATGGATGGCTATATTGACGGGGAAGTGGTGACCCAGGTCGCCTTCAACGGGGTAAACCAGGCCCCAGTTGAAACGGACCAGATGGGCTTGGGACGGCAGTTCACCGGGCTCCCGTTCATCTTCAATATCCGCATTGAGGCGCCCTTCCGAGGGCTGCTCAATACCGCAAAGTCGTTCGTTGACCCAAGCTTGCTCATCAAGAATTACATGGCGGACCAGGGTCGTCAGCCGACGGTCGAAAACACTCTTGCCGTTCAGCCTGCCGAAAGCGACACTATGCGAACAGGGGACAAATGAATGAACAATATGATTTTTAGGATTAAAGGCTATGGCCGGGGAGTAAGTTCTGTCTTGGGTTTGGTGCTGGTGGCGGGATGCATACAGGTTAAGGCTCCCGATAAACCGATAGAGATAAATCTGAACGTTCGCGTGCAGCAGGAAGTGATCGTAAAGCTGCAGAAGGACGCTGAAGAGCTAATTGAAAACAATCCGGAGTTGTTTCCGCAATGAAGACCGACAAGAAACATTTGCTCATGCTGGCCGGCGCTGTGGTGCTGGTGAGTGGCCTTGCGCTTGCCTGGACTGGATCCGCCAGCGCGCAATCTTCCATAGTTGCGCAGGCAATGGCGAACGGTACCGTGGGCGAGCAAGCTGACGGTTATCTTGGTATCAAGGGTTCTGTGCCTGCCAACGTCAAGGCTGAGGTCGACTCGATCAACATCAAACGCCGCGCAGCTTATACGGATCTCGCCGCAAAACGGGGCGTCACCGTTGCCGATGTGGCCGCAGCGACAGGTTGCAAGACCTTGTCCAGCCGTGTGCAATCCGGACAGGCCTACCGTCTGAACGACGGCAGTTGGCAAGTGAAGGGCTCTGCGCCCATCGCTTTGCCAAATTATTGCGCGACGGCGGGATGAGCTCGGCCCTTGGTCGGACATAGTTCAAATTGCTCATTACGGTCGCTTTTTCCCTTGGTCCTGCAACCGCCACCTAGCGGTTGACTTACTTCCTTCCCCTTTCTAAACGGGCCGCGCCTTGGCGGGTGATCCAACGCCGTCTTGCATGCTAGAACCGCTGTTAAACGCAGCGGGAAACGGAGTGCAGCGATGGAAAAGGGTGAATCCGGGCAAGACCCGATCGAAGAGGACAAGCGGCTGGATTCGCTCAAAGAGCGGCTTAAGCAGGCTGGCCAGGACGAACAGGTCAGGACGGGCAGGGACAAGCAGGGGGTGGACGAAGGATACCGCCTCGGCAATCGTGTTCTTGCTGAACTGATCGGGGGAATTGTCGGTGGCCTTTTGATCGGTTGGGTTCTTGACCGGCTGATTGGAACGGCTCCTTGGCTCCTGTTGGCCTTCCTCTTCCTGGGGATCGTCGTGGCTTTCAGGAACATCATAAGGATTTCCACAAAACGCCCGAAGGAATGAGGGCGCTTTTGTTGTACGGGCAAATGTCGTCAGGGGTTTTCACGCGTGGCAGCTGAATCAGGCAAGATCGATCCGATGCACCAGTTTGAGGTGCAAACGATTTTTGACGGTTTCAATCTGGGAGGGCATCAGATTGCCTTCACCAACAGCGCTTTGTGGATGATCATCACGGCGTTTTTGCTGTGGCTGTTCATGTTGGGCGGCATGAGGCGGCAACTGGTCCCGGGCCGCTGGCAAGCCGCAGTGGAAAGCATGACCGGCTTTATCAGTTCGATGATGCGGGCAAATGTCGGGGAGGAAGGCAAGCGCTACACGCCCTATGTCTTTTCGCTGTTCATGTTCATCCTGTTCGCCAATGTGCT
Source organism: Rhizorhapis suberifaciens (assembly GCF_014200045.1). GTDB lineage: Bacteria > Pseudomonadota > Alphaproteobacteria > Sphingomonadales > Sphingomonadaceae > Rhizorhapis > Rhizorhapis suberifaciens. The sequence goes on from NZ_JACHOV010000009.1 coordinate 106,867, forward strand.
CGGCATGCTTCCGCTGGGTGTTGTCGGCCTCCACGCCTTTACCTTCACCAGCCACTTCACGGTCACGGGCGTGCTGGCGATCATGAGCTTCTCGATCGTGCTCATCGTGGGTTTCTGGCGTCACAAATTCCATTTCTTTTCGCTTTTCGTGCCGCATGGCACCCCGTTGCCCATGATTCCCTTCATCTTCGTGATTGAATTGGTGTCTTTCATGGTGCGGCCGTTCAGTCTTGGTCTGCGACTGTTCGTTGCGATGACCGCCGGCCACGTCCTGTTGAAGGTGCTTGGCGGCTTCGTGATCAACAGCACCAACGCCGGAATCGGATATGGCTTGACCGTGGGCGTATCGAGCTTCGCACTGATGATCGGCATCAGCGCACTGGAAGTGCTGGTTGCCGTGATCCAGGCCTATGTTTTTGCCCTTCTGACCTCGTTGTATATCAACGATGCGGTCAACCTTCACTAAATTTCTTCAACATTTCAACAAGTTCAGAAAAGGAGTTAATAATCATGGACGCAGAAGCAGCAAAGCTGATCGGTGCAGGTCTGGCCGCTATCGGTGCTGGCATGGCCGCACTGGGCGTGGGTAATGTATTCGGATCCTTCCTTGAATCCGCGCTGCGTAACCCGGCTGCCGCCGACGGTCAGCAGGGCCGCCTGTTTATCGGTTTCGCCGCGGCCGAACTTCTGGGTCTGCTGGCGTTCGTCGTCGCCATGATCCTGATCTTCGTTGCCTAAGACAGCGAAAGCGAATTGATTTTCCGCCGGGCGGCTCGCCGTCCGGCAGACATTATACGGACCAGTCCGATGCCACAAATTTCCCAGATCGCCGCTACTTACGCTTCGCAAATTTTTTGGTTGCTCGTGACCTTTGGCTTTGTTTTCGTGGTCATTGGCCTTGGGATGATGCCAAAGATCGAATCGACCGTGGAAGCGCGCGACAAGCGGATTTCCGATGATCTTGATGCAGCCAAGGCAGCACATGCCCGCGCCGATCAAATCGAGGAAGAATATCGGGCGAAAACGAACGAAAACCGAGCGGCTGCGCAGAAAATTACCTTGGCGGCCAAGGGGAAGGCTGTAAAGGACGCTGAGAAGCGGTTGGCCAAGGCGGACGGCGAGATCGCGGACAGGCTAGCGGTGGCTGAGGCGCGCATTGCCGAAGCGACTGGCCAAGCCATGACGGAGATTGAAGTCATGGCGGCTGAAGCGGCGCTTGAAATGGTTTCAAAGGTTTCCGGGGCAAAGGCAAATTCAGCCGCGGCCACCAAGGCAGTAAAGGCAGCACTGGCCAATGGCTGAAGCAGCAGAACAACTCGACGCCGGTTTGCAGCAGGTCGAACAGCATCTGGAGCACGCCGTAACGGCGGAAGATATGCCTCATGCGGGCCACGCCGCTTCGACTGAGGCCTCCGGAGCTCCGGAGGGGCATGCCGATCCCAAGGCGCTAGGCCTGGACGCCACCGCCTGGGTCAGCCTGGCGATGCTCATTTTCATTGCGGTCCTGCTTTGGAAGAAAGTGCCTTCTGCCATTGGCGGTGCGCTAGACAAGCGGATTGCCGGCATTCGTGAGCAGTTGGACGAAGCTGCAAAGCTGCGTGCCGAAGCCGAAGCGTTGCGGGCGGAATATGAGGCCAAGTTGACGGCAGCGGCCAAGGAAGCCGAAGATATGCGGGCTCGGGCCGAAGAAGAGGCAGATCACATTCTGGCTCAGGCGAAGCAGGACGCGACCGATCTGATCGGCCGCCGCCAAAAAATGGCGGAAGACAAGATTGCAGCGGCGGAACGCACGGCTATCGCCCAGGTTCGTGCCAGGGCGGCCCAAGCAGCGACAGCCGCTGCTGAGACGCTGATTGCCGAGCATCATGATGCAGCCTCCGACAAGGCGCTTGTCGATAGCGCCATCAAGGGGCTCGGGTCGTTGAACTGAATCGAGACAGCTAGGATCTAGCTGCTTTAGTAGAAAGCTGGCTGGACCCTTCACACGGGGGCCCACCCTTTTCTGCCGATTTGGTCCCCGACCCTGGACTGCAGGAGATCGGTCCGCACAACCTATCCGGTGCGACCATTTCTAGTTCTCTGCAGCGACGTGCCATCAATCTGCATCAATGCCCGTCGTGTCGAGGCAAGTCGAGAGACACGCTCGCCCTTGGCCAGTGTGCCTCGATTTATCGCTCGGGGCAAACGGAGGAGATTTTGCGCAAGCCGATCCAACCGGGCTCATCGCAATCCGGACGACGCATACTAGTCGCGTCGGTCAACCGAGCCTAAATAGGCGTTATGACCTCCCCGCAATCTCCTGACCGTTTCAACGAGGAAAAGGCTACCTACACTATGCGTGGGTCGGGCCAACCCGACCTTGACGCCGGCGTCGCCGCCATTCGGGAAACGCTGAAAACCCTTCCTGTTCGACCAGGCGTCTATCGGATGCAGGACGCGCGGGGCGACGTGCTCTATGTGGGGAAAGCGCGCGCGCTGAAAAATCGCGTGACCAACTATGTTCAGGTAGAGCGCCTTTCAAAACGCCTGCAGCGCATGGTCGCTCAAACCAGGTCGATGACGATTGTCACGACGAACAGCGAGGCAGAGGCGCTCCTTTTGGAGGCGCAGCTCATCAAGCGGTTCAGGCCGCCATACAATGTCCTGCTTCGAGATGACAAAAGCTTCCCTTTCATATTGTTACGCCAGGATCATGCCTTTCCCCGGATTCAGAAACATCGCGGCGCGCGGAATATCAAAGGGCTTTATTATGGACCATTCGCAAGCGCCGGGTCTGTAGGCAGGACGCTCAATGCGCTTCAAAAATTGTTCCTGCTGCGCAGTTGCACCGACAGCTTCTTTAACAACCGCTCTCGACCTTGCCTGCTATACCAGATCAAGCGGTGTTCCGCGCCCTGCGTGGGCCGCATTGGTCAAGACGAATATGCCGAGTTGGTGGCTGATGCGCAGGATTTTCTTGCTGGCAAATCCACCAAAGTGCAGCGCAAGCTGGGCAGTGCCATGCAGGCTGCATCCGATGCCATGGATTATGAACTGGCGACGGTTTATCGTGACCGGCTGAAGGCCCTGACGTTCATCCAGGGCAGCCAGGCGATTAATGCGGAGGGTTTGGGCGACGCGGACATTTTCGCTATGGCGGGCAAGGCGGGTTCGATCTGTATCCAGGCCTTTTTCATTCGGGGTGGCCAAAATTGGGGGCACCGTAGCTTTTTCCCGGTTCATACGGCCGACGTGTCCGATGAAGAAGTTTTGGAAAGCTTCATGGCGCAATTTTACGAAGAAGTGCCGCCGCCCAAGCTCATCCTTGCCGATCGCGCGCCGGCGGAATGCGATCTGCTAGCGGAGGCGTTGTGCGAACGTGTCGGGTCCAAGGTTCGTATTGAGGTTCCTCAACGCGGCGACCGGATGAAACTCATTCGTCAGGCTCAGCGTAATGCGGTGGAGGCGCTCGACCGCCGCCTGGCCGAAGCGACGACCCAGGGTAAGATATTGCAGGAGTTGGCCGATCTTTTTGCATTGGAAGGGCCGCCCGATCGCATTGAGATCTACGACAATAGTCACATCCAGGGCACCAATGCGCTGGGAGCGATGGTCGTGGCCGGACCGGAAGGCTTTCGCAAAAATGCCTATCGCAAGTTTAACATCAAACGGGCTGAAACCGTTCCAGGCGACGACTTTGCGATGATGCGGGAGGTGTTGGAACGCCGCTTCGCCAGGGCTCAAAAGGAGGATCCTGAGCGGGAAAAGGGCGATTGGCCTGACCTGGTGCTGATCGATGGCGGGCGGGGCCAGTTGAACGCCGTTCGCGGCGTATTGGAAGAACTGGGAATTGAGGATGTCGTGCTGGTCGGCGTGGCGAAGGGACCGGATCGCAATGCCGGGCGGGAGGTGTTTCACTTGCCGGACGGGCGGGAATTGACGCTGCCGATGAACAGCGCCGTATTATTCTATCTGCAACGCCTGCGCGATGAGGCCCACCGTTTTGCCATTGGCGCCCATCGTGCCAAGCGTAGCAAGGCGATCGGAACCAGCTCGCTGGACGAGGTGCCGGGCATTGGGCCAGCGCGGAAAAAGGCGTTGCTCATGCATTTCGGCACCGCACGAGCCGTAAGGGACGCGGCGCTTGAAGATTTGCAACGCGCACCCGGAGTCTCAAAAGCGGTCGCCCAAACCGTGTATGACTATTTTCATGGTTAAACGGCGGTTCCACATGATGGTTTCCGTTGTCCTACAACCCTGGATACGTCGGTGACTCATATAAGGACGGCCGCAATTGTCTGCGCCATTCGCCACCATGGCGAACATGGAATAATTGCGCGGCTGTTGACGCACGAACATGGGTTGGTCGCGGGCTATGTCCGTGGCGGCCGGTCGACTCGGCTGCGCCCCGTGCTGATGCCCGCCAATCTGGTGCAGGCGGAATTTCGCGCCAGGACCGGCGAACAGCTTGCAAGCCTGACCATCGAGTTGGAACATAGTCGAGGCCCTTTGCTTGCCGAACCACTGCCTGCAGCCGCCATCGAATGGAGCTGCGCGCTCACTTCCGCCGCCTTGCCCGAGGAGCAGCCTTATCCTTCGCTGTACCAGGCGCTGGGGGCGGTGCTGGATGCGATTGAGGCCGCTCCCGCCGCGCGCGGTTGGGCGGTGGCTTTGGTGCGTTACGAATTGCTCATTCTTGTTGAGCTGGGCTTTGGGCTGAATCTCACTCGCTGCGCCATCACGGGAGAGGGTGTGCCTCTTTATGTCAGCGCAAAGACTGGTGCTGCTGTGAACGCCGATGCTGCAAAAGGCTATGAGCGGCAACTGCTTCGGCTGCCCCCCTTTCTTACTGGAGGAGGCATGGCCGACTGGCCTGATATATTTGACGGACTGTGTCTGACGGGCCATTTCCTTGAACGTTGGGTTATGACCGAACGGCGCCATGAAGTGCTGGCATCGCGGGACAGGCTGGTGGAAAGGCTAAAAAGAGCGGTTGCGTGATGTCGCTCGCTGCGGCATTGGCCTGTTCACCTGACCCCAGCCCCGAAGTTGAGGGGCAGTCCGAACGAATGTGGAGTTGACGGAATGCTTATAGCGTTGCTGCCTGGAGACGGGATCGGACCGGAAGTCGTCGCCGAGGCGCGCAGAGTGCTGGATGCGATGGGTTCGTGGGGCCTGACCTATGAGGAAGCGCCGGTGGGCGGCTCTGCCTATAAGGCCCAGGGTCATCCGCTTCCACCCCAGACGCTGGAGCTTGCGAAGCGTGCCGACGCCATTCTTTTTGGCGCGGTAGGCGATCCGGACTGCGACAATTTGGAACGGTCGCTGCGTCCCGAGCAAGCTATCCTGGGATTGCGAAAGGAACTTGGGCTTTTCTCCAACCTGCGCCCCGCCAAGCTGTTTCCGGAACTGGCTGATGCCTCCACCCTGCGTCCGGAGATCGCCAGCGCCATTGACCTGATGATCGTCCGCGAATTGAACGGCGATGTCTATTTCGGCGAAAAAGGGATGCGCAAAACCGCCGACGGCCTGCGCGAAGGCTATGATCTGATGTCCTATAATGAGGCTGAGGTGCGGCGTATCGCGCATAGCGCCTTTCGCACTGCTCGCGCGCGGCGGCGAAAGCTTTGTTCAGTGGACAAGGCGAATGTCCTCGAAACCTCGCAATTGTGGCGCGACGTGGTGATAGAGGTCGCGACGGAATATCCGGACGTCGAACTGAAGCATATGTATGTGGATAATGCCGCGATGCAGTTGGTCCGCAATCCAGGACAATTCGACGTGATCGTCACCGGCAACCTGTTCGGGGATATATTGTCCGATCAGGCAAGCATGTGTGTCGGTTCCATCGGTCTGCTCGCCTCGGCCTCCCTCGATGTTAATGGGAAAGGACTTTATGAACCGATCCATGGCAGTGCGCCGGACATTGCGGGCAAGGGTATGGCCAATCCGCTGGCGACTATCCTTTCCGCCGCAATGATGCTTCGCTATTCCCTGGGGCTTGCCGAGGCGGCCGACCGGATCGACGCGGCAGTAGCCAAGGCATTGGCAAATGGTGCGCGGAGTGCCGATCTTGGTGGCTCGATGAGCACAAAGGGCATGGGAGACGCTGTTCTGGCAGCGCTGCGATAATCTCGTATAAGGCTGAGACATGAAAAGAAAATCTGGTCAGGACCGGAGTATCACTGCCAAATGGCGGCCGGCTACACAGGCGATCCGTGGCGGGACCGCGCGGTCGGAATATGGCGAAACGTCCGAGGCGCTTTTCCTGACCTCCGGCTATGCCTATGACTGTGCCGAGGATGCGGCGGCGCGCTTTGCGGGCGAACAGTCCGGAATGACATACAGCCGACTGCAAAATCCGACCGTTGAAATGCTGGAACAGCGGATTGCGCTGATGGAGGGCGCTGAAGCTGCGCGCTGTACGGCCAGCGGTATGGCGGCGATGACCGCGGCTCTACTGTGCCAGCTGCAGGCGGGGGATCATGTCGTTGCAGGGCGAGCCCTTTTTGGCTCTTGCCGTTGGCTGACCGATACCCTCCTGCCCAAATTCGGCATCGAGACTACCGTGGTTGACGGCCGCGATATCGATGCCTGGCGGGCAGCCATTCGGCCCACTACGAAGGTGTTTTTCTTTGAAACCCCGGCCAATCCCACGATGGACGTGGTCGATTTAAAAGCGGTATGTGGCCTTGCGAAGGAGCAGGGGATTGTGTCGGTGGTCGACAACGCCTTTGCTACCCCGGTGATGCAGCGCCCGCTCGATTTCGGGGCGGACGTCGTTGCATATAGCGCCACAAAGATGATGGATGGGCAGGGAAGGGTACTTGCCGGCGCCATTTGCGGTACGCAAGATTTCATCATCAACACCCTCCTTCCGTTCACGCGCAACACCGGCCCGACCCTTAGCGCTTTTAACGCCTGGGTCGTGCTGAAAGGCCTGGAGACGCTGGACCTCCGTATTCGCAAACAAAGCGAGAACGCGTTGTTGGTCGGTAGATTTCTTGAGGGGCGCGTTGCAAAGATTCTGCACCCGGGATTGCGTAGTCATCCTCAGCATGATCTTGCGATGAGCCAGATGAGCGCCTGCGGTCCGATCTTCTCGCTTTACGTCGGGGGCGGGCGGAAGGAAGCGCATGGCCTGTTGAATGGGCTACAGCTTATCGACATCAGCAATAATATTGGCGATAGCCGTTCGCTCATGACCCATCCCGCCTCCACGACCCATTATGGAATGGCGGAAGCCGCGCGGCTTGAGATCGGCATTACCGAAGACATGTTGCGTATCAACGTGGGACTTGAAGATCCTCAGGACCTGATCGAGGATTTGGATCAGGCATTGACGGCCATCGGAAGATAGGCGAATCTTAGCTGGTGTTGAGCCTTTTTCCCTTCAGTCAGACTACGGGCGACATTGTAGTCAGGGTCTCCGTGAGCTTTTTGCCGGAGCAATCGGAACCGGAAAGGGGGCGGTGGTTTTGGGCCTATCATATCCGGATTGAAAATAAGGGTGAAGAGCCGGTTCAGCTTCTCACCCGCCGATGGATTATCACTGATGGGCGGGGTGTCCAGCATTGTGTCGAAGGCGAGGGCGTCGTCGGCGAGCAACCAGTGATTCAGCCGGCCGCCGCCTATGATTATGTCTCGGGTTGTCCGCTTTCCACGCCGACGGGAGCAATGCAGGGCAGCTATCAAATGCTTGTAGCCAATGGGCAGATCTTTGAGGTGGCAATTCCTCGATTTGCGTTGATCGCATCAGCGGTGGCCGAATGAAGCGCACCCATTTGCCGCTAAATGGCTTGCGGGTGCTGGACGCCGCCGCGCGCCATTTAAGCTTCACTCGCGCTGCCGATGAACTTGCGGTAACTCCAGCAGCGGTTGGTCAACAAATCCGGGCTCTAGAGGACATGCTGGGGGTTGTGCTCTTCCGTCGCACTCCCAAGGGATTGGAAATGACGCCGGAAACCGAGGGCGGACTAGAGGCGCTTCGGCAGGGCTTCCTTCAATTTGAGGAAGCGGTGCGGGCCATGCAAGCGGGCCAGACCTCCAAATCTTTGACCATCGCGGCTCCGCGTGATTTTACGGCGAAATGGCTGAATGCTCGCCTGGCAACATATGCCGCAAGTGACGGTGAATTGCGTTTCTCCATGGTGGCGGCGGACGAGCCGCTGGATTTTACCGAGGCCAATCTGGACTTGGCGATATATCTGACTGAGAGTCCCGGTGAGCATGAAGGAGTTCGTCTTGGGGACGGGCTGTTCGTCACCGTGGAAGCGGCCGGTGGAGGGCCTGATTACAAGATAGACTGGCCTGGATGTCCCGCAGGGGATGGCACTGCAATCATGCGGGTGGCCGATGCGGGACTTGCTATTGAGGCGGCTGCGAATGGTTTTGGCCATGCCAGCGTGCCCTTGCTGCTGGCGGAAAAAGACCTGAAGGATGGTCGAGTTCGGCAGGTTGGTGAGGCGCAGCCCTCTTCGCGGGCTTATTGGCTCATCGCGCCTTTGCCTCAATGGCGGCAGAAGAAGGTTAAGGTGCTCGTGGAAGCGCTGGCGGCGTACTGACGAAGCTGGATTGCGGCGCGAGTACGCCGGGAATTGCAGAGTTCAACGCCTACAGCATCCTTATTTCTGAACCTTCAGCCAGTCGATGATCGCCTTGCGCTTCGCGGGATCCTTCAATCCGGCAAAGGCCATTTTAGTGCCCGGGACGCTCTTGCGTGGATTTTCGAGGAAGGCGTTCAGCGCAGCATCATCAAGCTTTTTACCCCAGCTCTTCATCGCCGGAGAGAAGTTGAAGCCAGCCTTGGTTCCAGCCTTCTCACCATAAACACCCGACAAATTGGGACCGATGCCGTGCTTGCCGCTGTCGTCGACCTTGTGGCAGACGGCGCATTGCGTAAAGGCTGACGGCTTGGACGGTGCCGCATGGGCCGGCGTCGCGATCACGCCCGCCAGGACGAAGGATAGGGCGCTCGGAAGGAAGAAACGCGTCATATGACCTCTTTGTAACAATAGTTATGATTAGCCATGGAATAGCTGATTAAACATGAGGACGCAAACCTCCAATCTCCATCAGGCGTCGATCACTTCGTCATCCACATTGGCGGCATTCTCCTGAATGAATGCGAAACGATGTTCGGGATTTTTTCCCATGAGACGATCGACCAGATCACGCACTCCGGCACGTTCCTCATATTCCTGAGGTAGGGTGATGCGGATCATGCTGCGGGTTTTGGGATCCATCGTTGTTTCGCGAAGCTGCTGCGGATTCATCTCTCCCAGCCCCTTGAATCGATTGATTTCGACCTTTTTGCCCTTGAATTCGCTGGCCTCCAATTGGGCACGATGGGCGTCGTCGCGGGCGTATATGCTTTTGGCTCCCGACACGAGCCGGTAGAGCGGCGGCTGCGCCAGGTAGAGATGGCCCCGGCGGACAATTTCCGGCATTTCCTGAAAGAAGAAGGTCATCAATAACGTGGCAATATGCGCCCCATCGACGTCGGCGTCCGTCATGATGACAATGCGGTCGTAGCGAAGATTGTCCGGGTTACAGTCCTTGCGGATGCCACAGCCTAGAGCCTGCACAAGATCTGCAATTTCCTGGTTAGCGAAAATCTTGGCGCTATTGGCGGAAGCGACGTTCAAGATTTTGCCTCGGATCGGCAATATCGCTTGCGTCTTGCGGTCCCGTGCCTGTTTGGCCGAGCCGCCGGCGCTGTCGCCCTCGACTATGAAAATTTCTGTGCCGTCCGGATCGTCCGAGGAACAATCGGTTAGCTTACCCGGCAGGCGAAGCTTGCGGGCGCTCGTCGCATTTTTACGTTTGACCTCCCGTTCCGCCTTCCGTTTCAGCCGCTCGTCCATTCGGTCCAGAACGAAAGCGAGCAACGCCTTACCACGCTCCATATTATCGGACAGGAAATGATCAAAATGATCTCGCACGGCATTTTCCACCAGGCGGGCGGCTTCTGGTGATGTCAGTCGATCCTTGGTCTGGCTCTGGAACTGGGGATCGCGGATGAAGAGAGACAGCATTATCTCGCATGCCGACATGATGTCTTCGGCCTGGATTTGAGCCGCCCGCTTTTGTCCCGCCAGCTCGCCAAATGCGCGGATGCCCTTGGTAAGAGCTGCGCGAAGGCCTGCTTCATGCGTCCCGCCGTCAGGCGTGGGGATGGTGTTGCAGTACCAACTATAGCTGCCGTCCGACCAGAGCGGCCAGGCCACCGCCCATTCCACGCGCCCGGCGCCGTCGGGCAGATCCTGTCGGCCATCAAAAAACTGGGCGGTGGCGCATTCACGGGCGCCGATCTGTTCTCTCAGGTGATCGGACAGACCGCCTGGGAACTGGAATACCGCTTCAGCCGGCGTATCGTCAGTGACCAGTTCCGGAACGCATTTCCATCGGATTTCAACGCCCGCGAAAAGATAAGCTTTCGATCGGGCGAGGCGGTGTAGACGGGCGGGTTTGAACTTTAGCTCGCCAAAAATCTCGGTATCTGGAGTGAAGGCGACGGACGTTCCTCGCCGGTTGGGCGCTGCGCCCGCCTTTTCCAACCTGCCCTGCGGATGACCCTTTGAAAAGCGCTGGCGGAATAGTTCCTTATTCCGTGCAACCTCGACAACCGTGTCGCTGGACAGCGCGTTCACGACGCTGACGCCTACGCCGTGAAGTCCGCCAGAGGTAGCATAGGCCTTGTCGGAAAATTTACCGCCAGAATGCAAGGTGGTAAGGATGACTTCCAGCGCCGACTTCCCGGGGAATTTCGGGTGCGGATCGACAGGAATACCGCGCCCATTGTCCGTAATGGTCAGTCGATTCCCCGGCTCCAGGCTCACTTCGATCCGACTGGCATGACCTGCCACCGCCTCATCCATGCTGTTATCCAGCACTTCGGATGCCAAATGGTGCAGCGCCCGCTCGTCTGTCCCGCCGATATACATGCCTGGGCGGCGGCGAACAGGCTCCAGACCCTCCAATACCTCAATATGGGAAGCGTCATAATCGGTCGATGTGGTGGGAACGGATCCGAAGAGGTCGTCTGACATGGGTCAGCTATAGGGCCTGCTGGCCAAGCCTGGCAAGGCGGATCGTGCGCCAAAGGCCGTGGGGCGTGGAGTTCACCTAGGGTTCATGCAACCAGCGCGGAAAAGAGCCGTTAGAAACTTGCCTATCAACGAAAAGGGATCCAACCTCATGAAATACATCATAAAAGCGCCTCTTGGCGCTATGGTCGCGCTCGCTCTCAGCACGCCCGTTCTGGCACAAGACGGCGCCGGCGCAGGAGAACGCAATTGGACAGGACCTTATGTCGGTGGCTCCATCGGACTTGGCAGAGTCGACAATAAGAAAAACGAGCAACTCACCTTCGACACAGATGGAGATGGAAATTCTGACGATGCGGTCACTACTGGCGGCACCGATACTTTCACCAGCTATTGTGGAGGCCGTTCGCGTAGCGGATCGGCTGCTGATGGCTGTATCAAAGATCGTACCGGCACGGACTGGGCAGGACATGTTGGTTATGACATGCAGTTCGGCAATATCGTGGCTGGCGTGGTCGCGGAAGGCGGTGTGGCCGATGTTACCGACAGTGTGACGGGCTTCACCAGCGAGCCCGGGGATTATACGCTCTCCCGGCGTCTGAAGGAAAATGCAGCCTTACGAGCCCGACTCGGCTATACCGCGGGCAACACGCTGTTTTATCTGACGGGCGGCGGCGCTTACGGTAAGATCAACAATCGCTTTGCCACATCCAACGCCGCGAACGCCTTTTCGGACAATGGCGATGGGGATGCCTGGGGTTGGACAGCCGGTGCCGGCGTCGAACAAAAGATCAGCGACAATTTCTCCGTTGGCTTGCTCTATAAATATACATCGCTCAATCCGGATGATTATGAGGTGACCGTGGCGCAGGGTACTGCCCCAGCGACCGGTCCTTTCACCAATCCAGCGACGACCAATGGACAAACATTGATCAGCCGTAGCAACGACGACTTCAACTATCATGCTGCGAAGATTTCGGCGAGCTACCGCTTCTAAGCTAGTCGGCCTCCGAAAAGGCCGCCGGAATTTCGGCGGCCTTTTCCTTATTCAGCGTACCCTGGGACCGCCAAACGGCAGCGGCGGCGGAGGCCGGCGTGTCCCGCGCGGCAGCTGTGCCTGATAGGCACGGCCGCAATGTTCAACACAATAGGGGAAGCCCGGGTTGACCTTTTCTCCACAGAAGTGGAAATCCGGCTCACCAGGGTGGCCCATGGGCCATTTGCAAATCCTCTCGGTCAGATCCAGCAGGCTGGTCTTTCCGGCGATCTCTGAACTGGGCTTCGCCGGAACCAGCCGGCGGGGCGGGGCAGGGGGAATGGGCGCCTGCTGGTCGCCTGGTCCCTGACGCAGAAACCCGCCCGGACCGACAGATACGATACGCGGCTGCGGGGCAACATCGGCGGGAGCCGCAGGTTGGGCGACCGCCGCCGTGCGCGGCGCTGGGGGGGCGGGTGCAGGTCTGGAACTCTCTACGGGCGCTGCTTCAACCTGTGTCTCAGCTTTTTTCGGCACTGGCCGCTTGGGCGGAGCAGCCTTGCGAGGCGCGTCGCCAGCTTTCACCGGGGACGGTCGCGACTGCAAGCCCAGGCGGTGCGCCTTTCCGATCACGGCATTGCGGCTGACCCCACCGAGTTCGTCGGCGATCTGGCTTGCTGTCATGCCCTTTTCCCACATCGATTTCAGTTGATCGATGCGTTCATCAGTCCAGGCCATTCAAACTCCTTCGACATTCATCCGTCACGCAGCCTCCCCACAAATGCCGGGGCCGCAGCCAAAAAAACGCCCTTGCGGGCCATGCCGCTACCCGATAGGCGATCTCACCATGAACGAACAGCATAAAATCGGCAGCGACGTCATGGCAGTTCGCGCAGAACCGGGAGTTCCCCTGATCCGCAATGTTAATTGGGCAGGAACGCGAGCTCTTTATATTAAGGAGGTTCGGCGTTTCTTCAAGGTCCAGCTGCAAACGGTCTGGGCGCCCGCGATTACAACACTGCTGTTCCTGATCATCTTCACCGTCGCGCTCGGTCGTCGGGGCGGATATGAAGTGCTGGGCGTGCCGTTCGCCGATTTTCTCGCCCCCGGCCTGATCATAATGGGGATGATGCAGAACAGCTTTGCAAATAGCAGCTTCACGCTGCTGGTCGGAAAGATCCAGGGTACGTTGGTGGATTACCTGACGCCCCCTATTTCCGTCGGCGAGTTGCTGGCCGCTCTTATCGCAGCTTCCGTCACTCGCGGGCTTTTGGTTGGGCTGGCCGTGTGGATAGCAATGCTATTCTGGCCAGGCGTTCATGTGGTGCCAGTACATGGCTGGGCCATTGCCTGCTTTGGTATCCTGGGTTCAGCCTTCCTTGCATTTCTTGGCATGATGACCTCGATCTGGGCCGAAAAATTCGATCATGCAGCCGCGGTTACCAATTTCGTGATCGCGCCGCTGTCGCTGCTTTCAGGGACTTTTTACTCCGTCGACCGCCTCACACCGATGTTTCAGGCGATCAGCCACGCCAATCCCTTTTTCTATATCATTTCGGGCTTTCGCTATGGCTTCCTGTCGGCCGCGGATTCGAACATATTGGCCGGGGGAGTGGTGCTGTGCCTGCTGAACATATTTGCGGGCCTCGCCTGCTATGTCCTGCTGAAAAAAGGTTGGAAGCTTAAGGCTTGAACTTGTCCTTGCTCAGTGGCGATGCCGGCTGCGCAACTTGTAGCGGCCATCAACATAGGCACTGAACAGGCCGTCTATAGCGGGATGATCGACCGGCTCCTCGCTATTGTCGACTTGCAGGTTCTGCTGGCTGACATAAGCGATGTAGCTGCTTTCGCCATTTTCCGCGAGCAGATGGTAAAAGGGCTGATCGCGGTCGGGCCGGATCTCCTCGGGAATTGCGTTATACCACTCTTCGCTGTTGGCGAAGATCGGGTCTATGTCAAAGACCACGCCGCGAAAATTGAAAAGCCGATGTCTGACAACATCTCCGATGCAGAAGCGTGCATGAGCGACAATCGGGGCGTGAAGTTTGGGGCTATTCGGGGGCGTAACGTTCGAGTCCATCGTCCCAATTTAGAAAGATTGTGCATTGATACAAGGAGGGCGCTTGGCAAGGGTGAAATCATCCGCTAATGGCCGCCCCTCGACAGGCGCTCGTCCCGGTCCATCGGCATTATATTCCATGGTTCTGGAAAAGGTCCTCGCGGAGAGGTGGCAGAGTGGTCGAATGCACCGCACTCGAAATGCGGCATACGGGCAACCGTATCGAGGGTTCGAATCCCTCCCTCTCCGCCACGCACTCAGAAAGCTGAGTGTTTTCAATTAGCTGCTGATTTCCTCGAGATATTTCTGCCGCCCAGGTACAAAAGGTTGGTACAAATGGCGGTTAGAATGGCGAAGCTCTCGCGCTCCCTCAGGGCTCTGGACGGCCCGCAAAGTGATCCCGACGGACATCCGGGAAATCTATGGCAAGCGTGAAGAGATACCGACGTGGCCCGCGACACTGACGCAGACGCAGGCCAAGGCCGAGTTCGCGGCATGGCTACAGGGGGTTGAGGACCGAATAGGGACATTGCGCGCCTCCAACGACGGTGTCGCGATTGACTTGACGGAGCGCCAGGCACCGGCACTCGCGGGCCGCTGAGGGAAGCTGTTTTGTCGCGCGATGGGACTTTCGCCTCAATAAGGTGGCCGATCCAACCCGGCCGGGCTCTTCGTGAAAATCTCGCAGCCGGTTTCGGTAATGCCGATGCTGTGCTCGAATTGCGCTGACAATGAGCGGTCGCGGGTTACGGCCGTCCATCCGTCTTCCAGCATCTTTACGCCTGGCTTGCCAATGTTGATCATGGGTTCGATGGTGAAGAACATGCCGGGCTTCAGTTCCGGTCCCACACCGGGCCGGCCGACGTGGACGACCTCGGGGGAATCGTGAAAGACACGGCCCAGGCCGTGGCCGCAAAAGTCGCGAACGACGCCGTAGCGGTGTTTTTCGGCAAACTGCTGGATGGCGTATCCGATGTCACCCATGGTATTGCCAGGTTTGGCCTGCTCAATGCCTAGCATCATGCATTCATAGGTGACGTCGACCAACCGCCGCGCCTTGATCGGTGCGTCGCCGACGATGAACATCCGGCTGGTGTCGCCGTGCCAACCATCGACGATCACCGTCACGTCGATGTTCGCGATATCGCCGTCTTTCAACGGCTTGGGTCCTGGAATGCCATGGCAGATGACATTGTTGATCGAAATGCAACAGCTATGCGTATAGCCCCGGTAGCCGAGCGTCGCCGGTACACCGCCCCCCCGCAGCATATGGTCCCGAACTATGTCGTCCAGTTCTTCTGTGGTGACGCCCGGAACGACATGGGGTATTAATGCGTCAAGTGCTTCAGCGGCCAACCTTCCGGCCTTGCGCATGCCTTCAAAGCCAGAGGCATCGTGAAGCTTGATGGCGCCGGACCGGGCGGCGGGGCGGTCTTGCGTGACGGTTATATATTCAGTCATCCGGTTGTTATAGGCATCCTGTTGCAATTTTGCGAGAGGGCACTTTGCCTCTTGAGCCGACCGCGTTAAGAGGTTGTGCATGACCGAGCCCCGCATTTGGACTGCTGCGTTGATCATCATCGGCGATGAAATCCTTTCCGGTCGAACTCAGGACAGGAATATCGCGCAGATCGCGCTTTGGCTGAACGTGCAGGGTATCCGGTTGAAGGAAGTGCGTGTTGTCCCCGACGAGCAGGACGCGATTGTCGAGGCTGTGAACGCGCTGCGGGTGCGCCATAATTATCTCTTCACAACCGGCGGTATTGGCCCCACCCACGACGATATTACGGTCGATGCCATGGCGGCGGCGCTGGGCCTTCAGGTCGTGGTTCATCCCCGCGCCAAGGCGGCGCTGGAACATTATTATGCCAGCCGTGGCGGCATGAATGAGCAGCGGCTGCGCATGGCCCGCGTGCCGGAAGGGGCCGACCTCATCGAAAATCGCCAGTCCGGAGCGCCCGGCATTCGGGTCGGCAACATCTTCATGATGGCCGGTGTGCCGCATATTATGGCGGAGATGCTGGACGCATTGACCGGCGAATTGGACGGGGGGCGGCCTCTATTGTCTGAAACAGTGGGATGTTGGGTCCCGGAAAGCGAAATAGCCGACATCCTGGCTGAAACCGAAAGGGCGCACGAAGGATGCCAGATCGGCAGCTATCCTTTCTTCCGGGAAGGAAGGGTAGGGGCCAATTTCGTGGTGCGTTCGACCGATCCCTCCGTCCTCAATGCCTGCATCACCGATCTGACCGGGCGGCTGAAGGCCAAGGGCCTGGAAGTAGCGATGGGAGAGATTTGAGAACCAAGTCTTTGCTAACGAAAGGCCAATCCGGATAGCAGTGGCCTCATGGCGCTGGTCGTGAACTCGGAGCCTTCGTTGGTCAAATGATCATCGTCCCGGAACAGGATCTTGCCATCGGCAATGGTCCGGCACAGAGCGCCCTCACAGAAAGAAGCCCTCGGCAGCATCAATGCAACGCCGTTATTCCTCGCAACCTGCGTAAGCGTCTTGTCGGCGGTCGTGCCCCAGGCGGTGTCACGCGCGATTTGTGTCGCGCATAGATTGGGATCTCCGTCCAGCTTATAAGCGCGAGCGAAACAGGTGGCTGGCCATATGCCGAATTCGGGTGTCGAACCCACCAATATGATGCGGGTGCCCGCCGGAACGCTCTGTCTGATGGTGGCGATCAGCTTATCCAAAGCTCCGGTCAGGCCGACCGCGCCGGTTGCTTCCTGCTGGGCCAAGTCGGTAGCCGTTTTATCCGATAATTCCTGGATGGCGGTGGACCATCTTATGCTTAGTACGATAGCGCCCAGATCGGGCTGACGCGTCGCCTCTGCCAGTGCGGCGCGGTGAAATTCGGCGCATGGACGATCAAGCGCGGGAATGTTTTTATAGGTGAGGATTAGCGGGCTGCACCCTGACACCGTGGCTTGACGGACGACGAAACCCTGCTTGCGTCCTTGATGATCCAAACCTGGCATGAGGTGATCGCCATGAGAATCTCCCCATAGGAGCACATTATAGCCTTTGCGGCCCACAATGCCGCCGGAGCATTTTTCGACTGGCCCCAAATCCGCCGTGCCCAGATTATTGTGGCAGCGGCCCCGGAAGGGATTGATGCTTGCCATAGCCGCTTGCGCGACCTTTACCTTCGGGGATGCGAGGTCGGCAAAGCCCTTTGTGGCGTAGGCGGCGGCACCGGCGCTCGCGAATAATCCCATGGTTATGCCGCTGGCCGCAAGCACGGCGCGGCGGCTGATCCGCACCTGTCCCGACTGGCGGAACGGTCGTTCGACAAAACGCAGCGAAAAGGATGCCAATGCGAAAGCCGCGCTGACCGCCAGCACGGCTTCAAGCGGATGCAGGGGGCGATTTAGCGCGATCTGCGTCAAGACCAGCGCGGGCCAGTGCCACAGGTAAAAGCCATAGGAGATGAGGCCGGTGAACAATATCGGCCGCCAAGACAGCATCCTGCCCACCCGGGTGAGGCCTTCACGGCCGGAATGGATCAATATCATGGTGCCAAGGCACGGCGGTACGGCGCTCAAGCCGGGGAAGGGCGTGTTCGGCGAATAGAACAGCATCGGCGCAACTATAAGTGCCAGGCCGACCCATGCCGCAATCTCCCGTTGCCGCACCGACCGCAGCGACGGCACCGCGCTCACGGCAAGAAGCGCACCAAAGCCCAATTCCCAGGCCCGATAAGGGAGAAGGAAGAAGGCCTGCGTCGGCGCGAAACGGACAACGGCTTCGGCCGCCAGCAGCGAACCGATGACCGCCACCCACACAAATGCACGCAAAGTGCGCTCCCGTCCCAGAACCACCAGGACGGCGATGATGAGCGGCCAGACAATATAGAACTGCTCCTCGACCGCCAGCGACCAGGTATGGAGCAGAGGCTTGTCATGGGCAGGCTGGTCGAAATAGCCGCCCTCCCGCCAGAACAATATATTCGAGCCGAACAGGGCGACCGCGATCAGGCTTTGACCATATTGTTCAAGCTCGGTCGGCGGCAGGATCAGGAGAGTGGCTGCGGTCGTCAGGACAAGCATGAACAGCAGGGCGGGCAAAATCCGCCTGAACCGGCGCTCATAAAATCCTGCGATGGAGAATTTTCCCGCCAGCGCGTCCGAAGCAATGATCGACGTGATCAGGAAGCCCGAGATCACGAAGAACACGTCCACGCCTACAAATCCGCCGGGCAGCAGCGTTGGAAAGGCGTGATAGATGACGACTCCGCCAACGGCTATCGCGCGCAACCCGTCAATGTCTGAACGATATTTCGGCGCCATCGTCCCTGCCGGTAAGATATTGTTTCCCAATGAAAGGGAGGGAACGGGCCATTTCTAAACCCGCGCCGCCAAACGGCAAAGTCCCTTCACCTCACTATTAAGGCTATTGATCCGGAACTTTACGGTGGGGTGGCGGGAGCAAATTCTTAGCGCTAATTCGAAACGAGCTTCTGCATGCCGATCCGGGCAATTGCCCTTTTCTGAGCACCGCAGCGAAGAACCGGCTGCGTCGACACACCCAAAGAGCAAAATGATCAGGAGAGTATGATGCCTATTCAAGCAAGGCACCGCCGTATCCGCTGGCTGGCCAGCGTCGGCGCTGGGCCTGCTCTCTCCTATTTCATCCTGCCGGAGGGCATGTCAGAGCCTATCGCCCCCTCGTAGAGGCGCTCTCTAATGCTGGATAGATATACGGCCTGCAGCCCAAATGGGGAATTACATCTTATCCAATGGCCCAGGGTCGTCGTCGAGCAGCACCGTCTTGCTTTCAAGGTAAGGCAGCAATCCATCGACGCCGCCCTCGCGGCCAATTCCCGACTGCTTGAATCCACCAAAGCCGATAGAGGGATCTGCGCGGAAGCCATTATGCCCCACGCCGCCGGAGAGCAGTTTTCGGCTAATTGCATAAGCCCGTGCGCTGTCGTTGGTGAAGACCGAAGCGTTGAGGCCGAAGACGCTGTCGTTCGCGATCCTGATCATCTCCTCCTCGCCGCGTGCTGGTATGACACAGATAACGGGGCCGAAAATCTCTTCCCGTGCGATGGTGGAGCGGTTATCGACCCGGCCGAACACGGTCGGCTCTATATAGAAGCCGCGGTTGAGGTGGGGCGGGCGACCACCGCCTGTAGCAAGTTGCGCTCCCTCCTCCTTGCCCTTGGCGATATAGTCTTCGACGCGGTCGCGCTGGCGGGCCATCGCCAACGGACCCATGTCAGTCTGCGGATCATAGGGATCGCCTACTCGAATTTTCTGAAAGGACGCGCTCAGCGCCTCGACGAAGTCATCGTGTCGGCTTTCCTCGACGATAACGCGGGTAAGCGCCGCGCAGACCTGCCCGGTCATTACTCGCGTCGATTGAGAGATTCTTTCCGCTGCGGTCTCGACGTCATAGTCGTCGAGCAGCAGGGCCGGGGATTTGCCTCCCAATTCCAAAGTGTAACGGGCGAGACGCTCGCCGCATATCGAAGCGATACGCCGGCCGACGACGCTCGACCCAGTGAAGCTGATCTTGTCGACGCCAGGGTTGCGGACCAAAGCTTCCGATGCATGCCGATCGGCGGTCACGACGTTGACCACCCCCGGAGGCAGTCCTATCGCCTCGGCGATCTCGGCAAGAACATAGGCTGCGACGGGGGCCTCCGGAGAGGGCTTGATGACCACCGTGCAGCCTGCCAGCAATGCAGGCGCAAGCTTGTAGGAGAGCAGGAACGGCGCTGCGTTCCACGGGATGATCATGCCCACCACGCCAACGGGTTCGCGAACCAGGAGGCCCACGCCGCCATCCTGGGCGGCATGCCGCTCGTAGAACGGAAACGTGTCAGCGAGATTTGCGTAAAATTCATAGATTGACGGGAGAAAGGCGGCAGTGCCCTGCGCCACCGGCAAAGTAACGCCCATTTCACTGGGCCAAGCCTGGGCGATATCGTCCGCCCGCTCACTCAGCTTGGCGCTGAGGGCGCGCAGGTAGCCAGCGCGCTCAGCATGGGTGAGCCGGGGCCAGGGACCATTGTCGAAGGCATCCCGCGCGGCAGCCACCGCGCGATCAACATCGGCCTCCATTGCCTCGGCGACGCTCAGGAAGACGGTTTCCGTGGCAGGCGCGATCACGTCCAGCATCGCAGTGGTGGAGGGCCTTGTCCACTGGCCGCCTATGAAAAGCTGATCCGGATTGCGGATGATCCCGTCACCGTTCGGACTTGCCATGAATATCTCCGTTTACAGGACTAAGAAACTGGACAGTGTCTGGAATCCGGCTGACGGCGCGAGCCGGAGACCATAGCTCGTCACCACTCCGCGTATATGGGATCGTTCGGGTAGGTTCTACCGACCACCGTATCTTGCGGGAATTTGAAAATGGTCTGAAAGTCCTGTGCGCCATCCAACTCGTTGGCCCAATCGAATATGCACATGCGGCGCAAAACCTTCCATTCCCCATCACGCTTTTCACAAAGGTCCCTGTAGCGCCCGCCCAGGAACTGCGTCTTTTTGCCCGGATGGCTCATCACATACAGGAAAGCGGATTCGCACTTCGCCTGGTCTCCGGACAATTCAATCAGAACATTGGAGCAGTGGTGAAGCGCGGAATGGCCTGACTTCTTCTGGCCTTCATAGGCCATTTCGCAGAACTCATGAGCGTTGCCGACGAAGCTCCCGTGATTGTCGATCGCATCAGGCCAATAGCTTGACTTCATCAGTTCGAGATCCTTGCGATCCTGCCCTCGGCAGTATTTCATGAGGTTTTCGTGAATCTTGTTCTTCTGAACAAGGTCATGGAGTTCCTGTGCATTATCGGTCATGTCCGTCGTCATCGCTCTTCTCCTAAATCGATCGGGGGAATCCGCCATTAAACCGGGATAAGCTGGCAGGGAGGCATGTGAAAAAGTCAAAATTTGACCGGCACACTTTCCAGCATGATCAACTCCACCTCGGACTCGCTCACCCCTGCATCCAGCAGCAACTGGCGTGTATGTTCGCCAAGTATCGGCGCGCGCCGGGCTACCTGCCCAGGAGTATGGGTCATTTTTATGGGCACGCCCGCGATCGTCACTGGCGCGGTGCCAGGGTTTTCGACATCAACCAGCATTTCACGGACCTTGAAATGTTCGTCGTTAAGCACGTCCGTGATGTCCATCACAGGTCCGAAAGGTATTTTGCCGCCCAACCGTTTCATCAGTTCGGCTTTCGTGAACTTGCGAGTGCGGGCGCTGACGAGTTCAATCAAGACCAGTCTATTTGCCTTCCTGACCTCGCGATCGGAAAAGCGGGAGTCCGTACTCAGCTCCGGAGCATCCAGTTGCCGGCAGAGTATCGGGAAGAACACATCCTGCTGCGCAGCGATGGTTACGAATCCATCCTTTGCGGGAAACATTCCGAAGGGACAAAGGAAGGGATGGTGATTGCCTTCAGGCCCCGGAACCAGTCCCTGTACCGAGTTCTGCCAGATTGTACGTTCACACACGGCGAGCACCGCATCGGTCATGGCCACGTCGACAAACTGGCCCACCCCGGTGCTTTTTGCATGATAGACCGCCGCAAGCACTCCGAAGCCCAGCATCATGCCGGGGATGATATCACCAACTCCAGGACCGACCTTGGTGGGTGTTGCCTGGTCGGGTCCGGTGATCGCCATAATGCCGCCCATGGCCTGAGCCACGACGTCGAAGGCTGGCCAGTCCAGATATGGTGATGCGCCGGTTCGTGCGTCGCCAAACCCGCGCAGCGCGCCATAGACGAGCCGTGGGTTGATTTCTCTAAGCACTTCATAACCCAGTCCCAGCCGCTCCATCACTCCGGCGCGGAAATTTTCTACCACTGCGTCCGAATCTCGCACCAGCTGCTTGAAGGCTTCACGTCCGCGCTCGGTTTTGAGATCGAGGCAGATGCTGTATTTATTGCGATCGACGCTCTGGAAATAGCCGCCGAGCACGCGTTGCGTGTCATCATCGCGAAACGGACCGCCGGGCCGCGTCAGATCGCCTACCGGCGGCTCGACCTTGATCACCGTGGCGCCATGATCCGCAAGCAGCATGGTGCCGAAGGGGCCGGCCAGCATTTGCGTCAGGTCGATGATCTTAATGCCCGATAAAGCGCCGAAAGCGGCTGCGTTGTCCGTCAATTCCAGTTATCCCATCCAAAACAGTTGCGTGATTTCACGCCTCTAGAACCTCAGTTTCTCGGCGGTTCGAAGTAGGCACGCAGCTACCTGCATTTTTGGCGGATTTGTCTGAGAGGCAATGGAGAATGCGGGCGGACGCGATTTCATTACGATTGCAATGCCAGAGGATGCTTCGGATAGATGGTTTTTTTAAAAATGGTCAGCCAGCTATTGCAGTTGTGATAGGCGATGCGAATTGTGCAAATTCTCTTGGCTTACTTCCCGCACGTCGCCACGTAGAGATGGCCAGGAGGGCGCATTAGATCAGCGCGCCAGCAGTGACCATCGATAGCAGCGGTCGGCCGCATGAGCGATGAAAAATACCTATGGCTCTTCGCGGAGCTTTTCCCTCAACTTTCCGGAGAATATTAGTGACCTGGAATTTCTCAACCGACCCTGAGTTCCAAAAGGAACTCGACTGGATCGATCAGTTTGTTCGCGAGGAAGTCGAACCGCTGGATCTCGTCCTTGGCGCCCAGCATGATATTCACGATCCGCGTTTCGTCAAAATCGTACGTCCGCTGCAAAAGCGCGTGCAGGAGCGGGGTCTGTGGGCGTGCCATCTGGGGCCGGAGATGGGCGGGAAGGGCTTTGGCCAGCTCAAGCTGGCGTTGATCAACGAATTGGTGGGCCGCTCGCGCTTTGGCCCCATCGTCTTTGGCGCGCAGGCGCCCGATAGTGGCAATGCCGACGTGCTGGCCGAATATGGCACGCCCGAGCAGAAGAAGCGTTATCTGGAACCGCTGCTCGCGAACGAAATCGTGTCCTGTTTCGCAGTGACCGAGCCGCAGGGTGGCGCGGACCCAACGATGATAGAGGCGACTGCGGTCCGCGATGGTGATGAATGGGTGATCAACGGCGAAAAATGGTTCGCCAGCAGCGCTTCTGTAGCCAGCTTCTTTCTGATCATGGCCGTGACCGATCCCGACGAACGCCCCCATCGGCGAACTTCCATGTTCATCGTTCCGGCGGATTTGCCGGGGATCGAAGTGATCCGCAACTATGGCTTTTACGGCCATATCCCGACCCACGCCCACATGCGGTGGACCAATGTGCGCGTACCCGCCGAAAATCTGCTGGGCAAGCGCGGCGATGGCTTCATCGTGGCCCAACAGCGCCTGGGTGGAGGGCGCATGCATCACGCCATGCGCACTATCGCCCTGGCGCAAAGCGCGCTGGACAAGATGTGCGAACGCGCCGTTTCGCGCAGCACTAAAGGCGAGTTGCTTGGCAACAAGCAACTGGTGCAGGCGCAAATTGCGGAGTCGTGGGCCCAGCTTCGGCAGTTCCGCCTGCTCGTGCTGGAAACGGCATGGCTGGCGGACAACGGACATAGCTGGAAGGATCTGCGCAAGAACGTTGCGGCCGTGAAATTCCTGATGCCGCAGGTGCTGCACGACATCGCATCGCGAGCGCTCCAGATCCATGGTTCGCTTGGCCTGACCGATCAGATGCCCTTCACCAGCATGATCATGACCTCCTATCACATGGGCTTGGCCGATGGTCCGACCGAGGTGCACAAGGTTACGGTCGCGCGCGAGTTGCTCAGAGAGGCGCAACCGGCGAGGGGGCCGTTCCCAGACTATATGCTGTTTGAAAGGCAGGCCGCCGCGCAGGCCAAGTTCGCGGAAGCCCTGGAAGGCGCCGAGGCAAAGTGACGACGCCGACTCCTGAGGTCCCAACAGCCGGCGCTTCCGGGGCGGCGTCTTGTGATCGGCCGATGGACGAACTGCTCGCTGCCGTGCTGAGTAGCGAGGCGCGCGGCACGGTCACCGTCGACCAGGTTGAGCCGCTCCCGGGCCACGCCGGGGTCGGTTTCAGCTTCATTGCCGACGACGGAGCAGCAAAGCAAAAGCTGATCGTCCGCACGATTGCGGCCGATGCGCCGTCCACCGGGCCGTCCGATGTCATCCGTCAGGCGCGCATCATGCAATCGCTCGCTGGCACCGGCGTTCCGGTCCCGCCGATCCTCTCGTTCGGCGGCCATGACTCGCTGCTGGGGCGTCCCTATTTCATCGCCGGCTTCGTGACGGGCAACGCCATTCCTGCGCGTGCCGTGGATCAGACGCCCGCCCACGTCGTACTGGCGCGCCGGGGCGTCGAGGTGATGGCGCAGCTCCATAAAGTTCCTTTGGCCGGCCTGGAGGCCGTGTGGGGGGCGGTGCAGACCCCGACCGCCGAGTTCAGCCGCCTGTTCCGCCTTTTCGACCGGCCCACAATAGACTTGGCTTGGGCCGGCCGTGTCGAGCTGCTACGCGATCGGCTTATCTCGACCATCCCGAATGAGTTCCATTCCGGCTGCGTCCATGGCGACATGCATTTCGGCAACATGATCTTCGGTCCCGATGATGTTCGCGCCGTGCTGGATTGGGAGATCGCGTTCCTCGGGTCGACGCTGCTCGACCTGGGCATGTTGGCCTTCTATGCCGACCCCGATGCCGTGTTGCCGGAACATCGCCACCGTGCGGAGCGCTGGGTGCTTTCACCGGGTGAGATTATCGACACATACCAGCGCGCCGCCGGACATGTCGTCGATAGCAGGTCGATTATCTGGCATCGCGCGATGGCTGGCTACCGGTTCGCCGTGATCGCACTGTTCAATGAAATGCTGCATCGCCGCGGTAAGAAGCATGATCCCATGTGGGCCGACCTCGTTCGTTCCGTACCTGTGATGGTGGAGCGCAGCCTTGAAATCCTCGGCGGTTCTACTGGGGCTTGAGGGCCGGCGCGGGCTAGGCATGCCGCTCTCAAAGCGGGTTCCAGTGCGGCATGCGGGGGTTGCATATGCAATGGAATCCGCGCCCGCAATCGACCGAGTTGATTGTGAACCGGGGCATGTGCAGTCTGCACGCTGAACAATGACGCGCGCGCTGGCTTCCTGGGCCTGCCGCGCGACCGCTTGAGAGGATGGATGAACATGGATTTTGACCCTGCCGCGCTGGGCCTGATCGACGACGGATCGAAGATCGAAGTCAATATAAACCACGTCCAGCCAGGCCGGATGGAGGAGGCTATCGCCGCTTTTCAGGAAGCGTTTGCCGACTATAAGCCCGAGGGCTTCAAGATCATCTACGCGTGCGCCGATCTGGCCAACAATCGCCTGATCTGGATCCACAGATATGAGAAGGGCTTCGACCTCGCGAACCGCTTCTACCTCGGCAAATTTCCTAAATTGCCCATGTGTCTGTGGGCAGGCTCCCGCTACGACGCCTTTGCCGCGTCGCCCGAAGAACAGCCAGCCTGATCTTGCGTCCTAACTCGATCACCCGATGACATCTTCAATTTGCCGAGGTTTATATGAGCAACAGCTTTCCATCGCTTGAGGCACTCAAGGAAGGGCCCACCGTCGAACTCAAGGTTTACGAGGTCAAGAAGGACGGCTGGCCGCATTTTTTGAGCCGCTGGAGAAAAATTGTAAAGCTCCGCCGGGCTGCCGGGTTCAAGGTCGAATTCGCCGTCGCCGATATTCCCGGACACCGCTTCATCTGGGCGGTCAGCCGCGATGACGACTTCGTCAGCCAGAATCTCGATTATCTCAACAGCCCCGATCGGATAGCGGCGAACACGATATCGGATTACATCGCCTCGTTCGAAATTCCGCATGTCATTACAATCCCGGTCGATTGAACTTTTTTCCTGGAGCGGGGCAGGCTGCTGCCCTGCTCCAGGATGACGGCGAATTGGGATAGCCGGCAGAGACGGCCGTAAAGTATTTTATGGATAGGAGGCTGACGCATTTCCCGTCAGCCACTGTCGCGTCCCCCATCAAGGACGCCGCTTCAGCAAGACCTTGCGATCGACTTGAGCGACAATCTCCTGTTTCTGATTCACGCCGTAGTGACGGTATAGGATGATGCCCGCGTCGGGCCGATCGGAGTCCGACTTTTCTAGAACCTCGGTATAGGCATAGAGCGTATCGCCGTGAAAAACGGACCTCGTCAGGCGGATATTGTCCAGTCCGAGTTCCGCAATGGCGTTCTCGCAACAATCCTGCGCCGCCAGCCCCAGGACGATCGAAAAGTTCACGCCACCATAGGACACGACCTGACCGAACGGGGTACGGGACATTTTGTCTTCGTTGAAATGCGCGTCCGCGCTGTTCATGACGAGATTGGTGATCAGCACATTTTCCAGATTGGAAACTGTTTTGCCTCGCGCATGGCGGATGACGGCGCCTATCTCGAAATCTTCGAAATAGTTCTTGCCGCCGGTCAGGTGCGTATCAGCGCTCATTGATCATTTCCTTCCCGTCGGCGAACCAGATTTGATCGGCGGAAGCTGACCAGCAGATTGCCATCCTGATCGCGACCCTCTGTCTCCCATGTGACGATGCCAAAAGCGGGATTGCTGCCCGAAATCCGCGCCTCGACCGTGCTGCTGCTCGCGGTCAGTGTCACGCCCGGATAGGCGGGGCGGTGGTAGCGAAGATCATAGACCCCCAGAAAGGGCCCGCCGGCTTCGCTGCAATCCTCGACCGACAGGCCCAGCGCGACGTTGAACACCAGTTGTGGGTTGAGCACGATGTCGGGGTGACCCTGCTGCCTCGCATAGGCCCGGTTGAAGTAAAGCGGCACGAAGGACAGCGTGATAGTGGTGAAAAGGGTGTTGTCGCTTTCCGTTATCGTGCGGCCCCAATGGTGGTCGAACTTTTGCCCAACGAAAAAGTCTTCGTAGAGATTGCCCTTTTTCCAAAGGACCGCCTTTTCTATGATCGCCTTTGACATGGATATATCCCGCTCTGGCGGCCTGTCATGCGCCGCACCTTCAGGGTGAAGAGGGATCGGCTCTGTTCCGAAGTCAGAGCTTGATCGTGATACATTTCAGCTGCGTATAATGGTGTAGCGCCTCGACGCCTTTTTCGCGGCCGTATCCGCTCTGCTTATAGCCGCCGAGCGGCGTTTCGACGCCGCCTGCCATATATTCGTTGATGTAGATCTGTCCGGCCTCCAGTTGCGATGCGACGCGGTGCGCGCAACCCAGGTCGCGGGTCCAGATGCCGGCGGCCAGTCCGTAATTGCTGTCATTGGCGATACGAACCGCGTCTGCTTCATCCTTGAAGGGCAACACGGTCAAGACCGGGCCGAAGATTTCCTCGGTCGCGATCCTCATGTCGGGACGGGCGTTGGTGAATATGGCGGGGCGGACATACCAGCCGCCCTGGCTTTCTTCCGCTTTCAAAACCCTGCCACCGGCGGCCAGCGTTGCTCCCTCCTCGACGCCCACGGCAATGTAGGCCTGAACTTTCTCGAACTGGGCGGCGGTCGTTATCGCGCCCACATAGGCGTCTGGCTGCGGCCCGACCTTCAATGCCTCGACGGCAGCGACCAGTCGCGCGACAAAGGCGTCGTTGATCGATTCCTCGACTAGCAACCGCGTGCCGGCGAGGCAGATCTGGCCGGCATTCACACTGAAGGCTCTGATAGCCCCGGCCACGGCGGACTCCATGTCGGCATTGGCGAACACGATGTTGGCCGATTTGCCGCCCAGTTCAAGCGTGAGCGGAATGATGCGCTCAGCCGCGATCTTGCCAACCTCCATTCCGGCACGCAGGCTGCCGGTGAAGGCGACTTTGCGCACCAGCGGATGGCTGACAAGAGCCGCCCCAGCCTCTTTCCCCAGTCCCTGCACGACGTTCAGCACGCCGGCCGGCAGTCCGCATTCCTCCACGGCGACCCGCGCCAGCATGGCCAGCGATCCGGGAGTTTCTTCCGAGGGTTTGCTCACCACCACATTGCCGGCGGCCAGCGCCGGCGCAATGGCGCGCGCTGCCTGCTGCAATGGCGCGTTCCAGGGCAGGATCACGCCTACGACGCCAAACGGTTCGCGTAACGTGTAGGAATGATAGGCTGGACCAAGATCGATGATTTCGCCATGGCCGATGCTGACCAGACCGGCGTAGAACTCAAAATATTTGGCTACGCTCTCGATCTCGATCGGGGACTGCCACGCTGGCTTGCCGGTTTCGAGACCTTCGATTTCGGCGAAACGGTCGATCTGTTCCCGCAATTTTGCGGCGATAGCATTCAGGATGCGCCCGCGCGCCATGGGATGCTGGTTACGCCAGGCGGGAAAGGCCTGCGACGCATGTTGCACGGCCCGGTCGACATCCGTGGCAGAGCCGACAGCCACTTCACCGATCTTCTGGCCTGACGAGGGCGAGATCTTGTCGATGAAACGGCCGGTATCCGGCTCGATATCCTGTCCGATGAAATGGAGATGCCGGAACATCATGTCTCCTGATCTGCTCTAGCCCGGCCCAACATGCCGGCTTTTTCTTTTGGCAGTATGAACTGCCGCCAATGGACGCAATCCTTGATCGGTGATCCTTGATAATGGCTGGATTGGCAATCTTCGTTCGGGCTGGTTGCTGTAAATTTCATCCATAATATGGCGGCTGCCCGCTGGCGCGCAGGAAATTTCAGAAGCAGATTCATGCCGGTGCCTGGCGCGTTCCCGCGCCAGAGCCAGGACGGGGATCGGACTCAATGCACCTGTAATAGCTTCAGGTGGTGCGCTTGCCATGCACCCCCGTGGCGTAGCAATCATCGCAGCCAAGAAATGCGGACAAGCGGTCTGCCGCCGCAATGGGAAAGGAGTTGAAGATGGCCCAGTATAAGCCCGAGTGGCTGAGTCTTGTGCAAGAGGCACCCATCGACCCGGATCTGCCGATCATCGATCCGCATTGCCATCTGTATGACGATCCCGTCCGCCGCGCCACCATGGGCGGCTTCATGACCGAGGAATTCCTCAAGGAAATTCATGATTCAGGTCATAAGGTCGTGTCGACCGTCCATTGCGAGGCGTACAAGACCTTCGTCGACGCCGCCGCCCCGGCCGAGTTGCAGGCCGTGGCCGAAACACGGGCGGCGACGCGGGTCGGTGAAGAGTCGCAGCAGCGCGACCCGGCCGGTCCGCGCCTGTCCGAGGGCATTATCTGCGCTGCCGATCTCACCCTGGGCGAGCGGCTGGACGATGTGCTCGCCGCTCATCGGGAGGCCGCAAAGGGTCGGCTGCGCGGCGTGCGTTCGTGGACGATGAGCGATCCCGAAATCACCTTGCCCTATGAAGCGCCCGTTGACCTGCTCGCCGATCCGGCTTTCGTCGCCGGAGCGAAGCGGCTGCTGGATCACAAGCTGACCTGGGACGCGGCGGTATTCCATCCCCAGATTCCCTATGTCGCGGCCCTCGCGGAAAAGGTGCCGGATCTGCCTATCATCCTCAATCATGTCGGCATTCCGATCTATACCGGGCGCTTCAAGGACAAGCTCCAGGAAACCTATCAGCACTGGCTGGCGATGATGACCGATCTTGCCCGCTACCCTAATGTCTATGTGAAGGTTTCGGGCTTGTTGATGGGCTTTTCGGGGCGCGCTTTCGATGATCACCCGACGCCGCCGACCTCGCAGCAGGCGGCGGATGCGATGGAGGATCATTACATCCCGACCATCGAACTTTTCGGGCCCGAACGGTGCATGTTCACCAGCAACTTCCCGCGCGACCGACTTGGCATTTCCTATGGCGTGCTTTGGAACGCGCACCGCATTCTGGCGAACCGTTACAGTCCGGATGAGCGCGCGGCCCTGTTCCACGGCACAGCGGCCAAGGTCTATAATCTGCAGGACCCCGCGTAACAGGGTCTGTACTCTAGCAATGATGTGCCCGGATGGTCTTTCGCCGGCCGGCCACATCCATATTCCGGGGCGCTGCCCGGATGGAACGAACTGGAATGGGAATGGACAATCTGAACTTCGCTGGCAAGCAGGTGATCGTCGTCGGCGGCTCCAGCGGTATCGGCAACGCAACCGCTCGCGCCTTTCGCGACGCAGGCGCCGATGTTCTGGTCACCGGCACGCGCGCTTCCGCCGCAGACTATGGGCCCGATGAAGCCGACAGCTTTGAAGGTCTCGCCTATTCGCAACTGATCGTGGGGGATGCCGATTCGGTGGCCACCTGGCAGCCCGCCGTGGAACGGCTCGACGTGTTGGTTCTGTCGCAAGGGTCGGTTGCGTACCGCCGGCAGGAGTTCGAGCCGGAGACGTTCCGCCGTATCGTCGACATCAACCTCAATTCCATGATGGACTGCGCCGCGCGGCTGAAGCCGCTGCTTTCCGTCAGTTCCGGGAGCATCATCACCATCAGTTCGGTAGGCGGCGTTCGAGCGACAATCGCCAACCCGGCTTATTCCGCATCGAAGGCTGGCCTTATCCACCTGACGCGCGTGCTGGGTGCCGCATGGGCGCGCGATGGCATCCGTGTCAATGGCATCGCCCCGGGCCTAGTCGAGACCAAGATGATCGCGGTTACCACTGAAAATCCAGAGCGTTTGGCCGCGCGCCTGAAGGGCATACCGCTGAACCGTCTTGCCAGCCCGGCTGAGATCGCTTCGATCGCGATGTTCCTAGCCTCGCCGATGTCGAGTTACATTGTGGGCCAGACGATCATCGCCGACGGTGGCAGAACGCTTACGTGATCCGCTCGGCGGCAGTCAGCCGGTGCCGCCATGCCCCCAGCGCAAGGAATTTAGGAGTAATTATGAACAACGTGGTGTTTCAGGAAAAGCGCGGCGACATCGGGATCATCACGGTCAATTCGCCGCCGGTGAACGCATTCGGCATCGCCGTGCGCCGTGGGCTCGATGACATGTTCAGCCAGCTCAAGGCGGACGATGACGTCAAGGCGATCGTAGTAATCTGCGCAGGGAAGACATTCTTTGCCGGAGCGGACATTTCCGAATTCGGCAAGCCGCCCGAGGCGCCGCTGCTGGGCGCTGTGTTCGCTGGCGTCGAAAATGCCGGTAAACCGGTGATCGCCGCGATCCACGGAACGGCGCTGGGCGGGGGCTGTGAATTCGCGCTCGTCTGCAATTATCGCGTCAGCGTGCCGAGCGCCCGGATCGGCTTGCCCGAAGTCAAGCTGGGCCTCCTGCCCGGAGCCGGCGGCACCCAGCGCCTGCCCCGCATCGTCGGGCCGGAACTGGCCATGGACCTGATGCTTTCCGGCCGCTCGATCGGCGCGGACGAAGCGTTGGGGCTTGGCGTGGTCGACAAGATCGTCGCCGAAGATGCACTTCTGGACGGCGCCGTGGAATTCGCCCGATCGGTGCTGGCGGACAACAAGCCGCTGGTGAAGATCAGGGATAGACGCGACCAGATCGACCCGTTCAAGGACAAGCCCGAGATATTCGCCGCCGCACGGGCCAAGTCGGCAAAGACCGCGCGCGGCTTCATGGCGCCCGAAAATATTATCAAGGCTGTGGAAGCGGCCGTCGCACTTCCATTCGACGAGGGTATGGCGCGTGAGCGGCAGTTGTTCGAGGAACTGCGGGATTCCGTGCAAAGCGCGGCGCAGCGCTATTATTTCTTTGCCGAGCGACAAACAGGCAAGGTGCCGGGCCTGGCCAAGGATTGTCCGGCTCTGCCGATCGCCCGCGTGGGGGTGATCGGGGCCGGCACCATGGGCGGCGGCATCACGATGAATTTCCTGAGTGCCGGCATCCCCGTCACACTGGTGGAAATGTCGCGCGAGGCGCTGGACCGCGGCATTGGCATCATCCGGAAGAATTACGAGAACAGCGCGAAACGCGGTCGCCTGACGAACGCAGAGGTGGAAAAGTGCATGGCGCTGATCATCCCGTCGGTCGACATCACGGCGCTTTCGGATGTCGATCTGGTGATCGAGGCCGTGTTTGAGCGAATGGACGTCAAGCAGGATATCTTCGCCAAGCTGGATAAGGTCGCCAAGCCAGGGGCGATCCTGGCCAGCAACACCTCCTTCCTCGATCTCGATCAGATCGCGCGGGCGACCAGCCGTCCTGAAGCAGTGGTCGGCCTGCACTTTTTCTCCCCGGCCAATGTCATGCGGCTGCTGGAGATCGTGCGCGGCGCTCGGACATCCGATCAGGTGCTGGTGACGGCGCTGCAAGTCGCGGGGCAGATCGGCAAGGTTCCGGTCGTCAGCGGCGTCTGCGACGGCTTCATCGCGAACCGGATCATGACGCCGCGACGCGAGCAGGCCGACGCGCTGATATTGGAGGGCACCTCTCCGCAAGCTGTGGACAAGGCTGTGTATGACTTCGGCTTCCCCATGGGACCGTTCGCCACGCTGGATTTGGTCGGCCTGGATGTCATCAACCGCAAGGAGCCGTTCCGCACCGTCAAGCAGGACCTGCTCGATGCCGGACGGCGCGGACAGAAGGCGAATGCGGGCTTTTACGATTATGACGAAAACCGCAAAGCCTCGCCTTCGCCACTGGTCGCCAGCATCATCGCGGAAGTCGCCGCCGAGCGTGGCATCGCGCAGCGTCCGCCGCTGAGCGAGGATGAAATCATCGCCCGGCTTCTCTACCCGGTGGTCAATGAAGGCGCGCGCATCCTTGAGGACGGCATCGCGTTGCGGGCATCGGATATCGATGTCGCCTGCATTCTGGGCTACGCCTGGCCGCTCTACACCGGAGGGCCGATGTTCTGGGCGGATCAGGTGGGCCTGCCCCGGATCGTTGCCAAATTGCGCAAGCTCGCGCAAGAATATGGTCCCCGCTTCGATCCGGCGCGCCTGCTGGTGGAAAAGGCTGAATCCGGCGGCAGTTTTACCGGCTGACCGCGCACTCGGCGGCCGCCGCAGCGCGGGCCGCCGTAGCGGTACTCATCCCTCTTTCTTGCCCACCGGCTTACCGAGCATCGCATCCGAAATGATGCGCAGCTGAATTTCCGACGTGCCTTCAAAGATCTTGGTCAATCGGGCATCGCGCCAAAAGCGTTCGATCGGATGGAGCGTGGTGTAAGCCGCGCCGCCGACGATTTGCATTGCTTCGCTCGTGACTTCTTCGGCCATTTCGGCGGCAAGATATTTGATCATGGAGGTTTTGACCTTGGCGGGACGGCCAGCGTCGATTTCCTCACAGACATGGTACAGCAGTTGGCGCGCGGCCTCGACTTTGGTGGCCATCGTCGCAATCTTGAAGCGGATCGCCTGGAAATCCGAAATCGGCTGCCCGAATTGCACGCGTTCGTGCGCATAGGCGACGGCATGGTCCAGTGCCGCCTGCGCCAGGCCGATGGATCTGGCGCCGGTCTGCGCGCGCGCCAGTTCAAGGGCGTGGGCGGTGTTCTGAAACGCGCGCCCCGTATCCGCCGCTTCCGGATCGGCGCGCACGCGCACACCGTCAAAATATAGTTCCCACGTCTTCCACCCGAAATAGCCTATCTTCGGGATCGGCGAACCGGTGACGCCTTGAGGCAATTCACCGCGCGGTTTATCGACGTTCAGGCTGATGGTGCCTGCCTTGCCGCCGCTCTCATCGTCGATACGGCAAAGGACACGAATGAAATCCGCGCCATCGGCAAAAGTGCACCAATATTTGTTGCCGGTAATGACCCAGTCGTCGCCTTCACGGCGGGCACGACAAGATACACCGGACAGGTCCGAACCTGCGCCAGGCTCGGACAAGGCAGCTGCCCCCAGGTAGCGGCCCTGCGCCATCGCCGCTATTTTCCGGTTCTTTTCCTTAGCGGACCCGCTGACACCGCGATAGAAGGCGTTGCCGCGCGCGGGCAAGCTGGCGACGCTCATCCAGCCCTTGGCCAGTTCTTCGGTGACAAGGCAATATTCATAGGCGCCAAGGCCGAGGCCGCCCAGCTCCTCCGGGATGAGAATGCCGAAGAAGCCGAGCTCGCCCATGCGGTCGATCAGCTCAGGCGGGAAATCGGCCTTTTCTGGATCCAGTCGATCCGCCAGTGGACGCACTTCGTTGCGCGTGAAGTCACGAGCAAGCTGTTGTATCATGAGCCGCTCTTCGGTCATGCCGCACGCGAAACCGGTTGCCTGCTGCGTATCCATTTTCGGGTGCCTTCGATGCTGCCTGGCGGCTGTGCTCGGTTTCAAACCGGAGGGACGCTGTCGTTGGCGTGGTAGCGGCGGATGATCTTCACCCGGTCGCCCGGTTTGGCGGTTTCCCAACCTTCGAGCAGTTCCTTGGTGAAGGCGTCGCGGATCGCCGGAGCAGCTGCGCGGTTCGCCGCTGCCAGCGCATTTGGCAGCTCCGCCAATGTCAGATCCGTGCAATAGGCGGCCGTACCCGGCTGCTGCCGCCATGATTCCGCCAGAGCGCCGGCGTCGAAGGGGTCGAAGCCCGAAAGATCGACCAGATCCATGATGGTCCGCTTGGCGCGGGGGTCATCGCCCGCCACAGGCAGGGCGATGCGTCCGGGCGTAGCTGCAGGCCTGCCTTCGTCGCGCAGACTTTCTGCCAAGATGCTGTTATAGGCCTTGATGACCGGGTGTCCCAGATGGCGGGACACCCACACGCTTTCCACTTCCCCTGCCTCAATCTCCTCGATCGGAGGGTCGCGATGGGGCATGTAGTTGCCGGTATCCACGATCACCAGATCATCGCCGGCCTTGGAGAACAAGTCGGCGGGCAGCGCGGGAATATTCATCTGCGGGATTGAGATGAAAACCACATCCGCTCCGTCCACCGCTTCGGCGATCGAGCCGGCACGTGCGCCCAATTCGGCGGCGAGATCGGTCAGGCTGTCTGCGCCGCGCGAGTTCGAGATGGTCACCTCATGGCCTGCTGCGGCATATTTTTTTGCCAGTATGCCGCCGATCTTGCCTACGCCGATCATGCCAATCTTCATGGCCTATACTCTCCTTCGGTTATGATCCGCGTCTCAAGCGGCGCCTTATCGGACCAGCGATCGGGCCATGGCCACCAGCCTTCGGCACTGTTCCAGATGCAGCAGTTCCACCATCTTGCCGTCCACCCGCAGCACGCCGGAACTGGCGTTCTCTGGCTTGGCAAAGGCGTCGATAACCGCCGTCGCGAAGCCGATCTCGGCCTCTGTCGGGGAAAAGACGGTGTTTGCGGTCTCGATCTGGCCTGGATGGATCAGCGTTTTGCCGTCGAAACCGAATTCCAGTGCCTGCCGGCATTCCGCCTCCAGCCCCGGAGCGTTCTCCAAATCATTGTAGACCCCGTCGATGATCGTCAGGCCTGCCATCTTCGCGGCCGTCACCGCCAGACATAGTTGCGGCGCCAGCGCGGCGCGGCCGGCAACCAGGCGGGCATTGGTTTCCTTGCAAAGATCGTTGGTGCCCATGACGAAGGCAGCCAGGCGAGTCTCCTGCGCGGCGTCGGAAATGTCGCGCAGGTTGAAGATCGACCGGGCGGTTTCGATCATGATCCACAGGCGGGTGCGGGGAGGGAGCGATGCCATCAGGGCGTTATAAGCCCGGACGTCGCCAGCCGTGGAAATTTTGGGTGCCAGGATCGCGTCGGGTGCGACGGAGGACGCAGCGACGGCTTCCATATCCGCGCGGCCCCATGGGGTATCGAGGCTGTTGACGCGCACCACTACTTCCCGATGACCAAAGCCGCCTTCGCGAACCGCCTCCAGCGCGCGTGCGCGGGCATCGGCCTTTTCATCCGGCGCGACCGCATCTTCAAGGTCGAGGATGACAGCGTCACAATCCAAGCTGCGCGCCTTGGCGATCGCCTTGGCGTTAGAGGCAGGCATGTACAGTACGCTGCGAACCGGCTTATATTCCATTTCAGACACAAATGCTCCTTGAGGGTGTCTATCAACTGCAGTGAGCTGACATTCTAGGGGCGCGGCGCCGCCGTTTAGCAAGCCCAATCGACCATCCGGATCGCGTTGATTGCATCAGTAATGGCGCCGTCGCCGTGCTCGCGTGATTATCGCGGAGGCATGCGGATGGCGCCGTTGAGCCGGATCGTCTCGCCGTTGAGCATCGGATTTTCGATGAGGCTTCAACCCCAGCTGCGACGCCGTGGCTTCGGACATGACCAGCGCCATCGCCGCCCCGCGTCCCATGGGAGATCGCACGATATCGGCGATCACGGGATCGTTCCGCATAGTCCTGTCCTGTGTAGCTTCGCCGGTCGCTCTTACTGAGCATCTGACGGGCCGATTGGTCGCCCGAAGGCGCGGGCCGAAATGATAGGATTCATATATTCGCGCACATGCGCGATCCGGCCATCGCGAATATCGTACCGGAAGATGTAGCGGTTTCGATAGGACACGCCGTCGGCCAGCGTAATGTCGCCGCGCTGTTCGATGAACAACCGGCTTCCGTCCGCGAGAATTGAGAGGTCGACATCCTCCAACGCGCCAAAGCGCATGTCGAGCGAGAGCGTATCGCGCCAAAACGCAATGATTGCCTCTGGGCCTACAAGGCATCGACATTCGGAGGGATCGCTCGAACCACTTTCGGAAAAAGGGAATTCGTACACAGCGTCCGGCGTCAGCGCTTCGCGCAGCGCGTCCATGTCTCGCCGCCCGATCGCTGCATAGAAGCGCGCGACCGCGGCCTTTGCCGCGCGGCGCGCGACTGGATCGTCCCGCTGCGCGTCATCGCTGTTCAGAAGCTCAGCCAGGGTGAATGACATCGGCTGCTGCGCCGAACGACGCCGCCTCATAGCGCTGGAAATGATATTCCGTCGAACCCAGCTGGTGCGAGATCGCGATCAGGCGGGTGAAGTAATCGGCGACCGGCAGTTCCCTGGTCATGCCCATGCCGCCGTGGATCTGCACCGCCGCTTCACCAACAAACCTGGATGATTGGTCGATCAGGACCTTCGCTGCCGAAACCGACTGGGCCCGGCTGTCGGCCGCGCCAGAAAGACTGGCGGCGGCCATGATCGTCATGGAGAAACTTTCTTCGACCTTGATGAACATTTCCGCCATGCGGTGCTGCAGCGCCTGGAATTCACCGATTGCTTTGCCGAACTGCTTGCGCTGCTTGGCATAGTCTACGGTCCATTCCAGCAACATGCGCTGAATACCCAGCGCCTCCGCGCAAAGGGCGGACAGGCCAGCATCGAACGCCGCCGCCAGCCTGCTGGTTGCATCCTCACCTTGCGCGATCATTGCCTCGGCCGGGACCACGACGTCTGCAAAAGTAATGTCGACGCAGCGCCCGCCGTCCACCAGCTTGGCGTCTTCGCGCTCCATGCCGGGGAGGTCGGCCTGCACCAGGAACAGTCCGGGGCCGGAAGCGCCGCCAAGATCCGCAGCCACCACAAAGTGGGTCGCTCTGGCGGCATTGCGCACCAGTGGGATATGGCCCGTCAGGGTAAAGCCCTGCTCGCCTGTCCGCGCCGCAATGGATTCCTTGCCGCCCGGAGCGCGAACCCGCCAGTCGACGGCTGGAATGATGATCCGCTCTCCAGCCATAACGGCCTGAAGCGCCTCGTCCCCCGCGCCCGTCAGCAGCGCCTCGGCCATTACGATGGATTCCAGCCACGGTTCGACCGACAGCGCCTTGCCCAATTCTTCCATGATGATCATGTTGCCGGTCGCCCCGGCGCCGAAACCGCCAATGGCCTCCGAGAAGGGGGCCGCAAGTAAGCCAAGTTCCGCTGCGAACGCGCGCCAAATCTCCGGAGAATAGCCCTGGGCCGCCTTGACGATCTCGCGACGTTTTTCAATGCTGAACTGGTCACGAAGGAAAGCTGCCAACGTTTCGCGCAGCATATTCTGTTCTTCGCTATATTCAAAATTCATGTGTCGCATCCATCTGCCGCAAGCGTCAAAACGGGATCAGAGTCCGAGCGCCCGTTTGGCGATAATTTCCATCTGGATTTCATTGGATCCGCCATAAATGGAGGCTTTGCGCATGTTGAGATATTGGTCGGCCGCTCGCCTCGCGCGCCGGGGGCCGCTCATCCCGCCATCAGCGCTCGGGGGTTTGCCGTCGTGATCGATCAGCCCATGCGGGCCGGCCGCTTCCATAGTCAGTTCCGTGGCGCGCTGGGCGATGCGGCTGCCGCGCGTCTTGAGCATGCTTAGCAGCGGCGTCGTGTCCCGCCCGGCATTAGCCGCCGCCAGCGTCCGGAGGTCCGAAATTTCAAGAGCCATCAGTTCGATCTCCAGCTGAGCGATTTGGCGCCTGAACGCGGGGACCTTGATGAGGGGATCGCCATCACCGTTAAGTTGCTCGGCCGCCAGCGCCCGCAGTTTCTTGATCCGGTTCTTGGATCGGCTGACCTCGGCGAGGTTGGACCGCTCATGTTGGAGCAGATATTTCGCGCAGGTCCAACCCTTATTCTCATCGTGAATGCGGTTTTCGACCGGCACGATGACGTCGTCCAACCACACTTCATTGACTTCCCAGTCGCCGCCCAGCGTCTCGATCGGGCGGACGGTCAGGCCGGGACTCGCCATGTCAATCAGCAGGAAGGATATTCCCTCCTGCTTCTTGACCGTGGTGTCGGTGCGCACCAGGAAAAATCCCCAATCCGCATATTGTGCAAATGTGGTCCAGGTTTTCTGGCCGTTGACACGGTAATATTCCTTGCCATCTTCCCCGCGAAATCGTTCCGCCGTGGTACGTAGGCTTGCCAGATCCGATCCCGCGCCCGGCTCGCTGAATCCTTGGCACCACCAGGATTCGGCGCGGACCATGGGCGGCAGGAAGCGCGCCTTCTGTTCCGGGGTGCCGAAACGTTGGATCACCGGGCCGCACATGGAAACGCCCATTGAAAAGACGCGGATGGTGTCCGCAGCTTCCAGTTCCTCCTTGAAGATGTAGCGCCGCGTCAGGGTCCAGCCGGTTCCGCCATATTCTGTCGGCCAGCTCGATCCGAGCCAGCCCTTATTCGCGAGTATACGCATCCAGGTCATATAGTCTTCGCGACTATATTCTTCGTTATTCGCCGTTTTTTCGCGCAAATACTGCGGATATTCGTTGGCGATGAAATCAGACACTTCCCGACGGAAGTCCTCATCGCCTGACGTGAATATCTGGTCCATGCTGGTCCTCTGTATCTTCATTTTGTGCGTTTGCGCGGAACATGACCATATCTGGATGCCGCAGCAAGTGCCCCGGGACCGCGACTATCCCGCAACGAGTGTTATCTCATATGCAATCCCTCCGCGCGTGACCTGGCCCACGCCGCGGCCTAGTGTCGGCCACAAGCCATAAAAGCCGAAGGAGAGACAAGAATATGCCCGCATCGATCAGTACTGACGCGCCCAGGTTTTTGCGGACAGGCGCTCGCCCGTGGCTGGTTCTCTCGATGTTGTCGGCGCTCTATGTCTTTTCGCTTATCGATCGACAGATTTTCGTCCTGTTGATCGGCCCGATAAAGGCGCAATTCCAGCTTAGCGACGTGCAGATCGGCCTGCTGATCGGTACGGCTTTTGCGGCGGTCTATTCGTTTATGGGTATTCCCGCGGGGCGCATTGCCGATCGAGGCAACCGCAAGCAGTTGATTGTGGCAGGTGCGATCATCTGGTGCCTTTCCACCATCGCATCGGGCTTCGCTACCAGTTACGCCATGTTGGTCATGCTTCGATTGGGGCTCGCTGCCGGCGAGGCGGTGCTGACCCCGGCTGCGCATTCGATGATCGGCGACCTTTTTCCGCGCGAAAAGCGCAGCCTGGCTGCCAGCCTGTACACGTCCGCCGGCTTGATCGGTGCCCCCTTGGCCTTTTCCGGCGGCGCGCTGGTTATTTCCGGCATAGAAGGCGTGAAGGCGGGTGGCGTCCAGATCGAAATGCAGGTCTGGCAGCTGGTGCTTTTCGTGGTGGGCTTGCCGTCCCTGGCCTTGGCCATCCTGTTTTGGCTGGTGGTGCGCGAACCGCAGCGGACCAGCGAGACTGGTCAAGCGCAGGCGCTTGCGAAGGGCGATATCATGCGCCAGATCGCATCCCGCAAGAAGCTGTATGCGGGCCTCTTTTTAAGCTCCGTCCTGGCCGCAGGATGCAGCTATGCCCTCAATTACTGGACGATCGAGTCCCTGAAGCGCGATTTCGGCTGGTCCGCGGTGGAGGCCGGATCGGCATTCGGCCCGGTCATTTTCCTGGCGAGTGTGGTCGGAGTGATGGGGGCGCCCTGGCTCACCACCCGCGTAAAAGCGGGAGGACGCGCCGATGCCGTCATTCTGGTCAGCTTCGCCTTCGTGGCCATGGCCTTTCTGTCACTGGCCATCGGCCCGATCCTGTCCGATCCTGTACTTCGGCTGGCGTTGATCGGATTGGGTCTGGTCGGAACGCTGGGTGGCAGCATGAATATCGTGATTTCCATGCAGGAGGTCGCGCCCGCCCGGATGCGGGCGACGTTCGTGGCGCTGCTGTACATGGGCATCACCTTGTTCGGCGCAGGGGCGGTTCCGGTCGTTGTCCCCGTGGTCGGCGGCATGTTGAGCCAATCCAACGGATTGAGCGGGGGCCTGGCGATTGTCTGCACATGCCTCAGCGGCATTGGCTTGTTGCTGCTCTGGTGGATACGCGCTGATTTCGAACGAGAAGCGATCGCCGGATTTCCAGTCTTTGGCGCTCACGATGGCTAGAGCGCGTTACGTTAATCTGACGCGGGCCGCGCGCTCTGGTCCGTTGTTGTCGCATCGTTCTTGCGCAAAGCCGGTTCCCACTTTTGCGCACGGATACTCTCATCCGGCGTCTAACGGGGAGGCAGCGTAGGGAAACTGCCCCGAACTGGTCGTCAGGCGCTGACGACGGTCGAGCGCCACGTGTTCAAGCGCCAGCGGGGAAGGTTATGACGCTGCGGGCTACGCCGCCATGTTCCAGCGCCTCATAAGCCTCGTTGATTTCGTCAAGATCGATGGTTCGCGACACGAGGTCGTCAAGGTTCAGCTGACCACGCAGATACAGGTCCACATACAAGGGGATGTCGTGGTAAAAGTTCGACGAGCCGAGCCATAGTCCCCGGACACCCTGCTGGCGAGGCAGTATCCCGCTTTCCATCGGCGACGGACGCAGCGTCAGTTCGGCGCCGGGCGCCATGCCACCGATCAGATATGTTGTCCCGCCAAAGCCGAGTACCGCCATGGCCGCCTCCGCGACTGCCGGCACTCCGATCATCACAAAGGCATGATCCACGCCTGCTCCGCCAGTGAGCGCGAGGATCGCGTCGACCGCACTCGCCTGCGAAGAGTTGACGACGTCCGTGGCTCCGAACTTGCTGGCGAGGTCAAGCTTCGCCTGCTGGATATCGACACCGACGATCCTGGTTGCGCCCGCCAGCTTCGCTGCCTGGAGAGCATTGAGGCCGACACCTCCGCAGCCGAAGACGACGACCGATTGTCCCGGAGAAACCTTGGCGGCGTTGAAAACAGCGCCACAGCCGGTCACGACCGCGCACCCGATTATCGCAGCTTGTGGAAAGGGCATCGCCTTGTCGATCGGGACCAGTTGGTTCTCGTGGATCAGAGCCTGTTCGGCGAATCCACCCAAGCCTTGCAGTTGGCCGAGGCATCCGCAATCGTCATGCAATCTGCACTCCGCTGCCGAGGCGTCGCGGTCGAGCGCGCCAGGGTTGGAACATGCGTTGAGGTTGCCGCGAAGGCAGGCCGGACAATGGCCACAGGGCTGCAACGCGGCGGCGACGACATGATCCCCTACCTGAATGCGCGTGACAAGGGGGCCGACTGCTTTAACGACGCCTGCGATTTCGTGGCCGAGTACAATCGGTGTCGATATGCCCATGCCGGTTTTCGCAACGGTGATATCGCTGTGGCACAGCCCCGATGCGCGAACCTCGACAAGCACCTCCTTGTCGACGGGGGCGGAAAGCGTGACGTCTGCGATTTCGAACGTTCCGCCAATATCTCGGATCACTGCTGCACGCACGATGCTCACTCTCCTATCAAGTTCTTCGGCATTTTCGACAATATGAGACGTTATTCTCGGTGTTCATAGATGCACTACAGCATCACCATTAAATGTTCAGGGCGTTATCGCATACGTAATCTCGGCCAACGCATATTGAAGCGTCCCGAAATCTGGATCAATTCCAGCAACAACAGGCGCTAATCGATGAAGGCGCTGCATAAGCTGACAAGATCTAAATAGGAGGGGCTTCCATGAACCGTAAGGTGGCTATTTCGCTTGCCTCGCTTGCCTCGCTTGCCGCGATCATATCAAGTCCCGCTCTGGTGCTTGCTCAGGAGTCATCGGGCGCGCGAGAAGCATCATCGGTTCAGGATCAAGATCCGGTAGCTGTTTCGGACATCGTTGTGACCGGCACCCGAATCGCGCGAGACGGATCGCAAGCTCCGTCGCCGATGACGATTTCGACGGCGGAGGATCTCAACAAGGTAGCGCCAACTTCATTGATTGCCGGTCTCACGCAATTGCCCCAATTCAGCGGATCGTTGACCAATACGAGCGCCCGATCCATTGCGGCGATCGTCGGCAACCATGGCGACTTCGTGAACCTGCACGCCATCGGTGCGGTGCGGACCCTGGTCCTGCAGGATGGCCGACGTCTTGCGCCGACTACTTTCACAGGGCTGGTCGACACCTCCATCATACCGCAGCTTTTGGTCAGGCGGGTCGAAGTTGTGACCGCGGGCGCCTCCGCCACCTATGGTTCGGACGCCGTGTCCGGCGTCGTCAACTTCATTCTCGATGACAAGTTCACAGGTTTAAAAGGAGTCGCCCAAGGTTCCATCGCCTCACGCGGCGACAATGCGAATTACCGTGTGGCGCTCGCCTATGGCGCGCAGCTCGGCGACAGGATCAATATCGTGGCCTCGGTCGAGCGCTATCAGACCGGCGGCTTCAAATTCGAGGATCGCCCGCCGTACGGCAATTATAATATTCCGGTCGGCAGCGTTCCGGGTGGCGGCACGCCGGGCCTGCTGGCTAATCCGCTGGTTGATGGCCGGAACATCCGCTTCGCTCTTGCAACGGCTGGGGGCAATATCCTCAGCGGGCCTTTCGCCAACTATGTGTTCACGACGCCGGGTGTCTATCGCCCGATCGACGTCGGCGGCGTGACCGGCAGCCCCGGCTTGTTCGTGGGCGGCGACTACCACAAGTGGGATGGCCAGTGGCAGGCCGTGCCCGCCACGACCAATACGGGATTCTTGCGCGTCAATTTCGAAGCCAGCGATGATATCACGGCTTTTGTGCAGGTAAACGGCGCTAAAACGAAGCAGCGCTATGCCGATGGCGATGGCCGGATGGGCCAGGGGCAGGTGCTATATCCGCTCAGAAGAACCTATTTTGCCGAGAACCCTTTCCTCCCCCCTGCGATGGCGACTGCCCTCACGAATGCTGGCCAGTCGTCATTCCAGATGAGCCGGATCATCACCGAAACGGCCAATAACGGTACTCACGACGATACAAATTACTATAATGCCGCTATCGGACTGAAAGGTGAGCTGGATAGATTTCGCTGGGACCTGACGTACCAGCATTCATGGTCGAAATATCGAAGCAGAAACCAGGATATGCGGCAGGACAGGCTCGCCGCTGCCACTGACGCGGTGCTGAGTCCATCCGGCCAGATTGTCTGTCGGCCCACCTTGGATCCCGATCCCGCAGTGCGGGCAAGGTTCGCTGGCTGCGTCCCGCTCAACCTTTTCGGCCAGGGCGCTCCGTCCGCAGAGGCGCTTGCCTATGTGCGCGACGTTTCGCAATATGCGGCCGTCACGAAGTTGGACAATGTCGCCGCCACGATCACCGGCGACCTTTTTGACTTGCCGGCCGGCGCCCTGTCAGCTGCGGTCGGGGCGGAATATCGCAAGTCCAGTCTCGACATGACAAGCAATTCCGATCCCCTTATCCTCGCCGACTCCACGGGTCTGCGAAACCTCCCGGCAGGCGTCGGAAGGTTCCTGCTCAACAATTTCGCAACGGCGAGCGGTTCATACGACGTGAAAGAGGCGTTCGGAGAAGTCGCCATTCCAATATTCAAGGATCAGCCATTCGCCAAATCCCTGGAGCTGAATGCCGCCGCGCGCATCACTGACTATTCGACCAGCGGTACGGTCACGACCTGGAAGGGGGGCGCCGTCTGGGAGGTCATGGACGGCTTGCGCTTCCGTGGGACGCGATCGCGCGATATCCGCGCGCCCACCCTGTTCGACCTCTATAACAGGGGGGCGGCTATCGACGCGACCTTCTTCGATCCGCACCTACAAAAACAGATCGTCGTGTCGCGCGTCACTCGCGGCAATCCCGATCTGAAGCCGGAGGTCGCCAACTCGCTGAGCCTGGGTTTCGTGGTTCAACCGCGCGCGGCGCCCGGATTTACCCTTTCCGTCGATTATTATGACGTCA
The DNA here is from genome assembly GCF_014200045.1 of Rhizorhapis suberifaciens. Classification (GTDB taxonomy): domain Bacteria; phylum Pseudomonadota; class Alphaproteobacteria; order Sphingomonadales; family Sphingomonadaceae; genus Rhizorhapis; species Rhizorhapis suberifaciens. The sequence continues at coordinate 151,151 of NZ_JACHOV010000009.1, forward strand.
AGTTGAAGGGCGCGATTCAGTCGCTCAATACCGACATCGCCGCAAGGACGTGCGAGGCAAGCGGCGGAACCAGCCCCTTATGCGCCCTGATCGTCCGCAATCCGGCCCTGCCGTACAGCGATAGGACGGACGCCAATGCCGCCAGAGCGATTATCAATACCCCCGCCAATTTGGCAGGTCTCAAGACGAGAGGCTTTGATATTGAGGCCAGCTATCGTCATCCGCTTTTCGGCGGTGATCTTTCCACTCGCCTGTTCGTAACCTATGTCGACCGCTACATCATTCAGGACAGCGCATTGCAAGCCCCCGTCGAGCTTGCAGGCTGGACGGAAGGTATCATCTCGTCCGTGGGCGCTTCTGTTCCCAAGGTGCGTGGCAGCCTGCAGGTTTCATATTCGACGGATCGCCTCAGCGTGACGGCGCAGGAACGCATGGTCGGGCGCATGAAGCGCGGGCCGATCAACATCTGGGCCGAGCGCGATCTGCCGGCGGTATTCTACACCGATCTTACAGTGTCATACCAGTTCGGCGAAAATCGCACTGGAAGCGAGCTCTTTGTCACGGCCAACAATCTGTTCGATCGCGATCCCCCGTTTATCGCGACGGGGCCTAGCCCAGGTCTGTACATGGCAACTCTGACCGATGTCTATGATAGTGTGGGCCTGGCGTTCACAGCGGGCGTGCGGTTTAAGTTCTGATGCCCGATCGATGGGGTTGCCCGAAGTGATGGCTTATCATCGATGAATCAGGCGCCAAAATGAGGATGAGGGATGAAGCAATTCAAAACGCTTGGCTATGACGTCGATCACGCCATTGCGACCATCACGCTCAACCGTCCGGATCGGATGAACGCGCTGACCGACGAAATGGCCAATGACCTCATCGCCGCGTTCGACGCGGACGACGCCGTTAAGGCGGTGATCGTCACTGGCGCTAGCAACCGGGCCTTCTGCGCGGGTGCCGACATCGGGCAGGGCCGGGCATTATTCGATTACAGCCAGCGGCCTCAAGCGACGGCCGCGTCCGCGCGGGGCGAGCCATTGCACATATGATAAAGGGGCTGTGAGGCGATCCCTGACTGGCTCCAGGCGGCGCAGCACTTATGATGTCATACGGCTCAGCCGGCAGTTAGATCCCGCAGGGAAAAGGATGCCGGCTTTGAAATTGCGGCATTAAGAACAGCGCGGCTGTCAAAGATGAGAGGATAATCATGACGGGACAAGTCGAGGGCAAGATCGCGATTATTACAGGCGCGGCTTCCGGAATGGGGGCGGCGGTCGCGCGGTTGATGTACGCGAACGGCGCCTATCTTGTCCTCGCCGATATCTCGGACGGCGTGATCAAGCTCGCCAATGAACTTGGCGACCGGGCAGCCGGGATTGTCGGGGATGTCGGCACCAGCGCCGACGCGATAGCGATCGTCGACCTTGCCGTTTCCAGATTCGGCGGAGTGGACATCCTCTGCAACATCGCGGGCTATCCGGGCGATAACCGCGGAACATTGGTGGATTGCAGCATCGAAAATTTTGACAAGCTCGTTGCCGTCAACTTCCGTGGTCCTTTCATGACCATGAAGGCGGCAATTCCTCATATGATCGCACGGGGCGGCGGCTCCATTGTGAATGTCGCCTCCACGGCCGCGTTGAAGGGTTATCCCTCGCTCGTCGTCTATGGCGGCTCAAAGGCTGGGCTTGTCGCTATCACGCGGGGCGCTGCCGTAGAATTTGCAGAACATAATATTCGGGTGAATGCGATCTGTCCGGGACCGCATGAAACACCGATGCTGCTGGCTGCCGTCGAGGCAAATCCGCCATCCCGAGAAAAGATTATCGCCAATGTTCCGATGCGTCGCCTGGGTAAGCCGGAGGAAATCGCTCAGGCAATCTATTTCTACGCAAGCGATGCGTCCGCTTTCGTCACAGGCACCGTGCTCCCGGTCGAAGGCGGTCAGACAGCCTGAGGCCGGGATATTCGCGGATTATGAGATACAGGCGCCACTCGGCTCTTGGTCGCTCCTATTACATACGTGCTAAGGCGATCAGGAAAATTCGGAGTGCTGGATCGGCCAACGAATCAACTTTATCATGTTCATCCAATCTGAGCGCCGGGTCGTACCAATGGCGGCACACGCTGCCGTTAAGAGCGGCGGCGATATGCCTGAAAAGCATTGAAGCGGAGAGTAGAGAATGGCCACGAAAGAATTGCCGGATCGTTTTGGCGACGCCGAGATACTTAGGTCTCCATATGATTATTATTCGCAGATTCGTGGCGAAGACGAAATATTTTTTTCAAAAGCGCTCAATGCCTTCGTGATATCGAGATTTGCCGACAGCGAAGCGGTCCTTCAGAATACAAATATTTTCGTAAATACTCCGCCTATCAACCAGTCCTCCGCCATGGCGGCCTACACCGAGCGTTATTACAAGCTCTATGACGAAGCGAACGTGCCTCGTCGTGTGCCCGTGCTGGCGATGACCGACGGTAGTCTTCACCTGCGATATCGCGAGCTTATCAACCCGCGCTTCATGCCTTCAGCGATCAAGCGGATGGAAGATGCCCTGGCTGCGGTCGTGGACGGGCTGATCGACGGTTTCATCGAGCGCGGTGCGGAGGGCGAGGGCTCCGTCGATCTCTACCGTGAATACGCGCTGCTGGTCCCGCTATATTTCTTCTGCGATACGCTGGGCGTGCCCCGGACGCATATCCAGTTGATGCAGGATGCGGGCGCGGCCTCCATCGCGCTGGTGACCGGCGGTCTGCTGGACGAGGAGGGAAGGGTCGCCGCTCATCTCAAGCTCATCGAATTTGCGAAGTTCATCCAGGAGAACATTCAAAGGCTGCGCGCCGGGCCCGATGACAGCCTGCTCAGCCACATGATCCACAGCGAAACGCGCGATGGAGACCGCCTTAGCGAGCAGGAAGTCATATCGATGTGCGCCACGCTGAACACCGGCGGCAACGAAACCACTACCAACGGCCTTGGCAACACGCTCTATGCAGCAATCAAGGACCCCCAAACGCTGCAACGGCTAGCTGAAAATCGCGATCTGATCCCCAAATTCATCGAAGAGGTCATGCGCTTTGACAGCCCCATCGCCGCAGCCACGCGATGGGCCAAGGAAGATACGGTGATCGGTGAAACGCTCATCCCCAAGGGCAGTTGCGTGCATGTCCGACTGGCATCGGGCAATCGCGACGAGGCGAAATATAATCATGCCAACGAATTCGACCCCCAGCGTGGCAATGTTCGTAACCACCTCGGTTTTGGACATGGCGTCCATTATTGCGTGGGCGTTCACCTGTCGCGATCAGAAATCCGGATAGGGCTTGCTCGGCTGCTCGATCGGCTTGAGGATATGCGCATCGATGCCAGCAAGGGGCCGATAGAATATGCCGAGGCGGGCATGGTTCACGGATTGAAGGCCCTGCCGATCACGTTTCGGAAGCGCCGCGACTGACCAGCCGCGGCGCGGTCCGGCTGAACTCCTCCATCGGCAAATTTATCGTGATGAACGCGAATGAGGGGAGGCATTATGCCAGATAATAATGAGTGCGCGGCATCGGAAAACCACTCCATACGAATTCTCGCATCTTATGAAGAGGCCGGCTTTAACCGAATGGCCGGCCACCGAAGACGAAGCGATACTCAGGCGAAGATCTCAGCACGTACCCAATCGACGGTCGCATCGGGCGAGGCCAGCCGTGCAGCCCCAAGCAATTTCTCCCAATAGCCTTCTGACCCGTCCGCCAGGCGCCATTCATGAAGGCGGCGGGTTAGCAGCTGGAGGTCATATTCCTCGCTGATACCGATCGCGCCATGGACTGCATGGGCGGTGGCCGCGATGCGCGGCGCCGCTGCCGATGTCGTCGCCTTCGCCGCCGCTGCGACCGCCACGGGTACTTCAAGCCCCTTGGAGAGGCCGAGCTGCGCAGCGATGCGGCAGGCGATCATGTCTTCACCCATGACCGCCAGCATATGCTGGACCGACTGCTGACGACCGATGGGCTTGCCGAACTGGACCCGTTCATTGGCGAATAGGGTGGAGATATGCGTCAGCCGCTCAGCCGCGCCGGCTATCAGAGCGGCGCGCACGACAGCGGCGATCGGGCGCAGGCCGCCGGCGGGGCGGGGAAGGGTCGCTCCCGATGCCGTGCCCGTCAGGCGCATGGAGAGCGAATGATATGCGCCGACCGGCAATGGGGAAAGCGCATCCACGGGGACAAGGCGTAGTATTTCGCCATCATCGACCAGGGCATGGGTGGCTACGGCGGCACAGGGTACGGGCTGGGCCGCGCCAGTCACCAAGATGATGGGACCGTCAGGCCTCTCGCCGCCTGCCTTCGCGATCAACGCCCGTGCAACAATGGTTTCCGCCACGGGCAGGGGTGCCGGTTGCGCGCCGATTGCCTGAAACAATGGTCCGATGTCGGTAAGCGAGAGTCCAGCGCCGTCATGCTCTTCATCGACAAGCGCATCAAGAAAACCCGATTCAGTGATTGCCTGCCACATTCGGCCGGAGTCGCCGCCGGCTTCGACGGCGCGAACGGCCGCAGGCGGCGAGACGGTTTCCAGAAGGCGTTTGAAGGGTTCGAGCAGTTCGATCATGTCCATGGTCATTCCCTTCTTAACGCAGGCCCATGCCGCGGGCGATGATGCCGCGAAGGATTTCGCGCGTGCCGCCCCGCAGGCTGAAGCTCGGGGCGATGTGCGTCACGTAGATCAAGGTGCGGTACAGCTCGTCGCTCACCGCTTCGTCGGGATGGGCGGCCAGGTCATCGCCGATGACGACCGGAAGCAATTGCTCGAAACCGGTGCCGCGATCCTTGACGATGCTCGCTTCCAGCACCGGGCTTTCTCCCGCGGCGAGCCTTGCCGTGCAGGCGATGGACATCGCGCGAAGAGTCGCAAGTTCCGCCGTCAATCCGCCGACCAGGCGCGATGCGTCTTCCCGGCCCACGGTCTGGAGGTGCCGCACCCAGGCATCGAGCAGGACGACGCTGGAGTAAATCCGCTCCGGCCCCGAACGCTCGAAGGCGAGTTCGGCGGTGACCTGCTTCCATCCATCGCCCTCGTTCCCGATCAGCGCATCCGCGCCGAGCTCGACATTGTCGAAGAACACCTCGGAAAAATGGGCGTCGCCCGTCAGATCGACGATCGGGCGGACGGTGACGCCAGGCGCTTTCAGATCGACGATCAGCTGTGACAGGCCGGCGTGCCGATCGGCCGGCGTCCCCGATGTGCGCACCAGCGCGATCATATAGTCGGAGTGCAAGGCGTTGGTGGTCCATATCTTCTGCCCGTTCAGCAGCCACCCGCCGCCGCTTCGTTCAGCACGGGTGCGCACTCCGGCCAGGTCGGATCCGGCGCCCGGCTCGCTCATCCCGATACAGAACAAGGCTTCGCCACGGCAAATGCGCGGGATGTAAAGTTGCCGCTGCGCCTCGGTTCCATAGTTGAGGATGAGGGGCGCGCTCTGCCGGTCGGCGATCCAGTGGGCCGCCACCGGCGCACCGGCGCAGAGCAGTTCCTCAACCACCACGAAGCGCGAAAAAGGTCCGCGCCCCCGCCCGCCATATTTTTTGGGCAGGGTCAGTCCCAGAAACCCCTCCGCGCCCAGCATCCGGCTGAATTCCGCGCTGAACCCCTGCCACGATCGCGCGCGCCGATCGATCGGCATGCTTGCCGTGCAGCGTGCAATGAGGTCGCGCACCGCCGGACGCAGGGACTCATCGGCTTCCGGCAAGAATGCCATGGAAAATGTGTCGAACACGCTGCTCCGCTCTCCTCTCGATCATGGGCGCGCGAAACGCGCTTCGCCGTGATCCACATGGTCATTAGAACGTTGAGAATGAACCCGACGGCAGCACCATTCAAATATTTAATCGGGTCTGGGTGATATCGTATTAGTATCGCAGCTGTCTCGCGCAGTGGCCACGAAGTTGCGCGCCAGCGGTCCCAAGTCATGCGGAAAGGCCATTCCGAGTTCGATGGGAATTGGCTCGGTCAAGCGGAGGACGCGCAGGCGATCGCTGGTGAAGCGGGCGCTCCGCCCGGGAATGAGGGCTACGCCAAGACCAGCCTCGACTAGGCTCAGCAAGGTCTGGACCTGGGTTGCCTGTTGCTGAATGCGGGGTGCGAAACCCGCCCTCTGGCAGGCGATATGGGTGATCGCGTTCAGGATGCTGACGGGGTTGAAGAAGATGAAGGGGCGGTCGGCAAGTTCTGCCAATGCCAGGCGCTTGCGGGCTGCTAGCGGATCGGTGGCTTGCAGAGCCACCACCAGTTCGTCATGCTCTACGACCTCGGCCCTGACGGGAGCAGCGTCGATCATGGGCAAGCGGATGAAGCCCACATCGATCTGTTGCGCGGCGATCGCTTGAACAATCTCCACGCTGCTCATCTCGGCGAGCGCGAGTTCGATGTCTGGAAAAGCCTTGCAAAAGGGGGGGATGACGCGCGGCAGTAAATCGCTGTTTGCGGAGCCTATGATCCCCAGCCTTAGGCGCCCTCGCAAACCCGATGCGCCCTCACGGACGACGTCGCGAAGCTGCTCCGTTGCCGCAATTGCCTCACGCGCGGTGGGGAGCGCAGCTCGACCGGCCGGCGTTAATGTCACGCCACGCGGATCGCGCACGAACAGGGTTTCGCCCAATTCGCTTTCCAGCTTGCGGATTGCGACCGTGATGGGAGGCTGCGAGATATTCAGGCGCTCGGCCGCGCGATGAAAATTACGCGTCTCGGCCACGGCGACGAAATAGCGGAGCTGGCGAAGATCCATGATATGAAAAACCTATCGATAAATGCAGAATCAATATTAGAGGATTTGGAGGCAACCTACTAGAGTTGTGAGAGCACGGCTTACCCACTCGAATCCCGCGCCAAAACATACCTATGGAGGAGGAACCCTCATGACTGACACGCCCTTTCTGCTCGTCCAGAGAGATGGACCAGTGGTCATTGCCACGCTCAACCGGCCAGAAATCCGCAACGCCATCACCGAAACGGCGCATAGCGACGAGATTGCCGATTTCTGCAGCCAGATGACACGCGACACCTCCGTTCGCGCCATCGTCCTAACCGGCGCGGGCTCTGCTTTTTGCGCCGGCGGCAATGTGAAGCATATGCATGAAAAGAAGGGGATGTTTGAAGGATCGCCCCAAACGCTGCGCAATTCCTATCGCGCGGGCATCCAACGCATTCCGGTGGCGCTTTACGAGTTGGAAGTGCCGGTGGTCGCCGCCATCAACGGTCCAGCCATCGGCGCGGGCCTTGATCTTGCCTGCATGTGCGATATCCGCATCGCCTCGTCATCGGCGTTGTTCGCGGAGAGTTTCGTGAAGCTCGGCATCGTTCCGGGCGATGGCGGAGCGTGGTTGCTGCCCCGCATCATCGGTATGGCTCGCGCCACCTTGATGACGCTGACGGGCGACACAATCGACGCGGCAAAGGCGCTAGACTATGGGCTGGTCAGCGAAGTGGCGCCGCCTGAGGAGGTGCTGCTTCGCGCATTGGCTATCGCGCAATCCATTGCGGCGAACCCCGGCCATGCCACTCGCCTGGCAAAGCGGCTGCTGCGGGAAGGGCAGGACATGAAGCTGGGGCCGCTGCTGGAACTGTCGGCAGCTTATCAGGCGCTCGCACATCATACCCATGATCATGAAGAGGCTGTCGCCGCCTTTCTGCAAAAGCGCGCGCCTGCTTTCCAGGACCGATAGAGGTCTCGCGAGGGCCGACTGATTGCCAATAGCTTGATGCCGGCCCGGTTCCGGACAGAGAGCGACAATCAGTGCTTGCAAAAGCAGGTGATTACATATGTTATAAGCCTGCATGGCCGCTGTGCCATGGTGGAGGTAAAGAAGACGGGTGGAGAGGTGCTGCCGGAAAGCTGCCCGTCGGGCGCGTGTCCTTATCGACGCTGCTTCATCGATCGGATGGCTTGAACGGGCTTGAGAAGGCAAGAGGAATGGCTTTGCGTTCCATAAAGTCGGCGGAGCGGACGCTGGCGCTGTTTGAACTGTTTTCGGCGAAACAACGGCCGCTGACAGTGGGTGAAATCTCGCGGTTCCTGGGTGTGCCCCAGCCCAGTGTGACTATGCTGGTGCAGAATCTGGTCGCCTTGGGGTATCTCGACCAGGACCGCTACGCCAGGACATATACGCCAACGATCAGGATCGCCCTGATCGGCAGCTGGATACATCAGACCTATGTTCAGGATCGCCAACTTGAATGGCGGTTGAGCAATCTTTTTAATGCGGTGCAGGAGACGACGTTCATAGGAATCCAGAACGGCGTGCATGTTCAGTATATCTTGTTCATCAAGGCCGAAACGCCCCAGCGCTTTGATGTTCAGGCCCGCATGGCGCGCCCGTTGGCGACTTCTGCGGTAGGAAAGGCGTTGCTCAGCTTGAAGCCGGACGATGTGGTGCGAAGCCTCGTCCATCGCGCAAATGACGAAGCGGTCGAGCCGCGCCATAAGATGGGCCCGCAACAAATCATTGCCGAAATGGAAAAGGTGCGGCGAAACGGATATGCGGAAACTTGCGGTGATGTTCTGGATGACATCGCGGTCATCGCCATGCCAATTCGACCTTTGCTCGGGCAATCACCGATCGCGGTGGCGGTTGGCGGCCAGACCGACCGAATGAAAAGCAAGAAGCCTCTTATTCTTGAGGAGCTGAAGAAATTTGCCACTGCATTGTCGGCGGACGAAGATATGCGCCAGTCGGCGGACCTGACCGCATATGGGACATGACGGGGGGCGATCCGGGTTCCGTTGCGGGAGGGACTCCCCCAGGGCGATAGCTCTACCACGTCGTCGCCTCCCAGCCGCTATGGGATATGGGGGCGGCGCACTGAGGATCAAAGCCGTTCCACTATCGTGACATTGGCCATGCCGCCACCCTCGCACATCGCCTGCAACCCATAGCGCTTGCCGCGCGCATGAAGGGCATGGATCAGCGTTGCCATCAGCTTCGTGCCGCTGGCGCCCAGGGGATGGCCGAGCGCGATCGCGCCGCCATTCACGTTGAGGCGGGCGGGATCGGCATGATGATGTTGCAGCCATGCCATCGGAACCGAAGCGAACGCTTCGTTGATCTCGTACAGGTCGATGTCGTCGATGCGCAGGCCTGCTCGTTTCAGCGCCTTCTCGGTGGCGTAAAGCGGCTCCTCCAGCATGATGACCGGATCGCCCCCGGTGATGGTCAGGTTCACTATCCGCGCCGAGGGAACCAGACCATGCTCCTTCAGCGCGCGTTCGGACACGATGAGCGCGGCGCTGGCGCCGTCGCAGATCTGGCTTGAAGTGGCAGCCGTGATTGTGCCATCGGGCGCGAGGGGTTGCAGGCTGGCCATCGATTCCAGCGTTGCATCATACCGGATGCCTTCGTCGCGGACGTGCATCTCGGTGGCGCCATCGGGCAGGGTGATTTCAATCGGGATGATCTCATCATCGAACGCGCCTGCTTCGGTCGCCGCGGCCGCGCGCCGATGACTTTCCAGTCCGAATGCGTCCATCTGCTCGCGGGTGAAGCCCCATTTGGCCGCAATCATCTCTGCGCCGTCGAACTGGCTAAACCGTTTGATGCCGAACTTGTCCAGCACGCCCGGCGTGCGCGGGTTGCCGCTCTCGGGCGGAACGCTGAGGCCCAGCGCCGCGCGGGGCATGCTTTCCACGCCGGCGGCGACGACCACATCCTGCGTGCCGGACATGACGGCTTGCGCCGCGAACTGGAGCGCCTGCTGGGACGAACCGCACTGCCGGTCGATCGTCACTGCAGGAACGCTGAGCGGCAGGCGCGATTCCAGGATGGCATGTCGCCCGATATTGAGCGCCTGCTCGCCCGCCTGGGTGACGCAGCCCATGATCACATCTTCGATGGCGGACGGATCGATTTTCGTGCGATCGATCAGCCCATTGAGTGTCTCCGCCGCCAGCAGGGCAGGGTGCACGCCGGCCACCCGGCCGCGGCGGCGACCGCCAGCGGTCCTGAATGCGTTTACGATATAGGCTTCAGCCATGTGTCTCTCCTTTGTGAAGCGACATGCGCCGTTCACATGCCGATCAAATCGGCCTTGACCAGCGTGTTGCGGACCAGCCGTACGGTGGCGGCGTCGATCATTGCGCCGTCGACCTGCGCCGCGCCCAGACCCTGCGCTTCGGCCTCGCGATAGGCGGCTTCCAGCTTGCGGGCGTGGGCCACCGCTTCGGGCGCCGGGGTGAACGCATCGAGGGCCCAGTCGATCTGCGCGGGGTGGATTGCCCATTTGCCCACCATGCCCAATGAACGCGCCTGGATTGCCTGCTCACGATAAGCCTGCTCGTTCCTGAAATTTCCGAACGGACCGTCGACTGCGTCGATGCCGATCGCGCGGGCCGCCATCGTGACGCGAAAACGCGCATAATGGAAAATATCGCCCGGATAGGCGCCGCCTTCTCCGATGGCCCGCGTATCGATCCCCTGTGACGCCGAATAGTCGCCCATGCCGAAGATGAGGCACTCCATGCGATTGGTGCAGGACGCGATTTCCTCGACATTCTGCAGAGCCTCGACTTCCTCGATCAGCACTTCGATGCCGATGCTGCGCTCCAGCTTGAGCTTCTGTTCCAGCTGACACAGCATATGGTGCAGGAAAAGAACGTCCCCCGCGTTACGCGGCTTTGTCAGCATGATGGTGTCGATGTTGCGCCCGGCCTTTTCGACCAGAGTGATGATGTCGTCATGACACCAGGGCGTCGTGACATCGTTGATGCGCACGCAGCGCGTCTTGCGGCCCCAGTCGAGTTCGTTGAGTGCATTCGCGATCAAGTCCCGCGCACCGACCTTCGCGGAAGGCGCAACCGCATCTTCAAGGTCACAGAACACATGATCGGCTTTCGACGCGGCGGCTTTGGCCAGCATCTTTTCGCTGCTCCCCGGCACGGAAAGCTGGACACGGCGCAAGCGGGCAGGACGGATATAGTTACTCACTCGATTTCCCCACATTTGATACGGCTTGTGCAACCATTCGATCGTAACAGGCAGGATCGGCATGGAATGGCTATGGGCATAAGGTGCCGGAGCGCAATTTTCACCTTGGATTAGCCCTTGCTGTTGGAGGCATTACAATAGGAATATCGCTGGTCGTGACGGCGACAAATTCCCTCGGATCAGCATCTTGGTCCGCGCGAGCCCAGACAATTCACTTGTAATGATTTCAGCCGGATATTGTCTCCTACCGTCGTTCGTAAAGTATAAGCGGCATCCGAGACGGATTTCCGTGAGGGCGTGGAAGCATTCCTGGCCAAGCGCCGTGGGGTGTTCAAAGGGCGGCGTGAATCCTGATTGACGTCGCCCGCCCCTGCTTAGAGCATGTTCAGATGGGATCGAAACATGCTCTATTATCCGGGTCGTCAGGTGATGCCCCCCTGACGAGAAAATGCTCAGTCCATCACGAAGGCGTTGAGCTTGTTACCGTCCGGATCACGGAAGTAGGCCGCGTAGAATCCCTCGACGCGCGGGCCAGGTGCGCCCTCATCGCTCCCGCCATTGGCGAGCGCAATCTCGTAAAGCCGGCGGACCTGTTCGTGGTCCTTGGCCTTGAAGCTCACCATCACGCCATTGCCGACCGTCGCCGGTTCCTTGTTGAAGGGCTTGGTCAGCGTGAGCCCCGGCCAGACGCCATCGATCGCCCATAGGACGCCCGTCTCCATCTCGATCATCCGCGAGGCGCCAAGTTCAGCACATAGCTTGTCGTAAAAAGCGACCGCCCGCGGCAGGTCGTTGGTGCCCAAGGTGACATAACCGATCATCGTTCATCCCGTTCGTGGCTGAGCAAAGGAGGAAGGGGGGGGCTCCCGCAGCGTATGACCATACACGTTGCGGGAGGATGGCAAGGAGCGAAACTCAGAACCTCACAGTCGCCTCAGCGCCAAAAGTGCGCGGCGGAGCATATTGGCCCGTGTCCTGCCTGGTCGCGGAGAAAAACAGATAGCCGCTCTTGTAGACCTTGTTGGCGATGTTCTTGATAAAGCCCCGCAGGACGTAGCGGTCGTTGGGGCTGGTGTAGGAGATGAAGGCGTTTTGAATGCTGTAGGCCTTCTGCTGTGATCCTTCTGTCGGGAATTCATGATAGTCCACCCGTCCGCTGAACACGGATTCGCCGCGCAGAAGAATCTTCCCTCCGCCGTTCAGCATCACATCATATTCCGCGCCGACATTGGCGGTATAGGGCGGCGCGCGATTGAGCCTGTTGCCCGATGCGTCCGAGTCCGGGCTCGTATCGGAAGCGCTACAGGCGCCGAGGAACAGCTTCTCGTTGCAATTGAAGAACTCGTCATATTTTGCCGACTGGATCATGCCGGATGCGTCCAGGCGCAGGTGCTCGGCCAATTGGGCGGTCAGCGATGCTTCCACACCATATACCTTGGCGCGAGCCGCATTCTCGATCAACAGCGTTCCGATATCGACGACCTTCTGAACCTGCAGATCCTTGATCCGGTAGCTGTATCCGGCAATGTTGAACCTCACCCGATTGTCGAAGAACCGCGCCTTGAGGCCGACTTCCACGCCGCTGATCTTCTCGGGGTCGAACTCATCCATGCAACTGGACGCGGCAAAGCCGCCTGTCTTGAACCCCTTGGTATATTGCGCGTAGAGCATGGAACTGTCGGTGATATCATATTGGGCGCCGAAGCGCGGGGTCCAGCTATTCCATGACTTTGTTGCGGGCGGCGCAGGGCACACATCGAAGCCATCGAACAGGATGTTGGTCGCTGCGGACTTCTTGTCATGGTTGTAGCGTATGCCGGCTTGCAAGCGCAGGCGATCGGTTACCGAAAATGTGTGGTCGGTAAATGCCGAATAGGATTCGCCGTGGATAGGACCCTCGACCGAAAAAATGAAAGGTGCGGCGGTCGGGAAGAATGAAGACAGGTCGAAAGGGTTGTCGCCTTTGTGATTGAACTTGTCGTTATAGTAGAATGCGCCGAAAATGGACTTCAGCCTGCCGTCTAAAAGGGAGGCGTTGAGATTGAGTTCCTGGCTGAATGTATTGCTGCGAAACCGGATGTCGCTCTCGACGACCCTCGTTCTGCTGGCATCACCGTCGAGCCTCAGATGATTGCGAAAGCGCTGATATCCGGTAATCGACTTCAGGCTGACGCCATCGGACAGCGGAACATTGATGGTTCCGATCAGCTGGAGATATTTCGTGCGATCCAGCGACCTGTAGTTGGTGTATACCTCGCGCGGGTTGAACGACTGCGGGTCCAGAGCGGCCTGAATGAAGGACTCCTGCGACGGGCCGAACGCCAGAGTGGTTGGCGTGTATTTGCTATCCAGGTAAATGGCGTCAAGCTCGATCCCGGCGCCGCCTGGCAGATCGATATCGAGTGCGGCCCGGCCGCCGGCGACGCGATTGGTCTGCAGACGCGACTGCGGCGCTCCTGCAAGAAGATTTTTCGTAAAGCCTTTGTCACGGTTTTCGAACACGCCGGAGGCAAGAAGTCGGACATTGTCCGAAAGGGGTCCGGAAACACGGCCCTTGACGCCAAATGTTTCATAATTTCCGACGCTGCCCGTTACTTCGCCCTGGAAGCTGCTCGAAGGCCGCTTCAAGATATAGTTGATGACGCCGGCCGTCGCGTTGCGACCGTAGAGCGTGCCTTGCGGGCCGGACAGAACTTCCACGCGATCCAGATCCACCAGCGCGGAATCGATAGTGCGTGATCGCGGTTGATAAACCCCGTTGATATGGGTCGCGACGGACGGGTCCTCGGCCCCCGAAGTAACCCCGGTGCTGATCCCGCGCAGCGAAATCAGGCTGGCGCCAAAGGTTTCGCCGACAACAAGGCCAGGCACCTGCGACTGCAATGCTGCCGTGTCATTGATTTGACGGGTTTCCAAAGCTTCAGAGTTCAGCGCAGTGATCGTTGCGGGAACCTTCTGAATACTCTCGGAGCGCTTTTGCGCCGTCACCACGATTTCGGGAATGCCAGCAGGAGAGACAGGTTCTTCGGCGCCAGCCTGCTGCGCCTGCGCAAGGCTCGGGACCATCATGATCATGCCGATGGAGCCGTACGTTAAAGCTATTTTATTCTTCAATTGCTGCCTCCCCTTTTTGTGGTTGTCATCATCCGTTCTATGCGGACATGTATTCGCAAAACGAATACTCAACTTAGACGAACTGCGCCGCCTAATCGATCTTCTGGTCTAATTATTGGTTTAACATATATGCCGGCCTAGCTCGGGCCGGCAAGGTACCCGCTGAGGCATTACATCTGTATTTGGACATCTGTATTTGGCGGCAAACGCATATGGCTGCGTCCCACGGGCGGCAAGCAGTTGCGCTGGTGGATAGTACCACAAGCTGTTGTGTGGCGCGCGCGGTTGTTTGGATACCACCGCGCTGACTCAGGCAGGCTCATTACCCATGCAATCAACACAGACGCTGTGGCGATTAGGCTTGCTAACCGACCTGGCCACATCCCTAGAATGGCGGATACGATATAGCCGTCTATGTGGAGAGCGATGGTGTCCGAGACGAAAATCAGGCCGTTACGTGGCGTGCTGGACATGCCCGTATCCCACGCAGAACTGTCGGAAAGAAGCGGGACTGAAGACATGGACAGCGGCAATCAAGCGGTGCAGGCCAATGCTGGCCTGACAAGGCTCCTGGCGCGAACGGCGCTCGACTATCGAACTGCCGCCCTGCCGGCTGATGCCCTGATGGTGGCCAAGCAATGTATCATGGATTGGTTTGCCGTCGCTCTGCCCGGCGCACGGGAAGACTGCGCCATGCTGCTCGCCGATGAGCTGGAATCGGTCGGTCAAGGCCCGTGCATGGTGATCGGCCGACGCTGCCGCCTGTCGGCGCAGGATGCCGCACTCGCCAATGGCGTGGCGTCGCACGCGCTCGATTTCGACGATGTCAACCGTACGATGCAAGGCCATCCCACGGTGGCGATATTTCCGGCTGCTCTCGCCGTGTCGGAGGCCGAGGGGAAGAGCAGTCGGGATTTGCTGACTGCCTACATTGCAGGCTATGAAATCGCCTGCATTGTCAACGCCCAAGTGGCCCCATCCCATTATGCCATGGGATTTCACGCGACGGGCACGATCGGCGCCATTGGCGCGGCCGTTGCGGCCGGCCTGCTGCTCGAACTGGATGAGACGCAGATGGCGCACGCGATCGGCCTGGCCGCGACGCAGAGCGCCGGGCTGAAGGCGATGTTCGGCAGCATGGCCAAGCCCCTTCATGCGGGGAAAGCGGCCGCCAATGGTGTGCTCGCGGCCCGACTGGCCGCGCGAGGGTTCACGGCGCATCCCGGCGCGCTGGAGGCGGGTCAAGGGTTCATCTCGACCCTCAGCCTCGAGCCCTCTCGCTCCGCCATAATCCCTCCGCCAGGCGCTGAGATCGTCAAGACGCTCTTCAAATATCACGCAGCCTGTTACATGACCCATTCGACAATAGATTGCCTGGCCAAACTGCGCGACGAGGCAGATCTTTCTGCGGATGCCGTGGCGGCGGTCTACATTCATGTTGCGCCTGGCCACCTTGCGGCATGCAACATTCTCGATCCGGCCAATGGTCTTGAGGCCAAGTTCAGTCTCAGGCACGCGGCCGCGCTCGCCCTTCACAGGCGGAACAGTTCGGCGCTTGAGACCTTCTCGGACGAAGGCGCCGCAGATCCGGAGCTTGTTTCCATGCGACAGCGCGTGTCGGTTTACGGAGACATGCCTGCAGGTGGAGCGGTGCGGGTGGTTGTACAGACGCACGACGGCGCCCGCTACGAGGCCAATCATGATACCGGCGTGGTCGAGGACGATCTACTCCGCCAGGCGAAGCGGATCGAGGCCAAGTTCATGAGCCTGGCAGTCCCCGTGCTTGGCGCCGACGTGGCCAGGAGGCTTCTCAGCGGCGTTTCTAGGCTCGACCAGGGCGTTGCCCTGAGCGATCTGCTTCGCGACGTCAGGGCAGGCGATGACGTGCACTTCGTCATGACTGGCTAACGCCATGTCGATCACCCGGCGCGGAACCCGGATCGAGACGCCCGGATCGCGACGCCCGGATCGCGACGGATGTGCCGAAGATTCAGTTTCATTGGCGTCATTGCTCACTCGATCGGTCCAGGCCTCGACCCAGCGTAGGATGCGGCGCCTCATGTCGACGCCGCGCAGGTAGGAGCGGGCTGGCCAGTCTTCAGTCCGCCCCCCTAAGCACGGTGCGTGGCGCACCCTTTCGCCGCGCTTTCTCCGGCCACGCGTCCGAAGGTGAGCGCATTGGCTATGCCGATGCCGCCGCCAATGTATCGACGTCCTAGAGTACAGCCGAGAACTTCGCCACCGGCATAGAGTCCGGGAATGATTAGGCCCCGCCCGTCGATCACTTGGCCGTCGCTGTCGATTTCGAGGCCGGAGTGGCACGACACCATGGCCGTGGCGCGGATTTCGACGGCATAGAAGGGGCCGGTGCGGATGGGGTAGAGCTTTTCGGCCTTCTTGAAGAAATCCTGGTCTTCCCCTTCGTCCATGAAATGATTGTAGCGTTCGACCGTGGCCTCAAGGCATATCGGATCGATATCGGCGCGTTTGGCGAGTTCGGCGATCGTGTCGGCGACCTTCACCCTGCCTT
>NZ_JACHOV010000010.1 GCF_014200045.1 Rhizorhapis suberifaciens
GCAGAAAACATTGCAGACCATCGACAACCCGTTCGGCGCGAGGTTGTCACCCATGTCTTAGGTACATTCTGTTACCTATGTGTCCGGGCCGGACACACCAAAGAAATGGTCGGGGAGACAGGATTCGAACCTGCGACCCTCTGGTCCCAAACCAGATGCGCTACCAGGCTGCGCTACTCCCCGAGGTCGATGAGCGCCTTAGCCGCCCTGTGGTGCCAATGGCAACTGGAAAAGGCACAGCCCCAAAAGAACTGATGAACTTGCCGCAATGCTGCGTGAATCGGGCTGGAGTGAAATTGGTGGGCCCGGAGGGATTCGAACCCCCAACCTAGCCGTTATGAGCGGCCGGCTCTACCGTTGAGCTACAGGCCCCCACCAGTTGAATGCCGTCCGATAGCGGACGGGTGCACGCCAATGCAAGTGCTTATAAGGCTTTGCGCCGAGGAACGGCCGCCAGCAATTCGCCAAGCGAAGCCGCCCGCACTCCGTGGCGCGCCAAATGGTTGAGCACCACGTCCCACCAGCGATAGAATTCCCGCAGATCCGCTTCGTCCCGGACATAGGGCGTATATCCGGGCTCCAGCGAGGGCGAGTGGAATGACAGGTTCAGCACCCGCACGCCATCCTCGATCATCCCGTCGATTGCCTGGACGGCGTCCTCAGGCGAAATGCCCTCTGGCGTCAGCGCCACGCGGCTGAGCATTCCCAACTTTGAAAGCGCGCCGGGGAGGGGCCCGAACTGCTGCGCCAGCTTGTAAAGCGGCCGCCCGAAGGAACGAAGTTGGCCAGTAAAAGTGGTCGAAAGCGGCAGTTCCACCAGCTTGCGTTCCGGCCCGGCCCAATAGGGTACTGGCGGAAGGTGGTAGAAATCCGGCCCCATTTGCGAACGATAATTGAAAAGTGACCGGACCGAACTGTCGAGCAGGAAGCCCTCCTCCTCAAGCAACCGGGCGCTGTTCGGCCCCACGCCATAGCGCCCGGCGCGAAAGCTGACAGGCGTTTCGCCCAACTCTTGCGCTATGCGGTCCCGCAGGGCTCGTATCTTGGCGCGTTCCAGCGCTTCAGGCAGCGTGCCGACATAGCTGTTGGCGACGGTCACCTCCTCCTCATGCGGCGGATTGACCCAGGGATGGAGTTGAGCGCCAGCGTCGCAACGACCTTCATTTACCCACGCCTTCAACAATTCGACCGCCGCGGGGCTTTCCAGAATGGGATAGTCAACCATGTGAACCGGCCTGATCCCGGCGCCATTCAAAAACGCCTGTCCTTCGGCAAGACCTTTCAAGCTGTCGACGCTATGGCCGGTTCTGGAAAAGGGCTGGTGCCAGTCAAACTCTTCCTCGGTATCGATGAACAGGGTGAAGCGGATGCCGAACTCCGGCTTCAACACGATCATATCTTCAGGAGCGGGATATTGGCTGAAAGCTCCGTCGCTGACGTCAACCCTCATCTTTCCCTGATATGCATTCATATTCCACTGTCACCCGCTCGAATCATCAACGGGACCATGACGGAGCGGATAAAAATTTTGGTTAAGGCAGCGGAATTGGCGCCTGGGTGCAGCACCGCTTGCCGTTCGGAAAGCCTGCATGGTTCCATTGTTGTTAAACGAAGCCCACGCTTTTAACGCATTACATTTAAGTCATCGAAAATGGTGCCCGGGGACGGGATCGAACCGCCGACACTGCGATTTTCAGTCGCATGCTCTACCAACTGAGCTACCCGGGCTTTGGAGCGCTGCCGCGTGAATCCGCGAGCGCGTCAGGAGCCGTGCCTATAGGCGGGGCTAAGGGGCGTTGTCTACCCCATTTTCGTCCTGAACTTCTCCATCTTCGCGCGTAGATGGGCCGGGGACCTTATAGCCTTCGCCAAGCCAGTTGAGGAGGTCGCGATCGCGGCAGCCGCGGCTGCAGAAAGGGCGAAAATCCGCCGTGGCAGTCTGCCCGCAGACCGGACAATCGTTGGATTTGGATTTCCTATTCTGCATGGAAGCCGGATATGGAGAGGCTCTCGTCCGGGCGCAAGGCAACGGGGCCACCCCGGCGGCGCTCAAGCAGGTCGAGCCAGTCCTTCGCCTTGCGCAGCCGCGCAATGACGGCGGGCGCGCCTACAAGGGTCACGGCGCCGCCATTGCCATGGCGTTCCCCGCGACGGAGCAGCGCCAGCGCGGCGGTAAGAACGGGATCCTCACGCAGGATTTCGGGCAGCGAGGGGCGCTCGCGTTTGCGGATCGCCTGCAGGAACCCAAAGCCGTTGACTGCCGTGCGTTCAAAGGGCTGCGGTAAGTGCTTATCGAAAAGATTGGCGGCAATCTGCCGCTCGTCCCGGTTGTTCATGGTCGGAAGATCGATGCCGATGGAACCAGTGATTCCCATGCGGCTGATCGCCTTTGCGGCCAATGCCGCGCCCTTGGGCCCAAGCTGCGCAGGAGGCAGGCTGCCGTCGACGTCGATCAGCGTCATGGCTGGGGTAAGGAATATCCGGAGCGACGCTGCTTCAGTCCCAACTTCGCCCGTCATCGCTTCTTCCATCAACTCGCCCCAGCCATGTTCCTCCAGCCGGTCAGGCTCGTAGGCGGGGCAGGGGGTTACAGGCTGATCGGTCGAAGAAATGCGCTGATAGAGAGCGGGACCGGGGCGCGGTTTAGACCCGGCCGGGGCCACACGAATCTTGGCGAGTTTGTCGCGCCCCTCCTCGCCAATGCGTTCACGAAGCACTTCTGCCAAAAGGGTAGCTCCCTCAGCCAGCTTTGGCGGAATGGGTTCCAAGAGGGCTTCCTCACCGCTGTCGAAGCGAACGATGCCTCTTCGCCGCGGTATTATTGTGCGGATCAGGCGCCCCGAAACGATTGCGGCCGCGAGGGCGCGCTTGCCTTCCCGCTCGACATGGGCCTCAAGGATCTCGCCCTTGTGAACGAGCGCTGCCCGGTTTTCGCCTATGCCTTCTTCATAGAGCCATTCAGACATGCAGATAGCCTTCAGCGACAAGTAATGAACGCACTTCCATCAGCGGCAAGCCGACCACGCCGCTGTGACTGCCTGATAAATTGCGGATAAGGCCCGCCGCACGACCCTGAATGGCATAGCCGCCCGCTTTCCCGTGCCATTCGCCACTTACGAGATAGCTGTCAATTTCAGCCGGATGGAGTCGCTTGAACGTGACCATGCTGGTTGAAAGCCGATGGTGAATGCGGCCTTCCGCACCGATCAGCGTAATCGCGCTGTGAACACGGTGGCGTCGGCCTGAAAGGAGGTTGAGACATTCACGTGCCTGGTCTTCCGTCTCTGCCTTTGGCAGAATTCGGTGGCCTGCCGCGACGACGGTGTCCCCCGATAGAATGAGCGCGCCTGGGTGGCGGTTGGCTACGGCGGTGGCCTTTTCCATCGATAATCTCCGGGCGTGACTTTCGGGGCGCTCACCCTTCAGCACGGTTTCGTCGATATCGGCGGGATCAACCACATCCGGGGTGACGCCAATCTGCGCCAGCAGATCAAGGCGGCGAGGGGATGATGAGGCAAGGATCAGGCGCATGGGCATGATTTACCAACTACCTATCCGGCGAATGCGGATACCAAAGGTGCGACAGATCCAGTTTTGCTAAACTCCGGGCCCTTGCTTTCGCAGGAGACAGGGTTTCTGCCAGGTAGAACCCTCACTTGAACCGGTAGGTGATCCGGCCCTTGGTGAGATCATAGGGGGTGAGTTCAACGAGAACTTCGTCGCCTACCAGCACGCGGATGCGGTTCTTGCGCATCTTGCCGGCGGTGTGACCAAGAATTTCATGATCATTTTCCAGTTTCACGCGAAACATGGCGTTGGGGAGAAGCTCCACAACCTGTCCGCGCATTTCAAGCAGTTCTTCTTTCGCCATAAAATCCCGATAAATTCAAAAATCGCGCCGCCATAGCGCCAAATTGCCCAAATGAAAAGCTGTGCCGCAAGCTTTCGTCAGCGGACGAAGACTTGACCAGCCTCGGTGATAGCGTCGAACAATATTTCGAGGGAGTCCTCGCCGATGGCATAGGGCGGCATAGCATAAATGCTATTGCCGAGCGGCCGCAGCAAGATACCGCGTTTCAGGAAGAAATCGCGGAGCTGCGGGGCCACATCAGACAGATAGCCTGAACGTTCCGTCTTTATGTCGAGCGCTGCGATCGCGCCGATCTGGCGGCTGTTTTCGAAATGCAGACCATCGTCAAACCGGGTCATCAAACTCCGCATTTGGCTGGAAAGCTTTGCGATGCGTCCGAGCACGTCCTCTTCCCGCCAGATGGCGAGATTGGCGGCGGCCGCTGCACATGCGATCGGATTAGCTGTGTAGCTGCTGGAATGGTAGAAAAGGTCTCGCCGGTCGGTCGAATAATGCGCTTCGAAAATGGGATCATTCGCAAGGGTGACGGCAAGGGGGATTGAGCCGCCAGTCAGCCCCTTCGACAAACACATGATATCGGGGGAAATACCCGCCTGCTCGCAAGCGAACAGCGTGCCTGTGCGACCCCACCCTGTCATCACTTCATCGGCGATGAAGAGGACATTATGCCGCGCGCAGATTTCGCGCATCGCCTTTAGCGTTTCGGGCCCGTAGATCAGCATGCCGCCCGCGCCCAGGATCAGCGGTTCAACGATGAAGGCGGCGGGAGGTTCATCGCCCTTGCAAGCCTGTTCCAGTGCGTCGAGCGCAAGCTGTTCTCGACCCAGCGTCGGGAAGGGTATGGTTCCGACATCAAAGAGCAGCGGGGCGTAGGGGCGGTTGAAAACGCCCCGTTCACCCACCGACATCGTACCAATGGTGTCCCCATGATAGCTGTGTTCGAGCACCAATATGCGTCGGCGCGGCTCGCGGCGGTTGTGCCAATAGCCGAGCGCCATTTTCAAGGCGACCTCCACACTGGTCGAGCCGCTATCGGAGAAGAAGACGCGGGTGAGGCCAGCAGGAGCGATGTCGATGACGCGGCGGGCGACCTCTTCGGCCGGTTCATGGGTGTAACCGGCAAAGATCACCTGGTCGAGCTTCTGCGCTTGCTGGGTGATGGCCGCCATGATGCGCGGATGGCAATGTCCGTGCGTCGTCACCCACCAGCTTGAAATGCCGTCTATCAGGGTAGAGCCGTCAGCGCAGTGAAGGAGGGCCCCTTCGGCCCGAACAACGGTAGGTATCGGCTCCTGCAAGCCGTGCTGGGTAAAGGGGTGCCAGATGGGCGAAGTCATACGCAGAACCTGCATTTGAGAGACCGCAATACTTGCCGTCTAGCGTTATCGGCGGAGCGGATCATAACGCCGCCCTTATCGCGGCCAGATCGATATTTTCCCGAATCGCCCTTGCCAACGTCTCGCTATCCAGCGGATCGACCATTGGCAACCGGCCTAGCGAAGGCACCCTGGCAAGCCTTGGCACGATCCGTTGATTTTCCTCGTGCCCATCGCCGATGAAAATGATCCCCACCAAAGGTACGCCGCGGGAACGAAGCGCCTCAACCGTTAGCAGGCTGTGGTTGATTGTGCCCAATCCTGTTCGGGCGCAAATGATGACCGGCGACTGCCAGCGCGCGAGCTGGTCGGCGTAAAGCAGATCGTCGGTTAGCGGTACGAGTACGCCACCTGCGGCCTCAATGATGAGCGGACCGTCAGCCGACGGGAGGACCAAACGGGCCGGATCGATCTCCAAATTGTCAAGC
This sequence comes from Rhizorhapis suberifaciens, assembly GCF_014200045.1. Classification (GTDB taxonomy): domain Bacteria; phylum Pseudomonadota; class Alphaproteobacteria; order Sphingomonadales; family Sphingomonadaceae; genus Rhizorhapis; species Rhizorhapis suberifaciens. Next base: position 5,676 of record NZ_JACHOV010000010.1, read on the forward strand.
CGCGCGGCGAGGTGCGGGGAGGCGGGGGTGGCAAGGCGGTAGGCTTCGGGCAAAATATGCTGAAGTGGCAGGCCGGATAGATGGGCGACGGTTTCGCTATCAGTGCCCTCTTCCATGCCCGCTTGAACCGGCTTCCAATAATAGCCGCCCAAGGCCCTCGTGAGTCCCGCCGCAAAGACCGTCTTGCCGATGCCCGTATCGGTCCCGGCGATAACAATTGCGCCGCTCACGGGTTGGCCTCCATGGCTCTCGCCATTGCCTCGGCCAGAGCGCTGATGTCGCTTTCATCCACATTCAGATTGAGCGAAAGACGCAAACGAGAAGTGCCGCGTGGAACAGTGGGTGGGCGGATGCCCCTTATATCGAAGCCTGCGGCCTGTAACGTCTCCGCCACGCGCATGGTGCGCTTATCCTCACCCAGGATTACCGGAATGATCTGACTCTTCGAAGACGGGAGGCCAAAGCGTTCGCAGACTGCTTTGTCGGCGTGAGCACGCAAGTCCATTAGGCGCGCTCGCAGATCGTCGGCTTCGGCGACGCGGTCGAGGGCAGCGGATACAGCGACTGCCATCAATGGAGAGGGTGCGGTCGAAAAGATGAAGGGTCGCGCGCGGTTGACAAGATAATCGATGACGGTCTTCGATGCACAGACAAGTGCACCCTCCGCGCCCAGTCCCTTGCCACAGGTGTGCAGCGAAACGACATTGTCCTGCCCCTCAAGGGCTGCGGCGAGGCCCTTGCCCTGGGGTCCATATATGCCGGTGGCATGCGCCTCATCAAGCAGCAGCCAGGCGTCCTCGGCGGCCGCAAGGCTAGCGAAGCCGCTGATCGGAGCCACGTCTCCGTCCATGCTGTAGAGAGTCTCAAAGGCGATCCAGACGCGCCCTTGGCCGCCCTCCGTCCGCCATTGCCGAATGGCGGCCTCAAAGGCGTTTACGTCGTTATGGCGTGCGAATCTGTATTCGGCCCGCGCCATGCGCAGGCCGTCATGGGCACTGGCGTGAATGAGCTCGTCGGCCAGGATCAGGTCGCCCTTTTGCGGCAAAGTGGAAAACAGGGCTGTATTGGCGGCAAATCCGCTGGAAAAATAAAGCGCGCCCTCGCTGCCGAAAAAGCGGGCGGCCTTTTCCTCCAGCGCCCCATGTTCCGGAGCGTTGCCGCGAAGGAGCCGCGAGCCTCCTGAGCCCAAGGGAACGCCCCGTTCTACTGCGTCGACGATGGCCTGAGCGATGAAGGGATCATGGGAGAGGCCGAGATAATCGTTAGAGGCAAAGTCCCGGCCCTCGCGGGGGATCAGGCGACGCAATCGCCCGCGCCCAGCAAGTGCTTCCAGTTGCTTTTTATATTCTGCGCCGAATGCCATGGTTTTTCTTTAAGCGCAGTGAAGGCCGCTTCCAAGGGGGGCGCCGGAGACCGGGTTTAGTTGCCGTCCGTCAAATACGCTGTGCAGATCCAAAGGAGCCGTCCACCCAAATCAGCGGGTCGATGCTGGGATGGTTCACAATGCGATGCACTTGACCAATGAACAAGGTATGCGTTGCGACGCCGACGGTCATTTGGGTCGTGCAGAAAAGACTGGCGACGGCGTCAGGCAAAACCGGGAGACCTTCTTCCGATGCAATCCAACCGCCATCCTCGAAACGCGCTGCACCTTTTTTGGCGCCACTGAACACGCCCACAAGGTCGCGGTGCCGTTCGGCCAGCAGATTAACGCAAAAGCAATGCTCCGCCTGGAGAACGGGAGACAGGCTCGCAGTGCGATTTACCGCGACGAGGAGCGTGGGCGGATCGGCCGTTATCGACATGACAGCCGTCGCCGCCATTCCCGTCCACTTCTCACCCGTCCCGGCGGTTATGATCGCTATTGTCGTAGCCAAGCGGCGCATGGCCTGTTTGAAGTCGTCAGACAGCATGGAATCAACGGTCATTCAGGTCTCCTCGATTCGATTTCGCCTTATATGCGAAATTCGAAAACCCAAGCGCGTCGATTGCGCGCGCATTGCTCTTACGGGCATTTGCGATTGCATGATTGCTGCGTCTCACGAAGCGCGCAACTCGGCACGCGTTATATGAAAGAAACATATGAATGAAAAAGGGCAAACCGTTGCGGCTCGCCCTTTATTACCAACGTCCGGTTAGCGGCAGCGGCGCTTGCTGTCGATTTCCTTGCCGATGAGTGCGCCAGCGGCAGCGCCTAAAATGGTGCCGGTAGCGCGTTCACCGCGCGTATCGATGGAACGGCCAACCAGTGCGCCGCCCACGCCGCCAACGATCAGACCCACGGTGCCGTCCGATTTGCGGCAGTAGGTCCGTCCATCCCGACCGCGCCATTCCTTGTAGCGGTAATCCCTTGCCTGAGCACCGCTGGATGAGAATGCCACCGCCGCCGGTAGGACCAACGACGCCGCTGCGAGCGAAAGCATGAAATTGCGCATGATATTTCCCTTCTTTATCTTCATTGCTTCATGACAATGATCATTGTGGACGGCGCAGCCTTAACCTGTCACAACGGCACAAGTATTTGATAAATAAACAATAATTAAAAATCGTCGGGGGAAAATCCCCCGAATCGGGTCGTAAAGAGGGGATAATCACATGCTTAGCCATCGGCTGGATTCTAAGAAGGGCATTGTAGAGATAGAAATAGATGGTGCGGCCGATACGAAAAGTTATCGGACGCTTATCACCGACATGGACCAGTTGATTGCGGCGAATGGCAAGATATCGGTATTGGAGATCGTACGGGATATCGGTTGGCTCAGCCCCGGCATCTGGTGGGAGGATCTTGGTTGGTCCTTTCGCCACCTGAAAGACATAGCGCGGGTTGCTATTGTCACTGACAAGAGCTGGATCAAGCCAATAGTAAAGATGATGGCGGGCGTCATGTCCGCCGAGGTAGCAACATTTGCGCTCGACGAACTGGACAAGGCCCGCAGCTGGATCGCCCGGTAAGCGGCAGGGTGCAAGCGGATGGGTGTCGCGCCGACCGCAGATATGTTAATATGCCGACAGGAGGATCGGGCCATGGTTATCCCGCTTCTTGTTCCAGCAATCGCATTATTGGCGTTAGCAGGCCAAGCTACAGCGCAGCCGGCTGCTTTGTCTCGAATAGAGGTGGTTCTCGCAGACTTCAGCTATTCGCCCAAGACCATCCGGCTTGAGGCAGGGCAAAAAGCGGTGCTGCGCCTCACAAACCAAGGGTCGGGCGGGCATAATTTTGCGGCTCCCGATTTCTTCAGCCGGGCGCAACTGGATCCCGCGAGCGCCCATCTTGTCCACAAAGGCAAGGTGGAGGTGAAAAAAGGCGCAAGCGTCGACCTGACGCTGACCCCCGTGGCCGGGCGCTACAAACTTAAATGTACGCATTTCCTGCATAGCGGCTTTGGCATGAAGGGCATGATTGTTGTTGAATAGTTGCCGAGCACGGGCGACTGGGTCATGCTGACGCGCTTATAAACTGTAAGGATGCGCCATGGACCATTTCTTCAGCCGCTTTGCCCAAAATATTGCGATGATGGTGGGAAGGCCCGAAGCCTTCCTTGTGGCGTTGGGCGTTGTTCTGCTGTGGGGGATTACGGGACCGCTTTTTCATTGGTCAGACACCTGGCAACTCATCATCAATACCGGAACTACTATCGTTACTTTTTTAATGGTGTTTCTGATCCAGAGCGCACAAAATCGCGACGCAAGCGCCATTCAGGCAAAGCTCGACGAACTGATCCGGGCGGCTGAACCGGCTCGGAATGAATTTATAGGCATCGAGCACCTGACGGAACATGAGCTTGAAGGAATTCGGAAGTTCCTGGAAGATACCTATGGCGAAGGAACGCCATATCAGGCGCCAGTGAGGCGGCTGATCAGGCGGAGGTGAATAGGCCACCAACAAGTAAGCCCCGTCGCTCTCGCGGCGGGGCTCCCATGAAGATTTCTCTCTTTCGACAGACATCTTCCCACCTTGTCTCTCGATAAGGTGGAAAATAAAAACGTGCGCCTGAGGGAAAGGTTCCCGATCGAAGACAAAAATTGTGCTTGTTATCGGTGCGAAGACGCCATCGCTGAAATCCGCTGATTCATATAGATGACATAAAGGTTTTTCTGGCATTAAGTACGGGCATATAAAAAGAAACGGAATCTGAAATTGGGGCAAGCTGCCATTTCCGACTGGCAAAAAGAGGGCGGCGATACCGATGCGCCCACACCGACGACGTCGCATTTGCCGCTGTTCATTCTTTCAGCGCACGACAGGGACCTGCTTTCGGCGTTGGCGCAGGAGGCGGGTTGGCGTCCAGTTGCGGCGCGCCGTTCCGCAGGCGTCGAACAACGCTTTCTAGGAAGTCAAGCGCATGTAGCCGTAATCGATGCCAGACGGGGCATAGGGAAAGCGTTGCCCGTTGTTTCTGCTCTGTCGGAAGCTGTGGAGGCCATGGGCGGGGCCTTGCTGGTGCTGGTAGATCCGTCCGAAAGCGCACAGTTACCCGAGATGCTTACTGCGGGGGCGACCCATTATCTGGCCGATGAGGTCAGTGGCGAACGGCTGGCCCTAGGGCTGGCCTTTGCACAACGGCACGTAGAGCGGTTGGGTGGCGGGCAGGTGGAAACGCGCAGCCGCAATGCCATCCAGCGCAGCGACGGCCTGTTCTGGCGCCATGAGGCCGGATCGGGTCGCGTGGTTATCAGTTCCGCCCTGGCAGAGCATTTTGGCATCGCACAAAGCTTGATCAGGCCCGCAGACCTCCTGCGGTTTCTTCCTTCCGCCGAGCGCCGCGCCGCTCTACGCCTGGCGCGGCAGGTCGTGCGCAGCGGCGCAGGTGCAGCATTTGCGCATATCCTACCCGGCGATCCCGACAGGCGGGTCGCGCATCATTTATATGCGGAGGGGGGTAGCATTTCGGGGGAAATTGAAATTCTCCCCCATGGCGAAAGCCGATTGCCAGAGGAAAAGGATTACCTGACTGGGCTGTCCAACCGGAGGGCGGCGCACAAGTGGATCGACCGCGAACTTGCTCGTGGGGAAACCATGGCTCTTATTCTGCTCTCGATCAGCCAGTTCGATCGCATGAATGCCGCCTATGGTCATATGGCGGGCAATGCTTTGCTGGGACGCGTAGGCCGCCGAATCGAAAGACTGGTCGAAGAAGAGGTAGGAAGCGGCGCAATGCTGGCGCGGGTGGCCGGCACCGAATTCCTCATCGGACTGCCGCGTGAGAAGGGGACGGAGCGCGCCGCATTTCTGGCGCACCGATTGATCGCAGCCGTCGCCCGGCCATTTAGTGCAGGCGATCATCTCATCCGCCTTACAGCGCGATGCGGGATAGCCGAGCCGCTTGCCAGCGACGATGCCGGCCGTTTGCTCCGCCGCGCCGGGGCCGCACTTGCGGACGCGAAGGCATCGGAAAATCAGAGCGTCCGAGTGCGTGTTCGGGACGACCGCAGTTTGGCGGTCGATGACGATCAGTTGGAAACCGACCTTCGCCTCGCCGTTAGCCGCGGGGAGATCGAAATCGTCTTCCAGCCGCAATATGCGATGGCCGATGACGCATTGACGGGAGTAGAGGCGCTGGCGCGCTGGAACCATCCTCGCTTTGGCTCTCTGGGCGCGAGTGCGCTTTTCGCGGCTGCCGAACGATCCGATTATTTGCTTCCGCTATCGACGCACATCCAGATGCGGGCGCTGGAGGTCGCGGCGCATTGGCCAGCGAGACTGGCGTCGCTTCGCCTTGCCATCAACGTCACCGCCGCCGATATCGCCCAGCCAGATTATTTCGATCGCTTCATGGAAAGGCTGCGCGCCAGTGGTTTCCCGCACGATCGGCTGACCGTGGAAATCACCGAAAGCGGCCTTATCGAGGATCTGGCTGCCGCTTCGGCGCTATTGGCAAAATGGCAGGCGGCGGGAGTGCGCGTGGCGATTGACGATTTCGGTACGGGATATTCCAGCCTTGCCTATCTGAAGTCGCTGCCCCTCGATTATCTGAAGATCGACAGCGCCTTGGCAAAGGACATTGCAGGGTCGGAACGCGACAGCATCATCGTCGGCGGCGTCATCGACATGGCGAAATCGCTGGGCCTTTCCGTGGTGGCTGAAGGTGTCGAGACCGAGCAGCAACTGACACTGCTGGCACGAAAGGGATGCGATTTTTATCAAGGATTTCTGAGATCTGGGGCAGTAGGTAATGAGGAACTTCTCCGCCTGACCTAACAGTGCAAATCCGGACGAACAAGGCGCCCGATCAATCTGCCCGATCAATCTGATAGTCAAAACCCATTTGTAAGCCACTGCATCAGCCGCCATATCCGCTGGCGGCACCAGGAGTTTCTATATGAGCGAATATGATTATGACCTGTTTGTGATCGGCGCTGGATCGGGCGGCGTACGCGCCGCACGCGTTTCCGCCGCCCATGGCGCAAAAGTGGCCGTGGCCGAAGAGCATCGGGTCGGCGGCACCTGTGTCATTCGCGGCTGTGTGCCCAAGAAGCTGCTCGTCTATGGAGCGCATTTCGCCGAGGATCTTCAGGACGCCAAGCGGTTCGGTTGGGACGTGCCCGACTGCAAGTTCGACTGGGCGACATTAAGGAACAATGTTCTCGATGAGGTCGATCGGTTGAACGGCCTCTACACCCAGACGCTCGATAATCATAAGGTCGAAATCATTCGCGAGCGGGCGACCGTGGCCGGACCTCATCAGGTCAAACTTGCCAGCGGGCGCACCGTGACCGCAAAATATATTCTGATCGCGGTCGGCGCATGGCCGATGGCACCTGATTGCGAGGGCGCGGAATATGGCATCACTTCGAACGAGGTGTTCCACCTGGAAACCCAGCCCAGGCGGGTGGTGATCGCCGGAGGAGGATATATCGCCAACGAGTTCGCTGGCATCTTCCATGAATTCGGCAGTCATGTGACGCTGATCAATCGATCCGACCAGCTGCTGCGCGGCTACGACGCGCAGATCCGCGACCGGCTGCTGCAGATCAGCATGATGAAGGGCATTGAGTTCCGCTTCAACGCACCCTTCGAAAAGGTGGTAAAGCAGGAAGACGGCTCTCTTCTGGTCTATAATAAAGGGCATGAGCCTCTCGAATGCGATATGCTGCTGTTCGCCACGGGACGGAAGCCGAAGACGGATGGGCTGGGCCTGGACAATGCGGGCATTGAACTCGACGCACAGGGCGCCATCCCGGTAGATGAATATAGCCGGTCGAGCTGTGAAAGCATCTATGCCGTTGGGGACGTGACCAACCGCGTGCAACTCACCCCTGTTGCCATCCGGGAAGGACAGGCCTTCGCGGACACCGTCTTTGGCGACAATCCCCATATAGTGGATTATAGCTGCATTCCGGCGGCGGTCTTCAGCAACCCTCCGCTGGCGGGCGTAGGCATGACCGAGGCCGAGGCACGGAACAAGGTGGGATCCATCAAGGTCTACACATCGGACTTCCGGTCGATGAAGAATGTGCTGGCCGGCCGTAATGAACGGGGGCTCTACAAGATGATCTGCAATGCCGTCACGGGGCAGGTCATTGGCTTGCACATGATCAGTTCGGATGCTCCAGAAATTCTTCAGGCAGCGGCCATCGCCGTGAAAGCGGGCCTTACCAAACAGGATTTCGACAACACTATGGCGTTGCACCCCAGCATGGCCGAAGAGTTGGTTTTGATGAAGTGACGGCACGGCGCAGTGTAAAATATCGTTTTTGCAAAATTACATTTGCATGACGACATAAAGGCTGAAAAGGAGCATTTCTTGTGGCGGATTAACGCAGGGAAATGCGGAATATGCAGGCGATCGTCGAACAACTTGAAGCGAAACGGGAAGGCGCTCGCCTTGGCGGCGGTGAGAAGCGCATTGCTGCTCAGCACAGTAAGGGCAAGCTGACCGCGCGAGAACGGCTTGACGTCCTTCTCGATGAGGGGTCGTTCGAAGAACTCGACATGTATGTCGAACATAATTGCGTCGATTTCGGCATGCACGAGCAGGTGATTCCTGGGGACGGCGTAGTGACGGGATCGGGGACGATCAATGGTCGGCTGGTTTATGTCTTCAGCCAGGACTTCACTGTCTTTGGCGGGTCGCTGTCGGAGCGTCATGCTCAGAAGATCTGCAAGATCATGGACATGGCGATGAAGGTCGGTGCGCCCGTGATCGGGTTGAACGACTCCGGTGGCGCGCGCATTCAGGAAGGCGTTGCCTCGCTCGCGGGCTATGCCGAGGTGTTCCAGCGCAACGTGCTTGCGTCGGGCGTTGTGCCCCAGCTTTCGCTCATCATGGGGCCCTGTGCGGGTGGCGCGGTCTATTCGCCGGCCATGACCGACTTCATCTTCATGGTGAAAGATTCAAGCTATATGTTCGTGACGGGTCCTGACGTGGTCAAGACCGTGACAAATGAGATCGTGACTCAGGAAGAGCTTGGCGGCGCCGTCACTCACACAACCAAATCCGGTGTGGCTGACGTGGCTTTCGAAAACGACATTGAGGTATTGCTCGCCGCGCGCGACTTTATCGACTTCCTGCCGCTTTCAAACCGTGAGGAAGTGCCGGAGCGTCCGACCGCGGACGCATGGGACCGTATGGAGGAGAGCCTGGATGCGCTCATCCCGGCCAATGCCAACCAGCCCTATGATATGCACGAGCTGATCCGCAAAACGGTTGATGAAGGCGATTTCTTCGAAGTTCAGCCGGCGCATGCAGGCAATATCATTTGCGGCTTTGGACGGGTCGAAGGCCGCACCATCGGCATTGTGGCCAATCAGCCCATGGTATTGGCCGGCTGCCTTGATATTAAAGCCTCGAAGAAGGCGGGACGTTTCGTGCGTTTCTGCGACGCCTTCAATATTCCGATCGTCACTTTCGTGGACGTGCCCGGCTTTCTTCCTGGCGTAGGCCAGGAGCATGACGGCATCATCAAGCATGGGGCAAAGCTCCTCTTCGCCTTTGCGGAGGCGACTGTCCCCAAGATCACGGTCATTACTCGCAAGGCCTATGGCGGCGCCTATGACGTTATGTCATCCAAGCATCTGCGCGGTGACCTGAATTATGCATGGCCTACCGCTGAAATTGCGGTTATGGGCGCGAAAGGTGCGGTGGAGATCATTTTCCGTCAGGATATGGACTGCCCCGACAAGATCGCCGATCGCACCAAGGAGTATGAGGCGCGCTTCGCCAACCCCTTTGTGGCGGCGAGCAAGGGTTTCATCGACGAGGTTATCCAGCCGCACTCGACCCGTCGCCGGATTGCGCTGGGCCTGCGGAAGTTGCGCAACAAGGCGCTCGAAAATCCGTGGAAGAAGCACGATAATATTCCGCTGTAACAGCGATTGCATGATTGAATTGAAAGACGTCAAGATATGACTACTGAACCTGTCTACATCCTTTCCGGAGTCCGGACCGCTATCGGCAGCTTTGGCGGCTCCCTGAAGGACTTGGCCCCTGCAAAACTTGGCGCTTTGGTGATTTCGGAGGCGGTGAGCCGCGCTGGCCTGACTCCGTCGGATGTCGGGCATGTCGTAATGGGGCAGGTGATCCCGACCGAACCCAAGGATGCCTATTCTGCGCGCGTCGCCGCCGTGAATGCGGGCATTCCGGTCCAAGCACCCGCTCTGACCGTTAATCGTCTTTGCGGCTCAGGCCTCCAGGCGATTATCTCGTCGGCGCAGATGGTTGCCCTGGGTGAGTGCGACATTGCTGTTGCCGGCGGAGCGGAGAATATGAGCCTTTCGCCCCATGTGCTGACGACGGCCCGCTGGGGAACCAAGATGGGGAACGTCGCCGCTATCGACGCCATGCTGGCCGTGCTGAGCGATCCCTTTGAAGGCTTTCATATGGGCATCACCGCGGAAAACGTGGCGAAGAAGTACAACATCACGCGTGAGGCGCAGGACGCGCTTGCCGTAACCAGCCATGAGCGCGCTGCTAGGGCACAGGCCGAAGGCCGGTTCAACTCGCAAATCCTGCCGATAGAGATCAAAACCCGCAAGGGCTTCACTGTCTTTGATACTGATGAGCATGTTCGGACCGACGTGAGTGCCGAGGATTTAAAGAAGTTGCGCCCGGCTTTTGAGAAGGAAGGCTCCGTAACGGCGGGCAACGCTTCTGGCATTAATGACGGTGCCGCAGCGGTCGTGCTGGCTTCTCAAAAAGCAGTGGACACAAGAGGCCTCAAGCCCATGGGCCGCATCCTCGCCTGGGGACATGCGGGCGTGGAACCGGGCATCATGGGTATAGGTCCGGTCAAGGCGATCCCTATTGCGCTCGAACGGGCGGGGCTTTCGCTTGCGGATATCGACATCATCGAAAGCAATGAAGCATTCGCTGCTCAGGCCTGTGCAGTTGCGCAGGAACTTGGCTTTGACCCCGAAAAGGTCAACCCCAATGGCAGCGGCATTTCGCTGGGTCACCCCATTGGCGCGACGGGCGCAATATTGGCCGTGAAAGCGCTTTACGAACTGGAGCGTACGGGCGGGAAATATGGCCTTTGCTCCATGTGCATCGGCGGTGGGCAGGGTATCGCCATAGTGGTGGAAAAGCTCTGATGGGCATCGGTCGTCTCAATCATGTCGGCATTGCGACACCTTCTATCGGGAAATCGGTGGAGATGTATGTCAATCTCCTGGGTGCGACGAAGGTCCATGAACCCTTCGATCTGCCGCCTCAGGGTGTACGCGTTTGTTTCGTCGATACACCAAATTGCCAAGTGGAGTTGATCGAGCCGCTGGGCGAAAACAGCCCCATTATCAAGTTCCTGGAAAAGAACCCTCAGGGCGGGCAACATCATGTCTGTTTTGAGGTTGCCGACATCCATGCGGCCAAGGCCGAGATGGAGGCAAAAGGCGCAAAGGTCCTGGGCGAGCCGCGCATTGGCGCCCACGGTACGCCGGTGATCTTTGTGCATCCCAAGGACATGGGCGGCGTGCTGGTCGAACTGATGGAGACGCCGCAGGGGAGCGGGCATTGATCCTTTTCCTTTCTTCCACCGCACTGCGCTCGGTATGAACGGAGCAGCGTCATGACCTATGAATTCATCCAGACGGGTGTAGACAATGGCGTCTTGACGATTGCGCTTAACCGACCCGATCGTTTGAATGCCCTTATCCCCCAAATGATGGATGAGATTGTCGCGGCGCTCTACGCAGCACCGCAGCAGGGTGCGCGCGCCGCCATATTGACTGGATCGGGCAAGGGTTTTTGCAGCGGCACCGACCTGCAAATGGAGGGCGGGCTTCCCGACGACATCAGCGAGCTTCTGGAACATCATTACAATCCGGCGATGGAAAAGATCATGGCTTTGCCGCTGCCTATGGTGGCGGCAGTGCATGGTCCTTGTGCGGGCATCGGAACGTCGCTTGCGCTGGCATGCGATTTCGTGGTTGCCGCGCGCTCATCCTATTTCCTCCATGCCTTCGTGAATATCGGCCTGGTGCCCGACGGCGGCGTAACGTGGATGCTTCCTCGCCTGATCGGTAGGGCCAGGGCCACCCAGATGATGATGCTGGGCGAGCGTATCCCCGCGGAACGAGCTGAAAACTGGGGTTTGATCTACAAGGTCGTGGACGACGACGTGCTTCGGAGCGAGGCTCAGACGTTGGCCACACGGCTTGCCAATTCAGCGACTGGAGCGCTTGGCATGATCCGGAAGGGTCTTACAGAAGCGATGGAATCGACATTCTCGCAGGCGCTGGACATGGAATGCCGGCATCAGCGGGACGCGGGACGTAGCGCGGATTTCGCGGAAGGCGTGCAGGCCTTCCTGGCAAAGCGTCCCGCCAAATTTGAGGGCAGGCGATGACCGGTAAACGCACGATCGACGAATGGAAGACGCTTTCCGAAAAGGAAGTGAAAGGGCGCGACCTTACGTGGCACACGCCAGAGGGCATTGACGTAAAGCCGCTATATACGGCGGACGATGTGCAGGACCTGGATCCTGGCTTGCCCGGCTTTGCGCCGTTTACGCGTGGCGTGCGCGCCAGCATGTATGCGGGCCAGCCCTGGACCATCCGACAATATGCCGGCTTTTCGACGGCGGAGGAATCCAACGCCTTTTATCGCCGCAATCTGGCGGCGGGTCAGAAGGGGCTTTCGGTCGCATTCGACCTTGCCACTCATCGCGGCTATGACAGCGACCATCCGCGCGTCACCGGCGACGTGGGTAAGGCAGGGGTTGCCATCGATACCATCGATGACATGAAAATCCTCTTCGACGGCATTCCGCTCGACCAGATGTCGGTCAGCATGACCATGAACGGCGCAGTGATCCCGGTCCTCGCCTTCTATATCATCGCGGCGGAAGAGCAGGGCGTTTCGCAGGACAAGCTCTCCGGAACCATTCAGAACGATATTCTGAAAGAGTTTATGGTCCGCAACACCTATATCTATCCGCCTGAACCGTCGATGCGAATCATTTCCGACATATTCGGTTACACGTCGGAGCACATGCCGAAGTTCAACTCCATCTCCATCTCAGGCTATCATATGCAGGAGGCGGGAGCCACGCAGGTGCAGGAGTTGGCCTTCACCATCGCGGACGGCATGGAATATGTGAAATATGGCGTGGCGTCCGGTCTTGATATCGATCAGTTCGCTGGACGTTTGAGCTTCTTCTTCGCCATCGGCATGAATTTCTTCATGGAAGTTGCGAAGCTGCGCGCCGCACGGACTCTTTGGTATCGCGCCATGACCGAGCTGGGCGCAAGGCAGGAACGCAGCAAGATGCTGCGCACACACTGCCAGACCTCTGGCGTGTCCTTGACGGAGCAGGACCCCTATAACAACGTCATTCGGACGACGATCGAGGCCATGGCCGCGATGTTGGGCGGCACGCAGTCGCTTCACACCAATGCGCTGGATGAGGCGATTGCCTTGCCAACGGATTTTTCCGCCCGCATCGCGCGCAACACGCAGATCGTGATTCAGCAGGAAAGCGGCATGTGCAATGTCGTCGATCCGCTGGGCGGCAGCTATTATATCGAGGCCCTTACCAAGGAACTGGTCGACAAGGCTTGGGACATTATCGAGCGCGTCGAAGCCGAAGGCGGCATGGCGAAAGCGGTGGCGGCAGGCTGGCCCAAGGCAATGATCGAAGAAGCGGCCGCAGCACGGCAGGCCCGCGTCGACCGGGGCGAGGACGTCATTGTCGGCGTAAACAAATACCGCCTGGAAAATGAAGACGCCCTGGAAATACTTGAGGTGGACAACCACAAGGTCCGTGACGCCCAAATAGCACGCATAAAGAAAGTCAAGGCTGGCCGTGACGAGGCGGCCTGCCAGGCTGCGCTCTCCGCGCTGACGGAGGGAGCGAGGGGCAAGGGCAATCTTCTCGACCTGGCAGTCAAGGCGGCTCGCGTCCGTGCGACGCTGGGCGAGATCAGCAAGGCGATGGAAGACGTCTTTGGCCGCTATGATACTGTGCCCAAGCCTGTATCGGGCGTTTATGGCGGCGCTTATGCCGATGACAGTCGTTGGACCCGGGTCGTGGACGGTGTCGAAGCATTCGAACGCCGCAAGGGACGAAAGCCCCGTATGCTCGTCGCGAAAATGGGCCAGGATGGACATGATCGCGGTGCCAACGTGATCGCCTCCGCCTTTTCGGACATGGGCTTTGAGGTGGTGAGCGGGCCATTGTTCCAGACGCCCGAGGAAGCGCTATACCTGGCGCTCGAAAAGGATGTAGACGTGGTTGGCGCTTCCAGTCTTGCCGCGGGACACAAGACGTTGATACCGCAGCTCATTCAGTTGCTGCAACAGAACGGCCGGCCCGATATCAAGGTTGTGGCGGGCGGAGTGATCCCTTCGCAGGACTATCAGTATCTGCGTGACGCGGGCGTCGCGGGCATTTATGGCCCGGGCAGCAATGTGATCGAATGTGCGGCGGATGTGCTTCGCCTGCTCGGCCACAATATGCCGCCCGAAGGCCTGGAGGAAGCTGCGGAATGAGAGAAGCCCAACCCCAAGTTCCGTTTGTGACGAGCGAAGTCGAGACATGCTGGGCTGCCAATCCAGCGTCCGGCGACTGCGCTCGGGACGAACGGGGTCAGAGAGTGCGTACCGATTGGACCCGTGAGGAAATCGCCGCGCTATTCGCATTGCCTTTTTCGGACCTGCTCTACGAAGCGCAGACGGTCCATCGCGCCAACCACCCGCGCAATGAAGTGCAGCTTTCCACGCTATTGTCGATCAAGACCGGTGGCTGTCCGGAAGATTGTGGCTATTGCAGCCAATCGGCAGAGGCGGAAAGCGGCCTGAAAGCTACCAAATTGATGGATGTGCAAGCCGTACTGCAATCGGCTGCTCAGGCGAAGGACAATGGATCGGGCCGCTTTTGCATGGGTGCTGCATGGCGTAATCCCAAGGATCGCGACATGCCAGCGCTCATCGAAATGGTGAAGGGCGTCCGCCAGATGGGCATGGAAACCTGCATGACACTGGGGATGCTGTCGTCCAATCAGGCGAAGCAACTCGCGGACGCGGGGCTCGATTACTATAATCATAATATCGACACCTCGCCCGAAAACTACGCCAACGTCATTACGACCCGGACCTTTGAGGACCGGATCGAGACTCTGGAGAATGTGCGGTCCGCCGGGATTAACGTCTGCTGCGGTGGCATCGTAGGCATGGGCGAGACGCGGGATGACCGCATCGGCTTCATCCACGCTCTTGCCACCATGCCGCACCCGGAAAGCGTGCCCATCAATGCGCTGGTGCCGGTCAAAGGCACGGTGCTGGGCGACATGCTGGCCGACACGCCGCTCGCCAAGATCGACGAGATCGAGTTCGTCCGCACTGTCGCCGTGGCGCGCATTACCATGCCCAATAGCATGGTACGCCTCTCGGCTGGCCGCGAAAGCATGAGCGAGGCGTGCCAGGCGCTTTGCTTCATGGCGGGTGCGAACAGCATTTTTACCGGCGATAAGCTGCTGACTACGCCCAATGCGGGCGACAATGCGGATGCATCCTTATTCGCGAAACTGGGTGTGGTGGCGATGCAGGCCGCGCCACATGGGCATTTGGAAGCTGCGGAATAGACACTCCCGTTGAACCCTGAGTGCTTCAAAAGGCTTTCCTTTCGTCTACGGAAAGAAAGGTTTTCGATAGGCTCAGCCCTGGCGGGTAATTGGAACAAATTGGGGCAGGAATGATAAAGAAGATACTGATCGCCAATCGTGGTGAAATCGCTTGCCGGGTGATCCGGACCGCACGGAAGATGGGCATAAAAACTGTTGCGGTTTATTCCGACGCAGACGCCCGCGCGCCGCATGTACAGATGGCCGATGAGGCCGTTCATATCGGCCCGCCCCCTGCGGGCCAGTCTTATCTGCTCGCCGACAAGATCATTGAGGCTTGCAAGGCGACGGGCGCTGACGCGGTCCACCCTGGCTATGGCTTTCTTTCCGAACGCGAAAGCTTCCGCAAGGCGCTCGATGCGGAAGGCATCATCTTCGTTGGTCCACCCGCCAACGCCATCGCCGCGATGGGCGACAAGATCGAGTCCCAAAAGCTCGCCATGGAAGCCGGCGTTAACGTGGTTCCCGGCTTTGTCGGTGTGATCGACGACACCGAGCACGCGGTCCGCATCTCCAACGAGATTGGCTATCCCGTGATGATGAAAGCGTCGGCTGGCGGCGGCGGCAAGGGTATGCGCCTTGCCTATAGCGAAAAGGACGTTCGCGAAGGCTTTGAAGCAACCAAGCGCGAAGGCCTGGCGAGCTTTGGCGACGATCGCGTTTTCATCGAGAAGTTCATCGAAAGCCCGCGCCATATCGAAATTCAGATATTGGGCGATCAGCATGGCAATATCGTTTACCTCAACGAACGCGAATGCTCGATCCAGCGCCGCCATCAGAAGGTGGTGGAAGAAGCGCCGTCGCCCTTCGTTACGTCCGAAATGCGCAAGGCCATGGGAGAGCAATGCGTCGCTTTGGCGCGGGCCGTGGGCTATTTCAGCGCGGGCACGGTCGAATTGATCGTTTCAGGCGCGGACAAGACGGGGCAGGGTTTTTACTTCCTGGAAATGAACACGCGCTTGCAGGTTGAGCATCCCGTGACCGAGCAGATTACCGGACTTGATCTGGTCGAACAGATGATCCGCGTTGCCAATGGCGAGGAACTGTCCTTCCGCCAGGAAGACGTGCAGATCAACGGCTGGTCGATTGAAAATCGCGTCTATGCCGAGGATCCCTATCGCGGCTTCCTCCCATCCACGGGCCGTCTCGTCCGCTACAATCCGCCGCTGGAAATCGAAGGCGTGCGTGTCGATGATGGCGTGGAGGAAGGCGGTGAGGTCAGCATGTTCTATGACCCGATGATCGCCAAGCTCATCACCTATGCGCCAACGCGGGAGGAAGCGATCGACAAGCAGATCGAAGCGCTCGATCGCTTTGAACTCCAGGGACCGGGTCATAATATCGACTTCCTGTCAGCCCTGATGCAGCACCCACGTTTCCGCGAAGGAAACATCACCACCGGGTTCATTGCAGAGGAATATCCTGACGGTTTCGCGGGAGCCCCGGCAAGTGCGAACCTGCTTCGTCAGCTTGCCGCCATTGGAGCGTTCGCTGGCGCTGCTCAGGCCGATCGCGCTCGCCGCATCGACGGGCAGCTTGGGAAAAAGCTTCGTCCTCCCGCACACTGGCAGGTGCGCGTCGCCGGGATCGATCATGAGGTCGAACTGTCGCCGGACAATGTCCTTGTTGACGGCGAAGCCTTGAATATCAGCCTTGAATATACGCCGGGCGACCGCATGATCGAGGCGGAGATCGATGACGAAAACCTAACCGTCCAGATCGCTCCCATCCGCGCTGGGTTCCGTCTGACGACCCGGGGCGCCAGCCATGACGTCCGGGTGCTTCCAGCGCATGTTGCTCCACATGCCGCGCACATGATCGAAAAGGTGCCGCCGGATCTGTCGAAATATCTGCTGTGCCCGATGCCGGGATTGCTCGTCGCGCTGCATGTCGGCCAAGGCGACAAGGTGGAGGCTGGTCAGCCGCTCGCCGTGGTCGAGGCAATGAAGATGGAAAACATTCTTCGCGCGGAAAAGGCCGGGGTGATCAAGTCGATCGAGGCGCAGCCGGGCGCAAGTCTGGCGGTTGATGCAGTTATTCTCGAATTGGAATGATGGAAATCGGCCGCCGAGGTAATTTACGTCGGCGGCCGTAATTTGCGTTCCTGCTTGTCAATCGCGACGCGGACCGCGCCGATCAGTTGCGCGGCGTCGGCCGGCTTGCGAATCCTCTCGCAATCTTCAAACTGTTGTGCGGCATCCAAATTTTCATAACCGGTGCAGAAAAGGATTGGGACGCCCAGTCTCTGGAGGGTATCGGCGAGTGGGTAGACCGTGTTTCCATCCAGATTGACGTCCAATATCGCCGCGTCCGGAATGGGTGACGTGGACAGCAACTGATTGGCCTCTTCGATAGTTGCTGCGGGCCCCATGATCGACCATCCGGCCTCCTCCAGCGATTCCGTCAGTTGCATCGCGATCAGCATTTCGTCTTCCACGATGAGGAGTTTGCCTGGTTTCCGCCGATCCAATGGCGGCGGGCGCGGCGTTCCTGCGGTGACCGGAATAAGGTTGGGAATGTCCTGCGGCCGCATGACGCCGGCCGGAAGGGCTGCGTTCACGACAATCCCCTTGGGATCCCAATCTATCTCGACATCGCCTCCAAGTTGCAGCCCCGTGACAGTGGTAATCAGGTTCGAGCCAAAGCCTTTTTGCTTGGGCGTGGAGACAGGCGGACCATTGGTTTCGCGCCAGCAGAGGTAGAGTTTTTCACCATTTTTCAGTTCCCATTCAACATCTACTCGCCCCTTGACCGTAGAAAGGGCGCCATATTTGACCGCGTTGGTGGCAAGCTCATGGATGAGTAACCCTATGGGCTGGACAGCCTTGGGCGAAAGCATGATGTCGGGACCGCGGTAGTGAACCTGCCCAGGGCGTTCATAGGCGGAAACTTCATCTTGAACGACTTTTCGCAGGGCAGCGCCGCTCCAGCGATTTTGCGCCAGCAAGGAATGTGCGCGGGCGAGGGCGGAAACACGTCCTGTGACCGCTTCGACAAAGGCGTCGCGCGATGGCGCCCTCGTCAGAGACACCAATGCCTGCACAATGGCGAGTGCATTCTTGGCTCTATGGTCGACCTCTCGCGCCAATAGCGCGCGGGCGTCCTCATTGGCCTTTCGCTCGGTAATGTCGCGCAGAATAACGGTGGAAAGCCGTTCATTATCGACAACCGCCTGGCTGATGGATGCTTCCAGCGGAAATTCCTGTCCGTTTGCCCTGAGGCCACTGATCGCGCCGAGTGTACCCATGCGCCGTCCGGTCTCTCCTGTCTTGCCGAAACGCCGAATATGGCCTTCGTGCGCCGACCGGAACCGTTCGGGAATGAAGCGCGAAATCGGTTGCCCTATCGCTTCGCTGCTTGCCATGCCAAACATGGCTTCCGCCGCTGGGTTGAAGAAAATGATCCTGTGGCGATTGTCGATCGTGATGATCGCATCCATTGCGGTGGCGATAATCGCTTCCAAACGGTTCTTGGTTTCGATCGCCGCCGTCAACGCAGCAGGGTCGTCGATAAAGTCCTTGTGCATCACCGCCCCCGAAAAACGAAGAAAAGGTGCAGACGTCCCCACGTGCGGAGAGGAGCCTGTATTAGGGCTTGATTTCTGTCAACCGTGTTCTTCTTCGGGGTAATTGATCAGGTGAAAATGGATGAAAAATATCCGCCGGCATTCCACTGATGCCGACGGAGGGTAAAGCAAAGTCATTAACCTTGCGGACGGGCGCTAGCTGCTGAACTGGCCATTATCTTTCAATGCACATGGCGATGCCCATGCCGCCACCGATGCAGAGCGTAGCAAGGCCTTTGGCGGCGTTCCGCTTCTGCATTTCATAAATCAATGTGGTTAGCACCCGCGCGCCCGATGCGCCGATGGGATGGCCGATGGCGATCGCGCCCCCATTGACGTTAACCTTGTCCGGATCGAAACCAAGCTCCTTGCCGACGGAAAGCGCCTGGGCAGCAAAAGCTTCATTGGCCTCAATGAGGTCGAGGTCCGCAAGCGACCACCCTGCCTTTACGAGCGCTTTCTTCGTCGCCGGGACCGGTCCGATTCCCATGATCGATGGATCGACGCCGGCATGTGCCCAGCTTGCTACCCGTGCCAACACCGTCGCGCCCCGCCGGGCCGCTTCCTCTGCTGTCATGAGCACCAGCGCCGCCGCGCCGTCATTGATGCCGCTTGCATTGGCCGCGGTTACGGTCCCGTCCTTCTTGAAGGCTGGACGAACGCCGTTGATGCTGTCCAAAGTCACACCGGTGCGAATATATTCATCATCCGCAACGATGGTTTCGCCTTTGCGGGTCTTGACGGTAACCGGAGCGATCTCATCCTTGAATCGGCCCGCTGCTCGTGCGGCCTCGGCCAGGTTCTGGGAGCGGACGGCGAACGCGTCCTGCGCCTCACGGCTGATCTGATATTGCTCAGCCAAATTTTCGGCCGTGATGCCCATATGATAGCCGTTGAACACATCTGTGAGGCCATCTTTGATCATTGTATCGACGATCTCGATGCTGCCCATTTTCTGTCCCTGGCGCAGCGCCTGGCAATGAGTGGACAGCGACATGCTTTCCTGGCCCCCCGCCACCACGATATCGGCGTCGCCCTGGGCAATGGCCTGCACCGCCGACGCCACCGAACGAAGACCGGAACCGCAAACCTGGCTGACTCCCCATCCGGGAACCTCTTTTGGGATGCCCGCCGCCATTGCCGCTTGGCGAGTTGGGTTCTGGCCCTGGCCGCCCGTCAGCACCTGACCCATGATCACTTCCGACACCTCTTCAGGCGCAACGTCCGCTTGCATCAAAGCCGCCTCGATCGCGATACGTCCCAATTCATGAGCAGGCATGGCAGCGAATGCGCCAAGAAAGCTGCCAACGGGCGTGCGTTTGGCTGCGGTGATCACGATGTCGGTCATGGTTATGCTCCTGAATGGAAATGGGTCTAAGGCGGCGGAAGAGGCTATTATTAGAGGGAAGTTTCCAAAAGCCAATCCGCCAAGGGTTGCCAAAGCTGCTCGCGGGCTCGTCCGCCTACGATCATACCAACATGACCGCTCGCCAGCCGAAGCTTTGTTCCCGCCTTACAGGCGGTGCTGGCTGGCACGATCTTGTCAGTTTCCGATATGATGTTGAGGAAGGGAATTTCCAGTGTGGCCGGATCTGCATTTTTGCCGCCGACCAGCCAGCGGCCAGAACCCGTTTCATTGTCCCCATATAGCTGCTCAAACAACTCACGTCCCGTCCCCAGTGTCAGCGGGGCGCCTTCATTGGCCCAATCTTCCAGTCTGATGAAACTGTCTGCTTCTTCGCTGTCATCTTCCAGTTCAGCAAAGGTGGCGTATTTCCGGATGGTCCTCGCAGGATCGAGACCCCAGAAGCCCGACTGCAGGACCTCCATCGGAACATAGCCCAGCCGCTCGCACATGGGCTTTGCCTGTTTCCACAGTTCGGCGATAAGCGCGCTTGTCTCGTGGGGAAAAGCGCCAAAATTCCATGGGGCAGCGATCATCGAAAGACCAGCAACATGCATCAGACCTGCCGCCGCAGCCGCCAT
Organism: Rhizorhapis suberifaciens; assembly: GCF_014200045.1. Classification (GTDB taxonomy): domain Bacteria; phylum Pseudomonadota; class Alphaproteobacteria; order Sphingomonadales; family Sphingomonadaceae; genus Rhizorhapis; species Rhizorhapis suberifaciens. The sequence continues at coordinate 26,285 of NZ_JACHOV010000010.1, forward strand.
GGTCCCGCCAAGACAGTAGCCGACAAGTATGGGCGGCTCAGGCAAGTTACTCAGCAATGGCAATAGTCGTTGCTCGACATGATCAGCCAAGCTGAGTTCGCTGTCCTCAGCGGATGGTTCGCCCCAATCGACCAAATACACGTTAATGTTCCGGCCCCGCAGATATTCCATCAGAGAATTCTTGTCCGACAGGTCAAGAACAATATGCGGGTTGATCAGCGACGGAATGAATATAGTGGGCCGTCCAGTGCCGCGATAGTGCAGCAATTGTGCAGCACCCGCGCGTGCAGCAATATCCGCTTTCGGCTCGCGGGGATGCCGTGCCGCGTTTTGATATTTCCTGAGACCGGCAAACGCCTTCAGTCGTAACTCTGTATCATTCTGGGTCTCCCGCCACAGCATGTCGAGAAACAGAGGCAAGGGTCGGGGACCATGTTGCGGCGCATCATGGTTTGGTGCTAATGCAGCATTCTCTTTATTGGGAGTGGACGCGATGGCAAAAGCCGCAAAATCCTCTGGTGATTCGGAACCGGTCATAATAAAAAAATACGCTAATCGGCGGCTCTATAATACGGAAACTTCCAGCTACATAACATTGGAGCTGCTCTCGCAGATGACGCGGGAAGGGCGGGAATTCGTCGTTGTTGACGCCAAGTCGAACGAAGACATAACGCATGGCGTGTTGACGCAGATCATCATGGAAGAAGAAGCGAGAGGCAAGAACATGCTGCCGGTCAACTTCCTGCGGCAACTGATTTCGATGTATGGCGACTCGATGCAGTCGATGGTGCCGCAATATCTTGAAGCGTCAATGGATGCATTCCGCAAGAACCAGCAACAGTTCCAAAGTGCCATGCAGGGCGCCTTTGGTGGAGGTCCCTTTGCGGAGATCGCCAAGCGCAACATGGAAATGCTGCAGGCCGCAACCAGCGCCTTTAAAGGTGCGGTTCCGGAAAAGCCGGTAACGACGGAGGCGAAGGACGACGAGATCGCCCAGCTCAAGGCTCAGCTTGAAGCACTTAACACCAAGATTGAAAAACTTGGAAAGTGACAGGCAGGTCCAGATAAGTCGAGCTTGTGGCTGGGCGCAGTCGAGTGGCGGTTGAACCAAGCTGGTGGCCCAGCGCCCTATGCTGACCGATGATCGAGGGTTCCAAGCATACGTGCCAGTTCCACGAATTCCGCGACGCTGATCGTTTCGGCACGGCGCTGAGGATCGATGCCCGCTGAGGCCAGGGCGTCCAAGGCGCCGGTCACTCCCTTCAAACTTTGCCGCAGCATTTTGCGCCGCTGGCCAAATGCTGCGGCCGTGATTCGCTCGAGCAGTTTGGGATCGACACCTTCGGGAGCATCGGCGGGACGGATGTGAACGACCGCCGACATGACCTTGGGGGGAGGGGTGAAGGCCGAGCGATGGACTCTCATCGCGAGCTTAGCAGTGCAGCGCCACTGCGCCAGAACGGAAAGCCTGCCATAATGTTCGCTGCCCGGCGATGCCACGATCCGCTCGGCTACTTCCTGCTGGAACATGAGCGTCAGCGATGCCCACCAAGGGCGCCATTTTGCCTCCGTCAGCCATGATATCAGCAGGGCCGTTCCGACATTATAGGGCAGATTGGACACAATGTGGGCGTGTCCTCCGGTAAGGGCGCGCGCGTTCACGGCCATGGCGTCCTCCTCGATGACCTGCAGCATATCGGGAAAGGCGTCATGCAGTTCCGCAAGGGCCGGCAGGCAGCGACGGTCTCGCTCCACGGCCACCACCCGCGCGCCCGCGCGAAGCAAGGCGCGGGTCAAGCCGCCAGGGCCGGGGCCTACCTCATAGGCAGTTTCGCCCTTCAACGATCCGGGAATGGCCGCGATGCGATCCAGCAATTGTTCGTCGAGCAGGAAATTTTGGCCCAGCGCCTTGCTTGCGCGAAGGCTATGGCGGGCAATCACGTCCCTTAGCGGTGGCAATTGCATCAACAATGACTCAGGTTGACGCGTGGCAATAGGTTGCGCGGTTCTCCGCTGAAATCGCAGCAATCTCGATGGCGGCGATCATCGCGCCGGGATGAGCCTCACCCTTGCCGGCGATGCCGAATGCAGTCCCATGATCAGGCGAGGTTCTGACGATGGGAAGGCCGAGCGTCATGTTGACCCCGTCGTCGAAGTGCAGCGTCTTTACGGGAATGAGCGCTTGATCATGATAGGCGCACAAAGCGACATCATAGGTCGCTCGTGCGCGCTCATGGAACATGGAATCGGCAGACCAGGGACCGCTGATATCAATACCTTCGGAACGAAGCTGTTCGACAGCGGGCGTGAATATCTCTATCTCTTCCATGCCCAACGCGCCTTCCTCACCCGCATGAGGATTGATGCCCGCCAATGCGAGCCGGGGCTTGTCGATTGCGAAATTCTTTTGAAGCCCCTTGACCACGGCATAGGCGCGGGATTTGATCAGATCGATACTGATCACCTCGAACACTTCCTTCAGTGGAATATGAGTCGTGATCGGCACCACACGCAGCGTGGGTCCCATCAGCATCATGACGGCATTGGATCGCGCAACACCGCAGCGTTCCGCGATGAATTCCGTTTGGCCAGGGTGCGTGAAACCGACCGAGTAGAGCTGCTTTTTCGATACTGGTGCAGTGACGATTCCGCCCGCCGAACCCGATCTGGCAAGTCCCGCGGACAGTTCAAGGGACTGAAGCGCGCAGCGGGCGCTTTCATAACTGGGCTGGCCCGGGACAACCGGCCCTCCATCTTCAATATGAAGACAGGGCAGGGCATCGTTGAACGCAGCGGCCGCCTTGGCGGGATCCTCTAAACGAACGACAGGGCCGTCCCATACCGCCGTAAGAGATGCGATATCACCAACTGCGAAGAAACAGGGCAGAGCCCGCTTATGCCGATGCTCCCATGCCTTCGCCACGATTTCGGGACCGACACCTGCCGGATCGCCAAGGGAGACCGCGAAGGGGGCTATGCTCATGCTATCGGCAGCTCCGTTCAATTATAGTCGATCACCGCATCCCGCCGCAGATCGCGCAGGTAAATACGTGCGCGTTTGTTGACCCGTTCGTCTTCCAACTGGGCCATGATCTGTTCAAAGGATGGAGCCCCGGCGTCTTGCGGGTCGTCGCGACCGCACAATACCAGCACGCGGACTCCATCCTTCACCGAGCCGAAGGGCGGCGATGCCTGGCCCACCTGCAGGTTAAGCAGCGTATCTTGCAAAGGCAAGGGAAGGTCGCGGATACGGATCTGATCATTGTCGACAACGTCCGCGCCAATTTGCGCAGCAATTTCATTGGCTGTTCCGCAGCCCTGGATCTTTCTCGTCGCACTTGCAAATTCGCTGGCCTTGGTCGAAGCCTGCGCCTGTGTCGTGCCTGCGGGGAACACTACGCTTAATTGCTTGAGGCTGAGCAGTGCGTCACGTGGGTCGCTGGTCAGAACCTTGCGCTTGTCCATGACGTAAAGAATTGAAAAACCACCTGGCAGAGCAACTGGTCCTGCAATCTGCCCTACCTGCATATCTCGCGCGGCGAGCGCCAGTTCGTTTGGAAGCTGCGCCAGCTTCACCCAGCCCAGATCACCGCCGACTGCCGCCGTGGACGCTTCGGAGAACTGGCGGGCATAGGCCTGGAAAGACCCGCCCTGCTGAATCTGCTGGATGATGTTGCGAGCATTACCCTGAATCTGGGAGGCGTTATCGGGCGTTGCCGAGAGGTAAATTTCACCGATGCGGTATTCGTCCTCACCCTTGGCTGCTTTCAATCGGTCAATGATGGATTGTACTTCTTCTTCGCCAACATTCACGAAAGGCTGTACATTTCGGCGAAGCAGACGGCCCCAGGCAAGCTCTCCTTCGATCTGGCGCTTGATACTTGCCGAGGAGCTGCCTTGGGTACGCAGAAATTCATCGAACTGCTCAGGATTTCGGCCAAAATTCTGCGCTACACGGGCATAGCTTTGTTCAATTTCCGCTTGGTCCACCGTGATATCATTGGCTTTCGCTTCCTGGATCTGCAGGGTCTCGTCGATCAGATTGCGCAGCACTTGCAGCCGCAGCCTGTCCTTTTCTTCGTCGCCGACCTTGCCACCATTGGCGGTGATAATAAGTGCAAGCCGCTGATCCACGTCCGTGCCGGTAATGATTTCACCGTTGATGACGGCGGTCGCCTTGCGGATATTCGGATCACTCTTGCCGAATAATGTCACATCCTGTGGTATATTGAGGCTGTTCTGTGTCGGCGGTGGAGGCGGAGCATCCTGCGGCTGCCCAGAAGCGCCGCCCGCGCCGAACGCCATGATCCCACCGCAGCAGGCCAAAGCCAGCATGGATTTCCCGAAAAAACGCCCCGGCCCGGTTTTAACCAGCAATCCTCGCTCCATTATCGCAACATTCTCCATTATGCCCGGTTCTGCAACCATCTGGCTGAACCGCAGCTTAGCGATCCGATGCCGCTGCTTGTGCGGCATGCAGTTCGTCGGGGCAACTTTTATATGCCAAGATTTCGAAAAGCCAGTCGCAGCAGGAAAGTGTTGCCGTGCCTGGCATCGCCGGCTTCCTGATAATCCCGTCGCCAGGTCACGCCCATTTCCAGGCAGTCATCTTCATAAGCAATGCCCAGCCTATGCCGAACCGGCTCATACCCATCGGCGACCGAAAGCGGGTCTTCCCTGCTGTCGGTAAGGTCAACAACCGTTGATCCGAAAACCGACCAAAAGCGGGAGAGTTGCACCCGGGCTCCAAGGCGAATCTCTTCGCGATCCTTTAAGTCCTCGACTTCGGGCCCGATATTTCGATTGAGTCGCAGATAGCCCACCCGGACATAGGTGCTGCGCGACCCCACGGTTGCGTCGATTTCGTTCCGCCGGATGGCCAAGCTATCCTTGTCCAGCCGATAACGATGGGCGAGGCTAATGAAATCCTTGTATCGAATGGTCGTCCTGCCGACGATGTCCGATACCCGTTCTGAAAGGCCGGTTCCGTCGGGGAATAAAGTCATGCGATTGTTGAGGCGATAGCTTTGGCCGACTACGGCATCGATTGCCAAGCTGGGACGGTTCAAGGAATATTCGAGGCCATAGGTGATGCGTGTGCTGTCCTCGAACCGGTCGTAGCCGGGAAAGCGGTTTAGAGCGAAAAGATTGCTGTCCTCCAACTCCACGCCGCGCGCATCCTCATTGGGGACGCTAAGGTTGGCGAGCTTGGGGGCTGCCACGATCTGCACGCGCGGAGTAATTTTTTGCGCGCCGCCAAAGGCTTCCCCGATGAAGGGCCAGCGTACGTCCACTGCCGCAGCCGCAATTCCACGCGCTTCCCATCCCTGGTCGCCGCGATAAAAAGCGGTTTCCGTGAGCAGATTCTGGTCACTATGGTAGATGTCGCCGCGCAAATAGGTCGTGAAACTGACTTCCTGCCCAAGCCCGGTAATCTTTCGCAGGTCCCACTGGGCGCCGGCAAATGCGCGTTGGGTGTCCTGACCCTGAGTGCGTGTGATGGCTAGGCTGTTCAACTGCAACTGCAGCTTGCCGCCTAGCAAGGGATCAGCGAACCGCCGACGATAATCGATCACGGGAAGAGCGATAGGTACTGTGCCCTGATCCACATCGGCGCGCAGGGTCTGCACAGCCCAGCCCGCAAGCGAGAAATAGCTGTCCTTCCCAATCCGCTCAGCTTCAATTGTCGACCGAAGCCGATCATCGCGGCTGATATCATAGCGACGCAGGAAGGTACGGTCCGTAGTCACCCGAACTGATCCGCTGACGCTCCAATAAGGATCGAGCTGGAACTTGCCGCTACCGTCGATATAGCCACGCAGATCGCGCTCCGGGTCAGGCGTCAGATTGGAGGACGCCGACACCCGTCGGCCGTAGGTCACATAGCCGGTGAGTTGATAGGCGCCCTTGCTTAGCAGAGCCTGATAATTGGCTTCCACCATCGGCAGCACGTCGGAATAGATGTGCGGCGTGACGGTCAGATTGCGATTGGGGCCGAGTTGCACGAAATAGGGCAAAGACAGTTCAAGACCGTTCGTCCGGTCATAACGAAGATCGGGCACGAGCAGACCTGGCCCGCCGCTGCCGCCGGCAGGATGCGAGAGGCCCGGCAGGGGGATAAGGGGTAAGCCGAACAGTTCAACCCTGGCCCCCTTGTACGTGACGCGTCGACGATGAGGATCGTAGACAACCTGAACAGCACGAATTTGCCAGGTGGGCTCCTTTGGGCATCCTTTTGAATCTTCTACTGCACAGGGCGAATAGGCGGCGTGATCCAGAGTGATGACTTCATTTTCAGTAACGCCGCGCCGCGCCGCCAGCCTTCCGCCGCGTTCAAGAACGAGCAGAAGATTCTCGACGACACCATCCTTTAGCGTATCGGTCAGTTCAATCGAATCGCCATAAGCAACGTCACCTGCCGGGTTGGTTACGGAGATGTTGCCGAAGGCTTCCACTTTTCCGGTGCTACGATTCCACACTACTCTGTCCGCACGTAGCCGGTTGCCTTCGCGCGATAGCTGAACGTTGCCGCTTGCGGTTATGATCTGGGTGTTATCGTCATATTCCAACTGATCGGCCGCAAAAGCGATTTCCTCGCTGGTCTGTGTCGGGGGAAGATCCGCTGACACAACCGGCTCCTTAACCGGTTTCGAAAGGTCCTGCGCCTGCGCCTGCGGGCCAGCCATCGCCATGCCTGCAAGGGCAGTCAGCACGACGGCGCCAGACATGGCGGGGTGGATCGGCTTGGGCGGCATGCATTCCCTGGCGGTTGTAACTGATGCAGCGCCTATCGCATCGCTTGACGCTTGCCGCAATCGTGAAAGAGGGCGTCCCGGCGAATTGCACGGGGCCGATGGCATTTTGTATCGGAACAGGATCAGTTCTTGCCGTCCGCCGAAGGGTTTGCGTGGCCCTTATGTTCGTGCCCGGGAGCGGCTGGGCCTTCGCTTGCGCCGGGTTGACGAAGCACAGCGTCATATATGATCCGGTCGCCATTGGAGAATATGAAGGTCAGGGGCAGCTTGCCCTGCGATTTGACTGCCTGATTGATGCCCCAGATCATCAGGTGCTTGCCGCCCGGTGCGAAAACGACTTCGGCGCGCGCGGGAATGTCGATCCCGCCGACGGGATCCATTGTCATCACGCCGTTCTGCTCCTTGCTTTCGTGCATGTCGATGCGGAGCACGGTTGGTGAGATGACAGACAGGAGGCGAACGTCCTCTTCCCCTCCGTGCACGGTGAAATATCCAGCAGAAGGCATGTCCTTATTGGCAGAAAGCCGGACCCAGGCCTGGTCGACATAAAGAACTTTATCCTGACCGCAGGCGGATAGCATCAAGCCCAATCCGGCGAGGAAAACGGCGGACAGGCGTCGAGCATTTTGCGAGGTCATGTTGTCTCCGGATCATTTCATTATCGGTCGTCTCAATCCTAATCGTCGTAAATCCTTGTGCCAAGGAAAAGCGCTCCTATATCCGCTGGCGAAACGGGTCTTTTTCGGCGCGCACCGCGGGGAGGATTCCGTCGCCGCTGCAAAAATTCTGGGGTATAAAGAGGACAATATGGGTAAAGTCATTGGTATCGACCTGGGAACGACAAATAGCTGCGTTGCCGTGATGGACGGCAGCAAGCCGAAGGTGATCGAGAATGCCGAAGGCGCGCGTACGACGCCGTCGATCGTCGCCTTCACCAAGGATGGTGAGCGCCTGATCGGCCAGCCCGCCAAGCGCCAGGCGGTGACCAATCCTGACAATACCATTTTTGCCGTCAAGCGCCTGATCGGTCGCCGATATGACGATCCCATGACGAAAAAGGATATGGAACTCGTTCCCTACACGATTTCCAAAGGTTCAAATGGCGACGCCTGGGTGAAGGCAGGCGGGGAGGATTACAGCCCGTCCCAGATTTCCGCCTTCATCCTTCAGAAGATGAAGGAAACGGCCGAAAGCTATCTCGGCGAAACCGTTACACAGGCGGTGATTACGGTTCCGGCCTATTTCAACGACGCCCAGCGTCAGGCCACCAAAGACGCCGGCAAGATTGCCGGATTGGAAGTGCTACGCATCATCAACGAGCCGACTGCGGCTGCGCTTGCCTATGGCCTTGAAAAGCAGGACGGGAAGACCATCGCCGTCTATGACCTTGGTGGTGGCACCTTCGATATCTCGATTCTTGAAATCGGTGATGGCGTGTTCGAGGTGAAGTCGACAAACGGCGATACGTTCCTCGGCGGCGAAGACTTCGACTCCAAGGTCGTTGAATATCTTGCCGATGAATTCAAAAAGGCGGAGGGCATTGACCTTCGCGGCGACAAGCTGGCCCTTCAGCGGCTGAAGGAGGCGTCGGAAAAGGCGAAGATCGAGCTTAGCTCGGCGCAGACGACTGAGGTCAACCTGCCCTTCATTACCGCTGACCAGAATGGACCAAAGCACTTGGTCAAAACGATCAGCCGTTCGGATCTGGAGCGGCTGGTCGCCGAACTGATCCAGCGCACGCTGGAGCCATGCCGCAAGGCGTTGGCCGATGCCGGTCACAAGGCTTCGGAAATCCATGAAGTCGTGCTGGTCGGCGGCATGACCCGCATGCCGCGCGTGCGTGAAGTGGTGAAGGAGTTCTTTGGCAAGGAGCCGCATGTCGGCGTCAATCCGGATGAAGTCGTCGCCATGGGTGCAGCCATTCAGGCAGGCGTGCTCCAGGGCGACGTCAAGGACGTGCTGTTGCTCGACGTGACGCCTTTGTCGCTGGGGATCGAGACGCTGGGCGGCGTGTTCACGCGCATGATCGACCGCAATACGACGATTCCTACAAAGAAGAGCCAGGTCTATTCAACCGCCGACGACAATCAGCAGGCGGTGACCATCCGCGTGTTCCAGGGTGAACGGGAAATGGCGGCGGACAACAAGATGCTCGGTCAGTTCGATCTGGTCGGCATTCCACCAGCTCCGCGCGGTGTGCCCCAGATCGAGGTCACCTTTGACATCGACGCCAATGGCATCGTCAACGTCCATGCCAAGGATAAGGGCACCGGCAAGGAACAACAGATCAAGATCCAGGCGTCGGGCGGCCTGAGCGAAGGCGACATCGACCAGATGGTGAAGGACGCAGAGCGCTTTGCCGACGAAGACAAGAAACGCCGTGAAGCAGCCGAGGCCAAGAACAGCGCCGAAAGCCTGATCCACACGACCGAACGCCAGCTTGAGGAGCATGGCGGCAAGGTCGACGCGTCCCTGAAATCGGAGATCGAAACCGCTATCGCCTCGGCGAAGACGGCCGTTGAGAGCGGCGACGTCGATGAGATGAAGAGCAAGGCGGAAGCCTTGGCGCAATCTGCCATGAAGCTTGGGCAGGCGATATACGAGAAGGAACAGGCCGCAGCCGCGCCGGGAGCCGACGCGGGCGAGCAGGCGAAGTCCGACGACAATGTCGTTGACGCCGAGTTTTCCGAGGTGGATGAAGACAACAAGGCGTAAGAAATGATCAAGGTTCGTCATTCTCGCGAAAGCGGGAACCCATCTCCTGATCCTTCCGCCAAATATTATGATCCGGAGATGCGCGACCGCTTTGGCGGAAGTGACGTTCTTCTTTTTTGGCCGGGGGCGGCATGAATACCGAAGTCGATTATTATGAGCTTCTCGGGGTGGATCGGACCGCCGACGACAAGACCATCAAGTCCGCCTATCGCCGCCTCGCCATGCAATATCATCCGGACAAGAATGCCGGATGCAAAGACATGGAAGGCAAGTTCAAGGCGGTTAGTGAAGCCTATGATTGCCTGAAGGATCCGCAGAAGCGTGCCGCCTATGACCGCTTTGGCCATGAAGCTTATAAAAATGGCGGCAATGGTGGCGGGTTTAACGGTGGCGGCGGTTTTTCCGATCTGGGCGATATTTTCGAGACCATTTTTGGCGCCAACGGTTTTGGCGGCGGCGGTCGGCAGCAGACCCGTCGGGGTGCCGATCTGCGCTACGATATGGAAATTTCGCTGGATGAGGCCTATTTGGGCAAGTCCACCGAAATCACGGTCGAAGTGTCCGCGTCCTGTGAGACCTGCGATGGTTCAGGTGCGGAACCCGGCACCGGCGTCAAAGGGTGTCACCAATGCCACGGACATGGCAAGGTCCGCGCTCAACAGGGCTTTTTCATTGTCGAACGAACCTGTCCCTCCTGCCATGGCGCGGGTCAGATCATCGAAAAGCCTTGCCGTTCGTGCCGGGGCGAAGGCCGTGTAGACAAAGAAAAGAAGCTGACCGTCAATATTCCCGCCGGCGTGGACGAGGGCACTCGTATCCGTTTGTCGGGAGAAGGGGAGGCGGGTGCACGTGGCGCGCCTCCGGGTGACCTCTACATTTTCCTGCATGTGAAGCGGCACAGGATTTTTGAGCGGGAAGGAACAACACTGTTCTGCCGCGCTCCGATCAGCTTCACGACGGCCGCGCTCGGCGGTTGCATCACGGTGCCTGGGCTTGACCGAACCGAACATGAGATCCGCATTTCTGCCGGCATCCAGTCGGGCAAGCAACTACGCCAACGTGGCGCGGGCATGCCGGTTCTGAACGGCCGCGGCTTTGGCGACATGGTGATTCAGATCGATGTGGAAACGCCAACCAGCCTTACCCAGCGGCAGCGTGAATTGCTGGAAGAATTCCGTGAAACCGAAACGGGGGCTGAATGTCCTCAGTCCACGGGCTTTTTCAGCAAGATCAAGGAAATGTGGGACGATCTGACGGATTGAGGAGGACACCCTATCCCATTAAGAGAGAGGATATGCAGACTTGGTCTGGCGCAGCCGCCCTTCAAGGGAGAAGGTCGGCCTCCACTAAATCGCGTCCCCCAACAAAAAGTCCCTCTCCAAAAAGGAGAGGGACTCTTCGACGACCCGCCGGGGTGTTATTTCTGAGCAGCTTGCTCTTGGTTCTTGGCTTCTTTCTTGATTTCGCCTTTGCCCATGGCGGAGACGAGGGCCTCGCCTGAACCAGTGAAGTTTGCGGCGGGTAGTTCGGCCACGCGGTTGCCGCTTTCAACGATCACGCTTTGGACGACGCCCTGGCCGGTGGTGCGGACCGACTGGACGGTCCCGACCGCGTGACCCTTTGCGTCTTCAATGGTCATGCCGGGGCTGACCGCGAACATGCCGCTTGCATCGGCTGCGCCCGACCCGGTGGCAGCAAGCTGGCCGAGATTACCAAATGCCATACTTTGACCGCTGCCGCTTGCATTGCCGCCTGCGCTACCGGCAGCGCTTCCGGCGCCGTCGGCTGTGCCTCTTGCCTTGGATGCTGCGCCGCTAGCTGTGCCACGCGCCGTACCGGCTACGCCTCCCACAGCGCTACCGACCGCGTCAGTGCCGATCAGTTGAGCTGAGCCGCCGGCGCTTCCGGAACCCTGAGCGCTGCCATTGGCAGAGCCACCGAGTGTTTGACCGACAACATCGGCCGAGCTTGAGCTGGAACCCTGGGCCTTGCCCGATCCGCTGGCCTTGCCCGAGGCACGGCCGGAGCGGGTGTCGACATTCTTCTCCACGCCCAGTGTGCCGTCGCCAGTGACGCTGCCGACTGTGCTGCCGCCGATCCGGCCAGCACCGCCGCCAAGCGTTCCACCCCCAAGCGTACCACCCAATGTGCCGCCCAGGCCGCCGCCCAACATCCCGCCGCCACCGCCACCCAGCAACTGCGCCGATGCCGGAGCGCCACTCATCGCCAATGCGAGGGCCATGGTGCTGATAAAAATCTTTTTCATCTCTCGTCTCCTTTCAATCGAAGAGCGGTTCAAGCTGTGCTCTTGTGATGGGAACGAGACGGGTGCGGGGTTTAATCCCGACAAAAATAATTTTTTGCAAATGAGATGCGATGGAGGCCTCTGCTCCTTATTAACGCTCGTTCCGGCAGGTGCCGCAAACCAGCCCCCGGCCATAAACCTTGTCCGGACCACGCTTGCCCAGATCCTTGGCTTCAGCATTCAGCTTTTGAATGGCAAAGCGGATGTCAGCGGCCTGAAGATTGCGGTAGAGACGCCCTGCAACGAAAGGGGCCGCGAAAGACGTACCCCGAACGCGCGCGGCTTTTCCGTTGATGCTGGCTGCAACCATGTCCGCCCCCGGGGCAGCATAATCCAGGTGCGACGCTCGTCCCGCTTCGATCAGAGCTCGATTCTTCCCATCCACGCCTGTGACCGCGATGACGCCGTCATAGGAAGCAGGGTAAGCCGGAGGAGCCGCGGGGCCGTCATTGCCGACCGCCGCCACCACGATCATGCCTTTGCGTCGCGCCGCTGCCATAGCTCCGGAAAGCAGGGAATTGTCCGGCCCAACCAGGCTGATCGTCACGATGCGCACGCCGCTCGCCGCCATCCATCCCAGCGCACGCGCAATGGCGATTGCATTTCCTCCAGCGGGATCGCGGCCATAAATGTCGGCTATCAGGAGCGGCGCCCCTGGAGCTGCACCCTGTACCAGACCATTGCCCGCGATTAACGAGGCGACGGCGGTGGCGTGGCCGCTCGGAGCAGGTGCGCCCTTGGCAAAGCCGCGCTGCTCGATTGGTCCGTCCAGCGATGGATGTTGGCCCACGCCGCCATCTATCAGGCCAACGGCTCGCCCCCCGCTGCTACGGTTGGACGCAAGGGCGCTGGCGGCAGCGATCGGCATTATCCCACCGCTTTGAAAGTAGATCGGGTTGCTGCCGATCTGCGCTCCTGGCGCAATCTTGCGAGCTTGGCGGAGGCTCCGCGCAAGGCTTTGGCCTTCGGGCGTCCTTAAGTGGAGGAAACCGATGTCCAATCCTTCCACTTCCTCACGCTGAGGGACAAAGCCTGCTTGGCGCAACTCGGCAATCTGCTGTTCCGAAAGTCCCATCGCAACAATCGAGCCTTTCACCGCGGGATATTGCTGATCGTCAAATTCCAGATCTTGAGGATTGCTCCGGACGAGCCTGCTCAACCGGTCGATGCGGGCTTCCAGAAGCGCTTGCGCAGCCCGCATGGGCGGGAGGGCCGCAATTCTGGGTAGCGACAACGCGTCCCCTGCGCGGCCGAGGGTGTCGCCCACGTCCGGCAGCGCCACATCGCCCGGTAAGTTCAATTGGGCGGACCCGGAAGCCGCCATCATGGAAAGTGGCAGCAAGGCAGCGAGATAAAGCGCGCGGCGCATGCAATGATCCTTTTCATTTCGCGTTCAGTGCATAGGATGCCAGAAAAATCCTGTCGCCTGGATTAAACGACCGGGCTCGTCCGTTTCATCCTTAAGGAATGGAGCTGAATGGCTTTCGAAAAGGAATTGCTGGCACTGTTGCCCCGCCTCCGGCGGTTCGCGGCCAGCCTGTCGCGAAATGCGGCCGATGGCGATGACCTGTGTCAGGTGACGCTGGAACGGGCGCTGAAGTCGCGGCACCTTTGGGAAGAAGGCACGAGGCTCGATAGCTGGATGTACAGGATCATGCGCAATATCTGGATTGATGAGGCAAGAGCACGACAGCGGCGCGCGAAGACCTTCGTGCCCGAAGAGGAGGGTGGCCATGTGGGGGACCGTAGCCATGAGCAGATGGAAGCGGTCGTGGAGCTTTCTTCGGTCGGGCGCGCCCTGTCCCGGTTGCCCGATGAGCAACGCGAAGTGATCGCGCTGGTCCTTGTTGAAGGGCTGGCATATAAGGAAGCTGCTGAGATTCTGGACATTCCTATTGGTACGTTGACGTCGCGCCTGGTGCGCGGGCGTAGTGCCCTGCTGGCGGAACTGGGAGAAGCGGCGTGAAGATTACCGAGGAAATGCTGGTCGCTTTTGCTGACGGCGAGCTTGACGCCAAGGATCGGGAGGCGGTGATGCGCGCCGTGGCCGCTGACCCTGAATTACGGCAGAAACTGGCGGCGCATCAGCGGCTGCGCGAAACGCTGACTGGGCATTTCGCGCCTATCGCTGAACAAGCCGTTCCAGACAGGTTGAGAGCTTTGCTGATACAAGGTGGGGAAGGCCAGAACGACAATGTGGTTAGCCTGGCGGCTGTTCGAGCGGGCCGTAAGGAAAAAGCAGGAGGCCTTGCCCCGCGCCGCTGGCTGTCGGGCTGGGGCAACGTTGCCGCAATAGCCGCAACGCTGGTTCTGGGAGTTGCGGTAGGGCAATCGATGAACGAGGGAAGTCCTGTGAGTGTCAGGGGTGGCGGCTTGATGGCTCGCGGAGAGTTGGCAAAAACCCTCGACACGCAGCTTGCGTCGGTTCAGGAAAACAATGTTGAGACTCGGATCGGGCTGACCTTTCGTGATAAGGATGGCGCAATTTGCCGCACATTCGAAGGCGAAGCCATGTCCGGCCTCGCCTGCCGGGGTGAAGCTCAACGTTGGCGGTTGGAGCAGCTTCTGCCCGGCAGGGGAAGGGCGGCTGACTATCGGCAGGCTTCGGCGGGCGATCCACGTCTCGCTGCAAGTGTTCAGAGCATGATCGATGGAGCGCCCTTTGACGCGGAAGCGGAAATGGCGGCACGAAACGAGGGGTGGAAATAACGCTTTCCATCTGGACTCGCTTTTGAATCGGATATCTCCTTGGAAATGCCGCCCACGAGGAAATCAGCGTGGGCGGCGAGGGGGTTAATCGGCTTCCACCAAAACGATTTCGCTGTCTTCTATAGCGGTCAGCGTCAGTGTTTCGCCGCCGGATATGGCCGCGCCGTCGCGGGCATTGAATGTAACGCCGTTGATCTCCACGCGGCCAGTCGCCGGAACCAGATAGGCATGGCGGCCCGCGCCAGTTTCATAGGATGCGCTCTCGCCCGCTTTAAGGGTCGCGCCGAGCAGTCGGGCGTCGGCGCGAATACGCAAAGCGCCCTTATCCTCTTCATAACCGCTGGCGAGAACCACGAAACGGCCGGACCGATCGTCCTTGGGGAAAGGCTTGGCGCCCCAACTTGGGGACCCGCCGCCCTCCCGTGGAATGACCCAGATCTGGAAAAGCGTGGTAGTCTCATTTTCAAGATTATACTCGCTATGACGAACCCCGGTTCCGGCGCTCATGACCTGAACGTCGCCGGCTTCGGTGCGGCCGGTATTGCCCATGCTGTCCTGGTGCGTGATCGCGCCCGTGCGGACATAGGTGATGATCTCCATGTCGCGATGTGGATGGGGCGGAAAGCCGGTATTTGGCGCGATTTCATCATCGTTCCAAACTCTTATGCTTCCCCAGCCCATGCGGGAGGGATCGTGATAATCGGCGAAGGAAAAGTGATGATGGGCGTTCAGCCATCCGTGATTGGCATTGCCGAGGGAAGCAAATTCTCGTTTCTCGATCATGACGTTATCCTTTCGTGTCTTGATGAAAGCGAAATAAGCGGTCATCATCGTTTCCAAAATAGGCAATAGAGAAACAGGTTGTTTCCCATTATGCGCTTACCAGATTTTGAAGCCTGGGCGATTTTCGCCGCTGTCGTCGAGAACCGTTCCTTTACCGGCGCCGCCAAGGCTCTTGGCCTTTCCAAAGCGACGATCTCAAAAGCCATTTCCCGCCTTGAGAACCAAGTTGGCCTTGGCCTGTTTCACCGCACCTCCCGCCATCTTTCGTTGACCGACAGCGGTCGGGAGTTGGCAGAACGGGCAAGCCGTATTCTGGCGGAAGGACTCGCGGCCGAGGAGGCTGCCCGCGACGAAGCGACTGCGCCCCAAGGCGTGGTTCGGCTAGCCGCCCCAATGAGCTTTGGCTTGATGCACGTCGCACCTGTAGTGGCGGAATTTCTTGCGAATCATCCGGGCGTCACCATCGACTTGCATCTAAGCGATGAGAAGATCGACATCATTGAAATGGGGTTTGATATCGTCTTACGAATTGCAGCGCTCCCGGATAGCTCGCTGCGGGTGCTGCGGTTGGGATCAGTAGAACGCAGGATCGTTGCTGCCCCTTCCTATCTGGCCACCCGTGGTCGTCCTGGCCATCCTGTCGAATTGGCCGATCACTGCTGCTTCAGCTATGCCAATGTAGACAGGCCGGATGTCTTGCGTTTCCTTGGTCCTGGAAATGAGGAAGTTGCGGTCCGGCCGAACGGGCCACTTCGCGCCAATAGCGGCGATGCCATGCTGCCGGCGCTGCGGGCGGGGCTGGGAGTCGCGATCCTGCCTGACTTCATTGTCGGAACGGATATAGCAGAAGGACGTTTGGAGGCGATAATGCCTGAATGGTCGCCCCCGCCGCTGTCCCTCCATTTGCTGACGCCTCCAGGTGTAGTCCGGCCGGCGCGTGTAAGCCTTTTGATGGATTTTCTGGTGGAGCGATTCCGGCTGCTGAGTCGCGGTTGAAGCCGACTCTTGTTAGCCCGAAACAACTGCGACTCGTGGATTCAGGCCAGTTAAATCAAAATTAACCTTTCGCATTCATAAGTTCTATGGTTAATATGTGTGTATGGATGTCTCACGGCAGTGGCGGCATTCACCAACGGAACAAGGGGCTGCCAGATGCGCGTGCTGCTTATCGAAGACGAACCGACGACGGCGAAGGCCATTGAGCTGATGCTGACGACCGAAGGTTTCAACGTCTATACCACCGATCTTGGTGAAGAAGGCTTGGACCTGGGCAAGCTCTACGATTATGACATCATCTGTCTCGACCTCAATCTGCCTGATATGCATGGCTATGATGTGCTGAAGAAGCTCCGCACCGCCAAGGTTCAGACGCCTGTGCTCATCCTATCGGGTATTAGCGAAATGGACAGCAAGGTTCGGTCATTCGGCTTTGGCGCTGATGACTATGTCACCAAGCCTTTCCACCGCGACGAGCTGGTGGCCCGCATCCACGCGGTGGTTCGCCGTTCCAAAGGGCATAGCCAATCCGTTATCCGCACTGGCAAGCTGGCGGTCAATCTGGACGCCAAGACTGTGGAAGTCGATGGCAACCGCGTGCACTTGACCGGCAAGGAATATGCGATGCTGGAGCTCCTTTCGCTCCGCAAGGGCACGACCTTGACCAAGGAAATGTTCCTCAACCATCTTTATGGCGGAATGGACGAACCGGAACTCAAGATCATTGACGTTTTCATCTGCAAGCTGCGCAAAAAACTGGCGCTGGCTTGCGGCGGCGAAAATTATATCGAGACCGTCTGGGGCCGCGGCTATGTGCTGCGTGATCCGGACGAAGACATGGATGCCCCCTCCGCGCGGGTCGCCTGAACAGAATAATATGTGGAGTGTCAAAGGCCTGGCGGATCGTATTCGCCGGGCCTTTTATGTTTTAGGCAGCTTCCAAATCGCTGCGACGAACCTGTTTCGCGAACGAGGATAAAAGGGGTTACAGCATGGATTCGCGGAACTCCCCTTGTCAGACATCTCTCGATGCCTTCTTTGCCCTGCCTATGATGATCGCCGAGGCGGCCTTGTGCTATTCCCATGAACTGTCCCAATCCTGGTGGCGACAATTTTTCCATGGCCCCAAACACGGCCACGAAGGTCATGCCCAGCTAGAGGTGCCGGATCCTTTGCAAGCGGATGACGAACGGGACCTGTTCGCCTGACCACTAGCTAGGACAAGGACTTCATGTTCCGAGCGTAGCTATGTCGTTTCGAACGGCGCGTGCAGCTACCGCCGGAGCGGACGAAGACAAGATCGATGCGCGCTTCGAAAATGGCGTTCTTGTCATCAATATTGGAATAATGAGAGCGAAAAAAGAAAACGGATCACCAATCAACAAGGAATGATGAGATAGATAGGGACCGTGCCGACAAGCGCGGCCTTTTTAATTCGACCCCCGGTCCAGCAGGAGCAACGAGAGCAAGCTGATCAGCGCGGCGATCGACAGGTAAAGGCCGACAGACGCTATCCCGAATTCCCCCACCAGTCCCTGCGCAACCATCGGGGCAAGCGCTCCCCCCAATATTCCACCGGCATTGAAGGCTACCGAGCTGCCGGTGTAACGGAGCTGGGTGGGGAAAAGCCCTGTGAGCCAGGCCCCAAGTGGGCCATAGACGAAGCCCATGAGCAGCAGGGCAAGCGCCAGAGCGGCGAAGATTGCAACCAGAGAGCCACTTCCCATGGCCGGGCCAAAGATCAGGCCCGCCGGGATAGTGCCGATGCAGCCCCAGATCAGCACCTTGCGCGGACTCGACATATCTGACCACCAGCCAGCAAGTCCGATGCCGAGCGCCAGGAACAAAATCGCCCCCAGCTGAATGCCCAGGAATGTCGCTCGCCCAATTCCGCCTTCGGTGGTGCCATAGCCCAGCGCAAAGGCGGTGCTGATGTAGAAAATTGCAAAACAGGCGACCACGGCAAAGGTGCCCGCCAAAGTCTGGCGGAAATGGTGGCGGAACAGGGACGCGATAGGAACACGCGGAGGAGGGGCTTTTTTCATTGCCTCGGCAAAGGCGGGCGTCTCCGTCACCTTGAGGCGGACCCATAACCCCAGGATGACCAGCAATGCGCTTGCTAGGAAGGGCAAACGCCAGCCCCAGGCGAGGAAATCCTCATCGCTTAGAAACGTGCCCAACAGCAGGAACAAACCATTTGCGGCAATGAAGCCGACAGGCGCGCCCAATTGCGGGAACATTCCGAAGCGCGCTCTCCATCCGGGCGGCGCGTTCTCCACCGCCAGAAGTGCGGCGCCGCCCCATTCTCCGCCCAGGCCAAATCCCTGGCCAAAACGCAATATGCAAAGCAGCAATGGGGCGATCCATCCAATGCTTTGGTAAGTTGGGAGGAAGGCAATGGCGAGTGTTGAACCACCCATCAGCATCAGCGATGCGACCAGGGTCGATTTTCGTCCGATCCGATCGCCAAAATGTCCGAACACACTGGCCCCAAGCGGCCGAGCGATGAAGGCAAGCGCGAAGCTGGCATAAGCAGCCATTAGTTGAGCAGATGGGGACTCAGCCGGAAAGAAGAGCGGCCCGAATACCAATGAGGCCGCGGTCGCGTAGATATAGAAATCGTAGAATTCAACTGACGTGCCGACCAGGCTTGCCATCAAAACCCGGCTTGTGGATGCAGGAGGGGGCGCGGGCGGTGTAGGTTCAGGCCGCGGGACAGGAGCATGGTTCACGAACGGCCATTCCTTTTTTGATTAAGCAGCTCATAAGCCATGACGGCGGTCGCGACGGCGGCATTGAGGCTGTCCGCCTTGCCCAGCATCGGAATTTTTACGAGCAGGTCGCATTGGTCCTCATAAGCTGATGGAAGCCCTTGCGACTCATTCCCGACCAGCAGAAAGGCGGGGCTTTGATAGCGCGGCTCCTGATAGTCATGAGTGGCCTTAAGACTGGTGCCAATAAGCTGCCCCGGCCCTTGACGGAGCCAGGTGATGAATTCCCCCCATCGAGCCGTAGCGATCTTCTGCGTGAACAAAGCGCCCATGCTGGCCCGGACAGCTTCGACAGAAAAGGGATCGACACAATCATCGATCAGTATCACTCCACCCGCGCCTACAGCATCACCAGTTCGCAAGATGGTGCCCAAATTCCCGGGGTCCCGCAGCGATTGCGCCACGATCCAGATGTCGGCACTGTCCCGGTCCAATTGTTTGATTGGCGTCAGGCGGTCACGATAGACACCCACTAGCGCCTGCGGATTATCCTTACCTGAAATCTTGCTCAATATGTCGGCGCTGGTAACAATCACGTCCCCGCCATTCGCCTCCATTTCCCTGATAAGCTCAATCGCCAACGGATGATCGGTGGCGTGCCCCGCATGGAACAGCATCTCTGGAAGTACGCCTCCCTCCCTCGCTTCGGTCAGGATGCGGAGGCCCTCTGCAAGGAACAAACCTTCCCGTTTGCGATGCTTCTTGTCGCGAAGGGAGCGGATGCGCTTTACGAGCGGGTTGGAAAAGCCGGTAATTTCGCGGGACAATTTCTGGCCCGCTTATTCTTCGCCGAAGCGGTTTTCGACCAGCAGCGCGAGTTGTTCAACGGCATGCGCGGCGTGGTCCCCGGCGGCGCTGATAACGATACTGTCCCCCATTGCGGCACCAAGCATCATCAAACCCATGATCGAAGTACCCGTGACAGCTTGTCCGTCCTTTTCCACCGTGATCTCGCAGGGCAATCCACTTGCCAGAGTGACGAATTTTGCGCTCGCTCTGGCATGCAGGCCGCGCTTGTTCGTGATCCGGACTTCCTTCTTGTGGCCGGTCATGTCGAGCTTCCCAGCAATTCCGATGCAACGCTGATATATTTCTGGCCCGCCTCACGTGCGGCGGCCACTGCCTTTTGAACGGTCATGGATTTGCGCGCGCTTTCAAGGCGGATGAGCATGGGGAGATTGATGCCGGCAATGACCTCCACCTCGCCTGCCTTCAAAAGGGAAATAGCCAAATTCGAAGGGGTGCCGCCAAACAGATCGGTCAGAAGAATGACACCGGACCCATCATTCACGCTCTCGACGGCGGCCGCGATATCCGCGCGGCGCACTTCCATGTCGTCTTCCGGCCCGATACAGACGGTTTCAATTGCCTTTTGCGGGCCAACCACATGTTCCATGGCGATGACGAACTCTTTCGCCAGAAAACCATGTGTGACCAAAACCAAACCGATCATCTGATTATCTTATCCTGTCGCGTCGTCTTCATCTTCGGGCCGGTTCTCAAGCGCATCGAGGGGCGCCGATTCAAGATTGCGGTGGCTGACCGTGGGCGAAAAACCTGCCTGACGCAAGCTTTGGGCAATTCGTTCGGCCACATGAACCGATCTATGACGACCGCCTGTACAACCAAAGGCTATGGTCACATAGGCTTTGCCCTCTTCATAGTAGCGAGGGAGCAGCGTCAGAAGCAGTTTTTCGATCTGCTGTACGACGTCCTCATAGGCAGGGTCCTGGGCGATGTGGCCCCCGACTGCCGCATCCAGGCCGGTAAGCGGTCGAAGTTCCGCGTCCCAATGCGGATTGCGCAAGAACCGCATGTCGAACACCAGATCGGCATTGCGCGGCAGGCCCCTGGCAAAGCCGAAGGACAAGATGGTGAGGGCAGGCTCGGTCACCTTGCCGAGGCCAAAGCGGCTGCGGACTTCCTGCTGAAGCGCGTTTGAGGCAAGGTTGGTCGTGTCGATCACATGATCGGCCCAACGACGCAAAGGTTCAGTCAGTTCACGCTCACGCGCTATACCATCTGCCGCCGGCCGGTCCTGCGCCAAGGGATGACGTCGCCGGGTTTCCGAATAGCGCCGTTCCAACTCCGCGCCGCCGCAGTCCAGAAACAGGGTGCCGACATCATAGCCCTCCGCGCTTCTGAGCTTCTTGATTCGGCGAACCATGCCGGCCGCGTCAAATCCGCGAGTGCGGCTGTCTATCCCAAGAGCAAGCGGCCGTCCGATATCCTCCGCTCCGGCCGGGAGCGGTGCGTCAAGCAAGCGATCGAGCAGCAGGAGCGGCAAATTGTCTACGACCTCCCAACCCATATCCTCCAACGTCCGGAGCGCTGTCGACTTTCCGGCGCCGGACAGGCCCGAAACAAGAAGAATTGTCTTTGGTTTTTGGGTTTTAGCCATGCGCCCCCACGTTCAGCCCATATTTCTCCATGGCCATTTCCACCTTTATAGGGGCTGAACCTTCCAGGGGAGCAATTTTCATCACCGGCACCGAAATACCGGCGATCACGCGAACGTCAGGGTCAAGCGGCATCCTGTCGACGCTATCGAACAGCTGCACCACTAACGCCACCGCCTGGTCCGCAAGATAATCCATGTCGATTACGCCAAGGCCCCGAACTTCGATCTTGCCCGCAATGGTATCCGGCGGAGATGCTAGGAGCAGTTCACCTTTTCGACGAGCAACCGTGTAATCGTCACTGACCAAAATCGCTCCGCGGTCGATAAGACGCAGGGCCAGATCAGACTTACCGCTGCCGCTGCGGCCTTCAATCATCACCGCGCGGCCGGCAATGGAGACCGTGCTGCAATGCAATGTTTCGGAAGACAATGCCGCCATGTACTCGCAACCTCTTAATGTGAAGCCCCACTTCGAGATCCATGTCGATGAGTTCATTCAGTACAGAGATCCAGGGGCTATAAAGGTTATTGGCACAATATCGTCAATCATTCCGCTGGTGAATATGTGATCGAGAGCGGCATCCCGCCCACCGCATTGATTGCGCCCCAGCGTCAGTCAATGGGTAGGCACTTCACCATTTCGCCCGCTTGGACGGCTGGGGCTTTTTGCGGACGGACGATCAGAGCATTCGCACTGGAAAGGGCGGCCATGCCGGCACTGTCTTGATCGGCGAGCGGCCGGACGGTTCCTTCGGACATTATAGCACGGACATAGACTGCGCGAGCGGCTACTGGCGGCATGTCTTCTGTCAAACGGGCTTTAATCAACTGGGGCAGGGGGTGTTGGGATCCGCCCATGTGCCGCACGAGGGGGAGCAGGAATAATGTGGCGGTCACGAACGCAGATACGGGATTTCCTGGCAGGCCCAGAAACAGCGCGTTCCCATTACGACCCGCCATGAGGGGCTTGCCGGGCCGTAACGCAATGCGCCAGAAATCCAGCGAACCTCCGGCCGCTTCAAAAGCAGGCTTGATAAGGTCATGATCTCCCACCGATGCTCCGCCGGTGGTGACGATAATGTCTGCATTGGCAGCGGTTGCGAACGACTGAACCTGCGCTTCCAGATTGTCCCGGACAATGCCCAAATCCTGGATCGTCACTGGAAGGTGGGACAGCATCGCGCGCAGCATCAGGCTGTTGGACGCCGGGAGTTCGCCTGCGTGGATCTGCTGTCCGGGTTCGGTCAATTCATTGCCGGTCGTGAAGATGGCTACCCTCAGCTTCCGACGAACAGGCAGCGTTCCATGCCCGCCAAGAGCCGCAATCGCCACCTGTGGGGCACCTATGAGCGATCCCTTCTCAAGGAGTTTGGCGCCTGTGGAAAAATCAGACCCCTGCTTCCGAACATTCTTACTCGGTGCGGCGGGACCTTCTCCGGCTAGAAGCAGTTTTGTTCCCTCCAGCGCCGCCTCTTCCTGTACCAGGACGCAGTCGGCTCCGTCTGGCATGGGCGCGCCGGTGAATATGCGGACCGCTTCGCTCTGTTCAATCAATTGCGGCGTCAGGTTCCCTGCCGCGCTTTCCCCTATGATCGTCCACGGTCCGGGCAAATCCTGGTGACGGATTGCATAACCGTCCATTGCCGAAAGCGCCGTCCATGGCTGGTCCCGTAACGCCAATACGTCGTCGGCAAGCCATCGGCCGATGGTTTCAGCAAGAGGGGGATTTTCCAGACCTAGCGTCGGGGCCGACGCGATCAACCGCTGCTGCGCCTCTTCAACGGACAAAAGGGTCATTCGTCGCGTTTCCAGTTCCCGGATTTACCCCCACTTTTCTCAATTAAGCAAATATCACGGATTATCATGGATTTGTCGATGGCCTTTGCCATATCGTAAACGGTTAGGAGTGCGGTGCTGACCGCGGTCAGGGCTTCCATTTCCACACCGGTTTGTCCGCTGGTCTTTGCTGTGGCCGTCGCAATAATGCCCTGTTCGTCGAGTTGCAGGTCAATGCTAACCGACGAAAGGGGCAGGGGATGGCAGAGCGGGATGAGGTCGGATGTCTTTTTCGCGGCCATAATCCCGGCAATACGGGCGACGGCGAGCACGTCTCCCTTCTTCACCAGGCCCTCGGCAATCGCCTTGCGAGCGTCCGGCGACATGATGATACGGCCGGTGGCGATCGCCTGACGCGTGGTGGAAGGCTTGGTCGAAACATCGACCATATTGGCCGCACCATCCTTGTCCAGGTGCGTGAGGCGACTCATGAGCCGGTGAGCAGCCTTCGCGTAGCTGCCTCCAGGTCGTGTTCACGCATCAACGCCTCGCCCACAAGAAAGCAATGCACCCCGCGTTCGGCCATCGCATCAAGATCCGATTTGGAGGTGAGGCCGCTTTCCGCCACGAAAGTGCAATCGGTCGGCGCTTGGTCGACGAGTTCATATGTTATGGAAAAGTCGATCGTGAAGTCCCTCAAATCACGGTTGTTCACGCCGATAAGTCGGGATTTCAGTTTCAGCGCACGCTCAAGCTCCCGCGCGTCGTGGACCTCGACCAAAGCGTCCATGCCGCATTCCATCGCCGCGGCTTCAATTTCTTGCATCTGTCCGTCATCCAGCGCGGCGGCGATAATGAGGACCGCATCAGCCCCAATTGCACGCGCCTCATGGACCTGCCACGGGTCTATTATGAAATCCTTGCGAAGGACCGGGATGCTGCAGGCCGACCGGGCTGCCATCAAATAATCCTCATGTCCTTGAAAATAAGGTGCGTCGGTAAGAACGGAAAGACAGGCGGCGCCCGCTGCTTCATAAGCCTGTGCATGGGCCGGGGGATCAAAGTCGGCGCGGATCAAGCCCTTGGAGGGGCTCGCTTTCTTAATTTCCGCAATAAGCGCGTGGCCGTAACGAGACGCGGCGTTCAATGCCGCGCGGAACCCTCGTGGGGCGCTTTGTTCCGCCTTCAGCGCGTTCAGTCTGGCGAAGGTCGTCGCGGCCTTCCGGGCGGCCACTTCCTGACGTTTTGTGTTGCAAATTTCATCGAGCTTGTTGGTCATCAAAAAGCAATCCAGCAGTTGAGCAGCGCATTTGCGAGCCCCTTGTCGATGGCTTCGGCGGCTTCTTCGGCTCCTTCAGCAAGGCTTTTTACCTCACCCGCCACCATCAGCGCGGCGGCACTGTTGAAGAGAACCGCGTCCCGATAGGGACCTTCCTCGCCCAATAGCAATTTCCGTAACTCCTGCGCATTATGCTCGGCATCGCCGCCCTTTATGGCTTCGACATTATGCGTCGGGAGCCCAGCGTGCGCCGCAGTGATGATGTAGGAACGCAGCTCTCCGCTTTCTATCTCGGTGACGCTATTACCGTCGGCGAGCGAAAGTTCATCCAATCCTTCTTCGCCGGAAACCACCATTGAATGTTCCGTGCCGATCTTCAGCAATGCCTCGGCATAGACAGGGACATAGTCAGGGCGAGCAATGCCGATAAGCTGCCGCCGAACATTCGCAGGGTTGGCGAGCGGCCCCATCAGATTGAATATCGTACGCCGCCCAAGCGAACGCCGGATAGGGGCGACGTGAGCCAGCGACGGGTGGTGTGCCTGAGCAAAAAGGAAGCAGATGCCAAGGTCCGCCAGGCTTTGTTCCGCAGTTTCGCCGGCCCGGTTGAGGTCGAGCCCCAAGGCTTCCAGCGTGTCGGCCGCTCCCGCCTTTGATGAGGCTGCGCGATTGCCATGCTTTGCGACCGGAACGCCGCAGGCCGCGACAATGATGGCGACAGCGGTCGATATGTTGAGCGTGTGATGGCCATCGCCGCCTGTGCCACAGACGTCGATTGCATCGGCCGGGGCGGTGATGGGGATCATGCGCGCGCGCATGGCCTGGGCCGCGGCGGCGATCTCCGTAGCGGTTTCGCCCCGCTCGCTGAGGCGGACTAGGAAGTCGGCGATCGCGCTATCCGATACCGTACGGTCGAGGATTGCAGCGAAAGCTTGATCTGATTGCTCTTCGTTCAGAAACGTTGACGGGTCAGGTAATGACGTCATGTCGTCGCGCGTTCCCTTACGGAAATGCCCGAAATCCTCATGAAATTGGCCAACATGGCGTGGCCGTGCTCTGTAGCAATGCTTTCAGGATGGAACTGAACTCCGTGAATGGGCAGCGTTACATGACGGAACCCCATCACCATGGTGTCGTCGCTGGTGGCGTTAACGACAAGCGCGTCCGGAATGTCCTGAACCACCAGACTGTGATAGCGCGTGGCGATAAAGGGGGAAGGAAGGCCCTCGAAAAGGCCAGTGCCGTCATGGCTGACCGCAGAGGTCTTACCATGCATCAGGCCGCCGCGAACAACCTTCCCACCGAAATGCTGGCCAATGGATTGATGGCCAAGGCATACGCCGAGAAGCGGCTTTCCGGCGTCAGCACAGGCAGCGACAAGATCCAGGCTGATCCCCGCCTCATTGGGTGTGCAGGGTCCCGGAGAAATCAGGAACGCCTCAGCACCCGACGAAAGCGCCTGTCCTGCCGACATGGCGTCATTTCGGACGACTTCCACCTCTGCGCCCAGTTCCATCAGATAATGGACAAGGTTCCAGGTAAAGCTGTCGTAATTATCGATGACTAGAATCATGGGATGGCTTTAGCGCGAACCTCTTAATTCGGCCAGTGCGGGCTTATTGGCCGTACGCGGCATCTCTGGCAATCGCAACCGCCTCACGCGCGGCTGCGATCAAAGCGCCGCTTTTTGCCTCACATTCCCGCTGTTCATAGGCCGGATCGCTGTCCGCAACGATGCCGGCCCCGGCCTGGACATGCATGACGCCATCCTTCAGAACCGCCGTTCGCAGGACGATACAGCTGTCGAGATTACCGTCAGGGCCGAAATAGCCTACGCCGCCAGCATAGGCTCCACGGGTTTCGGGTTCCAGCTCGGCAATGATCTCACAGGCGCGAACCTTGGGCGCGCCGGAAACGGTGCCGGCGGGAAAGCCAGCGAACAATGCATCGAGCGCATCCTTCGTTGGATCGAGTCGGCCTACCACATTGGACACGATGTGCATGACATGGCTATAAAATTCGACCGTATAGCTATCGGTAACAGTCACCGTTCCGGCCTCCGCCACCCGGCCAACATCGTTGCGGCCAAGGTCAAGGAGCATAAGATGCTCGGCGCGTTCCTTCGGATCGGCTAGAAGGCTGTCGCGATTAGCCGCGTCTTCCGATGCCGTCTTTCCGCGTGGTCGCGTCCCGGCGATAGGGCGGATCGTAACTTCGCCATCACGCGCCCGCACAAGGATTTCCGGGCTGGACCCGATCAACGCAAAGCCCGGCAGGTCCAGATAATAGAGAAATGGCGAGGGATTGATCCGCCGCAATGCGCGGTAGAGCGCAATTGGCGGCAGGGAAAAGGGTGCCGTGAAACGCTGGGCCAACACCACCTGAAAAATGTCCCCTGCGGTGATGTAATCCTTCGCCTGGTTGACCATTTCGCCATAATGGCCAGGGGCGAGCACCGGGGTAACCGTGACGTCCACGGGACCCTCCAGCGGAGCCGGAGGCAGAGAGAGCGGGGCCGCGAGACGGGCGGAGATCGCCTCAATGCGATCAGACGCTTCAACAATCGCCTTGTCCGCATCCACGAAACTGCCGGCCCATATCGGGGCGACCAGATAAAGCGCGTCAGCCAACCGATCAAAAACAAGAATAACGGTGGGGCGTACGAAAAGCATGTCGGGCAATTGAAGTGGGTTTTCCGGCGGACGAGAAAGCTTTTCCACCAGACCCACGGTCTCATAGCCGAAATATCCGACAAGGCAGGCAAGCGCCGATGGCAAAGCTTCATCCACTTCGCAGCGGCATTCGGCCACCAGCTTGCGCAAGGCCTCCAGCGCGTTGCCCTCCTCCAAAGAGAAGGCGTCGGGCGACGTCGCCCATTGCCGGTTGATTTCAGCCCTTTGGCCCTGAGCGCGAAATACAAGGTCGGGTGCGAGGCCCAAGAGGCTGTAACGCCCCCGCACGGCTCCGCCTTCGACCGACTCAAGCAGGAAGTCGCCGCGATCCGGTTCGATCAGCTTCAATGCCGCCGAAATCGGCGTATCGATATCGGCGATCTGGCGCCTCCATAGAAGCGCGGACTTACCAGCCTTCAAGGCTTGCCGCACGGTTTCGGACGACGCCTGAATCATTGCCCGGTCGAACCGCTGCGCAATTGCCGCTTCACTTCGGCGATTGCGGCTTCATTTTTCTTGATGCCGACATGCTGCTGAACGGCGCGTGTGAATTGTTCGGCATATTCATTGCCGGCGACACGCGACATTTCCTGACGAACGGCATTCACGAGCGAGGGCTGCCGGCCTGCATCCCCACGTTCAATTTTGTCCAGCTTCAGGACGAAATAGCCCTGGCTGTTAGGGGCTTCCAGTCGCTTGACGCTGCCTTCGACCATGCTGAAAAGCAAGGCGAGGGGAGGGGGAACCTGCTGGCCGCCCCGAGCAATGTCAGCACGCTTGCCTCCCAGGGGCTGAGGGGGTGGTACTTTAAGGCCGGTCTCGACGAGCGCCTTGGCAAAATCTGCGCCCTTGCTCATCTTTGCAACCAGCTGATCCGCTGCGGTTTGCGCTCGGCTAGCGGCGCGCTCAAGCTTGAATTGCTGGACGACGACGTTCCGTACCTTGTCGAGCGGCGGCGGAGCGGCAGCCTTAATGTCGGTGACGTCAACCAACGCATAGAGTTGATCAGGCGCTACGGTCACCATCTGCGGCTCATCGTCCAGTTCCATGCTAAAGGCTGGATCGAGCATTGGCTGGAGTTCCGGCGGCGCTTTATAATTTTCCTGCTGCACCGCTGCGCCGTTGCGAAGGATGAGCGGCGTTGCCTTGATGGGCAGGGCAGCGTCCCTGGCAAATTCCTCGAATGTCGTGCCTTCGGCTATCTGGTCCTCCGCTTTGCTGAGGAAGTCGGTCATGGCTTCGGCCGATTTTTGTTGCCGGAGAGCCGTTACGATCTCTGCCCGAACGGCAGGCAGGGACCTGGCGGGCGATGTCGTAATGCCGGTGACTTCCACCACATGCCAGCCCAGAGGCGATTTGGCGATGGGGGCCAATTGCCCCCTGGACGTAGCGAAAACGCCCTTCGCTACCGCCGGAGAGCTTTTTCCCCCATATTGCTGAAGGCTGACATTGTTCAGCGTGGCGACGGCCAAACCGGCCCCCTTTGCTGCCTCGGCAAGGCTGGAGCCGCTTTTCACCTTTGCCGCAATTGTCTCGGCCGCAGCCTGGGTCGGCACGATAAGTTGCGCCAGGGTGCGCTCTTCCCGAGCAGCATAATTGGCTTTGTTCTCGTTATAATAGGCCGCGATTTCTCCCTCCGTCGGGGTCGCCGCCTTTTCAAAACGCGTCTTATCGATCAGCAGATAACGCAGCTGCCGCTGTTCGGGAACAGTGAAACGATCGGCATTGCGACTATAATAGGCCGCCAGTTCCTGAGGGTTGGGCTGCTCTTCGCTAATGAAAAGTTTCGATGGAATGACAGCAATGCGGCCCTCACGGCTTTCGAGCAGCAGGGACGCATAGGGCATGGTCATGTCGCGCGAAATACGGCTTCCCATGGCAACTGGAGCCAGGACCTGACGCGAAAAGACGTCTCGGGTGATATCCTGGCGGAGCGCCGCGTCGGTAATATTCTGGCGGCGAAGAAGCTCATGATAGAGCTGTTCGCTGAAATTCCCCGACGCGTCACGGAACGCTCCGATACTGGAAATCTCCCCGTCGATCAGCCGTTTGCTGGCGGACATGCCTTCATCATGTGCAAATTCGGTAACGGCAAGACCCTGAATCAGTTGATCGAGCACATTTTCCATGCCGCCCTGCGCAAGGAAGCTCGTCATTTCAAGCTGCGGCTGCTGCTGGCGATTTCGATCAAACACCATTTGGGTGCGACCCTGCAGATCCGCCGCTGTAACCGCATCGCCGCCCACCTTGGCCACTGTGCCGCTGTTGCCCGTGAAGGTGCCCAGTCCATTGCCGCTTCCGGTGATGTCTCCAGCAGCAAACGCTACGGCAGCAAGAGCCACCAGCAGAAAGGCGACGCCAAGACCGATCTTGGAATGAATAAGGCGGCGGATGAAGCTGATCATGAAAAATCCATAGCAATAAGCGAGGCGTAACGCGCCCCCGCTTTAGGATGGTGAGTGCCAGGCATCAAGCTCGGAAACCAAGCCGCTCAGCCTGTTGGGGGCAGGAACGGGCAGGGATAATCCTCCGTTGCCCTAGACAATCGGTGTTCATTCGTTATCGGACGACCAACGCCACTTACAATAACTCATGCAGGAGTCCCTCTTAGTGACCAGACGGAAACTTATTGTCGGCAACTGGAAAATGAATGGCCTCCTAAGCCAGTTGAGGGAAATAGAGGCCATTGATCAAGTCGCCGAAGCGAACCTTGTTGTCGAGGTAGGATTGTGCATTCCGGCGACGCTGATCCATGCTGCGAGCGGTGTGGTTCGCTCGGTTTTCATCGGGGCGCAGGATTGCCACAGCGCTGAAAGCGGCGCTCATACCGGCTGCCTTTCCGCAGCCATGCTGAGCGAAGCCGGAGCGAATACCGTGATCGTGGGTCACAGCGAGCGGCGAACGGACCAGCATGAAACGAGCGGTGACGTGGCCGCCAAAGCTGCCGCCGCGCGACATAGCCGGCTGAACGTAATCCTGTGTGTTGGCGAGACGGAAGCTGAGCGGGATGCTGGCCATGCCGAAGCCCTGGTTTCCGATCAGCTGCTGGCATCGCTTCCCGAGGGCGCCGCATCGGAGTGGCTGTCCATTGCCTATGAACCAGTTTGGGCCATTGGCACGGGTCGCACGCCTACGATGGAAGAGGTGGACTGGATGCACCGCTCATTGCGAGACGCGCTTCGTTCGAAAATCGGCGCTGATGCCGATGCGTTGCGCATTCTTTATGGCGGTTCGATGAACGGCGCTAATGCGGCGGATCTGCTGTCGATCGCGGATGTGGACGGGGGACTCGTAGGCGGAGCCAGCCTGACCTCCGAAAAATTCGCGCCGATCATCGAAGCGGCGGCCGCCGCCGGTTGAAGAATGGAGCGGAAAGCGTTATGTGCCCGCTCAATCAGCATCAGACGGGTTTTGATTTTTCATGTTCACCTTCATTCTTGTTGTCCAGGCCATTGTGGCGGCTGTGCTCGTCGGCGTCATATTGATGCAACGGTCTGAAGGTGGGGGACTGGGCGTTGGAGGCAGCCCTTCAGGGCTGATGTCGGCGCGCGGGGCCGCGGATTTCCTGACCCGCTCCACAACGATTCTGGCGACGCTGTTTGTCGGACTGAGCGTCTTGCTGGCGGTCATTGCTTCGGTGAAACACGCCCCCGCCAGCATCGACACCTCTCTATCCCGTTCCGGCACCAGCTCCGCGCCGGCCAATGATGTGCCTGTTGCTGGCGGCGATCCGCTCGCTGCGGCTGCAGACAAAGCCGCGCAGAACGAAAGCGCTCCCAAGGACGAGGGCGTTCCTCTGGCGCGGTAATATTCCTTAACCTCCGGCTGACGCCGCGGCGAAAAGCTGGTTTTTGGGGCGTCGGCGAACTTCTTTCGCTCGTCTCACCGGTGCCGATCTTCGTTGGCAACCCCTATAGCTATCAAAAAATTCGTCGGCGCGAGATTCTCACGCTTGCTTGTTGTGACTATTAAAGGATAAGCCTTTTCTCCCATGGCGCGGTTCATTTTCATCACCGGCGGCGTGGTCTCCTCGCTTGGCAAAGGTCTTATGGCGGCAAGCCTTGCAGCATTGCTGCAGGCGCGGGGTTACCGTGTGCGTATTCGCAAGTTCGATCCCTATCTGAACGTGGATCCCGGCACCATGTCGCCATACCAGCATGGCGAAGTCTATGTCACCGACGACGGCGCCGAAACGGACCTGGACCTAGGGCATTATGAACGATTTACCGGCGTTTCGGCACGTCAATCGGACAATGTGACCGCCGGCCGCATTTACCAGACGATCATCACCCGCGAGCGACGCGGCGATTATCTGGGAGCGACGGTACAGGTCATCCCGCATGTGACCGACGCAATCAAGGCATTTGCCCAGGATCAGGTCGATGACCTGGATTTCGTGCTGTGCGAAATCGGCGGGACCGTGGGCGACATCGAAAGCCTTCCCTTCATTGAGGCGATACGGCAGCTTCGCAACGATATCGGTCGTGAAAATACTGTTTTCGTGCATGTTACGTTGGTCCCCTATATCAGCGCCGCAGGGGAACTGAAGACCAAGCCTACCCAACATAGCGTGCGTGAATTGACGTCATTGGGCATTCAGCCCGATATTCTTCTCTGCCGCTGCGAACATCCGTTGCCTGAGAGCGAACGCGCGAAGATTGCGCTATTCTGCAACGTCCGCAAAGAGGCGGTTATTCCTGCGCTGGACGCCTCCAGCATCTATGCCGTACCGCTGCAATATCATCAGGAAGGCCTGGACGGGGAAGTTCTGCGCGCCTTCGGAATCCTTGATGCACCGACGCCTGATATGGCGCAGTGGGCGGACATTATGGAACGGTGGCACAACCCCGAGGGGGAGGTCACCATTGGCGTCGTCGGCAAATATGTGGGCCTGCCCGATGCTTATAAATCACTACATGAGGCATTGGTGCATGGCGGCCTTGCCAACAGGGTGAAGGTCCAGGTCCGCTGGCTGGACGCCGAATTATTCGAAACCGAAGAAAATAAGGACTATGTCGTCGCTCAACTCGAGCCAATGCATGGAATCCTGGTTCCTGGAGGTTTTGGCGAGCGCGGCAGCGAAGGCAAGATCGCCAGCGTGCAGTTTGCCCGAGAGCGCAATGTTCCGTTCTTCGGCATCTGTCTTGGGATGCAGATGGCTTGCATCGAAGGAGCGCGGAATACGGCGGGCATTGCTGAGGCGTCGACGACAGAATTCGGTCCCACCGCCGAGCCTGTCGTCGGGCTCATCACCGAATGGATGAGCAAGGAAGGGCTGCAGAAGCGCGAAGCGGACGGCGATCTGGGCGGCACCATGCGATTGGGTGCTTATCCCGCAAAACTCGCAGGCAATAGTGTAGTCGCCTCGATTTACGACAGCGAAGATATAAGCGAACGGCACCGTCATCGCTATGAAGTGAATGCCCATTATCGCGAACCGCTGGAGAAGGGCGGGCTCATCTTTTCAGGCATGTCACCTGATGGAACGCTTCCAGAGATCGTCGAGCGCCCTGACCATCCCTGGTTTGTGGGCGTGCAGTTTCATCCGGAGTTGAAGTCCAAGCCCTTTGATCCGCATCCGCTCTTCGCAAGCTTCATAGCCGCCGCGCTAAAGCAAAGCCGTTTGGTTTAGTTGCGCGCGTCCGCGGCAATACTATTGGGCCGAATGGAAACTGAGCTATAGGCTTTGGCTATGGACGCTGAGCATCTTTTCGGAAAGCTGCCGGAACATAGCCTGCTTCAGGTTCTGACCGAAGCAGAGCTTTCGCAGCTTTTGGAGCGGGCGCGCTTGCATGACGCCGAAAAGGGCGACGTGCTGCTGAGGCAGGGAGATTCGGGCGATTCGCTCATCATCCTTCTGGAGGGGCAAGCGCGGGTGACTGTCTACAGTGCCAATGGCCGCGAAATTGTTCTGGAATATGTCGGCGCTGGGGCTGTGCTGGGCGAAATAGCGCTTCTGGACGGCGGGCGCCGGACGGCCAGCGTGATAGCAATGGAGCGGCTTCGCTATATCGCAATCGGACGTGCGGCCTTTGAAACTTTGCTGGCCGGCAATCACCAGATCGCGCTGCGCATCATGCGGGAACTGGCGCTTCGGCTGCGTATGGCCAACCAGACGATCGAAACAGATCGGGCCTATGCCGCGGGGCCCAGGCTTGCGCGTTTTATGCTGCGGCTGATGCGGGGGGAGGGGAAACCGGTCATTGCCTTCAGCCAAACCGAACTCAGCATGTTTGCAGGTATTTCGCGCGAAAACATCAATCGGCAGCTATCGCTTTGGTCGCAAGCTGGAGTGACGGCCGTAGAGCCGAGCGGCATCAGAATTATCGATCCTGGTACATTGGAGGAGATTGCCGCGTCGGTGGAGTAGGACCAATGCAAATCAGAAGGGGCTGCCTGCTCAGGCAGCCCCAGAATATTTGCTCTGATTTCCTATCAGGCAGCGTCGCGCTGATCCGTTATTCCGGCAGCTTCGCCAGTGGAAATCGAAATTTTCTTGGGCTTCATCGCCTCTGGAACTTCACGGACAAGATCGATGATGAGCAATCCATCGCGCAGCTTGGCGTCGTTAACCTGAACGAAATCAGCCAATTCAAAACGGCGTTCGAACCCGCGATTGGCAATGCCCATATAAAGGAAGCTAGCGCGATCCTGCTCTCCTTCCTCTTTCTTTCCGGTCACCTGCAGCATGTTCTGCTGGGCGACGATGTCGATATCATCCGATGCAAATCCGGCGACGGCTAAAGTGATACGATAGCGGTCTTCGCTCAGCCGTTCGATGTTGAACGGCGGATAATTATCCGCTTGTTGCCCCCTCGCGCTGTTTTCAAGCAGATCGAATAGCCGATCGAATCCAACCGTCGAGCGGCGATATGGGGTAAGGTCAAACTGTCTCATCTTCAAATCCTCTTCATGAGCAAAATGAAACTGCAGGCCCAAAAAAGGCGCCTGCTAACTCCGCCCGATCCCAAAATGGCTATCGGACGACGTTGAGATATTTTCAATTTGGAGGATTTCAAGTGGCCAGCAAAAGGCCAAATGGAAAAGCGCCCGGGCCATTTCGACCCGGGCGCTCCTGGACGATTGCTCGTCTCCCCCTTGGCACCGCGTCCGCGCGTTCATTAGCCCCCTCAAGCTTAGAACGGGACAGCGGCATCCCTGAACCACGGCCTTTAACCTGTGTTCTTGTTCCTTTGCTAAGCCGTGGCGCTTCCCCTGTCACCGGCAAATTGTACGTTACCGACATTTTGAAGTCAGGCTGTGTTCATTGTGCCACAGCCACTACCGCCGCACATATTCTTGCCTCTGCGGCCCGCTCTGCATAGAGCATTCATAACATAGAGAAAGACGATCCGCCGCAACATGATTCTATCCCGTTATGAATGGATGATCTCCAAACGCTATCTGCTTCCGGGCAAGGGCGAGGGGTTCATATTTTTGGTGGCCGGCATCAGCTTGGCGGCAGTAATGCTGGGCGTGGCTGCGCTTATCATCGTCATGAGCGTCATGAACGGCTTTCGCGCCGAGTTATTCGACAAGATTGTCGGGCTGAATGGCCATGCCGTGGTGCAGGGTTATGGCGGTCGCCTTCCCGACTGGCGGGACATATTGAAAGAGGCGAAAGTCACGCCCGGCGTCACGAGCGCGACCCCGCTGATCGAGCAACCCTTGCTCGCCAATTATAACGGCAGGGTGGAGGCGATCCTGGTGCGTGGGATGACCGTGCATGACATTCGCACCAATCCGACGCTTAGGCAGAAAGTGGTTGCCGGTCGATTGGTGGACGTGACAGCCGGAAGCGGCAAGGTTGCAATCGGCGCGCGCCTTGCCGAAAATCTGGGCGCTCAGGTCGGGAGCAGGATCAGCATCATCAATCCGGCGGGACGTGCGACGCCATTTGGCACTGTCCCACGTGAAATCTCCTATCAAATCGGCGCGATCTTTGAGGTTGGCGTCTATGATTATGACAAAGCCTTCGTGGTCATGCCGATGGAGGACGCGCAAACCCTGCTCTTGCTGGGCGATGTAGTAGGCATGATCGAGGTTGAAACCGTCGATGCAGATCGGGTCGGCGACATCCTCCAACCCCTGGCACAGAAGGTGGCGGGCAGGGCAGTGGTTACAGACTGGCGACAGATGAACGCGAGCCTGTTTGAAGCGCTGGCCGTTGAACGGGTCGCCATGTTCGTCGTGCTTTCCATCATCATCCTGGTCGCAGTGTTCAATATTCTCTCCTCTCTCATCATGCTGGTGCGGGCCAAAACCCGAGATATCGCGATATTGCGCACGATGGGGGCGACGCGGCACGGCTTGCTGAAGATATTTGTAACCGTAGGGGTCACGATCGGCGCGCTGGGCATGTGCGCGGGCGTCATTCTGGGTTTCACCTTTCTGTTTTTCCGGCAGAGCGTCGTAAACTTTGTGCAACTCGTGACGGGGCAGAATTTGTGGGACCCTTCGATACGATTCCTAACCGAGTTGCCAGCCAAGGCAGACCCGATCGAGATCACAATAATCTGCCTGATGGCGCTGGTTTTCAGCTTCCTTGCGACACTCTATCCGGCGTTCAAGGCCGCCAATACCGATCCGGTCCAGGTGCTCCGCTATGAGTGAGATTTTGAAGGTTCAGGATCTTCGCCGCAGCTTCACACAGGGCGAAGAGACGATCGAGGTGTTGCGGGGGGTTCATCTGTCGATCGTGCCGGGTGAGATCGTGGCCTTGCTCGGCCCTTCAGGGTCCGGCAAATCGACGCTGCTGCAGGCGGTAGGTTTGTTGGAGGGCGGATTCCAAGGCTCGATCGAAATTCAGGGGGAAGAGGCCGCGCGCTTGCCGAATGACGGCCGAACGCGCCTTCGTCGCGACGCGCTTGGGTTCGTCTATCAGTTTCACCATCTGCTGCCCGACTTCAATGCCGTAGAAAATGTCATTCTACCGCAGATGATCAGGGATGTGGAACCGGCTGCGGCGCGCGCCCGGGCCGAAAGTCTGTTGGGCTCGCTTGGCCTTGTCCATCGCCTTCACCATCGGCCCAGCCAATTGTCCGGCGGTGAGCAACAACGCGTCGCCGTCGCCAGGGCATTGGCCAATCGCCCTGCTTTGATCTTGGCGGATGAGCCTACCGGCAATCTGGACGAGCATACAGCGGACGTCGTCTTCGCCGAATTCCTGCGGTTGGTGCGAGAGGAAGGTTCAGCGGCTCTAGTGGCGACCCACAATGAGCGTTTGGCCCGAAAAATGGATCGTGTGTTGCGCTTGCATGAAGGGGTGCTTGAATAACGCCGTTTTCTTGAGGAATAGCCGATGGATGTGCATGCGTTTTCGGTAAATGCCGCAGATGGGGAAGTGGTGCCGCTTTCGCGCTATGCCGGTAAGGTTCTGCTGATCGTCAATGTCGCCAGCAAATGCGGATTTACACCGCAATATGCTGGGCTGGAGGCATTGTACCGGAAATATAAAAGTCGCGATTTTGAGGTTCTGGCCTTTCCCTGTAATCAATTCGGGGGTCAGGAGCCCGGAAACGCTAAGGAAATTGTCAGTTTCTGCAAGCTTACATATGACGTGACTTTTCCGTTGCTGGCCAAAATCGAGGTAAATGGTGAAGGGGCCGATCCGCTCTTCGCCTATATGAAGCAGGTGAAGCCGGGGGTGTTTGGCTCCAAGACGGTCAAATGGAACTTCACCAAGTTCCTGGTCGATCGTCAGGGCAAGGTGACGGCACGCTTCGCACCAACTACGAAACCCGAGTGGTTAGAGGGTAAAATCGAAAAGCTGCTGTGAAGGCCCGCATCCAAAATCTCCCCCTTCAAAAACATGACCCCGGCGTCTAGGAAGGCGAGCAAACTGCCTCGAAGAAGAGCGTGAATGTCCAAACCCTTCTATATTACCACTGCCATCGCTTATCCCAACGGCGCTCCTCATATTGGTCATGCCTATGAAGCGATCGCTACCGATGCGGTTGCACGTTTCCAGCGCTTGATGGGGCGTAAGGTGCGATTCCAAACGGGGACCGACGAGCATGGGTTGAAAATGGCTCAGACCGCTCGGGGCAAGGACATGGAGCCCCGCGCCCTTGCCGATGAAATGTCGGCCTATTTCAAAGAAATGGATGACACCCTCAACATCAGTTACGATCGCTTCATTCGGACGAGCGAACCCGCGCACCATCTTGCCAGCCAGGCGATCTGGAAAGCGATGGCGGACAATGGCGACCTTTACCTCGGCCGTTACGAGGGTTGGTACTCGGTCCGCGACGAAGCTTTTTACGATGAAAAGGAACTGGTCGACGGGGAGGGGGGCGCCCGTTTGTCGCCTCAGGGCACCCCAGTAGAATGGACCGTGGAAGAAAGCTGGTTCTTCAAACTTTCCAAATATCAGCAGCCATTGCTGGACCTGTATAACCGCCGGCCCGAATTCATTCAGCCCGACAGCCGGCGAAACGAAATCATGCGTTTTGTCGAAGGAGGACTGTCGGACCTCAGCATTTCCCGCACCAGCTTCGATTGGGGCGTGAAGGTGCCGGGCAGCGACGGCCACGTCATGTATGTGTGGGTCGACGCCCTCACCAATTATCTGACCGGGCTTGGATATCCTCAAGACACTGATGATTGGCAGACCTTCTGGAGCGAAGGGGGGGACATTTTCCATATCATCGGCAAAGATATCGTTCGATTTCATGCCGTTTATTGGCCAGCCTTTTTGATGAGTGCGAAGCTGCCGCTGCCGAAGCAGGTATTCGGTCATGGCTTCCTGCTCAACAGGGGCGAGAAAATGTCGAAGTCGGTCGGCAATGTGGCGGACCCGTTGGAACTGGCCGAGGATTTCGGCGTGGATCAGCTCCGCTATTTCCTGCTTAGCGAAGTGACGTTCGGTAATGATGGAAGCTATAGCCCGGAGGCCATTGTTCAAAAAGCCAATAGTGATTTGGCGAACAGCTTTGGCAATCTCGCTCAGCGCACACTGAGCTTCATTGCCAAAAACCTGGATGGACGTTTGCCGCAAGGTGAGCGCCAGGCGGAAGATGAAGAGTTGATGGCGCTGGTCACGCGCATGGTGAGTGTGGATTTTCCCGCCGCAATGGAGGAAATGGCCATTTCACAGGCAATTGAATCGTGGATGCGCGCTGTCTTTGCCTGCAACGCCTATATCGATGCGCAAGCTCCTTGGGCATTGCGCAAGACCGATCCTGCGCGGATGGAGGCGGTACTTGCCACGCTTTATGAAGCGATCGGCAATTTGGCGATGGCAATACAGCCCATTATCCCGGCAAGCGCGACGGCATTGCTGGACCAAATGGGCATTTCGCCAAGCCTGCGATGCTATGCGGCGGCACAGGACGCCGCCTGGTTCAAGGACCTGCTGAGCAGCGGTTTTACCCTTGCTCCGCCAAAGCCGCTTTTCCCTCGCCTTGAACTGCCGGCGCAATCCTGATTAGCAAACGGGCGGACGTGACTATGGCGGAAGAGCATCCTATATCCGTCTGATGCTGATCGATAGTCATTGCCATCTGAATTATAAGGGCTTGGTTGAAGACCAGGCTGCAGTGCTCAACCGCGCCAGAGAGGCTGGGGTGGGCACGATGCTGAATATATCTACCCGGGAAAATGAGTGGAACGCAGTGCTTGGCACGGCCGAGCGCAATGCCGATGTGTGGGCCACTATAGGCATTCATCCGCATGAGGCGGATGCTCATCCGGAGATGGACACCGCCAAGCTCGTAGAACGGGCGCAACATCCCAAAGTTGTGGGCATCGGGGAAACCGGTCTCGATTATTATTACGACCATAGCGATCGCGAACAGCAAAAGCGCAGTTTCCGCGCTCATATCGCGGCGGCCCGGGAAACCGGCCTGCCGCTGATCGTCCACACGCGGGACGCGGAAGACGACACTATCGAGATACTGACGGACGAAATGGGAAAGGGCCCGTATAAGGGCGTGATACACTGCTTTACTGCCAGCGGCGGTTTCGCCGACAAGGCGATGGCGTTGGGTCTCTATATCAGCATTTCCGGCATCGTTACTTTCAAGAACGCCAAAGATTTGCAGGAAACCGCGGCCCGCCTGCCAAAAGACAGACTGCTTATAGAGACGGACTCACCATTTTTAGCGCCCGTCCCGCATCGAGGGCGGACTTGCGAACCGGCATATGTCGCTGATACGGCGCGCTTCCTGGCTGCGCTTCGGGGCGAGGATGTGGCGGAGCTACAGAATTATACGAGCCGTAATTTTACCGTCTTGTTCGATAAGGTATCCGTTAACGAGGCGATGGCGTGAAGCTTACCATATTAGGTTGCGGCACGTCCTCTGGCGTCCCTCGCATTGGCAATGAATGGGGCGCTTGCGATCCGAAAGATCCTCGGAATCGCAGGACGAGGGTTTCGATCCTGGTAGAAACCGCTGAAACTCGCATTTTGGTAGATACTTCTCCTGATTTGCGGGAGCAGTTGCTGGCAGCTGACATTGCCGATGTGGACGCAATTTTGTGGACGCACGACCATGCCGACCACTGCCATGGGATCGATGATGTCAGGCAAATCTTTCATTATCGCGGTTCACCCGTACCCGCCTATGCGCGGCGACAAACATTGGAGCATCTCCGCCGCCGCTTCGAATATGTTTTCGAAGGAAGATCCGGCTATCCTCCGATCATTGCGGGTCATATATTGCCGAACGAATTAAGGATCGGCGACATCCTCATTCGAAGTGTGGATCAACCGCACGGTGATATTTATTCGACCGGATTTCGCTTCGAAAATGGTATATCTTCAATATCTTATTCGACGGACTTTCATGAATTCACCAGCGATATGCATGCGCTTTTTTCCGGCACCGACATTTGGGTGGTGGATGCGCTGCGGGAGCGGCCGCATCCCACCCATACGCATTTGGCGCTGACCCTGGGCGCGATAGCCACCGTTCAGCCAAAGCAAGCAGTCTTGACGCATATGGACCAGAGCATGGATTATTCGCGGTTATGCGAGACGCTGCCGAAGGGGGTGGTCCCCGGCTTTGATGGCTTGACCGTGGAGCTCATGTGACGGGAGCACAGTCTGCGGAACTGATTTGGCTGATCCTTGCCATCATATTGGTGGGCAGCGCCTTGATATCCAGGCGCTGGTCGCTGACGGGCGCGCTCAGCATGGCGCTGTGGTGGGTGGCGATATTCGTAATTGCACTCGCGCTATTCAGCTACCGAACGGAATTGGGATTCGTTGCGGATCGCGTCAAATCGGAAATATCTGGAGAGGCGCAGCAACGCATCGTCGGATCGACATTGCGGATTAACAAATCGATCGACGGTCATTTTTGGGTCCAGGCAATGGTCAACGGTCATAAAATGCGATTTTTGGTCGACAGTGGCGCCAGCATCACGGCTGTTTCTGAAAGCGCGGCGACGGCTGTCGGGTTAAATGTCGACCAACACGGCTTTCCAATGATTTTGACCACCGCAAATGGAGCGATCGAGGCTCGTCGTTCAAATATCGCAACGCTTGAGATCGGACCTTTGAAGGCCAGCGATCTCGCAATCGTTGTGTCGCCGGCGTTTGGCGATGTGAACGTGCTGGGCATGAATTTTCTATCGCAACTAAGAAGTTGGCGGGTGGAAGGTGATGAGATGATTTTGGAGCCTGCCTGAACGCCCCTCTCCGGCTAATGGCAGTCGATTTAACATAATATATATTATCGAACTAACTAGTGTAAGCGCCATTCGGAGAAGCGCCGGGCAACTTCCCAAACTTGATGACTCCGCGCTCCGGGAGTCTCATTTCAAATGTGCGAGGAAGAATCCCTTGCCAAAAGCGCTGTACCAGGCGCGATTGATATTTATGATTCCCGCTGCCAGCAGAAAGTAGTTCATGACGGAAAGCGACGCTCCAGACATCACCTTGCTCACTGATATCATGGCCCGATTGCGCCATCCACAGTTGGGCTGCGCTTGGGATTTGAAGCAGGATTTCGCGACAATCGCTCCCTATACGATCGAAGAAGCCTATGAAGTCGCGGACGCCATCGCCAGGAACGACATGGAGGCCCTTTCAGACGAACTGGGCGACCTTCTGCTTCAGGTCGTTTTCCACAGCCGCATGGCTGAAGAATGCGGTTATTTTTCCCTTCAGACCGTTATCTTGGGTATTTGCGACAAGATGACGCGCCGCCATCCCCATATTTTCGGCGAGGAGGATGGCGAGTTTCCGGGCTGGGAAAATATCAAAGCGGCAGAGCGGCAGAATCTTGCGGACAAAAGCGCCATGGCTGGAGTGGCGGTCGCCCTGCCCGCGCTCCTTCGAGCAGAGAAATTGCAAAAGCGTGCTGCAAGAGTTGGCTTCGATTGGCCCGACACTCAGGGCGTCATGGAAAAGATAAATGAGGAAATTGAAGAAGTTGTTTCAGCCTCCTCTCAGGCTGAGAAAGAAGAGGAAGTGGGTGATTTGCTCTTCGCGGTAGTGAACCTCGCCCGCCATTTGAAGGTGGATGCCGAACAGGCCCTTCGTGCGGCTAATGTGAAGTTCGAGCAGCGTTTCCGCTTGATGGAAGAAATCGCGGGACCCGAATTTCCGGAACTTTCTTTGGCGGAGCAGGAGTCCTGTTGGCAGCGTGCCAAGGCAAAGGCTCAGTCGCGGGACAGGAACCGCGCATAATCCGCATCGGATATGCGAACGCTGATATACACGGCATCGCCCTCATGTTTGGCGTCCAGCACTTCCCCATTGGCGTGAAGCCAGGCCAGCGCTGCGCCATCGCTTCCGGACAAGGTAAGTTCCCTCAGACGACTGCCCGTTGTCAGCTTGGCGCCTATCGAGCGCGTGAAGTCATCCACGCCGGTACCATCCAAAGCTGAAATCAGAACAACATCGTCTCTTCGGGCGGCGATCTCCCGTGCATATGTCGCTTCGTCAGCACCAAGGAGGTCGACCTTGTTCCAAACTTCAATAACAGGCGAAAAACCCTCCCCCGCTAGCCCGAGTTCATCAAGAACATTGAGCACATCGTCGCGTTGAGCGTCCGTATCCGGATGAGAAATGTCGCGCACGTGTACGATCAGGTCCGCCGACACGACCTCTTCCAGCGTAGCGCGGAATGCCGCGATCAGTTGCGTAGGCAAATCTGACACAAAGCCCACGGTGTCGGACAGGATCGCCTTGTCCAAGCCCGGCAGCGAAATCTGGCGCATTGTGGGATCCAGAGTCGCGAAAAGCAGATCTTCCGCCATGACGTTAGCGCCGGTCAAGCGATTGAATAAGGTAGACTTTCCGGCATTTGTGTAGCCCACCAGCGCAATGATTGGCCAAGGCGCCCGTTTCCGTCGCTCCCGATGCAGCCCCCGTGTGCGGCTGACCTGATCAAGTTCCCGACGCAATTTTGCCATGCGGTCACGGATCATGCGCCGGTCGGCCTCGATCTGCGTCTCGCCCGGGCCGCCGAGGAAGCCAAAACCGCCCCGCTGCCTTTCCAGGTGAGTCCAACTCCGGACCAGGCGACCGGCCTGATAATCTAGATGAGCTAGTTCTACCTGTAGGCGTCCCTCCGCCGTGGCGGCCCTCTCACCAAAGATTTCCAGGATCAGGCCGGTGCGATCTATTACCTTAGCCTCGGTGGCCTTTTCGAGATTGCTTTGCTGCACTGGTGTCAAACTATTGTCGACGATGACGAGTTCGGCTTCGTTTTCTTCGACAAGGTTATGGATTTGCTCCACTTGTCCGCTGCCGAAGAGCGTGGAAGGCCGGGGGTTGCGAAGGCGAAAGGCTTGGCTGGCCTGCACGTCGATGCCGATGGCCGCAGCCAGCCCCGCAGCCTCCTCTATGCGAGCGTCGACATCACGCCCGCCACGCATCTGATCACCATGGACAATGATGGCGCGGGTGCCGCGGGTTACCCCGTCATCCGCCTCACGATCGAAAACGCTCAATCGTCGTCCACATCCCCGTCTTCACCCTCGACCGTAAGATCGAGTGGATGGGCGGGCTGCACGGTGGAAATGGCATGCTTGTAGACAAGTTGAGCCATGCCGTCGCGTTCCAGCAGCATGCAGAACAGGTCATAGGCGGCGATTTCGCCCTGAAGCATGACGCCATTCACCAGGAACATGGTTACCGAGTGGCCCGACTTTCTCACCGCATTCAGAAAAATCTCCTGAAGCAGACGAGGTTTGCGATGATTATCCTCAAACGTCTTGCGAATTTCGCCCAAGTCCATGGGCTGTGCCGGCATGACCGTGGAAATCGCATGCTTGTATACAAGCTGGGACTGGCCATCGCGCCGCAGGAGGACCGAGAAATTATCGAACCAGGTAATGATGCCCTGAAGCTTAACACCTTTGACCAGGAACATCGTGACGGGGGTTTTGGACTTACGAAGGGAATTCAGGAAGATGTCCTGAAGATTATTTACTTTCTCGGCCATATATATAGCTCCGTTATTGGCGAGTCATGGCTCGCGTCGCGCCGTTGCATGGCGTCTGCCGTCCCCGCGCATCGGGAGATCTGTCCATAGGCATAACTCGATTCGCGGCGCAGGTCTATTGTGCAGGTGCGATAATTATGGATTGAAATGGTTCCACTACTCATTTCAGGTTCGAATCAGTCAAGCAAAACCCTAGGATGCTGGGCATCAGGCGACAAAATCAA
This sequence comes from Rhizorhapis suberifaciens, assembly GCF_014200045.1. Classification (GTDB taxonomy): domain Bacteria; phylum Pseudomonadota; class Alphaproteobacteria; order Sphingomonadales; family Sphingomonadaceae; genus Rhizorhapis; species Rhizorhapis suberifaciens. The sequence continues at coordinate 70,071 of NZ_JACHOV010000010.1, forward strand.
AAAGTCACTCCACCTTCGCGATAGCACAATTATTCATCTTCGCCTTTGTTGTCACTGATACCCAGCAGCTTCAATTTCCGGTGGAGAGCCGATCGCTCCATGCCTATAAAAGTGGCGGTGCGGGAAATATTTCCTGAAAAGCGCTTTATCTGGATTTTCAAATATTCGCGTTCGAAACTTTCACGCGCCTCACGCAGTGGGGCACCCATGATCGCGGTTTGGCTGACGCCATCATGAGAGCCACGGCCAGTGATCTCCGGCGGCAACAGGTCTAGATCGATGCGGCCGATGCGGTCGCCGGGCGCCAGGATCATCGTTCGTTCAATAACGTTCCGAAGTTGCCGCACATTTCCTGGCCACTCATATGCCTGGAGGGCGGCCATGGCGTCAGTGGCTATGTCTGGTCCACGCACGCGGCGTTCCGCAGCATAGCGGGCGAGATAATGTTCGACCAATGCAGGAATATCGTCCCGCCGCTCGCTGAGCGGTGGAATACCGACGGGAACGACATTGAGGCGATAGAAGAGATCTTCCCGAAAGCGCTTTTGCTCTATTTCGACGGCAAGCTGCCGGGCTGTAGACGATATGACGCGCACATCGACCTTCACGAGACGCTGACCGCCCACGCGCGTAAAACTTTGATCCGTCAGCACGCGCAGGATCTTGCCCTGCGCAGTGATCGGCATATCGGCGATCTCATCGAGATAGAGAGTGCCCCCGTGGGATTGTTCGAGAAGCCCCGGCCGCACCAAGCCGTTACTGTCCTCAATGCCGAACAGTTCCTCTTCCACCCTGTCCGGCGTCATTCGCGCGGCGGCGACGATGATGAACGGGGCTTCGGCTCTGCCGCTCCAGGCGTGCAGCATCCGGGCGGCCACCTCCTTGCCCACACCGGCCGGACCGGAAATGAGTACGCGGCTGCCCGTACCAGCCACGCGCTTCAATGTGGCGCGCACTGAATTGATGGCGCTGCTGTTGCCGGTCAGCTCATCGCCCTGCCCCACCCTGGCTCGCAGCGCTTCATTCTCGCGGCGCAGCCGGTCGGTTTCCGTGGCGCGGGATACCAGGTGAAGCAGCTTGTCGGCTTCAAATGGCTTTTCAATGAAATCGACCGCGCCCTTGCGGATCGCCGCTACCGCTGTGTCTATGTTGCCGTGGCCGGATATGACCAGCACCGGGAGCGAAGGATCGCGGTTCTTGATTTGATCGAGCAGGTCAAGACCGTCGAGCCTGGATCCTTGCAGCCAGACGTCCAATAATACGAGTGAAGGGCGGCGTTCATCGATCGCGTTGAGAGCAGCGTCACTATCGGCTGCGGTTCGCGCCTGATACCCCTCATCCTCGAGCACTCCGGAAACGAGCTCGCGAATGTCTTCTTCGTCATCGACAATCAGGATATCAAGCGCCATCTGTGGTCATTACCTTATCTTCAGTCTTGCCGTCCGTGCTGCCTTCAAGCCGGTCGAGCATTTGCGGGTCGAGGATGATGCGGACGCACGTGCCGCCGTCGGGAGCGTCGTCCAACTGGATCGTTCCCAGATGTTCCTCAATGATCTTCTTGACAATGGCCAGGCCGAGTCCAGTGCCTTTCTGGCGCGTGGTCATATAGGGTTCCAAAATGCGATCGCGTTCGGGAGGGAGGCCGATGCCATTGTCCTGGACCTCTATGAGAACTTGTCCATCCTCGCACTTGGAGAGGCGCATGACAATGGCATTGAAACCCGATCTTTCCTGTTTTTGTTCAATTGCTTCTACAGCATTTTTAACGACATTTGTCAGCGCTTGCCCGATCTGGCGGCGATCGCACACAATATCGATTGGGCCCGCTTCATTATCGAATGCGAAGGCAATGTCGGGATGAGCCACTTCATGCAGGAAAAGCGAATGGCGGGCTATATCGGCAAGGGCCTCCCGTCGAAATACCGGCTTAGGCATGCGAGCAAAGGAGGAAAATTCATCGACGATGCGGCGCAGGTCACCCACTTGGCGCACGATTGTGCCCGTTAAACGCTTGAAGGTAGGCTGATCACTGGTCACCTCCTCTGCATAGCGACGCTGAAGACGCTCGGCGGCAAGCTGGATCGGTGTCAGCGGGTTCTTGATCTCATGAGCGATCCTCCGCGCCACGTCGGACCATGCGGCGCGGCGCTGGTCGGAAAGCTGCTGCGTGATGTCATCGAAGGTGAGGACGTGACCGGATGCGTCCTTCACAACCTTGACGGCAAGCGTTCGGAGTTCCCCAAGCACCTTGACCTGAACAATGGCGGCGCTTTCATCCGATTCCAGCAGTTCTGCGAGTTCCACGGAAAGCGTCGAAAGCGGCTGTCCCACAATGGCCGTATCGTCATTTTGCAATATCGCCTTGGCCGAGCTGTTGAGCAACTGAATGGCGCCGCTCTGATCGACCGAAAGCACGCCCGCCGTCACACCTGAAAGAACGGCCTCAATGAAGGCGCGGCGGTTGTCGAGCTGGCTGTTGGCATTGACGAGAGCTCGCGTCTGGGCTTCCAGCCTTTGCGTCATCCGATTGAAGGCGCTGGCGAGCGTGCCGACTTCGTCCCGGGTGTGAGGACCAGGCACACGTGCCGAAAGATCGCCAGCGGTAATCTTTCGAGCGGTGTCGACCAGTTCCGCCACCGGCCGGACCAGACGGTCGGCGACAGCAAGGGCAATCCAGACCGCAATGCCGACCAGCAGCAAGGATCCCACAAACAGGGCGGCGTTGAATTGCAGCTGAAGCGCGCGGGAGCGCTGCGTGAAGTCATCATAATCGGCGAGCACCGCCCTCGCCCGTTCCATCTGGCTGAACGCCGGAACATCAGAATCCCGCGAGGCATAGAGATAGATACGAGCTTTTGGGTCAAGCAGCGTCGCTGCCTCGATCCGGTCAGCCCGCGCCTTCACTACCACGTTCTCGCCTTTGTTCAGGCGCTCTACCACATCGGGCGTGATGCGATTTTCAGCCGCTCGATTGTCCGGATCGACCATGGCGGCGGTTCGGGCCACACCGTCAGTTCCGATCTGGATGATCGCGGATTCGTTCAATTTTCGAGTCACGACCTGAAAGATATAACCTTCGGCGAACTCGGGGCTGCTGACCGATGCCTGCGACAGATAATCGCGGAGGTCCCCAGCCATGGTTGCGGTTTCGTCCCCGACTTCCTTCTTATTCTGTTCATAATAGCCCCGTGCGAGGCCGCTGGCGTTCTGAAGCATGGTACGGGCATTGTCGGAAAACCAGAATTGGACGCCATATTGGAAGAGCAGCGATGCAAAGATGACGACCAGCAGCATGGGCACGCTGGCGATAATGGAGAAGATCGCCACCAAGCGCACATGCAGTTGCCCGTCGCCGCCGATCAACGAATGGGCCGCCCGCTTTTTCGCCACGCGCCGTCCAAGCAGAACGAGTAGAGCGATGGCTGGAACCAGATTGGCAACCAGCAACAAGGCGACCAAGGGCGGGGTCAGCAGTCTGTCCGGCTGATCCTGTCCTGAAATGATGAAATAGGTAATGATAACGATGGCGAGAAATATCAGAAGAGTGCCGATTTCCACGAAACTTGCCAGGCGTGGATTGCCGCGGATTAGCGCCCACCTCATACGCCATGACGTCATTTCTTCGTCATGCTGAATATCCGCCAAGCCGTCCATCGTTGCAGGGATACAACAATGGCGTTGCCATTAAAACACAGTTTTTAGGATAGCATCGCAGAAAATCGGATTAATCAATCGCCTCGACGAAGACCGGCGGGGTCAAGTCCATAACCGGTAAGCTTTTTCCGCAAAGTGTTGCGGTTGATACCCAATATTTGTGCTGCCTTGATCTGATTTCCATCCAGGCTGAGCAGCGCCTCTTTTAATAACACGGGTTCGACCACGGACAAGAGCGCTTCGTGGAGAATGTCGTCCTCAACGGAATTGACCGAGCCCGTTCCTCCAACCGAGAGATTTTCCCTGGTCCAGTTGCGAACCGCGCTCCGCAGCTGTTCTACAGCTTCGCCATAATGTTCCTGAGACATTGGCGAGGCGGGAAGTATCTGCCGGATAACGCCCGCGTTAATCACATCCTCGCGGCTCAGGACGGATAATCGCTGCATAAGGTTTTGCAACTCGCGCACATTCCCAGGCCAACTATATTGCGAAAGGAGCCGGGCGGCATCTTCCGCAAGGGCCTTACGCGGCAGGCCGTCATTTGCGGCCAGCTCCAGAAAATGCCGCGCGAGGAGCGGCACATCATCCCTTCGTTCCCGCAGAGCGGGCAAATGGATCGGCACGACATTCAGGCGATAATAGAGATCTTCGCGAAATTTATTGTTGGCGATCAGGGCCGACAGGTCTTTGTTGGTGGCGGCGATGATCCGCACATCGACGCGAATGGAACTGGCACCGCCCACCGTGGTAAACTTGCCAGATTGCAGGACGCGCAGCAGCCGCGTTTGAGCTTCCATCGGCATGTCGCCAATTTCATCAAGGAACAGCGTTCCGCCCTGCGCCTGTTCGAACTTCCCAGCCGTACGGGCCTGCGCGCCGGTAAAAGCGCCCTTTTCGTGGCCAAATAGTTCGGATTCGATCAGCTCCCGCGGGATCGCCGCCATGTTGATCGCCACGAACGGCTTAGCCCTTCGCCTGCCAAGATTATGAATTGCTTCTGCTACAAGTTCTTTTCCTGTGCCGGACTCGCCCAAGACAAGGATGGTGAGATCGTTGGAGATCACTCGGGCAATCGTCCGGTACACCTCCTGCATGGCCGCGGAGCGCCCCACGAGCGGTAAGCCGTCATTTTCGTCTGCCGCCGGTTCCTCCCCGTCCCTGCCTTGCCGTTTCTGCGATAGGGCATCGCTGACCGCGCGGCTAAGCTCGTTAAGGTCGAATGGTTTGGGCAGATATTCGAAAGCGCCTTTTTCGGTGGCCCGGACGGCGGTGTTGAGCGTGTTTTGGGCCGACAAGATGATAACCCTGATACCAGGGTCCCATTTGATGATATTGGCGACATCATCGAGGCCGTCGCCATCTGGCAGCTTGACGTCAGTAATCAATATATCGGGCGCAAAGCTGCGCAGCAGTTGCGCGCGTTCGCTTATCGTGGCGGCGGTCTTCACCTTGTGACCGCCGCGCCTAAGCGCCTCCCCTACGACCATGCAGATCGCCTGATCGTCGTCTACGACCAATACGCGTCCTTTGTGGTTCATGCGCCTATCCCAATGCCATTGGCAGCAATATGCGAAATATACTGCGCCGATTGTCCTGGTCACGCGAATATTGGACAAGGCCATTCATGTCGCGAACCAGCTTGTCCACCAACGCAAGGCCCAGCCCCTGCCCGTCCCTTTTCGTAGAGATGAAGGGGTTGAACAGATGTTCTCTGATATGATCGGGGACGCCAGGCCCATTATCCGAAATCTGTATTTCGATCGGCAGCGAAGCATTGCCCCTCCCCTCTACCATCACGGATACGCCGTGGCGATAGGCGGTCGCAATTCGCACCTCTCCTTTCGTCATATTATCAAGAGCTTCTGCGGCATTTTTGATAAGGTTCAATATGACCTGCACGAAAGCATCGCCATTGACGAGGGCGAAAGGCAACGAGGGGTCATATTGCCGCACAAGCTTGACATCGCGGGCGAAACCAGCCGCCGCTAATTCCACGGCACGGTCCAGCAACGGATAGATATTTTCGTTCGTGCATTCCAACGGTTGCTCCGTGGTGAAATCCTGCATCCTGTCAATCAGCGCAGCAATTCGATCCACTTCATTGCAGATGAGTTGGGTCAATGAACTGTCGCCCGCACTACCCTCCAGCAGCTGAGCCGCCCCGCGGATGCCTGATAGCGGATTTTTGATTTCGTGTGCCAGGATTGCCGCTGCACCCATGGCGGAACGTGTGCCCCCGGTGGCTCGGCGATGCGCGATCTTCTGGGCCTGACTATGCGCGTGGATGGCAACCACCCGCCATCCCTCCTGATCGGCAATGGGCGAGATCATAAGATCCACTTCCATGGCTGGCGTCCTGCCACAATGAACGCGGATGTCATAGGCGGAAAGCGGCTTGTCCGTATTGAAGAAATCCATTCGTGCCGTCCTATCGGCAATACGGATTGTCCGGCCAACATCGCTGCCGATAATGGCTGATCTCGCCATATTGAACAGACTTTCGGCGCGGACGTTAGCGTTCACGATTATGTTGTCGGGACAGACCACAAGCGCCGCCACCGGCAGAGCAATGAATATGTCGGCAAGGCCGGGCGGGTCCATATTCGTTCTTGCTGGTGGCGCGGGGGCGACCGGCACCTTGTTCAGGCCGCTGCCCGGCTGAGCCAGGGTGAGTAGAAGCGCTCCAGCATGTCGAGCACCTTTGCTGCATCGGACACCTGATTGACGGCGTTACGAAACTCGGCCGAGCCGGTGAGGCCCTTGGTGTACCAGCCGATATGCTTGCGGGCCATGTTGACGCCGATGAAAGGTCCATAATGATCGAGCATCGCCCGATAATGCTCTGTAATGACGGTATATTGTTCGTCGATAGACGGATCGGCCCGGCGCTGGCCAGTGGCGAACCAATGCATCACCTGACCCAGCAGCCAGGGTTTTCCATAAGCGCCGCGCCCGATCATCACTCCGTCTGCGCCGCTCTGTTCCAAAGCCATCTCGGCATCCTCGACAGAACAGATGTCGCCATTGACGATTACCGGCAGCTTGACGGCATCCTTCACCTTGCGGACGAAGGCCCAATCGGCATGACCCTTATACATCTGGCAACGGGTGCGGCCGTGAATGGTGATGAGCTGCGCCCCTAGATCCTGAGCGATGCGCGCCAATTCCGGGGCGTTAAGGCTTGAGTGATCCCATCCCATACGCATTTTCACGGTGACAGGGACTTTTACGGCCTTGACCGTTGCCTCGATGAGCGAGGCAGCAAGCGGCAGATCTCTCATCAGGGCGCTGCCTGCTTCGCCATTCACCACCTTCTTGACCGGGCAGCCCATATTGATGTCGATGATGGCCGCGCCGCGATCTTCGTTGAGCTTCGCGGCTTCAGCCATTTCATGAGGCGAGCAGCCCGCAAGCTGCATCGACACGGGCTCCTCCACCGGGTGCCAGGCAGCCTTTTGCAATGACTGGCGCGTTTCCCGGATCATAGCTTGGCTAGCGATCATCTCCGTCACGTTCAGACCCGAGCCATAGCGGCGGACGAGGGTACGGAAGGGCATATCCGTAACCCCGGTCATCGGCGCCAGTATGACGGGCATGCCGATCTGCATCGGCCCTATCGAGATGGGATCTAATTTGCGCATCGACCTGCCTAAAAAACAGGCACCCCATAGCCGTTATGACGCTGGCGGGCAAGGGAGGCCTGCGCTATGGCCGCGCCATGATGCATCGGAACCGGAATGTGGCGCTGATCGTAGCGGCCGGACGCGGCGAGCGCGCGGGCGGAGCTGTGCCCAAGCAGTTTCGGCGCGTTGCTGGCAAGACCCTGATTGCGCATGCGGTGGATGCCTTTGCTGCCCATGAAACGATACACGATATTATTCTGGTCATCGGCAAGACTCAGGAGCAGGAGGTCCAGGCGGCGCTTGGCTCTCGCGCGCTGCCCGATTGCGTAACGGGTGGAGCGACGCGTCAGCAGTCGGTCTATGCCGGGTTGGAACATATAGAAAAGCATGGCGGTGCAGGCCGGATTTTCATCCATGATGCGGCGCGCCCGTTCCTCCCTGCCCAGGTGATCGACCGCTTGATGAATGGGCTGGATGAAGCGCCCGGCGCCATTCCCGTGCTGCCGGTCGTGGATACATTGGCGCGAGACGTCGGCGTGCTGGGAGATATAGTAGAACGATCTGGGCTGATTCGCGTCCAGACGCCCCAGGCCTTTGATTTTCATGCAATCCTCATGGCACACCGAAGCTGGCGGGGCGATGCGGACGCCAGTGATGATGCGCAGATCGCACGTGCCGCTGGCCTGGCGGTGGCTCTGGTCGAAGGAGACAGCATGCTGGAAAAGCTCACGCATCCGGCAGATTTCGCATTGGCGGAGGAACGGTTGGCGGGACAATTTTCTATCCGAACCGGCATGGGCTATGACGTTCACCGCCTGGTGGCTGAGGAAGAGTTGTGGCTTTGCGGCGTGCGGGTTGCGCATGATAGGGGCCTAAGCGGGCACAGCGACGCCGATGTTGCTCTCCACGCGCTGACCGATGCCCTGTTCGGGGCAATGGCCGATGGCGACATCGGCAGTCATTTTCCGCCGTCGGAGGCGCAATGGCGCGGTGCGGCGTCATCCCGATTCCTTGCTTATGCTAGGGATCGGGTGGCCGTTCGGGGCGGGCGGATCGAGCATGTCGACCTCACCATCATCTGCGAAGCGCCCAAGATTGGGCCTCATCGCGACGCAATGCGGAGCCGGATAGCCGACATATTGGAAATTGATTTGGGACGCGTAAGCGTCAAGGCAACCACAACGGAGCGCCTGGGATTTGCAGGTCGCGGTGAAGGAATAGCGGCTCAGGCCATTGCCACGCTTTCCCTTCCGGGAGTATTCTAGGGCATGGCAGACACTCTTCTTCCCACTGAGCTGGTCGAATCTGCGCGCCGCGTGATCGAGGCCAATCGCGCCGCCGGCCGTCGCGTGGCGGTGGCCGAAAGTTGCACCGGCGGCCTGGTTTCGGCGGCGCTTACGGAAATTGCCGGATCATCCGACGTGTTCGAGACGGGCTTTGTGACCTATTCGAACGACTCCAAGATGGAACTTTTGAAGGTCAGCCTGGACGTGCTGGAAACCTTCGGCGCGGTATCGATCGCCGTGGCATGGGGCATGGCTCAAGGCGCACTCACCAAATCAGGGGCGGACGTGGCGGTAGCGATCACCGGGATTGCGGGACCAGAAGGCGGAAGTGAGAAAAAGCCGGTTGGAACCGTTGTGTTCGCCAAGGCCGAACGGGAAGAGGACCCTCAGCAAATCGTTGCCGATACGCGACTGTTCGAGAATGAAGGCCGCGGGGCCGTCCGGCTTCAGGCGGCGCTGTGCGCGCTGGAACTGCTGATGCCGGGCGCTTTGGTGCCGTAAAGGGCGTCAGCGCGGGTTTCAAAAGCGCCGATCATCTTGCGAAGCGCCTTGTCGAACATTTGTCCGGCCAGCATTTCGAACAAATGGCTTTTGAAAGCGAAGTCCACGGAAAATTCGACGAATGAGCCGCCTTTTCCATCCGGACGAAAGCGCCAGTGGTTGTGGAGGTGCTTCAGCGGACCTTCGAGATAATCGACGTCGACCTCCAAAGGCCGCACCTTGTGCACGCGGGAGGTGAAGGATTCGCGCAAAGCCTTGAACCCGACGATTAAGTCCGCGACCATCGCGGTGTCATCATTCGACCTGATCCGAACCGCAGTAACCCAGGGCAGAAATTCAGGATAGCGTTTCACGTCCGAGACGAGGTCGAACATCTGCTCGGGAGTGTAAGGCAGATGACGGGTTTCGCTATGATGTGGCATTGGTCTCACTGGCTTGGGCAGCCTTGGCGAGTTTAGCCTCGCGAGCCGCCCGCATTTGTTCAAAATCCTCGCCCGCATGATAGCTGGAGCGGGTAAGCGGACTGGACGCCACCTGCAGGAACCCCTTGGCGCGCGCAATTGCGGCATAGGCGCCAAAGGCCTGAGGCGTCACGAAATCGATCACCTTCGTGTGACGAGGGGTCGGTTGCAGATATTGGCCCATCGTGAGGAAATCGATATCGGCAGAACGCATGTCGTCCATCACCTGATGCACTTCAAGACGTTGTTCACCCAAACCGAGCATGATGCCAGATTTGGTGAAGATGGAGGGATCATGCCGCTTCACGCTTTCAAGCAGGCGAAGCGAGGCATAATAGCGCGCTCCCGGCCGAATCGTGGGATAAAGCCGCGGCACCGTTTCAAGATTATGATTGTAGACGTCGGGCCGCGCCGCAACGATTGATTCCACCGCGGCGCCCGCCTTGTTACGGAAATCCGGGGTAAGAATTTCGATGGTCGTCTGCGGCGTCATATCCCGCAGCGCCCGAATCACTTTCACGAACTGGCTTGCCCCACCATCGGGCAGATCATCACGATCGACCGAAGTTATAACGATGTGGCTCAGCCCCATCTGCGCCGCTGCCTCGGCGACATGCTGGGGTTCAAGCTTGTCTACGGCGCGGGGCATGCCCGTTTTCACATTGCAAAAGGCGCAGGCCCGAGTGCAGGTGTCGCCGAGAATCATGACCGTCGCATGCTTCTTGGTCCAACATTCTCCGATATTCGGGCATGCCGCCTCTTCGCAAACCGTGGCAAGATTTTTTGAACGCATCAGCCGCCGGGTTTCCGCAAAACCTGCGCTAGTCGGCGCCTTGACACGAATCCAGTCAGGCTTTCGTTGACGCTCCGGGCGCGGAGCTTCTGGCTCAATGCGGGTGATTTCGTTCATGGTGTGCAAATAGCGTGGTCAGTCCGGACTTGCCACCCCCCTTTATCTGAGACTATGCGAGGGCATGACTGACTTTGCAGATATGTTGTCCGGTTATCGCCGGTTCCGGGAATTGGGTTGGGCGCAGCAGCGCGAAAGATGGGATGAATTGCGGGACGGGCAAAGTCCCAAGGTGATGGTCATCGCCTGTTCGGACAGCCGCGTCGATCCGGCGCAGATATTCGATACCAATCCTGGCGAAATTTTCGTGGTGCGCAATGTGGGCGCATTGGTGCCCCCCTTCGAAACCACCCCCGGCCGGCACGGCGTTTCCGCAGCGCTCGAATTTGCCGTTCAGGTGCTTAAGGTCGGGGAGATATTGGTCATGGGACACGGCCGGTGCGGCGGATGCCAGGCTGCGCTCACCCAGGAGTTGAAAGACGCGCCTCCGGGCGAAGGCGGCTTTATCGCCCACTGGATCGACCTGCTGGACGAAGCGCGCGAGAAGGTTATCGCACAATTTGGCGACGATCATGGTGCTGCCTCCTTGCGTGCGATGGAGCAGGAGGCGGTTAAGGTCAGCCTGGAAAATCTCCGGACCTTTCCTTGCATTCAGGAAAAGGAGGGTGACGGATCACTGCGATTGGTGGGAGCGTATTTCGCCATCTCGGACGGCTTGCTACATGTGCTGGACGAAGACAGCGGGCAGTTTTCACCGGCCTGAGTTCGATTGTCGTGCTGGACAGAGTGCTGCCGAAACAGGATAATGGCCCCTTCCCTGCCGCTGGGGAAGCAACAGAACATGACCGCACGCCGCTTACGCATTCATGGTAGAGTTCAGGGCGTCTGCTATCGCGACTGGACGGAGCGAACAGCCCGATCGCTCGGCCTTTCGGGCTGGGTCCGTAACCGCATGGATGGCACAGTCGAGGCCGTCGTGGCGGGCGACATAGATGTAATTAAGCGCTTCATCGCACTGGCCCATGACGGACCGCCGGCGGCACGAGTGTCGCATATTGATGAGATCCACGAGTTAGAGACAGAGTTGAGCGGCTTTCAGCAACACGCCACGGAATGACGCGTCCAAGACGGCTTCTGACTATCTTTCCTTGGGTAATGGAACGCCCGGCAGATTCTTTGACGTACGGATCGTAAGGGAGGTTTTTACGCTCACCACATTGGGGGCAGGTGTCAGTTGCGAGGTTAGAAACTGCTGAAAGCTCTGAAGATCCCTGGCCACCACCTTAAGAATGAAGTCGATTTCTCCGTTCAGCATATGGCATTCCCTAACCTCGGGCAGACTGGCAACATGCTCTTCAAAAGCGCGGAGATCGGCTTCGGCCTGACTCTTTAGACTGACCATGGCGAATACAGTGATGCTGTAACCCAATGACGCCGGATCGACCATGGCGTGATAGGATTTGATCGCTCCGCTGGTTTCCAGGGAACGCACCCGGCGCAAGCAGGGGGGAGCCGTCAGCCCTACCTTTTTTGCCAATTCCACATTGGTCATACGGCCCTCATCCTGCAGTTCGGCCAGGATTTGCAGATCGATACCATCGATATTGGGGCCAGCCATGAACTCGAAACAACCTTTCCTCTTAATGCGCGATACCATAATTATATTTCAGACAAATGCAATTGTCCCACTATGCGACGTATCAAAGTGGAATATTTCCATTTGCCTTGAACAAGCATATTCCGGACGCTTAACGGTCCGTTAGGATTTTCCGGGAGTCGGAATTGCGTTTCAACGACCAGTTGCACACCATCTTGGCTGCAAAACCGCCAGGGGCCGGGGGCGCGGTCACGCGTTGGCGGCAGTGTGTCGACATTTTGGCGCAATATGACCGCCCCTCCAGGGGAGGCATGAGCGATGCGGATCGAGAGGCAATCCTGGAAGAACTTGAGGCACTTCGGGACAAGGTCAACGAAAGGCAACGGATTTCGACCGTTGTAGATATCGGAACTCGTCTACGTTCTCCAGCCCTTGTCCGCTTTTTTGGAACCGACCGCCCTTCGATTTGCGCTGCCGCGATGGTGCGGGCACAGCTGCCTGACGGAATCTGGGCGGAGATGATCAAGGAGATCTCGCCCACGGCGCGGGGCGTGCTTCGACATCGGGAGGATATGGGGCCGCTTGCAAAGCGCGCGCTGGCGAGCTTTGGGTCCCATGACCTGGTGCTGACCACGTCCGTTCCGGCTGTTGAAGAACAAAAGCAGGAAGCGCCCGCACAAGCGCCTTCCGCCGGTGTAGATGAAAGCCAGATCCGCCGGCTGGTGGACCGGATCGAGCGATTTACGAGCGGGCGGGAGCTTGCGCCTTCGCTAGCCGACGACATTGCGGAAGTCGACGAGGAAGCGTCCCAACCGGTGCCGATTTCCGATCCGGAGGTGCGCGAGTTCAGCTTTGAGACGGACGTCGACGGCGTGATCCATTGGGTGAAGGGGGCCGCGCGAGGCCAACTGATCGGCATGTCCATATCGCAGCCGCCGCCTTTCGCAAACGCAGGACCGGACGGCCATGTAGCCGGAGCGTTCAGGCATCGCACGGCATTCCGAAATGCCCGCTTCACCATTGAGGCCGGACGACTGGCGGGGGAATGGCGCATGTCGGCCATCCCCTATTTCCATCAGCAGACTGGGCGCTTCCTGGGCTATCGGGGCAATGCGAGACGTCCGCATTTGCACGAAGTGACCGGGGGAATACCGGGCGGCTTCTACGGTTCGTCCATGCGGACCGATTCACTGCGCGAGCTGATCCACGAACTGAGGACGCCGCTTAATGCCATTCTGGGTTTTGCGGAAATCATCGACCATCAGCTTTTTGGCCCCGTCAGTAGCCAATATCGGGCTTTGGCGCAGGATATAGTGAATGATGCCCAGCAACTGCTCGGCACGTTCGACGATCTGGACCTCGCAACCCGTATCGAGCGGGGTGATCTGGCTACCCAATCGGGAGCCGTGGATCCTGCTGAGCTGGTTTTGGGTCTGGCCGCACGGTTCAGCGATCATGGAGCGGCAGGAAGGCTGGATATCAGCGCCGCCGAGCACCTGCCGCCGCTGCGGCTCGACAGGATCGAGGCCGAACGCATGTTTCAGCATCTCCTGCGGATTGTTCTTTCCGTTGCGGGGCCTGGTGAACAGATCCGTGGTCAATGCTGGTATAATGCGGGCCATCCGTACCACGCCATCGTCTTCGATATTGATCGCCCGGCTGCCTTGCGCGGCTTGGAAGAAACCGAAATGTTCGATTCTGGCTATGGACCAGATGGCGAGTGGCCGGATGCACCTTTGCTCGGCATCGGTTTTTCACTGAGGCTGGTCCGCAACCTGGCCCGCAGCGGCGGCGGCAATTTCCACATTGAGGATGATCACTTCACCTTGGTTCTGCCGGCCCTGGTGGAAGCGGGAGAAAGCGGCACTGGCGGCTAGACTCTGCTGCCTCACATTCGTTCGTGTCGAGCGAAGTCGAGACACGTTGGTACAAGCCGATGTCCCTTGCACATTGCGCCGAGCTGGATCTCGCTAGCACTGAAAGAAGGAATCGCCCAAGGCGCAGAGCTTTTTATGCACCAGCTCTTTTGAGCACTCGGCCGGCGATACATTCTAGGCGAGCCGCAATTAGCGGATCGCGGGCCTCAGGCACCGTTATTATGGCGCGATCCAGGCAGGTATCGATTGGCGATGAATCTCTTCGCTCGGGCAACCGTGCGGCTAATTCGATCACCAATATTCTTGCCAGATCGGCGTTGAGGTGCAGCACCTTCAACACGTCCGCGACTTCAACTCCATCTTCCTCATCGCGCCAACCATCATAATCCGTCACCATGCCGACAAGCGCATAGGGCAGCTCGGCTTCCCGCGCGAGCTTTGCCTCCGGCATCGCGGTCATGCCGATGATATCGCAGCCCCAGTCGCGGTACATTCGGCTTTCCGCGCGAGTGGAAAATTGGGGCCCTTCCATTGCGAGATAAGTTCCCCTGTCAATTACCTCTGCACCCGCTGCTCTGGCTGCGGCTCCAGCCAGATTCGCCAGACGTGGGCAGACAGGATCTGCCATGCTGACATGAGCTACCAGGCCTTCTCCAAAAAAGCTTTTTGGTCGAGCGAAAGTGCGATCAACAAACTGGTCAGCAATTACGAAGTGCCCTGGCGACAGTTCCTCACGCAAAGAACCCACGGCAGAAATAGAGAGAATATCCGTGCATCCTGCCCGCTTCATTGCGTCGATGTTGGCGCGAACATTTATGTCGGTCGGGGACAAGCGATGGCCCCTTCCGTGGCGGGGCAAGAACACGAATTTTACACCCTGAATGTGCCCGATCAGCAGTTCGTCGGAGGGCTTCCCCCAAGGCGTGTCGATCGAAATCCATTGTGCATCTTCAAGGCCTTCGACCTGATATAGGCCCGACCCGCCGATAATACCAATAGTCCATTCGTTCACGGCGTCCGCCTCATGTTCGGCTCTCGTGCTGCTGCTTCTTAAGTGCCCTTCGCCACTGGGCAGACTTCAAATTAGGCGCATCGAACTGTCTGCAGGTCTCATTCTTCCAAAATATGAGCCACTGCCGCCTGCGCGTGCAGACTTGTGCCATCATAAATCGGCAGCACATTGGCCCGCACATCGACGATCATTTCAAGTTCCGTACATGCCAGCACCACTGCCGGCACATGCGCCTGATAAATATTGGTAAAGATTGTCTTCATCGTACGTTCCGACGCGCGGGTCGCTTTCCCGACGGCAAGCTCCTCATAGATTATCCGGTCAATCTCCTGCGCCCATTGCATATCAGGCGGCATCAGGGAAATGCCGTGCGATACCAGCCGCTGCCGATAAAAGCGTTCCATCATGACATTATGCGTGCCGATCAAAGCGGCGCTTTTGACGCCGTCGGCCTTCATCTTTTCACCCACTGCATCGGCAATATGCAGGATGGGCACCGAAACTGCCTGGGCTACTTCGTCGTAAACCCGGTGCATGCTGTTCGCGCAAATAATCAGCGCGGTCGCTCCGGCCGTTTCCAACCGATGCGCCGCGCCGATCAATATATCGGCCGTTCGGGCCCATTCCTCGTCAGTCTGGGCCTTTGCGACTTCCGCAAAATCCAGGCTCTCGATGAGCAGGGGAGCGCAATGCAGACCGCCCTTGCGCCTGCTGATCGCCTCGTTGATGATTTGGTAATAGCGGACGGTTGAGGTCCAGCTCATACCTCCAATAAGGCCGATCTTTCGCATTGCTACCCTTGCTTAGTCGAGATGTTTGACGATCTCCTCTACCATCTTCTTCGCGTCTGCAAGAAGCATCATGGTGTTATCCATGTAGAAAACGTCATTATCAACGCCGGCATATCCCACGCCGCCCATGGAGCGTTTCACGAAGAGCACGGTTTTGGCCTTCGATACGTCGAGGATGGGCATGCCATAGATGGGTGAGGACTTGTCGGTTTTTGCCGCCGGGTTGGTGACATCGTTTGCCCCGATGACGAAGGCGACGTCGGTCTGAGAGAATTCGCTATTGATATCCTCCAGTTCGAATACCTCGTCATAAGGTACGCTGGCTTCAGCCAAAAGCACATTCATGTGCCCCGGCATACGGCCCGCCACCGGGTGAATGGCATATTTCACCTTGACGCCTGCTTCCTTCAGCATGTCGCCCATTTCCCGCAGAGCGTGCTGTGCCTGCGCCACCGCCATGCCGTAACCCGGTACGATGATGACTTGTTCGGCCTGATCCATCAGGAAAGCCGCATCTTCGGCCGAACCACGCTTCCAAGGCCGGTCTGTGGCGGCAGTTGCACCGCTTACGCCGCCTTCGGCACCGAAACCGCCAGCAATGACGCTGATGAAGCTGCGATTCATTGCCTTGCACATGATGTAGGACAGGATCGCGCCCGATGAACCCACCAGAGCGCCGGTGATGATCATCGCGCTGTTGCCCAGCGTAAAGCCCATCGCTGCCGCGGCCCAGCCCGAATAGCTGTTCAGCATGGAAACGACGACGGGCATGTCCGCCCCCCCGATGGGAATGATCAGCAAAAAGCCAATGGCAAAGCTGAGCGCCGTCACCGTCCAGAATACCCAGGGGCTCTGGTCGGTCAGGAAGTAGGCGATCAAGCCTATGATGCCTGCCAGTGTCCCGAGGTTGATGACGTGGCGAGCAGGCAGCATGATCGGGGCGCCCGACATATTGCCGTTTAGCTTTAGAAAGGCGATGACCGATCCTGAAAAGGTGATGGCGCCAATCGCCGAACCCAGGCCCATTTCGACCCGGCTGACCAGATGGATCACACCGTCAGGCCCCGCAATGCCAAAGGCCTGCGGGCTCATGAACGCGCCCGCCGCCACCAGCACGGCGGCCATACCCACCAGGCTGTGAAAGGCAGCCACCAACTGTGGCATCGCCGTCATGGCGATCTTCCGCGCGATGATGAAGCCGACCACGCCACCAACCGCAATGGCGATGACGATTTCGGTAATGCTCGCAATGTCATGCGTCACGAGCGTCGTGCCGACCGCGATTGTCATGCCGATCATACCGAAACGGTTGCCCCGACGGCTCGACGCCGGGCTGGACAGCCCGCGCAAGGCGAGGATGAAACAGACGCCCGCAATCAGATAGGCGAGCGCGACCCAGGAAGGAACCCCAGCAACTTCGTGCATGTCAGCGCTCCTTCTTCTTGTACATGGCCAGCATGCGTTCGGTCACGGCGAAGCCGCCGAAAATATTGACCGAAGCCATTGCGACAGCAACAAGGCCGAGCCACTTGGCGGTCTCGCTGCTTGCCTCGGCGCTTGCGATCAGCGCGCCCACTATGATGACCGAAGAAATGGCGTTGGTGACCGCCATCAACGGCGTGTGCAGCGCCGGCGTCACCGACCAGACCACATAATAGCCGACGAAACACGCCAGCACGAAAATCGACAGGATGGAAATGAAGTCCATATTGGCCCCCTATTCGTCACCCCCGCAAAAGCGGGGTCCAGTTGGATTCCCGCTTCTGCGGGAATGACGGACAATTAAAGCAATTTTGCGTTTACGACCTTGCCGCCTTGTGTCAGGCGAATGCCCTGCACAATTTCGTCGTCATCGGGCAGCAGGGGCGCCTTCTTCTCTCCGTCCCAGAAGGCCGATAGGAAGTTGAAGAGGTTACGCGAATAGAGCGCGGATGCGTCCGCGGCGAGCCGGCTCGCCACATTCTTGTGGCCGACAATCTTGACGCCGTGCTTTACGACAACCTCGCCGAGCACCGCGCCTTCGACATTGCCGCCCTGTTCGACGGCAAGGTCAACGATTACGCTTCCTGGCTTCATCGTCGCTATCTGTGCATCACTGATTAGGCGCGGCGCAGGCCGCCCCGGGATCAGCGCGGTGGTAATGACGATGTCCTGCTTTGCGATGTGGCTGGATACCAGTTCAGCTTGCGCCTTTTGATATTCTTCCGACATTTCCGAAGCATAACCGCCAGAGCCTTCGCCCTCGATGCCAGCGACATTTTCTACAAAGATCGGCTTTGCGCCCAGCGACAGGATCTGCTCCTTGGTCGCCGAACGGACATCGGTGGCGGACACCTGAGCGCCCAGACGTCGGGCCGTCGCAATCGCCTGTAGTCCCGCGACGCCTACACCCATGATGAAAGCACGTGCAGCGGAAACCGTGCCTGCCGCCGTCATCATCATCGGAAAGGCCCGGCCATATTCGGCCGCCGCATCGAGCACCGCCTTATAACCCGACAGGTTCGACTGCGAAGACAATATGTCCATCGACTGGGCACGTGTGATGCGCGGCATCAACTCCATCGCCAGCGCCTCGAGCCCTGCCTCAGCGTAACTATCCACCCGCGCCCGCTCGCCAAAGGGATTTAAGCCCGCGACCAGCAAAGCGCTTGGCTTTACTCCGTTCAAGCTTGGCACTGTCGGACCTTGCACGCCAAGGATGATATCGGCATCCTTGAGCGCCTCTGCCCGGCTCGCGATTGTCGCGCCAGCAGCAGTATAATCCGCATCCGAAATGGATGCCGAATCGCCAGCGCCCTGCTCAACGGTCAGGGCAGCGCCCAAACCAATGAACTTCTTGACCGTCTCAGGCGTAGCGGAAACCCGCCGCTCGCCTTCGGCCTGCTCTTTCAGAACAGCGATTTTCATCGATTGAGCGTCAAGCGATCATGAGGATAACGAACGCCGCCACAGCGACGCTGACAACGGTGCCCCACTTCATCAGCGCCAGGAAACCGTGGTAGGTTTTGACCTCCTGGTTCAAATTACCGTTCGCGGCCATAATTTTTCCCTTTCCGATATTCAAATTGGGGGCCTGTGTAACCTCATGCTTCCATGTCCACAAGCCTGCGTTATCAAAGAATCGCATTAGATTAATCGGCTCTTTACTTCAGTGGGTTATTGGGGAGATCTGTTCAATTAAAGGGTTCCACATGGCGCAAAACGGCACGCCCCTGCTAATGCTGATTGATGACGAGCCGGCGCAGCGCCGGTTGATCGCCGCATTGGCTTCGCGGGCGGGCTGGAGGACTATCTTCGCCAGTGACGCGGAAACCGCAATCGCGACCCTTGGCACGCAGGACGGCATGCGGCTCGATGCAATATTGCTTGATCATTGGGTGCCTGAGTTCGACGCAGCTCAATTGATCGCCGACATCAAGGACCGCCGTCCCGCCCTGCCGATTCTGGTGCTTACGGCACAAAACAGCGTCGCTGCGGCTGTGGAAGCCATGCGGGCGGGCGCCACGGATTTCCTTTCAAAACCGATCGCGCCCGATCGGCTTTTGGCCGCCCTCCACGCCGCGATTTCTCTCGCGCCCGAGGTCGGCGAGTTGCGCCCTCTTTCGGAAAAGATGTCGGCGCCGCTGGCTTTTGAAGAGATTGTCGGATCGGCGCCCCAGTTCCGGACGGCGCTCGCCATCGCCGCCAAGGCCGCGCGCGCCAGAATTCCAATCCTTATCGAAGGCGAAAGCGGCGTCGGCAAGGAAGTCATTGCGCAAGCCATCCATGCTGCGTCGCCTCGCTTCAAGCAGAAGATGGTCACAGTGAACTGCGGAGCCATTCCCGCAAATCTGGTGGAATCGGAACTGTTCGGACATGAACGCGGCGCTTTTACCGGCGCGTTTGAGCGTCAGGTTGGCCGGTTTATCGATGCCGATGGCGGCACGTTGTTCCTGGATGAGATTGGCGAGCTTCCCATGGACGCGCAGGTGAAGCTGCTCCGCGTCCTGGAAAATGGCGAGGCACAGCCCATCGGCGCGCGCATGCCCCAGCAAGTGGACGTCCGGGTTATCGCCGCCACTAACCGCAAGTTGCAGGACGAAGTCGAGGCCGGCCGTTTCCGGGAGGACCTCTATTATCGCCTGAATGTCGTCCAGGTCACCATTCCCCCGCTTCGGGAACGCACTGGGGATATTCCAGCCCTGGCGCGCCATTTGCTCGCCCGTATCGCAACCCAACCGGGACTGCGGAGCCTGGGCATAACCGCCGAGGCAATCGGCCTGCTCATGGCGCATCAGTGGCCGGGGAACGTAAGGCAACTGCAAAACGCCCTCTTTCGTGCCGCCGTTCTATGCGAAGGCGACGCTTTGACTCCTGCGGATTTTCCTCAGATCGCAACACAGATCGAGGCGAAGCAGACCAGCGAAGCTCCGCGTGCGCGCCTGACGGATCATGGCGTAGGAATAACCTTATATGAAAGGGACGGTCATATCCGGGCCCTGGCGGCAATCGAAGCCGACGTCATCCGCCTTGCCATCGGCCATTATCGCGGCCGCATGACAGAGGTGGCCCGTCGCCTCGGGATTGGCCGCTCGACTCTTTATCGGAAACTTGCGGAACTAGGCATCGACAGCAGCGCTGCGTGACGCGCTGAAGAAGTTCTATATCTCGACCTGACTGCCCAGCTCCACCACTCGGTTCGTGGGCAGGCGGAAGAATTCCATCGCGCTTTCTGCATTGCGCAACATCCAGGCGAAAATCTTTTCGCGCCACAAGGCCATACCGGGACGGGCAGAAGGCAGCAGAGTCTGCCGCGCGAGGAAGAAGCTCGTCTCCATCATTTTAAACTCCGCACCACATTGCGTAATCTGCTTGAGTGCAGCCGGCACATCCGGCTCCTGCATGAAACCATATTTCAGCACAAGCCGGAAAAATCCGCGCCCCAGATCCTCCAGCTTGCAACGGCCATCATCTTCCACAAAGGGCTCGTCGGCGATCTTGACGGTCAGCAGGATTACCCGTTCGTGCAACACCTTATTATGTTTCAAATTGTGAAGAAGCGCGTGAGGGACGCCATCTGGCGTGGATGTCATGAACACCGCCGTCCCAGGCACACGCACGGCGCTGTTTGCCGCCGAAGCGACGAAGATCGGAATTGGCATGGCTGCCTCCCGCATGCGCTCCATCATCAGCTGCCGTCCCCTCGCCCATGTGGTGAGCAGGGTGAATATCACCAAACCGACCAGCAACGGGAACCAGCCGCCATCGGGCACCTTCGTCAGGTTCGCCGCGAAATATGCGGTATCGACAATATAGAAGACGCTTAGCAGCAAGGCTGCCCAGATAGGCGGCCATTTCCACAAACGGAATATCAGCACGGTCAGGAGGGCCGTATCGATCAGCATCGCGCCCGTAACCGCAATGCCATATGCCGATGTCAGGCCAGACGAGTTCTGGAAGCTGAGGACCAGCAGGATGACCATCGCCATCAGGCCCCAATTGACCAGCGGGATATAGATTTGACCCGCCGTCGAGGCGCTGGTGTGCGAAATGCGCAGGCGCGGCATGAAGCCAAGCTGGATGGCCTGCTGCGTTACGGAAAACGCGCCGGAAATCACGGCCTGGCTGGCAATGATGGCAGCCAGCGTGGCGATGCCCACCAAAGGCAGCCGGAACCATGTGGGCGCCAAATTGTAGAACGGGCTGTCGAGCGCCGGAATTCCTTCGCGGAACAGAAGTGCGCCCTGCCCCATATAGTTCATCATCAAGGCCGGCAGCACGAAGAACAACCATGAAACCCGGATAGGTTTGCGTCCGAAATGCCCCATGTCCGCATAAAGCGCCTCTGCGCCGGTAACCGCCAACACGACCGAGCCCAAGGCAAGGAAGGCCGCGAACCCGTCGATCATGAAAAAGTTGATCGCCCACCAGGGATTGAAAGCGATCAGAATGTGCGGCGTATGCCAGACACTGACGACGCCCAGGACGGAAATGGTAAGGAAATACACCATCATGATGGGCCCGAACATGGCCGCGACGCGGTGGGTCCCCCCCTGCTGAATGGCAAACAGTCCGACCAGCAAAATAACGGCGATCGGCAGAATCAAAGGATCCAGACCCGGGTTTACGACTGCGAGACCTTCTACCGCCGACAAAACGGAGACGGCGGGGGTAATCATGCTGTCGCCATAAAAGAGCGACGTTGCGAACACGCCCAACATGATGATGCCGCGTGACCAACGCTGGGTTTTGGTCCGACCGCTGATCAATGCCAGCAGGGCCAGGCTGCCGCCCTCCCCCTTGTTATCCGCCCGCATGATGATCGTGACATATTTCAGGGTCACCACCAGCATCATCGACCAGAACATCAGGCTGATCACGCCCAGGATATGCTCTGGATCCAGCGTTAGCTTATGATGCCCGGCAAAAGTTTCTCGAAAAGCATAAAGTGGGCTGGTGCCGATGTCGCCGAATACGATGCCGATAGCACCAACGGCAAGCTTCAGCAGGGCCTTGTCGTCGTGCCCATGATGGGCCTGCGGCAAGCCTATGGCATCGTCCAAGGATGCCGACGTGGCGCCTTCGGTGGATGCATCAGCCATTGTTAAAGGAATCCAGCGTCATAATCGCTCTTTGCGTCCCCGCACGTCCCACGAAAAGGGGACCTTACCGGCAATGACCGCGCGCCCTAGCATGGCTGCTGGTGCGGTGCAACAAGTGGTCCCAAGGCCTCATTGTTCCAGAGCCCCCGTTCCATTTTCGGACAGGGAGCTATCGCCTTGCGCGGGAGCAGCGCCGCCATTCAGCGACCGTTCCAATATTCCTAAATTAGTTTCGAGGTCTCCCCGCCATTCGGCATCGGCAGAAGTGCGTTTAAGCAAATCGCGCCAAATTTTCTCCGCTTGTTGCGGCTGACCCGATTGCGCCAGCGCTAGGCCATAAAAATAAGCGGGGGCAGGCATTTCAGGCGCAAGCTTGATCGCCCTCCGAAAAGCGAATTCAGCGGCAGGAGACATCACGCCGCCACCGTGCACCATCAACGCGTTGCCGAGACCAAGCCAGAGATTCGGATCATCGGGATATTGCCGCAAGCCCACGCGCAGCACATTCGCCGCTTCCTCATTCTTGCCGCGGCGGTTGAACGCATCGGAAAGCACCAGCCACTGTCCGGCCTGGCTGAAGCGTTCTCCCATTTCCTTGCGCTGTTTTGCGACATCTTCGTCAAAGGCGCTGTCCTGCCCAGCGACCTTGACGGGAAAACCCCGCTGCGACGGACTTCCCTGCCAAGCATAGCCTGCAAGTCCTATGAGCAATGCGGCGGCGACCAGTTCGAAAGTCGCTCGCTCTGCCCTACCGAAACGGATTATGGCGGCGCCGGCCAGCGCCGTCAGAACGACGATTATGAACCATCCGTTCACGCCCGGCCATCCTTCCCCTTGCGACGCTTCAGCCGCCCCCGCAGCAGCACGTAACCGACCGCAAGCAACAGCACCGGCGCAGCCCAGAGCGGCCAGGTCAACGGCTCAAGCGGCGGCTCATAGGTCACCCAGGCACCATAGCGCTCGATCAGCCATTTGCGGATATGCTCGGGCTTTTCCCCCACCAGGATACGCTGCCGAATTTGCGAACGCATGTCGCCCGCCATGCTGGCATTGCTGTCGGCAATGGACTGGCTTTGGCAGACGAGGCAACGAATCGTTTCCATCAAAGCGCTCGCCTGCGCCTCCAGCTTCGGGTCATCGAGCTGACGATCCGCATAGGGCGCTGGCGGCACCGCCGTTTGGGCGGCCGCGGACGTGGAAGCCAATATCACCAGCAGCGCCATCGTACCTGCCAAGACACGGACCCAGCTGTTTTTGACAAAATCGACCAAAAAGAAGCGGAGTTCCTGTTTTTCCAAGGACAACAGGGTAACAGCAGCCATTACCGCGCCTCTCGCAATTTCTGGAGCAGTATTGGCACATCCTCTTCGCGGATCTCGCCGATATGCTGGTAGGCGATAAGCCCCCTGCCATTGATCACGAATGTCTCCGGCACGCCAGAGGAGCCAAGCGCGATTTGCACACTGCTGTCCACATCCGACCCGATAGTGGCATAGGGATTGCCCCAGCGGCCGAGAAAACGGGAAAGGTCTTCCCGACTGTCGCGGATCGCCACCCCGTCAATCTTCACGCCTGCCTCTTTCAATGTCGCGAGCTGCGCCGCTTCTGCTGCGCAGGGAACACACCAACTTGCAAAAATGTTGAGCAGCCGCGGCTTGCCCCGGGCGAAATCCGCGCTCCTCAGCCCAGGCCGTTCCGCCACCCCGGCTGGAAGAGCGAATTGGGGTAAAGGCTTGCCGATCATGCGGGACTGAATCGTCCGGTCGGACGGCTTGATGATTCCCGACGCGAATATCGCGAAGAAAATTGCAAACAGCGCCAGCGGCACCCACAATATCCAACGGCTCATGCGTAGGCTCTCCTGATCGCCGCCGTCCAGGACCTGCGCACTCTTCCGACCAGCGCCAGTGCGCCGCCCAGCGCGATCATGATGCCGCCTGCCCAGATCAGCGTCACAAACGGCTTCCACCAGATGCGAAGCTGCCACCGGTCATCATCCACCTGCTCCCCGAGCACGACATAAAGCTGGCCGTCCCAGCGAGTAAGCAGCGCCGCCTCAGTTGTCGGCGTCGGCGGCGAAGGGAAAAAACGGGCCTGCGGGTGCATCTCCACCGGCTCATCGCCGCCGCGGCTTGCATGCATGACAGCTTCAAGGGCAGTCCAATTGGGCCCGGCGAGCGGCGATATGCTGTCGAAGGTCACCGTCCAACCGGCGATCTCAACCTTGTCTCCAGGGCGAGCAGCGACGAGCTTTTCATGGTTGAAAGCGCTTTCAGACGCCATTCCGGCAAGACTTACGGCCACACCCAGATGCGCGATGACCATACCCCAGGTAAAAAGCGGCGTGCGGCGCAAATTACGCTTCCACAGAGGCGCAAGGCTGGCGACGCCCACTCCACCAGCGAGGGTCAACCCCAGAAGCGGCAGAACCCCGATATGGCCCGCCGCCAACGTCAGCAGCAGGGCGAGACCGATCACCGTCGCAACAGCCGGAATCAGCAGGCGTTTGCCAACGATAGCCGCCCTGTCCTTCTGCCATCGCGTTACGGGGCCCGCCGCCATGATCACGACCATCAGCAGAGCCAAGGGCCCTGCGGCGGTGTTGAAATAAGGCGGTCCGACCGACAGCTTCTCCCCCGTCACCGCTTCGACGCCCAGAGGATAGAGAGTGCCGATAAGCACAATGCCCAAAATCGCCGACAGCAACAGGTTGTTGACGACCAGAGCTCCTTCCCGGCTGACCGCCTCGAACTGTTTGCCCTCCCTTACCGTACCCACGCGCAGCGCAAACAGCGCCAGCGCCCCACCGATATAGAGCGTCAGCAGCGCCAGTATGAAACTGCCGCGCTCCGGATCGACCGCAAAGGCATGGACGCTGGTCAATATCCCCGATCTGACAAGGAAAGTTCCTACCATAGACATGGAAAAGGCGACCACCGCCAGCATGATCGTCCACGCGCGCAGCCCATCGCGGGTCGCCAGCACCGTAACGCTATGGAGCAGCGCCGTCGCCGCCAACCACGGCATCAGCGAGGCATTCTCCACCGGGTCCCAGAACCACCAGCCGCCCCAGCCCAGTTCATAATAAGCCCAATAGCTACCGGCCGTGATTCCTAGGGTCAGGAATATCCATGAAGCCAACACCCAGGGCCGCATGGCTCGCGCAAAGGCCGCGTCAACATTGCGGGTCAGCAGCGCGCCTACGGCAAAGGAAAAGGCCACGGACAAGCCGACATAGCCGAAATAGAGCGTTGGCGGGTGAAAGGCGAGGCCTGGGTCTTGCAGGAGGGGATTGAGGCCTTGTCCATCCTGCGCCGGCGGATTGAGCCGCTCAAACGGATTGGATGAAAACAGCAGGAAGGCATAGAAGCCGAGGCTGATCACCGCCTGGGCGCCAAGCGTGGCCATATGAGTGTCCCGTCGCAGCATCCGCTCGAACAGCGCCACTGCCCCCCCCGCCAGGCCCATGATGGTCACCCACAGCAGCATCGAGCCTTCATGATTGCCCCATGTTCCTGCAATCTTGTAAAGCATCGGTTTCAGCGAATGGCTGTTCATCGCCACCAGTTTCACCGACATGTCGGATCGCACGAACAACAGGATCAGCAACCCGAAGGCGATAGCGCATAGCAATCCCTGTACAACCGCCACCGGCCGGACGGCGGTCAACAGCTGCTCCTTCGCGCCCCTTACGCCCGCAAGCACAAGGCCGAATTGAAGCGCCGCCAGCGCCGCGGCCAGCCAAAGTGCGGCGAGACCTGCCTCAGCTATCATGGGCATCCAACCATTTCATTAGCTCGTCATTCCCGCGATGGCGGGAACCCATCTCCTGATCCATCAGCGCATCCGAATGTCGAAAAATGAATCCCAGCCTTCCGAGGGTGACGGAGGAATAACGAGCCCTTTCATCTTTCCGCCTTCATCTCATGGGTCTTGGTGTCGTAGCTCATTCCCTCAAGCTCACGAGGCATGTAGCGCTCATCATGCTTGGCGAGCAGGTTGCTGGCGACGAAAGTGCCCGTGCGGTCGAACGATCCTTCCGCCACAACGCCGGAGCCTTCCTTGAACAGATCGGGTGCGATGCCGCTGAACCTGGCCGGAACAATAGCTTTGCCGTCCGTGACGTTGAAGCGAATAGTCACCCCGTCCGCTTCCCGTTTTAAACTTCCCGGGATTACCATGCCGCCCAGGCGAATCGCCTTTCCGGGCTCCACTCCTTTGGTCTTCACATCACTAGGGGCGTAAAAATAGGCGGCCTCGTCCTTCAGCGCGGACGCCGCCAGCAACCCGGCACCAACCAGTGCGACGAGCGCAATGAGCGCGAGGATCAACCGCTGATGCTTCGCCTTCATCGCCACTGGCTCAACCCTCCCGCGCGATCTGGCGAGACCGATGTTCCGCCCGGCGCATCGTGACAAAAGCCCATAGGCATACGCCGCCCGTGCCAATGAAGGTCAGCCCGTAGGCCGCGATGATGAAAAGCCAGTGATTCACGTGCAATCCTACCCCCGCGCCAGCCTTTGCAGCCGCGCCTCAACCTTGTTCTGCGCCAGCAGCGCCCGCATTCGCATCAAGACGATTGCACCGAAGAGAAGGCTGAAGCCCAGCACCGTAAACCACAGCGGCCACAGGATCGAGCTATCGATTGTCGACCCCGACAAGGTAATGCTCGGCCCTTGATGCAGGCTGTTCCACCACACAACCGAGCGGTTGATGATCGGAATATTGATCGCCCCGACAAGGCCGAATATTGCCGTGACCCTGCTGACGCTACCTCGGTTGCCTGGGCCTTCGCCGCTACTTGCATTGGCGAGCGCGATATAGCCCAGATACAGAAACAACAGCACCAGCATGCTGGTCATCCGCCCGTCCCATTCCCACCATGTGCCCCAGGTAAGCCGCCCCCATATCGACCCTGTCGCGAGGCAGATCGCCGTAAACAGTGCGCCTGGAACCGCAATCGCCCGTGCAGCCACTCCAGCGAGCGGATGCCGCCACACGATCTGCATCAGACTGGCAATCGCCAGGCTTGTCCATCCCCCCATGCCAAGCCATGCAGCAGGCACGTGGACATACATGATTCGAACGCTATCCCCCTGAAGATAGTCTGCCGGAGTATAGAACAGCCCCGCCGCAGTGCCGATCAGAAGCAGCGATAAGCCGCCCCAGAACAGCCAAGGGGTCAAGGGCCGCCCAATGGATAGAAACCGCGTAGGATTAGCCAAAACATGCATATTCGGCAGGCTCTTTAGTCGAGGTGGAAGCGCATGGCCAGCGGACTTTGCGCCCCCTTGCACCCTCGCCTCAAATCCCCCATATGGCCCGCGGGAGTCGGGCGGACGTAGCACTCGCCAACTTGGTCAGGTCCTGACGGAAGCAGCCACAACGAATTCGCTGCGGGTCGTTCCGGCTCCCACCTCTTCTTACATGGCCTGCACCAGGTTTGTTGGTCGCCAGCCCCTCCACTGCCTGCAAGGCCTGCGATCGAGACGGACTTCAGCCGAAGAAGTCGAGCATCTGTCTTTGGCGTAGATCTGTATAGAGATTCCCTCCCCACCATTAAACGCCGGGCGCAAATACGGGGCGCAGCGCGGCCTCGAAGGTCAGCGCCTTCCTTGCCCAATGGGGCTTGGCGATGAGCTTGGTGCCCGGCTTCCCCCAGCCCGACCGCAAGCTTGACGAGCCTTGATTCGTTTCCTATACGTTCCCTGTCCGTTCCACAAAAAGGGGTCCGCCATGTTGACGCCCAAGCAGCATGAACTGCTTTGTTATATCCATCGCAAGCTAGAGGAAACCGGGGTTTCGCCAAGCTTCGAGGAAATGAAGGAAGCGCTTGACCTGAAATCCAAATCTGGAATTCATCGTCTCGTAAACGCTTTAGAGGAACGGCAGTTCATCCGTCGCCTACCCAACCGCGCGCGTGCGTTGGAAGTGTTGAAGCTTGCCGAAGGCATGGACCGGGCAAAGCCGGTCATCATTGAGACTGCACCCAAGCTTCCGGAAATCCCGATCGCCGCGAATGACGTCATCGATATCCCCTTACATGGCCGTATCGCCGCTGGTGTGCCCATCGAAGCTCTTGAAGGCCACAATATGCTGTCCGTGCCGGCAGCCTTACTGGGTTCGGGCGAACATTATGCGCTCGAAGTGGCGGGCGATTCGATGATTGAAGCAGGGATATTGGACGGCGATTTCGCACTTATCCAGCGGACCGAAGTGGCGCGCGACGGACAGATTGTGGTGGCCCTTATTGACGAAGACGAGGCTACGCTCAAATATTTTCATCGGGACGGTCCCCGCGTTCGGCTCGATCCAGCAAACGCTGCATATGAGCCACAGGTTTATAATGCCTCTCAGGTGCGGGTGCAGGGCAAATTGGCCGGACTGCTGCGCCGGTATAATTGATCGGGGCTTTTGGATCGCTTCTTACGGCGAGATCCCCATCCCCTACACTGCTGTCCCTGCAAGGCTTTCTATTTAATTTGGCCCAATGTGGTCACCGAACGGCTCGCCAGGGATGTCGATCCTGAGGATCGATCGCGGTTCGCACTTGGCGCTTTTCAAAGCTCACCGAGACACCGCCATGCCGCCGCAGAAACGGGCGATCGAGCTTTAACCATCGCGGAATGCAACCTCGTGGCAATTTGCGATCGCTAATCACAATATCGGCCTCACTGCATTGTGCGGCAAGTTGCCGCCATGGAAGCAAGTAACCGCTGCGCGTGGCCAATATCCGCAAATCCCGATTGTCTGCACTGGTCGTGACGGCGCACATGTCCGCACTGCAACGGGAATTTGGCAACTTAGCGACTTCGGTCAGGTCTCCGTCATACCCGGCATTCTCGCTCAGCATGTCTCGTACGTAATCACCGGCCTTCCCTCGCAACAACGCCAGGCCGCCATCGCCGGTTCTAACAACCATGTGTCGTCCATCGCCCGTCACCAGCAGGTCGGGGGCGGGTGACATCAGCATTACAGCCAGTCCGGGCATTATCGCGGCAAGGCCGTACCAGCGCGCGCCGGTTCGCCACAGGCTCACCCAAAGCGCGCCCGCCACGACAAGACCGAAGGCCCACCCCGGAAATACGGGTAGCATCGCTACCGCTCCGGGCCGACTTGCCACGAAATGCGCAACCCATAAAAGCAGGCTCAGCGCTTTCCCCACCAGCCACCAGGCCGGGGCGCCAAGTCCCGCAATGTCCAGGAAAAGTGCCAATGCCTCTAGCGGCATGATCACGAACGTCGTCAGAGGAATAGCGATCATATTGGCCGACGCGCCATAAAGACCTGTCTGATGAAAATGGTATAGCGCAATGGGAGCAAGCACCACTTCAACAGCCACACCTGTAAGGAAGAGGGCAGCCAAACCCCGGACCAACCGCACCAGCAGCCAGTCTTCCTCTCGCCGCTGCACTATCTTTCGAAAACCGGCGTGCTCATGCAGAGCCACAATCGCAACGACAGCAGCAAAACTCAGCTGAAAGCTGGGTCCTACCACAGCCTCTGGCCAAAATATCAGTACGAAGACCGCCCCCGCCGCCACTAAGCGCAATGTGATTGCGTCCCGCCCTAGCGCTAGGCCGCCCAGCACGAGCAGTGCCGCCACACAGGACCGGACGGTAGGCACCTCGGCTCCGGTCAGCAATGTATATCCAATTCCGGCGATGGCGCCTGCACCAGCGGCGATCAGCAGTAGTGGCCAACGAAGCGCCAGCCGAGGGCTAAGAGCCATCATCCGGAAAAGGATGAACATCACGCCGCCGACCAGGGCAGTGACGTGAAGGCCGCTGATCGACAGCAAATGGGCCAGGCCGCTCCGACGCATGGCTTCTGCGTCTTCTTCGCTGATCCCGCCTTGGTCGCCGGTCGCCAGCGTAGCGGCAATAGCCCCCGCCCCGCCATCCACCCTCTGCTGAATATGAGCTGAGAGCCCGTGACGGAGCGAAGGAGGGCCGCCTCCCGGTGCGCGCCCAAGCAACACAATAGGCGGCAACGCGCGTCCTGTGGCCCCAATCCCATCAAACCAAGCCCGTTGGGAGAAATCATAGGCACCTGGAACAGCGGGGTCCGCCGGCGGCATGAGTCGCGCCTGAAGACTTATCCGGTTTCCTTCGGTCAGTCCCTGAGGGGCGTCCTTGTCGGCAATATTGATCCGTACATTTGGAGGAAGGTCAGGTCTGTCGATAGGCTGCAACATAACGCGTATCATCGAACGCCCACCCATTGGCTGCAGATCAGTGATGAGAGCGTTAAAGGTCGTGAACTGCGGCCGCTTGAGCACTGGTTCGGCAACGATTTCCGACTTACTCCAGACAAGGGCACAACCCAGTGCGCCCAGCAGTCCGGCCGCCAGCAGGATGCGACCGAACCGCATTTCCAACGGCAGCAGAAGGGCCAACGCCGCAAGGCCCAGGCACGCGCTGATCCAGGCCAGCCAAGCCATGGGGACCGGTAAGGAAAACCAGGCCGCTATGCCAATGCCAAGCCCTACCGGAAGCCAAAGGGCAACATGATCTCTCTCCCGCTCCAGCCAGTCTTCAACTTGGTGCGATATGGCGCGAAAAAACAGTCCCGCGCTCACCCATCGGGGGGTTTGTGGAACCTCAAAAGCCATGCTAGGGGCGTCACCGGTCATTCTGGCCTGTCATCCCCGATATCTGCGGCAGGATGTCTGAAGCCGGGCTTATTGAGGAATTAGTGCGTGAGCGCAACAATCGAGAATAAGGGCGTCGTCACGCGTTTTGCCCCTTCTCCGACCGGCTATCTGCATATCGGCGGGGCACGGACCGCTTTGTTCAATTGGTTGTTCGCGCGGCACCATGGCGGGAAATTTCTTCTGCGCATTGAGGATACGGACCGCGCACGTTCGACCGACGCTGCAATTGACGCCATTTTCGACGGTCTTGGATGGCTGGACCTGGCGGGCGATGAACCGGCGGTGTTCCAATATGATCGCGCTTGGCGGCACGCTGAGGTAGCGAAGCAATTGCTGGAAGAAGGCAAGGCATATCGTTGCTATGCGACGGCAGAGGAACTGGAACAGATGCGCGCGGCGCAGCGCGCGGCCAAGCAGCCGATCCGCTATGACCGACGCTGGCGGGACAGGAGCCCTGCCGAAGCACCAGAAGGTGCTCCTTATGTTATCCGGTTAAAAGCGCCAACCGACGGCGAAACGACGATTGCCGACCGCGTGCAAGGTGAAGTGACGGTACAAAATGCCGAAATAGACGATTTCATATTGCTGCGATCGGACGGTTCGCCGACCTATATGCTTTCCGTGGTTGTCGACGATTATGACATGGGCATCACCCATATCATTCGCGGCGATGATCATCTTAACAATGCCTTCCGCCAGCTCGCGCTCATTCGCGCAATGGGCTGGCCGGAACCAATTTATGCCCATGTGCCGCTGATCCATGGTGCCGATGGCGCAAAGCTGTCCAAGCGCCACGGAGCAATGGGAGTCGATGCCTATCGTGACGAAATGGGCATGCTTCCAGAGGCCCTTTCCAATTACCTCCTTCGGCTGGGCTGGGGCCATGGCGACGAGGAATTCATTTCTCGAGAGAGGGCCGTTGAGCTGTTCGATCTGGACGGCGTGGGTCGGTCGCCATCTCGTTTCGACCTGAAGAAGCTCGAGAATCTAAACGGTCATTATATTCGCGAGGCAGATGACGTGCGTCTCGCGCAACTGGTCGCGCCTCGAACGAAAACGCTATTGGGTCGAGAATTGACCTCGGAGGAAGGCAGTTTGTTGGCCAAAGCGATGGTCTCGTTGAAGCCAAGGGCCAAGGATCTCAATGAGTTAGCTGACGCGGCCACCTTCCTTTTTAAAAATCGTCCACTTGATCTCGACGAGAAGGCGAAAGCTTTGCTAGATGAGCCGGCTCGCGCACTCATCGGGAAAACCCGGGCATCGCTGTCGGACGTGCAGGAATGGTCGATAGCGAAGCTTGAAGAAAAAGTGCGGAGTGTGGCGGAGGAAGCGGAAACTGGCCTTGGAAAGGTGGCTCAGCCCCTGCGCGCAGCGCTAACGGGCAGGACCACCTCACCGGGAATTTTCGACGTCCTCTTTCTCCTTGGGAAAGAAGAGACGCTAGGGCGCTTGTCGGACGCGGAACGGTAACGACGGGCTGACGATTGGATGGAGAAAAAAATGGGTGAACGCGACGCCGCATTGAACATTGGCGGAAAGTCACAGGATTATGCGATCTTGTCGGGGTCTGTTGGGCCGGATGTGCTCGACATCCGAAAACTGTATGCCAATACCGGGATGTTCACCTACGACCCCGGCTTCACCTCAACCGCCAGCTGCGAATCGGCCCTGACCTATATTGACGGTGATGAAGGTGTGCTGCTCCACCGCGGCTATCCTATCGAGCAATTGGCCGAACAGAGCAGTTTCATGGAGGTCTGCTACCTCCTGCTGAGGGGTGAGCTTCCATCGCAGCAGGAATTGCAGGGCTTCACGCAGACCATTTCCCGGCACACGATGGTGCATGAGCAGCTATCGACATTTTACCGCGGTTTTCGTCGGGATGCACACCCGATGGCGATTATGTGCGGCGTGGTGGGCGCCCTCTCCTCATTCTATCATGACTCGACGGACATCAATGATCCGCACCAGCGCATGGTCGCCAGCCACCGCCTGATTGCAAAAATGCCAACAATTGCGGCGATGGCGTATAAATATTCCATCGGCCAGCCCTTCGTCTATCCGCGCAATGATTTGAGCTACACCGGCAATTTCCTGCGCATGACCTTTTCGGTCCCTGCGGAGGAATATGAGGTGGATCCTGTGGTCGAGTCGGCGATGGACAAGATCTTCATTCTTCACGCCGATCATGAACAAAATGCTTCGACCTCGACTGTTCGCCTGGCAGGTTCTTCAGGAGCGAACCCCTTCGCCTGCATCGCAGCCGGCATTGCCTGCCTTTGGGGTCCGGCGCATGGTGGCGCCAACGAAGCGGCGCTCAACATGCTTCGGGAGATCGGATCGGTTGATCGCATTCCTGAATATATCGCACGCGCCAAGAACAAGGACGACCCGTTCCGCCTGATGGGCTTCGGGCACCGGGTCTATAAGAATTACGACCCACGCGCGAAGGTCATGCAGAAGACGGCAAACGAGGTGCTGGACAAACTGGGTGTCAAGGACCCCATCTTCGACGTCGCCCGCGAGCTTGAGCAGATTGCGCTCAATGATGATTATTTCGTGGAAAAGAAGCTCTATCCCAATGTAGACTTCTACAGCGGCGTGATCCTGTCTGCGATCGGTTTCCCGACAGACATGTTCACCGTGCTCTTCGCGCTGGCCCGCACTGTGGGCTGGGTCGCGCAGTGGAACGAAATGATCTCCGATCCAGCCCAGCGCATCGGCCGCCCGCGCCAGCTCTACACCGGGCCGGCGGCACGCGACTATACGCCGATCACCCAACGCTGAACGGCAAGCATGAAGAAAGCGGCGCCCCCTATTGGGGCGCCGTTTTTGTTTTGGCGATGATTAGATTCGGCAATCGACCATTGCAGACGCTAGAGAATCTTTGACCTTATGGAGTTAGTGGACATAAATTTTTGAGGCTAACGGGAGGCGAACGGCGGTTTGTCGATGCATCTGCCCCGAAAGCTGACTGTCGCTTAGCCACCCCAAGGCGAAAGTTCTGTGCACGCGGCCAAGCAAGTTGGCCAAGAGCCGACAGCTGCCCCACAGCTTATCCTTCGCCGCGGGCTTTCATGCTTAGCGTAAACCGGGCCCCCTCTCCCGGCGCGCTTTGGACGGTGACGTCGCCCTGCATGGCTCGGGCGAGCCTGCGCGAGATGTAGAGGCCCAGGCCGCTTCCCCCGGCCTCATCCCGCCCTAGCCGTTCGAACTTGTCGAAGATTTTTTCTTGATCTTCGGGCGCTATGCCCCGCCCCTCGTCAGTGACGTTGACTTTGGCCCATTCACCGTCGCGTTCGCAGCGAATGGAGACAACGGAGTTTTCGGGCGCATAGCGGATAGCGTTGCCCACCAGGTTGACCAGAATCTGCAATGATCGCCGGAATTCCCCTGTTGCAGGGAGGCTTTCGTCCGGACCTGGCGCCTCGATCCTGATCTTGCGATCAGATGCTTTTACCGCCAGCAACCCCACCGTGCGTCGGGCAATATCGGCCAGGTCGACATCCTCCATTACCGGATTGAAGTCGGGACGCTCGATGGCTTGCAAATCGGCCAGGTCATCGACCAGTTCCATCAGGTGCCGGCCCGCAGCGGCAATGTCACTGGCGTAATTGGCGTAATCCCGCCGCAAAGGGCCCTGAAGCTGACCGCTAATAGTCTCAGCATTGGCGATTATTCGCCCGAGCGGCTTGCGCAGCGCTCGGTCCAGTCGCTGACCGAACATATGGGCATAAGCTCCATGTTCGGGCGTGGGAGTGCCGTTGGCCGATGGCGGGCCAGAATATGCGGCAGCTTTGCCGCGATAGCCCACCAGGCCGCCGTGCGTGTCGAAAATAGGAAATCCTGAAAGCACGTATCGCTCCAACGGGCGGTCGCGCACCGTTGCTTTTTGATCGAGAAACGGCACCCGGTCGGCCATGGCCTTCAGGATCGGGAAATGATGGTCTTCGCCTTCCTCCAGTTTGAAGAAGTAGGTAAGCAGCGTTCCCGCCTCCGGCCAATTCTCCCCATTGGTCACAGGGGCGATCCGGGGCATTGCAAGAAAGCGCAATTCACTATCGATGCGCCAGTTCCATCCTTCGGCGGCCCTTACCAGATCCGACTGCCGTTCCTGCTCGATGACCGGACTTTGCGGCTCTACGTCCCGTTCTTTCCAGTCCAGGATTGTCAATGTGACCATGCCATGGTCCGGCCGGGCCCGAACCCACATGTCGATGTCGACGTCTCGGTCGGCTGCTAGAACCGGACGGGAAATCAGCGTATTGAGCCGCAATGCCAACCTAGCGAGCGCGGCCAATTGGGGAATCGCAAGCGGTCCTCCTTCCTCTCCGCCTGCGCGTAATTGCAGGTTCATGAGCAAGGGGTCGGCCGACACCAGCTCTCCTTGAGCGCTGACAACGGCCTGGATAGATGTATGCCCTGCAGGCAGAGCGGTCATTTGGCGCTCCGGCCCGGCAAGCCGACGCCATAAAGCATCGCCGATTTGTCGCGGTAGGTTTGGGGCAAGAGAACAGCCATGGACTCTCTGTTCGCCTGTTCCTTGTCGAGCGCGCCATATTGCCGGGCGAGATCAATGAGCCTTGAGTCGGTCAAATCCCCCCGCACCATCTGCAAATCCAGCAGCAAGCGGCTTGCCTCTTCCCCCTCCATGTCCTGCCGCCGCATGATCGCGAGCAACAATTCGGGGTCTTCGCTGCATAAAAGGGCGAACAGCCGATCCATCGGCACGTCCTGCTTCAACGATACGAAGGCCATCAGCAGCAAATAGCGCTGTTGGCGCAGCGCCTGAGTCTGGCTCTCCGCCACGTCCCGCCTGTCCCTGATCAGTCGCGCCAGCTTGGCTGCCAGCGCAAACGGGCCTTTTTCTTCGTCATATTGACGCAGCATCGATATGCCGATCTCACCCAGCAAGGTGTCGATCTTGCGAGAGGACGCTATGCCTGTCCTGGTTAGCGCTCCCGCCAGGATGGCGGCAATTGTCCAGATCAGGTCCGAATAAATTTCGGCAGGCACGTCAGCGCGGACCAGCACGAACTCCTGATCGGGCTCGGCCCACCGATTCTCAGTAAGGAACAGGGCAAGCGCGGTGTCGGCAATCGCCCGGTCAGGATCGTCAAGCAACCAGGAAAGGCTGCTTTCTGCAGGGCCATCGACCGCAAGGCTGCCGCCGTTGCGCGCCAGAATCGAAATACAGGCCCGGTGACGCATGTGGGACACAAGCTCCGGGCTTGCCAGGGCCGGGTGCAGTTGAAGCGTGCGCCAGCTATAGCCGTGACCCAGAGTCTCGACTGCATCAGGCAACAGCGACGCCACCTCCCCCGCCTTGGTGCGCAGGGCCAGGAGCATGCCTGTTTCGACCGTCGTTACGCAACCTTCCAGATGGCGCCGCATCTCCGTCACCATCGCGTCCGGCATCTTTCGGTCGTTCGCGCGGAAAAGATCCGTTAGATCAAGCAGATGACGGCTAAGATGCGCGGCGTCATGTCCGCCCGGCGCAAAAACGCCGTTGGACTGGGCGGCTCCTCCTCCATTCGGCTGATGATTGCGGGCAGTCATAATTGCACCTTAGGGCTGCGTGGTTAATTTGCCCTAAACGACAACTCACGCTTTTCCGCCTTTTTCCGAAGAGTTTTCCATACCGTTTGAAAGTTCCATTTCTGTTCCGCCCCATAATTTCATGGCCGAACGGGCAAGAGATGACTGGCTGCGGCGTCGAGCATAATACTCGACCATCCTGAGCGACTGCCCGCTGATTGCCGCAGTCTGGGCGACAGAGCAGCCGACCTCCAGCAACGCATTGACCGCGTTCTTGCGAAGGCCGTGGGGGACGATCTTCACCCCCCGCCCCTTTGCCCAATTCTGGATCACGCGCCGCAACGTTCCTTCATTGAAGGCTTTGCCGTCATCATTGAGCAAGATCGTCCGCAAGTCCCTATCCCGGCTATCAAGTTCGCGGCACAGTGCCGGGTGTAGCGGGATCACCATGTCCTTGCGCGTCTTCTGCTGGCGAATGGTCAACACGCCGTCGCTGATCATCGACCAGCGCATTGCCGCTACATCGCCGATCCGCTGCGCCGTGTAGTAGAGAAGATGCACCGCCATGCGAACGGTCGGATCATCGCTTTCCAGCGCAGCGCGCAACAATTCATCGGGCCAGGGCTCATGCTCGCCAAGGTCGTTCTCGTCGATGTCATCCGCTGGCCGATTCGTGACCAGCCCCGCGCGCCGTCCCCACCGATACAGCGCTGAAACCGAAGCAATGAGCATGTTGGCCGCGCCCGGTGTCTTGGACGACATCCGATCGAACAAGGTGACAATATCCAACCGCTCTATTCGATCGGCTGGGGCCGTCGGCAGCATGTCGGCAAAGCGGCCTTGATAGATGCGATACAGCTTTTGCGTGGATGGCTGGAGCTTCAAGAACTTCTGGCTGGCATGATATTGCTCGACGAACGCCTTGACGGTCAGGGCGCCATGCTCTGTCCGCCTCTCCCGGTGGCCAAGCATCGCCGCATAGACCGAACCGAACGACTTGTCGGACGGGCTGGGCAGCGGCTTGTAGATCACCTTGCCGCGCGCGTCCTTCTCGCCAGTGTCGAAATAGACATAGACCTTGCCCTTGGCGCGGACGGTCTTGGTATAGGCGAGTCCCTTGCGGCGCATGACGGTTATCCCTGTCCTGAGTAAAGTGGCTGATTGCGCCGCCAGTCATCAGCGGCAGGAGGCGCTACCTCTTCCGATTCGCCGATGATGACCTCAATCCGCTGCTTCTCCAAATCCATGACGATTCGCGCGCGCTCGTAGCCCCCAGCCTTCACGGCCTTTACGGCACGCTCCATGTCGGCCTGGCTGATGCGCGCGGCGGCTGTCATAGCCTCTCCGCCTCCTCAACCGTCAGCTTCCGCTCAACCCCATCGGCCCGAACGATATGGATATGGTCGATGGCATCCCAATTCGGCCCGCGCTCCACCAGGTCCTGCAGGTCCTCCAGCTCCTCAATGTCATGCTGGACGTCGACGAGACCGTTTTCGGTTCGGTAGTGAACCGTGGCGATCCAGCGGACGAACTTGACGTGGGGGCGGTCTAGGACTTCAGGCATTGGTCGCGTCCTCCTGCCCCACGCCGGGAAACCCATTATGCTCGACGCCATCCAGCAGGCGGCCGGCGGCTTTCTTGCCGACTCGATAGGTATAGAGGGCGTCGTCAAAATAGGTGATTCCACGCGATGCTGCGGCAATTCTGGCGGAATCTAATACCTGATTGGCCGGAAGCCACTCCCCCCACTGCTTGAACAGGAACGGCACCTCGGCCGCCGCACATTGGTCCCGCAGGCTCCGCGCCCACTCCGGATGAATCCGCCGGGCCTTCGCGCCAGATTCCCCGCCCAAAATGACCCAATCCAGCGCTGCCAGCCATTCCGGCTTCAGAACCACCGCCCCAAGCAGCGGTTCCATGGACAATCCCACCCAAGGAATGCTCAGCCTCTGCTTCAGGTCGATGAGCCGCGGAATATCTCGGTCCGCTTCTTCCTGATTGACCACCGAAATGATGAGCCCGGCATGCCTGGGCCATGTCTTACCGATCGCAGCAAGGCGCTTCTCCACGATGGAAACCCGCTTGGTGACGATCTGGATTTCGAGCCGATCGCAGGCTTCGATATGCTGCCAAGCCTCCGCGAACCACTCCAGCGGCACCTCATTGTCAAACAGGTCCGACATGGACTGGATGAAGACGCGTCGCCTCCAATTGGGATGGAGCTTGCCGATCAGGGCATCGGCCGCCCACCAAGAATAATCATTGTCCAGCTTGTGGATTAGCTTGACCGCACCTTTGATCTTCCGGCGCGGCGCACCCACGCCCCAAAGACCACCGCCGAAGCGTTTCGACCAGGTTTCAGCATAGCACCCGTCGCAGCCCGGACCGACCTTGGTGCAGCCCCACCAGAAATTGACGGTGGCGTCGGTCCATTCGATAGAGGTCCTGTCAGCCATTTGCCGCCCTTTCCTGATTGTAATAGCTCCGCTCGCCATCCGGTGCCGCCTCATCCGGCTCGTCGAAACAGGCCCGAACATCGTCAGCGAGCATGCGGAGCAGCCGCCGAAAATAGGCGCTCCGGTTCCGCTCCGTGGATTTGCGCTCGAGCCATGCAACGATATTGGGCCGCGCCTGCATCGCCCGCACAATCTCCGCCGCATCAGCAGCGCTATGGGTGTCGGCAAAATGCTCGCCATTGCGTAGGACTTGCTGGGCGTTGGCGGTGTATTCAGGCATTTGCGATCTCCCCAAACAGATTGGCGACAGGGTCGGCAAATAGGTCCGGCGCCATGAGCCTGCCCCACTGGTCGAACTCAGCCTCGATTTGGGCATAGTTGACGGGGTGCTGCGCCTTTAGATCTGGCGTGGTTTCAGACCGGACATAACCATGCTCAGACTTGGCGAGGAAACCTTGATAGGCATCGGTCCATCGTGACGGGCTGATCTGGATAGCCTTCATGTCCGCGCGGGTGACATAACCACGGCGCTCCAGAATAATCATGAGCCGGATGGCCTTGATCTTCCACTCCGTCAGCTTCACCGGCGAGGCGTGACCTGCTTCGACATCAGGAATATAGTCCGGAAGCGGGCAGCGCTCAGCCGGAAGCCAGTTCGGCCAGTCAGGCCCATAGGACTCCGATGGAAGCCCGAAGCTACGGTAAACACCGCGCTCCATCGGTTCCACCGTCACGATGCCAATACCAACGGCCTTGCATATCCGGGTCAAATGGCGCTGCAGCCCAGCAGAAGGAACCAAGACACCACGATAATCCGGGCCCTGTGTTCGCCAGGTGCTGTGCTGCTGGTCCAGTGCTTGATCAATGACCTTGGCATTAAGGCTCAGCTTCGCCTCAAGCCCAAGCTGGAAACCGTCTTTATGGACCATAAGCAGGTCCCAATCAGCGGTTTCCGCATATACGGTCCATTTGCTGCCGTCGCCGTTCTTACGGTTCAGTTGTGCCAAGAAATCACGCACTAAATCAGCCTCGGTGGCGTAGGGGCGGGCCTTAGCCATCGATATTCCCCTTTCGAACATCGAACGACACCGCGACAACCCAAGGATTTTCGTCCCAAGCATCAATGCCGTTGATCATATCCCAGAGGTAGCGATAGGACGGGATCGCCAAATCCTTGCTGTGGAAACATCCGCAGTCATGTTCGGATGTGCCATCGATCGGGCCAGTGCCGCATATGTAGCAGGATACCCCCTCAGCGATCGCATCTTCCTCGCTGATGTCCTGCAACCGCT
Organism: Rhizorhapis suberifaciens; assembly: GCF_014200045.1. Taxonomy (GTDB): domain Bacteria; phylum Pseudomonadota; class Alphaproteobacteria; order Sphingomonadales; family Sphingomonadaceae; genus Rhizorhapis; species Rhizorhapis suberifaciens. Next base: position 110,246 of record NZ_JACHOV010000010.1, read on the forward strand.
GCACCCGAACGTCAGTCACGGTCAGGGTCAGGCGGGAGGCCCAACGGGGCATGTGCATGCCAGCGCGACGGCGGCCGAACGGTGAGCCGATGGTGTCCGATGGCGACCATTCGTAGGTCCCCCGGTAATAGACCGGCGTGCCGACACCAAGGTCGCGCGGAGCCATCGGGTCAACGCTTGGATGTGTTGACCACTCCTCGCGCACATAGAGGCGGTCGCTTACCGCGAAGCGCGGCGCGAACCGATAGGCTGTGCCGCCAAAGCGCGGACCCTCAAAGATGAGGATCTGACCTGGCGCCATATCCTTGCCCGTGGTGGTAATGATACGCCGCGTCTGCGTCTTGCGCCCATCGAGCAAAGCCCGAACCATCGGCGCTGAAAATAATATTGGGCGATCAGCCATTACGCGGCCCCTTCCATTGCTCGTAGGTTTTGGCGTGTTCCGCGCACAGGTCTTTGTCCGGTGCTGGTGATGTGGTGCATCGGTCACACAAAGGTTTGTCGCAGGTTCCCGATTTCCGCACCGTTGCGTCCTTGGGCAATTTCCAATCGCAAAGTAGGGTGGCTATGCGTCCGCAGCGGCACCGATCATAGGCACGGCGCGGTCCGCACACTATGGCGACCCCACCCCCTGGCATAGTGACGCGCTCGCACGTCATACCGCCACCCTCATATCCCCATAGACCATCGCCATTGTGGATAGCGGCAGAACGCAGCCGCAGAAGGCGCATTCGGATGTCTGCCTGCCAACGGTCCAATTCGACCGGGTACAGGCCGGACAATGGTTCGTCTCGCCTTGGCGATAGAGAATGGCGTATCCCCGTTCCGGCATTGGCTGGCGTTTTTGCCTGACAGGCTTGCGGATGTGTCTTGGCATGGTTCCTCCTATGATGCCTTCGCAGGCTTGCCGCCGTAGAAGCGGTCCAGAATCTTGAGCGGGTCATTGTCCCGCGCGATCATTTCCTCGACCATCCGGCGCGCCTCGACCGCGCTGGCATTCCTGCTGCGCCAGAGTTCCCTGTAGAGGTCGCGATATTCGGGCGGACACCATGCCAGCACCGTATCGCTACGCGCCCTGCCTGCTTGAGCCCTGACCTCTGGCGACAGGTTCTTTGCCCGCACGTCCGGCCGGGACAGCACATCTCGATAGATGCGCCGCCCATGCTCGCGCTTGCGTTCGACCATCTCCGGGTCGGCCATGACGCGCTTCGTCAGATCCTGAACTTTCTTGCGCGCCTTGGCCCTATTGTCCGGGTCGTCGTAGTGGGCGCGGATATTCTGCACCCGCTTGGTATGGATCGCCGGGTCGCTGTTCATCCACTTGGCGGCACAGGACCAGCAACGCTTGGCCTTGCGGCTTTTCGGATGGGTGCATTCGGTCACGCCGGCACACCCATTTTCTTGGCTACCATGTCGACGAGATCACCGACGGTCTTGCATCCCTGAGCCTCAAGGTCCGAGAAATGCAGGCCGTGCGCGTCTTCGATCATCATCACGATCTCCAGCATGTCGAGGCTGTCGCCGCCCAGGTCGCACTGGATGTCGGCGTTCGGGTTGCTGGCTTGCTCATCGGTGACGCCAAGGCATTCCTTGACGGCGGTGGCTACGATTTCGGTGGGGGTCATCAGAATTCGTCCTCGTCCGCAAAAGCCTCGCCCCGCTGCTCGTCTGCTGGCCCTTCGACAGCCAGGTCGAGACGGCGCGCGTGCAAAACGTCGGCGCAATCCCGGTGCAGTTCCGGACGCTTGGCCTTGAGCTCGTCCAGCTTGGCCGCCTTATCGGCGGCGAACGCCTCCAGTTCGTCGAGGCTGTTGAAGCTGTTGACCTTGCCGATGTAGGCGCTTGCCCATTTGGCGGCGGGGTCGTCATTGGCTCGTTGTACTGGAGCATTGGCGAGCGGCTTGACGGTGTAGGGTGCGCGCTTGCCGCGCGTGGCGGTCAAAGCCATCACCATTTCGCGATCGATGTCAGAAAGGTGACTGATACGGATACCGCCCACTTCCATGCCGCCCCATTTCACCTTTGGATCGCGATAGAGCGTGACGGCGCGCCCGACATATGCTTTTGCATCCGGACCCCATGCAGCGACGAGAACGCGACACATAGACTTGCACGGCTTCCACGGGCGTCCGCCGTCGTCATCATAGTGAATCGTTACCGGCTGCTCTGTGCCGGGCCGGATATCCACTTCGGCAATCCGGATCGTGAGCGGTCCTGCGATCAGGTCGTCGGCGGATATCTGGTCGCTTTTAGGCACAATGACTGGCGTCATGTCGTTCATGGTCTTTTCCCTTCAAACAAACATTTCTTGTTCAACGCGGCGCTCGGTCGCGATCATCTTGCGCGCGGCAACCGTCGCCTCGTAGATCGCCAGCTTGTCGGCGAGTTTGGCTTCAAAGGCTGCGGCCGCCGTCTCGATGGCTTCCTGAATGACCGGATCGGCATGCACCCGCATGACCGCCATGGGCAGGCCGCCACTGTACGAAACGAGGTCGCACCAGGCGCGCTCTGTCACGAGCATTCCGGTCTGGCACTGGATCACGTAATCGGCGGGGATTGTCTCACCCTTGTCCACGCCGACATTCTCGACGATCGTCTGCACCTGATATTTCTGCCGGCGGCTCTTGCATTCAATCAGGCCATCGTCACCGACCAACGCATCCGGGCTGTAACCGATCGTAAAGCCCCATTTATCGTTGGTGATGAACCCAATTTCTTTCACCGGCGCGAAATTCTTGTGGTAGAGCATCCGGGCCTCGGTCTCGTCATCACGCCCGCGCAGCATGTCATCTGAGATGTAGTGCGGCTCGACATAGCCGGTGATGCGCTGGCCAAGGAGTTCGTAAAGGTGCGCGCGCGTCTTGTCGTTGTCAGCAACCTTGAGCGTCGGCGTGATAATCAATTTCATCTCGCTCGCCGTGAGTAAGCCGCAGCGCTCAGCCAGCCATTCATCCGAACCCTGGATCAAGTCTTTGTGATAGGTGATGTGGGAGCCAGCAAGGGGAAGGTTATTGGCCTTCCCCCCTCCCTGCTGAGAAACTTGGGTCACAGTGCGGCCTCTGCCTCTGCAAGCTTGCGCATGTCCTCAAGCGCGGCTTCGTTGCCGTCATAGAAGCGGCACGGATTGATCGGCGCTCCGCTTTCACGGTAGATCAGCATTGCTGCCAGTTCAGTGTTGAAGCGCGTTTCGAGCGCCTTACCCTTCTCACCAGCCAGAGTAACCACCCAACCGGCCCGGCAATGCGTCGTCTCGCAGGTGTGCCACGTATCCATATCCAAGGCGTTTGGCTGCGATACGGCGGCGTAGACCTTGCTATGAATGTTATCGATGGTCGGTATTTCAACCGACTCGCTGGCGGTGCCTTTTTTGTCCGAGCAGTCCGAGCAGCGCGAGCAGTACGAGCAGTCCGAGCAGTCCGAGCAGTACGAGCAGCGCGAGCAGTCCGAGCAGTCCGAGCAGTACGAGCAGCGCGAGCAGTCCGAGCAGCGCGAGCAGTACGAGCAGTACGAGCAGCGCGAGCAGTGCGAGCAGCCCGAGCAGTCCGAGCAGTCCGAGCAGTACGAGCAGTCCGAGCAGTCCGAGCAGCGCGAGCAGTCCGAGCAGTCCGAGCAGCGCGAGCAGTCCGAGCAGTCCGAGCAGTCCGAGCAGTACGAGCAGTCCGAGCAGTCCGAGCAGTCCGAGCAGTACGAGCAGTTGATACAATTATCGCAATCGATCAGCGAACGAATTGCTTCTTCTGCGGCCTCACGCGAACCATAGCGCGCGATCTCATTGCGGTTGCCGCGCTCATCCCAAAGCCAGCCTTCCTTTTCGGTGATGTTCATATTTCCTCCTGAAAATCAGTTCAAAGCGTGGCCTGGGCCACCTCCCACAGAATTTGAGCAGCTATGGCGAACCCCATAACGAACACGAAAAGACCGGCGACAACCCAACCGATCACGCCTGAGGGTTCGTCGGCGCTCTCACAGTCCTCCTGTTCAGCCTTCATCCGAAGTGCATCACGAAGTTTGTCTGCGGCTGCGTCAACGTGTGGCGCGGTCCAGCGGTCAACGGGGGTTTGCATGGTCATGCCTCAACCCTTCACCGGCAAGGCATCGACAGCATCCCGGAAGCTAGCCGGGGCCGCATCATGCTCGCGGATCAAATTGAGAACCGCTTCCTTGCATTCCGCGGCCGTCTTGAGAACCTTCTGCTGTTCCTTCGCCTTCTCGACCTTAGCCCACATATCGGCTATCGCGGCTTCCAGTGTGTAGCCTCTGCCATGACAGCCAGTGTCGCGAATAACATCGCCCTTTGGCCAGTAGCAGGAAGCACCCCAATTACCGGTCGCATTCGGAGCGAATACACAAAATCCTGGTGCATCAATCGCGCCAATGAATTCATGCGCGATTTGGGCATAAGTCTTCGTCATCGTGGTCATGTTCATCTCCATTCACTAGGTTCAGGGCGCACCGAAACAGGCTCACGGCCATGCGCCAGCGCTGAAAGACGCTTGATCTCGCCCACAGCCGACTGCGGAACATCGCGGCGATCCAGAAGCTCGCCCAATATCCAGAGGGCGTGACAGCCGTCATTGGTCAGGCTCGCTTCGAATAGTTCGTTGGCAATGTGACGGACGGCTCCAATCAGGAGAAAGCGCTCATGGCTCATGACGCACCTCCAACAACCTTGCCCCACTCTTCCCGGCCAAAGATCGCGATGCCAGCGGCCCTAATGCGATCATTGATGACCATGGGTGGAGACGGGCGCGCCTGGATAAGCTGGTCGACCGTCATCCCGTTCTCGCGGGCAGTGTCGAGTAGATCGACGTCGCCGCGTTCTGTGTGAACCAGCCTGATCGTCTCTAGGGCGTCTGCCTTGCGGAGTGCGGGTTGCATTTAAGCCTCCACACGGTCCAGAGCGGAGACCATGCCGTCCGCAAGACGCTTCCAGGCGTAGGCGTAGGCGTAGGCGTAGGCGTCGGCGTAGGCGTAGGCGTTGGCGTTGGCGTTGGCGTCGGCGTCGGCGTAGGCGTAGGCGTAGGCGTAGGCGTCGGCGTAGGCGTAGGCGTTGGCGTTGGCGTCGGCGTCGGCGCTTTTCAGAACTGGTCGCCACTCATCTGCGCCGGTCTTCTCGCCAGCCAAGGCCCGCTGGTGAAGCGCCTGCAATGCCTTGTGCGGGGCTGTATCGCGTTTGCGGATTTCAGAAGCTTCAATGCCCAACTGGCAGACCGTGTTTGCATGCCAATCGTGAATGACGCTGAAGGGAACATTGCCGCCGATCCGGTCGAGCGCCTTGTAGAAGCGTAGGCCCCAGTCCTTGGCATCGTCGAACTTCTGCCGGTCGAAAAATCCGGGAACCATCTGTGCCAGCCAGCGCGGCATGATCGCCGCAGGGCATTGCGCAGGGCCGTCCACCACATCGCCCAGAACACCAAGCGCGCAAGCGAGCTGCCGTCCGTCCAGTTCGGTGTGCCACTGCTGTTGGATAAGGCGCTCTTCGTTGAAAGCCGCTTCGTAGCGGGCAAGAGCTTCAGCGGTCGTCGTCGCAATGTCCATCTTCATTCCCCATCACCGGTTGGTGTCTATGGGGAAAGCATATATGCGCATACGCATAAGCGCAATGCAAATTTATGCGTTCATGCATTTTTTATTTTGGTCGGCTAAATGTCGTCGGTATGACATAGTAGCAGCGTGCACGTTACGCAGCCGTCATCAATCCTCCACTGGACATGTTGGAGATTGGTTGAAAGAACGTTTGATGAACATTGCGGACGGGGATAGGTATGCGGATAGAACAATATTTACATCAGCAGTTGCCGGGCTGCGATAAAGGCTGCCCAAATTGCACTGTTAGATGTTCCGTTGCCGCAATGATGTTTAATGTACTGGAAACTGAAGTTAATCGTCTTCGGAAACGGGTGGAAGTGTTTCACGATGATGGCGCGGAAGACGAGCTACGGTTTGCGCTAAAGCACCTGGAAGCATCTGAGCAAGCCTTCGAGCGATTACGTCAGGATCGGCCTCACCAAGCGATTCGAGTATTTGCGAAAACATCTCAGTCAGCACGTCTGAATTAGGCAAGTGGACAGGCAGCATTAGCGTGCTGCCCTCGTAGGCGAATGTGGGAGTCAGGGCCTTCCCGTTATCCTCTGCTATAAGTCTCGTGGTGAGTTCATGGACCGAACGACCGGCGTGGGCAGCCAGCTTTACGAGTTGCTCACCCTTAGGCTCAGCGCCCCCTTCCCATCTTGACACGGTTCCTTGGCTGACGCCGATCAACTCAGCGAACAGTTCCTGCTTCAGCCCGCTAGTCAGCCTGAGGTGTTTTACGTTTGCCGCCAAAATTTCGTTCATGGCCGCAGATAAGCCACCCATTGCGAATCCTCCTATTCGCTTATGCATAACATGCTTGACCTTCATATTCGCATGCGCATAATAGCGCATATGGATTACATCCGAGCAATACGCCGAAAGATTGGCCTCTCCCAAGCTGAGCTGGGGGCGGCCCTTGGTCTCCACCAAACCAGCATTTCCCGAATGGAAACAGGGGATTTGCCGGTCGATGCGCGCACGAAACTTGCACTGGACGCGCTACTTCAGAGGTTCAACGCAGGAGAGTTAGGCAAGAAGGATAGGGCGGCATGATCGATCCACTGATCATCTTCTGCTTCGCCCTCGTCGCGCAAGCATTCGCCGCTTTCCCGTTCCTCGTCTTCATGCCGAGGCTGTGAATGGGTGCCGCGGTCATCTCTTTCAGTTGGGCCATTCCCGGCCCAGGCGCGGCGGCTGTCATCGCAACGGCTCCCCGCCGCGCCAACCCTATACCCGTCCCCTCCTTTCACAGCCGACCGCCAGCGCGGCTGAAACGTCCGGCATGCGCATTGCGTCAACGCGGTGGGGTCAACGGGTTTGGATACACGGCCGCGAATGTCGGAAAGCTGGCAACTTTTCAGAAAACCGGCACGGGCCGGGTCGCACTTGTCCCGTGCCGGTTCCCCATGATCGCGGCCGAAACCGCGAAGCCTTCCCTCGGGTCGCTCCAGAGGGTGGCGGGAGCGGAGATCATTCGCCCCGCCGCTTTGGTTTTTAACTCCTTTCATCATGGAGCGTAAATTGACGCAGCGCAGCAACATTGTCGTTCCGAAACGACAGAAGCCGGACGAACAGCAGTTCCATGCGCTCATGGTCGCCGGACTGGCGCGCACGGCGGCCAAAGTCGGTCGTGGAACGCTGGCCGACAGCATGGGCCGTACGGTGCGCGCGCTCGATAAGGTCTTTGCTGGGTCATGCCCTGAACCCAAGGCGCTGTTCGATCTGCTGGTGGACGAGCCACAAGCGCTGGACGAACTTTACGCCCGCTACGGCTTCAAGCTGGCCCCTCTCACCGCTGATGCCGCAAACGACTTCCATACCGCCGCTGATCTGGCGCGTGCGGCCGGCGCATTCATGGACGCATTGAGTGACGGGCAGCGGGATCATCTGGAGACTCTGGCTCTCGGCGCGCTGTTTCGGGATTTACTGCCGCGCATCCAGGCCGTGGTGAGTGACGCGGATCGGATCAGGTCGGGGGTGGCGGCGTGATGCGCAGCGGCGGCACCGTCTATGCGTTGGCGCAAACCGACGATCCCGCGCAGAGGGAGGCGCACGACTTCTATCCGACGCATCCCGGCGCAACGCGGGCGCTGTTGACTGTTGAGCAGTTCGATGGACCGATTTGGGAGCCGGCATGTGGCGCGGGTGATATGTCCCGCGTCCTTGAAGGCGCTGGCTACGATGTCATTTCCACTGACCTTATCGATCGTGGCTATGGTGAGGGCGGCCGCGACTTCCTGATGGAATGGTCCGCGCGCGCGCCAAACATCGTCACGAATCCTCCCTTCCGCTGGGCGATCGAATTCACCGACCGCGCCTTGATGCTGACGACCGGCAAGGTCGCGCTGTTCCTGCGCCTCGCCTTTCTGGAAGGCGTAGAGCGCGGGAAATGGTTCAAGCAAGTTCCACTTGCCCGCGTGTGGGTGATGTCCCGTCGTGTGCCGATGCAGCGCGGCAAGCTGCAGGAGGAAGGCGACGGACATGGCGTGATCGCTTTTGCCTGGTTCGTCTTTGAGCACGGGCACGAAGGCCAGCCAACACTCGGCTTCCTTGATTGGAAGGCCGCAGCATGACCCAGCCCGAACTCCTCCTCACCCCCGACATGGACGCCCGTAACATCCTTGCCCGCATGTGCCAGGAAACCCTCAACCGCAAGACCCGCAATCGCAGGGAAGCGCAGCGGAGGCGGCGGGCATGAACGGGGGCGGCTCCAGGCAACTCCGCGAATTCCGTATCGCCGTGCGGGATGGGGCGACCATGGAGGCCGCCGCCGGGCTGGCTGGAATCAGCCTCACAGAAGCGAAACTCATTTTGGAAGCGGACCGCGCCGATCTCCCGCCTCCTGAATGTTACCTGCCGATCGGCGTCGGGCACAATTCACAGGAGAAAGAACCTATGAGCGAGAACGTAGCAGCCGACCAGTTGCGCCTGTTCGTCGAACGCATTGAGCGCCTTGAGGATGAAAAAAGGGCATCGCCGACGACATCAAGGACGTCTATGCTGAAGCTAAAAGCCAAGGTTATGACACCAAGACCATGCGCGAGATCATCCGTCTGCGCAAGATGGAGGCCAACGCCAGGCAGGAGCGAGAAGCGCTGCTCGAAACCTACATGATAGCACTCGGCATGCTTTCTGATTTGCCTCTTGGCCAAGCGGCTATGCGGAGCATCGCGGCATGACGGATATTGCAGATCAGTTCTGGGATAATGTTGACCAGTCTAGCGGCCCTGATGGCTGCTGGCCTTGGCAACGGGCCATTGTCCGCAGTGGATATGGGAGTTTGTGGGTTCGGGGAAGGTCTGTAGGCGCGCACCGACATGCATACACGCTGGCCAATGGACATATCCCGGATGGACCAGGCTATCATGGTTATGTCGTAATGCACATGTGCGACAACCGAAAATGCTGCAACCCAGCCCACTTAAGGCTTGGAACTCAAGCTGAAAACAATGCGGATAGGGACGCTAAAGGCAGGGCTGATGCGCGCCCCAAGGGGGAAGAGAACCCGAACGCACGCTTGTCGCAGGATGATGTCCGGGCAATCCGCAAGATGCGCTCTGACGGCCTGAGTTATGGCAAAATTATGTCGGCTACAGGAGTGTCAAAGTCACAGGTTTGGCGAATTTGTAAATGCCAATCGTGGGGCTGGCTGGGTGACTATGCGGCGAGCAGGGCGGCCTGAGATATGCACGCTGACACCCGCGCCAAGATCGCGACATTATGCCGCCTCAACTATCTCAGCGACGAACGCATAGCCCGCTATGTTGCCGCGCCGCATGAGGGTGTGACGGCAGCAAATGTTGCCGCGGTCCGAAAGACTGCTTCAGGCAATGCCAACACAGGCAAAGGCCGGGCGCGGGGTCAGTTCGTCCGCGACTGCGAGGATTACGCCACGCTCGAATATGAGCGCCGATGCTTTGATGCGGCGCTGTCTTCCCGGCGCATGCTGGAGAAGCTGCGGCAATACCAAGTGGGGGCATGCTGATGCGCATGCGCCATGCCGACACGAAAACGATAACAGCGGCCGCGGCGAAGGCCCAGCTCAAGATGATGCTGACCTGCGCCCGGTCGATCGATCATCTGACGGTGGATGGCCTGGCGCGCATGTACCGCGTGCGCCCGAAGGAAATCGAGATTGAGCTGACTGCCGAACGCGAACGCCGGGAGCGGCTGATCTGATGGACGCGCTCGCATCCCTCCTGATTGAAGACGCCGCCGATCTAGATTGGTGGATCGATCCCAAGGACGCGGACCCGCGCGACGAGGTGACGCGGCAATCGGCGTTCATCCGGGATGCGCGCATTATCTGCCCGGCTGTGGACATCGTAGCCATCCCCAATGCCGCAAAACGCAGCCAGTGGGCGGCGCGCAAAGCCAAGCGCGAAGGTATGGTGGCCGGCGCGCTGGATTTGTTCTGCACCTGGCACTGCGGCGGTGTCGCCTTTCTGGAGTGGAAGGACGGCACCAAAATGCCGGACGCCAACCAGCGGGACCGGCTTAACCTATACACCCGCCAAGGTCATCTCTGTGGCGTCTTCCGGCAGGAGACGAGCGCGCTGGAGTTTCTGCGGCGGCATGGAGCGCCCTTCATTGACCGGAGGGGTTTATGACGGCGGACCTGTTCGATCGACAGGACGCGCTTGCTTGGGCGCGCGAGGTCAAGAACCCGCTCAACATCGAAATGCAGGCCGCGAGTCAGCGTCTGCAATTGCGCCAGATGAACCTCTTGCGCGGGCTCGGCCTAAACGCGCCGGCACTCCTGACAGATAACATGATCGGCACCGTCTCCACGGAAGTCCTCAACAAAGATTTCTGGCAGCAGGAGGAGAGTGGAAAGCCGATGCTCGTAGTGCCGCTCATTGAAGATGGGCAGACCATCGACCTTATCGCCTTCGACCCGCTCGACCCCAATGGCTGGTATCTGAAGACCGGCCACGGTTTTGCGCTTGGGGCGGAAGCGATCACCGACGCGGTACAGGGATGGGATGCCTCGGACCAGCGCCTGCGAATGCATGCCACACCATTGGACTGGCTGCGCAGCGGCTGCGATGGCTGTTGCGTGGTGCAATGGACTGATGAGGCCCGCGCCGAAGTGCGCCACGTCCGGACTCTGGAAGTTTCCAGTCCGACGCTTGCCCGCGCGCTCCGCCTCGAACTGACGCGCCCGCCGCGCATCCCTGAAATTGAAGTGAAGGGGATGCGTTCCCGTGCCGCGTAATATTGAAGACGATCTTGAACTGGACGGTCCGCCCGCATGGATGGCGGAAGCAGAGGCCTCTCGCTTCATTGAGGAGCCGCGCGAACCTGCCCCGCCGCTGGCGCTAATCGACCCTGCTGCATGGCTCAACACAGAGCCCCCGGAGCGATCTTGGAAGGTCAAGGACTATATTCCTGACCGCCAGGCCACCCTCCTGACCGGCAAGGGCGCAGCGGGCAAGTCTCTTGTCTCGCAGCAACAATGCACCTGCGTTGCGCTTGGCCTGCCGTTCCTGGGCATAGAGACGACGCAGACGGTTGCAATCTACATCACCTGCGAAGACGACGCGGACGAACTCCACCGCCGCCAGAAGGCGATATGTGATAGTCTGGGCGTCAGCCTTGAAGATCTCAGCGGCAAGCTTTTCCTGCTGTCCCTGCAGGGCGAAATGAACAACGAGCTTGCCACCTTCGACCGTGAAGGCCGCATGTTCATCGGGCCGCGCTACGAACAGATTGTTGCGGCATGCGAGGCATCGGGCGCTGGATTCGTCGTCCTCGATAATACCGCCCACACCTATTCCGGGAACGAGAACGACCGGCACCAGGTCGCCGGTTTCATCAACCTGTGCAACCGTCTCGCGCTTCATATCAATGGCGCGGTTGTCATTGTCGGCCACCCCAACAAGGCCGGAGACAGTTATTCCGGATCGACGGCCTGGGAAAATCAGGTCCGCTCACGCCTGTTCATGGAGATCCCGGTCAACGACGAAGGCGTCGCCACAGACCCCGATGCACGTGTCATGCGCCGCGAAAAATCCAACTATGCCCAGCGTGGCGGCGACCTCAATTTCATATGGTTCAAGGGGGCTTTTGTTCTGCCTGAATCCATCCCGGAAGAGAGCCGCTTCAACGTCGATGGCATCGCCCAGGCATCACTTGAAAACGACCTGTTCCTCAGGTGCCTGGCAAAGGCCGCAGTGACGAAGCGCGCGGTCAGTCACGTCAATGGCATCAACTATGCCCCCCGCATATTCGCCCATATGCCAGAGGCAAAAGGGGCGGGTGAGAGCGCCTTCCGGGGGGCCATGGAACGCCTCATCAGTTTGGGCAAAATTGAACTCGACGCCCCACTCTGGAGAGGGCCAAATCGGGTGATGAAGCATGGAATTATCGCCACCAACACTCAAAATAATCTGCACGAACCCCCCTTAGAAAATGGCGGAAAACCGTGCACCAACCCTGCACGAACCCCCTGCACCGACCCGCACAAACCCCACTCCCAAGTCATTGAAAACATTGCACCGACCCTGCACTGCACGAACCCCTATATAGATAAATCTATATACCCTGCCGGTGCCGCTGGGGCTCTACCGGCAGGAGGTGACTGGGAATCGAACCCGCTGTTGCGCCCCTTGTCCGAGGTGAAGCGCGACACTCCAGAGTGGATCGATGAGGCACCCCCGATTGGTGAGGATGACACCTATTTCGATTTTGACCGGGGAGATGACCATGCCCCCTAACCCCGGCTTCAACCCCTTCGCCACCCAGGACAATGCTCCCATGTGTGACCTGAAATACCGCAACGAATGGATCGTTCGAAGGGTGAACCCGAACAAGTTTCGGTGGAAGCCGTGGAAACCAGGGTATCAGTCACCTGGGGATATCATCAGCTATCAGATTGCTAAGGGGGAATAGATGATCGCTTCCCATAAGGATAGATTGGGGCGGACCGTCAGGATAGACCCCTGGTGGCTCAGGTTTACATGGTGCCGCTACGGGTGGAGCCTCTACATATTGCGGCGGCGCATCGCCTGTAAGCCAATCGACTACACAAAGACACCACACTGACAAACAACAGGGGTCGCACAATGGCAAAGAGCCGCAGGGGTCGCAAACCCGGATTGATGACACATAGGCGCAGGCAGGTATTCCAAGAGATCGTAGCCAGTATGGCCAACGGCGAAACAGTTTCGCTTGCTAGCCTCGCGCGTCGTTGCGGCTTGTATGATTACCGACAAGCGCGCAGGATCATGAAGGATTTGGAGAAGATGGGCATCGTGAATTAATGTACCGTGCCCGTGCCTTGAAATATGCGCTAATTGGTTGCCCACCATGCCAACGGCGCAAAAAGCAAAAGTAGCAAAAGCGACACGCGGATCAAAGCCGGGCGAGCGCCGTGGGGGCCGAGTTAAGGGTGTTCCGAACAAGGCCACTCGCGAAATTAAGGCGATCGCACAGCAGTATTCGGTTAAGGCTGTCAAGGCTCTCGTTGAGGTTATGGAGAGCGGGGAGAGTGAGGCGGCTCGCGTGTCTGCTGCCAACGCTATCCTTGACCGCGCATATGGAAAGCCCAGCCAGAGTGTCGAGCATAGCGGCGTTGATGGTGCCCCGATCCAACATGCCTTAGATGTCAGTGATGAGGTTCTCGCCTCCATAGCGTTGGGCAAAAAGTAATGCTGTATCAGGCCATTACACCACAGATCGCCGCAGCAGAGCTTCTTCGCCGCCGCAACGCCCGCTCTAATCTCGTTGACTATGCTCGCTACATCGAAGTGCCAGGGGCTCCTCTGACGGAAGATGATGATACAGAGGAATTTGCGCCGGTAGAGACGGTTTTAGCCCAGCACCACGAGATTATCCTGAACGCTACCCAGCGCTGCATTGAGCGGCATCGTGGGCGGACGATGCTGTTTCTTCCCCCAGGCAGCGCCAAATCAACTTACGCCACTGTGGTCAGCCCTACATGGGCGATGGGCAAACGTCCCGGCTTCAAGGTTATTGGCGTAAGCTACGGATCTGACCTTGCCCGCAAGTTTGGCCGGCGCATGCGCTCAGTCGTCAAGCAGCGGGCTTTCGAAAAGTTGTTCAGCACGTCCCTGAGTGCCGACAGCACGGCGGCGGATGAATGGGCCCTCGCCAACGGTTCCGAATATATGGGCGGCGGTATCCTGTCCGGGATCACCGGCAACCGCGCGGACTTCATCCCGATTGATGACCCGATCAAGGGCAGGCAGGAGGCTGATTCCGAAGTCACCCGCAAGCGCACAGTTGAGGCTTATCAAGACGATATCCTGACACGCCTTAAGCCGGGCGGTTCGGTTATGATCACGCAGACTCGTTGGAATGAGGGCGATCTAGCCGGGTCCATCCTGCCTGAAAATTGGGCAGGCCAAAGCGGTATGATCGAATGCCGCGATGGCGAGACGTGGGAGGTTATCTGCATCCCGGCGAAGTGCGAGCGTCATGATGATCCTCTTGGCCGCGCCATTGGCGAGTACATCTGGCCAGAATGGTTCACGGAGGATCACTGGAAAGTTTTCGAGCGGATTCCGCGTACATGGTCTGCGCTCTACCAGCAGCGACCGGCGCCAGACACTGGCGACTATTTCAAGCGCGAATGGATCATCCCCGTCGATGTGATCCCGCCGCGCGAGACGATGACGATCTATGGCGGATCTGACTATGCCGTGACGGCCGATGGTGGTGACTACACCGTCCATGCTGTTGTTGGCGTAGATCATACAGGGCGCATGTATCTCCTCGACTTGTGGCGCGCCCAAGCCTCCTCTGATGTATGGGTAGATGCCTTCTGCCAGCTCGTCCGCAAGTGGAAGCCGATCGGTTGGGCTGAAGAAACCGGCCAGATCAAGTCCGGCGTAGGTCCGTTCCTCGTCAAGCGCATGCTGGAGACCGGCTCCTACACCGTTCGCGAGCAGTTCCCGACGCGTGGTGACAAGGCGGTTCGGGCACAGTCTATTCGTGGCCGTATGGCGATGCAGGGCCTTCATGTGCCTCGTGAGGCTCCGTGGCTGTCCGATCTTATCTCAGAAATGATGAGCTTTCCCGTGGGCGTCCATGATGACCAGGCGGATGCCTTAGGTCTCTGCGGCCAGCTGATGGACCGTATGGGCATGGGTGATGCACCGAAGGACGAGACGCGGCCGCGTGTAACGACTGTGGTTAGTGATGGCGTGATTGCTGCGCCGCTCAAGATGCGGGGGCGGCGATGAGCCCTTTCCATAACGTAGTCCTTGCGTCATCCCGCCGTCTTAACGTCACGCTCCCAGATAACTGGCAAAATGAAATTGCCCCTCCCGCAACAGTTATTTGCGGCGAGAACGCGTTTTCCGCTGAACAGAAATTGGCGGACGAAATTTACGCAAGGATAGCGATCGATAGAATCGAAGAATATTTCAAAGGCCTAATGACATGAGGGCCGAAGACGAAGACGAGCCATTCGTGGGCCCTGAGCCCAAATCATCCGCCGCCATCCTTTCCGCGCTCAAGAAGTCGGAGCGTGAGTTTGAGGAGTGGCAGGCGACATGCCATGATATTGACGATATCTACAGCCTGCATGGCACCGGTTATGGCGGCATCCGAGGTGAACTCGATAGCTATGGCTGGCAGGACACCAAGCTAGACCTGTTTTGGGCATCCTATGAAATCCTGAAGCCAGCGGTTTACGCGCGCCCTCCAGTGCCCGCAGTCAAGCCGCTGTTTTCCGATAACAAGCCGCTTCAGAACACAACCGCAGAACTGCTTGAGCGCGCGGCCATATCGACCTTCACCCGCACTGGCATTGATGATGTCATGATTGAGGTCAGGGACGACCTGATATTCGCCGGACGCGGCGTGCCATGGGTGCGCTATGATACCGACGATGGGCAAAATGTCTGTGTTGAGCATCTTGACCGCACTGATTTTCGCCATGAGCCCGCCCGCAAATGGGCTGAGGCTGGTTGGGTTGCACGCCAAGCCTGGATGACGAAGCGCGAGATGCGCAAGCGTTTCCGCAAGTTCAGCGGGGATGCGTACAAAGACGCCAAGTTCATGACCAAGCGGGACGATGAGCATGGCGAAGACCAGCAATCCCAGACCCGCAAGGCTGGTGTTTGGGAAGTCTGGCACAAGGCTGACAACAAGGTTTATTGGGTCACTGAGGGCGTTGATGTCCTGCTGGACAGCGACGAGCCGGAACTGAAGTTATCGGGCTTCTTCCCCTGTCCCCGCCCAGCCTATGGCACATTGCGGCGCCGGTCTCTCGTGCCAGTTCCTGATTGGGAACGGTATGCCATCCACTTCAACAAGATCAGCGTGCTTACGGGCCGTATCTATCTGTTGTTGGAGAAGGTGAAGCTGAAAGGGTTGATCCCTGCTGGTGGCGATATTGGAGATGCTGTTGAAACCCTGATGAAGGCGGACGACGACGAAATCCTGATCCCTGTCCCTGGGGCTGCGCTGATCGCAGGCGGCACGACCAACTTCGTTCAGTGGATGCCTCTTGCCGAGGTGGCTACGGCCATTCAGGGGTTGATCCAGGCACGTGCGCAGCTGATCGACGACTTCTACCAGCTATCCGGTATTTCGGACATTATGCGCGGCGCAACTGAGGCTGAGGAAACCTTGGGTGCCCAGCAACTCAAGAGTCAGTACGGTTCGGTTCGCGTCCGCTGTAAGATTGATGAGCTTCAACGTGTTGCCGCTGATGCTGTGAAGATCGCGGCCGAGATTATTGCCGAGAAGTTCAGCAAAGAAACGCTGCTTGAAATGGCGCAGATGGAGATTCCGACCAAAGCGGATATCGAGAAGCGCATCAAGGAAATCGAGAAGGCGGCCAAGGGCGAACTGGAAGCTTTGGCGAACAAGGCCAAGGAAGCTGCCACACAGGCTATGCAGCAGGGTCAAGAGGGCGATCCGGCCCAGATGCAGGCACAGGCACAGCAGGCGTTCCAACAGGCTCAACAGCAAATCCTTGCGAAATATGCTCCGATGTTGGCCGATGCAGAGGCGCAAGTCCCTATTGAGGACGTAATGACGCTGCTCCGCGATGACCGTGCCCGCAGTTTTGCTTTCGAGATTGAAACCGACAGCACGATCCTGACCGATGAGATGCAGGAGAAGCAATCCCGCAACGAATTCATGGGGGCTTTCACCCAGGCTAGCCAAGCGCTGATGCAGATGGCGGCTATGGGCGAAGAAGGCGCAAAGCTAGCTGGCGAAATGATGAAGTTCGTCCTCGCGCCGTACCGTGTCGGCAGGCAGATGAACGGCGTGATCGACGAGTTCATTGATGCAGCGCCACAAATGGCTGAGGCCGCTCGCGCTGCTGCTGGTGGCGGAGAATCCGCTGAACTGGTCGAGGCTAACAACAAGCTAGCCGAGGCTGAACAGATGAAGGCTCAAGCCGCCATGGCTGGGGTCCAAGCGAAAGCCGCGCTGGATCAGGCTGAGAACCAGCGCAAGTTCGCGGAATTGCAGGCCAAGTCCCAGAACGATCAGGCGAAATTGCAGCAGGAAAACCAGAAGCTGCAACTGCAACTGGCGGACATGGCGACGAAAGCCGAGGAAACCGACGCCAAGATCAACAAGATGCAGGCCGAAACCGCGAAAATCCTCTCCAGTATCGGGTTGGATGAGCGGCGCCAGAACCTTGAGGAATACCGCACCTCGTCCGACCAGCAGGCGCGACAGGTAGACCAGCAGATGGCTGTGGAAGGTGCGCAGACCGAACGCGGCTTCCGCGAGCGCGGCGAGGAACGCGCTGACCGGCAGCAGGAATTCTCGGAACGATCAGCAGAGATGGAGGCCGATAATGGCTGATACATTCACAACGCAAATGAATAAGACAAATCCGGCGACAACTCATTTTGCAGTTGTTCCGGATGATGAAGATGATTTCGCGATTATTCCAAGGGCTATTTATTGCCAGGAAGCGGGGACAGCCCAAATTGTTGACGCAGCGGGGACTGTGCTTCCGTACACAATGACTGCTGGTCAGGTCATTACATTCAGGGGTGTTCGTATCAATGCCACGAGCACGACTGGAACTTATTACGGTTGGTATTGAAGGAGAATTGAAATGGCTGCTAATGCACAAAGACTGATTGCCCTGGCAATGGTGCCGGAACTGGCGAAGGAAGTCGCTGCACAGATTGATGACAATCTACCGGTTGAGCCTGGCTCGATTGAGGACGCTGATATTGCTGCTGATGCTGCCATTGCAACGTCGAAGCTCGCAGATGGAACCGAAATCGCAGCGCTTGTTGCAGTGGAAACCGAACTGTCTGCGTTGGCCGCGTCCGATCTGGTGACGGCCGTTGCCGCCCCCGCCGTCTATTCCGAGGTGGCCGCCGACATCGCCGCCGCATTGGTCGCTGCTGGCTTGATGCAGGCTGAGTAACCATGGCTAACCTCGTCCGCATAGAGCCATCATTGTTCCGGGCGGACGAGGTGTGGTTTGTTTTTGATGATGGGCGCAAATGCCTTCGCAAGACAACTCCACCTGAGGTTCCGGCACGTTCGGACTTCCCATGTCCCATGATCCGACGTGACAGCATTGATCCGTGTTTTGGCATGGATGGCCGGATGCATGACAGCATGGCCTCCTATCGTCGCACCCTGCGACCGGACGGCAATCCTCAAGGCGAGCGGTATATCGAGCTTGGCAATGAAAGCCTGCCACATGTTGAGCAGAAGATCGACCGCCAGCAGCGGCGTGACGACATCAAGGCCGCCATCCAGGACGTGAAATACGGGCGCGTCCCTCCCACACCAACGAGTATCGAACCATGAGCGATTTTGCTTCGGAAACAATGACGCCGGAAACCTCTTCGACCATGCTGGATACCCAGCTGGGCACTGAGGCCAGTGGCGGCGGCGCACCCCGCACGCTTGAGACAGAGGCGAAGGAACCGAGCCTACGTGATACCATCTCTGCGGTGGTTAAGGAGGACGCCAAGGCTGTCGAAGAGCCCAAGAAGGACGAAGGCGCGACGGAGGAAAAGACCGACACAGAGGCGGCCAAGAAACCGGAGGTTAAACCCGATGAGAAGCCGGCTGATAAGGATGATCCGAAGGCGCGTGATGAAACCGGGAAATTCACGCCAAAGCAGGGTGAGGAAGCCCAGAAGGCTACCGCCGATGAAGCCAAGCCTGGCGAGCCCGTAAAGCATCCAGAGCCACCCAAGAACTTCCTTCCGGACAGCAAGGATGTGTGGCGCAATGTGCCACGTCCGGTCAGGCGTGACATCGAGAACATGACGCGGGAATTCGAGGAAAAAGAGCAGCGCTATCAGGTGGCCAACCAGCGCTATGAGACGATCAGGGACTTCGACGAACTAGCCAAGAGCAATGGCCGCGAGCTGCGCGAAAGCCTCATGAAGGTGCATGAGATCGAAACCGAGCTTCAGAAAAACCCCATCGCCGGCCTGAACAAGATCCTCATGGAGGTAGGACCGCGTAAAGCTGATGGACAGCCGGTATCTCTGTTTGAAGTGGCCCAATACATCGTCCAGCAGGGGCCGCAAGGTTATCAGCAGATGGTGGCTCAAGGGCAGCAGCAGCCACAACAACCCCAGACTGACCCGCGTGTTCAGCAGCTTGAGCAGCAACTGGCGCAGATGCAGGAGCAGCAGGTCGCCGCGCAGATCATCGAACCGTTCAAGGTCGACCACCCGCGTTACGACGAGTTGCAGGACGATATTGCGTTTTTCCTGCAATCGGGTAAGATATCGCCTAGCTTGAGCCCATTAGATCGGCTTGAGGCTGCTTATGATATGGCTGTGCGGATCAATCCGCCTTCGCATGTTGACCAGCCCGCCGACGAAGGCCCTGCCAATCCCCGCCGCGCTGACGATAGCCTCAGCGGCAGCAAATCCATCAAGTCCGCGCCGGGAGCTGTATCACCAGACATGGAACCCGAACGCGGAGGTTCAATCCGCGACTTGCTGCAAGACGAGCTGAAACGAGTGAAGCGGTCTTAGAGCTGTCCCACGGGGAGTTTCATGAATGCCTATCAATCCAGATCGCAATTACGGGCAGATTCTCACTGCCTCGGTGGCGCGCCGCTCGCGCATGGTTCAGGATATTGTCTATAACGCGACACCTCTGACCGCCATCCTTCGGGATCGTGGCCGGATTAAGGTCAAGCGTGCGGGCGGCCCGGAGCTTCGCATCCCGGTAGAGTTCGATAAGCTGTCGGCTCAGTGGTTCACCGGCTATGACAAGCTGGAGATCACGCCCAAGGAACTGCTGAATTCCGCTGTGTTCAACTGGTCCCGCGTCGTCGGCATGTTCTCGCTGAACGGCACGGAACTGATGTACAATCAGGGTGAAGAAGAAGTTATCGACCTGATGGAATTCTACATCGATTCCGCTGAAAAGTCGGTCAAGGAAAGCTGGGAAACAGCTCTTGTTGGCGATGGCACGGCGGATGGCGGACGTCAGATGATCGGCCTTGGGGGCGCCGTTCCCATTCTCCCGAACACCGGCATTTACGGCGGTATTGACCGTGGCACCGTCACTAATTGGCGGACAAGCACGTTCGACATTCCCGCAGGCGATGTCTCCGGTTTCACCACCTGGGACAGCACAACCGTTCGCCAGATCATCAATCGCATTGCGCTGGCCCGCTCGCGGAACGGTCGGTATGCGGATCTGCTGATTGCCGATGCGCTGTCTTATGAGGCTATCGACGCCTCATTTGTGGCCCATCAACGCATTGTTTCCGAACGTCTGGGCAAGCTCGGGTTCTCCGGACTGTCCTATATCACGCCAGCAGGGCCGGTGGATATCCTCGCAGCGGGCGGTATCGGCAACGTCATGCCTGCAAGCACGGTGTTTGGCATCGATACGGACGGCCTGTCTATCTGGGAGTTTCCGGGACAGCAGTTCGTACCGTTCCACCCCGGCAACGGCATGCGCCCGATCAATCAGGACGCTGTGGCCCAAGGTATCGTCTGGAGCGGCCAGCTTGTGTTGGAAAACCCGTTATTTTCGTACCGCATCATTACGGCTTAAGGAGTAAGGAACATGGTATTTCGCACCAATCCCAGCCTTGGACCGAACATCGAACAGGTCGTGACCGCTGACGATGTTTGGTATGAAGGCCCTGGCCGTGGCGCGGCTGGCGCTGGTCAGGTCGGTAGCCCTCAACTTGGCGATACCTGCTTTGGCGATGACGGACGTCTGCGTATGTGGGTCGAAGCATCCGGCACGATTGCCGATGCCGCGGCTCCTGGCACGCAGGTATCCATCACTGTTACCGGCGAGGACAATGTGACCGCTGCTACTGGCGCGGGTGGCTGGTATGCGCCTCCCACCACGGTCTACGGCACGGACATTCTGGCCGGGGATCGCTTCTGGGCGGCCAAGGGCACCGCGCCCTGATGACTGATGGGCGGGGCTTAACGGTCCCGCCCTTTCCTTTCCCTTATCCCTCCGGAGCAAGCACATGACCCGCGTTGTAGAAATCGACCCCCGTGAAATCACCATCACCCCTGTTTTCAAGTATATCGAGCTGGAGAATGTGCCGAAGTCAGAGGCAGCAGGCCATCTCGTTTTGGAAACCAAGGAGGTTGTTGAGGTCCGGTTTGCTGGCTCCAAGAACTATTCTCCGACCTTCCCCGTCGATGCCATGTACCGCCGCGAAGGCAATCAGGTTATCACCTATGCGCAGCGCTGGGCGGACCAATTCCGCGCCTTCAAGGAGGGTAGTCCTCAGGAAGCTATGGGCACGCCGCTGGAAATGCTCCGCCCCCATGGAGTTACCCCTGAGCAGGTTTCTCTTTGCAAGGCTCTCCGCATTTACAGCATTGAGGCGCTTCATCACCTTGAAGGACAGCAACTCAAGTCCCTTGGCATGAACGCCAACAAGCTCAAGGATGCGGCCCGCGCCTTCATGGCAAGCCGCATGACGGCCACCAACGCATTGAGCGAGATCGAAGCACTGAAGGCGGAGATTGAGAAGCTGAAGGCGGCGCAGGCGGTTTCTACGCTTCCTCCCGTCCAAGACATGAAGCCGGAAGAGATCGAAGCGGTTGTGAAGGCCGCTGATGATGCCTTTGCCGACATGAGCGAAGACGAGCTGAAGGGCGAAATCGCCAAGATTACAGGGACTCGTCCTCGCGGAAACCCAAGCCGAGCAACGCTGGTATCCTCACTTGAGGAACTCTTGGCAGCTTAAAGGAGCCCAGTTGTGGCCATTCTCGCCGCCATGCAATCCGCTTCAATCAAGCTGATAGGGCGCAAGCCCGGCACGTTTTTTGGCGCGTCTGGTCAGTACGAGGCGGAAATATGCGACCTCATCAATGAGGTGGCGGAGGATGTGGCGAAATACCGCGACTGGCAAGACTTGGGCCGCACGCACACATTGAACGGCAATGGCACGGTAGACAGTTTTCCGCTCCCAACCGATTATGATCGAATGCTCCAGGACTCTGATGTGCAGGATCTGGAAAGCTGGGCATGGGGCTATTTCCGCTATCCCAACATCAACCAGTTTCTGTTCGACCAGGCACGCGGGTTCATAGCGCAGCCTGGCGGGTGGATCATCTATGGTGGGGAGATGCAGTTTTCTCCGGCACCGGCCACAGGCGCAACCGCGACATTCCCCTATATCACCAAGAATTGGGCGCTGGATGATGCCGATCAACCCAAGGCCGCGTTTACGGCTGACACAGACAGTTTTCTATTGCCTGAACGCCTACTGATCCTCGCGCTGGTATGGCGCTGGAGGGAAAACAAGAAGTTGGATGCCTCCGGAGATCAGGAAGCCTTTATCAAAGCGCTTGATGAATATGCGGCGAAGGATGGTGGGAGCCGCATTCAGCGCAGCAATGCGCGGCGATATTTTCCCGGCACGCGCGCGGCGTGGCCTCGGGCATTGGGTCCGGCCTGATGTATGCGCGCCGCGCCACGCGCCCTAAGCCCAGAACATCGCAGTCGAAGAAATGGATTGCGCCTATCGCTGGCTGGATAGCCAACCGGGCGCTTTCCGATCCTAAATCACTCGACGGCCCTGGCGCTGAAATCCTCGATAATTTCTATCCCAAGGCAACAAGCGTTGTTCTTCGCCGGGGCAAGCAGCGTTACGCGACATTGGAAGACGAAACTCTTCCGGTCACAGCTCTGTTTTCCTACCGCAACGGCCTAAATGAGCGACTTTTCGCCGCCAATGAATCCAAGATTTACGACCTGACCACAGTGCCATTCCCATTTGGCGCAGAGATTGTGACTGAGGATGGGGATACGATAGAAACCGAGACAGGCGATTTCTTTGGCTGGTCATCCACCAGTGGCCTTGATGTCATGGGTGGATTCAATGGCGGTGACTGGATCGTTACGCAATTCGCCACGACTGGCGGTGTCTATTTGATCGGTGTCAATGGCGTTGACACCGGCTTTATATTCGATGGCGAGGATTTCTACCCTTATGTCCAGGGTGGCGTGTCGCGTCTTAATTATGATGCGGAGACGGTTTCGTTCACTGAAGGCGACACGGTAACAGGCGGAACGTCTGGAGCCACGGCCACGGTCTGGCGCGTCGTCGATCAAGGCTCTGGAACGGGCTATCTGTTGATTTATGACATTGTAGGTGGCCCATTCCAGGACAACGAGACCCTGACTGATGGTGATGGGGGCAGCGCGGACGCCGTTGGGGTTGAGGCGCTCACGATACCCGGCGCGACGTTCGGCGCGGGTTTGACCAGTGCTGACATGTCCTTTGTCTGGGTCTACAAAAATCGCCTCTGGTTCGCCCAGAAGGACAGCATGAATGCATGGTTCATGACTGCGCTGGATGCAGTGGGCGGCGCGACTGACGTTTTCCCGCTCGGTGGCGTGTTCACCATTGGTGGCTCATTGCTCTTTGGTGCGTCATGGTCATTGGATGCCGGTGGAGCCGAGGGGTTATCCGCGCAATGCATTTTCGTTTCCTCCCTTGGAGAGGTGGCTGTCTATCAGGGCGCCGACCCTCAAGAGGCATCGACTTGGAATCAGGCTGGCATTTATCGGATTGGCAAGCCATTAGGCAACCGCGCGTTCATTCGCGGCGGCGGCGATTTGGCGATTGCGACGAGCGTTGGGCTTGTTCCGCTATCCAAGGCTATTTCGCTCGACGTGACAGCGCTGAATGTGGCGAGCGTCTCGTATAAGATTTCCGATGCGTGGAGTACGGCCCTAACTGATCGGGGGGACAGCAACTGGATTTGCGAGATATGGCCGGAAGCAAAAATGGCCGTTGTGTCCCCGCCTGACTTAATAGGATCAACATCCCCGGTGTTGTTCATATCGAACACGGATACCGGGGCCTGGGCACGCTTCACAGGATGGCATGCCTTGGCAATGGAGGTCTTCCGAGGGCGACTGTATTTTGGTTCACCAGAAGGCCGGGTTTATACGGCGAACGTCGCCGGGAATGATGATGGCGACACATACACCGGTATCGTTATGCCCCTGTTTGAGGACTTAGGCAGCGTGGGGTCAGCCAAGATCGGGAAGATGGCGCGTGCGCGCGGGCTTGCCAGCGCGTCCCTGAATGACAGCATAAATATGATGGTGGATTTTAATCGGAATGCGCCATCAGCTCCGAACGCAACTGCTCTATCGTCGCCCAATGTCTGGGATGCTGGCATATGGGGGCAAAGCACTTGGGGCTCTCCGTCGCCCACTGTTATCAGCCAAGCGTGGAGATCGATCGGCGGTGTCGGCTATAGCTTGAGCCTTTGCTATCAGGTTACGAGCGGAAGTGTCGCGCCTCTTGATGCTGAACTGATCGACATGGAAATGCTGTATACGACTGCGGAACTGGTGACTTAGATGATTGTCGCTGATGATCGTGTTGCCCGCTTTGTCTCCGAAAAACTGAACTTCGGCCTGTGCCCGCCTTACACAGCCTTAGGTATCGAGAAGGATGGGGAAATCATCGCGGGCGCGATCTTCAATGTATTCGAGGGCGTTTCAATCCACGTTAGTGTTGCAGGCAAAGGGTGGACCCGTGATTTTCTCAAGGCTGTCGGAACTTATGTGTTCGATCAGCTTGGATGCGAAAGAATGACAGCAACCACTGAACAAGAAGATGTGATAAAACTGGCTTGTAGATTGGGCGGCCAAGTCGAGGGTGTTCTTAGAAATCAATTTGGCGCTGGCCGCGATGGCACCGTAGTAGGCATATTGCGGAAAGAATACAGATTTGCTAGAGTTGCCGCGACCGAGTGCGGCTGAAGACCTTCACGCGCTTCCATGATAAAACGGAAGCATGATGTGAAAACGCCTAAGGCCCCAGATCCCGTAGCTACCGCCCAAGCACAGGGCGAAATGAACAAAGACACGGCGATTACACAGCAGTTGGTCAACATGACCGACCAGGTTAATCCTTGGGGTTCAGTCAATTACGATCAGACCGGAACAACCGGCTTCATGGACAGTAATGGAAAATGGGTGTCTATCCCCAAATTCACCCAAACGACCAGCTACACTCCTGAACAGCAGGCCATATTCGATCAGTCTCAGGCGGCCCAGACCAACCTTGCAGGGATCGCCAATGAGCAGTCCGGCATGTTGCGGGATTATCTGAACGAGCCATTCCAGTTCGATAATCAGGACGCAGGCGATTGGGCTTATGACCTTGCCTCGTCTCGCATTCTCCCCCAGCAGGAGCAAGGCCGGCAAGCGCTGGAATCCCGGCTGATCAATTCAGGTATTAGACCCGGCACGGCGGCCTATGACCGCGAAATGACGCGCATGACGCAGGGTAATACCGACCAAATGAACCAGCTCGCGTTGACCGGTAGAGGCCAGGCGTTCAGTGAAGCGCTTACGTCGCGCAACCAGCCTATCAACGAAATCACAGCGCTTATGTCAGGGTCGCAATTGCAGAACCCTGGAAGTGCATCACCTGGGGCGCCCCAAGCTGGTGTGGCGGGGGTTGACTACACTGGGCTGGTTAACCAGCAATATCAGGCGAAATTGCAGAACCAGGGCGGCATGCTTGGCGGTCTGTTTGGTCTCGCAGGCTCACTTGCGGGTAATACGGCAGTTATGTCAGATCGGCGCGTCAAAACTGATATAAGCCGCGTCGGCACGCTCGATAATGGACTTCCAGTGTTCAGCTATCGATATATCTGGGGCGGCCCGATGCATATCGGCGTGATGGCCCAGGATGTTGAGCAAATGAACCCTGATGCGGTGACAGAGATCAACGGAATAAAGGCGGTCGATTACGCAAGGGTGGTGCACTGATGCCTATGGCCGGACTCCTTCCCTACGGCGTGTCTGACATGCTGATGCAGCAGCAGCCTCAACAGCCTGAGCCGTTCACTTGGGGCGGCGGCGGGCAACGCATGACGATGGATGACATCGCCCGCGAACGTGAGCTTGCGGCCCAGATGCAGGCAGCAGGAGCCGACTATTCACCGGTCCAGCACTGGACGCAGGGGCTCGCCCGCGTTGCCCAGGGGCTTTCAGGTGGATTGAGGGAGCGCGAGGCAAACAAAGCCTCTGATCGGCTTGCGGGCGAACGTGAGGCGTCGATTGCGGCGTTGCTTTCTCCACAGGCTGGTGGCGGCGTCAATCCCGCAATCAATTCCGGTATAAGCAGTTCGGACCCTGTAGTTCAAAAGCTCGCGATGCAGATGTGGGAACGAGCGAACCCGAAGCCCAAGCAGCCAACGGAATTGCAGCAGAATTACGAATGGCTGCAAGGTATGGGCATGGGTGACGACGCAACGGGCCTTATCCGCTCCCGCACCGATCCTGAAATCATCGCGCCATTGCCGGGCGGGACATATGTGGGGCCGCGCTCTGGCCTCAGCGCAGCTATGGGAGGAGGTGATCCGACATCTGGGGTTCCGGGGGCGCAAGCCCCCACACCTCCCACGCAAGGCGGCTTCGCGGATTTCGGCGGTGCGTCTCAACTCATCCAGTCCATGGGCGCGCCGGGGTTCCTGCAATGGCAGCAGAAGCATGGGACGCCGGTAATGGTGAACTCGCCTGAGGAAGCCGCAGCGCTCCCCGCTGGCACACGGATCATGGCCCCTGATGGCCGTATCAAGGTCAAGCAATAATGGCTCAGGACTGGTTTGACAGCATTCCTTCCACACAGGCTCCTGCTTCCCGGCAAGGGCGGCTTGTCCGCGATCCTTACAAGGCGCGCGAGGAAGAGCGTAAGGATTCCTCTGAAAGTCGGGCCGAGGCAGCTGAACGCAGGGCTGAGGAAGCGGCAGCGCGGGCCGCTGCGGAAACTGAAAGGGCGAACCGCGCTGAGAGTAGGCTCGATGAAAAAGCGGTACGCGAGCGCCAAGCAGCTGAAGCGCGTGGTGGGATCGAAACCACAGAGGCAGAACGAACAGCAGGGTTCCTAGCCACCCGTGTTGCTGGCGGTTTGCGCGATCTCGCAGCCATCGGCAATGCTGGTTCACCAACTCTGCAAGATGCGGCTATCGGCGGCACCCTCCTGGGGAACTATGCCACAGATGAAGCCCGGCAGAGGACTATAAACGCGCAGCGCGATATCCTGGATGCTGCACTCACCCTTGGCACTGGCGCGGCCTATACGACTGAACAAATCGACTCCTACCGGAAATCATATTTCCCACAGCCGGGAGATGAGCCGGGAACGGTGAAGGATAAGACACGCCGCCTTCAGACGATGATGGAGGCCGCGCGGATTAAAGCGGGTGCAGCATCTGGGTTGATTGACGATGCTCTAACCCAGTCCAATTTGTTTGGAGAGCCTCCTGCCGAGGGAGGAAACCCACTCTCTGTTGACCAGCAGCGCCTCTATGATGCCTTCATGGCGGCTAACCCAAGCGCAACAGCAGATCAGTTGCGCACTTTTGCCACGACAGCGGGGCTTCCTTCTCTGGAAAATGCAGAGGAAATTGTAAGCGCGCGCCAAACAGGCGGCCAATTTTCCCCGGCGTCCACAGCCGTTCGAGGATCGCAGCCATATACGGAGTCCTATGTCAGCCAAGGGCTGTCAGGCGTTAATGAGGGTATCGCCAATACACTTGGCGCGCCGGTTGATCTTGTCACATCCGCGCTCAACCTCGTGCCTCAAGGTATTAATGCCTTAGCGAACACTGACCTGGGGCAGATTACCGAACCCGTGCTTGGTAGCGGGTGGTGGCAGAATATATTGACGGACGCAGGGACGATTGCACCCGAGACAGACGACGCGGGCAAGCAGTTCATCCGCCGCGTTGGTGAATCTGTTGGCGGCTCAGCGATCCCCATTGCGGGCACGGCTACAACCATTCCTCGGTCAATTGCAGGTCTGCTTGTCGCAGGGGGTGGCGGCGCCGGGGCGGCAACGGCCAACCAAGTATTTCCTGACAATCCTATAGCCGAAATGGGCGGTGAGATAGTCGGTTCTGGATTGGCTGGCGCTGGGCTTTTTGGTGCCGCCACCAGAAATGCGCGCCGTGCGGCTGAAGCGGCGGTGCCATCTAGGGCGGACCTACGGCAGCAGGCTACGGACCTTTATCAAGATGCGGAATCCAGGGGAATAGTCGCTGGGCCAAACGTAACAGGGAGCTTGGCTGGCCGCGTTCAGGACATTGCGCGAAACAATGCATTGGTGACGCCGACAGGGCGCGTTTCCGGTGATTACCCCCGCGCAGCCGAGGCTATGCGACTGCTGGATGATTATTCCGGTCGGGATATAACGCCGAAAGATATTCAGGTTGTACGCGACACTTTGGCCGACGCGGTGGGCGCGACAGAGGGTAAAGAGCGTCGTATTGCGAAGCTCATGCTCCAGGCGTTCGATGAGGAAACCATCCCGCTTGCCCCCGAACTTGCTAGCGCACGGAAAACTGCGAGCAAATATCTCAGCGCGGAGCAAATAGGAAAGTCGATCGACTTAGCTGACCCTAGGTCGGCGCAATATTCACAGTCAGGGGCCTCGAACGCCCTCAAAACTGAGTTCCGCAAGCTAGACCGGGATATCATCAAGGGTGAAGAGCGCTTCAATCCCGCTGTTGTACAGGCCATTCAGAATGTTTCTCGCGGCACCCCTGCCACAAAAGCTGCCGAATGGGTTGGGCGGTTCGCCCCCAGAACAACAGGCGGCATGTTCCTTTCCGGAGCCCCGGGCGCGGCATTTTTGGCTGGCGGCGATCCCGTCACTGGCGCTCTGTTAAGCGGCGGCATAGGTGGGGCCGGTTTGGCCGGACGTGCCATTGCGGATCGAGCGGTCCAACGGAATTCGCAAATAGCCGAGATGTTAGCGCGGAATGGCGGGGCCTTGAATGTCCCAACTGTGATCGATAGCGACGTTACGCGGCAGATCATCGCTCAGCTTTCAGCCAGCACCGCACCATATACGCAGGAGCGCTAATCCCGCTCGCCGACTTTCAATTTGTGCAAGTCGCGGGTCATATCGTCCATGTCATATTTCAACATGTCCAACTTTTCATTGATGAGATGGTATAGGAAGAAGCCGCCAAGGATGATGACGCAAAGGAGCGATAGGACCAAAAGATAAGGCTGATTCAGCATGGCGTAATCGTACCGATCTTATTGCCTTGGCGCAACTGTCTTCACCATACTCAATATTGCTACCCCCTTGGGCTTATGCTAATGTCCTGACATTCCAGCGCGGCTGACCGACTTCACGCGCTTTCCCCAAAGTGAGGAAAGCGACAGTTGCCCCGCGATTCCAACGGATCATATTCCCTCCCGCCCGGAACCTTAGTCAGTTCCGGCGACACTATCCTTGTATCTCAGCACAATCCGGCGATGCAGGACATTGCTTCGGCTGTCACCGGCTCACTGAACCGGGATGGGCTTGGCGGCATGCGCACAAGCCTTGCTATGGGCGGCTTTCGCATCACCGGAATGGCGGACGGAACACAGCCTACGGATGCAGCGACGGTGGCGCAGGCGGGTGTGCCAATCGGAGTTGTGCTGGCCTTTGCAGGTTCTGTGGCTCCTGACACTTTCCTACTTTGCTACGGCCAAGCCATTAACCGCGCCGATTACGCAGATTTGTTCGCGGCGATTGGTACGGAATATGGCTCTGGCGACGGTGTAACGACATTTAATGTGCCCGATGTTCGGGGCCGCGCAAAGGCGGGCAAGGACAATATGGGCGGCACCTCCGCCAATCGACTGACCGGCCAAACAGGCGGCGTGAACGGCGATAATCTAGGAGCCACAGGCGGCGCTGAGACGCACACGCTAACGGTTGCTCAAATACCATCTCATGACCATGGGGGTGTAACAGGCACTTCAAACCCTACCGTCACAGGTATCCGAGAGCTGGGCCAAGCCCAAACAGGCGGCGCGGGCTCGCGGATTGGCACGGGTGGCTCCATCGGCAGTGTATCCCACAATCACACGATCCCTGATCAAGGCGGCGGCGGCGCACACAACAACGTCCAGCCCACGATAATATTCAACCAAATAATCAAGGCTACGCTCTGATGGTCGCCATTCGCCCGGATGAACTCCCCGCCGCGTTGTCCGTAAATCCTGCTGCGGCCATTATTGTGGATGATGGCACATTAGTTCAGAAAGCTACGCCGATCCAAGTAATGGACTCCGCCCGCGCGCTTGCCAGTCAGGAGGAAGCAGAGGTGGGCGCTGAGAATACAAAGATCATGTCGCCGCTTAGGGTGAGTCAAGCCATTAACCAGCTAGTTCCGGACGTTGATTTAGGCTCATTCACCACTCCCAGCATTACTGATAATAGCACCGTCAAGGAGGCATTTGAGCAACTTGGGGAGGCCAATGACCTCCTGCTATCGGACGAAGGTGCAGGGGCTATAGGCACTGCGGACGGGCGGCCGGCTCAGACGCTTCTTGATGGTTGGCGCATGGAGGCGTCTCACAAATCCTTCACCACAGACTTCAGCAGCGATTCAACCTATATTGTCGTCCAGGATGGTAGTTCGGACACGTTCCACCGGCACTTTGGCCAGATCGTCGAGGGCATGGATGGCCGTCTACACCTCATCTATCGCAAGGCCCCCGAACATGCGAACACCGATGGCGCAACCGTCTGGTACACTTATTCGGATGATGGCGGGCAGAACTGGAGCGCAGAAATTGAATTGGTCGCGCCGACCTCTGGCTACGATCAGGGCGGTATGTCGATGTGCGCCACGCCAACGGGGCGGCTGGTCGTTATTTATGATCAGGTTCCGTCGCCACTGGCCGCTGGTATCAATATGCAGCGCATCTACAGCGATGACAACGGTGCCACATGGTCTGCCCCGCTGTTGCTCAAGACGGTCAATTTCACCTTTGCGCGAGCCTATGGGCGGATCAAGGTTATCCCGGCTGCTGACGGTAGCAGCCACCGCCTTGCGTGGACACCATATTGGCAGATTTCGTCAACCCCCACTTACGAGGTTCCGCTCTGGATTTCGGAAGATGACGGCCTGACATGGGCTGCCAGTACGCCGATTACGTCTGCGGTTGGCGGATACAATGAAGCGGAAATGGTGGCGATAACGGCTGACGTTTGGTTTGCTGTGGCTCGCGGTTCTGGCCTTAACCTGTTCAAGACGGTAGATGCTGGCGCGACTTGGTCGCTTGTTGGCCAACCTACCACCAGCGACGGCGTTGCCCCTTCACTAGATAAGTTCAGCCACAACGGGCGCTGGTATCTCCTGCTCGGTTATTGCGACCGAAGCCTTGATACGCAGGCATTCAAGATCGCGCCCGTCACCGACGCACTAACCACAGCGGGGGCCTTCGGTGCGCCACTCGTTGTCGCGACCGACGCTGTGAACGCATCCGGCTATCAAACCACTGTGACAAAGCCTGACGGAACGGTTTATATGGATGGCGGGACCGGCTTCGTCTGGTTCAAGGAGTATATTGGTTTCGACTATACTCAAGTCCGTTTTGGCCGCGCTGATCTTTTCACATTGGCGATGGAATCCATCCGAGGGGTGGCGGTCGCAAGCGGCGTGTTCACTGTTTATGATACTGATTTTGAGCCTAAGCTTAGCGTCACCACTGAGGGCGGCGCTGGAACCGATCAGCTAGACACTATATCGGGAGGCTTTGAAGGCCAGATCATCAGGTGTGAAAGTACCACATCGTCTCTCGATGTCACATTCAAGCACGGCACTGATAATCTTGTTCTTGCCAATGGACGGGACTTTACGCTGTTCACGGCAGGCGCGGCGGCAAGCCACATCGTTTTAATGAAGATGGGCTCGAACTGGTATGAACTGGCCCGGAGCGTTGACAGCACGAATGGATTTTATTCGGAGGGTTCGTTTACTCCAATCCCTCACGGGTCCACTGTGGCAGGCTCTCCAACCGGTACATTTGTCGGGCAGTACACTAAAATTGGTCGCCGTTTCGATTACTCAATCCAGCTCGTATTTACCGCCATTGGCGGCATGACTGGTAATTTCCAGTGTTCGGGGATTCCTGTAGCTATATCCAATGGCGCGGCATACAGGGGGGGGATTCAGGTCGGACTTCGCGCCAACTTCACGAACGACTTCGTTGTTGGCGGCTATCATTTGGAGAACTCGTCCATCATCCGGTTTCAGCGCATGGATCAGGACAACGTGGCCGTTGGTGTGGCTGATCTTTCCGCCACTACAAACCTATATTTCTCTGGTTCATTTGTTGCATCCACCTGATCCGCCCATTGACGTGCTAGGATTTGGCTATCATGAATCCTGCATGTTACGTTTACTCAGGCGCAAAGTTAATCTGGCTTCGGACATCCAGTTAGGTGATGGCAACAAGCTTATAAGAGGTGAGTTCTCCACAATTCCCGCGTCGGTCAGCATTCAAATTGCACGCGGCTCTGGAAATATTATCGATATTGGAGAGGGGGCCAAATTCAACGGCAACATTCTCATTCGAGGCGATAATAATAAGATTACTATTGGCAAACAATGCCAGTGGAAGGGTCAAATTGTCGTTAAAGGAAATGGTCAAACGGTTCATATAGGCGACCATTCAACCTCTAGGGATTGTTATATTCTTTGCCAAGAGAACTGCAATGTTACCATCGGTAAATGGTGCATGTTTTCCCGCCAAGTCGAAGTGCGAACAACCGATGCGCACAGCGTCATTGATCGCCAAACGGGTGAGCGGTTGAACGGTGCGCAGTCGGTGTCTATCGGTGATCATGTCTGGATTGGCGTTGGGGCCCTTATTAACAAGGGCGCATTCGTTCCATCAGATAGCATTGTGGGTGCCATGAGTTTTGTTTCACGCCGGTTCGATGAAGAGGGGGTGCTGATTGCTGGCGTGCCTGCGGATATTATTCGTAGAGGGATCACTTGGGATCGATCGCGCAAGAAGAAATACAAACTTGATCAATTAGATCACTGGCGGAACTAGGTAGTCATCCCAACCCTGCTTCGGCGGGGTTTTTCTTTGCCTGACGCGGATGCGCCCCGAATTAATGTACCGTGCCCAAAAGCTCTGAAAACCCATAAAGCTAAGGAGGCTTTGCGCGCCCGGAGACAGAAACCATGAGGGCAACGGCGAATAATGACTGATCACGATCTACAGATCGCACGTGATGTAGGGGCGCTCCAAGCCGATGTGCGCACGGTAAAGCATGACGTTGCGAATATATCCAGCAAGCTAGATAGTCTCAGTCTGCAAATCAATAACATGGGCGTCAGGCAGGCTAAAGGGCTGGGCTTTTTTGCTGGGGCTGCATTCATTCTAACAGGGGCCGGGGGGCTCCTTCTCGCGGCGGCGAAAATGTTGTTCGGGGGGCATGGATGATCGGCTTATCCCTCTCCATGGGCCTTGGCATAGGCGGCAGCGAAAGCGGCGGCGGTCCTGCGCCTCAGACCTTCCTTCGCCCCGTTGCGAACCGCACCAAACAAACGTTCATCAATACGCATTCCAGCGACGGCATAAACACCCACGGCAAATATCTCTCTCGTCACCGGACCTTTGGTTTTGCCTGTGCAGGCGGCATGAAGCTGGTCTATGCCAACCGCTGTTCCGAAGCTGCGGGGTTCAACGATATTACCGTATCTGCGCGGGTCCGCTATCCAGCGGGGACAGGGGATTGGATTGCTGTCACCTTTGCCAGCCAGTCGAGTATCACGATCACGTCAACCGGCGCAGATGTCACCACGGACGAAATCGACCTCACCATTCCAGCGCTTACCTACTTCGAAATAGAAACCTATGTGCAGGTCGCATCGGTAGGGCAGAAATGGTCGACCATGGATCAAGTGAGTCTGGAAGCTGATAATGGCGAAGGGCAGTTGCTTGGCACGTCCAGCCTCGCGGGGCAGACACCCACACCTGGTGATGTAACGGAATTTTACGGCCCTGTTGCGATCCTTGGCCAGTCCACCGCCACTCGGGCATTCGCCTGTATCACGGACAGCATCGGTAACGGCGCCGGCGATACGTTGACCGGCAATGAAATCGGCTTTCTGCAACGGACTATCGCATCTGATTACCCGGTCATTTATCTAGGAACCAGTGGCGAGCAGGCCAGCGATTGGGTGAGCGCCCATAGTAAGCGGCTTGCCCTCTTAGATGCCTGCGGGGCTACCGATGTCATCCTTGCCATGGGCACCAATGATATAGCCAATACCCGATCCTATTCACAGGTGCGCGATGACCTCATGCTGATCTTGAGCATGGCAGCGGCACGCGAATTGGGCACGGCGGTCTGCACCATTTTGACCCGGAGCAGCGGGGGAACCCCTGCGACCGGCTTCACGGTTGGCGGTGTTGCCGATCAGGTCAATGACTTCCTCGAAACCAATCTCCCCCTGGGCACGAAGTTCGTCGATACACGACCTGGCTGGCAAAATGCGAGCAACGTCATTCTCTCCGGCCTAACCGACGACAACACTCACCCGAATGCGACGGGGCACGCGGCTATCGCAGCCGAATTGATGACAGCGATGTTCCAGCAAAGCGCCGTGCCCTATGTGCCCACGGCTCCTGCATTCTGGGATAGCCATGTGGATTGGGACGCGGAGACGCTGGTGGCCAGCATCGCAGATGGAGCGGCGGTGCCATCGTGGACAGATTCCAGCGCGGGTATCGCGGCGACGGAGGCGACCGCAAGGCCGACGCTCAAGCACAACGCCACGCCAAACGGCAAGGCATCGGTCGTCTTCTCCAGTGCTGGAAACACGAAGCTGACCGCCGCCCCAACCGCCAAGATCAATGACGTGTTTAACCCCGAAGGTTATTCGATCACGGTGTATAAAAGCTATACTGGCGGCGCGAGCAACTTTGGAACCCCATGGCGAAAAGGGCTCGACCGGATGGGTCATGCGTCCACCGGCGCGAATATGGCTGTCAATATCGACTACACCACGACCGATGCGAGCATTTCCAAGGTCTCCGCGCATGACACATGGCACATCTTCGGGACCCGGTTCAATCCAAGCAACACCCCCATCCTAGGCCAGTTGGACAGCTTCGGGGCCAGCGGTGGAACGACCGTAGCGCCTTCTGGAACGCAGGTCAGCAACGCTGCATTGGCGCTCTGCATCGGCAATCATACCGACAACAGCCGCGCCTTTGACGGGGAGATCGCAAGGCTGTGCTTCTTCAAGGGGCTGTCCTCGGATGAACGCTCTCTGGCCCTTGGATATGCAATGGCGATGACGGGGGCGCGGTATTTATGAACGTCAGACAGCTACAGGAGCGCCTTGGGGTAACGGCAGATGGGATCATTGGTCCCGCCACGCTTTCGGCTGTCAATGCTGCACTGGATGCGAAAGCACAGGCGAATGATCCGATCATCACCTTGGCGACAAAGCACCTCAATCGCGAGGAAGGCCGAATCCCGCACGCCTACCAGGATCATATCGGGTTTTGGACAATCGGAGTTGGCCGGCTGATCGACAAGCGCAAGGGCGGCCGGCTGACGGACGAGGAAATAGACTATCTGCTCGCCAACGATATCCGCCGCTTCATGAACGCTATGAAGGACTGGCCCGCATGGCAAGCGGTCAAGGATGATCCTGTCCGTGCTGTAGCGCTGCTGTCGATGTGCTTCCAGCTCGGCGTACAGGGGCTGGCTGGATTCAAGAACTCGCTGGATCTCGTGGCGCAGAAGCGATGGGATGAAGCTGCCGCAAACATGATGCAGTCTAAATGGGCCAAGCAGACGCCAGCGCGGGCAAAGCGGGTGACTGCTATGCTGGAGACGGGTGTGTATCAGGCATGACCGAAGAGACCCCTCCGCCCCTCGTGCCGCACATCGGGACCATCATCATCATGTCCGTTGTCATTCTGGCGGGCTTCGCAGCGGTCACAGCATGGGTGCTGATCTATTCCAATGACGCCACCACAAAAGGCGCGCTCGTACAGACCTGGAACAATCTCGCGATCGCAGTCGGGGCATTCTGGCTGGGATCGTCACTTGGCGGGAAGATGACCAAGAAATGAAACGCTATTTCACCAAACCCCGAGCATGGGTAGCAGATGATCTGGACGACTTCTATCAGCCCACACCCTCGCCGGTCACTGTCACGGACCACAACGCGGTTGATACCGGCCTAGTCGATCATCGCGGCGATACGATCATGCGGGCGCCCAACCCTGTCGGTTTCGTGTGGCCAGAATGAAGCGCCTCATCCTCATCGCCTGCATAGCCCTTCTGGGGACGGTGGTGTTTGAGGTGGGGATGGACTTCGGGCGGGGGAGGATTTGGTGATGGGCATAGCGTTGATCGGCAAATTCCTACTTGGCGGGCTTGGCTGGCTCCGTGAGGCGATTTCAGCCCTTCTCAGCGTCATTAGGCAATATCCGTGGCAATGTGCTGTCGCTGCCCTTCTCGCCCTCCTGTTGTGGCAGAACGGCACATTAAACGGCGTCCGAAAGGATCTACTCGCAATGACAAAGGCGAGGGATGCTGAACAGGTGGCGCATAAGCAAACGGTCCAGAACTACCACGATGCCTCGAAGCGTGCCCAGGAAGCGGCTGTGGCCGAAAAACAGCGTGTCGAAACAGAACACAGAAGGATGGCTCAACATGCAGACCAGAACTACGATAGCCTGCGCGCTCAGTATCGCGCTTTGCTCCTGCAACGAACGGCCTCAACCAATTCCAGCGGTGCCCGAGAAACTGGTTTGCCCGTCAATCCCGGAACGCCCGGAGTTCCTGAAAGCGGCACCAGTGTTGCCTGGCTTTATATCAGCCAACCCGACGCCATGAAATGTGCTGATCTAGGGGCGTACAGTATGGCGGCTTTCAAATGGGGGGAAGAGGTGGCTAAAAGTTCCACGCTCCCGTCACCACCCCGCGAATGAGGTTCACGATCAACATACTTCCTATCGTAGCGGCAGCGGTAGCGACAAGGAAGGTTTTGGTGCGCTCATTCACCTCACAATATCCACATTACAATAAGCGCCGCGCCGAGACACACAACCTGCGCCGCGATGAAACCTATAACCATTGCGGCTGATTTGTCGGTCATTCACCCCTCCCCAAATTTGCGGATAGCCTCAAGGCGCAATTGCATGACGCCAGCCCATCATCCGCCTGGGCGCGGCGGTCATTCATTTGCAGGACGCAAGCGCACCAAGTATAGTCGGTTCCGGTCGGGCCATGCGCTCCACATATCGGGCATTTAGGATAGTTAGCCATTGTCGGCGTTCTCCTTGGTGGCGAGGGCCTGTTTAATCTTTCGGATAGCAACATCATCGCTACAGCCGCGCGCCTTCATGTCGTTCCACCAAGCCATACGTAGGGCGTTGGTTTCCTTCTCCGCCTCCCGCAGCGCATCCCCCGGTAACTCGGTAGGGGTGGGGTGGGTGGAGAGGGCCGTAAGAACCGCATCAGCCACCTTTTCCGCAAAGTCCGTTTCCTCGGGGTCTTGAAATCGCTCCCAGACATCGCCGTAGATTGCGCGATAGACGGCTTCGGTGACCGCCTCCCGCTTCTCCACATCCCCGCCCTGTGCTTGGGCGGTGAGACGGTGACGGGTGTTCCATGCGGCGATTGCAGCCTGTTTACTCGAATAGGCCGTCTCATCGAATGGGTTGCGGTTCCTGATCGGGCACCGCTGTTCATGATCGCCGGTGGACCAGATCAGCCACCATCCGCGATTAAGTCGGACCTCGAACGACGACCCACACCATGGGCACGGCCTCAATTCTTTCTCCATCACGAATCCCCCCAATAGCTCATGTCGGCATCAGCGCATTCCTCCGGTCCCATTTCCCGCTGCCAGTCGGTTTCCCAATAGGTTTGCGCGGTTTCTTCGGCGTAATCGAGGACCATCGTGCCGTCGTCAAAGTGGTCAAAGCTCGCTTTGTCGATCATGTGGGTGACGAACCTTTTGCAGAATTCCTCTTTCTCCATATTACTTCTCCCCACCAATCCCGATTGGGCACGGACTCACCGGACATTCGTAGCAGAAACGGAACGGCCCTTGAGCATGAGGGCAGGTTTCCGGCTCCCTGTTCACCATCATGCGGATAAGGTCGGCGCACTCGCGCAATGTCTCACGGCGTCCTGTCGGCGCATCCGCCTCACTGGCGGCCATCTGGTCCCAATTGTCGGCTATTTCCAGCGCTGATGCTTGGCTGATGTCCATATCACTGCTCCTTGACGGTTGGGGTGGTCATGACAGCCGATCCTGACGCACCCGGACGCTACTCCCATATGGGAAACCGAAGCATCTCTTCTGGTCGGCTTGGTTGAGCCTTCGCGCCATGATGCGCTTTAACCTTTGCTCGCACATTGCGCGCCGGAGATATTTCACCGCGTTTCCCCTCTAATCTGTCGGCATAGGCCCGGCGTCCCCGCCATCGGTCCCCGAAGGCTTCGTCCATCGGGGAATCGTACCGCCACCCGTTCTGTGCCAGACTTGTGCTGTCCGCGCTGTGGAACGGATAATCTTGGACAACAGCCGTTCCGCGCATCATGTGGATGACCGGCCAGCGGTTGCCGAGGAAGGCTGCAACCTCGTCCATGCGCTTGCGGAAAGCATCGCAGCCCACGGCTTGATCGGCCTTCGTCTCGCCCACCCATCCGAGGCAGACGCGCCCGTAGCGCTCGCACAACCGCCCCAAGCGATCTATCGACCCATCCATGTGCCAGAGCGGCGCGCCCTTCTGCCCAAACGGCCAATCGTTGAGCAGTGCATCGTTGAGCTGGGACGGCGCGCCCGGCATGTCCGGGATGACTGCCCAGCGTCCCGGATGGAATAAGCGTGTTTCCAGCCAGCGATAGAAAGGGCGTCCAGTCCCTATCCTCCGCCCATTCCTTGCCCTCGCGCAAAGCCTGCTGCCAGAAGCTGAAAGCTCCATTGTCGTACATGATGGCTGGGCTGATCTCTTCGACCGCATCCACATCATCAGGACGATAGAACGAGACGCACATTGCCCTGCCGGTGCAGACATCGAGCAGAGCGGCGCGAGGGGTCAAAGGGGTGCCGTGGTAGACGGTTGGGGTGGTCATGCTGCCTGTCTTTTCTGCGATGCGAACTGCCTCTCGACCCGCTCCAATATCCAGCGGACGTTCGGGATGGCCTGGCTGTTGCCAATCATCTTGTAGCGAGGGCCGTCCGCCATGCAGTCGGTGAACCACTGTTCGCTTTCCTGCCAGACGCTGGCACCGCCGAGCGCAGACTGTTCGGCCTCATCGGCGGCGATCTTGCGGCGCTTGTAGGGAATGGCAGTGTGGCCGGCGGGAAAGCCCTGCAGAATCTCGCATTCGCTGGGCATGAGCCTGCGGACGGCCCATTGCTCTGCCACGTAGCTCCGGCTTGATCCGCCAGACGCAGCCCGAATGTTCGCCGTGTCGTGCGGCACCTCGAACTGCGAACCGCCTTCCCGGCCGCGCATGTCGAAGGCGACGGCCTGCGCCTCTGCCCGCGCTTCCGGCGTATAGGCAATATCCTTCTGAACGCCGACACCATCGGGTCCGCTGTT
Organism: Rhizorhapis suberifaciens; assembly: GCF_014200045.1. Lineage (GTDB taxonomy): Bacteria > Pseudomonadota > Alphaproteobacteria > Sphingomonadales > Sphingomonadaceae > Rhizorhapis > Rhizorhapis suberifaciens. The sequence continues at coordinate 149,657 of NZ_JACHOV010000010.1, forward strand.
TGGGTTCGTGCGCAGCGCGCCTGCCTGGATTGCAATGGCCGTTGGATTGAGCGCGCCAAGCGATGGCGACAAATCCTCTGTCGAAGCATATTGCGTGCCGGACATGCGCTCAGGAAAGGCGATCGGCACAATCGGCGTTCCGCGCCCCATGCCATCCTCACTGGCATCGAAACCCTCTCCGCGCAGCGCGTGGGTGATGAAGGTTTCAACCTCAAAGTCCACCCTCTGCCCCTTCGCTGTCAGGCAGGCGGCTTGATTGATCGGGCCGGACCTGTTGCCCCCCTCCGAAGGCGTGGACGGGCTGCAATCCACCGGCAAGGTCGAAGTCGGTTCCAGGTCCGCCACCGCCCTCAGTGCGCGCACTAAGAGTTCCGGAAGTTCCTTCCCCCTTTTCTCGGCGCGGCGCAGAATTCCCGTACAAGCCAACGCGCTCAAGAAGTACCGCAGCGGGATCAAGCCATTCCACAAAACTCGCGACAACGAACATACGCTCGCGGCGTTGGGCCAAGCCGAAAAATTGAGCGTCCGTAACACGCCACGCCGCTTTTCCGTGGGGTCCATCAACCATACCCGCACCTGGCCACCGTCCGCGTTTGAGTGGCGAACTGAGGGGGGCATCTGCTCCGACAATTCCAGCCAGGAAACATCCGAAAGCGTTGTCGTCGGTTGTCTGGATGCCCGGGACGTTTTCCCAGAGGAAGCCGACGAGGGCTCCAGCGCGTCGAAGAGCGTGTGCAAGGCGAAGAAACTCCAATGTGAGGTTGCCACGGTCGTCGTCGAGCGACTTGCGGACACCGGCGATCGAGAATGCCTGGCACGGCGTCCCGGCGATCATGAACTGCGGAAGCGCGATGCCGAGCCTGCGAAGATGGCGGACGCGGATCGTGGTGAAGTCGCCCCATAGTGCCGCGCCTGTGCCGGTTCGGGTCTGGCGCGCATCCTCCATGCCGAAGCGGTGTGCCAGGACAGCGCGCGGTGCTTTCTCGATTTCTGAGCCGAGCGTCCAGTCCCAATACGGCATGGCCGTCTCAGGCGCGCCCATGCCGGAACATAGGGTGGCGGCAGAGATACGCATCGCCGCCTCAGTCATGAGTGGCCTCGGTGGGGTGCCACGGCTGCAATTCCCGACTATACGGGAGCATGAGCGGGTGGCAGGGGTGGCCGTCCTTTGCGGGTGCGCCAATAGACATGGGCTGCAAGTGCATCTTGCGGGCGAGGCTATCCACATCCCGCCAATGATCGCGCAGCCGCTTTGGTAGCTTCGCCGTTGGCCCCCACGCAAAAATGACTTGTTGTGCGTCAAGGAAAATCTCTGCTAGGCGATAGCCGTTATCCGGGCCGATGGGATCACTTGCGCTCGCGAGTTCACGCACATCAGTTGAGCGGTAGGCGAAGAGATTTCCGACGATCAAATTGCCCCATCCATAGCGGTTCCGGAATCCGATCAGCTTTCGAATGGTGGCATCGTCTTCCACTGCGTCGGCGGTCGATGGGTTGACCATGATAACCGCCGTGGCGAAGTCGCCAAACACGTCCGGGCGCTCCAACCGATAGCGGTATGTGCCGCACGGCGAGATTATAGCACTCATCCCCCCGGCCCCTTGATGGAGGGGGTGAGGCGGAAATCGGTTTTCCATTCCACGCGGGACACCGCAGGATTCCGTGGGTCAGTTTTCCATGTGCCAGCTAGCGGAAATGGCTCAAATGCGTCACCGACTCGGATGACGCTGCTAATTTGCCCTAAACCGCGTCGCAAAATTTCAAGTCGCTATTTGGCGCTAGCGGGACTTTCCGGCGTCGTATCACGGCGAAGGATTATGGTTGCCATGCTCCCAAGCGCGTAAAGAATGACGAAGGCGAAGCCGAGCTCCAGCGCTCCCGCCAGCCTGAACAACAGCAGCAAAAATGTCGCGGTCGCCAGACTGCAGAGAGCCCAGGGATTCAAGCCTTGCGCCCTTCCGGTACGAATCGTCAATTCGACTATCAGTATAGTCGAGACCAGATATAGACCGGTAAAGTCCGCCCGGACATCGCCCACGCGCCAATTGCCTCCCAGTACGGCAAGGCCAAGCAACGCTATCGCCGAACATATATAAGCCGGCCATGCACCTTTGGACGGGCGGCGTACCACGCCGGCAAGACCTACAGCGACGTCCTGCGCTGCCAATGCGACGAGAAATAGCAGCAAGGCCGGCCATGTTATGCCATTTGTAGCGATAATCAGACCGATGAGGGCGATGGCCGCAGCGGACACCCTGACAGGAGCTGGCTCGATCTGCTGCTTTGACAGCAAGGGAACCAATTTGTCGGCCAGCGACCGGAAAACATATCGATCCACCCACCCCGTACCGGCTTGCTCCATCGGTCGAGCGGGAAGGAAATGATGTTCAGCCGCGTCGGCCGCGTCCTGCGATTCGAGTTGAAACAGACCACCGTTGAACAAAGCCTCATCATCTACAAGGATGCGGTCCCCGTTCGACTGGACGGCATGTCGAAGCAATGTGGATTGCAGATCCCAGTCTGTAAGCACATCCAGCCGGTCGAGCGTATCGACCAATTGCCGATAGTTGAGACGCGCCAGACCTGCCCAGCGATGCTGCGCATCAATGCGTTCGAATTCCGGACGGGTCACATGATCATTGAGGACCAGCACGACCGGCGCGGGCCGCTGCGCAATTTCCTGGAACCAGGGCGGGGCAGCAAGGATGCCATCGCCGACGAGCAATATGTCTGTGTCCAGCGGCACCGTCTGCCGCAGTTCAGCAGTACTGCGCACCAGCGACACATTGATCCCGTCAGCAGTCAGCCGATCCACGGAACGAGACAAGGCCGGTGTGACAGCGCCAACGTGGATGGAAATGTGGCCAGCCCCTGCCTCAGCGGCCTGACGCGCCTGATATTCGACCAGCGTCTGGCCGGAAAAGACCAGCATCGCCCTCAGCGGCCCTGCGTCATGGCCGATATTGGCGGTTGCAGAAATGACAGCCGCAAAGGGCAAGAGCGCGTCCCCGGTTCCTGATCCCTGGAACTCTCCTCTTCGCAATCCATATTCTAGATTGCAAGCCTTCAAGGCTTGTAACTGGCGTTACGCAGATTCGAAACTCGCGAGTGCGGCCTTGAGCTTTCGCATAATGACCGGATCCCCAGGGACGCTCCTCGCAGCTTCTTCCCCCAGCGACATAAGACCTATAACACCGAAACTCGCCGCGAGACCTTTCAACCGCCAAGCCGTCATCTGCCAATTGGCGTCGCAGCGCGATCTTTCCAGCAGGTCCAACTGACGCTGTGCGCTTTCCACAAAAGCATAGCGCAGGTCCGCGACCAGCTCAGGGTCGTCGCCCACCGCGGCTGCTAGCGCAGCATCCAATGCTCCAGGATCATAAGACATTTTCGTGACTTAACATGATCGCGGTTAATGAACTGTTGCCAAATTGCCGCCTTCCCGATCACGCAAAAAATGCTACACATGCCGGCATGTCCAGGGATACCAAAATCGTCGGCCTCTGGCGCGACAAGCAGCAGCCGCAAGATGCCTCCGCACGGGAGGATGACAGCCAGCACTCCGGGCAAGCGGAGCCCCCGATCGATGTCTCGGCTATCGACGAAAGCCCCTATATCGCGGCTGAAGAAGGGGTCGAAGCTCCCTCTTCTCTGCCCCTCCTGATTCGGGCTGGCGCCGCTGCGTTGGCGGCGGCCTGGTTGGGATTTTATACATGGCTGCTTTTTGGTGCCGGTCTGCCCACTCCCGGGCTGACTGACACTCCTTCCATAATAACGACAGCCGCAGTCCCCCTGGCCCTGATAGGGATCATATATTTGATCCTGATGCGCAACAGTCGAACGGAAATGCGTCGCTTTGGCGATGTCGCTAATCTGCTGCGCGCTGAAAGCCATGCCTTGGAACTGCGTCTGGCGGCAATGCGTGAACAACTTTCCGCCGCCCGCGCCGAACTGCAGCAGCAGGCTCAGCAGTTGCAGGAATTCGGCTTCGCTGCGGCTGCGCGCCTGCAGGAATCAGCCGATTCTCTCGCGGGAAACATGCAAATCGCGGAAGAAAAAGCGCGTGGCCTTCAGCAGGCAGGATTGGCCGTGACCGCCAGCCTGGAAACGTTGAACGCCGTGCTTCCCCAAGCGCGTGAAAAGATGGCCGCGGTTGCGGACCAGATGGCGGCAAGTGGCGCTGCCGCTTTGGAGCAAGCGACCTTGCTCGAGGTCGAGATTGAAGCCATTGCTCTGCTTACCGACCGGGCCAAGAGAGAAACGCTCAGCGCTACGCAGGTGCTTTCCGGCCAATTGTTGCAGCTGGAGGAAGCATCCCGTGCTGTTACCGGCGAAATCGACGATATTACCCGCCTTGCCAGCGAACGGATCGACACGGCGCTTGAACGGGCGCGCGATGCTGTGGATACAAGCCGCAAGGGCCTGGATGCGCAGGCCGGGGCACTTGGGCTGATGATCGATCAGTCGCGTGCCGCGCTTACCACGATCAGCGCGGACACGGTGGCCAACTTTGCCGATAATATTTCGGCAATCGAAGCCAAACTGCACGAGATCGACGGCCTTTTGGATAGACAAAATGGTCTCGCTGACCAACTCACGGGCGGCCTGGATAAAGGGCTCGCTTCAGTTGCGGAGCAGTTTGCAACCTTGGAGCAGGAAGGCGGAGAGCGAAATCAGCGCCTCAACTCCGCCATGGACACCCTGGCCAAGGAAGCAGAGCGGCTGCAGCAAGCGCTCTCCAGCGGACATGACACGGCGGATCGCCTCATCGGTCGTTCGGAATCGCTGCTGCTGGCTCTCGATTCCAGCACGAGAGAGCTGGACGAAACATTGCCGCTGGCGCTGGGTCGCCTGGACGAGCGCCTGGGCATGACCTTGCAGATTATCGCTAGTACTTCGCCAGAGGCAGAGAAGCTTGAGGCAGTCACCGAAGCGATATTGGGCCGCGTCAATGAGGCCGAGGAAATGATCCGCGCCCAAGCGACCTTGCTTCGGGAGTGGCTTTCCAGCGCAGAGTCGCACATCGTCACCAACCGGATTGAAGTTGAAAAATTGGGTGGCGCCATCGCGGCGGCCGACGAACAGTCGGAGCGCCTGGCCGGACAATCAGGTCCCAAGCTGATAGGGGCCCTGTTGCGCGTCAAGGAGACCGCGGAACAAGCCGCCGAACGCGCGCGACAATCGCTCGCGCGAACGATCCCAGAGGCAGCGGACGCACTCGGCAAGGCCAGCGAAAAGGCTCTGGACGATGCGGTTTCGAAAAAGGTCGTTACGCAAATGGAGCAGATCTCCGTTGTCGCCCAAAACGCGCTTTCGGCGGCTCATCAGGCGACGGAACGGCTGATGCGACAGATGATGACGATTGCCGATACGAGCGCCAGCGTGGAGCGGCGGATCGATGAAGCCCGCAACGAGTCGGAGGAGCGCGATCGCGACAGCTTTGCCCGGCGAGTCGCGGTGCTTATCGAGGCGCTGAACAGCACGGCCATTGACGTCAGCAAAATCCTGTCCAACGAAGTGGCGGATTCAAGTTGGGCGGCATATCTTAAGGGCGACCGGGGCGTTTTCACTCGGCGCGCCGTCAAATTGTTGGACGCTGGAGAAGCGCGGGAAATTTCGCACCATTATGACCAGGACGCGGAATTCCGTGAGCACGTCAATCGGTACATCCACGACTTCGAAGCAATGCTGCGTCATATTCTCGCCACGCGGGATGGCAGCGCGCTCGCCGTGACGCTACTCTCGTCGGACATGGGCAAGCTGTACGTTGCCCTAGCGCAAGCGATCGAGCGCCTGCGGAACTGAGGCTACTGCTCGGAGCCGAACTTCAATCCTTTGAATTTGAAGTCGATGGTCCTGACTAACTCAAAGAGAGAAGGCTCTTAAATACGGCCTTCGGTAAGGCGAGCGATTTCCTTGGAAACCATTTTCTCTACCAATTCCGGTAGATTGGCATCAAGCCATTCGCGGAGCATTGGCCGCAACATCTCCCGAACTAAACCTTCGAGCGTATTCGATGGAGCATCGTCGGGACGGATCAGCAAAGCCGAAAGCGCGGCCAGCGAGTGCCGCGTGGCCGAGGCTGTCTCATCGGACAAAATAGTTTTTTCGGTCATTTCCTCGCCCTCCAACTGAGGTTGGGCCAATTGAGGTTGGGCCAACTGAGGTTCGGCAGCCAAATCTATGGCCTCGTCGTGAATTTCAGGCGCGACCGCATTTGTCAGTTCCAGAATTTCGTCAGCCGCGTCAACATCTTGCGAATCGTGCTCTATTGCTTCGTTCGATTCGCCGGGCACCGCCTGCTTCACTTTCGCACGCGCCGCTCGTGACACAGATTTTCCTAGGCTTTCGCCTTCCTCAGCAATGATGCGTTTAATGGAGGAGAGTATCTCTTCCATTGAGGGTTCTCGGGATAAATCCCCCATAATCAGCCTCAATTGCTATTTAGTGGACCCACAATGGAGTTTTGCGCGGGTGTGTCAACGGTGCTTGTCGATTCCGCCCGCGGTGTGGGGTCCTCGTCCCAGTCCCAGATACGCCCCTTCACCCGCTCATAATTGGCGATGGGATCGTATAAGGCGCCACCGTCCAACCCCAAATCGCCGGCCTCCCCCCTACCCATCGCTGCCAGCAGAGTAAATCCGGCCACATAGGCATCACGCCGCGCCGAAACGAGTTGCACCTGAGCGTTCAGATATTCCTGTTCGGCGTTCAAGATGTCCAGAATGGTTCGCGTTCCCACTGTATTCTCCGCCCGCACGCCTTCGAGCGAAAGACGTGTGGCATCGACTGCCACCTGACTGGAGGTGATAACGGAATTTGCCGCCTGCCAACTCGCAAATGCTGCGCGTGCTTGCGCGACTACGCCGCGTTCCACCTCTATCCATTGTTCGATAGATTGGCTTTCGCGCGCCTGGGCCTGACGCACCAACGCACCTGGACCACCACCTTGGAAAAGCGGAATTGTCGCCGTCACGCCTGCCGCCGCAGTGGTTTCGCTCTGTGAGGCCGTTGGCCCTGAATCCAGGCTGCCCAGATAATCCACATAGCCGCCGTCTGCGGTGGCCGAAATGGTCGGCAATCGCGACGATCTCGCCACACGGACATCATAAGTCGCTGCTTCGCGCGCTTTCTTCGCGGCCGCAATATCGGGGTTATTATCAATGGCGACGGAAACTGCCTGCTCTGGAGAGGCGGGCAGGTTAGGCAGAGGCGGCGGGGGCTGAAGATCGCCCGGCGGGTTGCCGACAAGGCGGATATAATTTTCACGGCTCGAAATCAACTGCGCTTCGGCGGCACGCAGATCGCTGCGCGCCACTGCGAGACGCGACTCCGACTGCGCAATATCCGTGCGAGTGAGATCGCCTACTTCAAAACGGTCGCGCGTTGCCTCTAGATTGACGTCCAGGGCGCGCACATTGGCCTGATTCAGACCTACAATCGCTCCGTCGCGAATGACATCCATATAGGCGGCCACCACCGAACTGAAGACGCTGGCTTCCGTTCCCCTTAAATCCGCTTGCCCCGCTAGGACCCGCGCTTTGGCGGCCTTCACTCGGTTGGCAACGCCGCCGCCCCGATAGATGGGAACCGTCAGCGTAACGCCGCCCTGGACCAGGCGTCGGGGCGAATTGAAGCTGTTCTCGGACCGTTTGACGTTTTCCGTATAACTCCCAACGCCGCCAATATCCGGCAGACCTTCGCTCCGTTCTATTGGAACATTTTCGTCATTAGCTCTCTGCCCTGCCCTGGCCCCCGTCAGCGTAGGGTTGGTGCGATAGGCCTTGGCCAGCGCCTCCTGCAGCGTTTCCGCCGGTGCAGGTCCGGACAACAGAAGGGCAAGCACCGCGGCCGACGCGGTCATGGCAATACGGCGCTTGGTCATATTTTCATCTCAGAAGGTGAAACTTTTGGGCTTTTCGAAGCCTGGAAGTGGTACAGATTCGCAATCGGCAAAATGGGTCATACCAAAGGCCTGGCCACTTTTTCGGCCAATCGCCAAACGAGCGACACCGCGGTCTAGAACAGCCGCCACCAGCCGGCCGCCGTCGCCTACTTGCTTTACAAGGGCAGAAGGAATTTCTTCCACGGCGCCGTCGATCACGATTAGAGAATAGGGAGCATATTTTTTGCTTCCCTGATTCAGGGCTGCCGACACCAGCTTCACATTCCCATAACCCGCCAGAACGGCCTTTGCCCGGGGGAGCAATGCCTCGTCCTCCTCAACAGCGACCACCGAAGCTGCGAGTTGCGAAAGGAGAGCGGCCGTATAGCCTGTAGCCGCGCCGATCAGCAGGACGTTGTCGTCCGGCGCAATAGACGCGGCGGTAAGCAGGCGACCGGTAGCGAGCGGCGGATTGAGCCAGCGCCCTTCGGTCAGCTTCACGGGTCGGTCGATATAAGCCAGCGCCTGCCGATCATTAGGCAGGAATGCCTCTCTCGCCACATTCGCCATAGCGGCAATCACACGCGGATCATTGACATCGCTGGTGCGAAGCTGACTTTCCACCATAGCGGTACGCATCGACTTAAAATTATGCTCGGTCACAACGGCTCTCGCTTCGCATGACTGTGTTGCAAATGCAATACAGCAAATAATCTCCAAGCTGTCTAATCGGAATGACGCGCAAGGCCAAGCGACTTCGCGCTTTTTTTGCTCCGCTTTGCCTCAAGGGCCGGATGTCGCGACGCCACTTTCACGATTGCACTATATCATGATCTGCGGTAGCAGCCGGGCTCCCGCCCAAGCGCGGGCGAGGCCCGATGGCGGAGTGGTGACGCAGCGGACTGCAAATCCGTATACGCCGGTTCGATTCCGGCTCGGGCCTCCATTTTCATCCTGCCGCCAAGGCCTACCGATCAATCGCGAGCGAAACTATCCTTTTGCGCGCTGGACCTATGCCTAGCTTGAATTTAGTTCGGCTTGTCGGGGTTAGCCTACAGAATAAGCGCTTTCCGATTAATGCGATTGGGGCTGGTCAGTCATGCCAGCTGGGGAAATCGTGCGATGATCAACAGTGTTGCGCCTACTTCAATCCATGACGAGCATTTCGATGTCGTCATAATCGGATCGGGTTTTGGCTCGAGCTTCTTTCTCTACGAAGCGCTCCACAAGAAGAGCCTTAAGTTTCTCGTCATAGAGCGAGGACGGCACAACAGCCATGAGTGGCAGTTGGATCATCACGACAATTCCGACATTGATCATAATAAAACTTTCCATACTGAAAGCGACAAACCCTGGAATTTTACAATCGGCTTGGGTGGAGGCTCAAATTGCTGGTTTGGTCAGGCTAATCGCCTGCATCCCAGCGATTTCAAGCTCCATAGCCGGTATGGCGTCGGCAACGACTGGCCGTTCGACTATGACGAGCTAGAACCATTCTATGCCGAAGCCGAGCAAGTGATGAGCATTTCCGGCGATCCGGACATGGTCAGCATTTTTCCGCGCTCGAAGCCCTATCCGCAGCCGCCGCATCATCCAGCCTCACCGGACCGGATGATGAAAAAAGCTCAACCAGATATGCATTTCGTGATGCCTACAGCTCGAGCTCGGGTGGCAACGGAGCAGCGCCCGGCTTGTTGCTGTTCAATGCGATGCTGGCTTTGCCCCGCCAATGCCAAATTCACAGTGAACAACGGGCTGATCGGCATGTTCTCCGAGCCTAATGTAACCGTCTGCCTGCAATCCACGGCCTTGCGGTTTGAGGGGGGCTCGAACAGCGTACGATCTTTGGTTTTTGAAAATGGCGGCAGGGAATACAAGGTCCATGGCGGCCTGTTCGTGCTGGGCGCAAATTCAATCCACAGTCCGGCTATCATGATCCAGTCGGACATGGGCGGCGGGCTGACCGGCAAAGGCCTCCACGAAGGCTATGGCATCGGCGTTGAGGCCTATCTGGATGGCCTCGAGAATTTCGACGGAAGCACGATTACCACCGGGGTGAATTACAGCGAATATGACGGCTCATTTCGGTCGGAATCCGGCTCTGCCATGATTTCGTTTGAGAACCGTTGGCCCTTCGGATTCAGGTTGGAGCCCGGAAGGTGGCAACAAGTGCTGCCCCTCACCATCGTCGTGGAGGAGTTGCTCGAACCCCATAACCAGGTCGTGAAAGGACCCAAGCTCGGAATACCCGAAGTGCTCCATAAAGGACCGTCTTCCTACGCGCAAAAGGGAGTGGACAGGGTCATGGCGGCGCTCCCAAAGATTCTTGCGCCTCTGCCTGTCGAGGAAATTTATTTCCGGAACGTCCGCCGAACGGAATCCCATCATCAGGGCACCATGAGGATGGGCCGGGATGCTGCGACTTCAGTGGTAGATGAACATCAGATACACCATCGCTGGCGTAACCTCATTGCTGTTGGCACTTCGGTATTCCCAACCTGTACGGCTTCCGGCCCCAGCCTGACCGCTGCAGCGCTGTCTCTACGCGCTGCAAGGCGGATTATCTGAGGGAGGTCGAAACAATGGCATTCACTATATCGAGGCGCGCCCTTTTCGCGGGAGCGGCAGGAACAGCCGGAGCGTTCGCCGCAGTTGCCGCAGGTGTGGCAACCTTCGACCTTAACGATCTCATGCGGCGTACACTGACCAGATTGCTGGGCGAATTCGACATCAGCGACGAAGACCTCGCAACCTTTGCCAAAGATTTTTCCCGGTTGGTAGAATTGGATGGAGAAACTGGCCTGATGTTGCGGACGGCCAGTTTTACAGGGGTCAGTTCGATCCTCAGCAACACGGGGCCGCATTTCACTCGCAACCGTTTTGAAGGCTTTGACCGCACTGTACTGGCGACCTTCATCACCACCACCAACTATCTCGATATTTACAAGTCAGGTCAGGGTCGCGTCGTGTATCATGGCATTGAACCGCCCTGCGTGAGCCCATTTGCCCATTTCGAATTTCCATGACGTCGCAGATCGGACAACAGCTAGCGCTCGGAGCCGATCGTCACTATTTGGGTTGCCAGTCGCTCCACTTCAGCCCGGTCATGGCTGACATAAAGGATTGGCAGCTTCAATTCATCGCGGACTCGCTCTATGACCGACATGATCTCGGCGCGCCGTGGGGCGTCGAGAGACGATAAAGGTTCGTCCATGAGCAAAAATCTGGGGCCACTGAGTAGTGCCCGGCCCATGGCCACCCGCTGCGCTTCGCCGCCTGAAAGAGTGGCCGGCCAGCGGTCCAGCAAGTGACCTATCCCCAGGAAGGTCAGGACCTCGTCAAATTCCAGCCAGCGATGTTCGGGTAAAGCCAGTTTCATGCCGTATTGAAGATTGCCGCGCACATCCTTATGCGGAAACAGTCTGCCGTCCTGGAAAACATAACCCGCTCGCCGCTTTTCGGGCGGCAAATCAATTCCGGTTTCACTGTCGAACAGTATCTCTCCAGATATGGCGATATGGCCGACCTGCGGCCTCATCAGGCCCGCAACCATATTAAGAAGGCTGGTTTTGCCCACGCCCGAGGGACCGAAAAGCGCCGTGAGACCCGGACCTGCCTCCAGCTTCATTTGAATATCCAACTCGCCTATCCGCCTGCGGATATCGATTTCAAAGGACATGGCTCATCCCCCGGCCAGCCCGACGGGCAAGAGCTTCCGATACGATCAAGGCGATCAGCGAAAGGAGAATAGAAATCACGGCAAGTCGAGCGACAACATGATCACTGCCTGGCACCTGCAAAGCGGAATAAATAGCCAGTGGCAGAGTTCGCGTCTCTCCGGGAATATTAGACACGAAGGTGATCGTAGCTCCAAATTCCCCCAGCGAGCGCGCAAAGCCAAGCACGGCCGCAGCCCATATGCCTGGGAGCGCCAGAGGTAGGCTGATCGTAACGAACATGTGAGCGCGACTTGCACCCAGTGTTCGGGCAGCATCCTCCAGTCGGCAATCGATCGCTTCAATGGAAAGTCGAATCGCGCGAACCATCAAGGGTAACGCCATGATCGCAGCAGCAAGCGCCGCACCGGTCCAGCGGAACATGAAGACAATGCCCAGCCATTTTTCGAACCAACGGCCCAAGGGACCGGCAGGACCGAAGACCAACAGAAGAAACCAGCCCGTCACCACAGGCGGCAGGACCAACGGCAAATGCACCAGGGCGTCGATCAGCACCTTGCCTACAAATCGCCCTCGCGCCAGCAGCCAAGCCAGGGCAAAGGCCATCGGTAGAGTAACAATCACCGCAACGCCGCTGACCTTCAGCGAAAGCAGTATGACTTCCCATTCCTCGGCCGACGGCGGGCTCATTGTCCGGTGGATATAAAGCCAGAGCGGGCAAAAATGGCCCTGCCCTGTCGTGACAATAAGAAGCGCCGAAAACCTTCTGTTTCCCTGCTCGACGATGTTTTAAGTACGGCCATCGAATAAGAGATTGGTGGATGGCTCGACGCAGGGAAAACCGCGACCACCCTCACACGGTCCGAAGCCCGTGCATCTGTGGCATAGACAATGCCGAGCGGCGCGGCGCCTCGTTCCACCATCGCCAATGCAGCCCTCACATTTTCCGCCCGAGCGATTTTAGGTTCGGCCGAAATCCAGACGCCTAGATCTTCAAGAGCGGCCTTGCCGTATTTTCCGGCAGGAACCGCGTCGGGATCAGCCATCGCCAGACGCCCCTGACCTAACAGCCGCGCCAATGGAAAGCCCTTGGCAATCTGCATCTTGAGCCGAGACTTTGCTGGAGCGACAAGCACCAATTGATTTGTCAGAAAGGATTTTCGGGTGGCTGGCCGGATAAGCCCCTGCCCTGCTACTTCGTCCATCCAGGATTCATCGGCCGAAATAAAAATGTCGGCCGAAGCACCCGCACCGATTTGCTTTGCGAGCGCGGAGGAAGCGGCAAAGGAAAGCACTGGCTTCCCATTGCCCTTCTTCGCCCATGCCTCGGCAACGGAACCCAATGCCTCCTGAAGGCTAGCGGCTGCGAGGATCAAAGGCGGCTTTTCACGGGCCTGGGAAGGCGATGCAGATGCAACAGCCAACAGCATCCCGACCAGAAGAAAAATATTCCTAATCACCGAATCGCCCCTCCGGACTGCTATATCTCTTCCTATATAGCGCTTGCCGATAAGCTCAACCTGCTGATAGTCCTCAAACCTGCGGATTCGGTAAAAGGCTCTGCTGCAATTCGGCAAGCGCCTTGCCAGCAGTTGCGCCTGAACAGATCTCTTCCAACTGCCGGTAGCGGGACAGGATCAACTTGCCAAAGTCGGTGAGCCTCGTTCCGCCGCCATGACTACCCCCGGCAGATGTCTCGACCAAAGGCTCTTGCCAGCATCTGTTCATGACATCGACCAATAGCCAAGCCCGACGGTAGCTCATGCCCAAGGCTCGTCCTGCTGCGGAAATGGAGCCTTGTTGCCCGATCGCGTCAAGCAAGTCGGCCTTTCCCGGACCCATAGCGATCTCATCGCCGCACAATAGCTGAAGCTTGATCTTGAGTGGGCCCGTCCTGATCATTTTTCGCCTCGCGCTTGCTTGCACAATCTATAAGGGCAAAAACGCGCCCACGATCAACCGCCCTTCCGTTCGCAATACACCCCAGGCGCGCGCGGCGGCACGGCTGTCCATTGCCTCGACGCCGATATCCATTGCTTCCACGGCCTGCACAAAAGCACGAGGAGGATGAACAAGCGCGCTGCCCGTTCCCAGCAGCAGAAACTCTGGGGTTGGCTCGACTTCGAACAATATAAGCAGGTCCGCTATGCTGATCTCCGCCAGCGGCGGGGCTGTCCAGTCGATGGCTGCGTCCGGGGTTAGAATCAGCCCATGCTTGAATATTTTATCCTGCACGCGAAACGCAGTGCCGGAAAATCCCGTAATGACGGGTCCGGGCGCCTCAGCATCCCGGCGAATCTCCATCATGGCTCACGGATAGGTGCGGTTCGGCCTAGGCGTTCAGCTCCAGCAACCGGACCACCTTCATTGGGGACGAAGCTGTGCGGCCCGACCCGCGCCCATACCAGGATGGGCGCCGCCATATAGATGGACGAATAGGTTCCGACAAAAATGCCCAGCAACATTGCAGCCGTGAAACCGAAAATCACTTCCGGTCCCCAAATCAGCAGGGAAACCAACGCCACAATCATGGTGAGCGAAGTCATTAGCGTGCGCGCCAGCGTCTCGTTCACAGAAAGATCCAGTATCGGAATAATTTCCATCTTCCGATATTTTCTGAGATTCTCGCGAATGCGATCGTAAACCACAATGGTATCGTTGAGCGAATAGCCGATGATCGTCAATATTGCGGCCACGATGTTAAGGTCGAACTCAAGCTGGGTGAGCGCAAAAAAGCCGAACGTCAAGGCAACATCGTGGCATAGAGCAAAGAGCGCGCCAAGTCCGAACTGCCATTCGAATCTAAACCAGATGTAGATTGAGATCGCTACCATCGCCAATAACATGGCGTATGCGCCAGTCCGGAAGAGTTCACCGGAAACCTTGCCGGACACTGCATCAACGCTACCAAATTTGGCGTCTGGATAACCGGCCTGTACAGCCTCTTTAAGCGCGGTGGCCGCGTCGTTCGCCGCACCCTCTCCCCCTTTTGGAAGAGGTGTGCGAATGGTCACTTCATTCGGCCCGCCAAACTGCTGAATTGTCGTATCGCCCAGCCTGAGCGCATCGACCCGGCTGCGCAAATCGTCCAAGTTCGGCGCGCTCTTGAACGTGACCCGAACCATTTGACCGCCGACAAAATCGACGCCGAGATTAAGGCCCCTTACCGCCACCAAAGCTATGGACGCTGCGATCATCAAAAAACTGATCGCCATCGCAATATTGCGCCATTTCAGGAACTGAATATTGGTGTTTTCCGGGACGAGCTTCAACAAACGCATGATATTCTCCCGTCCTCAAATGGTCAGCTTCGTCGGCCGCTCGCGAAGCCAAAAACTGACGAGCAGGCGCGACACGGTGACCGCCGTGAAGACGCTGGTAACGATGCCGATCGTCAGAACGACCGCAAAACCGCGAATAGGACCGGAACCAAAATAGAACATCAGCGCCGCCGCGATGACGTTCGTAATATTGGCGTCGAAGATCGCCCGGCTGGCCTCCTTGTACCCGACCTCGATTGTCTGAACAATGCCGCGCCCGCGACGCTGCTCCTCGCGTATACGCTCGTTGATAAGCACGTTGGCATCCACCGCTGCCCCGATGGTCAGCACAAAACCGGCGATACCAGGAAGGGTTAGCGTAGCATTGAAGATCGCCATGATTCCAATGATGAGGAAGATGTTCACCACCAGTGCAATATTGGCGTACAGGCCAAAGCGGCCGTACGTGACAAGCATGAACACGAGCACGGCGGTGGTTGCAATCAAACAGGCGAGCATGCCCTTTTGAATTGAGTCTGCGCCAAGATCCGGCCCTACCGTACGCTCTTCGACCACAGTCAATGCCACTGGCAATTTGCCGGACCGCAGTGCGATCGAGAGCTCATTGGCGCTCGCTACGGTGAAGCTACCGGAAATTTGCGCCGAACCGCCCAGGATCGGTTCATTGATATTGGGTGCGGAAAGAACCGTGCCGTCCAAAATGATCGCAAACGGCTTGTTCACATTTTCTGTCGTGACTCGCGCGAACTTGCGACCGCCGGCTCCATCGAAGCGAATGTTTACAACGGGTTGGTTGTTTTGCTGATCATATCCCTGCTGAGCGTCGATGAGTTGATCGCCGCTGATCATGACCTGACGCTTGACCGCGATATAGGGAACGCCAGACGGATCAGTGGGATAAGGCAGTATCTGGCTTCCAACCGGAGCCCGGCCAGCGGCCAGTTCAGCCGGATCTGCCGTAATGTCGACCAGCTTGAATTCCAACTTGGCGGTCTTGCCGAGCAACGACTTCAGCGCCTCCGGGTCCTGCAGACCTGGGACCTGCACCACAATTCGGTTGGAGCCCTGGCGAATGATCGTAGGTTCCTTGGTGCCCATCTCGTCGATGCGCTTACGGATGACCTCCGTCGCGACATCCATGGCGCTTTCGATTGCAGCATCGAGGCCAGAGGAAGTCGGGGTCAGGACGATGGTGGAACTGTCCACCACCTCCACATTCCAGTCGCGCTGACCGGTCATGCCCGCCCCTTGGGTAAGGGCGCGTACACGCTCGACCGCCGCATCCACTTGCGCGCCCTCGCGCACCATGAAGCTCAGCTTGCCGCCCCTTCGCGAAATATCGCCAATCGCTATCTTGGGATCGCCCCGCCGCATCTCGGTGCGGACGGTTTCCTCCATATTCTCCAGCCGCTGCTTCTCCACATCCTGGGTGTCCGCTTCCAGCAGGATATGGCTGCCCCCCGAAAGGTCGAGGCCGAGGTTGATTTGCGGCCGCAAGCTGGCAGGAAGGTGCGCCAATATGTTCTCGGGCAGAAAGCTCGGAAAGGAAAACAGAACGCCGATGATGACCGTCAGCGATACGGCCCAAATCTTCCAACGGGGAAAGTCCAGCATGGGGATCAGTCGTTTGCCGGTTTGACATTGCCCGGCTGGACAACGTCCGAAAGGGTCGATTTTACGACCTTGACCTTGACGCCTTGCGCAATTTCGACGTCGACATAGCTTTCATCCACCCGCAGGACCTTGCCCACCATGCCGCCAGCGGTGATCACCTGATCTCCCTTTTTCACCGCATCGATTACAGCACGATGATCCTTCATCTTTTTTTGCTGCGGCCGGATGAGCAGGAAATAAAAAACCGCGAAAATCAGGACAAGGGGCAGCAGCTGCACAAGAAAGCTCGTACCGCCAGGAGCGGCCGCGCCGCTGGTCTGGGCAAGGGCAGTGGATATGAACATCGTTGGGAGTCTCGATTCCTGAAAGACGGTTCTGTTTTTATCAGTTTCGCCCCATAGCAAGGGCTAACGGCAAGCACAAATAGGAACGGCAACGGAACCTGATAAGGGTGTTCGACAAAATTCCTGTTGACCGCGCGATCGCTCTTGCAACACTCGCCGGATGGCCGTAAATGCCGCCCCTCTGGTCGGGGCGTAGCGCAGCCTGGTAGCGCATCACACTGGGGGTGTGGGGGTCGGAGGTTCGAATCCTCTCGCCCCGACCATTTCTTTGGTTGTCCGGCCCGGACACATAGGTAACAGAATGTACCTAAGACATGGGTGACAACCTCGCGCCGAACGGGTTGTCGATGGTCTGCAATGTTTTCTG
>NZ_JACHOV010000011.1 GCF_014200045.1 Rhizorhapis suberifaciens
GTGCTTTGCCCATGATCCACCTCCAAAGAGAAGGAATCACAAATCTCACGCCAGGGGAATCCCCAGCGATTCACATTTCCAATCCGACGCTCTAATCGTGAAATGGAGCGGGCTTCCAGTTCATCGACTTTTGTCACTGCATACCAGAAGTTCATCGGGTTGGTGGGCGACCATATGGGCGTATTTGGCCCGATTCTCCCCGCACTCACTGCTTTGTTGGCGGGTCGTTAGAAAAATCGTTGGGTTGCGCGGTGACCGATTAGAGCATCGAGCCATTAATCTGCAACATAACCGGCGTGTTTGAGGTAGTTCCAGCATTCTTCTGGCGAGTAGAGTTGGCAGATTGATCCGACGGCCTGCCACAGGGCATCGATGGTCCTGGCTTTGGCCTTTCGCAGATGCGCTTTGAGCTTGGCGAAGGCCATTTCTATGGGATTGAGATCGGGACTGTAGGGTGGGAGGTAGAGGAACCAGGCGCCGCGTTCCTTGAGGATCGCGCTGGCCCGTTCGCTTTTGTGGCTGGAGAGATTGTCGAGGATGACCATGTCGCCGGGCTTCAGCGTCGGAGCGAGCTGGGTCTCGACATAGGCCTCGAAGATTTGGCGGTTCATCGGGCGGTCGATCACCCAAGGCGCGGTGAGGCCGTCATGGCGCAGAGCCGCAATGAAGGTCTGAGTGCCCCAGTGGCCGAAGGGCGCCTTCATCTTGAGCCGCTTTCCCCGACGTGCGCGGCCTCTGAGCCGGGCCATCTTGGTGGTCGTGCCAGTCTCGTCGATAAACACCAGCCGTTCGGGGCGTTTCTTCATCCAAGGCTGGCGGTGCACCGTCCATATCCGACGCCTCCGGACGATGTCAGCGCGATCGGTTTCGCACGCCAGCAGCGTTTTTTTGACGGTAAAACCGTGCCGGATCAGCAACCGCGACAGCGAGGCCGGGTGCGCCTTCACCCCACGCGGCCAGCTCCGGCATGGTGATGTCGCCATCGGCTTCCACCCAGCCCACAAGCGCCTCGACATGGGCCGCAAGCAGACCGCTGCCCGCCGGGCGCCCCTGCCGCGCAGGGGCAACCGTTCCCGTCTGCGCCTTGCGCTGCGCCAGGCGAACCGCAGTCGCCGCACTCACCCCGAACCGCCGCGCCGCCGCACGGCACGATTGCCCGCGCTCGATCTCGCCAACAATCCGAACCCGAAGATCAACCGAACTGCTCTTGCCCATCATCCACCTCCAAAAACGGTGAATCACAAATCTCACGCCAGGGGAATCCCCAGCGATTCACATTTCAGGTCCCACGCTCTAGAGCAAGTGCGTGCCTGAGAACCGTCACGACAATCCCGCAGGCGGTGAAACGCTCATCAGGTTAGCAGGTTAAAGCTAGGACACGGCCTGCAATCCCTTGCGCTGGATAATGGACAGCAATCGCAAGGCGGGGCCGCCTGGACGCTTCACGCCGCGCTCCCAATCGGACACCAGATTGCGCGATACGTTGAGATAGGCTGCGAATACCGGCTGCGAGACATGCTCGCGCTCGCGGATCGCGCGGATTTCATCGCCCGCCAGCACCGGGGCCGGGGCAAGACACGCCTCGTCAAACGTGCGGAGCGTCGCGCGCGACACCACTCCCGCGTCATGTGCGTCGCTCATCATTTCGTGGATCGCGCCCGCGATCTCGCTGCGATAGCCCTTATCCTTCGTCGTCGTTGCCATCTTCGATCTCCACCAGCGTTCCTGATGCTACCAGCCGGTCCAGTTCCTCGCCGCTCCATTCCAGCGCTTCGGCCGCCGCATCGCGTAACAATGCCAAATCCGCCTTCGATATGTTCGCCTGTGCGCTCTTGGCGAAGCCGAAAGCGAATATCGCACGGTCGCCATGCCGGAACAGGATCAGGGTGCGATAGCCGCCCGATCTTCCCTTTCCCGGTCGCGCCACGCGCTGCTTGATGACGCCGCCGCCAAGGTCGGCATCCACCAGCCCGCTTTCGGCCCGCTGCACGGCAGCGCGAAGGGCCGAATCGGCCAGCCGCTCTTTCCGTGCGAAACGCTCGAACCAGCCATTCTTGAAAATGCGCGTGATGGCGGTTCTCCTGCTTCGCCGTCTATATATAACACATAGCGTTATGGTTCAATGCCGGATGCCCGAAAGCGCGCCTGCCGAAAAAGACTGATTTCGCGCTTTTGCTACTAAGTTGGCTATGGGCGGCAGTGTAATGCCTCCCTCTCTTGCGCGGCGGAATGAACTGATACAGCATGGTTTCGTGGCAATGGCGGGCCACCTGAAAGAAAGGCTCCGCCATGTCGTGCGAATCGGAATCGCGCCAAGTTCATCGGGTCGCATTGATTGCCAGAAAGTCGCGTGACGGCGTGGTTTATTTGTCACGGCCGACAAATAAACATCAAAGTATAGGTCGCAGATCTCTGCCTATCTTCGCCGTCCACCCTCATGCGCCGCCGTTTTCCGTAGTTCGCCACCGTTTTCCGCCGTTACCTACACTTAGACCGCCGTGAGCCGCATCTTCGCCATATCTTGGCCGGGACGCTCTTGCGCTGCGAATCCGTGCCGCCAATTCTGTTCGCAGGGGGATATGCCAACATCGAAACCGGAAGTTACATCAATGTCCAACAAGGAAAAGATTATCCGTCTCAAGACCGTGCTGACCCGCACGGGGCTTTCGCGCTCCACCCTGTATCGCAAGATCGCTGAAGGCAGCTTCCCCCGGCAAATCACAATCAGCGTCCACGGCACCGGCTGGCATGAGTCTGCTGTGGATCGCTGGATTGCCAACCCCGCCGCCTGGCGCGAAGATCGCGCCGAGTGACACAAGGCCGGGCTATTGCCCGGCCTTGGCCTTGCGGAACGTGCCCTTGATGACCTTCGCGCCGTCGCGGAGGAAGTCGAGATGGTCGGACCAATGTTGCATCATGCGAACGCGCTCATCCCAATACTCGCCCCGCGTATAGGCCCGGCGAACGGCGTTGTTGTCGCAATGGGCAAGCTGCCGCTCGATGGCGTCGGGATGCCAGAGGCCCATTTCGTTCAAGAGCGTCGCCGCCATCGCCCGGAAGCCGTGGCCGGTCATTTCATCCTGCGCGAAGCCCAAGCGGCGCAAGGCGGCGTTGATGGTGTTCTCCGACATGGGCCGATCGACCGAACGCAGCGAGGGGAATAGGTAGCTGCTATACTCCGCGTCATGCTCGATCGTTTCGAGAATGGCGAACGCCTGCCGGGAAAGCGGGATGCTGTGGATGCGGCGCATCTTGGTCTTGTGGGGCGGGATGGTCCACACAGCCTTGTCCAGATCGAAGTCGGCCCATTCGGCATGGCGTAGCTCGCCGGGACGGACGAACACATGCGGCAGCAATTGCAGCGCCGCCTTGGTGTTGGCGAAGCCCTCGAACGCCTCGATCGCCCGCAGCAGCCCGCCCGCATTAGCGTCGTTGGTGATTGCGGCCCGGTGGATAGGCTGGGGCGCAATCAGCGCGCCGCGTAGATCGGCGGCAACGTCACGCTCGGCGCGGGCGGTGGCGATGGCGTAGCGGAATATCTGGCTGCACGTGCTGCGCAGGCGCTTTGCCGTCTCATACTTGCCGTTGCCCTCCATTTTGCGGAGCATGGTCAAGACCTCCTGCGCGGTGATGGCGGTGATCGGACGCTTGCCAAGCGATGCGTTGATGAAGTTCAGCAGCCAGCGCAGCTTCTTCATCGTCACGTCCGAGCGGCCTTCGCGCTCGACCTTCACCAGCCACTCGTCGGCAACCGCCTTGAAGCTGTTGGCTGCGGCGACGGTGGCGGCAAGCCTATCCAGCTTGGCTTTCTCGGCGGGATCGTCACCCTTCGCCAGAACCTTGCGGGCGGCGTCACGCTGCTCGCGGGCGTCGGCAAGGCCGGTATCCGGATAGACGCCGAACGCCAGTGTCTTTTGTTTGCCAAGGTGGCGATAGTTCATCCGCCAATAGCGTCCGCCATTGGGGGTTACATACAGGAACAGTCCGTCGCCATCGGTGAGTTCATAGGGCTTGGCTTTGCCCTTGGCGTTTTTGATCGCAGCGGCGGTAAGCGCCATGATGGTATCTCCTTTTGGGGGAGGGCCGCGCTACCATCAGATATACCATCAAGATGGTGGTATCCGGTGGCACGAAGCCGCTCCGTATGGGATACCTATACCACCGAAAACCCGGAGAAATCAGCCACTTGTGGCATCTTCTGGAACCCTCTGGGAGAGGATTTTGGTGACCCCTACGGGAATCGAACCCGTGTTTCAGCCGTGAGAGGGCCGCGTCCTGACCGCTAGACGAAGGGGCCGCTTGGTGCGGGTGACTGCCTCTATAGCGGTTCTTTCGCAAATTCAAGCTGCGTCAGGGGCGCAGGACAAAGCGGATGACAGCTGCGATCAGACCGAGCGTCAGCACGCCGCCTGCCCAGATCGCTCCGAACCAGAGCAGGCGTTTCCATAGCGGCAGGTCGGGCGCGGCGGCTTTCAATTTCATCAATGATAACCTTCCGCTCCCACCTTGCCGCGGAAGACCCAATAGGCCCAGGCGGTGTAGGCAAGGATGATGGGGATTAGAATGGCCGAACCCACCAGCATGAAAATCTGGCTCTGTTCCGGTGCGGCGGCGGCCCAGATGGAGACGCGGCCGGGGATCACGTCAGGCCAAATGGATATGGCGAGACCGACCATTGAAAGGCCAAAGAGAACCAGCGTCAAAAGAAAGGGCAGATAATCGCGTCGCCCGCCGATGCTGCGCCAAAGGAGGAAGGCGGTAAGGGCAACAAGCAGGGGCATCTGTGCCGTTGCAAGGATGCCTGGCCAGTCAAACCAGGCCTGATAATATTTCTTTTCAAGAAAAGGCGTGTAGGCGCTCACGGCCATGATCGCCGCGACCAGCGCAACTCCCAACGGCCGGGCATAGTATATGGCGAGGGCTTGAAGCTCACCGCTGGTCTTCCAGATCAGCCAGCATGATCCGAGCAGCGCATAGCCGATGACCAGGCTCACCCCGGTAAGCAGGCTGAAGGGCGTCAGCCACTCCCACCAACCGCCCGCATATGCGCGGCCTTCCACCGTGATCCCCTGGAGCAATGCGCCGAGCGTGACGCCCTGCGCCAGGGTGGCGGTAAGAGAGCCGGTGACAAAGGCGAAGTCCCAGAAAGGCCGATGTCCCGGATCGCGCCAGCGGAACTCGAACGCCACCCCACGAAAGATAAGGCCCAACAGCATGGCGATGAGCGGAGCATAAAGGGCGGGAAGGATGATGGCATAAGCGAGTGGAAACGCAGCCATCAACCCGCCACCGCCGAGGACCAGCCAGGTCTCGTTTCCATCCCATACCGGCGCAATGCTGTTCATCGCCATGTCACGCTGCCGTCCGACCTTCAGCCGCGGGAAGAGGATGCCAATGCCGAGGTCAAAACCGTCCATCACCACATAGGCGGCAACGGCAAAGGCAATGATCGCTGCCCAAATGACGGTCAGATCAAAATTGATATCCATCAATGACCACCTTGCAGGCCCGGAGCGGGGGTGATGCCCGCTGAGCGTTCGGGATGCTCGCTGGGAGCGGACTCGTGCGGCTGGGGCGGCTTTGCCATCAGCTTTAGAATGTACCAGGTGCCCGCTGCGAACACCGAGAAATAGACGATTGCAAAGGCGACCAGCGACGCGCCGACCGCGGGCGCCGCCAATGGTGACACGGAATTGGAGGTCCGGAGCAGCCCATATACAGTCCAGGGTTGCCGCCCCACCTCTGTCGTGACCCAGCCTGCAATGACGGCGACGAAGCCGGACGGACCCAGCAAGATTGCGGCGCGGTGCAGCCAGGGCCAGTCATACAGCCTGCCTTTCAAGCGGGCCGCCAAGCTCCAGAGACCAAGCCCCAACATTGCAAATCCAAGTCCCACCATGACGCGGAATGACCAGAATATGATCCCCACGGGAGGCTCCCGATCATCTGGAATGGTGTCGAGACCTGCGAGCGGCGCATCGAGGTCGTGCTTCAGGATCAGCGAAGAAGCTTTGGGAATTTCCACTGCATAATCCATCCGCTTCTCAGCGCTGTTCGGAACGCCGAACAGGATCAAGGGCGCCCCGCTCGGATGGCTTTCATAATGTCCCTCCATCGCCATTATCTTGGCAGGCTGATGTTCCAGCGTATTGAGCCCGTGAAGGTCCCCGGCCAAAATCTGTAGCGGCGCCACCAGGGCAGCCATCCACATCGCCATGGAAAAAATTGTTCGCGCGCCGGTATTGGTCCGATCCCGCAAGAGATGCCATGCGCCGACGGCGCCGACCGCGAGGGCGGTCGTGAGATAGGAGGCAATGACGGTGTGAACGAGGCGATAGGGAAAGCTGGGATTGAAGATGATGTCGATCCAGCTTCCCCCTGGTACAAACTGTCCCGCTGCGTTGACGGCATAGCCGGTCGGCGTCTGCATCCAGCTGTTTACCGACAAGATCCAGAAGGCGGAGATGAAAGTGCCTATCGCAACCGCGCAGGTGGCGAGGAAGTGCAGCCCCTTGCCGACTTTGCCGATCCCGAACAGCATCACGCCGAGAAAACCCGCCTCCAGGAAAAAGGCGGTAAGAACCTCATAGGCCATCAACGGCCCGACCACGGGGCCAGCCTTGTCGGAAAAAACGGACCAGTTGGTGCCGAACTGATAGGACATGACGATGCCGGACACTACGCCCATGCCGAAGGTCACGGCAAAGATCTTCAGCCAGTAACGGTAAAGATTGGCGTAAACGCCGCTGCCTGTCCTCAGCCAAAGCCCCTCAAGCACCATCAGGTAACTGGCAAGACCGATGGAGAAGGCCGGGAAAATGAAATGAAAGCTGATCGTGAATGCGAATTGAGCACGGGCCAGCACAAGCGCAAGTTCGGCATCCGGCATATTGCAGCACCCCCGACGATTCTCAACCGGGCGGACCATAGCAGCCTCGTTAAGCGGCGCATCTCCAAAGCGCGGCTGAAGCTTGCAAAATAGACGAAGATGATTGTGCAAACTGCAAGAGAATGTCGGGCTACAAAAAAGGCCGGTGCTTAGGCACCGGCCCAGGATGTTCGCAGGAGGAACATCTTATGGAGGGCGGCCCGTTTTGGCGAGCCACCCTCCGAACTTCAGTAGTTATAGGCGCGTTCGCCATGGCTGGAGAGGTCCAGCCCCTGCAGCTCTTCTTCCACCGTCGGACGCAGACCAATGGTCTTGTCGATGATGAAGTACAGAATCGCGGAACCGATGCCCGACCAGAGCAGCGTCAACACGACTGCCTTGATCTGGGTAACAAGCTGCGCGCCCATGTCATAGGCGCCGACCGCCGCCGGGAACACGGTATATTCGAAGAAGCCCTGGCCACCCAGTGCCGGATCAGCGACGATGGCGGTGCCGATCGCGCCGACAATGCCGCCGATGCAGTGTACGCCAAAAACGTCCAGGCTGTCGTCATAGCCAAACTTCTTCTTCACGAAAGAAACGAAGAGGTAGCAGATTGGCGACACGATGAAGCCGAGCAGGATCGAAGTCATCGGAGCAGCAAAACCCGAAGCCGGGGTGATTGCCACCAGACCGGCAACAGCACCCGTGGCCGCGCCCAGCAATGAAGGCTTGCCATGGTGGAACTGTTCGACCAGCGCCCAGCTAACAGCAGCAGCAGCGGTGGCGACCATCGTGTTGATGAACGCAACAGCGGTGACGCCATTGGCTTCCAGGTTGGAACCGGCGTTGAAGCCAAACCAGCCAACCCACAGAAGCGAAGCGCCGATCATGGTCATGGTCAGCGAGTGCGGCGGCATGGGTTCGCGGGGATAGCCCACGCGCTTGCCGATCAAAAGGCAACCCACAAGGCCCGCAATGCCGGCATTGATGTGAACGACGGTGCCGCCCGCAAAATCGAGAGCGCCCATGCCCCACAGGAAGCCGTAATCCGTCGGCGCATCAGGCAGGAAGTCGGGACCCGCCCAATACCATACCATATGTGCGATCGGGAAATAGATCACCGTCAGCCACAGCACGATGAAGACCATCAGGCCGCTGAACTTCACGCGCTCCGCGAAGGCTCCCACGATCAGAGCTGGCGTAATGCAGGCGAAGGTCATCTGGAACATCACGAACACGAATTCAGGCAGATAGACGTTGTTCGAGAAAGTGGCGGCATAGGTCGAGCTGGAAACGCCCGCCAGGAAAGCCTTGGAAAGCCCGCCCACAAACGCATTATTGCTGGTGAAAGCAAGGCTGTAGCCCCAGCCGCACCAGACCAGAGCGGCCACCGACACGATCATGAACACCTGCATCAGCAGACTGAGCATGTTCTTGGTCCGCACCAGGCCGCCATAGAACAGGGCAAGCGCGGGCACCGACATCATCAGCACCAGCGCAGAGGAAACGAGCATCCAGGCGACATCGCCCTTGTCGACCATGCCGGCCATTTGCTCGGCGGTGGGCGCCTTGATGGGCCCATCCTGCGCCCATGCGGGCGCGGCGGTGATCAGTGACGCGCTGAGCGCACCGATCCCGCCCAAGATATTCTTGGAAATAGTCATCATTCCCCCTTTTTCTTAGAGCGCGGTTTCGCCGGTTTCGCCGGTGCGGATACGCACGGCCTGACCGACATCCAGGACAAAGATCTTGCCGTCGCCAATGGCGCCGCTGTTCGCGGCCTGCTGCGTGGCTTCGACAACGCGGGGCGCAAGATCGTCATCGCAAACGACCTCGATCTTGATCTTGGGAACCATGTTGGTGCTGTATTCGGCGCCGCGATAGATTTCCGTCTGGCCCTTTTGTCGGCCAAAGCCCTTTACTTCGCTGACCGTCATCCCGGCGACCCCGATCGAAGACAGAGCTTCTCGGACGTCGTCCAGCTTGAACGGCTTAATGATAGCTATGACTAGTTTCATTTCGCCCCCTAATTCTGGTGTGCGCTACCCAGGTAGCAAGAGGCGTGCCAAACTCCTTAAACAAGCGTTAAGGCGGGGTTTGGGTTCCGCCCTGCAGAGGCGGCAGCCGCATTTTTGGGCAATGGAGGGAGAGTGCTTAAATTTTGGGCATCACGGCTTTGCCAACTCCCGCTCCGCAACTGGCCATTCACCGGCAGGAATGGCTGATTGCACCCGCAGCGGAAGTCCGTCGATGCTCTTGGTGCGCTTGCTGATTTTCGCGAGGCGATCCTGGGGGTCCTGCTGTGCATGATATTTGGCCAGGGTCTCCCGCTCCTCCTCCAACGTCATGTGCGGCACGCCCCATCCGCAGCTGGTCTGCACGCTGTCGACGGCAATGTCGAAGATCTGCCTTATGCCGGGCAGGGGAGGGAAGCCGCATGACAGTTCCTCAAAGCCGTCATCCTGCGGCAATATCGCCTTGCCCCGGCCATAGATGCGCAGGATCAGGGGCGGGCGGTCGAAGGCGCAAAACATGATGGTGATGCGGCCATCTGCGGTCAAATGGGCCTGCGTCTCATTGCCGGAGCCGCCGAGGTCCAGATAGGCGACGCGTTCCGGTCCCAATATGCGGAAGCTGTCATATCCCTTGGGCGACAAGTTGATCCGAGCGCCTTCCGCCGCGGTCGCCACGAAAAACACGGGCTGCCGTTCAATGAAGGCGTAATGAGCCTCTGTCAGCGCGTCCGTAAATTCCGACATGCCTTCTAACCCTTATGCCGCCGTACCGCCTACCGTCAGCCCTTCAAGCAGCAAGGTGGGCTGGCCAACGCCCGCCGGGACGGATTGTCCGCCCTTGCCACAGACGCCGATGCCTTCGTCGAGCGCCATGTCGTTGCCGATCCCGATGATCTTGGTGAGCGCGGTGGGACCATCACCGATGAGCGTAGCGCCCTTGATCGGATCGCCAATCTTGCCGTTTTCGACCTTATATGCCTCGGTGCAGGAAAAGACGAACTTGCCCGATACGATGTCGACCTGCCCGCCGCCAAAGCTCTTTGCATAAATGCCCTTCTTGACGCGGCTCAACAGTTCGGAGGGATCGTCATTGCCGCCACGCATGAAAGTGTTGGTCATACGCGGCATGGGAGCATGGGCATAGCTTTCGCGGCGGCCATTGCCGGTGGGTTCAACGCCCATCAGCCGCGCATTCAGGCGGTCCTGCATATAGCCTTTGAGAATGCCGTCCTCGATCAGCACATTTTCCTGCGTGGGCGTACCTTCGTCGTCAATGCTGAGCGAGCCGCGGCGGTTCATGATGCTGCCATCGTCAACAACGGTCACACCTGGCGCTGCGACTCGTTCGCCCAGGCGGCCGGAAAAGGTGGAGGTGCCTTTGCGATTGAAATCACCTTCCAGTCCGTGACCCACCGCTTCATGCAGCAGGACGCCGGGCCAGCCGGGGCCGAGCAGCACGGTCATCTCCCCGGCAGGAGCGGGGACGGACCGAAGGTTGACCGCTGCCTGGGCGATGGCCTCGTCAATGGCGCGGTCCCAGCTTTCGGGTTTGAAGAGGTCATTGTAAACATAGCGGCCGCCCATGCCGAAGACGCCGCTTTCGCGCCGGCCGTTTTCTTCAAGGATGACCGAGACGTTAAGGCGAACCAGCGGCCGAATATCGCTCGCCGTAAAACCATCCGCACGGATGATGTCGATGACGCTCCAGCTTCCGGCAAGGCTCACCGACACCTGCGACACGCGCGGATCCCGGGCGCGGGCGACGGCGTTGATCTGTTCGCAAAGCGCCACCTTTTTGGCGAAGGGTACGAGTTCGAGCGGATTGGCGTCCGTGTAAAGATGGCGATTAGTGCGCTTGGGCGACGGCGCGATGCTTCCCTTGGCGGGATCGAGCAGCGTCAGCGTTTCCGCCGCGCGCCGGATCGCCGCTTCACTGATGTCATTGGCGTGGGAAAAGCCGGTCATCTCGCCGGAAACGCCGCGCAGGCCAAAGCCTGCATCGGTGCTGTAATCGGCGGTCTTTAGTCGGCCATCGTCAAAGCCGAAGCTCTCGCTGGCGCGATATTGCAGGTAAAGCTCGCCATCGTCGCAATTTTTGAGCGCCTCGTTCGTCAGGCGAGCAGCCCCTTCCGGGTCAAGCGCACCTTCACGATAAAGGAATTTGCGGACGTCGTGGATTTCGGATGCGGCTGTATCGGTCATGCCGCCCGATATAAGATGATCAGGCCGCTTGTGCACCCTTATCTTCGGAAATATCGGCCGGACCGCTAATCAGCACGAAGCGGCGGTCGCAATAGCCGCATTCGACATAGCCTTTTTCGTCGATTTCAAGGAAAACGCGAGGATGGCCGAGCGCCGCGCCGCCAGGAATGTCGGAAGCGCCGTCGCAAGCGACACGGCTTTTGTTTATGCGGACGGTTTCGGGCGGCTGGATCATGGTCGGGCGCTTTATCATCGGAGATTTGACGGTGCAATGGGCGATGGTGGGGCTGGCCACAGGATCTCCTAGCCAGACTTTTCTTTGCTCGCTCGTCCCGCGCGGCTATGACGCGGGACATGACTCAACCCTCTACCCTCCAAAGCGCGATCGAAATCGACGGGCTGTCGAAAGTCTATCACGGCGGCAAGCTGGCGCTGGACAATGTGACCCTCAATGTGCCTCGGGGCCAGATTTTCGGGCTTTTGGGGCCCAATGGCGCAGGCAAATCGACGTTGATCAACATCCTGTCGGGCGTGGTCAATAAAACTGGTGGTACGGCGCGGATTTGGGGATTCGACATTGCGCTTAACCCTCGCAACGCCAAGAACAGTATCGGCGTCGTCCCGCAGGAGATCGTCTTCGATCCTTTCTTTACGCCATTTGAGACCCTTGAAAATCAAGCGGGCTTCTATGGTGTGCCCAAGGCGCAGCGGAAGACATGGGAGCTGTTGCGCGCAGTGCATTTGGAAGACAAGGCCAATGCCTATGCCCGAACCCTCTCGGGCGGCATGAAACGACGGTTGCTGGTGGCGAAAGCCATGGTGCATTCGCCGCCGATCCTGGTGCTTGACGAGCCAACGGCCGGGGTGGACATCGAACTGAGACAGCAACTCTGGGCCTATGTGCGACAGTTGAACGAACAGGGCGTCACAATCGTGCTCACCACCCATTATCTGGAGGAAGCCGAAGAGCTATGCGACCGGATTGCCATCATCAATCATGGACGCCTGATTGCCAACAAGCCCACCCGCGAGCTTGTCAACATGGCGCAAGAGAAAATGGTCGAAGTGACAGTGGACCGCGACCTGGATGAGGCACCTATGCACCCCTGCTTTGAAAAGATTGAGTTGACGGCGGGCCGGGTGCTAACAATTACGTATATGAAGACCAAGGCCAATGCAGGCGATGTATTGGCTGCGGTGCAGCAAGGCGGCTTGGGAATAGTGGACGTGTCGACGCGAGAACCCGACCTGGAAGATGTCTTTCTGCATCTCACGCGGTCGGTGGCTTAGGTCCAGACCCTAGGTTCTGCTGAACCTGACCGGATAGATAAGAGAGACTATGCCTACCCAGAATTTCGACGTGGTCATTATCGGTTCCGGTGCTGCGGGCCTGACCGCAGCCATCAATCTGGCGCAGGACAAGAAGGTACTTGTTCTCGCAAAGGGCGCTGCGAACAGCGGATCCACCAATTGGGCGCAAGGGGGGATTGCCGCCGTGCTGGACGCCGGCGACACTTTTGAAAGCCATGTTCAAGACACGATGGTGGCAGGGGCGGGACTCAACAAGCTCGAAACCGTGGAGTTCGTGGTTTCCAACGCCCCGGCGGCCATCGAGCAATTGGCTGCGCTGGGCGTCCCTTTCAACGCCAGTGAGGATTTTGGCGAACGCTGGCATTTGACACGAGAGGGCGGGCACAGCCACAGACGGATCGTGCATGTGGACGATGCGACCGGTGCCGCTGTGCAGCGCGCGCTCATCCAGGCGGCGGAGGCCAATCCCAACATCACATTGCTTCCCGATATGGTCGCAATCGACCTCATCACCAGCCGTCATGGGGAAAAATATTCGGGCGACGGGCATGTCTGGGGCATTTACGCCTTTGACAAGGCGACCAACAGCGTCGAGGCTTTCACCGGTAGGGCGACCATATTGGCGACAGGCGGAGCGGGCCGGACCTATCTCTTCTCTACCGCACCGCGCGGAGCCACAGGGGACGGAATCGCCATGGCATGGCGCGCGGGGTGTCGCGTCTCCAACATGGAGATGAACCAGTTTCATCCCACCTGCCTTTACAATCTGGAGGTCAAGAACTTCCTGATTACCGAGGCTATGCGCGGCGAAGGCGGCTTGTTGAAGCTCCCCCCCGGCGTTCCCGATGGCGGCGAACGCTTCATGGACCGGCACGACAAGCGGGGCGAACTTGCTCCGCGCGACGTAGTGGCGCGGGCGATAGACCATGAGATCAAACGCCTTGGCCTCGACTATGTCCACCTCGACATCAGCCATAAGCCCCCCGAGTTCGTCAGGGAGCATTTCCCGACTATCTATACCCGCCTCCTGGAACTTGGCATCGACATCACCAAGGAGCCGATTCCCGTCGTTCCCGCGCAGCATTATACCTGTGGCGGCGTGATCATCGATCTTGACGGCCGCACGGATCTGCCCGGCCTTTATGCGGCCGGCGAAGTCACGGAGAGCGGCCTGCACGGGGCCAATCGCCTGGCGTCCAACTCCCTCCTCGAATGTTTCGTCTTTGGCGAGGCGGCAGCGCAGCACATCCACTCCAATTGGGACAGCCTGCCGCCCCCGCCGCCAATCCGCGCATGGGATGAAAGCCGCGTCACCGACAGCGACGAAGAAGTGATCGTCCAGCATAACTGGCGCGAAATCCGTCGGTTCATGTGGGATTATGTCGGCATCGTCCGAACGACGAAGCGGCTGGAGCGGGCGCTTCATCGCGTGAACCTGCTCGCCCAGGAAGTCGATGAATATTATGGAAATTTCCGGGTTACCCCAGACCTCATCGAATTGCGCAATCTGGTGGAAGTAGCGCGGCTTATTGTTCGGTCCGCATTGCGGCGGAAGGAGAGCCGGGGGCTGCACTATACGCTGGATTACCCCACTATGCTGCCCCATGCAGCAGATACCGTGCTGGTGCCATAGAGAGCATTTGCCGGGGTCTGCAAACCATTGCTTCCATGCAGATTGTGGAACCTGCCAATGCCGCAGGCGTTCCGCGCTGACGCAAGGAGCTTTACATGCTGGGCGATGATTTCCTGATCTTCCGGCCCGATGACGTCGATTTGACCAGATCCCCGCTGCGCCGCGGGATAGCCGAACCGACCTATGTCCTAGGCGCTTTCAACCCAGGCTTCACTCGGTTGCCCAACGGTAATTTACTGATGATGGTGCGTGTCGCCGAAGCCTTGCGGCAGCCGGTTGCGCGAGATCATGTGCGATCGGTTCGCTGGACGCCCCATGGCTACATTCTCGATCCCCATCCGCTGAGCTCGGTTGATCTCAGCGATCCGCGCCGTCTTATGATCCTGGATAGGGCCAATCAGCTGATGGCGCTGACCTCTCTTTCCTGGCTGCTTCCCGTCGAACTGACGCCGGATGGCCGCTCGATCGTGACAATCCATTATGACAGGGCTATCGAACCTGCAGCCAGCTATCAGGAATATGGTGTCGAGGATGCGCGGATCAGCCTTATCGACGGCATATACTATATGACGGCCTGTTCGGTGAGTTCCGAGCGGCATTGCACGACGCTTCACACCTCGGTCAACGGCCTGGATTACCGGCTAGAGGGAATAATTCTCGATCATCAGAACAAGGACATGCTGTTGTTCGAAGGCAAGGTGGGCGACAAGTTCATGGCTCTGACCCGGCCCTTGGGCGAGGTTTATTTCGCCTCCCCATCTGACAGTCCGTTTGAGGGCGGACCATCCATCAATCTGGCTCAATCGCCCGATGCGCTTCACTGGAAGCCGCTGGACGCGCCCTTCATCCGCGCAAAAAAACATTCCGCCTGCGCCGGGAAGGTCGGAGGCGGGAGCCAGCCGATATTTACAAGGCAAGGCTGGCTGATGCTCTACCACGGCGTTGAGCCCCGCGCCGCTGTTGGCGTCTATCGCACCTTTTGGGCGTTGCTTGACCAGGATGACCCCTCCCGGATTTTGCGGCTGGAGGATGAACGGCCAGTGCTGGAGGCTAATCCGGCCCTTACGGAGCCGCTTGGAAAGCAAATGTATCTGCCCACACCAGTGGTGTTCACCACTGGCATCGTTGATGCAGGCGATCATTATATCGTGGCGAGTGGCGAAGCCGACCTTGCCTGCCGGATAACATATCTGCCGAAGGGAATATTTGAATGAGTTGGCCGGGGCGGATTATGAATCGCATCTCGCATGGCGAGGATAAAGGCATTGGCGAATGAGCGCCGCCTGCCTATCTTTATCGTGGAATGGTGCAGGCGGTCGCCAAAGATCGGCGTGACTCACCGGGTTTCAAACGATGCTGGGCATACGCGAAGGGATTGAAAGGCAGGTCCATCAGCTGGTGGGCTTTGGTTCCGGTGAGGTCGACCTGGACCGGCCCGCGGGCGATCCGGGCCTGTTCGGCCCCGCTTCGGCGGCATGGAAGGTGCATGGCGATTTCACCACGATGATGATCGGCGGTCTTGCAGGCTTGTTGATGCAGATGCTGCATCCGGGCGTGCTGGCTGGGGTTTGGGATCATTCCAATTTCCGGCAGGATATGCTCGGCCGGTTGCGGCGAACCGCTCAATTCATTGCCGGCACGACCTATGGCTCTACCGCGCAGGCGCTGGCGCTCATCGCGAAGGTGCAGGTCATTCACGACCACGTGCAAGGCTGGACCCAGGACGGGGCACATTATTCGGCGCATGATCCGGACCTGTTGGCCTGGGTTCATGTGACAGAGACCACCAGCTTTCTGAATGCCTATGTTCGCTATCGCGCGCCCTGGTTCCCCCAGTCCGCCCAAGACCGCTATTTCGCGGAGATGGCGGAAATTGCAGATCGATTGGGCGCTCTTCATGTGCCCAAAACACTGGCTGACGCTATGGCGTTTATCGAAGACATGCGTCCAACCCTTCGCTGCGATGAGCGAACACGCCAAGTCGCACGGGCGCTGCTGGTGCCGCGATCCGTGCATCTGGGGCCACTGCTGTTTCAATCCGTCACCAATAGCGCTGCAATCGACCTCTTGCCCGAATGGGCCGCCCGCATGCACAGGCTTCCGATGCCCAGGCAAGCAAGGCCGATAGTAAGAGGTGGAGCGCAGGGCATGGCAATGGCGCTCCGCTGGGCGCTGCGCGACGGATCGGCTCGCCGGGCGCGACGCAGGGTCAAGGGGACGTAGCGTTGAAATGGCGTTGAACGCCTTGACTCCCGGACCGTCCAATGCCAACGGAAGCCACCCCGGATAATGGCCGGCGGGCGCGTAGCTCAGTGGTAGAGCACACCCTTCACACGGGTGGGGTCGCAAGTTCAATCCTTGCCGCGCCCACCATCTTCCTCTCCTCGGGGAGGGAATAAGTCCTTGACCTCTCCCTTTCCGTCATGCTTCTGCCCTTGCATGACCATCGAAGAAAAGATTGAGCAACTCGGCCTTTCCCTTCCTCAGGCGGCAGCGCCCGTTGCCGCTTATGTGCCGGCCGTCGAAGCGAACGGCCTTCTGCATATTTCCGGACAGCTGCCTTTTGATGACGGTGTTCTGATGACCGGCCGGTTGGGCGAGGACCGGAACCTCGATTTTGGCGTCAAGGCGGCGGAGCGTTGTGGCCTGATGCTGATTGCGCAGATGAAACTGGCCCTGGGCGACCTCTCTAGGGTAGAACGGATTGTGAAGCTCGGCGCTTTTGTAAACAGCGCAGTTGATTTTACCGATCAGCCCAAAGTCGCAAATGGGGCGTCCGAGCTGATGCAGAAGGTCTTTGGGGATGCCGGGCGACACGCCCGTAGCGCTGTGGGTGTGCCGGTGCTGCCCTTGGGCGCGGCTGTAGAGATCGACGCGATTGTCGCAGTCCGCCAGGCTTGATTCCTTTTTCAGTCCCGCTCCGGAACGGTCGCGGGTTGCCTTTCTGTATGAGCAGCCCTTTGCCCACCGGGGTCTGCACGGCCGGGGGCTGATCGAAAACAGCCGGGCGGCGTTCGATGCGGCGCTGGGCGAGGAACATGGCTTTGAATGCGACGTGCAAATCAGCACCGATGGGGTTCCCTTTGTCTTTCACGATTATGAACTCGGTCGGCTGACGGCGGAGCAGGGCGCTGTTGCATCGCGTCTGGCCGCGGATCTGGATAAAGTGCTGCTGAAGGGCACGGACGAGCGCATTCCTCGCCTGAGCGAGATATTGGCCCGGCTTGGCGGACGTAAGCCGATCCTTATTGAAATCAAATCGGCTGACCGCAATATCACCGGCATGTGCCTGGGCGTACGGCGCGCGCTGGAGGGCTATAGAGGCAAGGCTGCAATCATGTCCTTCAATCCTCTGGTGCCCGCCTGGTTCGCGACGCACGCGCCCCATCTGGTGCGGGGTTTAGTGGTCAGCGAGGAGGATAAGAAAGGGCTCAAGGGCCGCGTTGAACGCAGATTGTCGCTGTGGCGTTCCCGCGCCGAGTTCCTGGCATATGATATAAGGGATTTGCCTTCGCCTTTTGCTGCGCACGCCCGCGCTCGCAAGCTTCCGGTTTTGACATGGACCGTGGGCAATGCCGCGCAGGAGCGGATCGCAATGGAGCATTCGGATCAAATCATCTATGAGAAAATCGCCTAATTTTCCCTCGGAGCGAATGCTTCATGGCTGATCGCGATCCGCAAAGTATCACCGCCCGCATTGCAGATGGGGTGGCGGCGCTGCCCAAAGAGGAGTGGGACGCCTGTGCTGGTAGCGGCAATCCCTTTGTCTCGCACGATTTCTTGAGTGCGCTTGAAGATTCGGGCAGCGTGGGACCCGGCACTGGGTGGAAAT
Organism: Rhizorhapis suberifaciens; assembly: GCF_014200045.1. Lineage (GTDB taxonomy): Bacteria > Pseudomonadota > Alphaproteobacteria > Sphingomonadales > Sphingomonadaceae > Rhizorhapis > Rhizorhapis suberifaciens. The sequence continues at coordinate 17,865 of NZ_JACHOV010000011.1, forward strand.
CCACGCCGATCGTCATCGTCGGATCCGACGGCCGGCTTGCGGCGGCTCTACCGGCTTATTTGAAGAGCCACAGTCAGGGCGAATATATATTCGATCATGCTTGGGCTGACGCCTATGAGCGAGCGGGCGGAAGCTATTATCCCAAACTGCAGATCGCATCGCCCTTTTCGCCGGTGCCAGGGCCAAGGTTGCTGCTGCGCGATACCAGACTGGCGCCTGCTTTGCTATCGGCGGCATCAATGGTCGTGGAACAGAATGGCCTATCGTCCGCCCACGCCACATTTGTGGAACCCGCGCAACTTCCGCTGTTCGAGAGGTCCGGCTGGATGATCAGGGAGGACAGCCAATTCCATTGGATTAACCGGGATTATGCCAGTTTCGATGATTTTCTTGCCGACTTGTCCAGCCGCAAGCGGAAGGACATCCGCAAGGAACGGGCGGCGGCGATCAAGGGTCTCGACATCCTGCACCTTACTGGCAGTGACATAAGCGAGGCCCACTGGGATATTTTCTGGGAATTCTATCAGGACACCGGGTCGCGCAAATGGGGCCGGCCCTATCTGACCCGCTCCTGCTTTTCCCTGCTGGGCGAACGGATGGCCGATCGGATCTTGCTGATCCTGGCGCTACGGAACGGGCGGCCGATCGCCGGCGCGCTCAATATGATCGGTTCTGAAACGCTTTACGGCCGCTATTGGGGCTGCATGGAGGATGTACCGTTCCTGCACTTCGAGCTATGCTATTATCAAGCCATAGACGTGGCGATCGCCAGAGGATTGAAGACAGTGGAGGCGGGCGCGCAGGGCGGCCATAAACTGGCTCGCGGCTACGCCCCGGTGCCCACATATTCCGCGCATTATATCGCTGATTCCGGCTTTCGGCAGGCGGTCGAGGATTTCTTGGTTCGCGAACGAGAGGCGGCGGCGCAGGAACGGGAATGGCTGGGGGAAAGAACGCCGTTCAGGAAAACATGAGCGGCCTTCTCTTGACGAAGGAGACTAGGCGATGCGCGTTATGGTTCTGGTGAAAGCGACGAAGGACAGCGAAGCGGGCCAGATGCCCTCTACTGAACTGCTGGAGGCAATGGGCAAATATAATGAGGAGCTGGTCAATTCCGGTATAATGCTGGCTGGCGAAGGCCTGCATCCTTCCTCAAAAGGCAAAAGGGTGGCCTTCGACGGGCCTAACCGCACCGTGATTGACGGTCCCTTCGCGGCAACCGGCGAACTGGTCGCCGGCTTCTGGCTGTGGGAGGTCAAGGATATGGCCGAAGCGGTCGAATGGGCGAAACGTTGCCCCAATCCAATGCCCGGCCCCAGTGAAATAGAAATCCGGCCGGTGTTCGAAGCCGCCGACTTCGGCGATATCCTGACTCCGGAGCTTCAGGACCAGGAAAACCGGCTACGCGACAGGATGTCCGAACGCTAATTGCGCTGACGCTCAGGCCGCGCGTCTGCCAATTTCGTGCAGCCAAGCTCGTGCCTGCTTTTGGGCTTCGGCGACTTCGCGGGCGGACATTTCTTCGGAAATCTCCGCACGGCATGCCTGCCCTTCCTCGCTGCCTGCAAGGGCGGCGAGATTGAACCATTTATGCGCCTGGATCAGGTCGACTTCACGACCGGAGCCGGAAGAATAGGCGATGCCGAGCTCGAAATAAGCATTGGGATCGCCCCGGGCCGCATCGGCAAGCCGGCTTTCAATAAGGAACGCAGCGCTCTTGAAACTGTTACCCATGACATTCAACCCCATCGGTTCTCGTCAGGGTCGACTTTTGATGCACGCCCGTGAAGAAATGGTTAATGGCGTAGACACCATGCGATAAAACGCAATTATTCGCATGTCACGGGCTGAAAATCATTTCCGTTTTACTTCGATGTTATCAATCAGTCTTGTTTGACCGATCTTTGCCGCAGCGAGCAGCCGCGCCGGTTGTTTCGCGTTCGATACAGGCTTCAGCGTAACTGCATCCCGTAATTCCACATAGTCGATGGGATCGAAGCCCGCCGCCGCCAGCGCCGCTTTCGCTTTGTCCAGTGCTTCAGCAACGTCGCCGCCCTTTTCAATGCGCGCTGCGGCCTGACCAAGGGCTCTGGGCAGCGCATGGGCCGCTTTGCGTTCCTCATCGGTCAGGTAAGTATTGCGGGAAGACAGAGCCAATCCGTCCGTATCTCGCTGAGTCGGCACACCGATGATGTCGATGTTGAAATCAAGATCCCGCGCCATGCGGCGGATCACGGCCAGTTGCTGATAGTCCTTTTCGCCAAATATGGCCACGTCAGGTTGAACCTGGTTGAACAGTTTGGCGACGACCGTGGCAACGCCGTCGAAATGGCCCGGCCGAGCGCCACCGCAAAGGCCCTCGCTTATGCCGCTTACAGAAATAGTTGTGGCAAAACCGTCGGGATAGACTTCATCGACCGTCGGACACCAAAGCACGTCGCAACCCCGATCCGTCAGTAATTTGGCGTCGGTCGCCTCGCGACGGGGATAGCTGTCCAGATCCTCATTCGCGCCAAACTGCTTTGGATTAACGAAGATCGAGGCAATGACATGATCGGCGTGCGTCCGGGCCTCATCAATCAATGCGAGATGCCCGTCATGGAGGGCGCCCATGGTGGGCACAAGCGCGATCCGCTTGCGGCCTCCGTTTCTCAGGATCCCGACCGCTTCCCTAAGGAGCGCAAGTTCACGGATGATTTGCACGTTGATCAAGGCTCCGATAAGGGCGATTTATGCCTGTTCATGTTGCTATGCAGCGACAAGATGACAGGATCAAGATCGCGAATCGATTGGGTAGCGCAATGGGGGGAAGAGCCGGGATGATGCCGAACGGACAGCCGCATTATATCGTGTTCGCCAATGAAAAAGGGGGCACCGGCAAGTCGACAACGGCCGTGCATGTTGCCGTTGCACTGACTATGCAAGGGCATAGAGTGGCCGTTCTGGATCTCGATCCCCGGCAGCGCACCGTGACCCGCTATTTGGAAAATCGCGAGGAAACTGCCCGACGGCGGCAGATCGTCCTGCCGACACCTGTATATGCCGTGCATGAAGGCGATGTGCTGGCGGAGCTTGAGCAGCGCGTCGAATCGCTGGAGCAGGGAATGGATTTCCTGGTTGTCGATACGCCCGGACGCGATGATCGCTTCGCCAAATATATGGCGGCTCGAGCGCACACGCTGGTGACGCCAATGAACGACAGTTTCGTCGATTTTGACTTGATTGGTCAGGTGGATCCAGAAAATTTCAAGGTTCGGAAGCTGAGTTTCTATTCCGAGCTGATCTGGGAAGCCCGAAAGACCCGCGCCAAGGCCGACGGGGTAACTATAGACTGGGTGCTGTTGCGCAACCGCCTCCAACATATCGAGGCGCGTAATATGCGCCGGGTGGGAGAGGCCCTGACGGAACTCTCCAAACGCGTCGGTTTTCGGGTTATTCCGGGCCTGTCCGAACGCGTTATCTATCGGGAACTCTTTCCGTCCGGCCTCACTCTTCTGGACAAGGGGCATTTGGGCGAACTGGGCGTCAGCCATATCGCCGCGCGGCAGGAATTGCGGGAAATGGTGTCCGGTCTTTCTCTTCCCATGGCCGTGGAGCATGGCGTCTTCTAATGGGTCCGATTGCCCTTGCCGTCATCGCCCTTCTGGGCTGGATGTGGTGGACAGGCCGGCTGAAACGGATCACCGGACAAGATGCGATGGCCATTGCGATGGGCGTTCTTGGCCTTGTACTGTTGGCTAAGGGCAGGCCCCTGCTGGGTGTCGCTCCAGCGTTGCTGACCGGACTTTACGCTTTGTGGCGCTTCAATCGACCGGAACCCAAAGCAAGAGTTTCAGAAGCGACTCCCGTTGCCATGGACGTGGCCGAGGCGCGCGCCTTGCTGGGCGTTGACGAAAGCGCCGATCCGGACGAAATCCAGGCGGCATATCGCCGGCTTATAGCGTTAACCCATCCTGACCGGGGCGGCACAGAAGCATTGGCCGGCAGGATCAATGCGGCACGCGACGTGCTGTTGCGTCATCATGGCGAAAAATAGGTGCCACTAATAAGCAGTTGATCCAATTGGTGCTCCTGCGAAACCAGGAATTTGGGAGTCTCTCTTGATCTTGACCCCCAGTTTCCTGCCCCGCGGGAATATGAAAATCAGAAGGACAGAGCATGACCCACAATTTCCATCCTACTTCCCTCCGCGAATATGACATTCGGGGCATAGTGGGAGAAACGCTGACCGAAAGGGATGCCTATGCCATTGGCCGAGGATTTGGCACGCTGATCGTGCGGGCGGGGGGTAGCCGGGTGGCCATTGGTTATGACGGGCGTCTAAGCTCCCCTACCCTGGAAGATGCACTGGTCGAGGGGCTGAACGCCAGCGGCGTGCATGCTGTGCGAGTCGGAATGGGGCCGACGCCGATGCTATATTATGCCGAAGCGGTGCTGGACGTTGATGGCGGCATCCAGATAACCGGCAGCCATAATCCCGCCAATTATAATGGCTTCAAAATGGTGTTTCAGCACGGTCCATTTTTCGGCGCCGACATTCAGAAACTGGGGCAAATGGCCGCGGCCGGCGATTGGGTCGAAGGTACGGCGGGATCGGAAAGCGTCGATATCATGAACCGCTATGTCGAGCGGCTTGTCCAGGATTTTGACGGAGCCGCCTATCGTGTCGGCTGGGACGCCGGCAATGGTGCGGCGGGACCAGTTGTGGAGAAGCTCGTCAAGCTGCTCCCGGGAGAGCATCATCTGCTTTTCACCGATGTGGATGGAAATTTCCCCAATCATCACCCTGACCCCACTGAAGAGAAGAATCTGGCCGACCTTCGGGCGCTTGTCGCGGAAAAGAACCTCGACTTTGGACTAGCCTTTGATGGCGACGGCGATCGCATAGGCGCGATCGACGGCGAAGGGCGGATCATCTGGGGCGACCAGCTTCTGTCGATCCTGGCGGAGCCGGTCCTGAAAGAGGTGCCTGGGGCGACGATCATTGCCGATGTGAAGGCCAGTCAAGCGCTCTATGACCGGATATCCGAGCTGGGCGGCGCCCCGTTGATGTGGAAGACAGGTCACAGCCTTATCAAGTCCAAAATGAAGGAAACCGGTAGCCCGCTCGCTGGCGAAATGAGCGGGCACATCTTCTTTAAGCATCAATATTATGGCTTTGACGATGCCATCTATGCGGCGGTGCGGTTGATCCGAGCTGCTACTACCTTGGGCAAGAGCGTGACCGAACTGCGCGGCAGCATGCCTGCCATGGTGAATACGCCCGAAATGCGGTTTCAAGTGGATGAAAGCCGCAAATTTGCCGTGATAGACGAGGTTCTGGCGCGGCTGAAGGCGGATGGGGCGCAGGTGAATGACACGGACGGCGCGCGGGTCAACACGGCCGATGGCTGGTGGCTGCTTCGGGCATCCAACACACAGGACGTGCTGGTCGCCAGGGCCGAAGCAAAGGATGAAGCCGGACTCGAACGGCTCATGGCCCAGATCGACGGCCAGCTGGCTTTGTCGGGATTAAAGCGTGGAGCGCAGGCGAGTCATTGAGCAATCACCTTATTTTTAAATTCCGGAAGGCAGTATTCCCTAGCGTAAATCGCTCAGTTGCATTTTGTGCAAACCGGCATCCTTATTTCGCAATTGCAAATATAGCTGCTGCGCTGCACAAGGAACCTGCCTTTCAGGCATCCTCTCCTAAAACTTTATGCCGCCCTTCGGGGCGGCTTTTTTTTGGTCATCGTTGTGAACTGCAGGGGCTGACCTAAGGAGGTTTTGGTTCATGGTTCAGCCAAACCCTTTGGATTCAGACAATATTAATTGGGACTGAACGAAAAGTAGCCGGAAGCCGGATGTCCGGAAATTGGAACGGCATCTACCGTGTCAGATGGGGAAAAATGACATTTTCTAAAAAGAAGTGCATTTTGTTCTTGCGAAAACATTTATTGCAGTGCACAAGGAACCTGCCTTTCAGGCATCCTCTCCTAAAACTTTCACGCCGCCCTTCGGGGCGGCTTTTTTTCGGATAGCTTCCCTCGTCTGTTCGTTGTTGCCCTATCGCAATGGTAATAATGGAGAGTGAAATGGGCGGCCTTTGGGCATTATTGACGATCCTGGGCCCCATCCTGCTGGGACTGGTCCTGATTTATGCCATCGTGCGGAATCGCACCCGTGGCGGCAAGCGGGGTATTGAACATACGGAGCGCGCCACCCGTCGAATGCACGAACAGATCGCGCGTGAGGAACAGGACGATCGGTAAGCGACTGGGTTGTGTTGGAACTCGCTTGGCTTCGTAGCGAAACACATTAGATCCGCTTCATGCCCAACAGCGGTCTGCCTTCCATCCTGCTAAAGTGGTTCGAGGACCGCAAATGGACGGTGCGTCGGCATCAGCTGCAAATGCTGGAGGCGGCGGGGGCGGGGCGTCACGCACTGTTGGTCGCGCCGACGGGGGCGGGAAAGACTCTTGCCGGATTTTTGCCGGTGCTTACCGATCTCATCGCCCGTCCCGCCGAAGGGTTGCACACCCTCTATATTTCGCCCTTGAAGGCGCTCGCCGTTGATGTGCAGCGTAACCTTCTGACGCCCATAGCCGAGATGGCGCTCGACATTCGCGTGGAAACGCGCACTGGCGATACACCTGCCGATCGCAAGGCGCGGCAGCGGGCCAGACCGCCCCAGATCTTGCTGACCACTCCTGAGTCGCTCGCGCTGCTGCTCAGTCACGAAGACAGCTTTCGGATGTTTGCCGACCTGACGACAGTGATCGTCGATGAGGTGCATGCCTTCGCCACCCAAAAGCGCGGTGATTTGCTTGCGCTGTTGCTTGCCCGGCTGACTCGCATTGCTCCGGGCCTAAGGCGCGTCGCGCTATCCGCCACTGTGGCTGACGTGGACAGCTATCGCGCCTGGCTGGCTCCTGATGGCGACATTGACGCTGTTACCCCAGTACTGGGCGATCCGGGAGCAGAGCCCCACATCGCCATCCTGCTTCCGGAGGGGATTGTCCCTTGGTCCGGCCATAGCGCCGTCTATGCCGCGCGCCAGGTGATTGCTGAAATCGCGCGGCGGAAGACGACGCTGGTCTTTGCCAACACGCGCGGTTTGGCCGAGTTGATCTTTCAGCAATTATGGGCGGTGAATGACACGAGCCTGCCGATCGGCATTCATCACGGCAGCCTGTCCCGAGAAGCGCGGCGGAAGGTCGAAGCTGCGATGGCCGCCGGAAAACTGCGCGGATTGGTAGCGACCGCTTCGCTCGATCTGGGGGTCGACTGGGGGGACGTCGATTGCGTGATCCAGATGGGGGCGCCAAAGGGCAGTTCCCGTTTGTTGCAACGGATCGGGCGCGCGAACCATCGGCTGGATGAACCGAGCGAAGCCATAATCATCCCTGGCAACCGATTCGAATATCTAGAAGCAAGGGCCGCTCTCGACGCTGTGGAATCGGGCGAGCGCGATCCCGACCTGTTTCGCCCGGGCAGTCTTGACGTGCTGGCACAGCACATCATGGGAATAGCAAGCGCCGCCCCATTTTATGAAGCGGAACTGCTGGATGAAGTGCGTTCGGCGCTTCCTTATAGCAGCCTTGCCGAAGAGACGTTCCGGCAAGTGCTCGGCTTCATCGAAAATGGTGGCTATGCGCTTCGTGCCTATGATCGTTTTCGGCGGCTTACCAAGGATGCCAAGGGGCTATGGCGGGTATCCCATCCCAAGTTTATTCTGCAATATCGCATGAATGCCGGTATCATCGTCGACCAGCCCATTCTGGATGTCCGTTTCGTCAATGGCAGGAAGCTGGGAACGGTGGAGGAAGCTTTTGCCGCCACATTATCCCCCGGCGACCGCTTCTTCTTTTCCGGACTTTCGCTAGAAGTCGTCAGGATGCATGCGACCGACCTTCTCGTCCGTGCATCGGCCAAATCGGCACGCATTCCCAGCTGGGGCGGCACACGCATGGCGATGTCCACCAACCTCGCCAAGCGCGTGCGCGCATTTCTGGGCGATCCCGCGCAGTGGGAGCGTTTTCCTTCTGATGTCAGGGAATGGCTGGAGGTGCAGGCGCGGCGTTCGCGCCTGCCGCAGCCGGGGCAGCTCCTGGTGGAAACATTTCCGCATGAAGACCGATATTATATGGTGGCCTACAGCTTTGAAGGATGGAACGCTCACCAGTCGCTTGGCATGCTGCTCACGCGCCGAATGGAGGACCGAGGGCTGCTTCCCATCGGATTCGTGTCAAATGATTACGCTCTGGGCGTCTATAGCCTGAAGCCGGTTACCGATCCTGCGGCGCTGTTTTCGGCCGACATATTGGAGCATGAATTTGTCGAATGGGTGGAAAAAAGTTCGCTCCTCAAGCGCGCCTTCCGTGACGTTGCGGTAATCAGTGGCCTTGTCGAGCGGCAGCATCCAGGCAAGCGAAAGACGGGCCGGCAGGTCACGTTCTCAACAGACCTCATTTACGATGTCTTGCGGAAATATGAGCCCGACCACTTGCTGCTGAAGGCGGCCTGGGAGGATGCCCGCGCCCGCATGACCGATGTCGGACGCCTGGCGGACCTGTTGGAGCGGGCTTCTGGAACGATGCTGCATATGGATTTGCCCCGCGTCAGTCCCCTCGCCGTGCCGGTATTGATCCTGATCGGCAGGGAGCATGTGGCGCAATCCACGACTGATGACGCACTCCTGATCGAGGCGGAGGCGCTGGCGGCAGAGGCGATGCGGCAGGATTGACGTTGGCCAGATAAAGCTCGTCACGATTGCCGCTGATCCGCCCAAATGCTAATATCTCCTGCATAAGAAGGAGACGGATGTCATGAGACGGTCGTTTCTCGCGGGCTCCTTGGGGCTGGCGCTATCGCTGGCGGTCGTCGGTAGCTCTGTGGCGGCTCCCACCGCGCAACCGATGCCTGACCCTCTGGCAGACTCAATGACCATAGAGACTGGTCAGGATCGTGGCAGCCGCATTACGCTTCCCATTCATATCGATGGCAAGGGACCCTTTGAATTCATTGTAGATACGGGTGCCGAGCGTACCGTCATATCGCGCGAATTGGCGGCTAAGCTCGCCCTGCAGCCCAATGAGCCGGTACGGATCAACAGCCTCTCGGGAATAAGCCAGGTCGACACCGTCACCATTCCGCGCCTTTCCTATGGCCATGGGGAAATGCCGATGGTGCAGGCGCCCGTCTTCGCGGAAGCCAATCTGGGTGCGGCGGGATTGTTGGGGCTGGACGGGCTCGGATCGAAACGGCTCACCATCGACTTTCGCAAGAAAAAAATGGAGATCAGCCATAGCCGTGAGCCGGTGGAGATGGACTATGGCGACGCTATCGTCGTCCGGGCGCGCAGCCGCTTTGGCCAACTCATCCTGGTCGACTCGCAGGCGAACGGAGAGAAGATCAACGTCATCCTTGATACAGGAACCGACCAGAGCATCGGCAATCTGGCGCTGCTGCGGAAATTGACGAAGAAACGAAAAATCGATGCCTTAAGGCCGGTCGAGATCACCAGCGTCACCGGCGAGACGATCGTCGGCGGATGGAACGTCATCCGGAATGTTCGTGTGGGCGGCTTCAGCCTCAACAATCTGGCGGTCGCATTCACGGACGCCAGCCCCTTTGAACAGCTGGAACTGCATGAAAAACCTGCGCTGTTGCTGGGTATGGACGTACTGCGGCGGTTTGATCGAGTGGCCGTCGATTTTGGGCGAAAGAAAGTCTATTTTCTGTTGCCCGACGGCGCGGATGCCCAGCCGGAAGTCAGGTTGGCGCAGCGCGAAGCTGCTATGACACCCTAAAAGGCCTGTGCGGAAAATCTGACCCACTTCCCGTTTCGTGTCGAGCAAAGTCGAGACACATAGCGCAACGTTCTCGACTTCGGTGGGCAAACCGAGCGATCCTCATACAAGGCGCGACGCCCTAGCTCTTCAACCAAAAAAGGGGACGTCAGGCTATCCCTTACCTGTCGCCCCATGGCTGCGACCCGTCAGGGATCTCCACCGAGCATATCCCTAACGACGTACCGGGCTGAAACACCTTGTGAAAAGAAATGGTTCCGGAAAAAACCAATGAAATTAATAAACAGAGATTGCCGCCTTCTTCAGCGGATGCTCTTCAATTCCACGCCTTCGGGAAGGGCAGAGCCGCCGAGTTCATGATTGTCGGCTTGTGGGACTGGTTGATGTTTTCCCGGCGGGCGTTTCCGAATCTCCTCCGGCTTGTCGCGAAGCATGACGGAACCCTGTTTGCTGGCGGCGGCGCTCCCGGTCCAGGCAAGCGTAACGGACATCCGGCGATTGCGTGGATCATAAACATTTTCCGGAGCATAGGGTTCGCGATCGGCCACGCCCTCAATCCGGGCGAAGCGGGACAGCGGGACGCCGTTTTCGTGCAGTGCACGCCGCGTTGCTTCTGCCCGTGCCGTCGAAAGCATCCAGTTATTCATGGTTCGCCCGCCGGCATAGGGCAGTGCGTCCGTGTGGCCCCTGACAATCACGTCATTGGGCATAGTTTCAATGACTTTAGCGACCTCTGCAACCAATGACCGCGCTTGCGGCAACAGCCGATCGGTGGCAAGCGAGAACATCGAGAAATCGGCTTCGTCAATCAAGTCGATGCGCAGGCCCTCGCGGGTTTCGGTGAAGCGGATATTCTTGCGCAGGCGCTGCATATCCTTGTTCTTGGCCATGCGCTTTTCCAGCGCTTTCTTCATTTCTTCGAATTTCGCGCGGTCCCGGCTCTTCATGTCCTTGCCGCCTTCATCGTTCACACCCGTTGCGTCGCGCGGAATGGTGATGGACCGATTACCCTTGCCTCCCGTTGTGGGATAGCTGTCCTTGGCAACCAGGCTGTCGCCGCCGAACATGCCGTTTGAACCCGCGCTTTCCAGCTTCATTTCAACCAAAGTAGGGGTGAAATAATCGGCAAGCGCCTTTCTTTGTCGCTCGGTGGTCGCACCCAGCAGCCAGAGCAACAGGAAAAAAGCCATCATTGCCGTCACGAAATCGGCATAGGCGACCTTCCAAGCGCCACCATGATGGCCGCCATGGCCATCGACGATAATCTTCTTGACGATGATCGGCCGTGGTTCCGGCTCGTTGGAACCACGCTTCTTGGATGGCTGAGCCATGGCTTATTTGCCCCGCATGCCGTCGAACACCTCGGCAAAGGCCGGCTGGTTCGCGTGATTGAGGCTGGACCGCGCCGCCTCGATCACCAAGGGCTGCGGGTGGCCATGCAAAGAGGCGATGATGATCTGCTTCACCACATGATAAATGGCGCCGTCCGCTTCGATCACTGAACGGCAACGGTTGGCGAACGGGTTGACCATGCCATAAGCCAGCAAAACGCCAAGAAAGGTGCCGACCAGCGCCGAACCGATCATGCCGCCCAGAATCTCGGGCGGTTTGTCGATAGAGCCCATGGTCTTCACGACGCCCAGAACCGCCGCGACGATGCCAAGTGCCGGTAACGCGTCGGCAAGACCCTGAAGATTGTCGGCGGGGCGAATGGCTTCGTGGTGGTGGGTCTTCAGGCTGTTGTCCATCACGTCCTCCACGGCATGCGGGTCGAGCGTCCCCGACGAGACGACGACCAAGCGCAATGTGTCGCAGATGAGGTGGATCAGCGTGTTGTCCGCCAGCAGCCGGGGATATTCCGTAAAGAGGACCGAAGATTTGGGATCCTCGATATGCGGCTCCAAAGCCACCGGCCCTTCGACGCGCAGCGTCTTCATCAGGCGCGAAACGAGGAAGATGCAATCCAGGAAATCTTGCTTTTTATATTGGGGACCCTTGAACACCTTTTTCACGCCGCCGAGCAGCGCTTTCAAATCGGCGCCGCTATTGCCGATGATCAGCGCACCGACGGCCGCGCCGCCAATGATCATCATTTCATGGGGCAGGGCATGAAGAACCGGACCGATGTCGCCGCCAGTGATGATAAACCCGCCAAATACCATGACGAGAAGGACGACAAGCCCGATTCCTGCAAACATGATGATCCCCGCGCTGGTGCCAATTGGTCCCGGCCCTGAAGATACGGACCGACATGCGGGAGAACGGCAGGAGAGGGCGAAGGTTTAGGGAGTGGAACTTCGCAAATGCGGTGCTGAGGCTATTCCCGCCACAAATCCAGCATCATCATTCTCGCGAAAGCGGGAACCTATCCATCTTCTTGGTTCGACGTCTGGAACTAAGCTCGAATTGCGCAACAAATCTCAGGCTATGAATGTCTTCAACTAATCAGATCGAACAAGGACTGCCTGTTGATCCGCGCGAAGGCCGACTGCGCCGCCTCCAGCGTCAGCAGATTTTGCTGCATCTTGGCGATGGTTTCAGTGAGGTCCGTATCCTCCAGGGTGGAACGCCGTTCCTTCAACGTCAGCACTATGTCTTGCACGCGATCCGCAATAGATGACAGCCGTTCCGACCGGATACCCTGCTTCGCCTGTTCCTGTATGACATGGTCCAGTCCAAAGCCCAAGGCCTTCAGTGCTGTCTCCCGGTCGGCGTCATCGCCGGTAGACACGGCTGTTATCGCAGATCCCAAAATGTCGTCCAGGGTCATTGCGGTGCCCTCAACGTCAATGCCTTCGCCTATGGCTTGCCGAGTGCCCACAGCTTCCAACTGGATGCCACGGCCTACCGGAATTTTCACGGTCGTTGTGTCGTCAAATACCGGTATGCCCTGGTAATCCGTTTCATTCAGCATTTCTGCCACCGCTTCGCGCACGGACTTCAGTTCTTCGGCTATCGCGGCTCGCCCGCTGTCGCCAGTAGGGCTGGACGAGGCTTGCAACAGCAAATCCTTGGCTTGTATCATTAGCGAATTGATCTGCTGGAGGTTGGTCAGCGCCTTTTCGGATCGGCTCACGCCATAACCGATATTCTGCGTCCACGCGGCATAGCTCGACTGCATCCTGCCGATTTCCGATATCTCGACCCAGGCATGAACATCGTCGGATGGCGCGTTCAGTCTCTTTTTGGAGGAAACGGAAATTTGCGCTTTTGCGATTTCCTGGGTCAACGCCTGCTGGCGCTTGATTTCGTCGGCTACAGTCTGACGGCTGATGGCGACCATGGCTGCTTATCCTTTACATGATTTCCAAAATGGACTGGAATGTTTCGCGGGCGAGCTGGATAACTTTTGCGCAGCCCGAATAAGCCTGCTGCATTCGCAATAGCTCGGCGGCTTCCATGTCCAGATCGACGCCGGACACGGATTCCCGCGCCGCCCGGGCCTGTTGGTCTCGTGCGGCGGCGGATTTCTCTTCGGTGAGCGTGGAGGTGAGCAGCGTCGCATGGGTGCTGACAAGCTGAGTCCAGCCATCCTCGACACCTCCGGACCCGCGAATGCTGCCGATATTGAGCAGATTGCCGTTGATCGACCCATCCGCAATAGCAAGATCATCCGTGTCGGTAATGAGGACCTGGAGCGAGGCCGCGGTCGTCCCGACCGACAGAATTGGTCCCCCGGCCGCATTTGCGCGAGTGAAGCCGCCCTGATGCCAGCTGTTCATATCCTGCGCAAATTGCACCGCAAGCGTATCGAGGCTCGCCATCCGACTGCTGGTGACGCTGGCGCTGGCGAACAGTCCGCCCATCGTGCCGCCACTGGGCGCGCCGATGGCGTTGCCGTCCAGAGTGAGCGCCAAGGTGCCGTCAGGATTTTGGGTGACCGCAAAACTGCTTGCCGCGCTGTTTTCGACAATGGTGTTGCCGGCATGCTGGACGGTGACGGTGCCATTCGTGCCGAACGCTATACTGACATCAAGGTGATCGGTAAGAACCGACAAGGCGGTATCGCGGCTGTCCAGCAGTTGCGCTTCGGCGGTAGTGCCCGGAATGATGCGGCGCAATCCATCGTTGACCCGCGCCAGTTCCGCCAGGGCATCGTTTATTGTCGACGCGCTGACGTCGGACGCTGACCCGATCCCTTCAGAAACGGTCTGCAAATCGCTCGATGCCTGCTTGAAAGCTGTAACGATCTGTTCGACGTTGAACAGGAAATTGGTAGCCAATGTCTGGCTGGTCGGATTGGCGGCAAGTGTCTCGGCCGAAGAGAACATGTTGGTCATCAATTGGCCGACGCCATTTTCGGTATCGTTGAGTGCAGCTTCCGTATCCGTCAGCCATTTCGCGCGGGCGGTGGCGCTGCCAAGTTGCGTGCCGGTCAACCGTGCCGCGGCATCGAGATAGGGATCGCTGGCGCGCACTACACCGGCAATTTCCACACCGCCGAACGTGGCGCTGGGCACATAATAGATTGAGGTGCTTGTCGATACCGCCGATTCTCTCATTCGGATCGTGCGCCGGGCATAGTCATTGGTATCGGCGTTGGAGATATTTTCCGAAATGGCTCCCAGCGCCGCCCTATAAGCTTTGGCGCCCGATGCGCCGATTGAGAGAAGATCGCTCATATCTTGCCCTCAAATTGTTTGAGCAGCATGGTCGCGATGCCCAGGCCGCCGCCTTCCGCCATGGAGTCGGCAACACGGGCGTCGGACATGTCGCGGAACTGGTCGCCCGCATTTGATCCCAGCAGGTCATCGCCAAGGCTAGCCGACCGCATCGACGAGATCATCTGACGGACGAAGACGGCCTCGAATGCTTTCGCCGCCTGCTTCAGCCCGTCCCGATCCGCCGCGGCTGTTGCAGCAGCCGCGACGGAACCGTTTGACCCGGAAATCTTGCTTATGGCCATTACAACACCACCAGTTCGGCCTTCATGGCCCCGGCTTGCTTCATGGCTTCAAGGATCGCGACAAGATCGGCAGGAGACGCGCCGATGGCGTTCACGGCCTTCACGATGTCGGCGAGTGACGCTCCGCCCTTGAATTGGAACATGGGATTGCGCTCCTCTGTCACGTCGAGGGTGCTCGATTGTTCCACCGCCGTCTCTCCTTTGGAAAAGGGCAGGGGTTGAACCACGCGCGGCGCTTCGCCCACCCGGACCGTCAGCTTGCCATGGCTGACGGCTGCGGGATTGATCCGCACCGCCCCATTGATGACGACAGTCCCCGTGCGCGCATTGACGATGACTCTTGCAGGGGCCTCCGCCGGCTTCACGCTGATATTCTCGATAAGGCCCATCATCATGATACGCTTTTCCGCGCCGGGTTCGGCATTGATCCTGATGGAGACGGCATCCGTTGCTTGCGCCCGATTATCACCGAAAGTCAGGTTGATGGCATCCGCCACCCGGAGCGCCGTCGTCAGATCGGCCTCTGCCAGGTTGAAGGTCAGCGACGGGCTGTCCGCAAAGCCCGTCGCGACCGCCTGCTCAACTGTCGCCCCGCCTGGAATGCGTCCTGCCGAGGGTATGTTGACCGAGAGTTTGGAACCATCAGCGCCTTCGACGCCTAGGCCGCCCACCGCCAGATTGCCTTGCGCCATGGCATAGATCTGCCCGTCTGCACCGCGCAGGGGCATCATGACCAGAGTGCCGCCGCGCAGGGATTTGGCCTTGCCCAGCGCCGATACGGTGATATCCACCCGCTGACCTGGCTTGGCAAAGGCGGGCAGTTCCGCCGTCACCATGACTGCGGCCGCGTTCTTGAGTGCGGGATTGACCCCGGCGGGCAGTGTCAGGCCAAAGCGCGACACCATGCCTTTGACGCCCTGTGTCGAATAATCGAGGCTGTCATCGCCCGTCCCGGCAAGGCCTACGACAATGCCATAGCCGGTCAGCTGGTTGGCGCGCAGGCTTTCGAACGTGCCAAGGTCCTTGATACGCTCCGCCGCAGCCGGGCTAGCCCAGAGTAGCGCGAGGCCGAAAACGCAAAGGAAGCGGGACAGAAATGTCATCACAGGCTCCGTCAGAATGGGCTGATGCGGGAGAAGAAGCGCTGCAGCCAGCCCTGGCGACTAGACCGCGCAAACTCGCCCTTGCCGGAATAGGTGATCCGGGCATCGGCAACGCGCGTGGAAGCCACGCGATTGTCCGGCCCTACATCGGCTTGCCTGACGAGACCCGAAATCCGGATGAACTCGTCGCCCCGGTTCAACGTCAGCTGTTTTTCGCCCCGCACCAACATGGTGCCATTGGGGAAAACCTGAGCAATGGTAACGGTAATCTCTCCTGACAAGGCGTTCGACTGTTCGGCCTCGCCGCCGCCGTTGAAGTCCTGCTTTCCACCCATGCCGATATCGCTGCTGCTGAAGAAGGACAGCGGTCCGCTGCTGGGTGGGGTGAGGCCGATGCTGCCGGCGCGGTCGGTGGTCTGCGCGGTGCTTTTCTTGGCCTGGGTCCGTTCGACCAGCGCAATGGTGAGGATGTCGCCTACCATCGATGCGCGCGTACCGCTCGTAAGCGGAGCATAGCCGTGCGACGTCTGAAAAATTGCGCCATTGCTGCCCTGACCGCTCGCCGGTTGCGCATAGGTGGGCGCATAATCGGCCTTCGCCTCCCGCGCCTGCACAGCGCCGGTTGCGTACAATCCGACGGCGATAAGGACCGCCCGCATGTCAGAGGTTCTGGTTGACATATTGCAGCATCTCATCGGTGGCGGAGATCATCTTGCTGTTGACCTCATAGGCGCGCTGGGTTTCGATCATGTCGACCAGTTCCTCGACGACATTGACGTTGGAGCCCTCAAGCGCCCCCTGCCTCAATGCGCCGCGCCCTTCGGTGCCCGCAGCGCCGACAAGCGGCTGGCCGCTGGCGGCGGTTTGAGC
The DNA here is from genome assembly GCF_014200045.1 of Rhizorhapis suberifaciens. Taxonomy (GTDB): domain Bacteria; phylum Pseudomonadota; class Alphaproteobacteria; order Sphingomonadales; family Sphingomonadaceae; genus Rhizorhapis; species Rhizorhapis suberifaciens. The sequence continues at coordinate 34,535 of NZ_JACHOV010000011.1, forward strand.
GTAAATGTTGTTTCCCAGCGCCTGCAGTCCTGCTGGATTGATGAAGCGGGCGGTATCGATCCTGCCGATTTCGCTGGGCTCCGACGATCCCGCCAGAGTTGCCGAGATCGTGCCGTCCGCGCCGATGGTAAGACCGGTGGCACCTTCGGGAACCTGGATCTGCGGCTGCAGCGGCAGTCCATCGGCAGTGACAATCACGCCTTCGCTCGACAGGTTGAAGTTGCCAGCGCGGGTATAGCCCGTGGTGCCGTCGGACATCTCCACCTGGAAATAACCCTGGCCTTCGATCGCAAGGTCAAGCGCATTGCCGGTGGTGGTAAGCGATCCCTGAGTATCGACGCGCGCCGTTCCGGCCATCTGCACGCCCGAACCCAGTGAAAGGCCGACGGCATATTGGTTTTGCGCATCGGACTGCGCGCCCGCCGTCACCATTTGCTGATAGGCGAGCGTTTCGAAATTCGCCCGGTCCTTTTTGAAGCCGGTGGTGTTCACGTTCGCCAGGTTGTTGGCGATTACCTGCATCTTCATGTTCTGCGCGTCGAGCCCGGTGCGGGCGACATGCAAGGCGGCGTTGGTCATGGCGTGGATTCCCCTAAATTATCTTCAGTCCGGCAGCCGCATCAGGCTGGCGCCGCCGTCGTCCATATCCTTTGCGGTGCTGACGAGCTTGATTTGCGTTTCCCAGGCGCGGCTGGCTTCGATCATCTGAACCAAAGCCTGCGTAGCGTTGACGTTGGAACCTTCCAGCGCCTCGGCGGTGACGGTGGCGTCCGGATCCTGCGGCAAAGCCCCCCCATTTTTTTCGCGGAACAGGCCGTCCAGTCCCTTGGCGATCTGCGAACCCTTGGGCGAAACGAGCTTCAGCGTGTCCACTTGTTGCGGCTGTGCTGGATCACCGCCCTGCGGGACGATCCATATTCCGCCATTCTTGGCGATGGTGATGCTGTCGGCGGGCGGCAAGGTGATGGGACCCCCCTCCCCAAGCACCGGATTGCCGTCCCCCGTCGTCAGCAGGCCGCTATCGGTCAACTTCAAATCACCACGCCGCGTATAAGCTTCGTCCCCATCAGGAGCCTGCACCGTCAGCAAGGCGTCTCCGTTCAAGGCGACGTCCAGAGCGTTGCCGGTGTGCGTTACCGATCCCGACGCCATGTCGGCCGCGATGACCTGTTCGCTGGCCTGGGCGCGGGCGTTTACGCCCGGACCATTCAGCCAGGTGGTGCTCGCATTGGCGATTTCTGCGCGAAAACCGGTGGTGTTTGCATTCGCCAGATTGTTGGCGATTGCGGTCTGGCGCGCCATCGCGCCTCGCATCGCCGTCATCGCCGTGTGAACCAGCCTGTCCATGGATCAGCCCTCTAAATCCGGTCCGCTTGCATCAGGTCCGCAGATTGACGATGGCCTGCGTCATCGTGCTTGCGGTTTCGATGGCTTTCGCGTTGGCCTGAAAATTCCGTTGGGCAGAGATGAGGCCAACCAGTTCCTCCGTAATGTCGACGTTCGACCGTTCGAGCGCGCCGGACTGGATGGTGCCGAACAGGCCTGAAGCGCCGGTGCCGTAGGTCGCGGCGCCAGTTGCGGCATTGGCCTCCCAATGCGCGTCGCCGCTCTGGCGCAGACTTTCCTGGCTCGGGAAGCTCGCCAATGCGACGTTGCCGAGCGCCTCAGTGTGTCCGTCGGCGAAGGTGGCGGTGATCAGGCCCGCTTTCGAAATGCCGAGGCTGGAAAGGTCGATGGCATCGCCATTCGCGTCGGTATAGGTTTCGGGGACTTCGACGTCGATGAGGTTGGCGGCGGTGGTGCCGGCTACAACGCCCGTTACCGGGTCCACCTGAAGCGCCTGGAGCCGACTGCCGGTGGTGTCGACGATGAAGCGGTTTTCATCCAGACTGAAAGCGCCATTGCGGGTGTATCCAATCTGGCCGGATTCCGTGGAGACGGTGAAGAAGCCTTCGCCGGTAATGGCAAGATCCAGCGTCTTGTCCGTCGTTTCCAACGTGCCCTGGGTGAACTGCTGCGTCAGGCCATTCAGGCGAACGCCCTGTCCCGCTACGGTTCCGGCCGTTTGCAGCGCCGAGGATGAAAAGATGTCGCCGAACGCGGCGCGGCTTTTCTTGAACGCGGTGGAACTGACGTTAGCGACGTTGTTCGAAATGGTGGTGAGGTCGGATTGCGCCGCCTTCAGCCCTGAAAGAGAGATGTAGAATGACATGGCTTGCTACTCCTACGTGAACAATTCAGCTCAGCTTCTTCGCGTCGCTGGGTGAAAATTCGCCAATGGCGGTGATAAGGCGGGCCGAACTCGCATCGGCTGGCGATTGCACGCCGGCGATGGCGGCCCAGGTGGAGATGGAGGAGGGATTGGTCCCATTGACCACGACCTGCAGCGCCTGGCTGTCGATCATGTTGCCGGCGTCATCGGTGCCGTCCCAGAAGAAAGGGATCGTGGAGCCTGCGGCCTTCTGTCCGAAGTCGATCGTCTTCACGACATTGCCGCTGGCATCCACCAGATCGATGGAAAGGTCGCTCGCGGCTTCATTCAGCTTCACCTCGCCGCCATAAACGCCGTACCGGTCGGGCGTCGCGATATCGCTGCTGACCAGCATCGACTTGCCGATCCAGTTGGCGGCGTCCGGGATCCGCGAGGTCGAGAGGCTGCCCGCCATGCTGTCCAGCATGCCGGCGATCTTGCCCAGCGACTGATTCATCTCGGATATACCGGTGGCCTGCGAAAAAGTCGCCATTTGCGCTACCATTTGCGTATTATCCATGGGCTCAAAGGGGTCCTGCATCTTGAGTTGCGCCGTCATCAGCGTCAGGAAGCTCGACTGGTCCAGCTTGTCCGATCCGGCCGTCTTGATGCCGTTCGTCGGGTTGCTCAGGCTTGAAATATAGTTATTTGCGATGGAGGTCATTTGCCCATCCTTATGGTGTCGAGCAGCAGCGACTTGGCCGTTTGAAGTACCTGCACATTGTTTTGATATTGGCGAGCGGTCTCGATCATCTCGACCAGCTCGGCGCTCTGATCCACGCCGGCTTCCCATATGTCGCCATTGGCGTCGGCGAGGGGATGGCCGGGGTCGTGGCGCTTCACGGGTTGGGCGTCCGATTGGACAACCTTGTCGATCTTGACCGTAGCGACGCCGGGTTCATCGGTGATGGTCTGAAATACTGGCTTGATCGCCCGGTAGGCGGTTTTCTCATCGCCCGTAACCGTGCCCGCGTTGGCGAGGTTCGATGCGGTAGCGTTAAGCCGCACCAGCTGCGCCGACATGGCGCGTCCGGCGATATCGAAAATGTTCATGGGTCCTGCCATTGCCGTCATTCTCCCTTCAGCGCCCGCGTGATCGTATTCAGCCGCCCTTCAAGGAAGGAGAGGGTGGTGCGATACTGCACGGCGTTTTCGGCAAAGAGCGTCTGCTCGGTGGACAGCTCGACCGTATTGCCGTCGAGCGAGGATTGCAGTGGCACGCGATAGCCCATGGCCTGGGTCGCGGCGCTATCGGCGCTGACGCCCTTCTGCGTTGCATTGGCCAGCGCCTTGTCGAAATCGATGTCGCGCGCCTTGTAATGCGGCGTGGCAGCGTTGGCGATGTTGGAGGCAAGCAGGCTCAGGCGCTGCGAACGCAACGCCAGCGCCTTTCCATGCACTCCGAACAGACTGTCTTCCACCGCCATTAAAGGCCTCCGTTAAATCTCGCTCCGCCGCTGCCGTTCTTGTCCTTGCAGGCGTTGCGGCTGGTTAACGGAAAGCATCTAGCAAGGGCCGTGCCAATTTCTGAAGGCCGGCTCATCGGTGCCAGTTTGGCGCGCATTTCTAGGGTTCCTCCTGCTGACGGCAAGCATGGCGGCACATTTTTGCCGGTCGGCGGCAATATCTTGCCGTCTCCTGCCGGATGGAGTGAAAAGTGGCAGAATTTCTAGCTTTAATGGGCAGAATATTTGACCCGGCCGCTGCCCTGCTGATTTTTGCCGGTTCGCTGGCCATCGCCCTCGTTCAGATGGGGCCCGACAATATCCGGCGTCTGCCGCGATCGTTCGGACCCTTGCTGCGCGCGCGCCCGCGTGCGGATAGGGATGCGGCCCGCCATGCGATGCTTCGCGTGGAACATGTCGCCCATCTGAAAGGGCTTGCCTGCACCGATCGGATCGCCGCCACTGGCTCCTTTCTGAAACAGGCGGTCGATCAGTTGGCGAATGCCCGAAATGTTTCTGATTTTGAACGCTGGGCGACCCAGGAACTGGCGGCTCGCACCGAGCGCCACGACATGATGGCTCGAACCTGGAACGCGCTTGCGGATGCTGCGCCCGCGCTGGGCATGGCAGGCACCATATTTGGATTGATCCGGATGTTTGCCGGAATGGACGATCCTGCAACCATTGGGCCCGCCATGGCAATGGCGCTGTTGACCACTCTTTATGGCGTGATCCTTTCCAATATGGTGGCTGGACCGTTCGCTGCGCGGTTGGCGCTGCTATCCCAAATGGAAATCAGTTGGCAACGGGACCTGATCGACCGAATGGTGGAGTTGGCACGCGCAGAAATCCCTTCATCCCAGCCCGTGGCGCGTCGTCCCGACGTCGTCCGGCCGCGTCAAAATCCTGTCAGGGAGGCGGCGTGACGACGCTTCGCCGCGGCCGTTGGGCCCTCAGTTTCGCCGACCTTTGCCTTTTGTTGCTTGGCTTTTTCGTGTTGCTGAACGCCGCCCCGCGCCGTGCCGAAATCGCCGTTGCCCAACTTTCGGAATATTTCGGCGGCAAGCCATCTGTATCAGCGATGCTCTCCATTCCTGCCGCCCGCCTGTTTCAGCCTGGCGAAGCAATGCTGACGCGGCAAGGTGCTCTGCAGCTTCAGCGCATTGGAAAGGAAGCTGTTGAGAAACAACATATTCTCGTGATGTCCTCGGTGGGAGAGGATCGAGCTGGTCGCCGCTTCGACCGTTGGGAACTGTCCGCTGCCCGGCTTACCGCGGCGGCCCGCGCGCTGCGCAAAACGGGCTTGGCGGAGGATCAGATCCAGCTTCGCGGCCTTGATGAAGCCCCAGCAGGCGAGCGTGGCCAGCGCCTCGTCATTTGGCGCAAGGAGGTGCCGAAAACAATAGGATGAGCCACCTTGGCATGTATCTTGCTTCCCGATGCGGGATTGAAATGCCAAGGAGTGAATCGTGCGTAAAGCCATTGTCGCAATTGTCTTGATGATCGGCTCGGTGACCCCCGCCCATGCCCAGACGCAGCGTTTCGAGGATATTAACGGCCTTGAAGCGCTGGTGGTGGGCAGGCTGGGCGCTTCCGTTGGTCAGCCTGGCGGCCCCGCAGCACCCGTGGATCGGCGATTGAAGCTTGCTGCTTGTCCGGGCACTCCGGTCGTAGAAGGTCCCGTGCTAGGCGCTGCGGTCGTGCGTTGCGAGGCCCTTGGCTGGCGTATCCGCGTGCCTTTGCGAGCTACGAACATGGCTCCGGCGGCCCCGGCAGCAATGCTGGTACGGAAGGGCGACCCGGTGGAAATGGTGGCCAGCGGCCTCGCTTTTTCGGTTTCCACCCAGATGATCGCTGATGAAGACGGCGCCAAAGGCGATATGATTCGCGTCCGGGCTGACCGGAAATCCGCGCCGGTGGTGGCGCGCATTGTCGATGCAGGTATAGTCAGCGCACCAGGATTTAATTAATTCTTACTCCCGCCGTTATAGAGCGTAGCGGGACGAGCAAAGGAAGAGATCAATGGTTGAACCCATCGGACAGGCAAGGGCGTCAGCACTCAATTCGATCAAGCTCCGCGAGGCCGGGAAGGGTCAGGCGTCCGCAGGGCTTGGCGACGGCGCTTCGAAAACATCAGCAACGCTGAGCCCTGCCTCGCGCATGGCGGCTGAAGGTTCGCCGGTCGACAGCCTCAAAGTCGCTGAGATCAAGGCGGCCATAGCCAGCGGCAACTATCCGGTCGATCCCCAAAAAATTGCTGAAAAAATGATGGACCTGGACCTGCCGGGCAAAGAAGGTTGAAATGACCGCACAAGCGCTTGATCGTCTCGGAAACGGCTTTTCCGAGCTTATCGAACTGCTCGACGGCGATGATGTCGAACGGCTGGAAACCGTGATAGCTGACGTGCGGATCGCCCTTGAGGATGTTCGTGCCGAAGGTGCGTGGCGCGACGCTCAGGAGGTGACCGGCCGTATTCGCGAAATCATGCCTCTGGTGGAGGCGGCGCGTATCCGCGTCAATTTCCTGACGGACCAGAATCGCCAGCGCGTCGACATGTTGGCGCACCATGGCGGCCGTATGACGTTGAGTACCTATAAGCGCTGATTTTCCATTCCTCGGGCCGTTCTAAAAATTGGCACGAACATTGCTTCTTTAGCCCCCGAGAGATCGGGGGCTTTTTGCTGTCCGGTGAATTGAGGAAGTTTCATGCCGTCCTTTGGCGAAATGAGCATAGCAGGAGCAGGGCGCGGCAACCGCGTAACCAATGCTATTGCAATGGCTAGTCAGCGGACGGGCGTCGACTTCAACTATTTGCTCAACCAGGCCAAGATTGAAAGCAGCCTTAATCCTGAGGCCAAGGCCAGCACTTCCAGCGCCACCGGCCTGTATCAGTTCATTGACCAAAGCTGGCTGGGCGTCATCAACGATCATGGCGAAAAGCACGGCCTTGGCTGGGCGGCAAACGCCATCGGCAAAACCAGCGGCGGACGCTATTATGTAGCCGACACTACGCTGCGCCAGCAGATTATGGATTTGCGCACCCAGCCGGAGGTTGCCTCGATCATGGCGGCCGAACACGCCGCCGACAATCAGGCGACGCTTGAAGGCCAACTCGGCCGCAGCGTTACGTCGACGGACCTCTATCTTGCTCATTTCCTGGGCGTAGGTGGGGCCGCCAAGTTCCTGCGCGCTCATGATCAAAATCCGGGAGCTTCCGCTGCTGCGGTGCTGCCGTCGGCAGCAGCGGCCAATCGGTGGGTCTTTTATGATCGCAACGGCGCGCCGCGCAGCTTGGCCGAGGTGCGCCAGCGTTTCGCGGAAAAGCTCGGTGGCGACGGCAATTATTTGCCGTCCGGCAACCCCCGGCAATTGCCGGACCTGCCGGACAGCCAGCAGGTTCAGCCCGCCGATTATGTGCGGATCGAAACCGCGCGGCTGGAAAACCGTAGCTACCCGACCGTCGCGCCGCAGCCTGAAACGGCTCGCCTCGCCTATCTAATGCTCGCGACTTTTGGAAGGTAAGGGCCTTATGACGCGCACCCAAGTGAACGGCAAAGTCTGGATGGGAGCGGCAAAGGGCGCAATCCTGCCCGCTGCCACGCTTATGCTGGTCATGTTCATGGTGGTGCCAATCCCCTCGCTTGTGCTGGATATCGGCTTTATCACCAACATCATGATTTCTCTGGCGGTGCTGATGGTGGCGTTGAATGCCGCCCGGCCGTTGGATTTTTCGAGCTTCCCGACGGTTCTGCTCTTCGCCACTCTGCTTCGCCTGTCGCTTAACGTGGCTTCAACCCGGGTCGTGCTGGTCGACGGACATTCAGGGCCAGGGGCGGCGGGACATGTGATCGAAGCGTTCGGCAATTTCCTGATCGGGGGCGACTATGTTGTCGGTATTTTTGTCTTCGCCATCCTGATGATCATCAACCTCGTCGTCATCACCAAGGGCGCAGGCCGGGTGTCGGAAGTTTCCGCCCGCTTCACCCTTGATGCCTTGCCCGGCAAGCAGATGGCGATTGACGCGGATCTCAATGCCGGTCTCATCACGCCCGAAGATGCGAAAAGCCGGCGGCAGGAAGTGGCGACCGAAGCCGATTTCTATGGTTCCATGGACGGCGCATCGAAATTCGTGAAGGGTGACGCGGTCGCGGGCGTTTTGATCCTGGTGATCAATATCCTCGGCGGCATCGTCCTTGGCACCGTAAGCCATGGATTATCGCTTGCGGACGCCGCGCAGACATATGTGCTGCTGGCGATTGGCGACGCCCTGGTCGCGCAGGTGCCTGCCTTGCTGCTTTCGATTGCGGCGGCGGGCATCGTGACGCGCGTCAGCTCGCCGCTCGATCTTTCGGGGCAGATTTCCAGCCAGTTTGGCTCCAGCAAAGCCTGGACGCCGGTCGCCGGAATTCTCACGATCCTTGGCCTGCTGCCAGGCATGCCGCACTTGATCATCCTGCCGGCTGCAGGCCTGGCCGGATATGCCGCCTGGCGGCTGCGCAAGGGCGAAAAGGTTGCCGCAGAACAACCCGCTGTTGAAGAGAAAAAGGCGGAAAATCCCACGCATATCAACTGGGACGACGTGTCCGATGGCGCGACCCTTGGCCTGGAAATCGGTTATGGCCTGATCGGCCTCGTCGATGAGCGCAAGGGCGCTCCGCTGATGGCGCGGATAACCGGCATCCGGAAGCAATTGTCGCGGGAACTGGGCTTCGTCGTGCCTATGGTGCGCGTGAAGGACAATCTGGCGTTGGAGCCCAATAGTTACCGTATAACCATTGCGGGCGTCATCGTCGGTGAGGATGAAGTGTGGCCCGAAGACCTGCTGGCGCTCGATAGCGGCGATCTGGAGAATGAAGTTTCCGGCCGGAAGGCGAAGGATCCGACCTTCGGGCTGGATGCGGTCTGGATAGCAACCGACAAGCGGTCGGAAGCGGTGGTGGCGGGTTATACCGTCGTCGATCCGCCGACGGTCATGGCCACGCATCTCAATCATTTGATTGCGCTTAACGCCTCTCAAATGTTCGGCCTCGATGAAGCACGCAAGCTGCTCGACGCGCTCAAGGAAAAGGCGCCTCAGTTGGTCGACGGGCTGACGCCAAACCCGCTCTCGCTGGCGGCTATTGCTGCTGCCTGCCGTTCGCTGTTGGCCGAGGGCGTTCCACTCAAGGATTTCCGCCGCATTTGCGAGGCCATGATCGAGGTCGCGACGCCCGACGTTGGTCCGGACCAACTCGTCGAGGGCGTCCGTCAACGCATCGGTTCCCTTATCATTCAGAACTTAGTGCCAGTGAAGATGCCGCTGCCAGTGATCACGCTGGACGGCGACCTGGAAGCAATGCTGGCGCAGGCGATGCGTGTGTCGGGCGGCGCGCAACATCCGATCGAGCCGGCGCTCGCCAACCGTATCGTTGAAGCGGTGATGAATGCTGCGCGACCCATAATGGGTCAGGCGCGCAGCTTTGCCATTGTGACCTCGCCCGTAGCGCGCCGCGCTTTGGCGCGATTGTTCAAACCGCACCTTCCGGAAACGCCGGTGCTGTCCTTCCTGGAAATCCCGGACAGCAAACCGGTTGAAGTGGTTGCGGTTGTTGGAGGAGAGGCGCCGGTGAACCGGCGGGATAACAAGACGTCGCAAGCGGCGGACAAAACCTTCTGAAAGTCGGGGGACTAAAAGATGTTAATGCAGGATATAAAGGCTCAGGAAGACAGCCTCACTTATGGCCGCAGGGCCGTTGCGGTGACGCCCGAGGCGCTGGCCCGCAAATATATGCCGCTTGTCCGCAAAATCGGCTGGCACGTTCATGGCCGGGTCTCCAACGCCATCGACATCGAAGATCTGCTGCAGATCGGTATGGTCGCCCTCGTCGAAGCCGCCAATAGCTTCGAGGATCGCGGCTTTGGCTTTGCGAGCTATGCCCAGATGCGGATCAGAGGCGCGATGATCGATCACCTGCGTCGCCATGCCACCATTTGCCGCTCTGCCATGGCCCGGCGCAAACAACTGGCCGCCGCCCGAGCCCGGCTTCAGCAGAAATTGGGCCGATCTCCCACGGACGCCGAAATGTCGGTGGAGATGGGGCTCACTCCGGCGGACTATCGGCAGATCGTCGACAGCAGCGAGATCGCCCAGCATCACAGCATGGACGAAGTCTATTCCGACCAGAGCATGTGGTTTGCCGATGTCGAGGATCGCGCGGACGATGTGATGGAGCGAGAGTCCATGAAGCAGGCGCTGGCGCATGGCATCGGCCAGCTCCCCGAACGCGAGGCAATGGTGCTGCAGCTTTATTTCGTCGAGGAAATGAACCTGGAAGAAATCGGTCAAACTCTGGACATTGGCGCAGCCCGTGTGTGCCAGATAAAAAAAGTGGCGCTCACGAAACTGCGTGAAATGCTGAGCGAATGGGAATGACGCCGTAAGCTGCTGACCCGAAAGACCAAGCCCCGGCCCCCGCCGGGGCTTTTTTATTGGATCATGTCCTAGTGTAACCTATGCATCCGCTGATAATGAGCCTGCCCAACAGCTTGGGTCAGGACGAATGCACGGAAATCCTCATCACTCTCCTTTACACGGTGACGGTCACGGGCACGATCACAGCCATGGCCCGGTCGATTTTGGCCGCGCCTTTGCCATCGGTATCCTGCTCAACGGCGGTTTCGTGGCAGTGGAGGCGACCTATGGCCTGATCGCAGGGTCGATGGCGTTGTTGGCCGACGCCGGCCATAATCTCTCCGACGTGCTGGGCCTGATCATTGCCTGGGTGGGGGCGAGCCTTGCCAAGCGTTCCGCCTCCCGTCGTTTTACCTATGGCTTGCGTGGCTCTTCCATACTTGCGGCACTGCTCAACGCGCTGTTGTTACTCGTCGCAATCGGCGCGATTGCGATGGAAGCCATCACCAGGCTTGGCGATCCGCAGCCTGTTGCTGGGAAGACAATTATTATTGTCGCCGCGATCGGTATCATGATCAATACCGCGACCGCGCTGCTTTTCGCCAGCGGACGTAAGGGCGACATCAATATTCGCGGCGCGTTCATCCACATGACGGCGGATGCTGCTGTTTCGGCGGCGGTCGTCATCGGCGCACTAGTGATGATGAGCACAGGCGCGGCATGGATCGACCCGGTGATGAGCCTTGTCATTGCCGCCATCATCTTGTGGAACACATGGGGGCTTCTGATTGACTCGGTGAAAATGTCGCTCGCTGCGGTGCCTGCCGGTATCGATATCGATGCGGTCGAAGCGATGCTGGCCGCTTTGCCCGGCGTCGATCATGTGCATGATCTGCATATTTGGCCAATCAGTACGACCGAGACATTGCTCACGGTTCACCTGGTGATCCCTTCCGGACATCCGGGCGACGCCTTTCTCTTCGATGTGCAGGAGCGGTTGGAGCATGAGTTCCATATCGGTCACGCCACGGTGCAAGTGGAACTGAGCGACGCTGGCGATTGCCACCTTCAACCGGGGTGCGGGGTGTAAAGGATCGTTGTGATTGGCCTGTACGCCTGCGAAAGCAGGAGCTCAGGGTTTCATGCGCCACACCAGGCTTCCTTGGCTTCCTGCTTCCGCAGGAGCACGGCGAAACCAGCCGGCCAATGCCAATCCTCCAACGTGCGAAAGCCCCCACCCTCTGCAAAGGATGGGGACTCGCGCGGACACCCCTTTCAGGGATAAGTTAGGCTCCCGGGGACGTTGGGGACAATAGCGCCCCGGGAGCCGTTTTTGATCGGCTAAAGGTGGACCAATACCTTCAACGATCAAGTCTGTTCTTTTTATTCTTCAGCCAAGCCTTAGCGGATCAGCTGCAACACGCCCTGCTGGCTCTGGTTTGCCTGCGCCAGCATTGCGGTGGAAGCTTGGCTCAGGATCTGCGACTTCGCCATCTCGGTGGTTTCCGAGGAGAAATCGACGTCTTCAATCCGCGAACGGGCTTCCGTAAGGTTGGTGGACTGCGAGGTCAGGTTGGTGATGGCCGATTCCAGACGGTTCTGGACGGCACCAAGTTTCGCGCGACCTTCGTTGATTGTGTTGAGAGCTACGTCCAGCTTTGCCAAGGCGTCGACCGCGTTGGCCTGGTTTTCAAGGCTGATGCCGCCGCCACCGACGCCAGGACCGCCAGCGGCCGTAGGAGTACCGGCGTTCGGAACGCCCGCTGTCACGGTGTTATCTGCATCATCCTTGATGTCGAGCTTGACTGCGTTCACGTCCGTCAGGCTGATCGAGATCGTCTGACCCGCACCGGAACCGGCCTGGATGGTGATTGATCCAGTACTGCCGTCGGTAAGCTTCACGCCGTTGAAGGACGTGTTGTTCGCAACGTCATCGACCTGCTTCAGCAGTTCGGAGGCTTCAAGCTGGATGGACTCTCGATCGGTATTGGAAAGCGTGCCGTTGGATGCCTGGACGGCCAGTTCACGAACGCGCTGCACAAGGTTGGAAATTTCGCCCATCGCAGCATCGGCGGTTTGGGCCAGCGAGATGCCATCATTGGCGTTACGGACGGCCTGTTCCATGCCCTTGATCTGCGAGGTCATCTTGCTTGCGATGGCAAGGCCGGCAGCATCGTCGGACGATCCGTTGATGCGCTTACCGGAGGACAAGCGCTCCATGGATTTCTGCAGGCCGATAGAGGCGTTGGAGGCCGCAGTTCCTGCACGCATTGCGGCGACATTCGTACCAATTACAGTCATAATCGTCTTCCTTCTTCATGGTATGATGTCCCCGCAATTTTGGCGCCGGTCCGGGGTTACGGTCCGGCGCCCACGCTTATGTTATTGAAGCAATTTCAGTACGCCCTGCTGGCTCTGATTGGCCTGAGCGAGCATGGCGGTCGACGCTTGGCTGAGGATCTGCGCCTTTGCGAGGGCAGTGGTCTCCGCCGAAAAGTCGACGTCTTCAATCCGCGACCTGGCTTCCGTCAGGTTGGTCAATGTGGACTGGAGATTGGTTACAACCGATTCAAGCCGGTTCTGTACGGCACCCAAATTGGCTCGGCTGGAGTTGATCGTATCAAGCGCAGCATCGAGCTTGGTCAGAGCATCGGTTGCGTTCGCCTGGGTTTCAAGGCTGATGCCGGCCGCTGTCACGGCGCCGACATTGGGTACGCCAGCCGTGGAGCCGGACGCTGATTGGTCCGTCAGGTTGAGCACCGCGGCGTTTGCATCGGTTAGATTGATGGTGATCGTCTGGCCGGAGCTGGCACCGGATTGAATGGTGATCGCTGCCGTTGAGTCGGTCAACTTCACGCCATTAAAGGAGGTGTTGTTCGCGATATCATCGATCTGGGCGATCAACTGACTGGCTTCGGCCTGGGTCGATTCACGGTCTGTGTTCGAAACAGTTCCGTTTGCCGTCTGTACTGCCAGTTCCCGAAGGCGCTGAACCAAGTTGCTGATTTCACCAAGAGCGCTATCCGCCGTCTGCGCCAGCGAAATGCCGTCATTGGCGTTGCGAATGGCAACAGTCATGCCCTTGATCTGGGAGGTCATCTTGCTGGCGATTGCCAGGCCCGCAGCGTCGTCCTTGGCGCTGTTGATGCGCTTGCCGCTCGACAGGCGCTCCAGCGACACGGCGAGTGACATTTCCGCCCGGTTGGCGGCGGCTGACGATCGCATCGCCGATACATTGGTTCCGATAACAGTCATTTCAAAATTCCTTCCGCGCTATGTTGTCGAGACCTCAGGTGAATTGCAGTTCGTCGGTCTCGAATGGGGATAACGGCGGGGCTCAGGGGACTTTAAATCGTGCCGTCAAATTTTTGTCGGCGGCCTTGTTGCCCGTCAAAAATTTGACGCGCGCGCGTCGGGCGAGCGACGCACGCGCGTAGGGAGTCCGGAAACCCCAGAAAAACTGCGCCTTTCGAGGCGAGCAGAAATTGGCATGCTTGTTGCTTAAAATTGTCTCTGCTGGCGGGGGTCGCTGGTTGAGTTGGCGAGGGGTCGCCAAATATTGGGGGGCATTTGATGCAGCACGTTGAGCTGAGCGCGACACTCAATGAGCAAATTCCAACGCTGGCAGCTTGGCTGAAGGGGGCATGTTTCGACGTCGCCATTCTGGCGGAAACGCCACGTCCTGATCGCAATGCGCTACGACTGCTTACGCCTGAGGAAATTGGCGGAGCTACCCACAGGGACATATTGATCGAATGGCGCGACGGCGAGCCGGAGCTGGTTCGCGCCCGTTCGGGCATGCCTGCGCGCATCGCCTTTGGTTTCCCGGATGCCGCTCTGGGTCATGCGCTGGTGGCAGAACTGGTGCGGCCGGCCAGCCAGCCGGCGGTGGGGGAACCGGACAGCGCCCGCCTGTTGCAACTTGCGGTCCGTATAGCCCAGAGCGACGCCACCGTTCTGATCCAGGGCGATACCGGTACGGGCAAGGAAGGCATAGCGCGTTTCGTTCATGCGAGCAGCGGCCGGGCCGACAAGGATTTCATAGCGGTCAATTGCGCCGCCCTTCCGGAAAGCATGATGGAGGCGATGCTTTTTGGTCATCGCAAGGGCGCGTTCACCGGCGCGTCGGCCTCCTCCGATGGCCTGTTCCAGGCGGCCGATGGCGGCACGCTGCTCCTTGATGAAATTGCCGAACTGCCGCTCGCTCTGCAAGCAAAGCTGCTTCGCGCTCTCCAGGAAGGCGAAGTGCTGCCCGTCGGCGCGACGCATCCCGTGCCTGTCAATGTGCGGATCATCGCGGCGGGCAACCGGGACCTTGCGGCCCTGCGCGATGAAGGCAGGTTCCGATCCGATCTTTACTGGCGACTCAACGTGATGGCGCTGAACCTCAAGCCACTCGCCGAGCGGCGTCAGGACGTCCGCGCCATCGCCGCCGCGCTGCTGCTGCGCCAACAGGCGCAGGACGCGGCTTTCGTCTGGCCGACCGCCAAGGCGCTCGAAAAGCTGATGGCGCATAGCTGGCCCGGCAATGCGCGTGAACTGGGGAATGTCCTGCAACGCGCGCTGGTCCTCCGCGAAGGGGACCGCATTGAGGCTGACGATCTTCAGATCACATCGGTCGCTGCCGCCGCCATGGCTCCAACGCCTGCACTGGCCCAAACGCCGTCCATCGCAGCGCCCCAGTCGGCAACGCTGCACGACATCGCTCGTGCTTCAATGCTCAACCGGATCAAGTCGGTGCTTGACGAGGTCGATGGCCATCGCGCCCGCGCCGCCCAAAGGCTCGGCATCTCGGAACGAACCCTGCGCTATCGCCTTGCAGAAATGCGAGAGCTGGCTGCGGCAGCCTGATGGGGACTGAGCTATGACGGTCATCAACACCAACAGCGTGATGGCGATGCGCGCCGCCATCCTTCAGCAGAACGCCGCGCTTCGTGAAGCCAGTTCTGCTGCCGATCCGGTCGCATCGCCCGTATCCGGTTCTTCGGGTGCGGGCGCGACCAATTTCGGGGCGGCGATGAAGTCGGCGCTGAACGAGATTAACGCACTCCAGAACCAGTCCTCCGAAGCCGCCGCCGCTTATGAACGCGGCGAGACCACCGACATCGCGTCGGTGATGCTCGCCAAGCAGCAGGCGTCTATCGGCTTTGAAGCCACCTTGCAGGTCAGGAACAAGCTTCTGTCTGCGTACAAAGACATCATGAGCATGCCGGTGTGATATGAGCGAAACCAGCCTGACCATAGACAATCCGCCTTCGCCCGCCCGCAATCTTCCCGCCCGTTCGCCTGTCGGCGGCAAAGGCGGTTTTGACGACGTGCGCCTTCGTTTCCAGGAATTCATCCGCCAGCCCGCAGTCGCCCGGAGCCTGCCGATGATCGGCATGCTGGCGGTCGTCGCCCTGGCGGCGCTTGCCTGGTTGTCGCTGCGTGAGCCGCCCCAACGGGATCTGTTCCGGGGCTTGCCGGACAGCGACAAGGCGGCAGTGGCAGAGGCGCTCGGCGCTTCGGGCATCGCATTTGACCTCGATGATGCGACCGGTGCGCTCACCGTGTCGGAAGACGATTATCACAAGGCGAAGATGGCGCTCGCTGCCGAGGGCCTGCCCAAAAGTGCACCGGACGGAGACAGCCTCATCAACTCCCTGCCAATGGGCGCCAGCCGGGCTGTGGAAGGGGAAAAGCTTCGGTCCGCGAGAGAAATGGACCTTGCTCGTACGATCGAGGCCATCGATGCGATCCAGAGCGCCCGCGTCCATTTGGCGGTCGAACAGCCCAGCATTTTCCTTCGGGACAAGAGCAAGCCGGCAGCATCGGTCATGCTGCGCCTGGCCGATGGTCGGGCGCTATCCGATGCGCAGGTCCAGGCCATCGTTCACCTCGTCGCCTCTTCGGTGCCGGGGCTTTCGCCGGATGGCGTTTCAGTAGTTGACCAGAATGGCCGTCTGCTTTCAAACCCCAGCGATGCCGGCGGCTCGGCGGAAACCGACCGGCAGATTGCCGTGCAAAGCAAGGTCGAGGAACGGTATCGGCAGGCAGTGATCGCGCTGCTGACGCCAATTTTGGGTGCAGATAATTTCAGTACCGAAGTGCATGCGGAGCTCGACTTCGCAGAAAGCCAGGCGACGCGGGAAACTTTCCCTTCCGATGAAAGCCGGGTCAAATCGGAACAGGGAAGCTGGACGTCCGACAAAGGGGAACCCCCCGCCTATGGCATCCCCGGCGCGCTGGCGAACCAAGCTCCGCCCGCCGCGACGCCAGGCGCGCAGCCGGCCGATCCCGCAGCGGTGGCGCAGACGGCTGAAGCCGCTGCGAAAACCGCCGAAAATTACGTGAGGAACTTTGAACTGGGCCGGGAGGTGTCGGTGACGCGCAACGCCCTTGGCACCGTCAAGCGTTTGTCGGTCGCGGTCGCTCTGCGCAATCCTGAAACCGGCAAGCCCCGCACGCCTCAGGAAATCGCTTCGCTGGAAGCGCTGGTGAAAGGCGCGGTGGGCTTCGATCAGGCGCGCGGCGACGTCGTCGCGCTGACGGCCCGCAAGTTCGCCGCCAGCAGCGAAGCAGAAGCGACTGGCAGCTGGTATGAAGCGGGCTGGGTATCAATGCTCGCCCGCAATCTGTCCGCCCTGATGGTGGCGCTTGCCTTGATCTTCGGGATCGGCCGTCCGCTGATGAAACGTCGCGCTGCGATGAAGGAGGCCGATGTGGGTCTGTCCGCCAGTCGCAGCGCAACCCTCAGCGCCGAAATATCGCAGGAGATCAGCCGCGCTGCCGTTGCCGATCCCAGCCGGCCGGTGACGCTGGACATGATCTCTTCTACCCAGAGTTATGCCGAACGTGCGGCGCTCATCCGTAATTTCGTGAAGCAGGATCCTGATCGCGCCGCCCTCGTGGTGCGCGACCTGCTGCGTGACTCCAATCGCAAGGAAGCGGTCAATGCCTGAGGCAGCTCTGATGAAGCGTCCCATGTCCGGTAGCGCCGCCGCTGCTGTCCTGTTGATGCTGTTCGAGGATGATGAGGCAGCGCAGATTCTTTCCCGCCTGGAACCAGATGAGGTGCGGCAGCTCGGTTTTGCGATGTATGACGTCGCCGATGTTGCCGTGGAGGAGGTCGACTCCGCCCTCGATCAGTTCGTCAGCAAGGCAAAAAGCCGGACGACCGTAGGCTATGGCGCGGGCGAGCATATCCGGGCGATGATGCACAAGGCGCTGGGGCCAGACCGCGCCGACAATATGCTGGCGCGCATCACGCCGCCTGCGCGTTCCAACAAGCTGGAAATGCTGAAATGGATGGAGCCCAAGGAAATCTCGCAAATCATTGAGCATGAACATCCGCAAATCATGGCGCTGGTGCTTGCCCATCTCGATGCGCCGGTTGCCGCCGATGTGCTGCAATTGCTGCCGCTGGATATGCAGGACGACATTGTTTACCGGATCGCGACGCTGGGGCCGGTCACTGCCGAGGCGCTTGACGATCTGGAGGCGCTGCTCGTGCGGCGGGGCACGAAAACCGCTACAGGGACAGCCTCTCAGCGCGGCGGAACGACCGAAGCGGCAGCGATCATGAACAATGTTCGCAAGGTTAACGAACAACGGATCATCAAGCAGATCGGCAAGCGCGACAAGGCCATCGCCCAGACCATCGAGGAGGAAATGTTCGTCTTCGATAACCTTATCGAGATGGACGACAAGAATCTGGGCGCGCTGCTGCGTACCGTTGACAATGATGTCATGGTAGTGGCGCTGAAGGGCTGCAACGACTTGTTGAAGGCCAAGATTTTTGGCTGCATGTCCAGCCGTGCCGCGCAGGCCATCCAGGATGAGATCGAGGATCGCGGACCCATTCGTCTCGCCGATGTCATAGAGGCGCAGAAGCAGGTGATCGCCGCCGCTCGCCGCATGGCGGAATCGGGCGCGATCATGCTGGGTGGCAAGGGAGGCGAGGACTTTGTCTAATCTCTGGCAGGGCGTTGAAGCGCAGGCTGCGCGGTTTGGCAGTTGGGGGGATATTGACCCCCAGGACAGTTTTCGGCCGCTCTATGGATTGGACGAAATTGGTTTCACGCCGCTGGATTCATCTTTCCTGGACGCGGAACAGCCCGCTGTCGAAGAGCCATCGGTGGAGCAACTGACCGGCGAAGCCTTTGCGCAGGGTTTCGATGAAGGCGTGCGGGTGGCCCGGGCGGAGATAGAAGCGGATCGTGCCGCGCATCTGCGCCTGGCGCTGGCGCTGGAACAGCTTCAGCCGCAATCGAGCGGGGCGCTTTCGGCTTTATTGTCTACAGCCGTGTTGCGCCTGGTGCGTCAAATCGCAGGAGAGGTCGAGGTCGACGCCGATTTGCTGGAAAAGCGTTGCCTGGCGATTGCCGAATGCGTCGAGGCCGAGATTGGCCAGCCAGCGCTCTTTCTCCATCCCGACGACATCGAATTGATGCGGTCCAAGAACCTGCCCGTTCGGCTGCTTCCCGATGAAGAGATGTTGCGCGGATCCGTCCGTCTTGAGACGTCCGAAGGCTGGGTGGAGGATGGACCGGAAATCCGATTGTCGCGCCTCCAAAGTCTGCTCGATGACATGACGGGACGCTCATGATCGGCGCGGTTCTCAAACAGGCCGATACCCTGCTCGAAACCATGCAGGTCGCGCATGCGGGGCCCCGCCATGTTGGGCGGCTGGTGGCGCACGATGGCGGCATGTTGGAAGTGACGGGCTTCAACCGGCCGATAGGCGCGGGCGCGCGGGTGATAGCGGCGGACGGCACTGTAGCGCGCGCCGAAGTCGTGGGATTTCGCGGCAACCGGGCCCTGCTCGTTCCTCTCGATCTCGATGCGCCGCATGAAAGCGGAGCGCGGGTGGAACCCGATAGCGCTGCGAACATGGTGCAGGTGGGTGACGGCCTGATGGGCCGCGTGATCGACGCCATGGGCATGCCGCTCGACCGTAAGGGGCCGATCATGGCCAATGCCTATTGGCCACTTGCAGGCGTGAAGGGCAATGTACTCGACCGCGGGCGAGTGACTGAAGCATTTGACCTGGGCGTGCGCGCCGTAAACGCGCTGCTCACCGCCGGCCGGGGTCAGCGTATCGCCATTATTGCCGGATCGGGCGTCGGTAAATCGGTGCTGATGGGCCAGATGATCGCAGGCGCAGAGGCGGACGTCGTGGTGGTCGGCCTTATCGGAGAGCGCGGACGAGAGGTCAGCGACTTCCTGGAAACCAAGCTGGAGGGCATGATCCGGTCGAAAAGCATCGTTGTAGCGGTACCCGCCGATCATCCGCCGGTGCTGCGCCTTCGCGCCGCGGCGCGTGCGACCTCCATTGCCGAATATTACCGGGCGCGGGGCAAAAAGGTGCTGTTGCTGATCGACAGCCTCACGCGTTGCGCTCATGCTCAGCGGGAAATCGGACTGGCGTTGGGCGAACCTCCCGCCATGAAGGGCTATCCGCCCTCTGCCCTTTCGCTCATTCCACGCCTGGTGGAGCGCGCCGGCGTGGACAGCCGCTCGGGCGGTTCGATCACGGCGCTTTACACTGTGCTGGCGGATGGCGACGACACCGACGATCCGATTGTCGACGCCGCGCGCGCGATTGTCGACGGCCATATCGTGCTTTCCCGCCAACTGTCGGAACAAAGCATCTTCCCGGCCATCGACATTGGCAAATCGTTGAGTCGCGTTATGGCCGACGTGGTGAGCGATCAGCACCGTCACGCCGCGTCCTCTTTCCGGCGGCTGTGGGCTGCTTATGAGGAAAATCGCGACTTGATCCTGATGGGAGCCTATCGCCCCGGCAATGATCCGGTGATCGACGAGGCGGTTGCCCGTCGGTCCGAACTGCTTGAGTTCCTTAGGCAGGACGCGCGAAGCCATATCGACTTTGCTGCGAGCACCGCCTCCCTGCAAGAGGCGTTCGGCGGATGAAGCGGCTGATCGCCAAGCGGGAGCGCGTGGTGCGCGCTCGGCGAGTGCAGCATCTGCTGGCCAGCGTCGAAACCGCCCGCGCACAGAATGAGGCTTCGGCGCTGGAGGACAACGCTCGCCGTGTCAGCAGCGTGCGGGCCGAGCTCTACATAACCGATCAGTTCACCAGCGGCGCTCAGCTCGCGTCCCTCCGCGAATTGGCGGGACGGCTGGAGCAGGCAGGACGGCATCTCGACGGCGCCATCTATGACGCGCACAAGCGCGTGGAACAGCGCGAGACGGAGCTGCGGCTCGCCAATCGCGACAAGGAAATCGCCGAAAGGCTGAAGGAAAAAGCGGCCCGGGCTCTAGCCGAGCAGATGGAGGCGCGGCTGCAATCACTGCCGCGCCACAAGCGGTCCGCTTTACTGGGAGACGTTTGATGATGGCGAATATGCCAATTCTGCAGGAAATGGCTGCGGCCTTGCCAGTCGGGAAGGCCAAGGCGACGGTCACGTCCGAGGCTGCAGTCATGGATTTCTCGACGATGTTGGCGGGGCTCAACGCCGGCAACGGGGAAGCGCCGGGTCAAGCAGTCGCCATCGCTCATCGGCCGGAGTGCGTCACAGCGATGCTTGCGGAGCGGCATGGCGTGCAAGAGAAACCTGCGGAAGCTTCAACAGTCGATCCAGTCGATCCCCAACCGGCTCCCAGACTGAAAAGACTGGCGCTAACCGGGCAAAGTCCGGCGTCAAATATTCTGGCGGAACTTGATGTTTTAAAAGGAAAGTTCAAGCAAGCGGTTTCGGCCGGTGATCAACCGGCAAAGGCGCCAGCGGCCGCACCAACGACGGCGCTGTTTCCCACGGCTGCCCTGCCCGTCGTGACTGATGAAACCGAAACTGCCGAGGCCGAGCCTCCTGTTATTGGCGAGGACGATATTGTTCCGTCGGATGAGCAACCCGATGTGCAACTCGCTGACGGCACCAAAGCTTTGGTGCTACCAGCGGCGGGGCCGGTCATCAGCGCCCCGCCTGCTGCGCGGTCTCAGCCAAAGACCGAGAGGGCACTGGACAGCGGCAAGTCCGTTAACATGCCAGGCATGTTACCTGGCTGGGCCGCTGAACCCGCGCAGATTCACGCGCAGGTCGGAAAGCTTCAGCCCGGAAATCCCGGCAAGGCTATGCGGTCTTCCGCCGGTAATATGATGGCCATCCATGAAGCAGCCAACAGGCAGGCCTTGGCGCTGGAGCTGGCCGCGCTGTCGCTTGGCAATGCAGCGCCGCGCGAGGTGCCTGCAGCGACGGAACAGCCCGATACCGGTTCTATTCTATCGGTCCCCATGGGTCTCGCCAAGGCAGCCGAAACACCACCCGTGGCCACTGCACATCCTGTGAATATCACTGCGCCCCTAAACGACATGGCGGCGGTCTTTTCGCCAGGCATTCCCGCCGCTGACACCGCCGCAGTCTTGGGCGAGCAGGTTATCGACATGGGCGTGGACGGCCAGTGGATCGACAGGATGGCGCGCGAGATCGCGGATGTCGCAGCCGGAACCGGTCGCGCGACTTTCACGCTGCACCCGCAAAATCTGGGTAAGCTGCAGGTCGAAATTCTTCAGCGCGAGGAGGGCGCCGACGTCCGTATGATAACGGAAACCGATGCCGCAGCTGCAGCGCTCAATCAGGGGCGTCATCAGCTTCAGCAGGATGCGCGCCTGCAGGCCGTCCGCATCAATGACGTGCAGGTTGAGCGCGCGCCGGCCGATCGCGCCGCTGACAACGTCTTTACCCCCCGGGCCCAATCTTCCGGCCAGGAAATGACGGGACAGCAGGGACAATCGCAAGCTTTCCATAAAAAACCGCAGATAGAGTCCGTATCTTCAAGGGTAACCGAACAGGAACAGGACCAGGCGGCGAGTGAGCGGACGGGGAGTCGGCAAGCCCGCTATGCCTGAGCGGGAGATACAAAGTGAGCGACGACAAATCGCCCCGTAAAAAGGGCAAAGCCAGGAAATGGGTTATCATTGCTGTGCTGGTCCTGATTTTGGGCAGCGCCGGCGCGGCAGGCGGCTTTTTCGCTGCTGGAATGCTGGGCGGCACGGCGCATGCGGAGACCGAAGACCCTGACAGGCCAAAGCTCGTATTGAAGGGGGAAGGGGCTGAGCCCGCTAAAGAAGGCGAAAAGGCCGAACCCGTCATCGGTACGGTGGACGGCGATGGCTCAAGCCCTAAAGACGCCGCCAATTACCAGGCCACCTACTATCAAATCGAAGCGCCGTTCACATCGAACCTGAAGGATAGCGGTTCCTTCGCGCAGATTTCGCTGGCAATCGCGACCTATTATGACAGCCGTCTGCTGGAAAGCATCAAGCAGCATGAAATTGCCGTGCGCTCGACGGTGCTGATGCATATTGCCGATCAGGACGAAATGATATTGTCCACGCCGCAGGGCAAGGAAGCGCTGCAGAAGGAACTAAAGGCCGCTATTAACAAAATTCTTGTGGAAAAAACGGGGTTTGGGGGAGTTGATAACGTTTATTTTACCAATTTCGTTATTCAATGAGCTCGCGCGGGCATCCGCCCGCGGGGGACCAAGCAGTTTATGGATGACGTAATTCCCTACAAATTCGGGCAGTCCGAGCCGCAGCCGCCGGTGGTGCTGTCCGGCATGGACCGGATCGGCGAACGGATGGTTCGCCGGATACGATCCTTGCTGGAACCCATGCTGGGCGTAAAGCCGCATGTGACAGGAGAGGCGGTTTCGGTTTTCCGTTTTTCCGACTGGTCGCTCTTCGTGCCCGACTTCGTCAGCCTCAGCATGTATCGGCTGCACCCGCTAAAAGGTGCGGCCCTTTTGCGTGTCGATGCGGACATGGTCGCCGCTCTGGTCGACAGCTTTTACGGTGGAACCGGGGCGCGTCTGCCCTTCAACCGCAAGGAATTCACGCCGACCGAGGAACGGATGCTCGGCAAATTCACCACCAGTCTGATCGACAGGCTCGTCGAATCCTGGGCGGAAACTCACGCGGTTGACGCCACGCTGATCGGCCGGGAAACCAATATCAATTATGTGACGGTCGCCAGTGAAGACGAGCAAGTGGTCGTGCAGCGCTTTGATGTGACGCTGGGCCGCGAAGATGTATGGCCCATTGAATTCGTCTATCCCTTGGCCGCTCTTCGCGGCGTTGAATCGCTGATGGGGACCAAGGTGCATGACGAACTGAAGATCAGCGACCCCGCCTGGCGCGAACGGCTGGGGCGGCAGGTCAACCATGTCAGCTTTCCGGCGCGCAGCGTGCTCGCGCGGCCTAGCCTGTCATTATCGCAATTGATGCAGCTTGAACCGGGCGATGTCATCCCGGTGCAGATAAATCGCAGCGTACCCCTACTTGTCGGGAACAAGGTTTTCGCCCATGGAACAATTGGGGAAAAAGAGGGGCGCGCCGCTTTCATGATCGAGAAATTGTCTGAGGGGACCGAATGATGAGTGACATGAGCGACGCACCACGTATCGAGGACGCGATCGGCACCCTTCCGGGAAGCCGCAACTTTCGCCTGCTTGCCGATATTCCGGTCCGCATGTCGGTGGAGGTCGGGTCCACATCGTTGAAGCTGGCCGAAGTGCTGGATCTCGCCGAGGGCAGCGTGGTGGAGCTTGACCGGCAGGCCGACGAACTGCTCGACATCATGGTGAACGGCACCCTCATCGCCAAGGGTGAGGTGGTGACCGTCAATGGCCGCTATGGCATTCGCGTCGTCGAAGTCGCGACTGCCGAGGCGCGCATGGCCGGGATTGAGCGGCGCGCCTGATGTTTTGGTACTTTGTGAAGCTTTTGATCCTGCTGCCGCTTGTGGGTGGCATGGCATTCGGGGCGCTCTGGCTCTGGCGCAAATATCAGCCCGGCTTGATGCTGGGCCAGCAGGACCGGGCGGTAAAGCTAATCGATGCGATCCCCATGGGTACTGTCGGCAAGCTGGCCGTCGTGGAATTTGAGGGCAAGCGCTTCCTGCTGTCGGTAACGCGCGGCCGCATCGATAAGATCGCGGAAAGCAGCGATGCGGAGTAGGGGAATGTTTGTCCCCGCTTCATTCGTCATTCTTGCGAAGGCGGGGGGGCACCTCTTGTCTCCTCCGCCTTGTGAATGGTCAGGAGACGGGTTCCCGCCTTCGCGGGAAAGACGAATTAACTTTGGCTTGGCTGCCGCAACCATTGCTGTCCTTGTTATCTTCCTTCTCTTTGCGACCCCGGCTTTCGCGCAATCCACTCCCGACAGTTCAGGCGCGCTGACCAAGGCGCTTTCCGACGTGTCAGGCGATGGCCGCCCGCTGTCGCTGAGCCTGCAGATACTCATCCTCATGAGCTTGCTGACGGTGCTGCCGTCGCTCGTCCTGATGATGACCAGCTTCACGCGCATCATCATTGTGCTGTCGCTGCTTCGGCAGGCCCTGGGGTTGCAGCAGACGCCACCGAACCAGGTGCTGGTGGGGCTTGCGCTATTCCTGTCGCTCTTTGTCATGCGTCCGGCGGTCGATGCGATCAACAATCAGGCGATGGACCCTTATGGCGCGGGCCAGATCCCGATCGAGGAAGCGATAGCGCGCTCGGGCAATGTTCTGCATGGTTTCATGACGAAGCAGACGCGCGAAACCGACCTGAAGCTCTTTTCCGACCTCGCCGAGGCAAAACCCTTTGCCACCCCAAAGGATATTCCTTTCTCGATCCTGCTTCCGGCCTTTGTGACCAGCGAGTTGAAGACCGCGTTTCAGATCGGCTTTCTCATTTTCCTACCCTTCCTAATCATTGATCTTGTCGTAGCATCGACGCTGATGGCCTTGGGCATGATGATGCTGTCGCCGACGATCATCTCCATGCCCTTCAAGCTGCTGCTGTTCGTACTGGTGGATGGGTGGGCGCTGACTATGGGCTCTCTTGCCGGGTCGTTCGTGACATGAGCTATCCTTTCCCCATTTATGCGTTCCTGCTTTCGCAGGAGCAGGATGCTGAGTGAGCCATGGAAAACTCCGATTTCTTCATCGGCATTGCCCAGCAGGCGCTTTATATTACCGCGCTTGCGACCGCCCCGATCCTCATACCGGCGCTGATTGCCGGCGTGGTCCTGGGCATGATCCAGGCTGCGACCTCGATCAATGAAGCGACGCTCAGCTTCGTTCCCAAACTTATCATCGTCGCCCTGATGCTGGCGCTGTTCGGCGGATCGATCATGCTGCTGGTGGCGGATTTCACTCGCGAGATTTTCAGCCGCATTCCGGAACTTCTGCAGTGAGGCTGCGGGGGTTATGATCGCGCCGGGCCTGGCGGGGGTAGAGGCTCAGCTCTGGCTGTGGCTCGTCGCCATGATCCGTCCGGGCGCGGCCTTTCTTGCGGCTCCCATTTACGGCACGCGCTCCGTGCCGGTGCAGCTTCGCCTCATCCTTTCCTTGGCGCTCGGCATGGCCGCCCTCAACAGCGTCACTATCACTATACCCCAAGGCGGTATCGCCACATTTCAGGGCATAATGCTGGTAGCAGGAGAGGTGCTTGCCGGTCTGGCCATGGGTTTTGCGCTGCAAATCGGCTATTCGGCTGCCTTTGTCGCCGGCGAAGTTATCAGCAACGCCATGGGCCTTGGCTTTGCCAGCATGTCCGACCCGCAAAGCGGCCAATCGAGCCCAGTGATTGGGACCTTCCTGTCCGTTCTCGCCACATTCTTGCTGCTCGCGATGGACGGGCACCTGATGTTGATCGGCTTTATCGTTAAAAGCTATCAAGCGATTCCGCCCGGAGTCATGATGTCAAACGACGCGATTTACAGCCTGGTTATGTTCGGCGGTACGCTGTTCGGCGCGGGACTGACTATCGCTCTTCCGGTCGGGTTCGCGCTTATCCTCATCCAGCTTGTCATGGCGATGCTCGCGCGCTCTGCTCCTTCGCTTAATCTGTTCTCCGTTGGCATGCCTGCCGCGATCATTTGCGGGCTGGTACTGCTTGCCATGGCTGCTCCTGTGATGAGCGACGCCATCACCGAAGCGCTGCGACTTGGTCTCGACCACGCCCAATCCATTGCGGAGGGACGCGGTGGCTGAAGGGTCGTCAGGTGGCGGTGAAAAGACCGAAAAGCCAACCCAGAAGCGTTTGCGCGATGCGGCGCAAAAGGGTGACGTCCTCCAGTCAAAAGAGCTTGCTACAGCGCTGGTAGTCATGGCGGGGATGGTCTGGATTGCGATTGCCGGGCCGGCGATTGTCGAAGCAATGGCGCAAATGCTTACCCAGGGATTACGCTTCGATCAGAAGGACGTGCTCAACTTCACGCCTGCGACGCGCGCCTATGAATTGCTGGGCCTGGTTGTCCTGCCGATCGGCGGGATCATGGTAGCGACGCTGATCGCCGCCATTGCCGCGCCTGCAATGCTGGGTTCGCTCGGCTTCCGCGCCAGCGCCTTCGCTCCCAAGCCCGAAAAACTCAATCCCTTAAATGGCCTCAAACGCATGTTCGGGCTTCAGGGGCTGGTCGAGTTGATGAAATCGGTGGCCAAGGTAGTGCTGCTGGGCGCCGTGGGTTTCTGGGTGATCTGGGACCGGTTGGAGGCCATCGTTCAGATGGGCCAGTCCGGTATCCGCCCGGCACTGGTGGAAGTCGGCAGCCTGTTCGTGATCTCCTGTCTTATCATGGCAGGCGCCCTGTTCCTGATAGCCGGGATCGACATCCCCGCTCAAATGCTCCAGCGTTCGAAGCGGCTCAACATGTCGAAGCAGGAATTGAAAGAAGAACATAAGGAAACCGAGGGCTCCCCTGAACTCAAGGGCGCTGTCCGCCGCCGCCAATATGAGTTGCTCAATCGTTCCGCGCGCACAGCTATCAGCGAAGCTTCGGTGGTAATCACCAACCCGACGCATTTCTCGGTGGCGCTGCGCTACCGCCTGGGCGAAGACAGCGTGCCGGTGGTGGTTGCCCGCGGACGGGGCGATACGGCGCTGGCCATCCGCGAGCTTGCCAATGAAAAGGGCGTGCCGCTGATGCAATATCCCGAACTCGCCCGCGCGATATACTATACGTCGCGGGCGGGGCAGGCGATTAATGAGCAGCTCTATATGGCTGTGGCGACGGTTCTGGCTTTTGTCTTCAGAGTGGAAAACCGTATGGCAAGCGAGATGGATCGGCCGCATATCACGGTCCCAGACGATCTCCATTTCGATGCCGACGGGCGGAAGACCAACTAAGCCCGAAATTTTTCTCTAAACTTTTGCTGGATCCGTCCGTCCTTGCGTAACGGGGCAGAGTTTAGGATTGGCACATGAACGATTTTCTCCCCGGCAGTAACAATCTTCATCCTTCCCCTATGCTGGAACGGACAGGAAAGCCCGTGTCTGAAGCTCAGGGTTCCGGCCAGATGTCTTCACAAAGAGACAGGGCCCGCGCTGGTCCGGTCAGCAATTCGACCGGCGACGCGCAGCTCTCCAGCGCCGCCGAAGTGGCTGACGCCCAAGCCAAGATTGCGGCACTGCTTTCGGAAGTGGATGGCCTCACCGATGCGGCCGCCACCGATTCCGATGCCCTGGAAGCGCAGATTGCTACCTTGCTGCCTCGCCCCACGATCATCATTCCTCTGCCGCCCGCCAGCCGGGATGTGGTGGAACGCGCGATCCAGATCGCTGAATCCATCCGCGCCTCCGCCATTCTCGCCATGGCCGCCCAAGCCAATGTGGAAAGTGGCTTGGTCAAAGGTTCGCTCGCGCAGACACAGTCCTAAAACTATTCCACCTAAAATTATCCCGGCTGCTGCCGTTCTATGCTTTTGAAGGGACAAGGCATGGTTACATCGGTTTCATCAGGTATTACCTCCGCACTGGGGCTCGGCTATGGCATCGATAGCGCGAGCATCGTGAGCGGCCTGGTGTCTGCCGTGCGTGGTCCCAAGGAACAGGTGCTTTCAGCGCGGGAATCGTTGGTCAGTGCGCAAATTTCCGCCTTGGCCAATGCATCAGGAGCGTTGGACACTTTCTCAAAGGCGCTTTCCGAACTGCTGGCCGACAGCAGCTATTCGGGCAACCCCGCCTCCAGCGACAGCAGCATTGCGGCGGTCAAACTGACCCAGGAAGGCGATCTGTCGAACCTGCCCATCGCACTGGAAGTAAAGGCGCTCGCCACTTCGCAGGTGCTGAAGTCCACGACGCTGGCCAACAGCGGGACCGCGGTGGGTATCGGCACATTGACCCTTGCCACCTCATCCGGCAGCTATGCCATCACCATAGACAGCAACAACAACACGCTCGCTGGCCTCGCAACGGCCATCAACGATGCCGACGCCGGTGTCACCGCCACGGTGGTTACGGACAGCAGCGGCGCTAGGCTGGTGCTTAAGGGCGGGGTTGGGGGCAGTGAAGCCTTCACGCTTTCCGATAGCGGTGATGCCGATGCGGACCTGCAGCGGTTCACGTCCACGGGAGGTCTTACCCAGGTACGCCCGGCGCAGAACGCCACCATCGTTCTGGATGGCGTGGAAACCAGCTTTGCCAGCAACACGATCGTGGATGCGATACCGAATGTCACCATTGATCTCATGAAGGCAATACCCGGCTCCACCATTACCATTTCCGAAGAACAGCCCACCAAATCGATGCGCGGACTGGTCGGAGAATTTGTCGATGCCTATAACGGTCTTTGGAAGTCCCTCAGCGCGCTGACGGTCGCCGGCACCAGCGAAACCAAAGGCGGTATTCTGGCGAGCGACTATAGCATCCGCCAAATGAAAGGCATGCTCAGCAAGTTGACGTCAACGCCACTGGCAGCGAGCGGCACTTTTACGACGCTCGCACAAATTGGCGTGCAAACCACCAAAGAGGGCACGCTGAAAATCGACGCGGCTGCGCTCGATAAAGCATTGGATGACAATGCCGCTGCCGTGACTGCGATGATCAATCCTTTCACGCAGGATGCCAGTAACCCTGGCCTCGCCGGCGCCCTGGAAGCGATAAAGACGCGGTTGCAGAACGTTGATCCCAACGACGAGAGAAATAGCGGTATGCTCGTAGCCGCCAAGAAACGGTATGAAGCCGTGAGGGAAAAGATAGAAGCCGAGCAGGAAAGATTTGAGGAATCCATGGCCAATTATGAGGAGCGGCTCTCCGCTACCTTCTCCGCCATGGACACCAAACTGGCCACCTTGAAAGCAAGCCAGAACTATCTGGAGCAGCAAATCAAGATGTGGAACAGCTCCGACGATTAAGAAAAGAGGGCAAGAAGACGATGTACTTTGGAAGCGGATATAGCGGCGCTGCCAGTCGGCGTTACGCAGCGGTGGATACCGGCAGCCGCGTCGAGGGCGCAAACCCGCACCAGCTGGTGAAAATCTTGTTCGACGAGCTGTTGCTCGCGATTGACGCCTCGATCCTTTTCGAACGCAATGGCGATCGCGCCAAATGCTCGGACAAGCAGGCGCGCGCCCTTTCGCTCCTGCACGCTCTGGAAAGCAGCCTGGACTTTGAAAAGGGCGGGCAGGTTGCCCTTGGCCTCGCGCAGATCTACCGCGAAGCGCGCCGGTTGATCGTGGCCGGCCTTCAGTCGCGCTCAGCTGCGGAAATGCATGAGGCCCGCCACATCATCAACGAGATTGCCGAGGCCTGGTCGGCTATTGGATGATGTTGCATTATCCTTGGTTGAATGCGTCTCGACTTCGCTCGACACGAACGGGGGTGAGGCATCCTATGATCGTGCCCTAACAGGAAAAAGAGGCCGCCTCTCGCGCCAGCATTTCGATCTTGATGGCATCGACCGGCCCTTTGGGGACAAGCCAGCTTCCCCCGACGCATTTTACCGCCGGTTCGGCCAGCCACGCGGGAGCCGTTTCCGCCTTGATTCCGCCTGTCGGGCAAAAGTGCACCATATTGAAGGGTGCCGCCAGGGCCTTCAGCGCAGGGAGCCCGCCTGAAGTTTCAGCCGGAAAAAATTTGAAATGGGATAGGCCCATGTCCATCCCTCGCATAATGTCTCCGGCGGTCGCGGTTCCCGGCAGAAAAGCGACCCCGCTTGCGATAGCAGCCTTGCCCAGTGGTTCGGTGAGACCGGGGCTGACGATGAACTGGGCTCCTGCATCCAGCGCCCTATCGAGTTGAGCCGGATTGAGTACCGTTCCCGCCCCCACAATGGCGCCCGGGACCTTGGCCATCTCCCGCATAACTTCCATGGCCACCGGCGTACGAAGGGTGACTTCCAGCGCGGGCAGGCCACCAGCGACCAGCGCTTGTGCAATGGGTTGGGCATCCTCAACCCGATCAATCACCAGTACCGGGATTACCGGCGCCAATTCCATGACTTCTTGGACGGTAAGGCTCATTTCCTTGTCTCCCGGAATGCGGCGGCGGCCCCGAAAAGGCCGATTTCTTCATGAACGGCAAGGCGAATGGGAATGGTCGCCATCAGGCTTTCAAACCGGCCTTTGGCTTTGAAGCGAGCGTGAAAACCGCTGGCGAGCAAATGGTCCCGCATCCGCTGGGTAAGACCGCCGGCCAGCACTACCGCTTTTGGCCCTTGCGCCAGCGCCAGGTCGCCGGCAACCGAACCGTAAGACAGGCACAGCCGGTCCAGCGCCGCGCGTGCCAGTGGAATGCTGCCGTCCAGCGCTGCCGCCCAAAGGTCGGCATCGGATAATAACTGGATTTTTTTGTGATTCTGTACCGCCAGCGCCTGATAAATATTGTTTAATCCCGGCCCGGAAACGATCCGCTCGGTAGAGACACGAATGAACTTTTGACGAAGATAGTCGAGCAGCCGTATTTCCAATGCGTCCAGGGGAGCGAAATCCAGATGGCCGCCTTCGGTGGCGACCACATGAGGCACAGCTTCATCATAGGCGATCATGCCGACGCCCAAGCCGGTTCCAGGCCCAAGGATGGTCACTGCGCCATGTGTGGGGAAGGGGCGGTCTTCACCGAACAGCAATGGAAGATTTTGGCTAGGCAGCTTTGATACGGCATGGGCGACCGCCTCGAAATCATTGATGAGGCGCAGATGATCGAGCCCCAAATCATTCCTGAGCGTGTCGGGCATAATGACCCAGCTACTGTTCGTCAGCTTGATGACATCCCTGCCAATCGCCGTGGCAAAAGCGATGCAGGCGGACTTGGGAAGGTCCTTTGCGCCATCCTTTTGCTCATCCTTGGCAAAGGCGGCCCAGGTCTCCGCCAGGCTGACATGGTCGCTGACCTTGTACTTGCGCACGGTTCCCAACTGGGGCACGCCCTTGCCGTCGAGGGTGGCGCGCGCAAAACGGGCGTTGGTGCCGCCGACGTCTACAGCAATAATTTCTTTCACAGCTCGGCGTCCATCGCCGCCAGCATAGCTGATGCGCCTTTCTCGGCCGTGTCGCTGTGCTGCCGGAACAGTGCAAAGAGTTCGCGACCGGTGTCATAGGGCGGAGGCGGAGCTGGCGTGTTCGCTCGTGCCTCCCATTCCTGTTCATCCACCAGGGCGCTGACAATTCCGCTGTTGGCACAGACGCGGACCATATCCCCGTCCCGCAACTTGGCGATGGGCCCCCCCCCGAGCGCCTCGGGCGACAAATGAATGGCGGCAGGCACCTTGCCGCTTGCTCCGGACATGCGCCCGTCGGTCAGCAGCGCGACTCGATAGCCCCTGTCCTGCAGCACGCCCAAGGCGGGCGTCAGTTTATGAAGTTCAGGCATGCCATTGGCGCGAGGACCCTGAAAGCGGACGACGACAATCACATCGCGGTCAAGTTCCCCGGCCTTGAAAGCTTTCAACACCTCTTCCTGTGTTGAAAACACGCGCGCGGAAGCTTCGATGGTCCATCGGGACTGATCGACGGCGCTGGTTTTGATAACGCAGCGACCGAGATTGCCTTCCAGCAGCTTCATGCCGCCGTCGGGCTGGAACGGATCGGACGCGGGACGCAGCATGGAATAATCGCGCGGTTCATCAGGCATTGCTTTCCAGGCCAGCGCGTCATTTTCCAGGACCGGTTCCACGGCATAGCCGCCGAGATCGGCCCGAGCGACCGTCATGATGTCCTTATGGAGCAGACCGGCGTCCAGCAGTTCGCTGATGATCCATCCGATGCCGCCTGCTGCATGGAAATGGTTCACGTCTCCTGATCCGTTCGGATAGACACGAGCGAGCAAAGGCACCGCGGCTGAAAGTTCGGAAAAGTCCGTCCAATCGACACTGATGCCAGCGGCGCGGGCGATCGCTGGCACATGGATCGCGTGGTTTGTGGAGCCTCCCGTCGCAAGCAGGCCGATAATTGCGTTGACGATCGCCTTTTCATCCACGCACAGGCCCAGGGGACGATAGTCATCGCCGTCCCAACCTATGGACGCCAGGCGGTGCACCGCCGCGCGTGTCAATTCGGTGCGCAGCTTCGTGTTCGGATTGACGAAGGCGGCGGCCGGCATGTGCAGGCCCATCACTTCCATCATCATCTGGTTGGAATTGGCCGTGCCGTAGAAGGTGCAGGTGCCCGCGCCATGATAGGATTGGCTTTCCGCCTCCAGCAGCTCGGTTTCGCTCGCCTTGCCTTCGGCATAGAGCTGCCGCACACGGACCTTTTCCTTATTCGGAAGACCCGTCGGCATAGGCCCGCCCGGCACCAGGATGGCCGGGAGATGGCCAAATCGCAGCGC
The DNA here is from genome assembly GCF_014200045.1 of Rhizorhapis suberifaciens. Classification (GTDB taxonomy): domain Bacteria; phylum Pseudomonadota; class Alphaproteobacteria; order Sphingomonadales; family Sphingomonadaceae; genus Rhizorhapis; species Rhizorhapis suberifaciens. Next base: position 67,156 of record NZ_JACHOV010000011.1, read on the forward strand.
GCCGATCAGGAGACCAGGCACGATCTTGTCGCAAATGCCGAGCAGCAGCGTGCCTTCGAACATGGCGTGGGACAAGGCGATGGCCGTCCCCATCGCGATATTGTCACGGCTGAACAGCGAGAGGTCCATTCCCGCCTGACCCTGCGTCACCCCGTCGCACATGGCAGGGACGCCGCCCGCCACCTGGGCAGTAGCGCCCACCTCCCGCGCCGCAATCTTGATGGCCTCGGGATAGCGGCCATAGGGCTGATGTGCCGAAAGCATGTCGTTAAAGGCCGTGACAATGCCGATATTCATGGCTGTGCCCGACTTGATCGTGGCCTTGTCCTCGCCGGTCGCGGCAAAGCCATGGGCCAAATTGCCACAGGACAGCTTGCCACGATTGGTTCCTGCGTCCCGCCCGCGTTTGATGAGGTCGAGATATTTTGCGCGGCTCGGGGCGCTGCGCTTTACGATCCGTTCGGTGACCGCCGCGACGGTCGAATGAAGGTCAGTCATGCCAGCTTGCTCCATCCCGTTCTATGAGAGCAATGGCCGAGGATGGTCCCCAGTTCCCGGCTGCATATTTGGCGGACTTCATCTCGGCCTCGGACCAGCCATTATGAATGCTGTCGATCCAGCTCCAAGCCGCTTCGACCTCATCGGCGCGAACGAACAAGGTGGGATCGCCCTCCAACAGATCGAGGATCAGCCGTTCATATGCGATACGCCGCCGCGTCTTTGCGAAGGCTGCATCCAGGCTGACGTCAAGACCCACTTCCCTTAATTCCACCCCTTCGCGGTCGAGCCCAGGCTGTTTGGCCATGATGAGCAGTCGGATATTCTCTTCCGGTTGCAGGCGAATGACGAGCGTGTTGGGCTCTAACCCCTTGCCCCTGCCGCTGAAGATCGAATGCGGCACTTCCTTGAACTGGATCATGATTTCGGATTGGCGGCTGGGCAATCTCTTGCCGGTGCGAATGTAGAAAGGCACGCCTTTCCACCGCCAATTGTCCACAAAAGCCTTTAGCGCCACAAAGGTTTCGGTGTCGGATTCCTTCTTCAGCTCATCGGCATAGCCGACCACGATTTCGCCATTGACCGCGCCGGGACCGTATTGCCCCTTTACGCTATGGCTGAGCACGCTTTTCGCATCCAAGGGGCGAAGGCATCGCAGCACTTTCACCTTTTCGTCGCGTACGGCCGTTGCATCGATCCGCGCGGGAGGTTCCATTGCGACCAGTGCCAGCAGTTGAAGCAAATGGTTCTGCACCATGTCCTTTAGTGCGCCGACCCCGTCATAATAAGAGACGCGGCCCTCCAGGCCAACGGTTTCCGCCACTGTAATCTGCACATGGTCGATCGCCGTGCTGTTCCAGAGCGGCTCGAACAGCATGTTGCCAAATCGGAGGGCCAACAGATTTTGGACCGTTTCCTTGCCAAGATAATGGTCCACGCGAAAGATGCGGTCCTCATCGAAGATCGCCGCCATGGCTTCATTGACTTCATGCGAGGAGGGGAGGTCCTGACCGATGGGTTTTTCCATCGCGATGCGGCTCTTCGGACCGGTCAGTCCGGCCTTTTGCAATGCCTGAGCGGTCGGAGCGAAGAGCGACGGCGGCGTGGAAAGGTAAATGGCAAAGCCCTTTTCCTCCCGCCCCTCCACGCGCTCGGCGAGCGCAGCGAACTGGGCGTCATTGCCGATGCTGACGGGACAGTAGATTATTCTGTCGACGAACTTCGCGGCTCGCTCGCGATTGTAGAGGTCGTCGGCAAGAAACTTCTTCAGCGTTTTGTCGATGTCCTGTCGGAACGCGTCGTCGTCCATTTCAGAACGGCCGGATGCGACGATCAGGAAATCCTGAGGAAGCAAACCGTCGCCCATAAGATTATAAAGGGACGGAAAGATCATGCGATGAGCTAAATCTCCGGTCGCGCCGAAGAGAATGAACGTGGTCGATGGAACGGTCAAAAAGCAACCTTTATCGGCTAGAGTATTATATTGGCTGCACGCGATCGCAAATATAGCCGCTTAATGTGCCACCGCAACCCGGCCGCGTTTCATTTGCAAATTTTACGCGCGAACCTCAGCACAGGTTGCCAGTGGCCTCAAGCTTCGCTAGAGCCGCGGCTTGCAACTTGCTGCCCCTGTGGTGAAATTGGTAGACGCGCTCGACTCAAAATCGAGTTCCGCAAGGAGTGCTGGTTCGAGTCCGGCCAGGGGCACCACCATTTGAACGCCTTAACCGCCCGCTTGGCTTTCCTTGCATAAGCTAGGGCGGCTGTCCGGCCTTGCGAACTCTGATTTGTTCGAGGGCCTCCGTTTCGGACCCCCATTTTGGCCGCTGTGAAGACACGGAACTGATCGCCGCACGGTTGGTTGCGACGGTGGCGAGGGGTGATGGAGGCAACTATGACTCTTCGTGTTTTCGCGCGTATATTTGGCGCCATATTCTTGATCGTAGGCGTCGCTGGCTTCATCCCTGCACTTGCGCCGACGCATTCGCATCCCGACGTCATCATGAACGCATCTATGGGAATGCTGTTAGGGTTATTCCCGGTCAATATTCTCCACAACATTGTTCACCTTATTTTCGGCCTGTGGGCACTTGTTGCTTCGGCAAGCTTTGGTGCTTCCCGTTTTTATTTCCGGTCAGTGGCAGTCATCTACGCTTTGCTGGCGATCATGGGTCTTATCGATGCCGGCAATTTGTATACGACCTTTGGTCTGATCCCGCTCTATGGCAATGATGTCTGGCTGCATGGATTGATCGCAGCGGTTTCCGGCTATCTGGGGTTTATCCATCGCGAACAGGGGCGTGAGGCAACGGCTGGAACGCCTCAGCTATAAACTCATGCCGGGTTCAGCGCGGGAAGGATGATCCCCCTGCATTCGCCAAAGCCAATGGTGGCGAAGCCCTCTTTGGCACAGCGGGCTGTCATCAGGACCTCATCGCCATCTTCCAGGAAGCGTCGTTCTTCGCTTCCGAGCAAAAATGGTTCCTTCCCGGCTTTGGTGAGCTCCATCAGGCTGCCATAGCCATCCTGCCCCGGTGCGGAAATCGTCCCGCTGCCGAGCAGGTCGCCGGGCTCAAGCGGACATCCGTTCGAACTGTGATGGGCCAGCAATTGCGCCGGCGTCCAGTAAAGGTGCAGTGCGCTCGTGCGGCAGAGCGTCACCGGCTCGGCGTTCTGCTGCCGCATCGCCGCGGTCCGCGCCGCCGCCTGGATATCGATCTGGAAGGCTCCGTGCGCCTGATCTTCCGCGTCCACCAGATAGGGGAGGAGGGAGGGGTCTCCCGTAGGTCGTGGAGGTTGCGCCTGCCGATAGGGTTCCAGGGCGTCCATCATTACCAGCCAGGGCGAAACGGTTGATGCGAAACTCTTTGCAAGGAATGGTCCCAACGGTTGATATTCCCAGGTCTGGATGTCCCGGGCGGACCAATCATTGAGCAGGGTCATTCCGGCGAGATGCTGGTCCGCCACTTCAATAGGGATGGTGTCCCCAAGCGCGTTGCCGGGACCAACCCAAAAGCCAAGTTCCACCTCATAATCAAGTCGCCGAGAGGGCAGGAAAACCGGCTCGGGCGCTTCACGATCCTTGATCTGGCCGCGCGGTCGCCGGATGGAGGTACCCGAGGGCACTATGGACGATGTGCGCCCATGATAACCTATGGGAACATATTTATAATTTGGCATCAATGGACTTTCGGGCCGCACCAGCTTGCCTATGTTGGTCGCATGGGCAATCCCTGCATAAAAGTCCGTATATCCCCCTGGTCTTGCGGGAAGCGCCATGATGCACGCGCCTGCGATGTGCAGCAGCGGTTCGACTTTCGTCTGCTGAGGGGCGCTATCGCTCAAAAGCCGAAAGAGCGCGTGCCGCAGTTCGGTGGCCGCAGACCGACCGAGACTTACAAATGTGTTGAGACGGGTCCCTCCCAACGCCTCCGCGACTGTTTTTGGCAGGAGTTTCGCAGCGCCTGCTGCACGAAGGTCCAGTATGTGGTTCCCAATCGCCACGCCGCAGCGGAAATCCTGTCCGTCAGGCGCAAATATCCCGAGCGGCAGGTTCTGGATGGGGAAATCGGAATGTCCATTGGCGGTTTCAACCCAGCTTCGGGCGGCCGGATCATGAGTATAATCGATCATTTGGGCAGTGCCGCTTTGGTAAAGCCCGACCAGCAGTCATCATAATCGGACTGGAGTTGCGGCAGCTCCATCGCAAAAGCTGTCGGACGAAATGCCCAGCGGCTTTCGAACATGAAGGCGAGTGTGTCATCAAGCTTCGACGGAGTGAGTTCCACCTCGGTCGCCATGGCATAGGTCGAAAAGTCGGGGCCATGAGCCTGCATGCGATTGTGGAGCGATACGCCGCCCGGCACGAAGCCCGCCTTCTTCGCATCATATGTGCCGTGGATAAGGCCCATGAACTCGCTCATCATGTTGCGGTGGAACCATGGCGGGCGAAAGGTGCCCTCCGCCACCAGCCAGCGGGGCGGGAAGATGACAAAATCGACATTGGCGGTGCCGGGGCTGTCGCTCGGGCTGGTCAACACGGTGAAGATCGATGGGTCCGGATGGTCGAAGCTGATGCTGCCGATCGCGCAGAACCGATTCAGGTCATAGCGATAGGGGGCAAGATTGCCGTGCCAGGCCACAATGTCGAAAGGTGAATGGTCCAGCATCGTGGACCACAAACGGCCCTCATATTTCTGAACGCATTCGATGGGACGGTCGATATCCTCAAACCAGGCTTTAGGCGTTTCGAAGTCGCGTGGATTGGCTAGGGCGTTGGAACCAATTGGGCCCAAATCCGGCAATTTCAACATCGGGCCATAATTTTCGCAGATATAGCCGCGCACGGGCGCGCCCTGCAATTCCACCCGCATCTTCACGCCGCGGGGTATGACGGCGATCATGGCCGGTCCCACATCAATCCGGCCGAATTCGGTGATGAGGGACAGGTCGCCCTGCTGCGGCACTATCAGCATTTCGGCATCTGCGTTGAAGAAGACCCGGCCTTCCATCGACCGATTGGCAACATAGATATGAACCGCACTGCCCATGCCAATGGCAGGATCACCATTTCCAGCGAATGTGGTCAGCCCGTCGACGAAATCCGTTGGTTCGGTCGGTATCGGCATGGCGTCCCAGCGCAGGCGATTGGGGGAAGGTGGCATCTCATCAAATGGCCCTGATTTCAGCTGCCCTCCATTGGGCATCGGCCGGAACGGATCATGTTGCGCCGATGGCCGCATGCGATAAATCCAACTGCGCCGGTTCTGCGCACGGGGGGCCGTAAACGCTGTGCCCGACAGCTGTTCGGCATAAAGGCCGAAGGCAGGCTTTTGCGGAGAATTGCGTCCCACCGGGAGCGCGCCTTTCACGGCTTCCGTGGCGAATTCGTTGCCAAAGCCGGTCATGTAATTTTTGGAAGCTGAATCGGTCATTTTCCCGAAACCTCCTCTATTGCCTTGGCACGGTCAGATTCCAGCTCCCGGCTTTTCTCAATATCGTCAATATCAATAGCATGAGCGGGTTTCGGGATCATCCTCTAACAAGCCTCGGCGACTTGCCGCTGCGGGTAGAACTGATATCCTGGCTATTGGGGCGCAGGAGAAGGCAGGCCATCATGTGCGATGAACGGACTGAAGCGGAAAATGAACGCTGGTTAGCCGGTCTTCCCTTGGGGCGACGAGAGTTCAATGTCCTTAGCGCAGGCGCTGCCATCTCGGTGCTGCTTCCAGGAGGCACGGCCACTGCCGCTTCACCCTCCAAGGCGAAGGTCACTTCCAACATGGTGAGCGTGACTACCCCCGACGGAACTGCCGATGCGTTCTTCGTCCACCCCTCCAGCGGGCGTCATCCTGCGGTAATCATGTGGCCTGATATTGCCGGGCTGCGCGACGCCTATAAGAGCATGGCCACGCGGCTCGCGCAGGCGGGTTATGCGGTGCTGGCGGTCAATCAATATTACCGTTCCTCCCCTGCTCCGATAATGAATTCACTGACCGAATGGCGGACGGATGCTGGTCAGGCGCGGCTAAAGCCGATGGTCGCCGCCATCACGCCTGGGGGCACCATCAGCGATGCAAAGGCTTTTGTCGACTGGCTAGACCGGCAGGCGGCAGTCGACACTCGTCATAAAATTGGCACCTGCGGATACTGCATGGGCGGGCCCTTTTCTTTCCGCACGGCGGCCGCGCGTCCGGCGCGTGTCGGCGCGCTTGCCTCTTTCCATGGCGGTAACCTTGTAACCGACGCCGCCGATAGTCCCCACCTGCTGATCCCCAGAATGCGGGCCGCCATGCTGGTCGCCATCGCCCGTAATGATGATGAGCGGGAGCCGGACACCAAAAAGAAGCTGCTTGCCGCGGCCAAGGCGGCGAAACGGCCGGCCGAAATTGAGGTTTACCCGGCGCAACACGGCTGGTGCACGATCGATGCGCCGGTCTATGATGAGGCCCAGGCCGAAAAGGCCTGGGACCGGATGTTGGCGACTTTCACCCGGCACTTGTAGCATTCACCGGTAGATCCGGCTGAATTGCCGGTTCCGGCCCCTATGCTGCTTCTTCACTCCACGCCCCATGGAACAGGGCTGATAGCCAGCGGTTGGCTATTCAATATGTGGAGGTGAAGATGGCAGATCTTGCTCAAGACAGCAGCTATTGGAACGCAACCGCGCTGGCTCCAAACTTTCCCAAGCTTTCAGGCGACGTCAACGTGGACGTTGCTATCGTGGGGGGCGGCATAGTCGGGATTACTGTGGCGCGGTTGCTGAAGGACATCGGCCAAAGCGTCGCGGTGATTGAGGCTCGGCAGGTCGGGAGACAGGTCACCGGCAAGTCCACGGCCAAGATAAGTTCTCAGCACAGAATGATCTATCAGTTGCTTGAACGGGAATTCGGTGAATCTCGTGCGCGGCTTTATGGGGAAGCTCAAGAGGCGGGACTTCGGAAAATCCAGAGCCTTGCCGCCGATTACCAAATTGACTGCGACATCGAGCCCAAGGCCGCTTTCACCTTCACGCGTGAAGCAGAATATGTGTCGCAAATCGAAGAGGAGGTAGAGGTTGCGCAACGGCTAGGTCTGCCCGCGAGCCTTGTCACCGCAACAGATCTGCCGTTCGACGTGCTTGCGGCAGTTCGCTTTGAGAATCAGGCGCAGTTCCATCCTACCAAATATGTTGCGGGCCTTGCCGCAACCATTCCCGATGACGGCTGCCACCTGTACGAAAACAGCCGGGTCATCGATTATGGCCCGACTTATGTCAAAACCGCAGAGGGTTTTGTGACCGCCCGGCACGTGGTCATGGCCACGCATCTCCCCTTAGGGCAGGTTGGCGGCTATTATGCGATGGCCCATCCCTATGCGGAGCCCGTCATTGCCGCTCGCATCGGGCGCGTCCCGGACGGCATGTTCATCAGTGCCGAACAGCCCAGCCACTCCATCCGCACGCATCGGCGGGACAATGGCGCTATATATGGCATTGTCGCGGGCACCAGCTTCAAGCCCGGTCATCCGGACGAGGAACGAAAATATTTCGTGGATATAGAGAGATGGCTGACCGAAAATTTCGATGCTGGCCCCATCGAATATCGATGGGTCAACGAAGATTACAGATCCATCGATCACGCGCCTTTTGTCGGCTGGTCTGCCTCGAAAGATGGCTATCTGGTAGCGACAGGATTTAGCGCCTGGGGGATTAGCAACGGCACCGCTGCGGCCATGATTATCGCTGATCTAGTGGCCGGTCGCGACAACCAATGGCTTCCGATCTTTGACGCGAGGCGAGTGAAACCAGTTGCTGGGGCCGCTCGCTTTGTGAAGGAGAATGCTGAAATCGCTGCGCATCTGGTGAGTGGTTATCTCTCTCGGAAATTGAAATCCTTCGATGAACTCGCGCCTGGAGAGGCCGCCATTATGAAGATTGACGGCAAGAGAGTGGCCGCTTTCAGGGATGATCAAGGGGCGATGCACGCGGTGTCGGCAGTCTGCAGCCATATGGGATGTATCGTCGGCTGGAACGAGGCGGACCGGACATGGGATTGCCCATGCCACGGTTCGCGCTTTGGACTAGACGGCGAGGTTATACACGGCCCCGCCACCGAGCCGCTTGGCACGCACGTCACCGGCTAAGCTCGTTGCGGAGGCATGGGCTCAGTCGAACAGTTCCTCAAGAAAGGATTTTTTGCGTTTATAGGGTTTTTGGCCCCATGGCTGACCTTGGTCGGAATGATGGCTTCGACCGATCGGATTTGGCTGCGGAGCCTGGGCCGCTGCTGACGACGCCGCGCCCGCGTTGCGTTCCAATATCTTGTCAAGCTCGCCCCGGTCGAGCCACACACCTCGACATTGCGGGCAATAGTCGATCTCCACCCCCTGGCGTTCGCTCATGACCAAGGCAACGCTGCAGACTGGGCAAGGCATTCCAACGGCGGCATTCGTCATGATATTTCCCTCGGCAAGAGTTTCCTTCATCATCAGACCTAGTTCTGCGTCGCAGGAGTTCAAGCCATTGATAAAGCGCGTCCGATGAGCAGTTCCGTTTGCAGGTGCATTTGCCCGGTTTTGATTTTTTGCAGCCTCCAAGGAGGATCGAATGAGTGTTCATGAGCCCGCGAGCGCCACCATGAAAGATAAACCGCTGGCGGGCATACGCGTGCTCGAACTGGCGCGCATACTTGCCGGGCCCTGGGCGGGGCAATTGCTGGCCGACCTTGGCGCCGAAGTGATCAAGATCGAGCGGCCGGGGCAGGGCGACGACACGCGCCATTGGGGACCGCCGTTCGTGACAGCGGCCGATGGCAGCAATTTGGGAGCGGCTTATTTCCATGCCTGCAATCGGGGCAAGACCTCCTTCGCCATCGATCTTGAAAGCGCAGAAGGTCAGGAGCAAGTGCGCGCGCTTGCCGCCAGTTCGGATGTGCTCATTGAAAATTTCAAGGTTGGTGGTTTGGCAAAATATGGGCTGGGTGCCGTCAAGGTGCGAGCCGACTTCCCTCATCTCGTCTATTGTTCGATCACGGGTTTTGGCCAGACCGGCCCCTATGCCGCACGCGCCGGTTACGATCTGATGATCCAGGGGATGGGCGGCATCATGGATTTGACCGGCGATCCTGATGGAGAGCCACAGAAGGTCGGTGTCGCCTTTGCCGATATTTTCACGGGCGTCTATGCGGTTGTCGCGATCCTTGCGGCCTTGCGCCAACGGGATGTAAGCGGGCAAGGCGCGCATATCGATATGGCGCTGCTCGATTGCCAGGTCGGCGTGCTGGCCAATCAGGCGATGAATTACCTGGTGACCGGAAACTCGCCGTCCCGCCTTGGCAATGCTCATCCTAACATTGCGCCATATCAGACTTTCCCCGTCACTGACGGCCATATTATCATAGCAGTAGGGAATGACGGTCAGTTCGCCAGATTATGCGTGGAGCTGGGCCTGGCGGAACTGGTGACCGATGCCCGTTTCCTTTCCAATCCCGACCGGGTCCGTCACCGCAGCACATTGGCCGGATTTCTGTCGCGAAAAACCTGTAAGCGCCAACGCGCAGAACTATTGGAGCGGCTGGCCCAACTGGGAGTTCCTGCCGGCCCGATCAATACAGTGGCTCAGCTGTTTGATGATCCGCAGGTGATCGCGCGCGGCATGCGATTGGACATCCAAACGCCTGAGGGCGCGCTTCCCGGCCTTGCCTGCCCGATTGTCATCGACGGGCAAAGAATGATCGCCGGTCACGCCAGCCCCAAGTTGGGAAGCGGCAACAATTGATTCGCCATTGGCTCTGAAGAACAGTCGGTCCTGTCGGTCATTTCACCCAATATCGCCACTATCGGCGCTTTGTTGCGAACCAGATAATGTGGCGCGGACCCTTACCATTGCTTCGTGCTCTTACCACGACTTCCTCAACTGCCAGCCCCGTCCTTGAAAGGCGGCGGGCAAATGCATCGTCGGAGCCCGCTGACCATATGGCCAGCACTCCCCCTGGCTTAAGGGCGGCTATGGCCGATGAAAGGCCTTGCGACGAATAGAGTCGGTCATTGGCCGGATGCGTCAGCCCGTCGGGGCCATTGTCCACATCCAGCAGAATCGCGTCATAATCTTCACGCGCCGCGCCGATCAAGGCGGCCACATCATCCTGAACGAGGCGCACCCTGGGATCATCCAGACAGTTGGCGGCCAAGTCGGCCATAGGCCCGCGCGCCCATTGGATGATCTCCGGCACCAATTCGGCGACCGTAATTTTCGCATCCTTGTCAAGCACCGCGAGTGCGGCCCGCAGGGTGAAGCCCATACCATAACCGCCTACCAACAGATGGGGAGTTTTACGGTCGGTCAACCTGTCGCACGTCATTAGGGCTAGCGCCTCCTCCGACCCGCTCATGCGGCTGCTCATCAGTTCGTTGCGATCGAGGACAATCATGAAATCCTGCCCGCGACGGTATAGTTTCAGCTCCGCTCCCCCAGGCACATTGGCGGATCCGATCAGTTCACGAGGCTGCATAAAGGTCCTTCAGATGCTGTGCTGTTGCGGGCTTGGGCCGGGCCTAACCTGTGTCTCTGCTTTCCGCCAATGCTTTCGTCGCTAGGGGCTTTACGGACGGGGAGCGCGTCGCCATAGCAGTCCAATGTTTAGTCTTGTGAACCCAATAGAACTTCGTCCCTGATATGCGATATTTTCTGGACACCGAATTCAACGGCTTTGGCGGCGGTCTGATCAGTCTGGCCCTTGTTCCCGAATATGGCGATCAGGAATTTTACGTGTCATTGCCGCTTCCCGATGAAATTCATCCCTGGGTGCAGCAAAACGTCATTCCTTATCTGAGATTTGTCCCGCCGGGCATCGATTATCACTTGAGCCGGGAACATGCCGCTCAGCATATCGAAGCCTATCTGGTCAATGATCCCGATCCGGTCGTCATTGCCGACTGGCCCGATGATATGGCGCATTTCTGTCACTTACTCGTTACCGGGCCAGGCGAGATGATCGGTATCAACGGACTGCGCCTGGAACTGATCAACGGCGCAGGCTTCAGCTCGGCCGCTAACAGTCAAGTGCCTCACAATGCGTTGCACGACGCACGTGCGCTCAAGGAGTTCTGCCTGGGTCACCATTCTTGTTGACCTTGGTTAGCAAGGGGAAGATCCTTTCCAGCCATGAGCAGTGGGTAAGGATTGATTGGGGTTCCCTGATACCATTTTTCCCCCGCGGCCATGCGGTTTATTGCAAAGTGCAGATGCGGTCCCGCCGATCCGGCATTGCCGGATAGACCCACCGCGCCCAGGACGTCGCCAGCCGCGACCTGCTGGCCCTCGCTTAATCCGGCTTCATAGCGGTCCAGATGAGCATAATAATATACCCAGCGGGAATCCGGTGAGCGGACATAGATGGTGTTTCCGCCGCGGTCGCTTTTGAACAGTTTTTCAATGTGCCCAGGAGCGGCTGCCAGGACGGGCGTGCCGAGCGGAGCGATAATGTCGATTGCGTCATGCCGTCGGGCGCCCTCGTCCCGAGCTTGGGTGAAGGTGTCCGTCAACTGTTCAGGGGCGATCCCTGCCACTGGTATTATCAGAGATTGATCAGCCCTGCCCGGTGCCTGCCGCGCCTTTTGCGGCGGAGACATAGTCTGTTCCGCAGGCTCGAACCTCACGCAGTAGCGAAGCAGCAGGGCGACCGTGAGCAGGCCTATAACGAGCCAAAGCAGCCGTCTTAGGCCTCTCAACAGGTCACTCCTGGAATATAGCTGGAAGACCCGGTTTTACCATTTGGGCAAGCCGAGCGGCGTCCCAATTGGTCAGGCGTACACAGCCATGGCTTTGGGACCGACCGATCGTACTTGGCTCGCCGGTGCCGTGAATGCCGTAATGCGGTTTGGACAGGTCGATCCAGACCACGCCGACCGGGTTGTTGGGCCCAGGCTTTAAAAGCTGTGCCTTTTTGTTGTCGCTGACATCCCAGAACAGGTCGGGATTATAGTGGAAATCGGGATTGCGGCTGACGCCCTGAATTTTCCAGGTCCCGATGGGCAGGGGATCGTGGCTGCTGCCCATTGTGGCGGGGAACTGCGCGATCAGCTTTTCCTGCGCGTCCAGCACCTTCAGAAGCTTGTCCGACTTGTCGACCACGATTTTGCTCGCCGCCGGTTGGTCTGGGGTGATGGCAAGCGTTTGAAGCGTGCGGTTCCAGCCCCGCTGGTCCTGGAGAAGGGACGAAGGGTCTATGTCGGCAATGTTCGGCACTCGGATCACGCGGCCCGCACCGACTTTGGTTTGGGGGGAGTTCAGGGCAACCAATGTCTGGGGGGTGGTGTGGAACCGTTCAGCCAGCGCTTCCATCAGGTCCCGATAGCCAAGCGCAGGAAATTTGGCTTGTTTTGTCGCATCGTCCGGCAGGTCGGGCACGAAGGGTCCTTGTGCAAAGCTCGCGGGGATTTTGACAAGGCGAGTCGCTGGAACCTGCCCCAATTGCAGGGCCTGGCTGGTGTCAGGATCCAGCTTTCCGGAAACCTGCAGACCATTCGCCTCCTGAAAGCCGCGCACGGCCAGCTCAAAGAAGCGTCCGTCCTTTCCATCGATGGCGCCGGATGAAAAGCCCGCGCGGTCGAGCGCTACTTGCGCGGCAAGTTGAGGAAGCGGCGCAACATAAGAGTCGGCTTTGCCCGCGTCAGGGAATTGCAAGGAAGGGGAGGGGGCGGATAGCTTTTCTCCGGTCGCCGCCGCGCCGCCGTTGGTTGCGCCCGTGCTATCTTTCCCATCGACTTTGATATCGCAGGCAGTGAGCAGGGCGAGGCTCGCCAAAATCAGTCGTGTCATGGATGTCCTTTCGGCACGGAGGCCAAAGAACGCCTATGGCCGGGAAAAGATGCGCGATTTTGAGCCACATCAGCCTTTCGAATGCGGTGAATAGGGTAATCACCCAACCTCCCTCCTGATTCAGACTTAGAAAAGCGCGGATCTTTGCTTACTCCGCATGTTGAAATTGGGGGATGGGGACACTAAAATTCACAAATGGATTTCAGCCGCAGGCAATTATTGGGCTCCGCTCTTGCCACAGCCGGAGCGACCGTCTTTGCACGCCCCGCATTGGCTGCGGGCGGGAGTTCGATGCTGTTCAAAAAGGCGCGTGCGGAGTTGGAGCGTCTTGGCGATACGGTAGTCCATCGCGACATCGTGGGTATTGCGGATTTCAGTAATCCCTCACGCCTACGCCGCTTCTATCTTCTCGACATGGTGAGCGGTCGCGCATCCAGCCTGCTCGTCGCCCATGGCCGGGGGTCCGACCCCAGCCATCTGGGATGGGTGCAGCGCTTTTCGAACGAGCCCGACTCCAATGCGACTTCCGCAGGCGCGTATCTCACCGGCAACTATTATACCGGAAAGCATGGTCGTTCGATGCGGTTGCGCGGCCTGGACGAAGGCAACAGCAATGCCCAGGTGCGGGCGATCGTTGTGCATGGCGCCTGGTATGTGAGTCCGGATATCATCCGCCAACACGGCAAGCTTGGCCGAAGCGAGGGTTGCTTTGCCTTTGCTGAAGCCGATCTGGATCAGGTGCTGGCGAGGTTGGGCCCCGGAAAGCTGCTGCTCGCTGGAAAGCTTTAAGCCTTGACTGGCGACATAGAATGTTCTGAAAAATAACAAAAAGTTGGATTTCCAACTAGACATCGTAAATGCGATGCAATAGCACTAAATGCGCTGGGGGTTTAGGTGCAAAGGGAGTTTCCATGCTCGACCGCGTCTCATCACCTCTAGAGGGTCCGGATGACATTTCTGCGTCTCTAAGAGAGACGGCACGGATGCTTGAACAAATCGCATCCTTATTGGCTTCAGGGAAAGATCAATGTCCTGACGTTCTTCAGCACGTACAGAAAAATAAAGCCGTTGGGTCCCCCGAAAGTCAATTGGCCCGTTATTTTCTGCGTCGGCGCCGTCAGCGGGAAAGGTCGCTGGATGTTTCCCTCTTCGGTGAACCAGCTTGGGACATGCTGCTCGACCTCTTTGCGGCCAGCGAGGAAAATGTTTCCGTTTCCGTTTCCAGCCTGTGCATCGCGGCAGGAGTGCCGGGATCAACCGCTTTTCGCTGGATCGCGGATATGACGAAAAGAGGCATTCTCATCCAGCAACCCGACCCCAGCGATCGGCGACGCAACTGGGTAACCCTGGCGCCAACATTTAGAGAACGGATGCGGCAGTTTCTTCGTTTGGACGCTATGGAACTGATCGCATTTTCCTATGGCAGGAGAGTGGTTGAGAGCGGCTAGCAAGGGCAAGGCTCCAACTGCTGTAATGAATGATCCACACTGTCGGCGCCGCAAAATTTCAAGGCTGCGTATCGGAAAACGGGCCGCCGCAACCGCGATATTCCATGCCTTCGATCAACAGCATTACCGTGTGGCGGTATTGGCGGTCACTCATGCCGTCATTGCAGGGCACGAAGCTGATATCGGCGGTCAGTTTTTTCGAGGTGTAGCGCCAGCCATTGAAGCTGGGACGTGCGTCAAATTTTGTGACGATCACATTCGGACTATCGGGAGTTTGCAGGATCATCACCCTATTCGTGATCTCCAGCGCCCAGAATGGCTCGGTGCCTAAAGCCTTATATGATGTCGCTTCCCCGGGAGGAAGCGTAGCCGGGCTTCTAACTGGTACGGATTGGCAAGCGCAGAGCGCTGGCAGGACGATCATTATCCAGTTCTTCATCATGGAAGAATTTAGCCACCATCATCTGGAACTTAAGCTGAACGAGGCGTTCTTATATGCGCTTCCTGTTTCGGCATCCTTTAGTCGCCCTGACTTACGCCGCCGCCCAGCGCCACATAAAGCGAGACAAGGTTGTCCAATTCGGTCCGTCGAACCTGAATCAGCGTTTGTTCAGCCGTGAAGAGGCTGCGCTCGGCATCGAGTACTTCGAGATAGCCGACAACCCCTTCGCGATAGCGGGTGCGGGCAAGGCGAGCGATCTGCCGCTGCGCTTCGGTTGCGCGGAGCTGCGCCGCAACCTGATCGGCAAGCCATTGACGACCCGCCAGTGCGTCGGCCACTTCGCGGAACGCCTGCTGAACCGTTGCTTCATAGGTGGCCACGGCTATGTCTTCGCGCGCCAATGCGACGTTCAGGTTACCCTTGCGCCGGCCCCAATCGAAGATCGGCAGACTTATGGATGGTCCAAAGCTCCAACTTAAACCATCACGTCCCACCAGGTTGTCGAGATCGGTGGACCCGAAACCCGCACTGCCCGTGAGCGAAATATTTGGAAAGAAAGCCGCGCGAGCAGCGCCGATATTGGCGCGCGCGGCGCGGAGCTGCGCCTCTGCGGCAAGGATGTCTGGACGCGTGAGCATGAGGTCGGATGGCAGTCCGGCCGCGATCACGGGGCCACCCTTCTGACTGGCCAGGGCGAGTGGACCGGGCAGTTCCAACGGCAACGGTCCGCCAGTGAGCACCGCCAGGAAATTGTCGCTTTGGGCCTTTGCGAGCCGCAAGCCCGCCAATTCGGTTTCGGCCTGAGTAAGCAGCGATTCGGCTTGGCGAAAGTCAAGCGCGGAGGTCACGCCAGCATCCAGGCGGCGCTTTGCTATGCGCAATCCCTCCCGGCGGCTGCGCACCGTCGCTTCGGCCAGCGCGATACGCTCGTCAGCTTCGCGGGATGCAAAATAGGTGGAGGCCACATCGCGAATCAGCGTCAGGCGGAAAGCGCGTTGTGCCTCTATCGTCGCCAGATATTCGGAACGCGCAGCATCGGATAAATTCCTGACGCGGCCCCAGAAATCCAATTCGAAACCGGTTACGCCGACACCGACTGAATAGAGCGTGTCTGTGTTGGCCTGTGCGCCGGAAATGCCAGTTACGGTTCCTGGTGTCCGGCTTCTCGTGGCGTCTCCGGTCGCGCCAAGCGTTGGCAGGCGATCGGCCGCCTGAACCCTGTAAAGTCCGCGGGCTTCTTCGATCCGCGCGACCGCAATAGCCAGATTGCGATTGCGCCGGAGCGCTGCGTCCACCAATTCCCTCAGCCGGGGGTCCGCAAAGAAGGTCCTCCAGCTAATATCCACCGCGCGCTCGCCAAGCGCATTATCGCTAGAAGAGCTTTCCGGAAAGTTGGACGCCGTGGGCAGCTCGGGTCGAACATGCGGTGGGGCAAGCTGACAACCGCTCAGCAGAACCAGGGCCATGCCAATTGGGAGGAGCTTACGCATGCTGTGGCGCTTCCGATGATCCCGGCGTTGCATTCTCGCTGGCCGGCTCGCGCCTCTTGCTCAGCCAGCGGCGGACCAGAATATAGAATAGCGGGATGAAGAAAATTCCCAAGCCGGTTGCCGCCAGCATCCCCCCGATGACGCCCGTCCCAACCGCGATGCGGCTGGCAGCGGCAGCCCCGCTGGCAATGAACAGGGGAAGCATCCCACCGATAAATGCCAGCGAGGTCATGATGATCGGACGAAGCCGAAGCTTCACGGCATCCATGGTGGCATCAAATGGGGTCATGCCACGGGCTTCCTGCTCAATTGCGAACTCGACGATCAGGATTGCGTTCTTGGCTGCCAAACCAATGATTGTGATCAGCCCGACATTGAAATAGACGTCGGCGGAAAGCCCGCGCATCGATGTGAAGAGAATGGAACCAAGGACTCCTAACGGCACGACCAGCAGCACGGAAATCGGTATCGACCAGCTTTCATACAGCGCCGCCAGTAACAAGAAGACCACAAGGAAGGACAGGCCGAGCAGAAGCCCGATCTGACCGCCGGATTGCTTCTCCTCATAGGAGATGCCCGTCCATTCATAGGCGAAGCCGGCGGGTAGTTCCTTCGCCAGTCGTTCCATTTCCTCCATTGCCTCTCCGGTAGATCGGCCTGGAGCGGCAACCCCCGATATTGTCATCGAAGGATAGCCATTATAGCGCTGTAGCTGCTGCGGGCCGGACGTCCATTCCGAGCGCGTGAATGATCCGAACGGCACCATTTCACCGGCGCTGTTGCGCACCCTTAGTTCAAGTATGTGGGCGGGGGTCATCCGACTGGACGCCTCTGCCTGAAGGAGGACGCGCAATATGCGCCCGTCACGAGAGAAGTCGTTGGCGTAAGCGCTGCCAAAGGCGATTGCGAGCGTGGCATTGATGTCGCCGATCGACAGGCCAAGGGCGCGAGCCCTGATGCGATCGATCGTCACGCGCAATTGGGGTGCGTCTTCCTGGCCTTCCGGCCGCACGCCGGTCAATAAGGGACTTTGGCTTGCGGCTCCGAGCAGCTGGTTTCGGGCGGCGAGCAGGGCGGCTGGACCGTTTCCGCCGACGTCCTTCAACTTGAAAGTAAAGCCGCTTGCGGTGCCGAGTTCCTGGATCGCCGGCGGATTGAGCGCGAATACCATTGCTTCCTTTATTTGGGAGAATGCGCCCATCGCCCGACCGACAAGCGCTATCGAGCTGTTTTCGTCCCCCGGCCTGTCGTCCCAGGGTTTCAATGTAGTGAACATCATCGCATTGGCCTGACCCTGGCCGAAAAAGCTGAAGCCCCGGATCACGATTACATTCTCGACGATGCCCTGTTCCTCATAAAAGGCCTTTACTTGGGAGACGGCCTCCTCGGTCCTGGCGCGTGTCGCCCCTGGGGGCGCCTGTATGGCCGTGAGAATGCTGCCCTGGTCCTCCACTGGGAGGAAGCCGGCAGGCAGACGTGCGAAGAGGATCAGGGTAAGCCCGAGCAGCAAAGCAAATATGGCGAGCCAGCGCAGCGGCCTACCCAATATTTTGCCAACCAGTCCCTGATACCGTCCCGTGGTGCGTTCGAACCAGGCATTAAAGCCTCTGAAGAACCGGCTGGTGTAGCGGTTGAACCAATTTTCCTCGGACTCGTCATGGGGGCGATGCGGTTGGAGGAATGTAGCGCACAGCGCCGGCGTCAGCGAGAGTGCGAGCAATGCAGAAAACCCGATGGATACGATCAAGGTCACCGAAAACTGCCGATAAATGGCCCCAGTCGAACCGGGAAAAAACGCCATTGGAACAAACACGGCCATCAGCACCAATGTTATTCCGATGATGGCTGACGTGATCTGGCCCATTGCCTTGATGGTGGCGTGATATGGCGAGAGGTGCTCTTCGGCCATGATCCTTTCGACATTTTCGATTACGACGATGGCATCGTCCACGAGGATGCCAATGGCCAGCACCATTGCGAACAAGGAAAGGACGTTGATGGAAAAACCGAAAAGCCACAGGCCAAGGCATGCGCCGGCGAGGGCGATCGGAACGACGATCGTGGGAATCAGCGTTGCGCGCCAATTTTGGAGGAAGAGGAACATGACAATGAACACAAGCACCATTGCTTCCACGAGCGTCTGCACGACCTCGGAAATCGAAGCATTAATGAACGGCGTCGTATCATATGGCACCGACCAGGTGATGTCGGGGGGGAAGGATGTAGCCAATTCGGCCAAGCGAGCCTTGACGGCATCGGCTGTCGCCAGCGCGTTGGCGCCGGGCGTCAACTGAATTGCTATTCCGGCTACCGGTTTTCCGTTGAGATCGGAATCAAACAGGTAGGTTTGCGCGCCCAGTTCGATCCGGGCTACGTCCGCCAATGTGACGGCCGACCCGTCCATATTCGCGCGCAGGATGATTTTCCCAAATTGTTCGGGTGACGTGAACCGGCTCTGCGTCAATATTGCGGTGTTGAGTTCAGTTCCGCCAGATGTCGGCAAATCTCCAAGTTGACCACCTGGGCTCTGGCTATTCTGTTCCTGTACAGCGGCAAGTGCTTCGGCGGCCGAAAGCCGGAAGCTCGCCAGCTTTTGTGGATCAAGCCAAATACGCATCGCGTAAGGGGATGAGAAAACTCGGACGTTACCGACCCCATGGACGCGGCGCAGCTCATCCACAATGCGCGAATTGGCGAAATTTCCAAGATCGAGAGCGGGCGTGGAGCCCGTTTTGGAGCCGACCGCTACCAGCATCAGGAAACCTGAATTGGCCTTTTGAACAGGAATCCCCTGACGGCGGACCTCTTCCGGCAAGCGCTGTTCGACCAGCGCCAGCCGATTTTGCACATCCATTTGGGCCTTGTCGATGTCCGTGCCGGTATTGAATGTCACGGTAATCGTGGCCGAGCCATTAGAGTTGCTCGTCGAACTCATGTACAGCAGACCTTCGACGCCGTTCAGTTCCTGCTCTATGACCTGCGTAACATTCTGCTCGAGTGTTGCGGCGTCAGCGCCGGGATAGGTGGTGCTGATCGTCAATGAAGGAGGGGCGACGCTCGGGTACTGCTCAACAGCGAGTGTGCGGAGCGCAAGCGCTCCAGCAAGAACAATGCCTAGCGCTACGACCCAGGCGAAAATCGGACGGTCGATGAAGAAGCGGGGACTCATGACGAAATTGCCCTAGTGCGATCGCGCGGTGCGCGATCCATTTGTGACCGTTCTTTTTGGAGTAGGCGCCCCGATCCGGACCGGTTTGCCCGGCTGAACCTTTTGCAGCCCCGAGACGATGACACGATCGCCCGGTTTCAGTCCACTCCGGATGATCCAGTTGGCTTCCTGCAAATCGCCCAGCACCACTGGCCGCACTTCGGCAATATTTTTGCTGTTTACGACGAAGACGGTCCCGCCCTGTTGACTGACGGCAACCGCGCGTTGTGGGATAGCGATCCCCTCTGGCTGAGTGCCTGCAAGGATGCGGGCGCGAACGAACTGGCCGGGGAGCAACAATCGAGCCGGGTTGGGGAATTCAGCTCGGAGCGCTGCCGTCCCGGTCGCTTCGTCAAGCGCCAGGTCCAGAAAATTGAGATGTCCTGTAATGCCGTAAGTCGTCCCATCTTCCAGTTCAAGTTGGACCCGAACCCGTTCAAATCGAGGGACTTGCAGCCTGCCAGAAGCTATCTCCCGTCGAATGGCAAGCACGGCGGAACTCGATTGCGCGAAATTGACATAGATGGGATTAATTTGCTCAATCGCCGTCAATAAGGTGCCTGCGCTTGCACTGACCAAAGCTCCTTCGGTTACCTGCGCGCGACCGGCCCGGCCAGAAATAGGGGCCGTGACCGTCGTATAGCCCAAGCTGAGCCGAGCGCTTTCCACCTGAGCGGCGGCCTGCGCTACGTCGGCGCGAGCCGTGCGCAGCCGAGCGACAGCCGCATCATATTCCTGTTTGCTGATGGCCTGATCCTCCAGCAGGGGCTGATAACGATTGACGTCCTGTTCCGCATTGGCGGCGTTCGCGCGGGCACGGGCAAGCGATGCTTGAACCGCGCTCAAGCTTGCGCGGAGTTCACGAGGGTCGATTGCGAACAAGGGTTGCCCAGCGGCAACGTCGCTGCCTTCCTCAAACAGCCTTTGCTGCACGATGCCATCGACGCGGGCTCGCACCTCGGCGGTACGAACGGCCTGAACGCGACCAGGTAGTTCTACAACATTTGCTATTGGCCGATAGGCTACCGTCGTAATTTCAACTTCGGGAGGCGGTGGCGGTTGAACGGGATTTGCCGAGCAGCCAATCAGGATCACTGAGGTCAATACAGCGATTGCCCAGGGCGTTGGTCCGGTTGCTCCCATTATGATAGACCGATGTTAAGGGCGGGGAGGCGTGTATGGCGAAGGTGATCTTGCATAAGCAGCGGATTAGTGTAATTTTAATTACATAGCAAGCAAGGATTGGATGAACTGATTGACTTACGAACGTAAAATCCCGGATTCTTGTGGTGAAAGTCGCCTTGAAAGGCGACGCAATGCCATTCTTGATGCCGCCGAACACTTCTTTTTGGAAATAGGCTTTGAAAAGACGGGGCTCTGCGCTGTCGTTGCGCGCTCCGGGGGCTCCTTAGCGACTTTGTACAATCTGTTTGGGAACAAACACGGTCTGCTGGAGGCCGTTGTAGAGCGTGCAGGGGAGGAGCATATGGCCGAGGCCCGCGAGCAGGCCTTCAACTCCCCATCACCGCGCGTGGGACTAATCCAATTTGCAAAAACATATTTCCATTTTGCGACGTCGCCGAGGACGCTGGGCCTCTTGCGGATGGTGATTGCGCAAACGATAGATGATCCAGGATTTGGCAGGCGTTTCAGTGCAAATGTCGTCTCCAGGCACCGTGAATGGCTCGTTCAGGCCTTTTCGAACTGGAATGACGCCGGGCTAGCCAAGATCGATCATCCCAAAGCTGCGGCTGACCTATTTTTTGCGACTGTGCTTTGTGATGCGCCTCTTCACTTTCTATTGGCGCTGCCCTTCGAAGATGAAACGGTGGAGCCCCTGGAATGGCGGTTGGCCCCTTTCCTCACGTGGTTTGAAATAGCCTAATGACTTCGATCCAGATGAACGCATCTGTTGACGGCGCTTCGAAAAGCCCATTGTTGGAGCGGCGCGACGACGTTCAACCATTAGCTACATGAATGTGACAGGTGGAAACATATGGATTTCACACAACCTGCCCGGCGGCCCAGCCGCTGGCCCAGGCCCACTGGAAATTATATCCCCCAAGCCAGCCGGTGACATCGACGGCTTCGCCAATGACATATAGGCCAGGAACGCGCCTTGCCTCCATGGTTTGCGATGAGAGCGCGTCTGTCGCGATTCCGCCGGTAGTTACTTCCGCCTTGGCGAAGCCTTCGGTGCCCGTCGGACTAAAGGTCCACTCGGACAGCCTCCGTTCCCCCTCCTGCAACTTCCGGTCAGGAAGATTGGCCAGTTCTCCGGTGAGCCCAATTCGCTCGGCTAGGGTGTCAGCAAGACGATCCGCCATGAACGTGCGAAGAGCGGCGGAAAGCGTCGAACGCGGCTTGGCACGCTTGGCCTCAACCAACCACCCCGTTGGAAGGTGAGGCAGGAAATTGAGTGCGACTTGGCGCCCGTGTCGCCAATAGGATGAGACCTGAAGGATCGCAGGACCGGAAAGCCCACGATGGGTGAGAAGCGCAGCCTCGCAAAAGCTGGTTTTCTCGCAGCGCGCCACGACCTCCACGGACACACCCGCCAGCGAACGAAACAGAAGATCGTCTTCACCAAGAGTCAGCGGAACGAGTGCTGGCCGCGGCTCGATGACCTTGATGCCAAACCGGCGGCCTAACTCATAAGCAAAGCCCGTCGCGCCCATCTTGGGGATGGAAGGTCCTCCGGTCGCGATCACCAGTGCCGGCGCACTAACCGATTCGCCACCATAGCTTACCCGATAGCGGCCATCCGCATGATCGACGCTGCCAATCGCACGTCCCAGGCTCATGTCCACTTGCCCCTGCGCGCATTCGGCAAGCAGCATAGCGACGATCTGCCGGGCAGAGCCGTCGCAGAAAAGCTGGCCCAGCGTCTTTTCGTGCCAGGCGATCCCGTGGCGTTCGACCATGGCCAGGAAGTCGGTAGGCGTGTATCTTCCCAGCGCCGACTTGGCGAAATGCGGATTGGCCGAAATATAACGATCCGGCGCAGTGTGGATATTGGTAAAATTGCAACGTCCGCCGCCTGAGATCAGGATCTTCTTGCCGGGCTCTTCGGCATGGTCGATCACCAGGATGCGTCGACCGCGCTGCCCCGCCACGGCAGCGCACATCATCCCGGCGCCCCCGGCCCCCAGGATGATCACATCATAATATCCGTGCGCTTTGTTCAATCCGGTGCCGCTTATGTGGGTCCCGCTCCGCCATTTGACCCCAATGGTCCCGCGTCACGACGCCGTCAAAAGCGGCGCGGGTTCGGAATAGTGGAACATGCGGCGGAAGCAACCCCAGTCTCCGCGATCTGCGGGCAGTTGTCTTGGCAACCGCCGTTGCGGCACGGTCATCGGCAGCGGACGTCGCTATTCTGCTCAACCGAGCGCCCGAGCAGAGCACCAAGCGCGCCGCCGATCAGAGTTCCGCCGGTGCGATGCCTGCCACCATCCACAACGTTGCCCAGGATGCCGCCCGCGGCCGCGCCCACGATCAATCCCGTGGTGCCGTCGCTGCGCTTGCAATAGTAGCGGCCATCAGAGCCACGATAAACTTCGTCATCGTCGTTCAGGCGGCGCTCCTTATAACTCGGGTCCTCACGATAATCGCGCGCCGCATCGTAATCGGTCGCGTAGCGATCCTCGTCATAATCCGCCGATGGTGGGGCGTAGCTTTGATCCCTGCGTTCGCGCTCCTTTGCGTCGTAATAGCGTTCACGCTCGCGCTGGTAGAGCATGGTTTCGGCCTCATAGCGCTCCTGAGCGGACTCCCAGCGTCGTTGATCGGCATAAGACTGAGCGAATGCTGGAGGAGCAAGGCTTGTAGTAAGGACAAAAGCGAGCGCGACATATTTGAAATTCATTGGCCATTCTCCATGAGGCGCAGGAAAGCGGTGGGTCTCCGTTTCATTATGCTGCTGAACGGGTGCTGAATTTTCCGCGATTGGCTTTGTAGGACGAGACCGGCCTTGCCCGCATGTCGCCGTACCGCTGCGCTGAGACCTGATCCGAAAATTGTGATAACCTTGCCAGCGGCAAGGGCAGTTGGCGCTAGGTTGGCAAACGCATGCTTTTCAACAGTTTCTTCATGGCGGGATTTGAGTGTTCGTCCCACCGGCGGACGGATGGAGTTCGGCTCGATCTGATTCGCGCCACCGCCCATGACACGCACGCATTTGCGGACTATCAACGCTGTGCGGAGCTGGGGATCGGTACGATCCGCGACGGCTTGCGATGGCACCTTATCGAAAAACAGCCGGGCCAATATGATTGGTCCAGTTGGCTCATAGCACTCGAAGCCGCCAAGTCTGCTGGCGTTCAGATCATATGGGACATGTTCCACTACGGCTCGCCAGATTTCATCGATCAGGGATCATCCGCATTCATCGATGGCTATGCTGCATTCTCTGCGGAAGCCGTTCGAATCCACAGATCCATTATCGGATCAGCGCCGCTCATCTGTCCCATCAACGAGATTTCCTTTTTCAGTTGGGCGGTGGAAGTGGGTTATTTCCCGCCGGCCGGGCCAAAGAAGAAGGGGTGGTTCAAACGGCACCTCATACGAGCGGCAGTAGCGGGCATCGAAGCGATGCGAGCCGAAGAACCGGATTGTCGCTTTGTCTGGGCCGAACCGTTGATCCATGTCGCGCCACGGGACAAAAGCCGGCCAGAGCTGCGAAGGGCGGAACAGTTCCGGCAGGGCCAATTTGAGGCATATGATATGCTGATGGGCCGGGTCGAACCGGACCTTGGCGGCCGGCCTGACTATGTCGATATGATCGGGCTTAACTTCTATCCGCACAACCAATGGTATTTCGATGGACCCACGGTGCCAATGGGCCATCATGAATATCGGCCTCTCGAGGACATGCTGGTGGAAGTGTATCAGCGGTATGAAAAGCCGATCTTCATTGCCGAAACGGGCGCGGAAGGATCCGGCCGCCCCGCCTGGCTCCACTATGTTTGCGATGAAGCTCGGGCAGCAATGGCGCGGGGCATATCGTTTCACGGCATCTGCCTTTACCCGGTGACAGCCTATCCAGGATGGGACAATTCGCGGCACGCCGAAGTGGGATTGTTCTCGACAATTCATTCGGAGGGCAACCGGAGGCTGTACGCGCCGCTCTACGAGGAATTGGAACGGCAGCGGCTATTATTTGGAGCACAAGACGTCCGCTGTCGGTCGGGCTAGAGCGAGCCATATGCCGGGATCGGGACAAATGGCCCTTTCATCTGCAACCTCTTGCCCTCCCAAAGCGTAATGTCCTGAGTGCTGGGCGGTCGAAGACTTTGGCGCACTGCACGGATTGATGGCAGGAGGCTGGTCATCGCAAACTTCATGTTCTGCACCGGGATCGAAAACAGCATCCCAACTGTCAACAACGGCCGCACCCGAGTCGACCAGATGGAGGTTTGCGGACATTATCGTTACTGGCGCGAGGATTTCGCCCTTCTCGACGACATGGGCATCAAATATCTGCGCTATGGGCCCCCCATCCACCGCACCTTCCTGGGCCCGGGGCATTATGATTGGGAGTTCGCGGACCTGACCTGTGCGGAGCTGCGCCGCCGCGACATCATTCCTATCGTGGACCTTTGCCATTTCGGCGTACCAGACTGGATCGGCAATTTCCAGAACGAGGATTTTCCCGCTCTCTTTGCAGCCTATGCAGGCGATTTCGCGTGCCGATATCCCTGGATCCAACTATACACGCCGGTCAACGAGATGTTTATTTGCGCGATGTTCTCCGCCAAATATGGCTGGTGGAACGAGCAGATGACGACCGATCAGTCCTTCGTCACCGCACTCAAAAATATCGTCAAGGCGAATGTTCTGGCGATGCTTGAGATCCTCAAGCGCCGCCCCGACGCCATCTTCGTGCAAAGCGAATCCTCTGAATATTTCCACGCGGACAGCCCTGATGCCATTCATCCCGCTGAAAGATTGAATTCCATGAGGTTCCTTTCGCTCGACCTCAATTATGGCAGGCGCGTCGACAGCGAGATGTATGAATATCTGCTCGATAACGGCATGACCAAGGAGGAATATCACTTCTTCCTTGGCAACCGGGTGAAGCAGCACTGCATCTTGGGGAATGATTATTACTGGACCAATGAGCATCGCGTCCATGCCGATGGCCGTACCTGGGCGGCAGGCGAGGTATTCGGATATAGCGAGATCACGCGTCAATATTATGGCCGATATGGCCTGCCGGTCATGCACACCGAAACCAATTTCCGCGAAGGGCCCAATGGCGACGAAGCGGTCAATTGGCTGTGGAAGGAGTGGGCGAACGTGCTGCGCCTGCGCAATGTCGGCATTCCTACAGTGGGCTTCACCTGGTATTCGCTTACCGACCAGGTCGACTGGGACACGGCGCTACGCGAACAAAATGGCAATGTGAACCCGCTGGGCCTCTATGACCTGGACCGCAATATCAGGAGAGTGGGACAGGCGTACAAGGAACTGATCGCGGCGTGGCGCGATGTGCTTCCGGCCCAGAGCCTCTGCCTGGCCGTGCCCATTGTGCCCCCATCCCATTGGGATCGGATATACGCCCGTGAACAGCAGGCGGAAGCCGAAGCACGTCGACGCAGAGAACCGCCAGTCACAAGGGTTCAGGAAGGGCAGTAGGCGGCGTCGACATGCCGCCTCTGGCCTTCAGGCAGCCCGACCCAATTCCTGCTCACGCCATGGAGCCGTTGCCGGGGCTTGGCTCAACGCATTGGCATAACGTGCATCCAACGCTGCTTCTTCCGCGGTTTGCGGACGAAGATAGGAGATGCAGAGCTTGCGACCGAATACATCGTCGCCTCTCATCCGTACGTCCGCCGATTCACTGATCGGTAGCGTGGACCGAAGTTCCGTAAGTTGCTGGATAAGATGATCCAGCGAAACATGATCATTAACTTCAACAAAGTCTCTTATCATTCTCGTCATATAACCCCCCCGGGTTACCTAGTTTGCGACCTATGTCACGCCTAAACGCGATTTAGGATAAGGCTGCAATCCAGAACATTTAATGAACCGCCCTCATTTCACCTAAAAAAGCGACGAAATGAGAAAACCTGTCCAAAAAGGTGATATAATCATTCCGTATTCGAAACTTTTTCACTTCAAAAGTAACATGCATTAAGAAATTTATTATAGGGCTTTTAATGATAGTTCTTAGGTATGAATGTTGGAACCGGAAGAGACGATAATCCGTTATAGGATTGTTCGTTCCTTATTCTAGGATTCTCCAATGGGCTACGCTTCGGACTGCTCTCTGCCTTTGCATTTAATTACCGAAGATATAGTCCCCATCAGCGAAACGATTATTTGCTTTAGTCATCTACGTTGGGATTTTGTATTTCAGCGTCCCCAACATTTGATAAGCCGATTTGCTCGAACCGCCAAGGTGGTTTTCTGGGAAGAACCCCGATGGCCGGAAGGTCTCGCCGCGCCGCGACTCGATATTCGGGTCGATTCGGAAACGGGCGTTCTGATAGTGACTCCGGAATTACCCGCGATGGACGATCAGACACCGGCGCTGAAGCTTTTGCTGGACAGCTTCGTGGCCGGTGAGGAGAGGCCGCTCATCCGCTGGTATTACACACCTATGATGCTGCCTTTTTCCAGGCATTTATCGGCTGCGTGCACTGTCTATGATTGCATGGACGAGCTTGCCAATTTCAAGGGTGCCCCGCCAGCGTTGCTCGATCTTGAGGCCCAGTTGCTGAAGGTCGCGGACCTTGTCTTTACGGGGGGCTATAGTCTGTATGAGGCGAAACGCGGTCGGCACCCGAATATTCATCCCTTCCCCTCTAGTGTGGATGTGCAGCATTTTGCACATGGGCGGACGGTCATTGCCGACCCTTTGGATCAGGCTGACCTCCCTCATCCCCGGCTCGGTTTTTATGGCGTGATAGATGAGCGGATGGACCTGGACCTGCTTTCGGCCCTGGCGGACGCTCGGCCCGGCTGGACCATTGTGATGGTGGGACCGGTGGTGAAGATTGATCCAGCATTGCTGCCGCAGCGCTCGAACATCGCTTATCTTGGCGGCAAGAGCTATGCCGAGCTGCCACGCTATCTTGGCGGTTGGGACGTCGCGCTGATGCCCTTCGCAATCAACGAATCCACGCGGTTCATCAGTCCGACGAAGACGCCCGAATATCTGGCAGGCGGACGACCGGTAGTGTCCACTCCCATCGCCGATGTCATTCGCCATTATGGTGATTTGGACGCGGTCCAGATTGCGGATGACCCGGAAAATTTCATTGCTGCCTGTGAAGCAGCGCTCGCGCTTCCGAAAGGCAAGGCTGACTGGCTCAAGTCCGTAGATCAAATGCTGGAGCGCATGTCCTGGGACCACACTTTCCGTAGCATGACCCGGCTGATCGTCGGTCAAATCAAGGATCGACGCGGCGGACCCGCCATTTGGGGAAGCGAGCGCCCGAAAAAATATGATTATCTTATCGTTGGAGCGGGTTTCGCAGGATCAACCATGGCGGAACGTTTGGCGGTAGGCGCCGGCAAGAAGGTGCTGATCATCGATCGGAGGCCTCATATCGGCGGGAACGCTTATGATCGGGCGGACGCGGCGGGCATCCTCATTCACCAATATGGCCCTCATATCTTTCACACCAATTCCGCAGAGATATTCGCCTATCTCTCCCGCTTTACCGAATGGCGCCCCTATGAACATCGGGTGCTGGCGCAGGTGGGTGGACAATTGGTTCCTATTCCCATCAACCGGTCCACGTTGAATGCGCTATACGGCCTTTCGCTTTCTACCGAAGCCCAAGCGGAAGCTTTTCTGACCAGCAGGGCCGAACCGGTGGAGATCATCCGCACATCTGCCGATGTCGTACTCTCCGCCGTTGGTCGCGATCTCTACCAGAAATTCTTCAGGGGCTACACCCGCAAGCAATGGGGCATGGACCCTTCTGAACTCGATAAGACCGTGACCGCCCGCGTTCCGACCCGCTTCAATACTGACGACCGCTATTTTACGGACCGCTTCCAGGTGATGCCGAAACATGGCTTCACCCGCATGTTCGATCGAATGCTGGATCATACCAATATCGATATCGAACTGGGCGTCGATTATAGCGACATCCAGGCGGAACGTGCCCATTCCAAACTGGTCTTCACCGGCCCCATCGACGAATATTTTGACTTTCGCTTTGGCAAGCTGCCTTATCGTTCCCTGGAATTCCGGCATGAGACGCTGGACCAAGAGTGGTTGCAGCCTGTTGCGGTGGTCAACTATCCCGACGAGCAGGTCCCTTATACCCGGGTGACTGAATATAAGCATCTGACCGGGCAGTCGTCACCCCGAACCAGCATCACTTACGAATATCCAAGCGCGCAAGGTGATCCCTATTATCCAATCCCCCGTCCTGAAAATCAGGCACTCTTCAAACGCTACGAAGCACTGGCGGCCAAGCGCGAGGATGTCGTGTTCGTCGGGCGGCTGGCCACATATCGCTATTATAATATGGATCAGGTGGTTGGCCAGGCACTGGCTACCTACCGGCGGCTGAACCTGGAGACGCAACCGCCCCGGCCTCGCCTTCGGACCGCGACACCGGCCTCAGGACAAACCGCGCCCTTCGCGCAGTCGGCGTAGCGCATGGTGGGCGGGCGGAGGCGCTTCAGACCTAAGACCCCGTCAGCAATCGATATCCCACCCCTGGCTCGTTCCTGATGAGCCTTGGGCTGGACGGGTTTTCCTCCAGCTTGAGGCGCAGGCTTCTCGCCACAACGCGGAGATATTCGACGTCCTGTTCATGCGCCGGCCCCCAGACTTCCTTCAGGATTTGCATATGGGTGCAGACCCGCCCGAAATGGCGGGCGAGTACGGCCAAAAAATGATATTCCTTGGGCGTTAGCCGCACTTCTTCGCCATGACGGCGAACCATGCGTGCGCCAAGGTCGATCTCGACAGCGCCGGCACGCACTATTTCTTGTTGCATGTCTCCCTGCACATGGCGGCGCAAAGCTGACCGCAGACGGGCCAGCACTTCCTCGCTGTCGAAGGGTTTCGTGACATAATCGTCCGCGCCAAGATCAAGGGCTGCAATTTTTTCGGCGGTTTCCTCACGCGCGGAAATAACGATGATGGCCGCCTTTGCCGCAGCGCCCAGAAGGGGCAGCAGTTCCAATCCGTCGCGGTCAGGCAGGCCCAGGTCCAGCAATATTGCTGCTGGCGAAACAATGTTTGCAAGGCTGAGCGCCTCCTTGGCGCTCGACGCTTCGATCGGTTCGTAACCGGCGCGCATGAGCATGGCGGCAAGTAGCCTCCGGATGTGACGTTCGTCATCGACGATTAGAATTTTTTTGTGGGCTGTCATTCGAGGAAGCTCAATGTCGGGGCGATGACGAGGTTGGAAGGGAAGCGCAATGTGAAAACCGCACCCGGCTTATCGATCCGGTTCGCGGCCGTCACATCTATTCCCATCGCCTGTGTAAACCCCCGCACAATGGCAAGCCCAAGGCCAGTCCCTCCAATGCGGTCATTGCCCGCCAATCGCGTGAAGCGGTCAAATATTGCCTTTTCCTGACCGGAAGGAATGCCGGGTCCTTCGTCCAAGATGGACAATGAAAGCGCATCTCCATCCATCGCTGCTTGAATCGCTATGGAACAGTGGGGCGGCCCATATTTCTGTGCGTTGCCGATAAGGTTGATGAGAATATGGTGCAACAGACGCGGATCGGCCGCGACCAGGGGCAGGTTGACGGGAACGTCGGTTTCTACGAGGCGACGGGTTTCAGGGCCAAAGTCGCTCAGGGCCGCCTCGATGGCGTCGGTCAGGTCTACTGGTTCAGTTGCGAGCATGATGGCCCCGGCCTCTACGCGCGCCATGCCCAGCAGATTGCCGACGAGCCGCTCCAGCCGACGAGCCTCGAAATAGATCTCATCTATGGCTGCCTGAGGAGGAGCCTCCTGGTGCAGCGCCTTCAGCCTGCCAAGTATGACGGTGAGCGGCGTGCGCAGATCATGGCCGAGGGAGGATAGAAGCGCGGCTCGCAGTTCGTCACGCTGATGCAGCCGCTCTATTTCGGCCTGCTCCGCCGCCAGACGAATGCGCCCGATTGACTGAGCCAATTGTTCCAGAACGCCGTCGAACAGAAGCGCGTTTTCCGCAGCTATCGGTTGTTGTGCATCGTCGCGCGCGATCCCCAGAACGCCGAGCTTCTCGCCGCCTGCAATCAACGGGGCAAACATCCAATCAGCCGAAGCCATTGTGCGAGTGCCTCTGCCGGTGCGATCGGCATTGTCATGCGTCCAGTGGGCCGCTGCGGTGTCGATGGCGCCGATGACCGGCGTGTCAGGCACGGCTGCGGCAGGGAAAAGATCGCCGCCCCTCAGTTCCAGGAAAATGACAATGCGAGCGCCGAACAAGGCGGCAATGTCCGTACTGGCGCGACGGAGGATGGCGGCTTCATCGTTCAACCCCGCCATGGTTTGTGCAAAGCCGGCAACGGCGGCACTTGCCCGCGCCCTCCCTTCCGCCTGCACCTTTTCGTTCCGTAATTGTGCAGCAAGGTGACTGGTGACGGCAGCGACGGTGAATAACGCAAGGAGTGTGACGACATTGTCAGGGCTATTGACCCACAGCGTAAAATGGGGAGGCAGGAGAAAGAAATTGTAGTTCAGCGCCGCGAGCGCGCTGGCAAACAGACCCGGCCACAGGCCAGATCGGGAGGAAACGATTATTACCGGCAGCAGATACAGGAAGCCAACGCTGGCCAGCTCAAGCCTGCCCCGCAACAGAACGGCGGCGACCGTCACGGCGGCTACAATGACAACCGCGAGGAGATAGGGCTGCACTTTTCTTAAGGGGAGCATCGCGATCCTTCCGCCCGGCATCCTACGCGCGATTGGCCCGTTTTACACCTCGATCTGTGCGCCCAACTCCACGACGCGATTGGGCGGAATTCGGAAAAAAGCCGTGGGATCGGCCGCATTACGCTGCAGAAAGATGAAAAGCAGGTCCTGCAGGAACGGCATGCCCGACCGTGAGGCGCGGCGCAGGGCATTGCGGCCTATGAAGAAAGAAGTGCCGCCACGCCCTTCCACCAACCCCGCCTCACGAGCGAGATCCGCCGGGATGTCGGGTGCCTCCATATAGCCATAGGTCAGGGTTCCGCGTGAAAAATGGCTGTTTATCCGGGTGATGGTCAGCCTTTTGGTACGATTGGCGCGCGGTTCGTTGATTGTGCGGACCGACAGGATGAGATTGTGAGAATGCAACACGCGATTATGCTTCAGGTTGTGGAGCAGTGCGGTCGGCGCGATATCCTGATCCGATGTCAGGAATACAGCGGTGCCATCCACCAGCAGCGGCGGTCTCGCGATCAGCGCTGAAGCCAGTTCGTCAAGCGGTACCGTGTCCCCTCTCGTACGCTGCGCCACGAGTTGGCGTCCTCGGACCCAAGTTGCGATAACCGTCCCCACGAGCGCCGCCACCAAAAGGGGGACCCATCCACCCTCGATGACGCGAAGGATATTGGCGCCAAAGAAGATCAGATCGATAGTGAGCAACGGCGCAATGAAGGCAATGGCCATCGACAGCCTCCACCTCCAAAGCTGATGGATCACGATGAAGGCAAGGCAAGTGGTCACTACCATGGTGCCGGTCACAGCAATGCCATAGGCCGCAGCCATGGCCGAGGAACTGCCAAATCCGTTGACCAGCACCACCACCCCGACGAACAGCAGCCAGTTGATCACGGGCATGTAGATCTGTCCAGCATGATGTTCGGAGGTTTGCAGGATTGACATGCGTGGCAACAGGCCGAGCGCTATGGCCTGCTGCGTCAGGGAAAAGGCCCCGGTGATCACTGCCTGACTGGCGATGATGGTCGCCAGGGTCGCCAGAATGACAAGCGGGGCCCGCAACGCATCGGGCGCCATCAGGAAGAACCAGTCGGCATTGTGAAAGACCGTTCCTGACTGCTTTGCTGCCGCAAGCGCCGAAAGGGCCAGCGCACCCTGGCCCAAATAATTCAGGGTGAGGGCGGGAAAGACGAAATAGAGCCAGCCCATCTGAATGGGCTTGCGTCCAAAATGTCCCATGTCCGCGATCAACGCTTCCGCCCCCGTGACCGTCAGGAACACCGCGCCCAGGACGAACAGGCCTGTGACGCCATGCTGCGAAACAAAGGAAACCGCGTAGATGGGATTTAGCGACAATAAGATCTGGGGCACCTGAGCGATATGCCAGATGCCAAGGCCGCCAAGCGCCAGGAACCAGATGACACAAATGGGCCCGAACAGGCTCGCTACCCTGGCAGTGCCGTGCGATTGGATGAAGAACAGGCCGGTGAGAATGCCCATGGTGAGGCCCAGGATGATGTGCGGGGTCATCATATGATCGACCCCCGGCACCGTCGTTAATCCTTCGACTGCCGACAATACCGAAAGGGCCGGTGTAATGATCGCGTCGCCATAGAAGAGGGCGGCGCCCGCCGCGCCTAATATGATGACGGCAAGCGAAGGCCGCCGGGTGCCTCGCATCGCCAGCGCCATCAGGGACAGCACGCCGCCCTCCCCATTATTGTCAGCGCGAGTAAGGAAAAGCACATATTTAACCGTGACGATCAGGATCAGCGCCCAGACGGCGAGGGATAACACCCCTAAAATCTCGCTGCGGGCGATGCCGTTGCCCGCGGCCTGGGCCAAGGCTTCGCGAAAGGCATATAAGGGGCTGGTGCCGATATCCCCATAGACAACGCCGATGGCGCCGATGGTCAGGGCGAAGGTCCGCTTTGGATTGGTGGCAGATGCTGTGGTCATATCCCGGCATTCTGATTGCTGCACATGCCGGCATGGGACCGCAAAGAGCCGTTAAGATGCCATGGGAATTGTTGATGACAGCGTAAGGAAGTCGTAAAATCGCATCGGAATACCATCCTGTCGTTCTTCCAGCGGAGTTCACTTCCTGTTCAGGCGACAGGCGTGAGCGGTTGAAGGCAAGTGATGGAACGGTGGGGAATTCCTTTGGATCGGGTTGCGAAGGCGGCATTTGTGCTGGCGGTGGCGCTTACCGTGCCGGCGCAGGCCCAACAGGCTGGATCGGTGGACGACTTCCAATTGCCAGCCGGCGAAGCCGCGCCGCCGCCCCCTGCAGCGGGGCCCGTCGATCCAGAAAAGCCGGCGCCTGTTCAGGGGCTTCCTCAACCGACACCGCGTCCAGTCCCGGTGCCGCCTCTGATCGGAAAACAAGCCCCACCTATTCTGCCGCCCCCGACGGTGTTGCCGAAATCGTCCGACAAGCCCGCAGCCAGCACTTCGCCCACTCGGAACGTTGAAAGCGCTCCCGCTTCGGCGCCCAAATCCGCCAAAAACGCTTTGCCTGCGCCCGCAATGCGCAGTCGGGTCGCCGGAACCAAACCGCAGGGGCGGCCAGCGCCGTCAGCCGCTACCAAGCAGACCGCGCCAACGACTACCCCGCCTCTGCTCGCCAGCTCTTCTTCCTCCTGGACTTGGTGGCTTGGAGGCGGAGGGCTGCTGGCCTTGCTGCTGGCGGCTATTGGTTTCGGCCTGCGCCGAAGGCGGCACCTTGAGGAGGCTGACGATGCCTTCCGACGCGAAGAGCTGCCGCCGGACCTTGAGGAAATCTCCAGCCCCCCGGTGCAAACCGCGGTTTCGGAGCCACGGCTGGTGTGGACCCAGCTAGAATTGGCGTTCGAGCCCCAAAGCCTGACCCTGGCCTTGGTCAACGCGAGGCTTGCCTATCGATTGTCTTTGAAGAATTTGACCGATGCCGCGGTCGGACCGGTCAGCATCGCTTGTGACATTATCTCGGCCCATTCCTCGCTTTCCGTTGAAGAACAGCTTTCGCCCGGGCGAGGCGAGATGCTTGAGCCAAAGCATGAAATCCCCTCGCTTGTCCCTGGAGAAACCGTCTCGCTCATGAGCGAATTGCAACTCCCCATCGCTGCAATCCTTCCCGTTCGCAGTGGCAACGCCAGCCTCTTCGTACCGCTTGTGCGTTTTCGCATCACCGCGCCCGACTCGGACGGGCCGCCACTGGTCGGCACCAGGATTTTCGTTGTCGGCGAAAGGCCGGGACAGGCGGGGAGGCGGCTCAAGCCTATCCGGGTCGACTTAGGCCCTCGCACCTTCTCCCGCATCGACCAGCGAGAGATAGAGGCCCAGTCTGAAGCTCTTGGATAAAATTGGCGCGGCGCTTGTGCGCGGCAAATGTATCAATCCTTCATCATTGCCCGCAATGTTTCGATACGGTCGGCTTCATGCGCGGGCTTGTCGGCTCGGATGCGATTGATGCGCGGGAAGCGCATGGCAAGCCCGGACTTGTGTCGTTTGCTTTCATGTACGGAATCAAAGGCAACTTCGAACACCAGGCTTTTGTCTGTCTCTCGCACAGGCCCGAAACGATTGATGGTATGACGGCGGACATAACCGTCGAGCCATTTCAGTTCCTCATCTGTGAAACCGAAATAGGCTTTGCCCACGGGCAGCAAATCGGCGCCCTGGTCGGGATCGCCATCCCAGCAGCCGAAGGTAAAGTCGGAATAAAAGGAGGAGCGCTTGCCGCTCCCGCGCTGCGCGTACATGAGGACGCAGTCGACCAGCAGCGGGTCGCGCTTCCATTTGTACCAGAGGCCTGTCCGTCGCCCCGGCACATAGGGGCTGTCGCGTCGCTTGAGCATTACGCCCTCGATCGCATCGTCGCGCGCCCGCTCTCGGATCGACGCAAGGTCGTCAAGGCTGGCAGCCGCGATCACCGGTGAGATATCAAAGCGCCCTGCATCGAGCCGAGGCACGAACGCCTCCAGCATCTCTCGCCGCTGTTCCCAGCTTAATGGGCGCAAATCCTGATCCTCTACAATCAGCAGATCATAGAGGCGCACGAACGCGGGATAATCAGCCAGCATTACCTTTGAAACCGTCTTGCGTCCCAATCGCTGTTGCAGCGCGTTGAAGCTCGCCGCGCCGCCCTTCTCCCCGCCCTGATGGCTACCGCGCACCAGCAACTCACCGTCCAGGACGGCGGGCGTGTCGAGCGCTGCGACGATCTCCGGAAAGCTTGACGAAATATCGTCGCCCGAGCGCGAATAGAGCCGCGTCTCACCGCCGGCATGGACGATCTGAACGCGGATGCCGTCCCATTTCCACTCAGCGGCATAGGCCGCCATGTCGATGATTGTCTCGTCGAGCGGATAGGCAAGCATGAAAGGCCGGAAGAGCGGCTTGTCGCCAGCATGAGGGGGCGGCCCGCCTTCTGCCCATCCAAACAGGGGGCGATAGGGCGGCGTCTGCCCGTGCCAATATTCCTCGACGTCATCGATGCTCACGTTGAAAGCCTGTGCGAAAGCCGCCTTGGCGAGACGCGACGAAATACCAATGCGCATTGCACCTGTCGCCAGCTTGAGCAGCGCAAACCGCCCGGTGGCGTCGAGCCGGTCAAGCAGCGCAGCGAGATCACCCATCGCGCTGAGGCGCGTCATATGGGCCAGCGCGTCGACCGCTTCGGACACTGTAGGCGGGTTCACCGCTACCTCCGGACCGGGCCAGAGAAGACTCGCTGTCTCGGCAGTATCGCCAACATAGTCGCGCGAAAGGGTGAACAATATGGGATCGACCCGTTGCATAAGCAGATTTCGGATGGTGGAGCTCTTGACCGCCGGGAAGTCGAGACTGTCGGTGAGCGCTGCGAGTGCCCACCCTCGGTCAGGGTCGGGCGTTGTGCGCAGATAATCAGCGATCAATTTCAACTTGCCGTTGCGGCTGCGCGTATAGACCAATGCATCGACGAGGGCGGCAAAGCGCTCCATCATCACAGCCTGTCCAGAAGTGGGCGGCAATCTTTCCACGGAAAACGCGGCATAGCTAATCGTCCTCGTCCTCATAATGCACCAGGGCAAGCGCACGCGCCTGCCGCTGATGGAGTTCGCACCAGCGCAACAGCGCATCCTCGCGGCCGTGGGTGATCCACGTCTCGCCTGGGTTCACTTCCTCAATGGTGGCGGTGAGTTCGTCCCAGTCGGCATGGTCGGAAATAACCAGCGGAAGCTCGACATTGCGCTGCCGAGCCCGCTGACGCACCCGCATCCAGCCGCTTGCCATAGCGGTGATCGGGTCGGGTAGCCGCCGGCTCCAGCGGTCGTTGAGCGCGCTGGGCGGGCAAAGCACGAGCTGTCCCGCCAAATCCGCTTTTGCGGCATCGGAAACGAGCCGCAGCGGACCCAGATCGACGCCAAGCTCCTCATAGAGCCGGCACATCCGCTCCAGCGCGCCATGCAGCCAGATCGGGTCCCGATATCCGGCGCGGCGCAATTCCGCGATTAGCCGCTGCGCCTTACCCAAGGCATAGGCTCCGACCAGCACACAGCGATCCGGACTGGCCCGAAGCGCCGCCAGCAACTTGCCGACCTCCTGCTCGACCGGCGGATGGCGGAAGACGGGGAGGGCAAAGGTCGCTTCCGTCACCAGGACGTCGCAGGAGGTGGCGACGAATGGCAGGCAAGTGGGGTCAGGCCGGCGTTTGTAGTCGCCGGTCACGATGACACGTTCGCCGGCATGCTCCAGCAATATCTGCGCCGAACCCAGTACATGTCCGGCCGGCAGGAACGTCGCATCCACTCCGCCCGGCAGGCGAAGCGTCTCGCCATAGGCGATGGGCGCCGTGTCCTCTTGCACCCCGTAGCGCAACCCCATGATGGCGAGTGTTTCGGGGGTGGCCACGGTACGGCCATGCCCGCCGCGCGCATGATCCGCATGGCCATGGGTCACAAGAGCGGTGTCGACCGGCCCCGAAGGATCTATCCAGCAGTCCGCCGGCGCGATAAAAAGGCCATGCGCTTCTGCGCGTACCCAAAGACTAGTTCTGACCATCAGGACTCAAGATGGTTTCGCAGTTGGGAAAATCCAGCGCCGGAATATTGCGATGGCCCCTCGGGGGGGGCGGAGAATGTGATGACAACGGCGATCAGGGTCTTTAGTTGTCGGGGACCTCTTTTGCGTCGGAGCTACCCATGTTGCCCGCTCGATCTTTCAGCGTTTCCATTCGCCATGAATGGCAGGCACTTTACGAACGCATCTGGCGACCCGAATTTTTTCCGAAATGGGCAGCAGGTCTATCGGAATCCGACCTTCGTCTCGAAGGCGGGCAATGGCTTGCCAATGGCCCTGCGGGACCGATCAGTATTCGATTCACGCCTCATAACAGGTTCGGCGTGATGGATCATTTTGTCGATACGGGCGACGGAAATGAAATCCACGTCCCCCTTCGCGTCGTCCAGAACAATGATGGCGCGGAGGTAATTTTGACCCTGTTTCGTCAACCCGACATGGATGACACGCGCTTCGCGGCCGATATCAAATGGGTCAATCGCGATCTCAAGTTTCTGAAGGCTCTGATAGAGCGTTGACACCAAAATGGATCGCCAAGTCACCAGCAGTGGCCTTCGCCAAAGCTGCTAAGCTACCTATTCGCATCTTTTAGGGTTCAAGCCCGCTGGCCTTGCCGGCCCGAGGGGATCGCCGTTAACGGACGTACCATACCCCGCCTAAGGCGCGTTCTGCTTATCAAAGCCTGCAGGTCGACCAGCGCTTACATGAACTTAATGTCATGTCCCGGTCAGCCCGACGATAGCGGCATGCCTATAGGGTCCGGGCATGCCCTGGTCCCACCGCCTGCTCTATCCGATCGCGATCATCGTTGCGGCGACTCCGCCCCTGCTGTCGACGCGGCTGGTGCGCTCCTCGCATGAGAAGGACACGCTATCCCTTCCCCGCACTCCGTGATAATTTGCGGGAATCGAGTCCTTGGGAGTGGGAACATGACGCTCGCTATCGGCAGTAAGGCCCCTGACTTCACCGCGCAGACTACACAAGGTGAAATCCGTTTTCATGAATGGCTAGGCGACAGCTGGGGCATGCTTTTTTCGCACCCCAAGGATTTCACTCCTGTCTGCACTACCGAACTGGGTTATCTTGCGCGTATTACCCCTGAATTTACCAGCCGCAACTGCAAGGTGATCGGCCTGTCAGTGGACCCCGTCGGTGATCACGATCGATGGCTTTCAGACATAAAGGCGGCAACCGGCGGCGAAGTCACCTATCCCATTATCGGGGACAGCGACCTGAAAGTCGCCCAAGCCTATGAGATGCTTCCCGCTGACGCCGGCGACAGCTCCGAGGGCCGCACCGCCGCTGACAACCAGACAGTACGGACGGTTTACCTCATCGGGCCCGACAAGCTCATCAAGGCGATGCTCAGCTATCCCATGAGCAGTGGCCGCAATTTCGACGAAGTGCTGCGCCTTCTCGACAGCTGCCAACTCACCGCCAAACACAAGGTCGCCACTCCGGCGAACTGGAAATCGGGAGAGGATGTCATCATCGTTCCTTCCGTTTCGGACGAGGAAGCAAAGACTCGCTTCCCGGAAGGCTGGAACAGCGTCACGCCCTATCTCCGTATCGTTCCCCAACCGCGGGACTAGGCCGATGTACTTCGCGGCCTTCAAGGATGGCGAAGGGTGCAAATCCTACATCATCGCCAACGCAGAATGTTGCGCTGCGGCCATTATCGATCCGGCTTTGGATCTCGTCGACCGTTATCTGGGAGAGGTCAACAAACAGGGCCTGCGCGTCCGCTACATCATCGATACCCACACCCATGCCGATCATTTCTCCGGCGCGCGGGCGCTGCGGGAGGCGCTGGGCGCTCCAATTGTCATGCACCGTTTTTCGCCTGCGCCCTATGTCGACCTGCATGTCGAGGACGGCCACTCTTTGCCCCTCGGCAGCATGCGGATGCATATTCTTCATACGCCGGGACACACTCGCGATTCCATGGCGATCCATATCGATGACCGAGTGTTCACCGGCGACACGCTCCTCATTGGCGGCACCGGACGCACCGACCTGCCGAGCGGCAGGCCGGATCAGCTTTACGCCAGCCTTTTC
Organism: Rhizorhapis suberifaciens; assembly: GCF_014200045.1. Lineage (GTDB taxonomy): Bacteria > Pseudomonadota > Alphaproteobacteria > Sphingomonadales > Sphingomonadaceae > Rhizorhapis > Rhizorhapis suberifaciens. The sequence goes on from NZ_JACHOV010000011.1 coordinate 106,476, forward strand.
CATAAGCTGCTGATGCTGCCAGACGAAACCTTGGTGTTCCCGGCGCATGACTATAAGGGGCGTGAAAAGTCCACCATCGGACAAGAACGCCTGGCCAACCCCCGTCTTGCCAATGCGCGGCAGGATGATTTCGTAAAGCTGATGAATAGCCTGAATCTCTCCGCTCCAACGCATCTCACAGAAGCACTGCGCACCAACATGTCAGGCGGCAAGACAGTGCGGCAACTATTGCAGGAAGCAGGAGCGAAAGTTCCCTTCATGGCGATAAACGAACTGCTCCGCCGCCTCGACACTTGCGCCAATGATTTCGTGATCCTCGACGTGCGCGAAAAGGATGCCTTCAATGTCGGTCATGTGCCCGGCGCAATTCACCTGCCGCGCGGTCAGTTGGAGCTAAGGGTCAATGAAGTGCTGCCCGACCCCAGCGTGGAGGTGCTGACCGTCTGCGAATTCGGCAAGATCTCGACACTGGCGGCGGCGACCTTGCATGAACTGGGCTTTCCCCGCGCCACCGCGCTGGACGGGGGCATGGCGACGTGGCGAGACTATGGCCACCCCATCGAGAGCGGATCGCCGAGCTGAGATGGCATTCAGGAGAAGTCGGTACAGGACTGCCGTTGGGAGTTGCGCATGGCTGGAACCTCAGCCGCCTTTTCAAGTTTTCTCCGGCGAATAGTTATGCCGCGTTCCGCACTTCCCGGGCAAAACGGGTAAATTCCGAACGCAGGGTTTCGGCTCGACGCGCAATATCGGCTGCCGTGATCAGCAGTCCTTCGGCCGCGTTGCGGACTTGTCGGGCCTGGTCGGTCAGGTCCACCATGCCCGAAGCAGCGTCGCGGCTGCCTTGCCGAACGAAGCCTAAAGCGCTCACAATTTCATGACTTGAGCGGCTCTGCGTTTCGACGGCTTCGCCGATAAGATCTGCATTGCGGTCAAGCCCGCGCGCCATGTCCTCCACCAATGTGACGCTGGTCAGAACCTGGCCAGAGGTCTCCGCAATACGGCCAAGGCGGGCTTCGATCGTGCCTGCAACAATCTGTGTCTGCCGTGCCAATTCTTTCACTTCCAGGGCAACTACAGCAAAGCCCTTGCCCGTTTCTCCCGCGCGAGCGGCCTCTATGGCTGCGTTAAGCGCAAGCATGTTCGTCTGCCCCGCAATACCGGTGATGAGGCCCAGCGAGGCGTGAATGTCCTTTGCAAGATCCTCCAAAGCGCGGGCGCGCTCTCGATTCTCTCGACTCTGAGCGTGGACATTATTGCTCTGCTCACGTGCGGAGCGGGTGCTTTCTTCCACATTGCTGACCATTTTGAGGAGTATGGTGCTCGCTTCCTCGATCTGTGTCATGGATATCGCGATATCCTCGACGTTTCCGGTAGCCGTTTCCACCTGCAGTTCGGAGCGGGAGGCGGCATCGGACATCCCGCCTGCCATATCGCGCATCGTTGCCGAAGCAGCCGCAAGACCGGCGACCAGATCGGAAAGTCCATGTTCAAAATTAGTGAAAAGCCGATCCAGTGTCGCGGCTCGTTCCTTCGCCGCATCGGCGGCGGCGGCTTCAAGCAGTTGCACCTCCTGCTGAGCACGATGCCTTTCCTCCAGCAGCGCTGTGGCTTCGGCCGAACGGGAGAGCGAAAGCTGGATCGCGCGCGCAATCTCCCCAATTTCGTCCCGCCGTTGCTGATAGGGAACAGGCACGGCGCTATTGGCGGATTCAGCCGTGAAGCTGGCAATCCGGATCAGCGGTTCCACTAATTCTCTGGATGCAATCCGCAGCACCGCCCAGGCTATGGTAATGCCCGCGACAAAAACGACGGCAATGACTAGCAGGCTGGCAGAAGTAAGGATGTACAGGCTGATCCTTTCCTTATGGGCGAGCTGTCGCAAACCTTCGCTATAGCTGTGACTTGCCACAAGGAGCGGATCAACGCTGCTGTAAAGGCGACCGGACATCAGAAATTCCAATCCTTCCTCGCTGTGGGCGCTCAATTCCTGGTTGAGGTCGGCGAGGGCCGCATCCGCTTCCTTCCGCTGGTCAAGCAGATAGCTGAGTTCGATCCCACCGGCCTTTGCCGGAGCGTTGTCGCGAAGCGCCGCCCAACCGCTGTTGATAGTGTGTTGGGCATTTTTCAGCGCGCTTTGACCGCCCGGCATCGTGAGATTGCCGCTGCGCACCTTGTTGGCAATGCCAAGCGCTTCCTCATAGCCGCTGATGACGGTCTGAAGATCGCCGGCCGGTCCCAGGCGGTTGTCGACAAGGCGCGCAAGCCCCGCCTGGTTGACCAGCAGCCCGGCCATTACCGATATCGAAAGAACGAGCAGTAGTCCGCATACCAGCCCGACGGCAAACCGGACTCGGGACTTCAGGGACCGGTCTTCCGCAAGCAATGCGCGAATGCGTTTTACGACCGCGCCTTTGGCATCGTGATACATTTTCTTACTACCCCCTTTTCGGGGCGCAATTTCCATGCCGGCTGATAAAGAATGGTTAACGCCGCGCGGGCGATGCAGGAAAAAACTGGGAGAAAACTGACATAAATCTGTCACAAAACTGTCGCGCAATATTAAGGTTTCGGATGGTTGTCCCATAAGTGCCGACGTTGCGGGCAGTCATCTTCAATAAAACATCCGGGAGCGACCCATGGTTTGGTTCACCACCGGGTTTCGAACCGGTTGCGCAGATAAATGGCAAGGCCGTTCATCGCGAGCAGAAAGAGGAGCAGCACGATAATCGCGGCCGAGGTCTTTGCCACGAAAGCGCTGTCAATCTCATCGGACCACAGGAAGATCTGCACCGGCAGCACGGTAGCGGGCTCCGTAAAGCCATTTGGCGGAGACGGCACGAAAGCGCGCATGCCGATCATCAGCAGTGGCGCGGTTTCGCCCAGCGCGCGCGCCATTCCAATGATGGTGCCGGTGAGAATGCCTGGCAGTGCAAGGGGCAGGACATGATGGAATATGACCTGGACCTTCGAAGCGCCGATACCGAGCGCCGCATCGCGTATAGAGGGTGGAACCGCCTTGATCGCGTTGCGCCCCGTGATGACGATCACAGGCATGGTCATAAGCGCGAGCGTCAGCCCGCCGACGAGCGGAGCGGAGCGGGGAAGGTGCATGAAATTGAGAAATATCGATAGGCCAAGCAGACCGAAAATGATCGATGGAACCGCTGCCAGATTGTTGATCGACACCTCGATCACATCGGTCCAGCGATTACGAGGCGCATATTCCTCCAAATAGAGGGCGGTGAGCACACCGATGGGAAAGCTGAGCGCCGCTGTCACGGCCATGGTGAGAAGCGATCCCTTGAACGCACCCCAAATGCCTACCGCTGCCGCAGCTGTCGCGTCCGAAGCGGTCAGGAAGGTCCAGTCAATGCCCCCGATGCCGCCCGCCAGCATCGACCACAGCAGGAAGACGAGAAAACCGATCGCCAGCATCATCGCAGCAAAACCCGCCCCGGCGAAGGTCCGTTCAATAAGATTCCGCCTGGCCACACGACGTTTCATTGCCTTGGTGGTCCAGTCGGTGGGTCCCCGAAGGACGGTGGGAAGCCCTCGATCCAATATATTACTCATAAGCTTCCCGATAGCGTTTTACGATTGTGAGCGCGGCGACGTTGAGCAGCAGAGTGATGACGAACAACACAAGACCCAAGGCGAAGGCAGAGAGTGTCTTGGCGCTGTCGAATTCCTGATCGCCCGTCAGCAATTGTACAATCTGCGTCGTCACTGTCGTCACGCTAGAGAAGGGATTGAGTGTGAGGTTCGCCGCCATGCCGGCCGCCATCACCACGATCATGGTTTCGCCAATGGCGCGGCTGACCGCGAGCAATATGCCGCCGACGATTCCGGGCAACGCGGCGGGGACCAGCACCTTGCGGATCGTCTCCGATTTGGTGGAGCCGAGGGAAAGCGCGCCATCGCGTATGGAGGACGGGACGGCGGCGATGCTGTCGTCGGACATCGACGAGATCAGCGGAATGATCATTACGCCCATCACGAGGCCGGCCGACAAGGCGCTTTCCGAGGTGGGATTTTCCATACCTGTCGCGAGCGCCAGGTGACGTACCATCGGCCCGAGGGTCAGCGCCGCGAAATATCCATATACCACGGTGGGAACACCGGCGAGAATCTCAAGAGCCGGCTTGAGCCATGCGCGCAGTCTGGCTGGCGCATATTGGGTGAGATATATGGCGCACATGACGCCGATCGGGATTGCGACGACCATCGCTATGATCGCACCAATGAAGATCGTTCCCCAGAACAGCGGCACCGCCCCAAAGCCATTGTCGGCACCCTGCACGACATCGGTCGACGGCGCCCAATGCGTTCCGAAAAGAAACTCGGTCACAGGGACAAGAGAGAAGAAGCGGCTGGTCTCGAACAGAAGTGACAAGACGATGCCGAAGGTGGTGACGAGCGCCACCAGGGACGCCAGCATAAGCGCCACCAACACGGTTCGCTCCACTTTCTGTCGCGCCCGGAACTGCGGTTTGATCCGCAGAAATCCCGCAGCAAAGCCCGCCGCCAGCAGCGCGAGCGTCAGGCCTGCGCCGATCAGCGCGTAACTGTGCGTGGCTTGCGCAATAGGTTTTGCGAGTTCGTAGGCCAGTGGGTTGAATGCGGCCTCAATAGTGCCGTCAGCAAGCCCTCGTGCTTCAGAAATCACCGCGTCACGGTCGATCCCTGCCGCCGGCAGGTTGCGTGCGGCAGGATTGACAAGGAGCGCACCGAGAACCAGTCGATCGGCGAGAAACGGCCAAATAGCTAGGAAAAAAAGCGCCGGACCCATGGTCCACAGCGCGAGATAGCTGCCATGCTGGCTCGGTAGCGAATGCAGGCGCTCGCCCGACCTCAGGGCCAGCGCGCGTGCGCGGCGTCGACCAAAATCCCAGGCGGCGACGCCCATGAGCGCCGTGACCATAAACATGTGCAGGGGAGTCACGGCCAAAGCCTTTCACCGAAAGTAACAGTAGAGGAGGGCGTGGGCGCCTGTCGTCAGGACAGGCACCCACGTTCCGTATCAGAAGTCGAATTGAGCGCGCACCGCGACAGCGTCGCTGGAATATTTGCGCCCGTCGACCGGTGCCGTCGAAGTCGGCTTCACCGTTGCGGCGAAGGGACCACCTTCAACCTCGGTATGGATATAGTTCACAAGGAAGCGAACATAATCCGTTGGCATCCAGGTCAGGCCAGCCAGATAGCCGGTCTGGCTGCCACCCTTGCTCAGGCCAGCGGACAGCGGGGCGCATGCCCCGGTGGTGAAGTCATTGGTGCAGCCGTTCTGCAGCTTGCTGTCCTGCAGGTCGAGATAATCGACACGTCCAATGATCTGGAACGCACCCATGCCGCCCTTGTCGACAGGGTTGAGCACCTTGGTCCGATCCCAAAGACCATTTTTGTAGCCGCGGGTTTCGCCCGTCAGGAAGTAGCCGACTTCGAAATGGCCGCCCCAGAAAGAGGGGTTGCCGGTCGGCACGACTTGAGAAACGGCACTGAACTGGTCAGCGCCGCTCAAAGTGTCGCCGGGGCTATAGGCGCGAACCTTGGCGTACTGGGCTTCACCGCCAATATGCAGCGACTTGAAGACGCCATAGAGTTCGGCGCCGAATATATCGTCACCCTTGGCCGCGAAGCTGCCGGTGTCGACAAAGCGCTGACTGGTCGTCTGCAGGAAGGGGCGGGCGCGATAACTGACGAGCTGGCCGGCCGATGGCGAGCCAGTACCGACGGTTAGTTCCTTCTCGCCGTTATTTTCCTGGAACTCGCGATGCTGGTAGTTCAGGCCCAAGTGCACAAAGCCGGGCCCCACATAGGGGGTGTAGGTGGCGCGAGCAGCCGCGATCCATCCCTTGTTGTCAAGCGACGCATCGATCGAGTGGGCAGCGAACAGGCCGCCATCGAGGCGGAACAGATTGTCCTTGCTCTTGAAACCAACAACCAGACCAAGGCGGCGGGTGTTGCCAAATGCGTCGTTGACCTGGGCCCGTTCGATGAAGGACGACCAGCGTGAGCTGGTGATCTGCTCCATGCCGTCCAGCGACTCCTGGTTGCCAAGCGTCAGGGTTACAGGACCTTTGTGCGGATTCCAGCTCAGCACAACGTCGCCAAAGCCGACATTCGAGTTGGCGAAATCCATTTCCGCCTTATAGCCGAAATCGCCCGGCAGCGTGCCTTCGACGCCCAGGCGGACGCGACGCACGCGGGTGTTGAAGCCAAAATTGCGCGGGTTGAGATTATCCGGCGTGCTCATCCATGCCGTGTCCATCATGAAGCGGCCACGCACTTTCCAGCTAAAACCGGAATCGGGATCGGCATATTGCGGCGCACCTTTCCAAACGGGTGCGGCCGTCGCCTGCGCCTTCTTCACTTCGTCGAGCTGTGTCTGCAGCGCTTCGAGTTGGGCCTGTAGGAGCGCCATTTTGGCATCGGCGTCGGTGGCTTTGGCGTCCGCATCGGAAACCGCCTGCAACGACGGATCGTCGGGCGACACGGCGTCGGCTGGCGGTTCGGCCATCTGCTGGGCGTGCGCGCCCACAGGAACGACCAGCATGACGGACGCGAGCAAAAGGCTTTTCATAATCGAAATTTTCATGGGAACCCCCTTTTTGATATCTAACGGGTGAATTTGGGCTGCTTATTTCAGACCGGCAGCGTTTATCGGCGTCATCGAAGTCGCCATGCGTTGCGCCCGGACGCGTTCAGCTTCAGGCGAGGCAACCAGCCCGAGTGGCGGCAGATAGCCCTTGGGACCGAAGGCCGTGTCGCGGACATATTGCGCTGCATATTGGCGAATGCCCGGGATGGCTTGCAGATGCGCGTTCTTGATATAGATGTAGAGTGCGCGTGCGCCGGGATATTTGAAGGAAGAGATCGTCTGGTAGGAAGGCGCGACGCCATTCAGCGAAATGCCGCGCAGTCTATTCAGATTTTCCTCCAGATAGCTATAGCCGAAGAACCCGACCGCAACCGGATCGCTGCTGAGCTTCTGAACGATCAGATTATCGTTTTCGCCTGTGTTGATATAGGCGCCGTCCTCGCGGATATCCTTACAAATTTTATTGTACCGCGCTTCATTGGTCTTCTTCATCGCGGCGACCGCCGGATTGGTGTCACAGACAGGATTCATCAGCAGATCTTCGATCGAAGAGCGCGTGCCGGAGGTCGTCGGCGGACCGTAGACGCGGATCGGAATGGCGGGGAGGCTGGCGTTGACGTCCTTCCATGTCTTGGCCTTGTTGGGCTTGCCGAACGGCTGCGCCGCGATCGCCATGTAGACGTCCTTGACGGACAGGTTGCGGAGCTGGCCGCCAGTCGCCTGGGCAAGTGAAAGACCGTCAAGGCCGACCTGAACTTCCGTGATCTGCGATACGCCATTGGCATTGCAGGTCTTGAACTCGGATAGCTTCAAACGACGCGAAGCATCGAGAATATCAGGATGCTGCGCACCCACGCCGGCGCAGAAGAGCTTAGCACCAGCGCCCGTGCCGGTCGATTCAACGACAGGGGCAGGCACATTGCGGTTTGCCGCCGCAAATTTCTCCGCAACCGCCTTGCTGAATGGATAAACCGTCGAGGAGCCGACAATGCGGATATTGCGGCGCATCTGCGCATTTGCTGGTACAAAAGAGACCGCAGCAACTGTGACGGCCAGCACCAACTTTGTCCTTAAATTCATTTTGCCACCTAATTGTGATCCGCCTCCCCCAGCGGAGGTCGAGGTAGCCGATAAAGCGAGGTCGAGACTCCTCCGTTACAAATTCATTGCAGTTTTGTGGCAGTCGCTGGCGGACGTCGTCGAGCGCGGCGATTAGCTTTTCAAGGCCCGACCATTTCTTGGCAGATGTTGCGATGGTCGCCTTCATTCTGGCGGCTTGGGACTGCCTGCACCGCGCTCTGGGCGGGAGGCGGCACCGTCATGCGGTGTCTTCTCTATCGGCGGCCGCTGAGCCGGTCCGCTTCATGATCGTAAGTTCCCGCACGCGGCAAGGTGAGACTGCTTGCGAGGGGGCGGATCAAGTCCGCCCCTCCTCTGCCCTCGGGTCGCCTCAGAATCGAAGTTTCAGCCCGGCATCGACGCTATGCGCATTATTGTCGCTGCCGAATTCGCTGTTGCCGCGGGTAAAGAGAGTAAGTGCCGGCAAGACCTTCCAGGCAACACCAGCTCCAATATTGGCGAAGCTGCGATCGCGCTGAACACCAGGGACCGTGAAGCTGGTGGATACCCCCGCCAGGCTCGCTGTGGCCCGGGCGCTATCATTGTCCAACCTTTGGCGAAGGCCAGCGGTCAACCAGGGCCGCAGCGCGCCTTCCCTCATTTGTAGGGCAAGATCGGCCGTCAGAAAGGTATAGCTGATTCGGTCCTTGGCAACGTTCAGGCTGAAGGCGCCGCCGCCAGTCTCGGTGGCTGCCCCACGCTTGACTGAAACATGGGTCACGCCGAATTCCGGGCCGATGTCCCAGCCTCGGCCAAAGGCGAAGCCGTAGCCGGCGTGAATGTCGGCCGTTGTCCCCCGCAAGCGATAGTGACTTGTTGCTTCGGCGCCGTTGAACAAGGTGCGGCTGGTGTCGGCCGAACTGTGGTCCCGAACGACCGACGCTCCAAACCGGAAGCCTGCGAACGCCAGATGGGCGCCAGCGCCGAAAAATGTGCCATCGGCATCATTGCTGGCGCCAATGGAATTGATCGACTGGCTTCCATCCACATGGCCGATGAAAGCGGCGACGGAAACATTCTCGTTCCCATAGCCGATACCACCGAAGAAGCCAGCACTGTGCACATCCGCCCTTGATACTCCGCTGCGGCTCTCAGCTTTGAAGTTCCGCCAGGCGCCAAAGCCCTCACCGAATGCGAAGGGCCCTGCTTCGCTATCGTGCGCACCAAAATTTGCCGACCGCAGAGCGGAAGAAACGGCCAGACCATTTTCCACGCCGATCTGAGAAATGGAAGCGTAGGCTTCCGCGTTGAGTGTGGCCATGGCGGCATCGCTGGCATAACCATCGGAGCCGACAAGATCGGGCGCGGCTGCCAGAATCCCGGCCGTCGCTTCTCCGCCAATCAACAGTTGGTTGAGATAGTCGGCGGTTGCCACTACCTGGGCGCTGGCGCCGCTGCGGGTCTGGAATGTTCCCAGCAGTTGCAGGGCATGGGACGTCCAATTGAGAAAGCCAAGCACGGTGGGCAGCTTGGTGAGCGTTGCGTTGGAGCTACCGGTAATGCCATCGGTGGTGGTGATAAGATTGTAGATGGAGCCCGGCGTCAACGGCCGTTCGCCGGTGATTTCGATGGTCGCCCCGGTCTGGATCGTCAGACCGCCATTAATGATGATGGCATCGCTGACCGTGGAGGTCATTTCGAACAGCGTGGTCGATCCGCTCGATAGCGTCACATTGCCGTTGATCGTCATCGTACCGGGCGAAGAGCCCGGCGACAGGGTGCCGTTGACGCCGATATCGCCGTTTACGGTGCCGGCGCTACCGAATGTTCCGCCAGACGACACATTCACATCGCCGCTGATCGTGGAACCCGCAAGGCCAATCACCCGCCCATCATCAACGTTGATTTCCTCAAATTCCAGATCGCCGCTCACGGTGCCGACACCGCCGCTCGTGATATTCAGTTCTTCGAAGGACTGGAACGCCGCCAGGTCGATCTCGGTCGGCTCCTCGTAGCTACCGGTTACCGGTGCGCTCAGGCTGTCATGGCCTTCCCCGCCTGTTGCCGTGCCGCTGATCGACCAACCCGGCTGAAGTATGAGCGTGTCGCCGCCACTGCCGAACGAGACGTCACCATTTACGGCTCCATCCAGATCAAAGCTGTTGTCGCCGTCACCAAGATCGACATCGCCGTTGACGGTGCCGTGGACCGTGAGGGTGTCATTCGTGGTCGTACCAGTGATGGCGACAGGACCCAGCGTCTCGATAATTCCGTCAAAAGTGATTGGATCGTCGCCGGTTAGTTCGAAGGTTTCAACTGGAAGCGGCGCGTCCGACGAGATGGTGCCTGTTCCGGTGAGGCCCAAGGTCTCGAAATTGACGAGCTGGTCATAAATAGCGTTATTGATCGCGCCTCCGCCAGTGATGTCGAGAAGGAAGCGATCCGCGCCGTCGCCGCCGTCGGCGGTTCCGGTAAATATCGCATCGATGCCCTGGATGAAGGTGTCATCTCCGGCGCCGAAATTGATGTCAGAGATGATCGTGCCATAGTTCCGCAAGGTGTCGTCGCCCGATCGCAGGGCGATCCCGCCCTCAATGCGGCCAGTGGCCCTGTTCGTAATATCGTCGTTTGAACTGAAGGTGTCGATCGCAGTGCCAAGGACCCCTTCAAAATCGATGTCATCGAAATCCGGGATAAGGGTGACGCCAGAGGGGAGAACCAATGATCCCCCCGGACCTCCCAGGATTTGGCCGCGGTTGACGATAGAAACCGCATCGGCTCTGGCGGCGACGGTAAGTCCGCTAGCATTAACGGGTTGCCCCTCAATAAGCTGGGGTCCACCGGGAAGGCCGAGGTGAGCGAAGCCCCGACCATTGATGATACCGCCCGCTTCATTAATGATGGAAACGCTTGATGCCGCCTCTGCGTCAACGTCCACGCCCAAGGCAGTCGACAGATCCATCAGGAGCTGGTTTGACGGTAGGCCCAGAAAGTTGCCGGGGGTGAGGTAGGTCCCGCCGGAAGCCGCAATCGTCCCGCTGTTCACAAAGGTAACGGCGGCATTCGCATTCTCTGCTCCGGGAACACCGCTGCCAAGATCACCGGCCTCGACTTCAATCCCGACCGCCACGCCGGCATAATCCGACGTCGAAATCGTTCCGCCATTCGTAAAGTTGAGCGTTGCGCCAAGGGCAGTTTCTTGCTCGATATCCACCGCCGACGCGCCTTCCGCGAAAAGCGTCGTACTCGGCGTCAGGCCCGTGATGATCTCTCCGCTATTATTGAAAGTGGTAACGCTGGCGTTCAATTCCAGCGCCACCGCGCCGGAAATGGTACCTGTATTGGTGAAGCTAGCGCTTTCGGCGTCAATTTCATCTTCCCCATCCTGGGCAAGCGAGTAATCGTCCAGTTCGATCTCCACGGCCTCGGCAAAAGGATCGTCGACATCCGAATTGATTGAACCATGATTGGCAAAGGTGAAGGTTTTCGAGTGCGCAAACATGCTGATGCCGCCGTCAAGCGTCCCGGTGGCGTTGTTGGTGACGCTGATGCTGTCGGCCGCCGCATCTTCCTGAAACGCAGGATTGAGAGCCACTTCGAGCAAGCCGATTTCAAGATCCACTGCGCGGTCGATGTCGTTGCCATTGCCGGCAATGCTGATCGTGCCGCTATTGTCGAACACGAAATCCGAAGCGACGCCCTGGAACGAAAGACCACCGCCAATCTCGCCAATATTGGTGATCGAGACAGCCTTTTTCTCGGTTGCATCGATCGCCGTAGCCAGAGCAATGGCCGCGTCAGTCAGTTCAATATCCCGCGCGCCATTGTCGATCATCGAGATGGTGCCGCTGTTGGCGAAGATGAAATCCCGGTCGGCAGCTCCGAAAAGGAGCGTGCCCTGACCATCGGACGAAAGATTGATCTCGCCACTATTTGTAAAGCTCGCCGTATTCAGCCGCAAATCGCCGTTGACGACACCTTCATTGGCAAACGAATTCAGGGCAGTGCCGTAGATCAGCTCCACCTCAACCATTTGCCCCATCGCCTGGCTCCACGCCGGAACGATGAGGTGACGGGCCTGGCCTAGTCCGCCCCCATAACCAACGGCAGCGACATGAATAGTACTGGCTACCATGTCGGGGAGTCCCGTACCCAGCAGGGAGATGGGATTAATGGTAGCCCGATTGATGATGCTGCCATTGCCAAGGAGAGACAGCCCTGTGGCCGCCTCATCCGGATCAAGATTGGTGATGGTTACTACCGTGTCGGCGCCGAGCACTTCGACGCCTGCAATCTCGAAATGGAGAGGAAGCGTTGTGGGCAAGGCATAGACGCCATTCGTGGAAAAAGACTGGGCATAGACGTCCAGTCCATTGCCGGGATCGATGGTTCCCTGGACTCCAGTGCCACCGGTTGTGCGATTGATAAAATATTCAGTCTTGAAGCCTGAGAAAAAGTCCGCATGCCCGAAGGCTAGATTAGCATTAAGCGATGTGAGATTTCCGGTGATGGCGCCACCATCATTCACGTAAATGCCGCCATTGGCGAAGACGAGATCGCCCTCGATCGTCCCCCGGTTGATGATGATAGTGTCTAGTGGGCTACCGTTCCCTGTTGTTTGCGGCAAGAGGCTCAACCCATCAATGCCCGCACTCACCTGGTTTTCGATCAACAGATAGTCGTTGCTGGTCTGCGTGATTGATGTGCCCGTGGCATTGTTGACAATGTGGGTCCCGCCACTGGTGGACACATCCTGATCCGCTGCGGTCACGTTGATCACGCAGAAATCACCGTCCACCCCCGGGCAGCTTTGCGCCTGCGCCGATTGAGCAGAGACCGCCATTGCCAACAGGCTGGCTCCAAACATGACTCGGCTGTGGTGGCCGAAACGAACGGACCTATTCATAATTTCCCCCTGACTGAACCTGACCGGAACGTCACAGCCACCATCTTTTTGCCCCAGGAGATGACTGTGCCGCCAATCAGGCGTGGCTCAGGCGGTAATATTCGCGCCGAAAGCGCGCATGTCCCATTTGGGACAGATCATGTCGGAAAAACGCAAAGCTTTGGCGGTCGGATAATTTGACGGTTTCCTGCGGCTTAATTCCGTTCGGCGGCGTGGTCCTCAGGTCCGGCCAAGCCTTGCGCTGTCAGCCCGGTCACTAAATGAACCAGATCCTGCTGGCGATGGACTCCCATTTTCGCGAAGACGGATTTCAGGTGATTTCGCGCTGTCCCAGTTGCAGTGCGTAGCTGGGCGGCTGCCTCCTCCAGCACAACTCCGTGACCAAGCAGTGCAGCCAGCCGCGCCTCTGCTGAAGTGAGGTCAAAAAGGTCCCTTAACATAGTGACGGCCTTTGCCGCCTGTTTGTCGCGATCGTGGATGAAGATGAGCGCGACCGGACGTGCGGAAAAGGGAAATCCGAAATCGACCACTACCGGTGAAATGAAAAGAGAAAGTGGCGATAGACTCTCTCCCCGTTCAAGGCTGAGCCAACCACCGCGTCCATCAAATTCATCATGGGTGATACTTGTCGCGCCTCGGATCAGCCTGGCAAATCGCTTAGGGTCGTTCGGTGGAGTGATCTCCAGGACGTTCCGGTGGGCTCTCATGCCTTGGCCGCGTGCGAGGATGCGATCCGCCGCGCTGTTCGCAAACAGGATGTCGCCACCTCTCCCCACCATGACCACTCCCTGGAGCAGCCTGTCTAGCACCGTGCCAATCAAGCTTTGGCGGCCATTCAATGAGCCAAGATTCGCCGCAATGGTGATTGCTTGTGCAACATGGTCTTTCAGTTGCCGGTATAGGGTAATATCTTCTGCCTGCACATGCCCCTGCTGCCGCGTCCGTTGCAGGCTGAAATTGATCAGATAGCCATCTACCGGGGGCATGTTCGAGCCGATGAAATATCGAAGCCCCTGCTTGCCGTACCAATCATAGACTGGGTCGCGGTCCATCTCTCTTTCGCTCAGGACCATTGAATCGTAAATTATGTTACGGCCATCCTGGCGGATGGCACAGGCTATACGCGGGCAGATTGTCATATAGTCCCGGGAGTATTCGGCACAGCTCTCCTCAGACAATCGCCCCGACAGCACCAGGCCTTGCCTGGAAGGCGTCGTCGATACAAAGTTGAGGGTCGCTCCCGCGCTGCCTGTCAGGTCTTCAATCGTCCGAAAAGCATCGCCCCAGAGCGTAGGATCAATGGCAGCGGCATAAAGCTTTTTTATAGAGGAATCGTAATTTTCGAGCCTAATACCCTTAGACATACCGCAATATTTCTCCCCTCGTGCGGCAACCCTTATCTTATATTATCGCGAATCTATTATCATCAGCCGTGATACAGCATTTTGGGATCTCCGCCAGACTGTTACGTGTCCGTACAGATAGCCGCGATGTGCACGAACACTACGGTTCCCGATTATGCGCTCGGACCCCACACAGCCTCTATCGGGCTGACTTTCAACCGGGGCGACCTTTTTCCCCCGCATTATCGCGGGGGCGCCTTTATCGGGCAGCACGGCTCCTGGAACCGTAATCCAAGAAGCGGCTATGCGGTCATCTTCGTGCCCTTCGCCAACGGGCGCCCGGCGGGCCCACCCGAACAGGTGCTGACCGGCTTCGTCGATGACAAGGGTCGCGCCCGCGGGCGGCCTGTCGGCGTCGCGTTCGACCGGAAAGGCGCGCTGCTCGTGGCCGACGATGTTGGCGACAGCATCTGGCGGGTGATCCCGTCGCCAATGAAACCATGATGACAGTTTACTCCAGCCATCCCATCGGGGTGACGCTGAGCGGCGCCATCAAATTCTGATCAGGGCGCTGGGTCCTATAAGCGGATGGCTTTGCCCAGACATGCGGTCATTCCCTTTCATATGACGTATCCGTCAGGCGTATCGCTCTCCTCTTGCAATCCGTCGGCGGATGCCAATTCATTAAGATAATTATAGATGGTGAAACGTGTCGTATTCAGCGCCTCGGCCACCGTATCGACAGCCGATCGCAGCGTGAACAGGCCGCGTGCAGACAATTCGCTGACCACCGCAATCTTGTGCCGCTTGTGCATCAGGTGCACGGGCACGCCAACATTGGCGATCGCCTGTTGAATCAGGAACGTGGCCAACTCGTTGATATCCCGCATGAACATTTCAGGCCCGAGCGACGCCTTGGCGGGCGCGTGCCCTTTTTCGCCGAGAGCGGCCGCAGCCGCATCCCGCATCAGCTCCCACGGTGATATGTCGATATTGATGCACAGCGCGGCTATCGGCGTGCCGTCCATATCGGGCAGGAAAGTAGTGGAAGACACGCAGCCTGCGTCCGTCCGACATGCGCGTTTCATAGCCCGACTTGTGCGTAAAATCCTGCAACGCGACTGCCTCCAGCAGCAAATTCGTGGCTGCGTCCCCCGGGTCGCGGCCAGTCACATCGCCCGCCACCGCAATGATGGAGTTTGGCAGCAGCGCCAGATCGTGCAACACCACTTGTGCGCAAGGCCGCGATGGGCAGTCCGGATAGCCCCACTCCCCATCTATTTTCACTACCTCTACTATGATCGAAGGAGAGACTCGTGCCTGAACAAAAATCCACACTGAACCCCGATTTCAAATCGAACGATCCTTATGGCTATCTGAACGGCGTCGAGGGCTATCAGTTGCCGCAGGAATGGGTCGATAATATGCAAGTGCCCGAACTACACTCCACGCGCATCCTCGCCTCCTATAACGAGGCGGGGTTTGAACGCAGCGGCGCCTATATGGGGCCGATATTCTTCGATCCCGAATATGGTGCACTGACCATGGCCGAGCGGGAGTTCATCGGGGTTATCGTTTCCTCAATCAACTCCTGCCCCACTTGCCTCATCATTCACGGGCATAAACTGGGCGAGCTGATCGGCGATCATGGCCGCGCGCAGCGTATCGCGATCAATTATCGGACGGTCGAACTGACAGTGGAGGAGCGGGCAATAGCGGATTATTGCGTCAAGCTGACTGAACAACCTGGCCGGATGGAAGCGGCCGACGTACAAGCGTTGCGAGACGCTGGGTTGAGCGACGAGAAGATATATTATGTGATCGAGACGGCTGGCGTGTTCAACCTGACCAATCGCATGACCTCAGGCTATGGCATGCGTCCAGATGACGATTTCATGGTCGCCATTGCAACCAAGGCATGACCGTTCAGGCAAATATCCGGGGGGTTTCGCAGCCTCCCGGAAGGTCTTTGCGGCGGACCCCGCGCGGGATCGTCAATTGAACGATGCTGAGGATCAACCGGGCATCAGCCAGGCGCTTCCTTGATCGTCTGCATAGTCATGAAAGTGGAGGTGCTGGCGACATGCGGCAGGCCGGATATTTTTTCCCCCAATACGATCCGATAGCGCCGAACATCCGCAGTGCGCACTTTCAACAAATAATCGAAGCTGCCCGCGATCATGTGGCATTCCTCCACTTCCGCAATATGCTGCACGGCATTGTTGAACGCCTCCAGCGCCTGTTCACGGGTGTCAGACAGCTTCACTTCGGCAAAGGCGACATTGTCCAGGCCGACCTTTGCCGGATCCACAACCGCCCGGAAGCCGCGGATGACACCCGTGTCGATCAGCCTGCGCATCCTGACCTGACACGGGGTTTTGGACATGCCCACGCATCGCGCAAGATCCGTGACCGTAATCCTTCCATTTTCGACCAGTAAAGCGAGGATTTTCCGGTCCCAGATATCCAATTCGACCTCTTGGTCACCATTTTCCACAAAAATCGTCCTTTTAGGTCGGAGAAATAGGTCAATCTACTATCATTAAAGGTAAAGATAGGGAAGATCGCCAACGTACGAGCGGTTACAAATCAATCCATGAAATCGGAACTTTCCTTCGTCAGTTTCGCGCCGCCGATCCGTGAAGCATCGCCGCTGCGCCGGTCGATCACCGCCGCCTATCGGCGCAACGAAGCCGAAGCGCTGGCCCCATTGCTGGCCGCTGCCACTTTCGATGATGTGACCCAGGCGGAAATCGCCGCAACGGCCCGCGCGCTGGTAACCGCGTTACGTGTCAGTCCGCGCGGCTCGGGCGTCGACAGCCTGATCCGCGAATATTCCTTGTCCAGTCAGGAGGGCGTCGCATTGATGTGCCTGGCCGAGGCATTGTTGCGCATTCCCGACAATGCGACCCGCGACGCGCTGATCCGGGACAAGCTGGCGGACGGCGATTGGAACGCGCATCTGGGCAGGGACAAGTCGTTGTTCGTCAACGGCGCGACTTGGGGGCTGGTGGTCACCGGCAAGCTGGTCGGCCGGGTCGACGATCGCGGTCTGGGCGCATCGCTCAACCGGTTGATTGCGCGTGTGGGTGAGCCGGTGATCCGGCGGGCCATCGATTTGGCCATGCGCATGATGGGCGAACAGTTCGTGACCGGCGAAACCATCGACAAGGCGCTGTCTCGCGCCAGGCTGATGGAGGCGAAGGGCTTTCGCTACAGCTACGACATGTTGGGCGAGGCCGCCACGACCGAGCAGGATGCTGCCCGTTATCTGGCCGACTATCAGAACGCTATCCACGCGATCGGCGAGGCTGCCGCCGGGCGCGGCGTTTATGAAGCGCCTGGTATTTCAATAAAATTGTCGGCGCTTCATCCCCGTTATGTCCGTTCACAGGCGGCTCGCGTTACCGGCGAGTTGCTGCCTCGCCTGGAGGGGCTGGCTCTGCTCGCTAAAAACTATGGCATCGGCCTGAACATAGATGCGGAGGAGGCTGACCGCCTCGAACTATCGCTCGACCTGCTCGAAAGTCTGGCAATGGACCCCAAGCTTGCCGGATGGAATGGGCTCGGCTTCGTCGTTCAGGCCTATGGCAAGCGTTGCGCCCCGGTAATCGACTGGATCATCGACCTCGCCACGCGGAGCGGTCGGCGAATCATGGTGCGGCTGGTCAAGGGCGCCTATTGGGACGCGGAGATCAAGCGTGCGCAAGTTGACGGGCTGGCCGATTTCCCGGTCTACACCCGCAAGATACATACCGACGTCGCCTATATTGCCTGCGCCCGGAAACTGTTGGCCGCCCGCGAGGTGCTTTTCCCCCAATTCGCCACCCACAATGCCCAGACGGTGGCCACCATCCACACACTTGCCGGGCCGGATTTCACCTTAGGCGATTATGAATACCAGTGCCTGCACGGCATGGGCGAGCCGCTATACGAGCAAGTCGTTGCAGCGACGGGACTGGCGCGCCCCTGTCGCGTCTATGCCCCGGTCGGCGGCCATGAAACTCTGCTCGCCTATCTCGTCCGGCGGCTTTTGGAAAACGGGGCGAACACTTCGTTCGTCAACCAGATCACCGATCCCGACATGTCCATCGAGGACCTGATTGCAGACCCCGCGAATGCGGTGCGGGCGATGAGGCACGTCGGCGCGAAGCATGATGCGATAGCGGCCCCCGCGGAGCTGTACCCGGACCGTCGCAATTCGCAGGGCATCGACCTGAGCGACGAGGCGGCGCTTGCGATGCTGCGCGACGCGCTGGTTGAAAGTACGCAGAAGCCATGGTCCGCAGCGCCGATGGAGCTTGGAGCGGGCGGGCAGCCAGTGCTCAATCCGGGAGACCACAGGGATGTTGTCGGCACTGTTACCTGGGCCAGCGCAGGTACGGTGGCTTCGGCAACGGCGCGTGCGGCCGCTTCGTCGTGGCCGCAGATGCCGGTGGGCGAGCGGGCGACGATATTGGAGCGTGCCGCCGACGAATTTCAGGACAGCATGCCCGCGCTGATGGGGCTTGCCATGCGTGAGGCCGGTAAGTCAGCGGCCAACGCCATCGCCGAGGTTCGCGAAGCGATCGACTTCCTGCGTTATTACGCGGCTCGGGCCAGGGCGACATTTGGGCCGGAGCAGCTTCCGCTTGGTCCGATAACATGCATCAGCCCCTGGAACTTCCCGCTCGCCATCTTCACCGGGCAGGTTGCCGCGGCGCTGGTTGCCGGCAACCCGGTTCTGGCCAAGCCGGCTGAAGAGACACCGCTTATCGCGGCTGAGGCCGTTCGGTTGCTGCACAAGGCGGGCGTTCCAGCCGACGCATTGCAACTGCTGCCCGGTGATGGAGAAATTGGGGCCGCACTGGTCGCTGCGAGGCATGTTGCAGGCGTGATGTTCACCGGATCGATAGAGGTCGCGCGGCTGATCCATCGCCAGTTGCGCGAGCGTGTGTCATCATCTGGTCGGGCTATCCCCCTGATCGCGGAAACAGGTGGCCAAAATGCGATGGTCGTAGACAGTTCGGCGCTTGCCGAACAGGTCGTCGCCGATGTGATCGCATCGGCGTTCGACAGCGCCGGTCAGCGTTGCTCGGCGCTGCGCATTCTCTGCCTGCAGGACGATATCGCGGACCAGACGCTCGCCATGTTGAAGGGCGCTCTGGCCGAGCTTCGCATCGGCCGGACAGATCGGCTTGCCGTCGACGTCGGACCGGTCATCAGCGAAGAGGCGCGGGCAAACATAGAGGCGCATGTCGCGGCCATGCGCGCGCGCGGGTGCAGGGTCGAACGGCTTGTGCTGCCTGCGGACGCCGCGCACGGCACCTTTGTGGCTCCCACGATCATCGAAATCGACAGAATCGGCGACGTCGAGCGGGAAGTTTTCGGGCCAGTGCTGCATGTACTGCGCTTTCGTCGCGATCGACTCGATGCGCTGATCGATTCGATCAACGACACCGGCTATGGCTTGACTTTCGGGCTTCACACCCGGCTGGACCAGACGATCGCGGATGTGTCCGACCGGATCCGGTGCGGCAATGTCTATGTCAACCGCAACATCATCGGCGCCGTTGTCGGAGTCCAGCCATTTGGCGGCACCGGGCTGTCCGGGACCGGGCCCAAGGCGGGTGGCCCGTTGTATCTGGGCAGGCTGGTTCAAGCTGCGCCGGCGCTGCCGCGTGGAACGGCAATTCCTGCCGCTCTGGACGATCTGGCGGGCTGGTTGGACGATCAGGGCGATGGCGATGGCGCGGAAATAGTTCGCAACTATGCGAAACGGTCCGGGTTGGGCTTTACTGAGATGCTGCCAGGACCCGTGGGCGAAGACAACATGTATGCGCTGCACCCGCGCGGAACGCTGTTATTGCGCCCCGCAACGCCGCGTGGCCTGATCCACCAGCTTGCTGCGATGCTGGCGACGGGCAATCGCGGTATCATCGAGGGCATGCCGTTGCCAGCGGGCCTGCCACTGTCGGTCACACAATATGTGTCGAGCGACGCCCCAGCCGGAATCGGAGCGGCGCTGGTCGAAGCAACCGGGGCGACGCTGATTGATGCATTTGCCGACATCGGCCGACGCGGTGATCTCATCATGTCCATCCATAATCCCGCGCCCGATGGCTACTACCAGCTTGACGGCCTGCTGGAGGAGCGCGCGACCTCGATCAACACGACGGCGGCGGGCGGGAATGCAAGTCTCATGATGATCGGTTGAGAGGGAACGTCGCGGGCTGCAGATGCCTGGTGATGCAAGGCCTCTCATTAGACTGGTATGATCGTTAAGGCGCTTCCGGATACGCATGGACGGCGGCGGTGATGGTCGTCATGCCGCTCTTCGCCTCACGTTACTTTTTCATCTCGCGTTCTCCGCGAGCGCCTCGGCGAAATCGAGGCGCGCGCGGAAGGGGTCTTCGACATGGGCTGCCCCCTTGCCGTCGATCAGCATGACCTTTGTGTCGTCTCCTGCCGCCCCCGGCCATGCAGGCACGCCCATTGCATCGGGACGGCCTCGTTGAGCGAAATTGATCCAATATCTATGCGCCGTGGCGGCAACCAGCTGCTCGGCCTTTACCATTGGCGGTTTTCGACGCCGCGTTACCGAATCGAAAACATAGGGGATTTCGCTGGCGTGCGACGCGCCGCCGAAGGCCGTTTGGACCTCGGGCACCGCATAGGCGAAGCGGTAGAGCCAAACCGGCTGTCGTGCGGCCAGGGCGCGCGCCACCGCCCGCGCCGGCTCGATCATCAACTGGTCGGCGCTGGTCGCGGTCCCGACCACCGATCCGGTTGCCTTCCCATCCGCGTCATAGAGCGCTCGCACCTGCGCAGCCTTCTCGCCATAGCCCTTGAAAATCCGGTCCTTGTCGGTGACGAAGGGAAAGCCATCGGCCGAATTCGCGCCGACCATCACCGGCACCCGCGCATAGAGGCCGGCGCGGATCGCGTCGATCGGCTGACCCAGAATTGTGCGTCCGTCGATCATCGGCCCCGAAAAGCCCGGCTGGGCCACGGTCATCAGATTGAGGTCGCCCGTCACCTTGTCGGCCGGCAGCGCCCTCATCTGGTCCGCGCTCAGCCCCGAAAGAAAGGTGGCACCCGCTGCCGCGCCGCGAGCGATTGTCGGCATCGGCGGCACCCGGTCGCGGCCGCCGCCGGACTGGATGATCGCCTTGTCGAAAAGTCCCCGGGCCAGCGGCGACTGAAGGAGCATGTGGATCGACACCCCTCCCGCGCTCTCTCCGAATATCGTCACATTCTCCGGATCACCGCCGAAGGAGGCGATATTGGTCCTCACCCATTTGAGCGCGGCGATCTGGTCTAGAAAACCGAAATTTCCGCCGAAGCCTTCCGCCTCCAGCGCCGGATGCGCGAAGAAGCCGAAGCGGCCGAGTCTGTAGTTCAGGCTGACGAAGACAATGCCATCGCGCGCGAAGCTGTCACCGGAATAGATGGCGGGCGAACTGCCGCCATTCACGAAGCCGCCGCCGTGAATCCAGACCATCACGGCGCGCTTATCACCCGCCTTCGCCTTCACGGGTTTCCAGACATTGAGGTAGAGGCAATCCTCTGAGGGCGTGGTTTCGATCGGCGCCGCATCGGCGGGAAAGGACGCTTGGGCGCAATCCGACGCAAAGCGGGACGCATCGCGCTCACCCGTCCACGCCGCCACCGGCTGCGGATCTCGCCAGCGGTCGGGACCGACAGGAGGCGCGGCGTAGGGAATGCCCTTGAAGGCGGAAATGTTGCCATGCGTGACGCCGCGAACCGATCCGGACGTCATGGTCACGCTCTGAGCGGAAGCAGGCGTCGCAAATAGCAGCGCCGCCGACAGAGCCGTTATTGGCAGCAAAACCCTTAGTCTTTCCAATTTGCGTTTCCTGCTTTCCAAAGACAATTACTGTGCCCCCCCCCGCCCAGTGGCTGCTGCCGGTGGCAGCACGGCAATAGGAAAGGCGGCTCTCCTCAGTCCTTCCAGCTTTTGGCCGGTATGCGTACGGTGACGGGCGCACCCAGCTTTCCGGCATTTTCGCCGAGCGCGAAGCTGTAGTCGCCGCCCGCGATCGACCAGCCGCCGTCCTTCCAATCGGCGAGCAGGCGGTTGTCGATCGTAAAGGTCAGCTTGCGTTTTTCCTTCGGCTTGAGCGCGACCTTCTGGAAACCGACCAGCCGCTGCAGCTTCTCGCCGTTTCGGGCTACCAGATAGAGCTGTGGAACATCAGCGCCGGCGCGGTCGCCGACATTGCTGACCGTGAAGCTCAGCCGGACCGACGCGCCGCCCCTGGCCGACAGCGCTGAATGGGAAAAGCTGGTGTAGGTAAGGCCATGCCCGAAGGCGAACAGCGGCTTTTCGCCCGACTTGGCGAAGGCGCGATAACCGGCATCGGCGCCTTCCTCATAAGGAACCTTGACCAGCGTGTGGTCCGGCAGCCCAAGGCCCGGCAGAGCGACGCGCGGATACTGATTGATCGATGCGGGGTAGGTGATCGGCAGGCGGCCCGAGGGATTGACCTTGCCGGCAAGCACTTCCGCGATCGCCTGCCCGCCTTCCTGGCCCGGATACCAAGCCTGGACGACGGCCTTTGCCTTGTCGAGCCAGGGCATCGTCACCGAATTTCCGGTTTCGAGCACGACCACGAGATTGGGATTGGCCTGCGCCAGAACCGAGATCAGATGATCCTGCCCCTGCGGCAGGGTGAGCGCGCCCGAATCAACGCCTTCGCCTTCCCATTTCGTTGCGAAAGCGATCACCAGATCTGCCTTTGCCGCATAAGCGGCCGCAGCCTCCGCCGAATAGCCGTTCTGGAAACTGATTTTGGCATTTGGCAGCGTCTTGCGCAGCGCCTCAAGCGGAGAACCGGGCATGTAGAGCTGGCGGCTGAACGTGGCCATCAGCCCGTCGCCGCCCCCTTCGATGAGGCGCGGCGCGCCATTGGATGGGGTGACCTGGCTGGAACCGCCGCCCGACAGGACGCCGAAATCGGCGTTCCCGCCGACGACCAGGATGTTCTTCGCCGTCGCGGCGAGCGGCAATATGCCGTCATTCTTGAGCAGGACGATGCCGCCGCGCGCTGCTTCAAGCGCAACCTCGGCATGCGCCTTGTAATCGATAGGCTGTGGCTCATAGGGGCCGGTGATGCCGACCGCGAACATGCTGCGCAGGATACGGCGCACGGCATCGGAAATGCGGCTCTTCGGCACCTCGCCGCTGGCGACGAGATCGGCAAGCGGCTGGCCGAACCAGTGCTGCTTGTCCAGTTGATGGCCCATCTGCTGGTCGAGCCCGGCCTTGATGTACGAGACGTCGTCGACCGCGCCCCAGTCCGACAGGACCCAGCCCTTGTAGTTCCAGTCGCCCTTCAGCACGCGGTTCAGCAGATGGTCGTTGCCGCACGCCTTCTGCCCATTGACCAGATTATAGGCACACATGATGGCGCCCGGCCGGCCGATCTCAATGCCGATCTGGAAAGCCAGCAGCTCGCTTTCCCTCAAGGCGCTTTCGGTGATGAGCGAATCCGCCGTATGACGCAGCGTTTCCTGCGCATTGAGCGCGAAATGCTTGATGGTCGAAACCACCCCCTGCGACTGGGCGCCGCGGATGGCATGGCCGACGAGCGTGCCCGCGAGCAGGGGATCTTCGCCAAGATATTCGAAATTGCGGCCATTGCGCGGATCGCGGGCGAGATTCATACCGCCGCCGAGCAGGATGTTGAACCCCTTGGCCCGAGCCTCCGCGCCCACGGTCGCGCCGACACGCTCGGCCATCGCGGGATCGAACGACGACGCCAGCGAAAGGCCGGACGGCATCGCCGTGGCGACATCGCCCTTGCGCATTTGGGCGGGATTGGTGACGCCCAGGCTCGCATCGGTCGAGAGTTGGGGCGGTATGTTCAGGCGCGGGATGCCGGGGACATAGCCTGCGGTGGCGGGCACACCTTCGGGAACTTTCGTTTCAAGCCCAGGAAACGAAATTGGCATGATCCCAGACAACAGGCCGATCCGTTCGGCATCGGTCATCTGTGCTTCCAGCCTAGCGGCCTTTGCGTCGGCGTCCTCCTGCCCGCTTTGCGCCGCCAGCGGCTGTGAGGCGAGGAGGCTGAAGAGGGTAAGCAAGGTAAGGCGCATCGAAATTTCCTTTTTAGGCTGGATTGCGCGCCGACCAGCCGTAAATGGCGATCAGCAGATAGCAGCCGCCGGGGATGGCGAGCGCCGCCGCCAGCGAGGTCGCATCGGCTACCGCGCCGGTCAGCAGGGGGATCAACGCGCCGCCGACAATGGCCATGCAGAGCAGACCCGATCCTTGCGGCGTCCGGTCGCCCAGCCCTTCGACGCCGAGGCTGAAGATCGTCGGGAACATGATCGCATTCATCAGCCCGACCGCCAGAATGGTATAGCCGGCGATCACGCCCGCGCTCGTCGCGGAAAGGACAATCAATGCGATAGCGCCAAGACATGCGGTCGAGAGGACCAGACCGGGCCGGAACCGCCGGAGTATGGCGGCGCCGATGAAACGCCCAACCATCGCGCCGCCCCAATAGAAAGCGATCAGTGTCCCGGCCATCTGTTCGGTCAATCCCAGGACGCGCTCCTGCGCGAGATAGTTGACGAGCATCGACCCGATGGCCACTTCCGCCCCGACATAGAGAAAGATCGATATCACGCCGCCGCCGAGGCGCTTCTGCTTCAGCAGGGCGAAGGATCCGGCAAGCGTTCCCGCTTCGCCGTGCCCGCCCGTGATCGCGCCCCTGCGCAGGAGGAAGAACAGTGCGACAGCCAAGAGTATCGCGGCGATGGCGATGTAGGCGTGGCCGATAACCGCCGCTTCCCTGGCCAGGAAAAGCGTACGTTGTGCGGGCGCGAGGGTCGCCGGGTCCACTTTGTTCATCGATCCAAGAATGATCAGCGCCCCGACCGGGGGAAACAGGGTGGTGCCCAGGGAATTGAATGCCTGCGCCAGCGTCAGCCGGCTGTGAGAGGTGGCCGCATCCCCAAGATTCGCGATCAGCGGATTGGCCGCGACCTGCAGGATCGTGATCCCGGAGGCCAGGACGAACAACGCCGCGAGAAAGGTGGAATAAATCCCCGATAACGAAGCGGGGACGAACATCAGGCAGCCGGCCGACATGGTCCCGAGGCCAACGACGATGCCCTTTAGATAACCGATCCGGGCGATCAACGCGCCTGCGGGCAGCGAGACGATGAAATAGGCCATGAAGAAGGCGAACTGGGTCAGCATCGCCTCTGTATAGGAGAGCGAGAACAGACCCTTGAGCTTTGGGATCAGGATATCATTGAGGCTGGTAAGCCCGCCCCAGATGAAGAAGAGGGCAACCAGAGCTACTACAAGTGCGCGCGACGCGAGCGCTTGTTCTGTATGCATCTTGGCATGCACTGGAATTGGAGCTGCCATCGTCCTCTTCTCTCCTTATCGGATCATGACGATGCGCCTTCGCCATGAAGCATTAGGGCGGCGCGCTCACGGATTGCGGCCGCCCACATTCATTCCGTCACAACGCAGGCACGTCTCAGAACTTCACGCCGACGCGCGCGCCATAAGTGCGCGGATCGGAAATCTGAGTCGTTCCCACGGGGCTGGTCAGGGGAGCCGACGCGGCGCTCGAAACCACAATGCTGTCTTCGAGATTCTTGACGAACGCTTGGACATACCACCCATCATTGGGCGCATTATAGGCGAGGAGCATATCAGTTTTGGTATAGCCAGGTACGCGGAACTGATTCAACGTGCCGAGTGCCGCCAGTCTGTAGTCGTCCGAAACGCGCGTACGCACGCCTGCCTGAATATTGCCCCCGTTGCCGAGTTCGATGGTATGCGTATAGCCGGCAGTGAGGGTCAGGCTGGGTGAGCGATCCAGCTTCTTGTCCGACCAGTCCACGCCCGGAGCAGGGAAGAATTCCGAATAGCGGGCATTGAGCCAAGCGAGCGAGAA
Organism: Rhizorhapis suberifaciens; assembly: GCF_014200045.1. Taxonomy (GTDB): domain Bacteria; phylum Pseudomonadota; class Alphaproteobacteria; order Sphingomonadales; family Sphingomonadaceae; genus Rhizorhapis; species Rhizorhapis suberifaciens. The sequence continues at coordinate 132,309 of NZ_JACHOV010000011.1, forward strand.
GTCAAACCTACTCGACGCCGCCGGAGCAATCACGCCTTCCAGTTCGACGCCATCAACCTTCGCCACCGCCGCGTTGGTTGTTACGTTACACACAGAGCCGCAGATCGTCGATACCTGGCTAAGCTGGATATTCTTATAGTCATAGTGGAATGCCGAAGCGTTCAGCCGAACGGCGTTGTCCAAAAACCGAGTCTTGAGACCAACCTCGTAAGAAGTGAGCGTCTCCGGATCGTAATAGAGCGCCTCTGCGGGCAATCCGCAGCCCGGAGCTGTTCCGATTTGGCAGCCGTCGTTGAACCCGCCCGCCTTGTAGCCGGTCGCGACAACGCCATAGAGAAGCGTACGATCGTTGAGGTCGAAATCCGCGCCGATGCGCCATGTGACCTTAGAGAAACTCCGGTCGGCAAAGTTTGGAGTCCGCGTGTCATCGGGCTGATCGCACGCGACCGCGCCGCAATTCACGGTAAAGCCTGCTCGCGACTTCTTGTCATGGGAATAGCGAACACCTCCGGTCAGGCGGAAATTTTCCGTAACGCTATAGGTGGCCTGTCCGAACCCTGCCCAGGACTCTGCGATCGTCGGATCTTGCTCAAAGCCTAAAAAATAACCGGGGGTTCCCAGCGGCGCGAAGCCGATGACATTTACCTCGATGGCCGATTTTTCCTTAAAATAGTAGAGGCCCGCCTGCGCCTTCAGCGGCCCATCGCCGTTGGTTGACAGGCGAATCTCCTGACTGTTCTGCCAATAGTCATTATGGACTGCGACGGGGAAAACGACACCAAAGCCCCCTATCACGAACGTATCATCCTCGCGCCGTTTGAGCTCGCGATAGGAACCTAAATAATTCACGGTCACCGGCCCGATATCATAGCTGAAGTCGGTGAGGATGCCCCAGGTCGAATTGTCGCGCTGAACCGGATTGCTGTACGGCACGTTGAGGGTGCGCAATTCTTCAGAGCTCCGGCTGTTGCCGACATAGATCGGTTCCACCCCAGGCGTGTTGAAATTCGCAAAGAAATTGCTCGTTAGGACCACATTAGTAGGCACGCCCTTGATCGATGAATAATCGCCGCGGATCAGCAACTCGCCGTCGCCCAGGTCGAACAGGGCGGAGAGGCGGCCCGACAGATTCTTCTTGAACGGATCGAGCGCCGTCGTGAAGGCCGGCCCCCGGATCAGATAGCTGTCGCGCCGGTCGTAATTGGCTGCGGCTCGGATCGCGACGGCATCGCTTACAGGGATGTTGAGCACGCCCGTTATCTGCTGCGTGTCGAAATTGCCGTAGGTCGCGTCGAGCGAGCCGCTGAAGCTGCCCAGCTTCGGCTTGTTGGTAATGACGTTGACAAGACCGGCGGTCGTGTTGCGGCCAAAGAGCGTGCCTTGCGGCCCGCGCAGCACCTCGACGCGCTGGAGATCGAAGAAACTTACCTCCTGCGCCTGGGGGCGGGCAATATAGACGCCATCGATCATGAATGCGGCAGACGGATCACCTTTTTCGGTATTGTCGCCACTGGTTACGCCGCGGATCGTGATCTGCAAGCCGTTGTTGTTGCGATCGATCGACAGGTTGGGAACCTGCTCGGCCAGCGCGGTGGGGTTGGTGACACCCGCCGACCTCAGCGCTTCGCCGCTGACTGCGGTCAGCGCTACCGGTGTCTTCGACGCCAATGTTTCATTGCGCGTAGCGGTGACGATGATCTCTCCATTGAGACGGTCATCCGCCTGAGCCTCTTGGGCAAAGGCTGCCGACGAAATCGAAAGACCGGCGACAAGCGCCGCCATGGATGCATGAAAATGAATGCTGGTCATTGGCAATACCCCCTCCCATCAGCCTCCGGGGGCGTTGCTCGCCCCAGATAGAAACGGGGCTCTAACATTCAATGTCAACGTTGACAAGGCTCAATGTCATCGTTGACATTTTGGGTCGAGATGGCGAAACGTCCTGATTGGGAGCATCAAGGCCAATGACCAAGGACACGAAGCCAACCTTGCATGATGTTGGAGCGCTTGCGGGTGTCGCGGCGCGAACGGTTTCGCGCGTCATCAATGGCGAACCAAGCGTGTCAGCCAAGACACAGGAGAAAGTGCGCAAGGCTATCGAGCAGCTGAAGTTTCGCCCGAACATGGCGGCCCGAGCCCTGCGGAGCGACCGGTCGTTTCTTATCGCCATCCTGAACAACAACCCTTCGCCGCATTATGTCGCTGACGTGGTGCGTGGCGTGTCAAGAGTTTGCCGAGAAGAGGGCACCTTTCTGACTCTCGAAGAATTTGCGCCTGACGACCCCCATGTCGCCGAGAGCGTAGCCGATCTGGTCGACAACATTCGACTGGCAGGGGCGATTCTCATCCCCCCGCTGACTGATGACAATGCGCTTCTGGACCTGCTTGAGGCGCGCGAGATACCTATGGTGCGCATATCGCCTGCCAACGATGAAGATAGGACCGATGCGGTTGTTGCGCGGGACGCAGACGGGGTGCGTCAGCTGGTTAGCCATCTTTGCGGGCTGGGACACCGAAGATTCGCCGTCGTCAGTGGCCCTTCCAATCACTCTTCCTCGCGAGTCCGCATGGAGACATTTAGAACCAGCCTGTCAGCTCATGGCATCGACCCGGCCGAGGTACTGGTCGAGCAGGGCGACTATACCTATGACTCGGGTGCGGAGGCGGCGCGGCGAATTCTTTCCGGAGAGCCGGCTACCCGGCCAACGGTCATTTGCGCGGCGAATGATGAAATGGCGGCCGGCGTGATCAGCGTCCTTGGCGCTAATGGCATCAAGGTGCCGGCGGATATTGCGGTTTCCGGATTCGACGACAGTGAAATCGCCCGGCTAATCTGGCCACCGCTGACCACCGTCAAACAATCCATTCTCGAGCAGGCAGCCGCCGCAACCCGGCTTCTTATCGATCAGGGTCGCCAGCCCGGCACGCCGAGACGTGTCGAACAGAATGTGGAGTTGATCATTCGCAAAAGCACTTGCTGGAACGCGTGACGTAACCCGGAACATGCGGAATCCCCTCTGAGACGGCGCGCAATTGCCTCTCTGAGCTAACCGTTTAAAATCACGAGGCGTCGAGAGGAAACAGACCGAAGACGCCAGGATTTACATTGTTCGGCGGTTCGCCGAGGTGTGAATAGCACCAGAAAGGGCGGAGATCCGCCACACATTTCAAGCCGAACGCAGTGATCATTGTTCGGCCGAGCCAACTTGGTCAGAACAGCACGTACGCCATTTCCAGACCGAGGAAGTAATATGTTTAGTTCGAGCTACCGTTCCGATAAACCCTACATTCCCCAGGGTATCAGTGAGATATGGGACTTTCTGGGCGCGATGATGCTCTCAGCTCCGACGTTCAAGGACAAGACCGGATACTTCCCGGATTGCAATATCGATACCGAATTCTTCGCGCTCAACGAGGGTCTGAAAACCATTCGCAAGAAAGTGGGTGAGGAGAATTATCAGGCGCTCGTCGCGCTGTCCGACAGGATGCGGGCGCATTTTGAAGCCGATCCCGAGGACAGGACCGAGGACGGCATCAAGGGGCGCGAATGCATCATCGAAATGGAGGATATTCTGAAAGCCAGCGCTCGCCGGTAGTGACTGGAAACCGGACACCATCATAATCGTCAGGCCCAGACAACTCGGTCCTGGCAATACCTATGCCATTCCTCGATCAGGACGTTGATCATGCAAAAGCCCTACACGCCCTATATTCCTCGTAGCATCAGTGACATCATGGATCTGTTGGGATGGCTGATGCTCAACTCCCCCAAGTTCGAAGATGATACGGGCTATTTTGAAGGGCAGAGTATCGATACGGAATTCCACGCTCTCAACGAGGGCTTAAAAGTCGTTCGCAAAAATGTGGGCGAAGAGAACTACCGGGCACTCATTGCGCTGTCCGACAGGATGCGGGCGCATTTCGAAGCCGACCCGAACAATGAAACCGACGATACCATCAAGGGGCGCGAATGCATCATCGAAATGGAGGATATTCTCAGACCCAGCCAGCTTGGGTCCGACAGCACCTACGCCATCTCCAAACCAGGACGTTGATTATGCGGAAGCCCTATACGCCTTACATCCCCCAGAATATCGGCGATGTCATGGATCAACTGGGATGGATGATGCTCAATTCACCAAAATTTGAAGACAATACAGGCTATTTTCCTGAGCGCAGCATCGACACGGCCTTCTTGGCGCTCAACGAAGGATTGAAAACCATCCGCAAGAAAGTAGGTGAGGAGAATTATCAGATGCTCGTCGCGCTGTCCGACAAGATGCGGGCGCATTTCGAAGCCGATCCCGAAGACGAGACCGAGGATGGTATCAAGGGCCGGGATTGCATCATCGAGATGGAGGATATTCTGAAAGCCGGCACTCGGGGCAAGTCACGCTGATTTCCGAGCCTTTCGCCGTTTGGAAAATTCGGTAGCACGCAAAAGGCTTGGACGGAAACCGGCCGGAATGTCAGGATTCCTCGTTATTCGGTTTTTTCTCCGGGGTGTGAATAACACCAGAAAAGGCCGGAAACCCGCCTCAGCGGCAAAAATATTTCATTTAATATTGGATACTTGCTCTGAAATGGCGGAGCGGGAGACACGGGTCCGGGAGGGCAGGCTCTATCATGTGGTGGTCATCCAGGAAGCGGGGCTTGATGGCTTCTGGATCCATCGCGCGCTTGAGGCGGAAGGGTGGGTCGCAAGCCATGTCGTGGATGCCGCCTCGATCGCGGTGTCACGCTGGCGCCGGGCGAAGACCGACCGCATCGACGGAGAGACGCTGGTCCGCACGCTGATGGCATGGATGCGCGGTGAGCCTCGCGTCTGCTCGATAGTCCGTGTGCCTGCAGCCGAGGACGGGCAATCCACGGCTGCGCTCGACGATGATCCAGCTGGCATGGTTATGGCTGCGCTATCAGCCGGACGCGGCTCTCACACGCTGGTTTCATGAACGGCCAAGCCACAGCGGCGGGCGAGGTCGAAAGGTCGCGATCGTCGCGCGAGGGCGCAAGCTGCTCGTTGCCTTGTGGGTCGGGTCGGCAGGGGACGGCCGCGCCCTGGCCAACGTTTTCGGCGAAAAAGGCTCGTCGAGCCGTGCCGCGTCCAGTCGCAAGCCCAGCAAATGCGCGAGATAGGTTGCGCGCTGGGGATATATCCGTTCGCTCAACGCGATCCGGTGGTCGAGGACCTTGGACCGGTCGCTCGCGGTCATCGTCATCGGTTGCCTGGACAGGTGGCGCAATGGCCGCGAGCAATTATGCCCCCTATACGCCTAGCGAGGTTCTGAGGAGGCGCTGGTTGGAAATAACCCTCCCCAACTGATCCGCGACGATCTGGTTGGTCCTTAGCCGCTCATGTCACGACGGCGATGTGCTCCGCCATGGCCAACTCACTTTTTCATATCGCTGCATCCAATGTCCCCGAACGAGCCGACGGGCTCCCGACGTGAGGTTCAATTCTCGAGCGCGGAGAGGCCCGTGCATCCCTGCACTCTTACGACCGATATCGAAAAACGCTGATACCCAAACTGGGCCGATCACAATTGCCGGTTCGAAGAACAACTCGATAAGCGACTCCACAGGCGCCGTGAAGTCGCCGATCACGTCAGCCAACCGCACCAAATCAAGTTTGGCGCGCAATGTCTTCGGCGCGGGGCGTTTGTCCGCTTCGCTCCTTCACGGCGGGCAGATCGCCCACCTTGTCGCGCCAGGCGTGCAGTGCCTCAAGCTTTGTGTCGATGGGCAGACCGACCAGCTCCGCGAACATCAGCCCTGCGAACAAGGTGATATCCGGCATGGTGAAGGTCGTCCCGGCAAGAAACGGCTGGCGCGCCAGCAGCGCATCGAAATAGGGCAGGTTGGCGACGGCGAAGGCGCCGCGCCGCTCCCCCCATTCCTTGGCGCCGGCCCAGTCGGGCGACCGCCATGGTCGCAGCGCCGGGCCGAGGCCGGGGGTGCCATAGTGGAAATAGTCATCCACCGCATCGATCACCATTGCCTCGGCACGACGCTGCATCATATGAATGAGACCCTTTTCCCGCGGCGTTCGACCCGTGAGGGTCGGATTGCCATCCAGGGTATCGAGATACTCGGTGATGGCGGTACATTCCGAGATGATGGTGCCGTCGTCCAGTTCCAGCAGCGGGATCTTCCCGATTGGGTTCTTGGCCAGAAAGCTCGGTTGCTTCTGCTCGGCGGATATGAGGTCGACGCTGACGAACTCGACTTTGTCCGTAAGCCCCTTTTCGGCCAGCACGATGCGAACCCGGGCGGGGTGGGGGGCGCCTTCACGATCATGTATCTTCATCATACGCTCCTAAAAATTGACACCGGCGGTGGTGCCCCAGGTCCTGGGTGCGGCCGGAATATAGGGATAGCCCGTCGCACCGACTTGTGTGCCGGCGTACGAGAGGATCTTTTCGTTGGCGATGTTGCGGCTCCAGACAGATACGCTGAAACTGTCATTCGGCTTCAGTGTCAGCTGGGAGTTCACCATATGATAGGGCGGCTGCCGCAGGAAATTGTTCGGTTCGAAATAATTGCCGCTGTTATAGTTGTAATCGGCTGATGCCGTTATCTGTCCGATAGACGTTTGGACGTTATACTGTGCCCCGAGATGCGCTGTGAATTTGGCACCATATGGTGTTCGATTGCCGGATGCGTCGATGCTGCGCAGCGGGTTGACCGAGCCGTAGGGAGGGAGGAGATTGATCGGCCCATCGGGCGCGCCCAGATAGCGGCGATAGGTCGAGTCGAGTACTGTCGCGCCGAAGTCGATCGTCAGTCCATTCGTAACGCGTACCAGCCCATCGAATTCGACCCCCCGCGTGCGCGCCTTCTGCGCATTTGCCAAAACGGTCACGTTGCCGATCAGCAACTGCACCTGGGGGTTCTTGATGTCGTACCAGAACGCGGAGATGTTGAAGCGTAGGCGGCGATCGAAAAGTTCGCTCTTCAGGCCGATCTCATAGGCGTCGACGACCTCGGGTTTCGTGGCGTTGGGATCGAATCCGAGCAGATTGAAGACGCCCGATTTGTACCCGCGGCTGAACGACCCGAAGATCATTGCGTCATCCGCGACCTGATAATCGACTGCGGTTCGGAACGTGAGCTTATTATCGTTGTACTTGCCCGGCGCGCTTGGAAACGACGCTACCTGAGCGTTGCTTAACGTGATCGCTGTGGACCCAGTCCCCCTGAGATCATCTTTGGTGTAGCGCAGACCGGCGGTAAGCTTGACCTTGGGCAAGACTTCCGCACTAGCCTGGGCAAAGCCCGCATAGGACTTGGCAACTTGGCGAGCTCCCAGCCTCAGTTCGTTAAGATCGCTGTCGCCAAGCACGTCGCCCGGAAAGAATTGTCGCCCCTGGAAATTCAACGCGTCGATCTTGGTCGTGGTATTGTAATAGAATAAGCCCAAGATCCACTGGATTCCGCTCCGAGCGGAATTCGCCAGCTGAAACTCTTGCGTATACTGATTGATACTGACCGGGAATTGCCCGTATCCATCAGCCCTCGGTCCATTGTCTAAGTCAAACAAAAGATCCTCTTTGTCGTGCAGGTAGGCGGAGATGCTGCTGAATTCTGCGAACCCGAGATCCTGCTTCAACTTGATGGAGCCGCCCCAAGTCTGCTGGCGAGAATGGGGATCGATGTCCGAGTTGACATCATAAAACGCGTTTGGCGTTGCACGATCAAAGGGAGCCGACTGATAACCTTGCGAAGTGCCTGGCACGAAACTGTCTTGAGCGGAGGAGTTCGAATAAGCATAGAAACCGCTCAGAACTATCTTCGTTCGATCGGATGGTTCGATCAGCAACTTGCTGCGAACGATAAAGTCGTCGTGATAATTGGCACGGTTGCCCGTGGCGCGATTGATGCCGTAGCCATCGCCCTGCCGGCGCCCGGCGACCGAAAGGTCGATCGCCGCTTGGTCGCCAAGTCCGGTGGTCATGTAAAGATCACCCGTCAACGTGTTGTAATTGCCGTACCCGATATGTGCTTTCCCGCCGAAATCATGTGAAGGATCCTGCGTGATGATCTGGACGACACCTCCGCTGGCATTGCGACCGAAGAGCGTGCCTTGCGGGCCTTTCAGGACTTCGACCCGCTCGATGTTGCTGAGAGAGAAGAAGCCGGACGAAAGCCGCGTGAAATAGACGCCGTCGACGTAAACCGCGACGCTGCCTTCGTTGCCGGGATTGTTGGCCGAATTGCCGATACCGCGCAGGAAGGGCAGAACCACACCATTCTGTACGGGAAGCGACAGGCTGGGAGCCAGACCCGCGACATCGAGAAGCGATGTCACGCCGCGCGCCTCTAGCGAGTTGGCCGTGAATGCGGTCACCGAAACGGGCACGGACTGAAGATTCTCCGATCGCTTCTGTGCCGTCACGACGATTTCTTCCAATTGGGCGCCATCCCCCTGGGCCGGCGCGTCGGGTGCGAGTACCGCAGTCTGTGCAGCTACCTGTGCAAGCGCCGGTTGTGAACCGATCACGGCCAGCACCGAAGCACCCGCCAGCAAAAGACGACAAGTCCCTCCGCTCATGATTTCCTCTCCCTTTGCAGATCAGCATTTTTGCCGATTCCCTAGGCGAAACACGCTCACGTCGTCATTTACCGGGACCATTCCGGTCCACTTGAGCGTTTCCCGACTCCCTACCTGTCGGCAGGTAGCGATGGGGTATGACTTCCCGTATTCGATGTCAACGGCTATAACGCAATCTTGAAGGGACCGATTTAAGCATGGCTGATACAAGAGACACGATTTTGGCGGCGGCGATGCCGATCGTCCAGGCGCGTGGCTATAATGGCTTGAGTTTCCGGGAACTGGCCAAGGTCGTCGGGATCAAGAGCGCCAGCATCCATTATCATTTTCCTTCCAAGGCGGACCTCGGAGCGGCATTGGTCCGCCGATACCGCGAATATGTGCGCGACGGGTTCAGAACGATAAGCGATCATTTGCCCGACCTCGGGGCTTGTTTGAATGCGTATGTGAATGGGTTCAGGCAGACGCTTGAAAACGGCAATCGCATGTGCCTCTGCGGTCTCCTGGGTGCAGAGTATGATGAATTGCCGGACCCCGTCAAAGACGAGATAGAAGGGTTCGTGGAAGACAATGTCACCTGGATTGCGGGCATGATCTCTGCGTCACGAGCGGTGTCCCACGAAAATGCTCGAGCGCACGCGTTGGCCATTTATGCCGCACTTTCCGGCGCGCAACTGATCGCACGGAGCAGAGGCGATATTTCGATATTCGATGCGGTCGCGCAGAGTTATGGGACGTGTGGTCTTCTGTCGGATGGCAAGGGCGTGGAGGGACAAACGGGAAGCACCGGTAACCCGGGTCGCCGTGAACGCTGTACATCCAACGCGCAGGAGCACGGCGGATGAACGAGGTTTAGTTTAAGAAGCGGGCCGAGCGCGGATCCGATCGATGACGGGTTGGAGCAGATCGAGATTGTCTCGTACCAGGTGGCGCAAGTCCTTGGTCGCTCCCTCGCTGGTCCATTCGGTAATCGCCTGAACGACGGCGATCACGAGGATCGTGCGCAGCAGTCGGACCTGGCCGTCGCCGGTCGCGCGGCCGAGGCGGTGGGCGAGTTCCTCATCCACAGTATCGGTCCGATGCTCGGCCGAAGGGACGAGGTATTGGCCCCGTATCGCGGGAACTTCCTCCAGCAGTCTCTGGGTGAGGCGGGCGTGCTCCGGACTCGTCGAGAAGTCCGTTAACATTTCGTCTATTGCGTAACGATAAGTATCCAGTAGCGGCTCGTCACGAGGGCGTTCGGCTATTCGTTCGCCGATCCGGCGTTCGATGGCTTCGATCCCGTGGCCGAGGATTGCGTCCTTCCCCTTGAAGTGACGGAAGAGGGTGCGAAGCGAAATCCCGGCCTCTTCGCAGATGTCCTTTAGGGACATTTCGTCATATCCCTGATCGCTGAACTTTCGTAGCGCGATGCGGTGTATTTCGGCGATCAGATCGGCCCGCCGACGATCCCGAATGCCGCCCACGACATGTCCGTATTCGATTCGCTTCACGATGCACCCCTTTGCCGCCGTTGTAGCACGAGATACGCTTAGGGGAACGAGTGTGGTGGCCAGATTTAAGCCACCAAAGGCGGCATCGACGTCGTCATCACCGACGCCGACGCGCCGAGCGCCATAGTGACACGAGAGCGGTGCTTGGCGCCCTAGGACCTGCCCCAAACTGCACAGTCGCTGGTTACGCCCGGCCCGCGCTGTGCACCGCAACGATCAGTTTATGTCCTGTCGGCTGCACAATAGGCGGACTTTCGATTCAGGGTAAGCGCAGTGCAGTGGCAATCTCAGCCAATCTGCTTCCGCATGTCGTTCATCCGCACGGCGAAGAAATCCAAAAAGACACGCGTCTTCGCCGGGATCAGTTTGGTGGGGGTAATTGCAGAGACCATCAACGGATCGCACTGCCATTTATCAAGCACCGGCACCAGCCGCTTTTCCGCCACGTCGGTGGCATAGTTGCGAGTTATGCCGGCGGCGATGCCAAGTCCATGGCGCGCCAACTCGAGCCCGAGATCGTGGCTGACTGAGGCGACGCGGCCGGCCACCTCCACTGCGAAATGCTCTTGACCCCGCGACAGCGTCCAGATCGCGCGTCCCGGCTCGCGCGGCCCCACGCAAATGCATTGGTGGTCCACTAAATCGTGCGGGTGCTCGGGCAGCCCGTTGGCGGCTACGTAAGCGGGCGAGGCGAATAAGGATAAGCTAAAGGTGGCGAGCCGGCGTATCGTAAATGAGCTGTCGCGCACCGCGTTCAGGAGGATACACACGTCAAAATTGTCGGCCACGGGATCGATGTGGGTTGGCGCAGTGTCGATTTCGATGGACATGTGAGGGTAGCGGGCAGTGAACTCTGCGAGCCAAGGCGCGGCAACGTGGGTGGCGACCTCCTCGGGCATGGCAACGCGCAGCACACCGCCCGGAGTTTCGACGCGGTTGCGAATCGCCTCATGCGCAAGCCGCACGTCCTCGACAATGCGCTCGGCCCGCGCGAAATAGTTTGCACCATCCTCGGTCAACTCGACGCGGCGGGTGGTGCGGTTAAGCAACCGGAGCCCGATCGCCGTCTCTAGTTCGGCAATGCGTCGGGATAAAGTGGAAATGGGCATATCCAGCGCCGCAGCAGCGCGGGTGAAGTTCTTTGTCCGCGCGACGGCTACGAACATATGCATGTAGCCGATCCAGTTTTGCGCCGACATAATTATCCCATCTGCGGAAAAGTGTTTTCGCGAAAGGCTGCCTTTTATTCCAGTGGTGCAAGGATTATCACAGCGCTAGAAAAATAAAAAGGTGAGGATACATGGCTGTAGCGTCAGGCAACGTGGCTCCGGAAGCCGCACTTGCCGAATACCGAGCCGAGCATGTGCCGCTCTACAATACGCAGCCGCTCAAATTCGGCGTGTTCTCGGTAAATTCGAGCGGTACAGTATTCATGGCTGATCCGCCAAGTTCGTTCGCCGTAACTTGGGAGCATAGCCGCGCGATCGCCCAACAGGTTGATCGAATGGGCTTCGAGATGATTGTCCCCGTCGCGCGCTGGCGCGGTTTCGGGGGACGAACGAACTATGCAGGCGAGAATTTCGAGACGCTGACCTATGCCGCCGGCCTCGCCGCGCAGACTAATTACGCGATGACGTTCGCCACTGTGCATGTGAACGTCGTGAATCCGGTGGCCGCCGCCAAGGCGATCGCGACGATCGACCATATCTCGGGTGGACGCGCAGGGCTTAACATCGTGATGGGCTGGAACGAGGCCGAAATGGCGATGCTGGGCGTGACGTCGCGCCCACACGCCGACCGCTATGCCTATGGCGCGGAGTGGCTGAGGATAGTCGACGGATTGTGGGCAAACCCTGAGCCATTCGATTTTGACGGCGACTACTTCCAACTCGTTGGTTGCGAGGCGGCGCCCAAGCCGGTCCAGCCGCGTCCGGTACTCATCAACGCTGGCGGATCACCGGCTGGGATCGACTATTCGGCGCGCTACGCCGACTTCAACTACACCAGCTTCACCACACCCGAGCAGGCGAAAAGCTATTGCGCGGCGATCCGCGAGACCGCGTGGTCCAAGTACCACCGCAGGATCGGCATGCTTACGCTCGTGATCGTGGTATGCCGCGATACCGAGGCCGAGGCGAAGGCCGCCTACCAGTCGATACTGGAGCATGGCGACTGGGAGGCAGCCAACAATTTCGCCGCCGGCATGAACGTCCAGACCTTTGGCGAGCATCTCAAGCCCGAATTCCTCGCCAAGTTTGTCGCTGGATCAGGTGGTCATGCGCTCGTCGGCACACCTGAACAGGTGGCCGAGGGGTTGCAGGTAGTGAAGGATGCGGGGATCGACGGCGTCTTTCTGGGTTTCATCGATTATGTCGAGGAACTCAAATATTTCGAGCAGCGCGTCCTGCCGCTGCTCAAGCAGCAAGGGCTGCGCCTTTAGACACCAAAAGAAACGCTCGGAGAGAGAGATGCGACAGGAAGAGATCGACATCACCATGGAGGAGCTACTCGACCGAGAGAAGATCCGCCACAATCTCGCGCGCTACAGCCGCGGTATGGACCGGCAGGATTCCGAGCTGCTCGCCTCGACCTACTGGCCAGACGGCTGGGACGATCACGGCATGATGCAGTCCACCGGCGCGAAGTTCGCCGACGCGATGGCGCTGATGTGGCCAACGATGCGAATGGGCCATATGCTCGGCCAGTCGTGCATTGAGATCCACGACAACTACGCCAATGTCGAAACCTATTTTTTCGCTTATCATCGCATCACCGAGGGCAGCGAAACCAAGGACGCTTTCCTTGGCGGTCGCTACAACGACCGGCTTGAGAAGCGCGGCTCGGCCTGGAAGTTCATCCATCGCGTAGCGACCTATGACTGGTGCCGCGATATGGGCAAGAGCATGCCCTGGGATGATGCGGTCTTTCCATTGGGTAGCATGGGCAAACGCAACTACGGCGGCACGTCCGACGACTATAGCTGGACCCTGTTCGGCAATGAGCCTCTCGATGCGTCCGAGATGAAGACGACGTGGGTGCCAGGGGCATAATGTTCCAGGATCCGAACATGCTGGATCGCCCAAGTACCTGATAGATGAATTGAGACTCATGCTGGTTAAGCACGTCATGAAGAACTGTCAGATAATATAGACTTCGAAGATCGGTAGTCAATCTATCACATCTTTGATCAAGGTTTCTGTAATAGCATACTAAAACAAGGTGCCGAAAAGGTTCAGACAGGGGGGATTAGAATGAAGAGAGCAGCACACCCGGTGATCCTACGCGCTTCGGCGCTGGCTTTCATTTCGCTATGGGCGACACCTGCCTTGTCGCAAACGACCGATAGCCAAGACAGTGCCCCGGCTTCCCAGTCGTCATCCGATGCTGTTTCACCTGAATTCCAGCTCGACGAGATAGTCGTAACCGCGCAGAAAAGGTCAGAAAGCCTTCAGAAAATTCCCATTGCGGTTACAGCTTTCAGCGGTCGCTCCCTTGAGGCGCGGGGTATCAACAATGTTCTCGAAGTCGCTACGCTCACGCCGGGACTTCAGTTGAGCAACGCCAGTGGAGAAGTGATCCCGTTCCTGCGGGGCGTCGGTAACACGGCCAACCCAGTTGGAAACGAAGCCAGTGTCGCGGTTTATGTCGATGGCGTTTATTTCAGCCGACTTCCATCCGGATTTTTCTCTTTAGCAAACATTGAGCGGATGGAGGTTCTGAAGGGGCCACAGGGCACGTTATTCGGTCGCAACTCCAGCGGCGGCGTTATCCAGATTATAACACCTGACCCATCGCATTCGACCTCGTTGCGCGGGCATATTGGCTACGGTTCGTTCAGCACGGTTCATGGCGACGTTTACGCTACGACCGGGCTAGGGGAAAAAGCTGCCCTGGACATTGCGGTAGCCGGAACCAAGCAGGGCCACGGTTACGGTCGCAACATCACTTCGGGTCATCGTGCGACTTTCTCTGACGACTTCACTGCCCGCACAAAACTCTTGATTGAACTGGGCGACCGTACGCATATCCTCTTGAGCGGCTTTTATGCGTATGCCCGGAATGGGGCGCTCGGAAACACCTATCCAGGTACGACGCAAGGCCTGCAGTCGCCTCCAATCGCCGGTACGCCGGCGTCATTCAGCGCCGCGCCGCCGCTCGATTTCTACGATCAACGGAGTGATCTGGACAATCACAACCTCGCGCGGGCGTGGGGCGGATCACTCCGCGTCGAGCAGGAATTGGGCAATCTGCGTCTCAAGAGCATTACTGCCTATCTTCACGATAAAGAGCATCAACTCATTGATGGCGACTATGGCCCTCGCCCGAACTACCGCGCTGATTTGTTCAGCAAGGTCGAGCAGATTACTCAAGAGTTGCAGCTCTCGAATGCGCCCGGCGAAAGGCTGTCGTGGATCGTTGGACTTTTCTACTACAACGCATCTGGAAAGTATGATCCGCTCGCATTCCAAGGTTCAGCATTCTTTCCAAACGACGTAGTAGGCGATTCCATCGTAAACAGTTTCAGCATTTACGGTCGGCAACGCGCGAAATCCTATGCTGGGTATGCGCAGGCGACTTACCCAATTCTCCCACGGCTCAAGATCACCGGCGGGGTTCGCTACACGATGGACCGGCTTAGTGGCAGCGGTCATAATGATATCAGTGTTGCAAACGGAATAGCGTTCATTCCGGGACCGGTGGTGACAGGGCGCGACAGGACCAACAAGTTGACCTTCAAGGTTGCGGCAGATTACGAGTTTGGTGAGAACATCCTCGGCTATGCATCATTCAGCCGAGGTTACAAATCGTCAAATTTCAACCTGCTGCCTTTCAGCGGTGTCCCCAACAAGCCCGAGACACTCGACGCTTATGAGGTCGGGTTGAAGAGCGAGCTTTTCAATCGCAGGCTCCGGATTAATGCGGCTATATTTCGCTACGATATTGGTAACCCACAGGTGCAACTACTTAACAATGGCGCTGTGGTGCTTTCGAATGCAGACAGTTCGCGCGTGACGGGGGTCGATCTGGAGGGTGGCCTCAAAGTGACGCGAAGCTTGACGATGACGTTCGGAGCGACTTATCTAAATTCGAAATACCGACGCTATCTGGGCGCGCCGAGCGGGCCACCTAATCCCGTCGCTCCGTTTGGTTCTGTCTCGCCGCAGATCGCGATCGATGCATCCGGCAATCGCACGCCGATGGCGGCCAAGCTGACCGCTGTCGCAGGTCTGCAATATATAATGGAAACCGCGGTTGGGGCGTTGGATCTGTCGACCGATTATGCCTATAACGACGGCTTCTTTTGGGAACCGGACAACTTTCTGAACCAGAAGCCCTACCATCTCGTCAATGCACAGATCCGTTTGCGTCCCAGCGACAAGATCAGCACCGCAGCATGGGTGAAAAATCTTGTCGACGAGAAAATCGCCGTCTTCGCTGCCACTCAAGAGGGGCCATCGGGTTATCCGTTTGTTGCAGGCCCGCCGCGTACCTACGGCGTCACCTTGGGCTTCGAATTCTGAACAAGCCGCCGATTGGAATGAGGCAACCCATGACTCTCCCCGGGGCGCTACCGGTTAATGTCCGATGAGACGCCGCTTGGCCGGTCATCGACGCCGTGCAAGTGTTTCGGTAGCCTCGATCCCGTGGGCGAGTATTGCATCTTTGCCCTTGAAGGAACGCCAGATTGTGGAATGGGTCTGGTGCATAGGGTTGTCACGCCGCAATGAGCAAGCTTACCGCTGCGGGTGCATTTTGAATTGGATAGGCCAGTGGAAACCCCGCGGGCCTGATACCGACGAGAAGCGCATTGTCTGGAGGCTCTGGATTCCCTTTCTTGGTGGGCGGTCTATACCGACGACTTTGCCTTTGTCTTGATCGCATGTTTGGCTGACGCGTTCGATCGGAACCACAAACCAATCAGCAACACCTTGCCATTTTTTGGCTACTTGACACAGATAGGCATATTTTGCATCAGTCATGGCTTGCCGGGGTGAATCCCTGAGGCGGTTTCTAGATCGAGATGAAGCTACTACAAGCCAACTTTCGTTTAAATCCGATAGTCAGCATCTAAATACGCAAACTCGTTTGGAGGTTGTTGGCGCAATCTCATCGGCGTCTGCGCATATCCAGACAAGATCGATGCTCGAATTCTTCGACGGTCTTATTAGAATGATTACGGGGGAGTGAGTTATGGTATCTGCTCGTCGGATTAGGATTGGAATTATAGGAGCCAGCGCGAACAAATTCGCCTGGGCTTCGACCGCGCATGTGCCCGCTCTTAAATCGCTGCCCGAGTATGAGCTGGTCGCGGTCGCCTCGCGTAATCAGGCCAACGCAGATGCGGCGGCCGTCGCCCACGGGATTCCGCGTGCGTACGGCGATTATCTGGAAATGGTGCGCCAGCCCGATCTGGACATGATCTGTGTCAGCACCAGCTCGGCCGACCACCACGCGCTGGTCATGCCGGCAATCGAGGCGGGCAAGCACGTCTTCTGCGAGTGGCCATTCGGGACGAACATCGGCCAAGCGCTCGAGATGCGCGATTTCGCTCGCGCCAAGGGCGCGCGCACACTCGTGGGGCTGCAGACGCGCTACGCGCCGATCGTCCGCTACGTGCGCGACCTGATCGCCGAGGGTTTTATCGGCAAGCTTCACGCGGTCACTTTCAGCCGATCGAACGACCAGATGGCGCAGATGGACCTCACGCCCGAGTATTGCGACTTTATTGAGGCAGCGAAGGCGGGCTTGCGCATCATGGGCGGACACGGGTTCGATACGCTTGCCGCCTATGTCGGCGAATTCAGCGACATCCAATGCTATATGGAAACTGAGATGGATCGCGTCCGCCTGATCACGGGCGAGGTTGTCCCGCTGACGGACAAGGATCATATCCTGGTGCAGGGGCGACTTGCCGACAATGCCGTCGTTTCGGTGCTGCTTAAGCAAAACAGCCCGACCTACCAAGCTTTTTTCCTCGAGATCAGCGGTTCTTCGGGGGCCATCGTCATTACGACGGGCAACGACATCGACTATCGTGAACGGCACCCGGGAGTGCCGTTCGATTTCGAGATGCTCGGTACATCGGCGCTTGGCAAGCCAATGCAGCCCATGACTGTTCCAGATCGCTACCGACTAGTGCCCGACGAAACGCCGCCTGGCCCATCCATTGATGCCGCGCACATGTTTCGGCACTTTGCTGAGGCGCTTGCGACCGGCAGCCGATGCGAAACCGACTTCGACCACGGCGTCCGTCGGCACGAGTTGCTGGAAACAATCGTCCGCGCCGCCGAAATGGAGCAGCGTATGGTGTATGCGCCGGCTTGACTTCATCTGTTCCTGTTTCCGACACGGCCGATGCCAAGGGATGTCCATTGGGGGTAGGGCAAGTCATGCAATGGCCGCGTCGGCGCTTGCATCAAACTGTAGAAATCGCGCGATCCTGACGCGCGTCAGCCGCGGCTTCAAGGCGGGCAACTTCTCATCCTTGAATACAGTTGACTTGGTAGCCTACGATCCGGTGGTTCAGGAAAAGCTGACTTCTTATGAACTTGGTGGTCGCGCGGGCATTGGTCGCTGGCTGCGTGTCGAGGGCGCTGTGTTCCGGTACGATTACGTTGATAAGCAGGTCCGCGCGCGAATTTTCGTCGGACCGCCATTCGGGAACATCGGCGGCCAAGACACAATCCCGAAATCGAGATTGCAAGGCGCGGAGGGGTCGCTCATTTTGCGGCCGGTTTCTGGCCTGACACTTTCGGGCAGCGCCACGTACATCAAGAGCAAGGTCCTGGAATATATCGGGCAGACCGTTCTCCAGACCAATAGCTTGCTGCGCGACTTCTCAGGCTCCCCTTTCAATTTTGCGCCTAAGTGGAGCCTGAACGGCGACGTGAACTACACGACGCCCATCTCCTCAACACTTGACGCATTCGTCGGCGCCAACGTTGCCTATCGCGGCAAGACCTCGTCGGCCTTCGTCCCACCAAATCAGACGGCGGTCGAACAGGCGGGGCTGAAGGTGTTCGAGATTCCCTCCTACACGTTGGTGGATAGTCAGCTTGGCGTTCAGGCGCACGACGGCAAGTGGCGCGCCTACATCTGGGGCAAGAATATTTTCAATAAATTCTATGTCTCTAACGTCGTCCGCGTCGCGGATGTGATCGTGCGCTACCCAGGCCAGCCCGCCACATTTGGAGGCACTGTCGCGTACAAGTTCTGATTTTGAACCGAAATATGGGGGCGAAACGGATATAGCCATCGTCCGCCCCTGTACTTCCAAAGCGTGCTCGGCGTTTTCCCTGCATATTGCTGATGAGCGGATAACCCACGATGTTCGGCCTGAACGAGCATCGATAGATGTATGACATATGTTCGCCCTGAGAACAGTTTGTGGAAGCGAGGTTGTCACGAAGGGCGCGCCTGATTACCTAGAGCGTCGGATTGGAAATGTGAATCGCTGGGGATTCCCCTGGCGTGAGATTTGTGATTCCTTCTCTTTGGAGGTGGATCATGGGCAAAGCA
>NZ_JACHOV010000012.1 GCF_014200045.1 Rhizorhapis suberifaciens
TTCAAGCCAATATGGCGGCGCATCAGTGCCTTGACCCACCCCGCCCTATCCGTCCCGCGCGCGGCCGCGCGCGCATCCAGCACGGCAAGCTCGGCATCGGTGACGCGGAAGGAAATGCGATTGGTCGCCGGCACCGCTCGGGCCTGCACCTTCGGCACGTCGCCGGCCTGCCGCATCGCCTGATCCAACAAGGATCGAAGGAGCGCGCTGCGCCCTCCCCTGCCCTCGGCGAGCGCGTCGAAGGCCTCAAGCGTGGCCCGATCGACGCGGACCGTCATGCTGGCTTTGCCTTCGGCGGAGGGTGTCGTGGTTCCCATTATCATCCCTGCAAGCTAAGCTACTGTAATACAATGGCAACCACAATCCCTATCCTGCCCTAAACAACCTCCACAAAATATCATTCGAATCTGTGGCTCGGGCCACAGCCTCCTATCATTCCATGATGATTAGAAAACGCGGAAAAGAATGCGGTGCTCGGTTAACTGTCAAATTGGACCGTACGCACCTGGGACTCGCCCTCGAATTGCACCACTGCCTCTAGCAAGCGTGCCATCCGTCCGTCGATATCAATGAACCGTTCACCGCAGACTTTATTATCAGCCGGGATTACTGACTCCGACGGTTGATGGTGCGTGGGCGACGGAGCGACGGGCTCATCAGCGGGCGGCGATGGACGGGCACGTCCATTCTCCACTCTCTCATCCGACCGCAGTGTCACAGTGCGGGACAAGGCCTCGCAGGCAGCTACCGTCAATGAACCAAGAGGCGCATCGTCGAGAAAGACGCGCACGCCCGCCGCATCATGCTGGGCCGCCTTCATCAAAGCGACCGCACCACGAACAGGCAGGTCATCCAGTCTGGCAGCGATGAAGTCCGGTGCGGATGCCAAGCCATGCAACCGGGATAGTCGCGCACGATCTCGGCCCGTGGCGCGGGCGAGATCCGCTATGCTCGTCCCGGCGGCGACCTGCCCTGCAATAAACGCTATCATATCTCGAACAGAAAGCTCTTCGCGTTGATCGTTTTCAATGAACTGGTCGATACGCACCTGGACGGGATCGGATACCTCGCGGACGATAGCGCTGACTTTGCGCCCAAGCTTGTGGCAGGCTCGCCACCGGCGCTCTCCAAACTGGATCATGTAGCGGCCGTCATCACCGGCGGGTGCCACCATGATCGGTTGCAACTGCCCCCGCGCGCTGATCGTCTCGGCCAATGCGTCGATTTCGCTTGGGTTGATCGCGCGGCGTACGTTCTCTGGATCAGGATATACGTTCGCCGGGTCGAGGGTCAGCACCCTCCCCTGTTGGGCAACCTCATCCTTCGCCGCGAAGATATCGAAATCGCCAAAGTCCATCAGGCCGCGATCCTCTCCATCGCTTCTTTCAGAAATGCACGCATAGGGGGAAGTGACGACCGCACGTCCTTATCAAACCTCCACACCGGAACCCCCGCCTGAACAGCTTGGCTGTAATGCGAACGGTCGGGGAGATGGGTCGAAAAAAGGTTGCGGCCAATCTTGGCCTTCAAGTCCGCAAGCATCGCGATTTGGTTCCGATCATTCGCCTTCACCCGGTTTGCGATCAGGCCTGCGATCCGGATTGGGGTACGCCGCCCCCGCTGGTTGACCGTCTGGATCGAGTTGGAGAGTTGCTTGGTCGAGTCAGGTCCGAAAGGCCCTAACTCGACTGGCACGATCAGGTCGTCACATACCATCAGCGCCCCGAAGTTAATCCAGCTCCAGGCAGGAGGCGTGTCGATCACGCAATAGTCATAAGCATCAGTCAGCGCCGGAAAGTTCGCTCGGAAGCTACTCAGCGCCTTTCCGAAATCCGCATCATACTCGCCCGTCAGATCATTGGAGTAGATTCCGCGATGACGCCCCACCGGCGCGGCAAAGCCGACGTCAAAGAGTTGTTTGCACGATCCTAAGGGCTCGAAATCGCGCAATGCAGCGGAAGCGTTGCGTTGCCGGTCGAGATCCAGCACGAGAACTCGATGCCCGGCGTCAGCGAGGTGCCACGCAAGATGGCAGGCGATCGTGGTCTTCCCCGCCCCGCCCTTCTCGATGTTCACCGCGATCGTTTTCACCGCCGTTCATCCCACCACGCACGTCGAGCGAACCACCACGTCTCATCATCCTCATTGCGGATGCCTGGCTCTGCTCCCCTGTCTCGCGCGCTAAGGATCATCAGCACGATAAGTACAAGGAAGATAAGACCGGCTTGAGCGATCCCACTCACCTAGCGCCTCCCGACTTGCTCCAATTCTGGACGACTACGCAGTTGCGCTGCGCGAACCGGTCCAAATGCAGAAAAGCCAAACTGCGCCTACCCTTCAATGGCTTATCGCTCTCAATCGGCTTAACCGACCACCTTCCACGCTGGAATGTGAAGCGGATCGGATCAGGAGTCCCCTGGCCACCGCGACCACCTTCCACCCGACCGAGGACGGGCTTCTGGGAGCCGCGCAAGGCGGACCCCAGAATTTCTCACCGGTGGGCCAGATCTGCGTCATTGGCCTTGGCAAGGACGGCGAAGCCGTCAGCAATAAGTTCGACGGTGTATCGCTTGCCCTCTGGGGCATCATACGAGTTCTGGCGGACCCGCCCGGCGATATGGACCATGTCACCCTTCTCGGCCTTTGCAGCGCGTTCGATCAACCGCCCAAACAGCGTCACTTCATTCCAATGTGTGTCGGTGATCCATTCGCCGTTGTCCTGCCGATTGTAATTTGCGGCGACGGAAACCTTGGTGACCTTGTCGAGCTCGGCAATTTTTCCGATGCGACCGATGATGCGAAATTCAGCAATGTTCTGCATTTGGCTAACTCCACTCGATCAGGCTAATTCCTGATGGGGACGAGCAGGAAGCGGGACAGACGCGATCAAGAGAAAAAACGGAGGGTCCACCTGTGGAAGCCGTAGCCCACAAGGGCGGTTATTCTCTTGATCGCATAGGCGGCGCCGCGACCACATCCCCATTTAAAACAGGAATTTTTTGGTCGAGCAACCAAGGTTAGTCCGGCTTAACTTGTTGAAACATCATCTCGTCTTTTCGCATCTTCTATGCCGTCTGCGAGATTGCGCCACAGGCAGCCGTTGGCTGCCACCGCCTATGTCAGACTGCCGCGCCCTCCCCCGCAGGCATGATCCGGCGCATAAACGCATCGAATAGCGGCACGGTGAATGCGGTTTGCCCATAGCCAGGCGTGTAGATCATACCCTTGGCCACCAATGACGCGCGCACAGGGCCGAACGAGGAGGGTTTGCGTCCCAGATGATCGGCAACGGCTGTTGAACTATAAGGCCCCTCCCCCAAATCTGCCATGGCTC
Source organism: Rhizorhapis suberifaciens (assembly GCF_014200045.1). Taxonomy (GTDB): domain Bacteria; phylum Pseudomonadota; class Alphaproteobacteria; order Sphingomonadales; family Sphingomonadaceae; genus Rhizorhapis; species Rhizorhapis suberifaciens. The sequence continues at coordinate 3,335 of NZ_JACHOV010000012.1, forward strand.
GCAGGTAACGCTTCTCTGATGGAGTGAGACGATCAAACCGGACCCGGAAGAAGCTTTCATCAAGAGCTGCGATGGCGGTGGGGTATGCAAGGTCGACGTCGTGGGCAGTGATCGGGCAGGTATCGGCCGCCTCCCAGCACTGCTTGCCCCATTCCTGGAGAAAATAGGGATAGCCCTGCGTCACTGACAATATTTTTGCTACCGCATCTGGCTCAATGCTGCACTCTTCAAACTCTATCGGATGTACGATCGCGGCTGTTGCGGCGTCATCATCGAGCGGGCCGATGCTGTTAAAAAGAAAGAGCCGCTCGGCGTAGGATTTGGCCTTCCCCATCTGTCCCGCCAGTTGCGGTAGGCCGGCAGCTACCAACGTGATTGGGCGTTGGTTCTGTCGGGCGCGATGCAGCGCGGTAATGAGAGCAGCGAGTTCGCGCTCCTGTACATATTGCAGTTCGTCGATGAACAGAACGACCGCGGTGTTGCGCTCTGCGGCGGCAGCTCCGACTAAATCGATGAGATCGATAAGGTCGGATTCGAGATCGCCATTATCCGCAACGCCTATCTCGCCCAGATCAAGTGAGGCCTGAAGTTCGCCGTAGCTGAGTTTGAAGGCCTTCACGAAACGAGCGAGAGCACCCAACCCTCGTTTTGCGACGGTCATCGCCGCCTGTCCGCGATCGAGTTTGAGCAGGGCAGTGCGAAGGGCTGGCACGAGCATGGCCGGTAGGGATTGTCCTTCGGGCGCCTCGATCGGCACGCATTGGATGCCCTCGCCTTCCGCTGCCCGGCGCATCTCGTTCAACAAGACCGTTTTGCCGACACCTCGCAACCCCATCAGGATACTGCTTTGGGCGTGGCGTCCATTGCGGATGCGATCGAGCGCAACAGAAACAGCTTCCAGGACGGTTTCTCGGCCCGCAAGTTCCGGGGGACGGCTGCCTGCACCTGGCGCGAAGGGATTACGACGGGGATCCATATATAGGAGATTTATGGCATTCTATGCGATCTGTATAGAACTATCTAATTTCCGTAGACGCTACGGCTCGATCTATCGGACTTCTCTCTTTCCGCATCCTAGGGTTGTCGAGGCGGCTTTGAACGAAGCGTTCCTTGTGAGTGCCGTGCCCAGCGTACTCGTCAGCCTATGCCCCTTTCCTCGTTCAGCGCTGGTCGGGTTCAACTGTCCGGCGATGCTCACATCGGCGATCGCGAATCGGGCGATGATGTCCAAAGAATCATTTTATAAAAACGCCGCTGCATCGCAGCGGAAGGATTCGTGATTCAAAAGATTCTGATTCAGGCCCACAAAAACGGTGTGTTTACAATGCGATAGATGGTTTTACCTGACCTGCTGGGGGAGTTTGGCTGACCGATCGGGGGCTGTAACCTGCCCTCCTGGGGGATCATTCCTGACCCGCTGGGGCAATCCTGACCTCCTGGGGACCGCGCCGTTTCAACTCCTCGCTAAGTCGATTTGATGTCGAATTAGGAGCAAAAATGCGCCTGGAAAGCAAGTTGATCGACCGCTCCCTACGGAAAACGCGACTCGGCGAAACTCCTGGCGTTTCGGTGTCGATCACCGTGATTCTATCCTGACCGCTTGGGGGTGGTGAGAAAGGATCCTATCCTGACCTGACTTGACGGATGAGGTCAGGTCAGGCAGCAAACATGCTCCGAAGACTCATTTCGATTGTATTATGGCATGGAAACGGATGCTGGCCAAATAACAGACGCAGTTGAAGATGCGACGGAGGAAGCAACGCCCGGTCGTGCAATGCGCGTTGCGGCTGCTTTGCGAGCCAAAGGCGGCGATGAGTTCGCAAAGCCGGGCAACATCATTGAAGTTAAGTTCGTCAAGGGCGAGTCTCTGAGCCTGACGGCATCCCGTCTGCTGGCGCTCATGATTTTAACCGCCGGAGGTGATGCTTGGGAAGACAAGCCGCACCGAATGCGCAAAGCCGACATTCGCCGTGGCCACAAAGGCAATGAGCGCATCACCGACATGCTTCAGGAACTGCATCGGACGCTGTTCGCCGTCGATGATCGATCATGGCGCGGGAAGAAGGCCACGTTGCTGTTCTCGCTGATCTCCCGCTCTCGGGAGGAGACGGAGGAGGATGGCGGCGAGGCGGGCTGGATAGAGTGGGAATTTACGCCCGACGCGCGCAAGATGATCCAGGCCTCGGAGACTTATGCCGTGCTGAACCGGCAAGCGGTCCTGGGATTCCGCTCAAACTATGCGTTGAAGCTCTACGAGCTTGGCGCACTGCGGCTGCATCGCCGACAAGCGACTTGGAAAGGGGACATGGCAGCGCTGCGTGCAGCCCTCGGCATTCCACCGGAAGTTTACACTGATTTCGCGCAGTTGCGGCGCAAGGTCCTTGAGAAAGCGAAGGCCGAGATCGACCAGCTCGCGCATTTTCGTGTTGAGTGGCGGGAAATACGGCAGGGCCGAACCGTCGCGGAGATCGAGTTTAGGTTCGAGCCGAAGGGCGCGCCGGAGGTCATCGAGACTGTAGACGAGCTCGATCGGCATTCGAGTGGGCGAAAGCAACGGCGCGACAGCACGGTCGAGACCGTGGCGGTAGGGCAGGGGGTCGTTGCCGCGCCGCTAAAGGCTATCACCAAGCGTAAGGCGGACGAGCAGATGTTTCCCACGGGGTCGATCCGATTTGGGCATGACGACCTGCTCGCGATCGGTCGCCAGCATGGGGGTGGCTGGGATATCGATCTGATCGCTTCTGGGTTTCGCGACCATATGGGCGAGAGATTGGAAAAGGTGCGGGGCGCAAAATTGATCTCTGCTTGGACCGGATTTTGTGAGGGTTGGGTGACCCGAAGGGGCAGGGCGAGCTAAAAATTGCACGCGTGCAATTTCTTGACCCCCCATCGAGTCAGGATAGCTCCGTGAACGGCTCCGAACTCTCCGGAACGACACCCTGCCTTTCGAAATATCCGAAAATATTGACCAAAAAGCGCAAATGCGTATACCGTGCTCCAGATTTCGAAAGGCGGGCATGTGTCGAACGAACTAGCAATAGAGGGCGCCGAGCGATTGGTGTCGGTGGCGACCCTCGCGAACCGGACGGCGTCGGTTCTCGAAAAGCTCCGTGATTCCGCCAGAAGCGCTCGTGCTGACGATCGCCGCGAGCCGACCTTTACGATTACAAAGGCGGCTGAGCTCGTTGGACGAACCGCAGCGGCGATTCGCGATGCCGAGAAGGACGGACGGCTTCCGGAGCCGGCGCGGACTGATAATAATCGCCGCGAAAGATACACGCTTGCACAGCTTAACGACATGCGCGGTGTCTTTGGAACGAGGCCCTATCGTAGCCCGGAAGATCCCTGCTGCGTTGTAGCCGTCCAAAACTTCAAGGGGGGCGTTGGCAAATCGACCGTGGCCGTTCACCTTGCTCAATATCTCGCCATTCGCGGCTACCGCGTGGCACTGGTTGATTGCGATAGCCAGGCCTCGGCGACGACGCTTTTCGGCTACGTGCCTGACCTCGATCTGGATGAGGATGATACGCTCTATCCGTTCCTGAGGGAGGGTGAACGATCCTCGCTCGACTATGCTTTGCGGAAGACCCATTTTGACGGCCTCGAGTTGATCCCGGCGAACCTTCGACTGTTCCAGTCGGAATATGAGCTGGCGGCGCGAATGGCGCGGGAAAGCGGAGCGTTGCTGGACCGCTTGCGCGAAGGGATCAACAGCATCGCAGATCGCTTTGACGTCATCGTGATGGATCCGCCCCCGGCACTCGGCGCGATCTCGCTTTCAGTGCTGAGAGCCGCGAACGCGCTCGTTGTACCCGTGCCGCCGACGGTGATGGATTTCTCGTCCACGGCCGCATTTCTGTCGATGCTTGATGAGACGATCGAGCAGCTAGCGGAGCGGGACCTCGCGCCGGAATTGCAGTTCCTCCGGTTTGTCGCTTCGAAGGTCGACGAGAACAAGTCGATGCAGAAAGAACTGCTGAACCTGATGCGGACGCTGTTCGGTCATGCGATGCTTCGGACACCGCTGAAAGACTCCGCCGAAATCGACAATGCGACCGCGAGGTTGATGACGGTGTATGAGCTGGACGGTCCTGCCACGAGCTCGTCGGTGCGCAATCGCTGCCTCGCTTATCTGGACGGCGTGAACGCTGAAATTGAAGTGGATATCCGGTCCATGTGGCCAAGCCATCAGAAGCGTTTGCGCCAGGAGGCACTGGCATGAAAATGCGAAATTGCACGCGTGCAATTTCGACGGGTAGGAGGCTCGCATGAGCAAGAAGAACAGCGGATTTGCGGCCGATCTGACCGCCGGAATTGACCTTACGAACGAGGCGGCACCACGCCGATCTGGTATCGCAACCAACGTTCTCACGGGACGGTCGAACAGAATCGCGGAGCTCGCGTCGGGGGCGGTCCAGACCAGGACGCACGAGTTGGTCGACCCCGCACGATGCAGAATGTGGGCGGGCCATAATCGCGATTATGCGCTGTTGAACGAGCAACGCTGCGAAGATCTCATCGAGAGCATTAAGGCGCAGGGCAAGCAGGAGATGCCGGCGATCGTCCGGCGCGTTTCCGGCGATCCGGATTTCGATTTCGAGGTAATCTGCGGGGCACGTCGGCATTGGTCGATAACCTGGCTTCGGGCGCACAATTATCCAGAGTTCAAATTCCTCATCGACGTCCGTGAGATCGGCGACGAAGAGGCGTTTCGGCTCGCGGATCTAGAAAACCGCGCCCGTGACGACCTGACCGATTTGGAGCGGGCAAAAGACTATCTGCGTGCCCTCGATACCTATTATGATGGCCGACAGCGGACTATGGCCGAGCGGCTCAAGGTGACCGAGAGCTGGCTCAGCCGCTATCTCGATCTGGCGCGAATTCCTGACGCGCTTCTCGTGGCGTTCCCGGAACCGCAGGAACTGGGTATCCGCAATGTGATCGCCCTGAAGGCATTGCTGAAACCAGACGAGAAGCGCGCGCTCGCCTTTGCGGAGGCCAAGCGTCTCGCCGAGCAGCAAAGGGATAGCGCGACAGTTCTCACCGTGGTTGAAACCATCAGATTGCTGACACTGGCCGCAGACCCCCCCAAGAGGTCAGGATCCCCCAAGAAGTCAGGAAAGCCTCAAACCGTCTCGAATGCTGATGGAAAGCCCGTCATGCGGATCGAGGGTGCCGATCGCAAAGGAGTCCGGCTGACGCTCTTGCACAAGAGCGGCGCGACCCGTGAGGACGCGGAGAAGGCGGTCCGGGAGATATTGGACCTTCACTGGCCGTGACTAGCGGCTGCTTGCGGTCAGAAGCTTCCGGGCACCTTGCGGTGAAACGCTGAGCAGCCGCGCGACGGCCTTGGGTTGAAGACCGGGATAGGCGATCTGCAAGCGGGACAGGAGCGGAGCTCGGCTGCGCTTGGTCGCCTGTGCCCCGGTCCGGATGCGTGCCTCCTCTCGTTCGATCCAGTCGAGATCACGAAGGCCAGCATGGATTGCCTTGCGAAGAGCGCGCTCCAGCACCTCTGCGAGGGCCATGGGTGAGGGTGGCAGGAATTTTGGCAGCAGCACCAGGGAGGGGATGACCCGCATCGTCATGCCCGCGCGGTGAAGCATGCGGGGCAGGGCAGCGGCAATCAGCCAATGGCGATCCCGGGCACGCGGGGGGAGATCGAGCGATCGACCGTCAATGGCGACGATCTCGGATCCATCCCCGGAGGACGGCTCGGTCAGCGCGACCAGCTCAAACACCCGGTGGGCAATGGCGAGAAGATCGGCGCGCGCGAATGGAAGGTCGACGGCATCGCGGATCGTGCGCCACATCGGCCCGAAGTAGGCAAGGTCGTCGCTCCCGTACGTTTTGGCCTCGGCGCGATCATCCAATACCGAGCGCAGCACGTTGAGCGTGGCGCGCAGGACCGGGTCGCGGGTATCTTCATCGCGGCTGATGGCGAAGTGGAAGACCGCCGACACCGAGATGGGGTCGTTCAGGCCCTCAGAGGCACGGGGAGGGGGGCTTCGACCCGCAATCCAGTCCTGGAGGGACCGAACGTCAATCGGGACACCGGCGAGGCCCGCCAGCGCCACGGCGCCCTCAAGCCGGGCCCGCGCCAGGAAAATGTCTGTGGCCGGGCTGTTCTGCAGCCGCCCGTCGAGGCGGCCGAGCAGCAGCATCGTCCGCGCCAGTTCGGGGGTGTCGTGCTTTTCCATCGGTCTGTAGATGCCAGAATGAGAAACCAAAGTCAGCCGTTGGTTTCTCTCCTAGGGACGGTTCAGATACGGACATACGATAATTGCAGTTATCACAGAAACGGATTTGCGCTCCTTCTATAAAGTAGGCTAGGCTGAACCCTCGGCAGCGAGGAGGGCGGCGCGTGGGAAACACGGTATTTGGGTCCTGGGAAAGCGACCGCCGCATCACGCCAGCTGGCCGCAAGCCGCCCGCGGTTATCGGTAGGCAGGGAGATAGGCTTGACTGACGCAGCATTACCCGCGGTGGTCCCCGCCGTGCGCGGAGGGACGGATCTGGTCTGGGAGATCACCAAGCTCCAGGCGGCCCCGACCATCACCATCAACGCCGAGCTGATCGCCGCCTTTGAGGGCGCCTCCTCGCCGCACAGCCTGCGCGCGCTTGCCAGCGATAGCGAGGCGTTCGACCTGTGGTGCCGGCGATTGGGCCGCGTGACCCTGCCGGCCCCCCCCGAGACGGTGGCCGACTATCTCGACGCCCGTGCTGCACAGGGAGCCAAACCCGCCTCGCTCGCGCGCTACAAGGCCTCGATCGCCAAGCTCCACCAGTTGCTCGAGCTTGCCGATCCAACCCAGGTGCCGCTGGTCAAGCTGCGGCTTGCCGCGATCCGGCGGCGGGTCGGCAGCGCGCAAGCTCAGGCGCGGCCGCTGCGCTTCAAGGGCCCGGTTAAGGATGTCGCGCGCGACACAGCGCGCGGGCTTAATGTGCGCGCGCTGCTTGAAAGCTGCGGTGAGGATCTGCCGGGTCTGCGCGACCGGGCGCTGCTCTCGGTCGCCTACGACACCGGGCTGCGCGCCTCCGAGCTGGTCGCGGCCCAAGTCGAGCACCTGATCGAGGCGATCGATCCCGAAGCGCGGCTGCTCCTGATCCCGCGCAGCAAGGGCGACCAAGAAGGTGAGGGGGCGACCGCGTACCTCAGCCCGCGCAGCACGCGCGCGCTCCTCGCCTGGCAGCAGGCCGCCGGGATTGACAGCGGGCCGCTGTTCCGGCGGGTGCAGGTGCGGCGCTACAAGCCGCGCGCGGCGATCAAAGGCCGCAGGATTGACAGCCTGTCCGGGCGCGAGGCGTGGGATCTGCGCAAGACGCTGACCCGGCCCGCTGTCCCGGCGCGTGTCGATTACGATGTCGGGGAGGGCGCGCTCCACCCCGGCTCGATCGGGCCGATCTACCGTTCGATCATTAGCCGTGCGTTCGATCGGGGCGCACTCCCCGATCTGACGGCTGACGATCTGGCGCGGCTCCTGAAAGGGATCAGCGCGCACTCGACGCGGGTGGGGCTGAATCAGGACCTGTTCGCCAGCGGCGAGGACCTTGCCGGGATCATGGACGCTCTGCGCTGGAAAAGCCCGCGCATGCCGCTCGCCTACAACCGCAACCTCGCGGCCGAGGCGGGTGCAGCGGGGAGACTCATGGCGAAGCTCGGTTGACCGGAACCGTCGGACAGTCCTGACGGGCAGCTTGTAGCTTCAAGAATCAGGATGGCGGACGATCCGGCGCAACCGGCCTGGGTCTCGACCCGACCTTTGTGGCCTCAGTGCATTATTGGGACACAGATATACGGTAGCGCCGTGACATTATCCTCTACTGAGCCGAAGCGGCAGAAAACCGTGATCGTCCAGCGCCGAGCTATCCGAGAACACATAGTCGCCGGTCAGATTGATGTGATCCCAGCCTAACGGAGAAAGTTCGCCCAGCGAACCCTCCAGCAGAGGTTGACCAGTGATGCTGAACATGTCGGCAGCACGGCCGAGGTACTTGCAGTTGAATAGAATAATTGCGGCAGTGACCAGGTTGAGCGCGGCTGCGCGAACCTGCTGATTTTCCATGCCGCGGTCGCGGAAACGGCCAAGCCGGTGGAATGCTACGGCGCGCGCCAGGGTGTTGCGGGCTTCGCCCTTGTTCAATTCCGCTGTGACCAATCGCCGCAGGTCGGGATCTTCGAACCATCGCAGCGTGAATAGCGTGCGCTCGATCCTGCCGATCTCGCGCATGGCTGCGGCAAGGCTGTTTTGCTGGCGATAGGCCGACAGCTTTTTCAGGATCAGTGACGGCGTGACGACGCGGTTGCGCATGGCGGCCATAATCTGATGGATGTCGTCCCAATGGCTACGGATCAGGTTTTCATCAAGCCGGTGACCGAATACCGGGCCTAGTCGGCCATACCGTCCCCGAGGTTCGAAGGCGTAGAGTTTGCGGTCTGAGAGGCGCGGAATTCTGGGCTCAAAGCTGAGGCCCATCATGGACATCACGCAAAAGACAATATCGGATGCACCGCCGCCGTCGACGTGCAAAGCCCCCATCTCAACATTGCTCCCGTGGCCGAGGATGCCATCGAGAGCGTGGATTGCCTCGCCTGCCGTTCCGGCAATGACCGTCTGGTGGAGCGGTGCGTAGCGATCGGTGATGGTGGTGTAGATCTTCACGATCGGATCGCGACCGTAGTGCGCGTTCACCGTGCCGCCGCTTTCCCCTTGGCCACCAACGTAAAAGTGCTGGCCATCGGCCGATGCCCGCCAGCCATCGCCGAACCACGCGGCAATCGGCTCAGCATGAATGGCATCGGTGAGCGTAGCGAGGGCCGCCCGGAACGTTTCATCGCGCATGTGCCAGGTTTGCATGCGCAGCAGGGCCCGTCGCGATGCGACGTCGCATATGTCTGCCATGCGAGCCAGCCCCAGATTGGTCGCCTCGGCAATCAGGCTGGCGAGAAATGCCTTTTCGTCGTTCGGTGGCATGCCGGTCGAAACGTGGGTGAAGTGGTCGATGAACCCGGTCCAACGCGCCACCTGGTGCAAAACGTCAGTGATCCGGACAGTTGGCAGGAGGCGGTAGATGCGCAGCGCATTTTCGCGTGATCGGTCATCGTCTTCTTCGACGTCCTTGGGCATTTTCGGGAAACGCAGTCGGTCTCCTGCAAACAAGGCGGCATCCTTGCCGGACAGACCCTTCATGGTCGACAGCAATGCCCGATCCAACTGCCCCGCTTTGGCCGTAATCCATTCCTCAAAAGTCGGGCTTGCGAAGTTCCGGTAATGCAGCGCTGTGTGCCGGTGCAGAGCCCGGAGCCGGGGTAATCAGATCCTCGAGCGCGCGGTGCATCCGCGACGTTGGTACCCACAGATCCCCGGAGGCCAGCGCGCTGGCGACGGCAAAATAGGTTGCAAGCTCCCAGTAGGTCCGGTCGATCTTGCCGTCGGCGAACAAGTGTCGCTGCCAGCGGCGCTCGATATGCCCTAGCGGGATATCCACCGGCAAAGGCTTGCGCCAATTCCCGCCCAATTGGATCAGGATGCCAAGGGCTGTTTGCAAATCGCGGGTCGCCCGCCTGCCCTCGAACACGAAGCTGGCAAGGAAGCGTGTGCCGACCTGCTTAAATATTCGGTATTCCGGGCCAAGCTCGCCGACAACGTCCGGCTTGCCGGGTTTGGTCGTGCGGCGGATGACGTGTGCATCGGCTTCGATCACGTCGAGGCTGGCAACGGCTGTGACGGCTGCGGCGACATCGCCCCCTTTGCGTAGCGCCTGTGTCATTACTTCAAGCACAGTCGCGATTCGTGCGAGCCGTTCCCGTCCCTGGTCGGCTGTCGCTAAAATTGTCTCTTCGAGCCGCTTTCGTGCTCTGAGGTTCGCACGGCCGACCAGCGAGCCAAACATGGTGAGTGCGGCATCGGTCGTTGTGGCCTCGAGTTCTCGCAAGGTGGCGACCAGCGTTGCGATGCGACGGGCTGGCGACATTTGCTGCATCGCCTGGGCCGTGAGGCGAACGCCTTCGCGCGCCAATTGCCGCATTCTCGGATGCGAAATCTCCGGGATCGGCGCGCTGATGGCGCCGATACTCCGGATCGTATCGATCTTGTCGAGCAGTTCGAGTAACGATCTGGCGCTGACTCGGTTTGGTGGTGCCCTCAGCCAGCTCAACCGGCTTTGCTGATCATGCACCTTGTCTGACAGAATTGTTTCCAGCCTTTGACGGGCAGAACTCGCGACCTGGTTGTAAATCCTTTCCGCGAACGCCTTGTCCGCCCGGTGCAATGCCGAAGGCGCCATGCGTTCGACCACACTGATGCCAGGGATCACGATACGCTCGGATCGCATCTTCCCGATCAGCCGCATCAGAAGCGATTGGCCATCGACGATGCTTATAGCCTCCTCCTCCAGCCACGCCGCAAGTTCCGCGCGCATAGGATGGGACAGATCGCGAAATCCATGGTTACGCTTGATGGCCGCGAGTTGTTCATAACGGGTCGGGCCTCTCCGCGCGAATTCGGCGATGACGTCCGCATCGATGTCGAGTTGTTCGGCGATATAGTCGAGCATGACGGCAGGCAGCATCTCGCCCCGGCGCAGATAGCGGCACGGGAAACGAAGGCAGCACAGTTGCAGAGCATAGCCGAGACGTGTTGCTGGTGTCCTCGATTTTGTGATTGCGGTCAGATCGGCATCATCGAGGCTGTAATGGGTGACGACCTCCTCCTCGGTCGACGGGAGAGCCAAATGTTCCTGCCTCTGCCGATCGGTCATCGCAATGCGTGCTGGCAACGTCAAAATTCCTTCACAAACGTCTTTCCATTCGCTACGGTTTTGAAATAGGATTTTGAAAGACGCAACCGCAGTCGGTGCGGCATCGGTTTCCGCTCTTTCAGAAACGACCGTTTAGGAAATGAGGTCGTAATGCTGATCGGCTATGCCCGTGTCTCCAAAGGCGATGACCAGAGCACAGCCTTGCAGATGCGCGCGCTAAAGGACGCTGGATGCAAGCGCATCTTCGAAGAGGCGGCCAGCGGCGGCCGCTGGGATCGACCGGAACTTCACCGCATGCTCGATCAGCTTCGTGACGGGGACGTCGTGGTTGTCTGGAAGCTTGACCGGCTTTCGCGATCGCTGAAGGATCTGCTGCATTTGCTCGACCGCATCGAAACAACCGACGCAGGCTTCCGTTCACTGACCGAAAGCATCGACACCACCACGCCGGCGGGCCGGATGATGATGCAGATGGTCGGCAGCTTCGCCGAGTTCGAGCGTGCCATGATCCGGGAGCGGACCAAGGCTGGTCTCGATCAGGCGCGGGCCGAAGGCCGTGTCGGCGGTCGCCGCCCGAAACTCAATGCCAAACAGCGAGCTGAAATTGCCGAAAGCGTGATTTCAGGCCGCAAGTCCGCGGCAGAAATGGCGCGGATTTTTGGTGTTAGTCAGCCAACGGTCTCACGCATCGTAGCGGCAGCATATCAAGGATCAGGTGGAAGAGAATCCCCGGCAAGTTGATGGCTGCAGGTATGCTGGCCTTGCCTTCGCCCTCCCACACCTCGCAGCCGTCCGCAGTTGATGCGTCCCTTGCAGAATCAGCATCCACTTCGGAGCAGGTGATCGCCTATTTTCGTAAGGATGGCCCACCGAAAATCGGAACGGAGGTTCAGCGGATTCCTCCGTGGATTCTTTTCGGGGCCATCCTCTTGCAAGAGGCGCAGCGTTCAGAATTGCACGATGCAACTCGGAACCTTTTCCGTGCCCCTTCTGTCGCACTGCCGCCGATCACATTGCAGTCTCTGCCCGCTCCTGCCGGAAGCTCACGCACACACATTGTTCGGGGGGTCCGATTGCCTCGCTTCAATAAGTGTGACCGAATATCCGGTCCTCTCGCCGTCAGCTTCATAGGCATGGTCCATATCGCTACCGCCAGAGCGGCTCAAATTCGTTACGCCACCGAAGTTTTTTTAATCAATGAAAGTAAGGTCTTGCATATGCTTTTATATTGTGCAGATTGCGCTGCAGGCACACGGGGGTGATTGATCATGCTGCGGTTCATTGGTATTTTTGCTGCGTCTACCTTGATCTTAACGCCTTTCGCCGCAAACGCTTCCGAAACAATAACGTATACATATGACGCTAAAGGTCGGCTTATTAAAGTTGTTCGCGCCGGCACTGTGAACAACAATGTTCAGACGATCTATACGCATGATAAAGCCAATAATCGCAAGAACACCACTACAACTGGGTCCGCCAATACGCCGCCTGCTTGATCTTACAGGATCAGGCTGAGACAGGCTGAATATTCCATATTTCTGTTGATTGGGGGACTCTATGGCCGCTGGGCTTGGGAGCGCATCTTTATGCGCGCGTCGTTTTCGTACTGCTCTTGGCACCACCACGATATTGATTTCCGGCTTAGCCGCCCCTGCTCTTGCGCAGGTGGCGGAACAACAAGCCCCGCTGAGCTTGGAAACTCCAGTTCTGTCATCGCAGGCAGGCGGTATAACGGCCCTGTCAAAGACCCCGGGCTGGAAAAGTACCGCAGAGGTCCAGCCTATCACTCCGGAGACCGAGCGCGCTTTGCAACAGCAAAAGCAGAAATCTCTCCTAAGCGCCGGATCTCAAGCAAACAAAGAGCAGCCAGAGATGGTCGAGGCGATGTCGACATTGTCGACCGGACAGGCCACTGTTCAATCTCCGCTATCCATAACGGACCTGGCGCGATCTCTGAAGAACGACCCGGATCTGATATATCAATTTGTTCGCGAGAATATCGCCTTCGTCCCTATTCATGGCGTTCAGAAGGGCGCTGTGGGAGCGTTGATCGACGGCGCCGGAACCCCTTTCGATCAAGCTGACCTCATGATTCAGCTTTTGCGGGCCTCGGGCTATACGGCCAACTACATGCTCGGCGAGGTCTATCTGACGCCTGCCCAATTCCAGTCATGGTATGGCGTAAACGTGTCGAGCGCTTGCAGTACGTGGAAAGTACCTGCTGCGGGACGTATTCCGCTCTTCAACTATTGGTCGCAATCCTATTGTGACGCGCCGATGGAGGCGATGCGGCTTACCCATATGTGGGTGAAAGTCAATATCGGCGGCACTTGGTATGTCTTCGACCCGAGCTTCAAGAGCCACACGGCTGTTGCGGGCTTATCCGCCGCGACGCTCGCAAGCGCGATGGGCTACAATTCGACCACCTTTCTCACCAATGCGCGCAGCGGGGCCACTATCACCACGGACTACGCGCAGAACATCAATCGGACCAACATTCGCAATAATCTCGCCACCTATGCGACCAATCTCGCCAATTACCTCAAGGCGAACACGCCCAGCGCACGTCTTGACGATGTGATTGGCGGCCGCAAGATTGATCCCGTCAGCGGAACGCTCCGGCAGACGACGCTGCCCTATCAATGGAGCGATTCAACGCCGCAAGAGATGGTCTCGATTCCCGATAGCTATCGTGTTTCGCTGCGCCTTGAGTATCAGGGGATCGATCAGACCTTCTTCTCCGATCAGATAGCGGGCAAGCGGCTAACAATCACTTATACCTCGGCCAACATACCCGAATTGCGCCTCGATGGAGCGCTTGTGGCGTCAGGCGCGGCTCCTGCCCTGAATAGCTGGACCAATGTGACGCTGACGACCAACCACCAAGCATATTCGGACACAGGCGCAAACATTATTATTCAGCCAGCGCTTTTTGCGGCGCCGGATAGAAACTACGCAATCGCCAATGCATGGGGTCCAACGGGCAAGGGATCAATTGAACTGCACCGTCGCAGGCTGATCGCAGCCAAGGCCGCGGGCAACGCGGACACGTCAGAGCCTATTCGGGGGCAAGTTTCGGCACTCATCGCCGCGAACTGGACCGCTGAAATCACACGGATGAGCGATATTCATGCCCAACTGGCGGGCAGCGTTCCGCTGATCCACCAGAACCTTGGGATTGCTGGCCAGAATGGATCGCCATTCGTCGATCTTGGCGGCAACGTGTGGGATAATATCTTGAAATCCTACGACAGCACCAATGAATATAAAAGGTTTGTCTCCAACACGATTTTACAGTCGGGCCATTTCAGTATATTGGAAGGCCAAAATATTCAGGAAGTGACTGGTGTCAGCGGCATCTCAACAACCAAGCTGATCGACATGGCCGTGACCAATGGCCACAAAATTTACGATGCCAAGAGCGCCAATTATAATTCCGTTGTCCGTCCCAATCTCAAATCCTATCAGTCAGGCATAGTTTCCGTCATTGATACCGACGTCGCCAACGGATGGCGTTTGATCGTCCCGGAATATGGGAATCTGACGGAGAATCAATATACAGGCGTGGGGTTCCACGGTGAGAAGGACAATTCTGGGAGCTTCTTCCTCTACGAGTTTATCAACGGCACACTGAGCGGCGGCGTCGGCGGTACATCGGGAACGCCCTCTGGCGATACGGTCATTGATAGCGTTGAACAGCCGCCAATCCCGGACTACCAGGCCAATGCCGGCCCGATCGACGCATTTCGAGGCAATTACAGATATAGCAACACTGATATCAGCCTCGGCCAGTCTGGCATGCCGGGCGACCTTGCGTTTGTCCGGCAATATAGTTCGGGCAGCGGCCATAAGGACGGTGCACTCGGCCTGGGCTGGACGCACAATTTCGCTGCCTCTGCAAAAAAGGGCAGCGATGCATTTGAAGGCATGGGGGACGACTCGGGGATCGATGCGGCGGCCGCCATCACCGAACTTTTCGTGACCAATGACATCTTATCGAATCCATCGGTCACTACTATTCCACTTGATCGCCAGGTGATCGCTCGCGTCGCGCAGCGGTGGTTCGGCGATCAGCTCATTGATAATGTGGTTTCAGTGAACACCGGCGCGAGTGGCCAACTTTTTGTCAAGCTTCCTGACGGGACCTATAACGGGTCGCAGGGCAATCCGTCCAGGCTGACATTGACGGCCGGGCTGTATTCACTGGAAACGGGCGATGGTACCAAAGCTAATTTCGGAACGGATGGCAATATCACCTCCATCGCCGAACCGAGGGGGCTGACAACAAGCTTCTCCTACACGAGCGGCAAGCTTTCTTCCGTTAGCAAGAACGCTGGGCGGACGCTGACCTTTGGGTATACCGGAAACCGCATCACCTCCATCACCGACGGGACCGGCCGATCAATTGGTTTCACTTATGACGGCACCGGAAACCTCACTCAATTCCGCAACCCGCTCAACAATCAGTTCACATACAGCTATTCCCAGCCCGGTCAGCTGTATCAGATGTTCTTGCCAACGGCGCCCGGTACGGCTTACCTCACCAATAGCTATGATGCCGACAGTAGGTTGAAAAGCCAGACTGATGCTGCGGGGCAGGCCTGGAATTTCTATGCATCGGGTACGCGTTTCGAAACCCGCGATCCGCTTGGCAATGCCAACGTCACCTATCTTGATGAGTTCGGAAATCAGACCAGGCAAATCGATCCGCGCGGCTTCGTGACAACCTATGAATATGATGGTCACAATCGCCTTACGCGCATGATCGCGCCTGAGCTAAATGAGTCCCGGTACACATATGATAGCCGGCATAATGTGACGCAGACCCGTCTCATTGCCAAGCCGGGTTCCGGCCTCGCCGATATCGTGACGAGCGCCGCCTTCCCGACGAGCTGCGGAGCCAATTTTAAAACTTGTAACCAACCTACCTGGACCCGGGATGCCAAAGGCAACCAGACCGATTACGCCTACAACGCGACCACGGGCCTCATCACGACCATCACAGCTCCTGCACCGACAACGGGAGGAACCCGCCCCCAAACCCGGTATAGTTATGGTGCAACCGGCGGTGTCACGTTGCTAACCGGGGTTTCCGCATGCCGCACGACGGCAAGCTGCACCGGTGGCGCCGATGAAGTGAAGACCACCATCGTAAACAACACCAATTTGCTGCCAACCAGCATAACCGTGGCGGCGGGAGACAATTCTCTTAGTGCCACGACGGCCTTCACCTATGATACGGTTGGCAACCGCTTAACCGTCGACGGACCCTTGAGCGGAACAGCCGATACGACACGTACCCGCTATGATGCCGCCCGACAGGTGGTTGGCGCAATAGGGCCGGACCCCGATGGCGCAGGCGCACGCTTAATGAAGGCGCAGCGTATCACCTATAATGCTGACGGCAGGGTCACGCTGTCCGAAGCCGGCACCGTCACGGCACAGACGGACGCTGCCTGGACCGCTTTCAGCTCCCAGCAGCAAATGGCCGTCACCTATGACGCGGTCGGCCGGGCCGTCAAACAAGAGGTCAAGTCCGGTGGCACCACCTATGCACTGACGCAGACCAGCTACGACACAGCGTCTCGCGTGAATTGTGTGGCCACTCGTATGGACCCGGCGCAATGGGCGGGCCAGTCGGACGCCTGTTCTCCTCAAACCACCGGTCCCAACGGTCCGGATCGCATCACTCGATATTTTTACGACGCGGCCAGCAATATGACTCAGTTCAGGCTCGGCGTGGGAACGGCCGACGAGTCGATCGAAGAACTGAACACATGGTCGAACAACGGCCTGCTCGCTTCAGTTCGCGATGGCGAAAACAACCGGACAACCTACGTCTATGATGGTTTCGACCGCCTGTCGCGGACACGCTATTCAATAGCGACACAAGGCGCTAATTCGAGTTCGACGACGGATTATGACGAGCAGACCTACGACGCAAACAGCAACGTCACGCAGCGTCGTCTTCGGGATGGCAAGCTTATCGGTTTCGCCTACGACAATCTCAACCGTGTGACGACCAAAACGCTTCCCAGCCCGGAATTTCCGGTCAACTATACATACGACCTGCTGGGCCGTACGCTGACTGCTTCACGCCCCGGGGACAGCACGACGCAGACTTTCATCTATGACGCGCTCGGTCGCATGACCAGCGAGAACCAACCCTATGGTTCGATGAGCTGGCAATATGACCTTGCAGGCAGGCGCACGCGGGCCACATGGAATGATGGCTTCTATGTGACCTATGACTATGATGTTGCGGGGAATGTGACTGCGATCCGTGAGAATGGCGCAGCTTCCGGCATCGGCGTGCTCGCCACATATGCCTATGACAATCTGGGCCGCCGGACGAGCATCACGCGTGGCAACACTGCGGCGACCAGCTACAGCTATGACGCGGTATCGAGGCTCACAAGCCTGGCCCAGAATCTGACCGGCACGGCCAATGACATCACCATTGGGTCAATGTCCTATAACCCTGCCTCCCAGATTAAGAGCCAGCAGCGGTCCAATGACAGCTATGCTTGGAACGGTCATTACAATGTGAACCGCAATTATACCGTCAACGGGCTCAATCAGATGACGGCGTCTGGATCGGTTGCCCTCGGCTATGACGGAAGGGGGAACCTGATCACTTCCGGCACGACCAGCTATACCTATACGGCCGAGAACCGCCTGGCCACAGCGACAGGCAGCATTTCTGCCAATTATGATGCACTTGGTCGCCTGAAGGACTATATCTCATCGGGCACGACACGGTTTGTTTACGATGGATCGCACATGGCATCTGAGGTGTCGACCGGGGGAGCTATTCTACGCCGTTATGTCTGGGGACCGGGTAGTGACGAGGTGCTCGTCTGGTATGAAGGGAGCAGTACGACAGACCGCCGGTGGATGCATGCCGACGAACGCGGTTCGATTATCGCCCTCACGGACAGCACCGGCGCGATGACGGCGATTAACCGCTATGATGAGTTCGGTATTCCGGGCAGCGCGAATATTGGTCGGTTTCAATATACCGGGCAGGCTTGGCTCTCTGGCTTGGGCATGTATTACTATAAGGCACGGCTCTACTCGCCTACCCTGGGCCGGTTCATGCAAACCGATCCCATCGGCTATGAGGACGGCATCAACTGGTATAATTATGTCGGCAGTGACCCGGTCAACATGGTTGATCCGACAGGATTAGGAGGGGCGGGTTCCTTTATTGGATATGGAAGCAATGGATCGGCGGGATATTATGGTTATGGATCCTGCCAGCTCTGTAACGCCACATCTTCTGCTAGCCCAGGCGGGATAGTTGTAACTGGCAATAGGACTTCTAATTGGAATTTCAATCCGTGGACACCTTCGTTTCGTATACCGATGCGTCCACCGTCCATTATTATCAACTTGCCATCATCTTCACCCAGTTCGCAATACAAGCCTAACGATAGCGCAAATGTGGTAAAGGCGTCTCAGTCGCAGCAAAAAGACAAGCCAAACCCTTGCCAGTCTCTTGGCAATAGGATCGGGAACGCTCTTGAGAACGCGGGTAAGGGGGTGAGCTACTCCGGCCTCACGATCGCTGGGATTGGTGCTTTCGCAGGGCCAGAGGGAGCGGTGCCGGGTCTTTTCATTACCGAGGTTGGAGGAGTGCTTTCAACCCTCGGCCAGGTCTCGCAAGATGTCGCTTTTGGTCGCCCCTTCGGAGAGATTGCTACGCGGGCTGCCGTTAACGCGTTCGGCGCGCGCGCGGTGAATAATGTTGTTCCGCGATCGGTGAGAAGCGGTATCGGCGACGCTATTTTCGGCCAAGTCATCGGTGAAGTGGCGTCCGCAACCAACGCCTCGCTTGATCCTGATAGGTGCCCGAAGTGAGCCCCGGTTACCGCTTGGCCGGCGTTCATATGGGACTTCTGGTCCTGTCCTTGCCGCTCATCGTGCTTTGGTATGTTGATGGGGCCGGCCAAGCCGATGCATCTGGCAAGTGGGCTTACCTTGGGGTCGCAGCGGTTTACGCGATTGTTGCTGCAACCGGTAAGCCAAAGGCTCTTTATCAAGCGTCAGGTCGTCTCGGAGTCGCCAAGAAGGCTGTTCGCATCCTTCTTGGTTCGGCAGCCCTGTTGACCGGCAGTGTGGCCGTTGGGGATGCTGGCGGCATCGGCACAGCTGTGGGTGTCGCGGCTATCGTGAGTGCTTTGGCATTGTTCCTGTGGGCTGTTGCCATTGCGCTCTTTGGCGGAGCGGCAGAGGGGGGATAGGGCTCCATGTCAGAGTTCAGATTCGATGCTGGGTACTGCACCGATGTTTTGGACGGAGTGGCTCTTGGCGCTGACGTGATAGCACTCGGTGCTGCAGGGGTCCCCGTAGCGACGGCACCTACTATAGGGGGTGGGATCACCGCCGGCGGTGTAGCTGCAGGCGCGAGGCTGTTCTCTGCAGGCACAAGCTTGGTAAGTGCTGGCCTTAAGTTATATGATGGAAACTATCGAGGTGCGGCAGCTTCGGGCATAGGCGCCTTAGTAGGGGGCGGAGCCGAGGCTGGCACGCGTATTTTGCTAAAGCTAAATGGAGCTACGGATCGCTTTGCCGGAGTAGCTGCTGAGGGATATGGGCTTGCCACATCTTACGGCACCGAATCCGGTGTTTGCGGGGTACGGTGATGCAACAGCTTATTTCATTTGCAGGACTATCGGTGCTGATATTTATCGCCTTAAAGTTACTTTACTGGATAAACGCGCAGATATTTCTTTCTTTTGTTCATAGATTTATTGGGAAAGAATTCTGGAAATTTACTCTCTTAGAAGTGGGAAGCGCTGCCATCATGTCGCTCTCATTTTCCTATTCTCTCGTATATAAGGCCGATGGAACTATATTTCCTTTGGTCTTCATTGCCTCCGGCCTTGCTTACCTTCTATACATGGCCATTCGCGTTTGGGCTCTTTCAGAACGAAGGAAGTAGTTTTGACAGTTTATCATTATTAGTTTAAGATTTTGTTTTCGAGATATGAATTATTATATTTATTGGATCTTATTTTTATTATCGGCCGCTGGAATATCATACTTCTCGAGCGATAACTGGATTTCTAAGGTTGTAGTTTTTACGATTATGACCGCACCTTTGATTATATGGTATTTCAAAATGAAATCATGAATGTTATCTTTTATTTTCTGAGGTATATGAAAATATTTAAATTTTTTCTATCAATCCTATTGATTTCGGTTAGCTTTTTGCATGGTTCGGCCGTGGCCCAGGAACTTTCAACCGATCCTCAAGGCTCGGGTGTGATTTTGGGTGCTGCGCACTGGATACAGGGCACATTGCTGGGGTCTGTAGCAACGGTCGTTGCGGTTATTGCGGTTGGGGTGGTCGGCCTGCTCATGCTGAGTGGCCGAATCAACTGGCGTTATGGCGCGGTGGTGATCTTGGGTTGCTTCATCCTGTTCGGGGCGGCGAGCATTGTCGCGGGCATTCAATCGACCGTCTCCTTGTCTGCGGGACAGTAAAGCATGGAGGCGCTGGACCGGGATCGGCTCTTCGTTGCTCTGACTCGCCCGCAGATGTTCGCGGGCGTCACCTATAGCTATTTCGTCGTCAATTTCGTATTGTCGGCTGAATTATTCCTTATCTTCCGCTCATTCTGGGTGATCTTGCCCGCACTTCTCATCCATGGCGGAGGCGTACTGCTCTGTCTGCGCGAGCCACTTATCGTCGATCTTTGGCTAGTTCGCGCGAGCAGATGCGGACGTGTCCCTAATCATAGTCTGTGGCGATGCAATTCCTACCGGCCCTGACCAGAGATCGGCGCGTCATTGATCGCGAGAAGACAGCGGGCGCGCATCTCCCCTTTGCCCGTCATGTCAATGATCATACGCTAGAAACGCGCGACGGCCTGCTGATGCAGTGCCTGCATCTGCGCGGCTTCCTATTTGAGACCGCCGATACCAGCGAGTTGAACTATCGCAAGAACTTGCGCGATGCGATGTTGCAGGCGATCGGATCGTCGCGCTTTGCGCTCTATCACCATGTCGTGAGGAGACGCGTCGATCCGGCACTCTCCGCAACATTTCCGGATGATTTCTCACATAATCTCGATGCTCGCTGGAAAAGCCGCCTCGATACAAAACAGCTTTACGTGAACGATCTCTATCTGACCGTGATCCGCAGACCCCTGCAGGGACGGATCGGAATCATGGATCGCCTCGGGCGCTGGCTGGGGCGGATCGGCGAACAGGACGCCGCGTTCGTGGCGGCAGAGCTGCGTCATTTGAATGCTGGCCGCGAAGCGCTGATGGCGGCGTTGGGGAGCTATGAACCGCATCTGCTGGGTGTGTATGAAACTCCCAGCGGAATTTGTTCCCAGCCTATCGAATTTCTCTCGCGACTCTACAATGGCGACGATCGTCCGGCACTGCTCCCGCATCAGGACATTGGCGATTATATCCCGGTCCGTCGGGTGAGTTTCGGGCAAAATGCAATTGAACATGGCGCGAATGGGCTGCTGCCGCGCAGCTATTCGGCGATTGTCTCAGTCAAAGACTATGCGGGACAAACCGCACCCGGTATGTTCGACGAACTGCTGCGCCTTCCGTTCGAGATGACACTTACCCAATCCTTTGCCTTTGTCGAACGGCAGGCGGCGTTGGGACGGATGAACCTCGCAATCCGGCGGATGCGCTCAGCGGAGGACGAGGCCGTGAGCCTGCGCGACGAACTCTTGCTTGCCAAAGATGAGACGGCGGCGGGCCGAGCGGGGTATGGCGAACATCATATGACAGTCGCGGTGCATGGCAGTGGCTTACGCGATATCGACCGGGCGGTGGCGGACGTCACTGCCTCGCTCGCCGATCTCGGCACCATCGGGGTGCGCGAGGATATTGCGCTGGAACCTGCCTTCTGGGCCCAGTTCCCGGGGAACTTCGGTTATATCGCGCGACGCGGGCTTGTCTCGACAACCAATTTCGCTGGCCTTGCGAGTGCGCACAACTTCGCGGTCGGCCAGATGGACGGCAATCATTGGGGGGAGGCGGTGACGCTCCTCGAAACCACGGCGGCAGGACCCTATTTCTTCAACTTCCATAAGGGCGATCTTGGCAACTTCACGGTGATTGGGCCTTCGGGCACGGGAAAGACCGTGATCCTCAATTTTCTGCTCGCTCAGGCGCGCAAGTTTAACCCGCGCATTATCTTTTTCGACAAGGATCGGGGTGCGGAACTGTTTATCCGCGCGATCGGCGGGCGCTATGACCGGCTGCATCCCGAGGTCAGCTCCGGCCTTAATCCGCTTCAATTGGACGACACGCCCCCCAACCGCCAGTTTCTGATCGACTGGGTGGCTTTGCTTGCTGGAGGCGCCAGCGTCGAGGAACTTGCCGAGATCAAGGATGCAATCTACGCCAATTATGCACAGCCACAAGAGCATCGGCGACTGCGCCATCTGGTGGAGCTATTTCGGGGCGGCGCGCGTCCGACCAGCAACGATTTATGGTCGCGCTTGAAGCCCTGGTGGGGGACAGGCGAGCGCGCCTGGCTGTTCGATAACGCGGAAGATCTGACCGATCTCGATGCCCGTGCCGTCGGCTTCGACATGACTGCGATCCTCGACGATTCTGTCGCCCGCACGCCCGCGATGATGGTGCTGTTCCACCGCGTCGAGGAACGGCTTGATGGGAGCCCTGCCATTATAGTCGTCGACGAAGGCTGGAAAGCGCTTGACGATGATATATTCGTGCGCCGGATCAAGGACTGGCAGAAGACGATCCGCAAGAGGAACGGTATTGTGGGTTTTGCTACCCAGAGCGCGCGCGATGCGCTCGACAGCAAAATATCGAGTGCGATCATCGAACAGGCCGCCACGCAATTGTTCATGGTGAACCCTAAGGCACAGGCCGAGGACTATATCGAGGGCTTCGGTCTAACCACGCACGAGCTTGATCTCATTCGTACATTGCCCGACAGCGCGCATTGTTTCTTGATCAAGCATGGCAATGAGAGTGTTGTCGCAAGGCTCGATCTTTCCGGCGAGAAAGACCTCCTCACCATCCTCTCGGGCCGTGAGCGCACGGTGCGCATATTGGACGCTCTGCGCGCGCAGCATGGCGACGATCCGGAGAGTTGGATGCCCAATCTGCTGGAGCACGCCTGATGTCGGCCTGCCTTCCGATTTCCACCGGTCCTAGCTTTCTAACTTCGGTCCTCACTCATATGGATTGTCAGGCGCAGTCCATCGGCGCGTCGGGCTATCAGGCATTGGCCAATAGCGGCTCGCCAGTATCAATGGCCCTGACGGGGCTGCTGACACTGTTTATCGCAATCTGGGGTATCAGGCTGCTGATGGGCCAAATTCCCGATGGAGGCGCGCTCATTGCCTTCGCCCTCAAGATCGGCATCGTGCTAATGTTGGCGTCAAGCTGGGCTGCCTATCGCGTTATAGCCTATGACATCGTCTTTCATGGGCCTGCGGAGATAGCGGGCTCGATTGGCGGTGCTACTGATCTTGCGGCAAGCGATGGTCTTGTCATCGGCCTGCAGGGCGTAGATGATGGCATGCTGGCCTTTACCGCGCTCGGTACGGGTCGGTTCGATCTTGGAGTCAATCCCAATAGTGGCGCGGAAGGGGCATTGCCGCTGGCCCGCACGGTCATCAGCGACGATCTTGCCTTTGGCATGGGACGCTTGGCCTTTCTCGTTTCCACTGCCGGCATGCTGTCATTGCTGTGGCTCTCAGCGGGACTGTTGCTGGCGCTTGCGCCCCTGTTCGCCGGACTGCTGCTGTTCGAGGGAACACGCGGTGCCTTCTTCGGGTGGGTCCGGGCCCTGGCTGCAACTGCACTTGGCGCGCTCAGCATCTATGTGCTGCTTGGCGTAGAGATCAGCATGCTAGAACCGTGGCTGGCCAATATTCTCGCGCTTAGGCAGGTAAAGATCGCTACTCCGGCGGCACCAGTGGAGTTGCTGGTGGTGACGCTCACCTTCGCGCTCATGTCCATTGGTTCCGCAGCACTGTGTGGAAAAATCGCCTTTGCCCTGCATATTCCGGGCTTCCTGCCAGACCGCTGGCGTTCGCTACCATCGTCCTTCTATTCCACCTCAACCACCCCCACACCCAGAACGCTCCATGAAGCGTCCGTCGTCTCGCGCGCTATGATCATTTCCGAAGCTGTTGCTTCAACACAGCGCCGTGAAACGCTGATGACGAGCCGCAGGTCTTCGCTTGGGGCATGGGGGCCATCTTCCGTGACCTCCTCCTCTACCAGCTCAGGGGGGGTCAATGAAGGGGCAGGGCCAACTTCGCAGACATATCATCCGATCCGGCGGAGAATTTCCATCACTACTTTGGAACGGCGGCAACGTCCATGACCCCCAAAAATCGAGCAGCACTGGAAACCTATTACAAGGATGCGGCGACATGGGCCGACGATAGGCGGCAATCGCTTGCATCCTCGCGCCGCGTTGCATGGATCGTGGCGATTATTGCCATTGTCATCGCCCTGGCAGAAGCTTTTGCGCTGATCCTCCTTGTGCCGCTAAAACGGGAAGTGCCCTATACGTTGCTTGTCGATCGCCAGACAGGAAATGTGCAGAAGCTCGACCCGCTCGATGCGAACCGGATCGCACCCGACGCCGCGCTCACCCAAAGTTTTCTCGTGCAATATGTGCTGGCGCGTGAAAATTTCGATTTTGGCACCGTTAAAGGCGACTATAGGAAGGCATGGGCCTGGTCGGCCGACAGCGCGCGCAACGATTATACGGCTTATATGCAGGTCACCAATCCCGCCAGCCCGCTGCTGACCGTGCCACGCGGGAGCAGCGTCGAGGCGCAGGTGCGCTCGATCTCGCCTCTAGGGGCTGGCTCGGCGCTGGTGCGTTTCGAGACTGTCCGCCGCGACAACAAGGGAAGTGAGCAAGAGCGGCGCAACTGGGTGGCGATGATCACCTATCGCTATTCCCATGGGCCGATGTCAATGGAGGAGCGGTTCATCAATCCCCTGGGCTTTCAAGTGACGCGCTATAAGCGCAGCCCCGAAGCACCGCCGCAATCGGTTGAAGTTCCGCTCGAAACACGGCAAGCTGAAAGTGCCGGCGCGGTTACTCCTACCAGACAGGGGCAATAAACCATGTACTGGCGGTTGGGCACTTTACTGATCGGATTGTTGGCAGTGCCCCTGGCCGGGCAGGTCAGTCCGATACCCGGTTCGGGCGATCCACGATTGCAGACGATCGTTTATGATCCCGAGCAGGTCGTCCAGCTTCCCGTAGCATCGGGCTATCAGCTGATGGTGAGTTTTGCTACCGGCGAGCGCATCGAAACCATCGCGGTGGGCGATAGCACGTCGTGGCAGATTACCGCCAACAGGCGGGGCGATTATCTCTTCATCAAGAATATTGTGCCCGCGCCTGCCACCAATATGACCATAGTCACCGATGCACGGGTTTATAATTTCGAGCTGATGCTTTCCTCCGCAACGGAGGGAGAAACGCCCTTTACCGTCCGCTTTGTCTATCCCGATCCGCCACCACCTGCCGAGCCACTGCTGGAAACGCCCGTCCGTTATAAATATCGTATCGGTGGTGCACGGCAGATCAGACCTACCTCCATCGTTCAGGATGGAGGTAGACTTTTCCTTAATTGGCCTGAGACATCGCCTCTGCCCGCCATGTACCGCATTGACGACGATGGTGCGGAAAGCCTCGTCAACAGCGAAATGCAGGATGGTTACTTCGTGATTGAGGGAACGCCAAAGAAACTCATCTTCCGCCTCGATAGCCTGACAGCCAACGCCAGTCGCTCGCGTATCAGAGGCAAGCGATGACACAAACAGCAGAGCAGGACCAGGGCGAAGCGGTGGACATTCGTCCGCTGGTTGCACGGGACACAGGCAACAGGCCTTTGTGGATCGGCATGGCGGTTATTTTAGGCCTGGGACTATTATTGTTCCTCATGCTGGAGACGAGAAGGCAAGACCTTTCAGCTCCCGCCGTCAAAGCTCGGCTGGATGATCTCGCCTGGACATCGGCGGTCAAACCGCCACCGCTCTATATTCCTCCCGACTCCGTAATCCCGCTCCCAGCTCCTGAAGTCATTACCATCAGAGAAAACATACCGGAGACGCCAGCCCCTGCTCCTGTGTCTCCTGCGCCGTCCGCACTCCCCGCTGCCGTCACGCAGCTTGAGAGTGTTATATCCAATCCTGCACCTATGCCGCCTACGCCGCAGGCAAATAGCAGTCCGTTGCTTGTGCTCGACGCCAGTATGACTGAACCCGATGGGCCGCCTAATACCAATGGTGGGGCACCTGCGGTTGCAAGCCGCGCGCGGGCATCGCGTCTGCGTAATCGCGCGACGGTCGTCCCGCAGGGCACATTGATCGCGGCCGTGCTTGAAACCGCACTCGATTCAACGCAGCCGGGTCAAGCGCGGGCACTCGTGTCATCCGACGTCGTCAATCTGCGCGGCGATCGTATACTTATTCCACGCGGTAGCCGCCTGTTTGGAGAATATAAGGGCGATATTGCACCAGGGCAGAAGCGCGCCTTTGTACAATGGACTCGTTTGGTGCGGCCCGACGGCGTTACTATCGCGATCGATTCCCCCGCCGCCGATCAATTGGGCCGCGCCGGGATTAAGGGTCGCGTTAACAGCCACTTTTTTGAACGCTTGACCGGGGCGTTGCTGCAATCGACGATCGATATCGGAACGATCGTCGCCTCGGGCAAAATCTATGATGGCGGCGACTCGGTATTTATCTCGGTTCCCGGCAGCGTGCAGGGCGCAACCTCGCAGATCATGGGACCTGCCCCCAAGCCGACATTGAAAGTGCGTCAGGGCAGACGAATCTCTGTATTCGTGATGCGCGATCTTGATTTTACATCGGTGGAAGCCGGTCGATGAACGCGAGCCTTGCCAGTCGCCCTGTATATCTCTCCCATTATCTCCAGCTGTTTGAGCCTTATCTCCAGCGCAGCGACGTCACTGACATATATGTCAACCGGCCTCAGGAAGTCTGGCTCGAAACACAAGGTGGCGCGATCGAGCGCCATGAGGTGGAGCCGCTTGACGCGGCGCTGCTGGACCGCTTTGCGCGTCAGGTGGCGGCGCAAGCCCACCAGGGCATCAATCGCGAGCATCCGCTGCTTTCAGCATCGCTGCCCGATGGTTCGCGTATCCAGATCATCGTGCCCCCGGCGACCCGCGGGGCATTGGCGCTTGCGATCCGCAAGCATCAGGCGCTCGATCTAAGACTGGAAGATTATAACGCCGCTTATGCATTCGATGCGGTGCATCGTCGAGATGATGGACAGAATATCGACGCGGTGCTGTGCCGGCTACGCGACGAAGGGAAGTTCACTCACCTGCTGCGTGAAGCCGTTAGGGCACGGAAAAATATACTCGTTTCAGGTGGAACCTCGACCGGCAAGACCACTTTCCTCAATACCCTCATCCGGGAAATTCCGGAAGACGAACGTCTGATCCTGATCGAGGACGCACCTGAAATCGCGCTTCATCACACCAACGCCATTGGTCTCATCGCTGCGCGCAGTTCGTTGGGGGAATCCGCCATGACCGCCGACGATCTCTTGAACGCTTCGCTACGGATGCGTCCTGATCGTATCATCCTCGGCGAATTACGCGGCCCGGAAGCCTTCACCTTCCTGCGCGCGATCAATACGGGGCATCCTGGCTCGATGACAACGATCCATGCCGATAGCCCCGCGCGCGCCATCGAGCAGATCGCGCTCCTTGTCTTGCAAACAGGTACACAACTCACTCATGACGATATCGTCCGCTATGTGCGGTCGACCGTCGATATCTTCGTGCAACTGGGACGCAGCGGCGGACGCCGTCATGTTCTCGACATCGGGGTCAAGGAAGATTTGTCATGAGCTTCGGCTTCTTCGCTTCTGTCGGTGCACGCGCATCCTCGCTTATCGACCCCCTAGGATCGAGCGCGATCCTTGCTGCGACGCAATGGATGTCAGGTACGTTGTTGGGGTCGCTCGCCACCACGATCGCGGTGATCGCGATTGGCTGGGTCGGCCTGATGATGCTATCTGGCCGCATCGATCTGAGGCGTGGCCTGACGGTCGTTCTCGGCTGCTTCATCCTGTTCGGTGCGCCGACCATTGCAAAGGGATTGCGCGGGTTTGGAAACGGTGCTGTGGACGAAGCGAGCAATAATAGTAGCCTCGGACCTGTTCCTTCCCCAATAAAGCCTGTACCACCACCGTCTCTGGCGAATTCTTATGATCCCTATGCCGGGGCTTCGCTAACACCATAAACAGCCTGTTCCAAGGAAACTTGCTCGGCGAAATTTCGCCGTTTAGGTTGGGATCATCGATCTCACAGGCGACCATGTGTTCTCGGATGGCGCCCCCTGGACAGGACGAATTTCTGTCGCTCAGACTGTCATGGCGCTACCGTATATCTGTGTCCCAATAATGCACTGAGGCCTTTGTCGTCATTCAGCCCTCGATTTTCGATCCCCGGGTGCCGACCGTCCGCTTTCCTGCCTGAACGCGCGAGGCATGGACGATTGGAGATTGTCAGTTCCCGGTCGCGCCTTCGAGATAGCACAAATGGGCGCGCCTTCGCATTTCGCCTCGGTTATAAGGAATGGCGTGGCTACGCGCACGAATTTTCCAGATATAACTTGCAATACGCAAATATTACTACCATAAATCCGTTGTTGCTAACGGGGACGCTGCTCCATGGATATTCGCCGTACCATTCTAAATACCGTTCCGAAGGAACTGTGGATCGACCTTGAGGACCGTCACCGCGCCGAGGCGTTCAAGGCGCACGAAGTCGTGAAGACGAACATTCCGCTGAACGTCAAGCGCAGCCGCGAGGTTGAGGGGCAAATCCGGTTCCGCCTGCAGGAACAGGGCTATGAAGAGGTGGTGCAGCTTCACGGCGGCCATCTTGTTGAGGACGGCATCATGCCGGGCACCGATTTGCGCGTCTATCAGCCCTTCGCCCGCTTCCAAGGTCCGGAAATCGGCGTCATCCTCGGCTTCGCCGCGATGCCGGAGCCGCGCAAGATGCCCGCAAAGAACATGTCACGCGCTGCCGGCGTGTCGTTGAACTGGCATCTCCAGCCGAGCATGTTCGACGATCCCAACAGCGTGCGCGCAAACGATATTTTCGTACTCTTTCTTACCGCCCGCGATCGCAACAAGGCCGGGATGATCGAGGAAATCGCGGTCGGCGTCATCGGCGCCGACTACAAGGACTTCCTGTTCTACGAATCGCTCGAAGACTTCCTGCGCGGTTACGGCGAAGGCAGCGACGCGCCGGATGGTCCCGATGATTCCGACGACCGCGGCGCCGAGGTCAAGCTCCGCAAAACTCGCAAGCTGTTCTTGCCTCCCGAGAATCGCCCGGATAGCGACGTCGAGGACGGCTCGAACGAATAAGTCGGTCGCGCTGACAGACGCAGATTTCTCCGCTTCGCACCCCAAAAGGGTGCGAAGCCGTAAGGATTCCGGCCATGAGAATTGGTACTCCAGGATTCATTCCGGCGAGGCTAACTGAGATCCGCCATGCGCGGCGCATCCCTTCTCGCGCTGCGCTGGCCCGGCGACTCACTTCAAGCGCCAGCACGGTGTCGCGATGGGAAGACGAGGACTCAGACCAGACCCCAGACCCGGCCACACTTCTTCAGCTTGCTGGCGAGATGCAGGTTCGTCCGGAATATTTTCTTCGCGATACCTACGAGAGCGATCGGCCGACCTTTTTGCGTTCGCTGTCGAGCACCCTTGTTCGCGACCTGGCGTATCAGAAGGCTCAGATGCAGTGGCTGCATGAAGCCAGCTACATCATCAGCCATTATGTCGACCTGCCTGAGGTCAATATTCCCGATGTCCTTGCAGGTGCTGATTATACTCAGCTGCGCGACGAGGACATCGAGCAGATCGCGCTTGACCTGCGGCGGCATTGGAACCTCGGCGAAGGGCCCAGCGGCGACATGGTCGCCTTAATGGAGCGCATCGGCATCGTTGTCGCAACCATCCCGATGAACACGACTAAGCTGGATGGCCTCTGTAGCTGGTCGCCGATCGACGGGCGGCCGCATGTTCTGCTCGCCACCGACAAGATGTCCTTTCCTCGTAGGCAGATGGATGCTGCTCACGAATTGGCGCATGCCATTCTCCATAGGGCGGTGCCGGCCGAGGAGTTCGAAGCCAATCTTCGCGTTATCGAGCGTCAGGCCTTTCGGCTCGGCAGCGCTTTCCTCATGCCGTCGACGAGCTATCCGCATGAGGTTCGCCGTTGCTCGCTTGCGGTGCTGGCGAGCCTCAAGGAGAGGTGGCGGGTTTCGATCAAGGCGCAAATCAAACGCCTTTCCGACCTCGACATCATTCCTGAAGATTTGTCGCGGCAGCTCTACAAACTCTATTCGGCCAAAGGCTGGTCGAAGGGCGAGCCGCTGGATCAGCACTGGCCCGTCCAGCCGCCGCGAGCTCTTCGCGATAGCCTCAACCTGATTGTCGACAATGGCGTGCGCAGCAAAGCGGACCTGCTCGCGACCGAGTTCACGATCTCGGCAACCGATGTCGAATTGCTTTGCGGTCTGTCGTCGGGCTGGTTCGAGCGCGATGCGGCTGAGGTCGTGACGCTGAAGCCCGCCACGTCGAAGGGCGAGGCATCACCGCAAGGCGAAGGTCATGTCATCGCCTTTCCGGACCGTCATCGCCGTTGACGCGGAAACGAGCATCCAGCATTCAGGTTTTATAGGCGAAAGGTTCCGTTTCGAATTACCGATCTGTAGCATTCCGAACGGAGGCATCTGGCGAGAACAGACAACCTTGGTGCTACAATCGAATGGCTGCTTGTATGTGCCGTTCAAGGTAGCGATCGGAAAAGCGGTTCTGGACTATAGCGACATCGTGCCACGCCTGTACGAAGGTAGAGGTCGGCTGCCTAGCCTTGTCAGGTTCAGGTGATCGCTTTACGCTACGCTTAGGTTTCACGCGAATATGGCGTCCACATCCAGCTTTCTGCTATACTGTTCCGATGACGAAATGGATTTTCAAGACAAAGAGCAAGGGCGACGTCGAGATCGAGTGGACATACGACGACGAGGCGTTCGTCCGCACCACCGGCTCCCCGCCCGAACTGATCGGCAGCATGACCTTCATGCACATCGAGGGGGCGGGGCATCAGGACGACGACCACTTCTTGGTCACTAACATGTATCTCGACGGCCCGAACGGGACCGGGGCATATTTGAAGCAGGGTATCGGGCGCGAGATCATCAGGTGCATGAGCCTGCCGGTGACCTTCCATGCCGACGATGGCAACCGGCAGGATGACGGCGGACACCTGACCGGCGACGGTCCGGCATTCGCCACCAAGATGGTCAAGGAAGGTCTCGCCTTCTGGGAAGAGGGAGAAGCATAAGCCTTCTCACGCAATCCAGGCACGGACCCACCGCGAAGCAGGGGTATGAGGTCGTGAAGCCGCCCATCCGCCCGGAGCATGAGGTGTTCGACGATGCATGCATCTGGGTCAGGACCGCACGACAAAGGTGCAACTGAGGATAGACAGCTCGCCTGCAATCACCAACGGTCATGTTTATGATTGGCATTGGCGCGGTCGCCTCGATCCCGCTATTCCGGCGCAATCGCTGATCCGGCCGTTTCCCGGAAGTTCGCAGCTGGAGTAGGTCGGTTCATGCAACTCGCGCTCGTCGGTTCTGAGCGGCTCGAAGCCTTCCCCGGCGGGCGTGGGCAGTGCCCGACCTGCAGCGCGGTGATGGTCGCCAAATGTGGGCCGCGCATTCTCCATCATTGGGCACACGCGGGCCGGCGGGATTGTGACCCATGGTGGGAGAATGAAACCGAATGGCACCGCGAATGGAAGAACCTCTTTCCGGAGGACTGCAGGGAGATTTCCCATACCGCGCCGGACGGCGAGATTCACCGCGCCGACATCATGACGCCGACCGGCATTTATATCGAGGTCCAACATTCGGCGATGTCCGACGCCGAACGGATCTCGCGCGAGGCGTTCTACAAGAACCTTGTATGGGTGATCGACGGGCGAGGTTTTCGGGACAATTTCGATATCTACCATCGGCTGCCCGACCCGAGGTCGGAGATCGCGCGGGATATCGTGTGGTCGAAGGCGACCCGTCCGATGCAGGGTGCGGCGGGTGGGCTGTTCTTCCGGCTGGCCGAGATGCAGCGTGACTATCCCGAGCGGACGATAACAAAGGCGACGCTAAGTTTCGGGCGGATTTACAGCCTTCGCGACATTCAGGCCGACGTCGAAGACTCCTATTGCGGCCATCACCAATATGACTGGGTCCGGCCGCGCCGGACCTGGCTGGACGCCACTTGTCCGGTCTTCATCGACTTCGGCGGCGAGTTTCTTTTGAAGCTCGAGATTTACGATGAGTCCAACCTGCCGTGCGTCCGCTATGTGCCTAAGACGACGTTTCTGTACGAGGTCATGGTCGAGACAGACGCGCGGGCGATCACGTCGCATGTTTTCCGCCGGACGACTGCTGACGCGGGCAGATACGAGCGAGGGGGCTGAGGCTACAGCCGGAATGACGGGGTGACATGTGCGAGCGCGCTTTAGCAATCTGACGCTGGATATCCCACTATGCAGGACGGTAGGGAACGCCGATTCGTTTCGGTGCAGAGGCCCGGCGAACGAGCGTTCGCTCGACAAATCGGCGGGCGGCGCCATCGCTCTCGAACGACAGGCTTAAGCCTGTTCCCGATGTCCCGACCCGGCCCCAGCTAAGCTCGACAATCCAGTGCCCGAACAAGTCATGCGTCACGCTGACCCTGTATGCGCGCGCCACATTTTGGGTTTCGTTGATGGCCCTGAGATCGCAGCGCCAATCGCGTAACTGGGTGGGCAAATTCGTTATCATAGCCGCCACTAGAGCAGCCTACGCGCCTTGGGGTCCAATCGATCTTCTGAATCAGTGCAGCATCCGTGAGTCAGTGCTTCACTCAATTTTCCTGAGCTTCAGCAGAAGATGCTATTAGGAACGGAACGAGCAAGTTGTTAAGAATTCCTGTTTTCTAGTCGCTGGAAGCGAACGCTGGGGGAGCGAGCTATGGGACGTTGGACGGCCGAGCATTCACGCTTCTTGAAGTCTCACGGATTTAACGATCCAAGATCATGGGCACTCAATGCTACTGGACTTACCAGGCGCGAATATCAGGCTGCCCTTAGTCGGGATGGCAAGCTATTCGCCTACGGCCTTCCGCCCTGCAAGAATGGCCATACTATGCGGACTGTTGGTGGTTGCCCGCAATGCAATACGCAGTACCTGTCGTATGTCCGCCACAACGTTTCGCCTGGCTATGTCTATATTGCTCGATCGAACAGTACGAGGCTTGTCAAAGTGGGCCTATCCGCGGACTTCGATAACCGCCTGTATATTGCCAATCTGGAGGGATACGCAGACATCTGGGACTGGATCGTGAGAGATTTTCGCTACGTCCAGGAAATGGGCCGGGTGGAGGCAGGGGTAAAGCGTGCTCTGGCCTCCTATGGCGTCAATCGAGTTTGGATCCGTAACGGCAAAATCACGACTGCCAAGGAGGTGTTCTCCTGCACCCTCAAACTTGCGCGCGAGGCTCTGCATCGAGAAGTGGCGCGAATGTGAATCGTCCGCGAATTGGGCAGGATGTGCTCACGCCCATAAGGCCAAGAAATGCAGGTCAGCCTAGCGCAAGGCGCTGCGCGCTGATTTGGAACCAGACGACCGGTGCCCAGCAGATGAAAGCAACCGCATAAAAGGCGGGTGTCATCGTGGCCGCTTACCTCATGCTACTGCGCTTGCGGTTATGCCGCTACACAGCGTAGTGTCGCATTTGAGAGACAAGCAGGCATTTATGAACGCAGTAGAAATTGAACAGGCCATTTCCGATCTGGCAGCGTTGCCATTCGATCGGGCTGAATTCGCGTTCGCTTTCCTCGAGGCGTTCGGCAACAAGGCAACTACGCTGAAGAAGCTGCGCTCGGGGGCGTCCAATGCGTCGGATGTCCCTGGCGGCGTGCTTCAGCGCAGCAATATCCACATCGCGACCTGCGATAGCGGCGTCGTCGATGACACGCTGAAAGCCCTGCGCGACAGCCCGAAAACCGCTGCCGCCAAGGCAAAGTTCATCCTCGCCACCGATGGCGACCAGTTCCAGGCGGAAGACCTTGCCAGCGGCGAGACGGTGTCCTGCACCTATGCCGAATTCCCCGATCACTTCGGCGTGTTCCTGCCGCTAGCGGGCATCACCACCGTCAAGCAGATCCGCGAAAGCACCTTCGACATCCGGGCGACGAGCCGCCTGAACAAACTTTATGTCGAGCTGCTGAAGGACAATCCCGACTGGGCAAGCGCCGAGCGGCGTCCGGACATGAACCATTTCATGGCCCGGCTGATCTTCTGCTTCTTTGCCGAGGATACCGACATCTTCCATGGCGAAGGCCTGTTCAGCAAGACGGTCGAGCAGATCAGCGCCCGCGATTCATCGGATACGGCGCATGTGATCAGCGAAATATTTCGCGCCATGGATACCAAGCTCGACGATCGTGCCGGTGCCAATATCCCGCGCTATGCGTGTGGCTTTCCCTATGTGAACGGCCAGCTGTTCTCCGGCAGCACGGAAACGCCTCGCTTTACCCGCATCGCCCGATCCTATCTGGTCCATATCGGCAATCTGAACTGGAAGAAGATCAACCCCGACATCTTCGGCAGCATGATCCAGGCAGTGGCCGACGACGAGGAGCGCGGCGCTCTCGGCATGCATTACACCAGCGTGCCCAACATCCTGAAGGTGTTGAACCCGCTGTTCCTCAATGATCTGCGCGCCAGTCTTGACGAGGCGGGCGACAATGGCCGGAAGCTGCTGAACCTGCGCCAACGCATGGCGAAGATCAGGGTGTTCGATCCGGCCTGCGGATCGGGCAATTTCCTTGTCATCGCCTACAAGCAGATTCGCGAGATCGAGGCGGAGATCAATCGGCGCCGCGGCGAGCCGGACCGGCGCAGCGACATTCCCCTCACCAATTACCGGGGCATCGAACTGCGCGACTTCCCGGCGGAGATCGCGCGCCTTGCCCTGATCATCGCCGAATTTCAGTGTGACGTGACCTATCGTGGGCAACAAGAGGCGTTGCTCGAATTCCTGCCGCTCGACAGCCAGAACTGGATCACTTGTGGAAATGCGCTGCAATACGATTGGTTGTATTTGTGTCCACCGACCGGCACGGGCGTGAAGTTGCAGGCCGACGACCTTTTCAAGACTGACCTGCAACAAGCAGAGATCGACTTCGAGAACGAAGGGGGCGAAACTTACATCTGCGGCAATCCGCCCTATCTCGGCTCCACTTTGCAGTCCGACGAGCAAAAGGCCGATCTTCAGGCAATTTTCAGCCATCGCACCAACAACTGGAAGTCTCTAGACTACGTTGCCGGTTGGTTCATGAAAGCCGCTGATTACGGAATGCGGACGAACGCTGCCGCCGCTTTCGTTTCAACCAATAGCATTTGCCAGGGCCAGCAGGTGCCGATCCTATGGCCTCTGATTT
Source organism: Rhizorhapis suberifaciens (assembly GCF_014200045.1). Lineage (GTDB taxonomy): Bacteria > Pseudomonadota > Alphaproteobacteria > Sphingomonadales > Sphingomonadaceae > Rhizorhapis > Rhizorhapis suberifaciens. The sequence goes on from NZ_JACHOV010000012.1 coordinate 38,635, forward strand.
TCGCGACCGGGCATGAGATCGCTTTCGCTCATACCAGTTTCAAGTGGGCCAATCTTGCCAGTTTCAATGCCGGTGTCACCGTCGCGATCATTTCGATTGCCATCGACGTGCCCAGCTCACGGCAGCTGTTTTCGGAATCCGACATCGGCGAGCCGATTATGCAGCAAGTCTCACATATCAACGCCTATCTCGTAGCTGGGCCAAACATCATCGTCCATTCCCGTAATTCGCCGCCAGACGGACGACAGGAAATCGACGCTGGCGGCAAACCTGTCGAGGGTGGACACCTGTTGCTCACTGTCCACGAGCGCGACCAGTTGCTGAGAGAGGTGCCTATGGCCTCTCGGTTCCTGAAGCGTGTCTTCGGCGCGAACGAACACAACAAGGGAATCGTCAGGTATGCGCTGTGGATTGGCGACGACGGCGCACCAATTGCTGAGCAGGATGAACGGCTAAAACGCAGGCTGGATGGCGTCCGCGAGATGCGATTGGCCAGCCCAAAGCCTGCGACTAGGGCGAGCGCAGGTCGACCCCACAGGTTTCAGGAAGTGAAACAAACGGGTGTTGAGAGGGTAACCCTCGTTCCTGTGCTGACCTCGGAAAAGCGGCAGTTTATTCCGGTTGGCTTGGAACCTTCGGGCACAATCATCACGAACCTTTCATTCGCGCAGTTGGACGGCCCAATCTCGGACATCGCGATTCTGAACTCTCGACTGCACTTCATTTGGATCGCAACGGTCTGCGGGAAGTTTAAGACAGACTACCGCTATTCCAACACTATGGGCTGGAATACCTTTCCTATCCCGAAGCTCACCGAGCAAAACAAAGCTGACCTAATGCGCTGCGCCGAGGACATTCTGCTCGCTCGCGAGGCGCATTTTCCGGCGACCATCGCTGACCTATATGAGGTTAAGGACGGCGAAAATAAAATGCCCGAAAACCTCCGCCACGCGCATGAGCGCAACGATGAGGTCCTGGAACGGATCTACATCGGCCGCCGGTTCAAGAACGATACCGAGCGCCTGGAAAAGCTGTTTGAGCTCTACGCCAGGATGACCGGAGCCAGGGCTGCGGCTTGATGGCGCATTCCTTGACTCGCTTACATCCAAAGCGCATATATCTCAAATGAGATACAGGAGGCAGTGATGAACGCCCAGAGTTCAATGCTCCACATCCGACTGGATAATGAGCTCAAAGCCAAGGCGACCGAGGCGCTGGCGGCGATGGGCCTGACCGCGTCCGATGCCGTTCGGCTGCTGTTTCACCGCATCGCCGCTGACCAGGCGTTCCCTCTCGAACTCAAGGTGCCCAATGCGGAGACCCGCGCAGCACTCGCGGAGGCCGAGCAGATGAAGGCAGCGCGCACTGCCCGCTTCGCCAATCCCGACGAGATGTTTGCAGCGCTCGATGGCAAAGCCGAGTAAGCGCGCGGCCATTCCGCGTGCCGTCGACTATACGCAGGCATTCCATAAAGACTGGGAGCGGCTGTCCCGCTCTGGACGGTATGACATGGGCAAGCTGAAGGAGGCGATGCTGCTGCTGATCGCCAATGACGCCCCGCTCGGTCCCGAATGGAAGGACCACGCGCTGAAAGGAGAATGGCTCGGCAGCCGCGAATGCCATGTAGGCGGCGACTTCTTGCTAATCTACAACCTCGACGAAACCATCGGCAAAAGCGGTACGATCTATTTTGTTCGGGCCGGCACCCATAGCGAACTGTTCAAGTGATGAGTTCTGACATGACCGACTCCGCCAAGATCATTCCCGCAATCTCGTTCGCTGTCGCTCCCCCTGGAGCTTCCGCCAAATCGAATGAATTCGGCATGCGCCCGATGCAGGCGCTGGCCTATGACAAGCGCGGTGAGCAGTATCTGCTAATCAAATCTCCGCCGGCGTCGGGCAAGTCGCGCGCGCTCATGTTCATCGCGCTCGACAAGCTGGCCAACCAGGGCGTGAAGCAGGCCATCATCTGCGTGCCCGAACGATCAATCGGTGCCAGCTTCAACAGCGAGCCGCTGAGCAAGCATGGCTTCTTCGCCGACTGGGACGTCGCCCCACAATGGAACCTCTGCAACACGCCAGGTGCGGATGATCCCAAAGTCGCGAAATCGAAGGTGAAGGCTGTCGGTGAATTTCTCGCCAGTGACAGCAAGGTTCTGGTCTGCACCCACGCGACCTTCCGCTTCGCCTTTGACGAGCTCGGCGTGGAGGCCTTCGACGACAGGCTGATTGCGATCGATGAATTCCATCATGTCTCGGCCGACGCGGGCAACCGTCTTGGCGCCCAGCTTGCCCAGCTGATCGCACGGGACAAGGCGCATATCGTCGCGATGACCGGGAGCTATTTCCGCGGTGACGCAATCCCCGTGCTGGCGCCGGACGACGAAGCGAAGTTTGAGACCGTTACCTACACCTACTACCAACAGCTCAATGGCTACGAGCATCTAAAGGTGCTCGACATCGGCTATAGTTTCTACACCGGCCCCTATACCGACAAGATTTCGGCGCTGCTCGACCCGACGGTCAAGACGATCGTCCACATACCCTCGGTCAATTCGCGGGAAAGCCTCAAGGACAAGCACCGCGAGGCCGAGGACATCATGAACCACCTTGGCGAATGGGTGGGGGTCGATGACGCAACCGGCTTCCACCTCATTCGAACGGCAGCAGGCAGCATCGTTCGGGTCGCCGATCTGGTCGATGATGACCCGGCGAAACGCAATCGCGTTATTGGTGCGCTCAAAAGCCCGCAGGCGCGCAGCGATCGCGATTTTGTCGACATCATCATTGCGCTGGGCATGGCCAAGGAAGGCTTCGACTGGATCTGGTGCGAACATGCGCTGACGGTCGGCTATCGCTCGAGCTTGACCGAGATCATCCAGATCATCGGCCGCGCCACGCGCGATGCGCCGGGTAAAACCCGGACCCGCTTTACCAATCTGATCGCGGAACCCGCCGCCGATGATCCACTCGTCGTCGAGGCCATCAACGATTATCTCAAGGCGATCGCGGCCAGCCTGCTGATGGAGCAGGTGCTGGCGCCGCGCTTCGATTTTACTCCGAAGGATGCCGGCGAAAAGCCGGGCTTCGACTATGGTCCGGACGGCTATCAGGAAGGCGCCACCAACGTCGGGATCAATGAGCAGGGGCAGATGCACTTCGAGATCAAGGGCCTGAAATTGCCCAAGAGCATCGAGGCAACCCGCATTTGTCGCGAGGATCTGAACGAGGTGATAGCCGCGTTTGTCCAGGACAAGTCAGCCGTCGAGCGCGGGATGTTCGATCCCGAAGTCGTACCCGAAGAACTGACGCAACTGCGGATGGGCAAGATCGTCCGCGAGAAATATCCAGATCTTGCCGAGGAGGACCAGGAGGCGGTGCGCCAGCACGCGATCGCCGCGCTGACAGTCACTCAACAGGCAAAGGCCGCGCTCGGAGGCGAAGATCTCGACGAACTGGGCAAAGCCAGTACCGCCTTCATCGACGGCGTGCGCAAGTTCGCGCTGAGTGTGACGGAGCTAGACATCGACCTGATCGATCGGATCAACCCCTTCAGCGCGACCTATGCAGTGCTCGCCAAGGCGATGGACGAAAAGACGCTGCTGCAAGTGCAGGCGGTCATCAACGCGAAGAAGGACAAGCTGACCTACGACGACGCCCGTGCGCTGGCCGAACGGGCGCTCGAGTTCAAGCGGGAGCGCGGTCGGCTGCCATCGCTGACGTCTCAGGATGCCTGGGAGCGCAAAATGGCCGAAGGCGTCGCCTTCTTGCAGCGCCATGCGACGAAGACTGCAGCCGATGGCTGAGCTTTCTGATCTTGAGCTCCTGGCCGAGCTTGGCATTGATACCGCGCTGCAAAGCAAGCGCGCCCTGACGCCGCGCGATGAACGCATCATCGCCGGGTTCGAAGACATTCAGCGCTTCGTTGCCGAACATGGCAGGCTACCTCAGCATGGAGAGCATTGCGACATTTTCGAACGGCTTTACGCCGTCCGTCTGGATCGCCTGCGCGCCCAACCCGATTGCTGTGAACTTCTGGCGAACCTGGACACCGGCGGGCTTCTGGGCACGTCTTCGGGAGATGCGCCCACGACTCTCGCCGATGATGAACTGCTTCAGCAACTCGGCATTGCTGCCGATCCCGCTTCCGACATCACCCAGCTCAAGCATGTCGTTTCTCGCGCTGAAAAGCGGGCTGCGGAAGAAATCGCCAACCGCGAGAAGTGCGAAGATTTCGGCGAGTTTGCGAGGCTTTTCGAGCAAGTGCGGGTCGACCTCGCGGCCGGCGTGCGCGAAACCAAGCCAATCGTGCAGACCGAGATCACGCTCGCGGAAATTCAGCCGGGTAGTTTCTACATTGTTGGTGGCCAATTGGCCTATATCGCTGGCGCCACCGATGAATTCGTCACCCAATATGAGCGCAAGGATCGTCGAGTTCGCGTGATCTATGACAATGCGACCGAAAGCAGCGTCCTGTCGCGCTCCTTTCAGAAGGCTCTCTACCGAGACGATACTGCACGGCGCATCACCGAACCAGGCGCTGGCCCGCTCTTCGGCAGTATCGCTGAGCCCGACGACCTTGAGAGCGGCACGATCTATGTCCTGCGCAGCAAATCCGCGCACCCCTATGTCGCGGAACGGCGCGATCTGATTCACAAGATCGGCGTCACTGGTCAGCCGGTCGAAACTCGGATCGCCAATGCGCGCAACGACCCGACATTTCTTTTGGCCGACGTGGAGATTGTCGCCACCTATCGGCTGTACAATATCAACAAGACCAAGCTTGAAAATCTGATCCATCGCGCTCTGGCACCGGCAAGGCTCGATCTATCTGCGGGTGACCGCTTCGGCAAAGCCGTTCAGCCCCGAGAATGGTTCCTTGTCCCCTTGTCAGCCATTGATGAATTGGTGAACAAGATCAGCGACGGTACGATCATTGAATATCAATACGATCCTGATCGGGCAGGGTTCGCACGCTCTTCCGCCTGACTTTCAGGTGCCATCTGGCGAATTAGCCGCCTTTAATTCAATCTATCTGACTATTCAGGAACCGGCGCCGCGCGACTTTGGGAGCGCGGCGCCTCGCCGCTCCCGATCCCGAGGCGTAGGGAAGGGGACGGCTTGCGCCGCCCCCAGCCCTTCATACCATTTCATCGGCATCCTCATCGGCCTCGTTCCTCTCCACCATGCCATTATCGCCTTCCGGCATTTCGGCCTTAGCAAAAGCTCCGATCCGCATCGGCTCCGGGAGCCACTTGCCGGGGAGACGGCCCGACACATTGACGGCAAGGTCAGCCTTCTTCTTGATGGTCGCGCAATTTTCAGCGCTGGCATCACCAGTTTCCTGACGCAAAAGAGTAATCAGCGAAGCCCGCTTCATACGGTCGAACACCGCGATAGGAGCTGACCAGCGATCAGCAATCTCGACCTCGCTCGCCTTGGCGATCTGCTCGAACTGGTGGTGCCGATCCGAAGGCGAACCGCCCGCGAACACCGTGCCGTCGACCATCATGGCGACCAAACCCGCCAGCAGGGCCATCTTATCGTCGGTCGTCATGGCCCGGATTGCTTCAAACCGTCCCTCGGTAGGCAGCGAAGCGAAGCGGGTTGCCATGACTTCCTCAACCGGACGAACATCGCTCGTCGCCATCATTTCATCGGGCACATCGGTCGCCACGGCCTCGGCCTTCAATTCCAGCGCTAAACGATAGCTGTGCGCGCCATGCAGCAATTGACCGGACAGCGAGTCCAAGAGAACATCGAGCGCCAGCACCGGATTGGCCGCAACGGCTTCCTGCACGATCTGCGTCTTGATCCGGGTCAGGTCCGCAATCAGGCTGTTGGGGTAGAGCGGGGCAGGGCCATCGCTCACGCTCGACACCTTGGATGCCCTCTCAGCCTTCGCACGATAGATGCGCTGGGCAACCGAACCGTCGCGAGAAATCCAAAGCGCAACGCCGCCCACCCCTTTCTGATCCGCATTGTAGGAGCGCAGCCCTTCAACGATGGCCTCTCTTTCCGCCGACAGCGGTTCGATGCGTTCGCTATCCTCGCCTTCGGCTTCGGCAATGGCCTCGATCTGGGTGTCCAGTTCGGCCATGCGCGCCGCTTCCGTTTCGCTGGGATCGCGCTCGCTGGGGTAGAGATAACCCTTCGCATACAGGTCATAGGGCTGGTCGAGCGCGGCGCTGACCTCATACCATCCTTCCAGACGATATTCGTCTGCCAGCGCATCCAGCTTGGCTTCGGCCAAATCCTGCACGATTTCCGGCTGATCGGCATAACCCTCGTCACCCTGCGAGAACAGGTCCGGGGTGATCGTCCCGCCCTGTGCAAGATAGGCATCGCGTCCAATGAACAGGAACGCGCCGCTCTGCGTTGTCACCTTCTCCTGTGTCAGCATCCGCCGAATGCCATGGGCTTGGCCGTTCGATGCCTTGAACACGCGAAGCTGCTCAGCATGGTCGTCAGATAGGGTGAGAGCCTTGGCCGCCTCGATGGTGAGTTCGTCCTTAGCGAGTATGTCGATCAGTTTGGGGTTGAGCGCGGAAAGGCGCAGCATCCGATAGACATAGCTGGTCGCATAGCCAAAGCGCGCGGCGATATCGGAAACGTCCATGCCGGTATCGCGCAGCGCGGCAAAGGCACGAATGCAATCAGCAGGGTGCATATCCTCACGGGCGACATTTTCGGCAAGGGAAAGCTCGATGGCTTCCTCCTTCGTCCGCACCTCGATGGGGAACGCATCGCTGTTCTTGATCGTCTTGCGCTTCACCAATTCCTTGAGGCCGCGATAGCGACGCCCACCGGCAAAGACCCAGAAAAGGTCATCTTCCTCGTAGGCGACGAGGTTCTGTAGCAGGCCGTGCGCGGCAATGTCGTCGGCCATCGCCTCAATCGCGGAAGGTTTCACGCGGCGGGTATTGAGGGGGGAAATGCGAAGCTGCGACAGCTTGACGGTAATGATAGCCATGATGTGATCTCCTGAATTCTGTGTCTTTGAAGGGGAAAGGGGAGGGTCAGCCCTCCAAGGCAGCCAGTTCATCAAACTCGGCTGATGCACGCTGCGCGCTGTCACCGGCGTATGTCGCTCCGGTGCGCGGGTAGAAGAAAACCCGGTCGCCTTGGCTGTAGGCGGTGCCATCCACGCTGATCCCGTCGCTCTTGGCGCGCTTCCAATAGGGATCGCCTCGATACCGTGTGTAAGACATTGTTTTCACCTCCTTTCCGGCTGAAAGCCGCTTGCTCTGCGGCAATGCGGCTTCTGCCTCTCCGGCGAGGAGCGGGATGGGGAGGGAGGGCAAAAATCGATCGCTGGCGCGGGCGGGCCGCCTAGCCTGGTCGCCGCCCACAAGGCGGCGGGCTACCCAGGGTTGGTGGACTACACGGGCGGTCTATTTTTGTTCGGGAACGAAAGGGCAGCAGCCCTTGGTGTTCCCCGCGCCAATGACCTTCCGGGGGAAGGGCTGCGGGGCCACGAGCTGCGCCGCGCGCGACTATTTATCGGCTGCGGTCCTTGCCCAGGGCAGGGGGTTTGGGGCCGCCGGGAGACGGAAGGGTCATTCCCTCGTCAAAAGGCTTGCCCGTGCGGATATTGGCAGCGACGGACGCGCGCGCGGCATCGCCCGCTGCTTCCACCAGGCGCGCACTATCACCCCGCGCAAGCGATGCAGCCTGCGCCCTGTCCACAATATCCTGAGCGGCCGCGAGACGGGGATCAGCCTTGTTCTGGTCGGGAGTGTTTTTCAGGAAGGTGTCGGCCAGGCGCTCATGCGCCGGAGACTGGCCCGGAGGAAGGATCGGCCGTTCAAGCGACCGCACCGCCCGCTGAATAGCCGCAAGCTGCTGCGTATTGATACGGGCCGCCAAGGCGGCGCCGATTTCGCGCACGCGCTCCAACGGCGTCTGTTCAGCGGAGATGACCGCCTCAACCTCACGCTGCCCCAGAAAGTTAAGCAAATGCGATTGATAGACCGGCCCCTTGGCGTGCCGGACATAGGCAAGTTCCATGCGCGCCGCGACGATCCGACTGTCCGGCGCACCATCGTTCACCAGCTTCTGCAGGCGCTCGGCTGCCTCGGTGCGCGCCGCCGGCAGATAGCGGTCAAGCTCCTCGCGAACCTTGCTCAGGCTCAGGCGATAGCGCTGCCCGGTCGGGGGATCACGCGCAGGTAGAAACGCCATGCCTCCAGGGCCAGTGCGAGCTTGAACGGATTCGTGGTTGGTGCCCAATGTCGATCAGGCGGCAAGCTCGCCAGCGCCACGTTCGATCAGGCCCGCGACAATCTTGGATGCAAGCGCCGGGGGAACGGCCTCGTCCAACAGCATATCGAAAAGCTCGGCCTCGTTGGACGCCAGCGCCATATCTTCAATCGCGAGATTGGCGCGCGATTCAGCGTCATCCATGCGCCACTGATGAACTTCCTGTGGCGTGCCGCGAACGAAATCCATCGCCCTGACCTGCGCCCAAATGGCCTCGATGTCGAAATGAAGCATGGTCGATATCCTTACCGCTTCTTTATCCAAAATGGAGCGAAAAGACAATAAATCACTAGGGCGCCGATCGGACAGGCCGCCGCCCCGCATCGTGGGGCGGCGGCCTGTTTCAATACTCACTGGCCAGCATGATGGTCAGCACACGGGTCGTCTGGGCGCTGTCCCACGGCGCTTCGCTGCCAAATTCCAACTCCCTGTCATAACAGTCAATTTTCCAGAAAACCGTTTCCTCGATCAGCTTTTCATCCTGGGGACGATGCTGCACCCATTCGCCGGAAACAAGGCGATAGATTGCGCCGAAATCATGCTCGCCGTGCGGATCGTTGCCCTCGTCAAACTGATCGAAAACCATGATCTGCCGCACCGCCCGATGACGATCATGATCCTGAAGGGCGGCAAAGCCGATGGTCATGTTGGCGCGGCACGCCACCCCTGGGTTTTGGCGCGCTGTATCGTTCAGCGAGCGAATGCGGTCGGTTTTCTCCGCGTCGGGCAATTCGATGGTCATAGTATGGTCCTCCTTCGCAGGCCGAAAGGCCACGGCCTGGCGGCCCTGCCGTTCCGGCGAGGAACGGGATGGGGAGGGAGGGCGAGAATCTACCGCTGGCGCGGGCGAGCTGCTTAGGTCGGCCGCCGCCATAGGCGGCGCAATACCGGCCTTGGCAGATTACACGGGCGGTCGATTGTCGTTTGGGAACGAAAGGGCGGCGCCCTTGGCGTTCCCCGCGCTGAATGCGCCCTATCAGAGAGCATCGGCGCCGCCGAGGGCGCCGCGCCTAGTGCGTCCGCTGCCTGCCGAGCGCTCACGCGCTAGACGCGATATCGCTCCCAAAGCTCGCCCACCTGGTCACGATAGCCCCATGCGTCGGCATAGACCGTCGATTCCTGTGCCAGATAGGCCATGATCGTCAGCATATCTTCGGCAATGACCGCATCGACGTTGCAAAAGTGGAGGATCGGAAAATGGCCGCATTTGTCACCGTTCCACCAAGCAAGCAGGAAATCCGCCACTTTGCCGGATGCGCCGGTTCGGCCGCGCGGGTCGACGGAAGAGCTATGGCTAGGAGGCGGCCGATCGCCGCGCCCATCTCGTCAGAACTGACAGCGCGGATAACGGGCGCTTTTGGGGCACTTGGCTCATAGGTCTAACTCCTGTTGGCGATACTGCGCTGGCTCGTCCCCCTCGGTCCCCTGCCAGGCAATGCGCCCATTTTCATAGATGGTGACAAATCCGCGCACTCGCGTCGCGCGGGCCGGTGCCTCCTTCGGCTCGAAGTTATAGCAACGCGACCGCTCGACAGTTGCAGAAAATGAAGTCGGCCCGGTGGGACGAAGCCGCAGCCGATCGCAGGCCCCACGCGGCTCGGCGATCCGTCGTTTGATCGCGCCATTCTGAAATGCGCGATAATCGTCACGGTCTCGCTCAGGCGGCGGACGCCAGTGCCGGCATCCGCCGCAATTGGCGGCCGCCGCGAGCACTGGACGTATCTGGTCCTCGTCATCGAGACGAGGACCATGATTATCGCCTATGCCGCGCACGACAGCGCCTCCGCGCCCATCATGCCGAGCAGCATATCGGCGGCGGCCTGAGCTTGGGTCGCGGCGGTGAAGATCGCGCGCTTGTCGTTGCGCAGCGCGGTCAACCATGAAGCTAGGTAGGAGGCATGGTCCTCGCGATCATGCAGCTTTATGCCGATGGCCGCGCTGACGAATGCCGCGCCCAGCTCCGCAACCAATTCCTCGCGGGCGACATCCTCCCGCTTATCGGAATAGAGCGTCGGGCGCGCTAAGCGGCTGCTGTGTCCGACGCCGTGACAAAATTCGTGCGCGAGCGTGGAATAATAGTCGTCGCTCGTGAAGAAGTCCCGAAACTCGGGCATCACGACCTGATCGCAGCCGGGCATGTAATAGGGCTGCGAACCCTCATGGCGCAAGGATATGGTGATACGCTGGAATAGGGCGTCCAGTTCGCCGTCGCGATTGGTGGATTTCAGGATGGGTTCGGGCGTCGGATAGCGGGCCTCGATCCCGTCGATTTGCTCGGAATTGAAAACGACATAGCGTTTCAGGAAAGGGATACCGCGCCGGACCTCCTCGCCTGCGTCATTCTCCTCGGTCCGTTCGACCTTGTTGGCATAGACCACGACAGAGCCTTTCGCGCCCTTCCTAACGCAACCCCCCAAGGCGAGCGCCTGCTTGAAGGTGAGCCAATGCGGCGACGCAAAGCCCTTCGTCATGGCTGAGACCCAAAGGGTCAGCACGTTGATGCCGCGATAGGGAACGCCGGTGTGACGAAGCGGGATGCTGGGGGAAGTGCCTGCCCATGATTTCGACCATGGCCTTGTGCCTGCCTCGATCATCGCAATCATCTGATCGGTGATTTCCTGATAAACATCGGTGCGATTTTCGGTGATCCGTCCCATGATTTTGCTCCTTCCATCGGGCTGAAAGCCGCTGCCTGCGGCCTGCGGCTCTGCCCTTCCGGCGAGGAACGGGATGGGGAGGGAGGGCAAAAATCGACCGCTGGCGCGGGCCGGCCGCCTAGCCTGGTCGCCGCCCGCAAGGCGGCGGGCTACCCAGGGTTGGCGGACTACACGGGCGGTCTATTTTTGTTCGGGAACGAAAGGGCAGCAGCCCTTGGCGGTCCCCCTTGAAGACAATATGCATGCGAAACACCACGGTTTGCCGCCGACACGTGGGCGGCCGAGCGCCCTGGCCGGCGCTCCGAAAGCGGACAGGCAGCTTCTCGATCGCTGGCAGCGGGCCCCCGGCTGCGCTGCAGGACGCCGTCGACTTCCACACTCAACGCAGGCATGTTCTTCAAGACATTGGGGAGTTCACGTGGGCACCGAAATCGAACTGACAGTCGAGGGCATCGCCCTCGACTGGTCGAAGAACATGATGGGGATCGATCACGGCGTCCTGTTTCAGGAAGGGAATCGCGCCAGGCGCCGAGCTGAAGAGATCGACTACTACTATTTCGAGCAGAACCAGCTCGATGCTGCGCCGTATGAAGCGGCGTTCGTGCGCCCACTGGCGCGCGTGCTTCCACGCCTGAACCTGCTTGGGCACGGTCTCGACGGTGCCCGCTTCGCGTATGAAGCGGCGGTGCAGAGCGCCATCGAGCTCGCGGAAGATGTCACATCCGTCGAACTACCGACCGATTTCATGTCGTTCGACGACTTCTGCGCGTTCTGCCGGCGCTACCCGCTTTCAAGCCTCGGCGATCACGTTGTCGCATCTGATGCCGAAGGGGAGGCCGAGGTGCCGCCAGGCCGCTTTGCCGCCCATGCGGACGAGATCCGCAGGATCCCGAAAGAGATTGACCCCTACCCTTGGCTAGGTGGGTATGATCAGTCGGAGAGGCGCTATTTCGCCTCGGTGGCCTGCATTCTCGACGCATATTCGATGTTGCAGGTGCTCGGCCGTGATGGCGCCAACGCCGATGCCGAGGTGATCTGGCAATACGGGCCGCTGGTGAAGAACGGCTGGGAGGACGCCTCATCGTTCGTTCCGGGGGCGCCACGGCACAAGCGTATCCTGGTTGCGACCGAAGGTACTTCTGACGCACGGATTGTCAGACGGGCGCTGGACGTGCTCCGCCCCGACGTGACCGACTTCTTCCGCTTCATCGACGTGAATGAGAGTCACCCGTTCTGGGGCACCGGCAGCCTCGTGAAGTTCGCCGAGGGACTGGTCCGGATCGATGTCCAGAACCAGATCCTCTTCCTGCTCGACAATGATGCGGAAGGCAAAGACGCCGATCGCCGCCTGCAAAATCTTGGTATGCCGGAAAACATGCGCGCAATGGTGCTTCCGGACCAGGAAGCGTTCCGTGCATTTCCGGCTCGTGGACCACAGGGCATATCGTCCAGCGACATCAACGGACGAGCCGCCGCGATCGAATGCTACCTAGACCTCGCGCTACCAGACTATGGTCCAGCGCAGGTGCTGTGGAGCAACTACAAGAAGGAGGTCGACGCTTGGCAGGGCGCGCTGGACTTCAAGGAATCCTACGCCAAGCACTTCTTTGCGCAGACGGACGAAAATCTAGCTGGCGATGGGTACGACACTTCGAAGCTGGAGGCCGTGCTGAACAGTCTGATTGCCGAAGCCACGATCTTGGTGTCGGGCCGGAGCTGACGCCTCTCCAGCCCGATACAGCGCACGCGTCGTGCCGTGTTCAATTTCAATGCGGCCGAATTCGGCACGTTCTCGATTTCCTACGATGCGGCGGTGCTGTATCAACCGGATTCAACGATAGGGGGATCTGAATGGCAGCGCGGTGGCTGGGGCTAAGTGCTTCGAAAGACTCGGTTGTGGCGGTCGATGCCGAGATACCGGATGACGATGGACCGATCATCATCAAGTCGGATGATACTTGGAAGGTACAAAAGGGCGACCGGGCGGCCGCCTACAATTTCCTTCACCAGCAGTGCGCCGACTATATCAAGGAAAATGGCATCGATGCCGTGGTGGTGAAGGCCAGCGCCGTCGCGGGGAAGGGCTCCGCCACGCTGGGCTTTCTCCTCAGCGCCGAGGTCAGGGGCATCGTGATCGCGGCCGCCGCCTCGCAATGCCCCGTGAAGGCACTCTCGAAAGCCGTGATTAGCAGGACCTATGGTGATCGCAAGGTCGACGAATACGTCGGCGACGATGCCTTCTGGACGGACAAGACCACCGGCGGCTCCCTGCGGAAGCTCAGCCGGGAAGCGACGATGCTCCTGATAGCGGCGCGGAACGCCTGATGGCCAACTACGTCTCCGACCTAAAGCTCGGCGCCAAGCTCGGCAATGGTCATTTCGGCGAGGTCTTCCAAGGAGAGGATCCGGCGCATGGCCAGGTAGCCGTGAAGGTGCTGAAGCGCGAGTGGTTCCACGACGACGCCACGTGGCCCGGCTATAAGGCAAGCTATCTGGCCGAGGCGAAGAATCTCGCGAAAGCGAGCCATCGGCACGTCGTCCAGGTGCATCATGTCGTCGAGGCGCCGGACGGTGACAGCGTGGTGATCTGCATGGCGTTCTGCCCGGGCGGTTCCCTGCAGTCGGCCTTCGAGCACGGGCCCATGACGCTTTCCGCGGTGCGCAAGGTCGGCACCGAGGTTCTCATGGGCCTGGGGGTCATGCATTCACGTGGAATGGTCCATCGGGACATCAAGCCGGCGAACATTCTGCTGAATGGCAAGGCCGAGGCTCAGATCAGCGATTTCGGTCTCGTCACCGACGAGCTCGTCCTAGGTTACGCATCACAGGCGGGCTACAGCGACCACATCGCCTATGAGGTCTGGAACGGTAAGGGCACCAGCGCGAAATCGGACATCTGGGCGATTGGAATGACGCTATATCGGCTGCTCCACGGGAAGGTCTGGTACGAGGAAGCGCTCAACCCCCGCGACATCGTCAAGGATGGTGGCTTCGCCGACACGCTGACATGGCTACCCCACGTCTCGAAGCCATGGCGCCGCGCGATCCGCAAGATGCTGAACGACGACGACGACGCCCGATGCCAGAACGCAGCTCAGGCGCTCAACGTGCTGGCGAACCTCCCCACGTCGCCAATCTGGGAGACGAGCGTCACGACGGACCTAATCCGTTGGGAGAAGACAAAGGGCGCGCGCCGCGTCGTCGTGGAATGGAGGCGGATCTCGCCGCGCAAGAATGAGTGGGAGGCGTGGAGCGAGCCCATCGGCAAGGGGCGAAACAAGCGTCTCGCGGGCTCGGGCGGCGTGGTCGGTCGTACTGCGGCCGTGAAGGGGCTCGAAGCCTTCTTCGGCTAGCGCGGCCTCAGGTGCCTGGGCAGCAGGTAGTTGCCCGTCAGATCAGCGGCTGTGATGGGCGTGAGGCCCAACCGTGGCGCAGCCACCGCCTGACGCTCGGCCGAGCACTTCCTGCAGTGCGCCGCGTCAGCCACCGCGCCCTGCGCTGGGCGCCAATGTCGACCGCAATGTGGGCACTGGGGCAGACTCAAGGTCAGGTTGGGTGACTTCCGGCTCATGGGCTCCTCGCCATCTTCATGCCAGGTTGTGAACAAAACGTGAATCATCCGAGTGCATATGTCAAGGGGCGCACGCCTTGCGTACCACCCCTCGGGTGCTGCGACTGCGCAAGTCGCCGTCGCGTAATCCGGTAAAAATGGGGTGCCCGCTTCTGCCTGTGCGGCGGCCAACCTTCAGGAATGGCCGCTATCCTATCGTACGTTCCCGGAAGCTGCCGGTCAGGCCTCCACTTGAACAAGTCGACCAGGCCGATCGGCTCCCCCTGCTCCGTTAGTCGATCGTCACCCGAATGGGCGGAAACCCGTGGCGGGGTTCCGTGGAGCGCCGGAACGGGGCGGAATAGAGCGCGGGCCGAAGGCAACGGCCAGTCAGGAGGGAAAGAGGATCGTGCTGTAGTCCTGAGCGCCGTGCAGAATGTGAATGATGACCACTTTTTCAGTCTCGACACGGTAGAAGATCAGATAATCGCCATGCCCGCGCCGGCGTACGCCGGACGTTTCAAAACGGGGGACCAGCGGAAACCGCTCCGGCATCTCCGCCAGACCAAGGCATTTGGCTCGCAGTTCATGCAGGAAACTCAAGGCCCGCACCGGATTGTCCCGGGCGATATAGTCACCGATCGTCTCAAGATCATATTCGGCCTCGGCCGACAGATGGACGATCATTCGTCGCCGGAATCCATGGCGCGATATTTGGCTTCAAGTCGGTCGAACACCTCGCCCGCCGGCTTGGTGCGCCCCGCATCGGCATCGGCAAGTCCACGCGCGATTGAGGAATCCAGCGCGACAAGACGCGCTTCGCGATCCTGTATCAACCGCACCCCCTCACGGAGAACCTCACTCTTGGAGTTGTAGCGCCCCGTCGCGACGAGGCCCGCAACGAAACTTTCAAGCTGCTGCCCGAGATCCGCGCTAATCATGCAGCGTCTCCTTTCGACGGGGGATATAGCAGCTTATCAACAGTTGATAAAGCAGGGTCGTCACTTCCTGATGGAATTGGCCCCACAACCGCTAGGCAAGGTCGCCCGATCGATCGCCAGTTGGCGCATCCCTTCATAGTCCTGCCCCCACAAACCAAGCCGTTGCTGCGCTGCCCGTTGCATCAGTTTCACATAGGCCCCGCCCGAATATCTCCGATAATCCACGGCATAGCCCTGGGCCACCATCGTCGCGGCCACGCTCGCACCATTTGCCTTGAACCGACATGACAGATTCAACCGGCCATAGCTCGTCGCCGGACTGCGGCACTGCCTCTCCCGCCTCAGCGCAAAATCGAACAGGCTCGTGGCGCATTCTACGCCGCCATCCCGCTCCGCCAATCCCTGCATCGTCAGCGTCGAAAGCTGCTTCAGCCGCAGCCGATCATCATCCGGCACGTCGATCCCGACAATCCGGACCCGCGACCCCGACACGTCGAGCGTATCACCGTCCACGACACGCGGCCGTGCATCATTGAGCCGCAACGACGTGATATGCGCGACCTGCTCTTTCTGCTGCGCCAGCGCATAGACGGACACTGCCCCGAACATCACCGCGATCATGATCCGCTGGTGATTGGGCAGGCCAGGAAACAGCTTCATTGCGCGCGGATCTCACGCAAAAGATCATTCCAGTCGCCAGCATGGGGCGGCAGCTTCACGCTGAGCTGGCGGTCATTGGCCGTCAGGTGCGGCGCTGCGCGTTTGACGGCGCGCGCGGCCTCGGCCCCATGCTGACTGTAGATGATGATGGTGTGGATGCTCTCGGGAATATTGAGAGTCTGGTATCGCTCGATCCCCAACACCGGCCAGACAAAGGTTTCCGGCTCCAGCATGTTCATCACACTGGCCGCTTCCTCGACCCCTTCGGCAAGGCGCAGGACGCCATTGGCGGGGATACCGCCCCAGCGCACCGCCCCGCCACCGGGATTGCCCAGCATTCGCTTGGGCTTGATAATCTCGGCCTTGTCGGTGCCATCGGCGCGCAGGAAGGTTCGATGGATGGCGACAACGCCGGCGTCTTCTTCGACGGGCACAATCAGCGCGGGTGCAAACGCCTTCTCGTCCCCGGCGCCGAACTGACAGCGCGCGTCGAAACGAGCCTTGATGCCAACGGGAGTAATGGCGCGCGTGCGCAGATAGCGTTCGGCCAGGCTGCCAGCGAAGGGATCGGCAAATCGCCATATCGACAGGGCGAGCTTGTTGAAGTCGCCCTTCCCTCCTTCATGGCGCTGCCCCGGATCATGATCGCGCGCGGCAGCGAAATTGCCTGTGCGTAGAGCATCCACGATCGCGTCGGACGTGCAACCCGCGAAACAATGAAACAGAACCGCGCGCTGGCCCACGCGCACTGAAAGGCTGGGATCGCCATCGGCATGGGCTGGGCATCGGCACATGGCGTAATCACCATGCCATTTACCGCCAAGCTGTCGCACGATGCGATCGGCATCGCGGGCAACGGCATCGGGATCTCGTCCGCTCACTGGACCTCCTCTGGCTTGCCCCTTATCCTATACTAACCGAAACACATAATTTTATCCAGCGAAAATGATATAAATCGCTACAGGGGGAAAATGGAACTCGAACTGATCCTGGAGCGCGAACTGACATCGCAGCGTCCGGTCGCCGGCACGATCACCGATGTCCAGGTGCATCAGCGCGAGGACGACGGCAAGTGGTATATCAACGTCCGCGTGAGCTGGCGCGGGTCCGCTGCTTTCCATGTCGCCCTCTATGACAAAAAAAGAATTCGTGTTTATTCAAAGGTTTCCTCGGCCATTCGGCACATCGTGGCGGCCTATGGCTACGCTTCCGTAATCGGCGTCAACCCATCGCCCCACTGGAACGACCCGTCCCGTTTCTGACGCAGAATGGAAGGCGAGACGGCAGAAACCCGTATTGCGAGTCCTTCGCAGTCTAGGCAGAGCTCAAAAAGCGATTTAAGGTGTTTTCACAAGAGAGGTGAAAACATGCTAAATCGCTCGTCCAATCTGGTCTCAGCAATCACGTTTCTGCTGGCATCGGCAACACCAACCTCGGCACGCGCCGCCGACAGCAGTTGGGCTTGTGAAGTGCTGTTGTGCGCCAGCAATCCGGGGGGCTGGATGCAATATGCCCAGTGCGTCGCTCCTATCCGCAAACTGTTGCGGAGCCTGGCATTGGGCGGCGGTTTCCCGACATGCTCCGCAGGCGGCGTCGCCGCGGCCAAATACACCAAACCGAAAAGCGTTCGTCCTGGCTTCGTCGTGATGACCATGCGTGACGGAAGCCGCACCACCTACACAGTCCCGACCCAAGCCGACGTGGCACAGGCGGAAGCCACAGCCAATCCGGGAGGACCGCTATAATGCAGTTCACCACGGCAGCGATCTTGGGCCTTGCGGCGCAATGTGCACCAAGCGTGGCCCCTTCCACCATCGCCGCCGTGGTGCACACCGAGAGCAAGGGTTATCCGTTCGCGCTCAACGTCAACGGGGTCGCCCGTCAACCCGCGCGGCCGACCAATGCCGTCGAGGCCTCACGCGTCGCACGCCGCTATATCGCGCAAGGCCATTCGGTGGATCTTGGCCTTGGCCAGATCAAATCCAACAATATGTCTGCCCTGGGTCTGACGTGGAGCAATGTGTTCGATCCCTGCATCAACATCGGCGCTGCCGGAAAAGTGCTGGCGGGCAACTATCGTCAGGTCCGCGACGGAAGGATGCCGCAAGAGGCGCTTCGGGTCGCCCTGTCCATGTACAATACCGGCTCGAGAACGCGGGGTTTTCGCAACGGCTATGTCGGCCGCGTGCTGAACAATGCCGGCGTGTCCGACGGGATCGCTCCTGCCGCCTATGCGCCCCCTGCCCTGCCCGTACAAGCCGATGCAGCGATCAAGCCGCCAGCCAATATGCTGGCTGAACTGGTCGCGGAGAATATGCCCGAAGCCATGCCCGCGCGGGCAGCATCACCACCACCCCCGGCCTGGGATGTCTTTTCCCGAGCCGCTTACGAGCGTGCGCGGAGCGCCGAAACAGGAGGAAGCTGATGAAGTCACACGCATCCATGGACAAGCCGGCGAAATCCGCGCGATCGACAGTTCAACGCCATGTGGCGGCGATGTCGCCGCGCCAGCGCAGGACGGCGACGATCGCCGCCGCCGTTGCCGTAGCGGGGCTTGCGTCGCTCGTGTCACCGGACCCGGCATTCGCCCAATCCGCCAATCTGGAGGGCTTCGCCAACAATGTGCTGGGCCTGCTCAGCAACGGCCTGCTCCGCGCCATTGCGGTCATCGCCGTCATTGTCGCTGGCGCAGGATGGTTGATGGGCCGGGTCAACACCGGCGCACTAGTGACAGTCATCATCGGTATCGCGATCATCTTCTCGGCGCCGTGGATCGTGGACCAGATCGCAGGCTCAGCCTGATGGACCGGCGGCCCGACGGCGCATCAGGCCGCAGCATTGAACGCTGGCAGGGAGGCGGCCATGGCCGATGAGAGAGAGGAGATAGCGCGCAACACGCTGTTCCTTGCGGTGACACGGCCAGCGCTGTGGGCGGGCATCCCGATCGAAGCGGCCGTGCCCATCCTGCTGGTATCGGCCTGTGTCCTGATCGGCACCAACAACCCCGTCTATGCGCTCGTCACAGGCGCGGTTTGCTATGGCCTTGCCCGCCTCGTGGTGCGTCAGGATGTCAACGCCTTCAGGCTGATGTTCCTGTTCTTCCGCACCAAGGCGGCGAACCGCAATCGCACCTTCTGGGGTGGGTCGAGCTACACGCCCCTCCCCCTCAAGGGCATTGCCCGCAAGGGCTTCGGGCGCCGTGGCTAGAGTGGATCGTCTTTCGGCCCAGGTGCCGATGAAGGTAGCGCTCAAGGAAGTGCTGCCTACCAAGTTCCTGCCCTATGCGCGGCACATCAATGACGAGATGATCGTTCTAGATTCCGGTGCTTGTCTGCTCACCTTTGAGTTGCAGGGCCGCGCTTTCGAGACGGCCGATGTTCGCGATCTCAATGACTGGCATTCCAAGCTCAACGGGATGCTGCGCAACCTGCACGACGATCGCCTGTCGATCTGGACGCATCTGGTCAGGGCGCGGGTCGAGCAATATCCCGGCGGCAATTTCCGGTCGAAATTCGCCCGCGACCTCGATGCCGCCTATTTCGCGCGGATCAATCGGGAGCGGATGTTCATCAACCGCTTCTTCGTCACCATCCTCGCGCGTCCCGCCGTGCATGGCGCAGACAAGCTGATCCATCTGTTCCGGTCCAAGGCCAAGACCCTGTCAGCGGCCGACGCCGTGGATGAGGATCTGATCGAGTTTCTCGAGGACAAGGCCCGCGATTTTGAGAAGCTGATGGCGCGTTGCGAGCCGCGCCGGCTCGCGATCTATGGGCATAATGGCCTCAAATTCTCCGAACCGCTCGAAGTCGCCGAAATGGTGATGACGGGGCGTCATCGGCGCGTGCCGATCATCCGGGGCCATCTTGGCAGCGCCCTTTATCGGCAACGGGTCATCTTTGGTGGCGAGACGGTGGAGGTTCGCGATGCCGACCGCAGCTCATTCGGCGGCATATTCGGCATCCGCGAGTATCCGGCCTTCACCACACCGCGCCAGTTTGAACCCCTGCTGGCCGTCGATTTCGGCTTCGTCCTCACGCAATCCTTCACTTTCCTGAGCCGCGCCACCGCGGCCGAACGGTTTCGCTTGCGGCAGCGGCAGATGGAGAATGCCGACGATCGGGCCATCAGCCAGATGCACGATCTGGTCGACGCAGCGGACGACCTCATGTCGAACCGCTTCGTGCTGGGCGATCATCACTTCACCCTCGCCGTTTATGGCGGAAGCCTGAAATCGCTGCGCGACCACATGTCGATCGCGCGCGCGGCCCGCGCCGATCACGTCGCTCAACTTCGCCGCCTTCGCGCCCTTCCACACCTACCCCGCGGGCCGCGCCACCGGCAACCATTGGAGCGAAGCCATCGCGTTGCTCAAGACGAGCGCGCGCAGCCCCTATTTCTTCAGCTTCCACAAGCGCGACGTCGGGCACACGATGGTTATCGGCCCGACAGGCGGCGGCAAGACGGTGCTGCTCAACTTCCTGATGGCGCAGGCCGAAAAGACAGGCGCGCGACAGATCTTCATCGATAAGGATCGCGGCGCGCAGATTTTCGTGCTGGCGAGTGGCGGCACCTATCTCATGCTCGCCAACGGCACGCCCACCGGCTTCGCTCCATTGAAGGCGCTGGCCAATACAGCAGAGGATCGGGCCTGGTTGTCGCTATGGGTCCGCCAGCTCGTCCGCGCCGAAGGACGGCCGATCACCGTGCAAGAGGAAAGGCGCATTGATGATGGCATTGCCGCCGTCATGAAGCTGCCCCGAGCGGCGCGCTCGCTCGATGCTTTGCGCACGATGCTCGGCATGGCCGACGAGGGCGGTGTTGGCGCGAGACTGGAGAAATGGACCTCGCGCGGCGCGCTGGGATGGGCATTCGATAACGCGGAAGACGAAATGACACTCGATGCCCGGTTCATCGGGTTCGACATGACCGATTTTCTCGACAACGCCGATATCCGCGCGCCGTTGATGCTCTACCTGTTCCACCGGATCGACAAGATGTTGACCGGCGACCGCACGATGATCGTGATCGACGAGTTCTGGAAGGCGCTCGGGGACAATGCGTTTCGCAGCTTCGCCCAGGACGGGTTGAAGACGTACCGCAAGCGCAATGCGCTGATGGTGTTCGCGACCCAATCCCCAGGCGACGCGCTTAAGAGCGACATCAGCCACTCCATATTGGAGCAGGTGGCAACGAAGATCATGCTGCCCAATCCGAACGGACAGCGCCGCGATTATATCGACGGATTCTCCATGACGGATGCCGAATTCGCGCTGATCCGCGAGGAGCTCAGCCAAGAATCGCACAAGTTCCTCGTGAAGCAGGGGCATGACTCTGTCGTCGTGGAACTGGATCTGACCGGCCTCGACAACGAGTTGGCCGTGTTGTCAGGCCGCGCGGAAACGACCGCGGTTGCCTGTGATGTGATCGCCGAACACGGCCGCGATCCGGCTCAATCTTCCACCAGCGCCGACGTTCAAGTTGAAAGGAGAAGTCCCATGAGCCCCAAGAAACTTCGCTATTTCGTGATGGGAGTCTCGCTCCTGACATGCATGGGTTCCGCGCACGCCCAGGGCATCCCTGTGACCGAC
The DNA here is from genome assembly GCF_014200045.1 of Rhizorhapis suberifaciens. GTDB lineage: Bacteria > Pseudomonadota > Alphaproteobacteria > Sphingomonadales > Sphingomonadaceae > Rhizorhapis > Rhizorhapis suberifaciens. The sequence continues at coordinate 60,293 of NZ_JACHOV010000012.1, forward strand.
ACACGCAGCTTGTTTCAGCAGCTTGAGCAGGTCCGCCAGGGCGTGTCGATACTCGCGCAAGGGGCCGACCAGCTCCAACAGGCCCGCGATCTCTATCGTGATCTCAACAAGGCGACGGATATCGGGCGGGTTGCGGATAGCCTGCGCACCGACGCCATGCGCGAACTGAACGTGTCGTCGGGCAGCCTCGATGGTTACGCTAACGGCGATCTTAACGTGATCGGCCGCCTTCGTGGTCGCTCCGATAGCGTCTTTCAGGGACTGATGGGGCAACTCTCTCCCGACGCATCGGAGAGCGCACGGGCAAGCTATGAGACGGGTGCCCGACAGGCTGCTGTCACCGCTGGATTGGCTGGGTCCGTGGGGGATTCCGTGACGAGCCGTCGCGATGGTCTGGAGGAGCTGCGCTCGCGGCTCGGCAGCGCAAATTCGGCAGCTGAGCGGGCGGATATGAGCGCCCGCCTTCAGCTTGAGCAAGCGCAGATGACAAACGACATGATGGCCCTGCAAGCCGTTGAATTACAGCGTCGGGCCAAGGCTGAGGCCGAATATCAAAGCTATCTGACACTTCAGCAGCGCGAGAGCGCGAAATTCCGTCGGCAGATGGGCATCGACTGATGCGAGCCCCACTCATCCTCTGCGGGTGTTCCATGGTGCTGTCTGCCTGCTCACCGTCTGAAAAGGCACAGACCGGCGATGGCCTTCGTTCGGACATTCCACTCCGGACCGTCGACTTCTTCATGAAAAACGACGCCGATCGGACCGAAATGGAAGGCGTCTGTACCGCTTGGAAAGGGTCGCAGCGACCGATCACTAGCTGGCCTGCTGTCGTAACCGAGAATTGCAACAACGCCGACACCGCTAGGTATCAACTGATCCAGAAGCGCGAGCGCGAAAAGTTCAAAAAACAAATGGGCATCTGATGTCGCGATAGGGTGGAAGACCAATGGATTTCCCGATCTTCGAGAACATGATGAATTCAGTGGATGGCGCCCTTGCCGGCATCATCGCGCTGTATTCCTCGGTGATCGGCATCATCTCCGGCCCCCTTCGCGTCGGCGTCACCATTTACATCATCCTACTGGGCGGCGCGATCCTCCGGGGTGCGGTCCAGTATCCTGCTCGCGAGTTCGTCTATCGCACGCTGAAGCTCGCCGCCCTCACATGGGCAGTCAGCTCACTCTATGGGGCATCGGTCGGCCTCTTCACGATGAATGGACTGCCGGGGCAATTCGCAAATGCGCTTGGCGGTGCTGATGTTGGTGGTCTCGGCGGCTACTTCGACACGCTTCTACAAGGAGCGTTTCGCGCCATCACGAAGATCGAGGAGATTGTTCAGGCCCACACTGATGCCGCTGGTGTGAACCTGATTGGCATGCCGAATAACATCGTTGAAATCATCCTCGCTGCCTTCGCAAATTTGGTGATCCTCTTCATCGCACTATTGTCCTGCGCGCTGGGGTTCACAATCTGCGCCTTTGCGCTTTTTGCGCTCGCCCTGCTGGCCGTCGTCGGTCCTCTTTTCGTGGCCGCTCTGCTGTTCGATTCCACGCGAGGATGGTTCTTCGCATGGCTCGGCTCCGCCATCAGCTACATCATGCTAGTGGTGTTCGCGCTGCTGGTCACGCTGTTCATCTCGCAGACGACGGACACGTTCATCAATTCGATCACGAACGACGACGAAGTCCTCATCGCCGTGCTGAAAGCCCTTTCGTTCTACGTCCTGGGCTTCTTCTTCTTCCTGCAAATCCCAAGCCTCGCGTCGGGCCTGGGTGGTGGCGGCCCTGCCTTGGCAGCGCAATTCGCCAACGCCGTAACGGGCAACCTCGCCCCGATCGCTGGCCGCACCATGGCAGGCGCGCCCCTGAGCGGCGCGCGCGCCGTTGGCGCCGGTGCGCGCCGATTGGGTGGAGGCGGTGGCACCGGCGGAACGCTGACCCGGACGCGATAGGAGTAATGTCATGAAGATTGCCATGGCGCTCGCGCCACTCGCCCTGCTTTCCCTTTCGACCCCTACGCCGGTCCTTGCCGCCAAGGAAGCCAAGGTTCCGCGATGCAACGGACAGTCGAAGCGGCCCGCCAACCCTTACGGGACCATCCTCCCTACCCTGCCCGCCCGTAATGTTCCGAGTGCGACGCCGGCAGCGCCGCCGACCAACCTCTTCCCCTCATCGTCATCGCCGGAGGCCGCTTCGCCGGCTGCACGCGACGACAATGGCGTGCCGCCAATCAGCGCCGTCACGCCGCTTCCCCATAACAAAGCGGCCTCACGGCCCGTCTATGCGAGCTGCTGACGATGGCGATCGGTGTCAAAGATAGTGCGGAGGATCTGAAGGCATATTTTGCCGAGGCCCAAAGCTGGGATCGCGAACGCATTGTGGCGGCCAACCAGTCGAAGCGATTGGCCTGGATCGTCGCTGGTGTCGCCAGCGCTATATCGATCGTAGGCGTGGCGTCCGTGGCGATGTTGTCGCCGCTCAAGACGGTGGTGCCCTACGTCGTAACGGTCGATCGCTCGACGGGCGCAACAGAAGTGACGCAGCAGCTTCGCGGCGACAAAACGATCACCTATGATGAGGCGGTCCGCAAATACTTCCTCGCCAACTATGTGAGGGCGCGCGAGGGCTGGATTCCGCAAGCGCGCCAGGAGTACTTCAACCAGGTTCTCGCGCTATCGGCGCCGGAGGAACAACGGCGGTGGATCACCTTCTACAAGAAGGACAACCCGGACTCCCCGCAAAACCAGCTCACCGCGAGCGACACGGTGTTCGTCAGCGTGAGGGCTGTCGCCTTCATCTCGCCCAACGTCGCACAGGTTCGTTTCACCAAGCGGCTTGAACGCGATGGGCAGGCCACTGAAACCCCTGCCATCGCGACAATCACGTTCGATGTGCTGTCCAAGCCGGAATCGGAAGCGGGGCGCTACGCCAATCCACTCGGCTTTCAGGTCAAATCCTATCGCGCGGATGTGGAGATAGGTGGAAAATGAAACAGCTCCTCATGCTTTCGGCCGCGATCCTGGCCGCTGCGCTGCCCGGCCAAGCCAGCGCCGAAAATACGCCCCGCCCCGTCACCGCCGATCATCGCGTGCGAGAGGTCAACTATAGCGATCAGAACGTCATTGCGATCCGGAGCGCATTCAGGACTGCGACCCAGATCGAGTTCGCGCAAGGTGAGGTCATCAAGTTCGTCGCGATGGGCGATACCGTCTCGTGGGAGGTCGCGCCGGCTGAAAATTCGCTCTTCATCAAGCCGCGTGAACGTGCTGGGGGGACCAATCTCATCGTCGTAACCGATTATGCCGGCCAGAAGCGAAACTACACCTTTGCCTTGTCCGCCGTTGCCAATTCGCGGGTCGCCCAAACCTACTTCAAGGTCCGTGTGCGGTATCCAGAACAAGAGGCCGCCGCGCTCCGTGAGGCTGCTGCTCGCCGCCAGCTCGCACACGTGCTTGCGCAGCAGAACGGCGCCATAAAGGCCGCCCTGGATCTCGGCGTGTTGGAGGGCACCCGCAATCTCAACTACACCGTGCAGGGGGCATCTGCCATTCAACCCTCCGAAGTCACCGATAACGGACAGTTCACCGTCCTGCGCTTCCCCAACCAGCGCGAAATCCCCGCCATCTTCACGGTGAATCCTGACGGCAGCGAGGCCACGGCTTCCTTTGATGTGCGTGACGAATTCGTCGTCATCCATGGCGTGTTCCGCGAATTGCGGCTGCGCCGAGGCAAGGTGGTGCTGTGCATCTACAACGACAATCCGAGCTTCTACGGCCGCGATCCCAAGACGGATACCGCCTCGGAAGTGGTTGGGCGGCAGACGGAGAATTGATGTGAGCGACAAGAGATTCGACGTCGACGCCACGCCGGACATGAACGAAATCGACCGCGAAGCACCCGCGGTCGATCGGCCGAACCGCATTCCTTCCCTCAAATCCTTCCAGTGGGACACGAAGAAGATGATCGTGGCGGGCGCGCTGGGCGGCTCCCTCCTCTTTGCTGCCCTCACGATCGCTGCCGGTGTCGGTGGCAACAATAAGATGCCGGAGGTCAAACCGAAGCCGCCCGCTCCGGAAGTACCCTATGATCCCAAGACCGTGATCGCTCCGACGCTCCAATCAGCGCTGCAAGACCCCAACGCACCGGTGCAGCTTGCCGGTGAACAGGTGCCTCCGATAGGGCCAGGTGGTGCCGGAACTGGCGGAGGGCAATCGGCCGAAATGACCGCAGCCCAACGCCGCGCTGCCGAAGCCCAAGAGTTGCGGGACTCCGCGCGCCGTTCCACCCTTGTCGCCTATAATGGCACGTCGGGCCTACAGGCTGCCGCTGGCCGTGTCGGCGGTCTTGGGGAAGAGGCGCCGCCGACAGCCGCCCCCGATGGAAGATCGAGCGAAGCCACCCCGCTGGATGAACTCAAGCGGACGTCGGCGATCGGGCGCACCAGCGCCCGCATGATTGGCGACCGCAATTATCTCGTCACCGCTGGCTCGATCATTCCCTGCACGCTTCAGACCGCCATGGACAGCAGCGTGCCCGGCTATGCGACCTGCATCGTTCCCCGCGACATCTATTCCGACAACGGCCGTGTCGTTTTGCTGGAGAAGGGTACAAAGGTTTTTGGCGAATATCAGGGCGGGTTGAACCGGGGCCAATACCGGCTGTTTGCGATGTGGAGCCGCGCCGTGACTCCACGCGGGGTGTCGATCGACATCGCGTCGCCCGCATCCGACAGCCTCGGCCGTGCCGGCATTGGCGGCAAGGTAGATCGGTTCTTCTGGGATCGGTTCGGCTCCGCGCTGCTTTTCAGCGTGCTGGAGGATGGAGCCTATGTCGCGTCCACGGCTGTCGGCAGCGCCGGCAACAACGTGGCGCGCGTCCCTTCGGATTCCGCCTCGACCATCCTTCAAGACACACAACATATAAAGCCCGTCCTTCGCGTCGCCCAAGGCACCGATCTCGCCATCACCGTGGCGCAGGATTTCGACTTCTCCCATGTTTACGGATTGGGCCTAAAGGGAGCGGACCAATGACGGTCACGGCCTTTCGCAACACCGCTGTCCTGGACGATGCGATGCAACCCCTTCGCAAATATCTCGATGATGAGGAGGTGACGGAGGTCGTCATAAACCAGCCCCTTGAGGTGGCGGTGGAACGGAAGGGCGGTTGGACCTGGGCCGTCGAAGAAGAGCTGACCCTACCCCGCCTCAACATATTGGCGACGGCCGCAGCGGCGTTCACCTCGCAGGATGTCACGCGCGAAAACCCGATCTGCTCCACGATCTTCCCGACGGGCGAGCGCGTCCAGATTGTCGCCCCTCCCGTCGCGCCCGATGGAACGGTATCCATCACGATCCGCAAGCCCTCTTGCCGGACGATGACGATGGGGGACTTTCACGCCAGCGGCCTCTTCACGGAAACGAAAGTTGCGGCGCGGGGCATGACCGAAACTGAAGATCGGCTGCTCGCCCTGCTGGGCGAGGGGCGTCACGTTGAGTTTTTCGAGCTGGCGGTGCGCAGCCGTCTCAACATCCTGATCTCAGGGGCAACTGGATCGGGCAAAACGACATTGGCGAAAGGCCTGATCCAACTCATTCCAGTAGATGAGCGGCTGCTGACAATCGAGGACACCCGCGAACTGGTCGTCCCACACCGCAATGTCGTCCATATGACCTACAGCAAGGACGGCCAGGGAACCGCCAAGGTGACGGCCAAGGAATTACTCGAGAGCGCATTGCGTATGCGCCCTGATCGCATCCTGTTGCAGGAGCTGCGCGACGGCACCGCCTTCTTCTACCTGCGCAACGTCAACAGCGGCCATCCCGGCTCAATCACGACAATCCATGCCGCTTCGGCGGAGCTCGCGTTCGATCAGCTCACCTTGCTCGTCAAGGAGAGCGAGGGCGGCGCTGATCTCGGGCGCGATGACATTCGCTCGCTGCTCAAAATCCTCGTGGATGTCGTGGTGCAGATGAAGAAGGTCCAGGGCAAGTTTCGCGTCACGGAGATCTACTATGACCCTGCAGGGCGGCACGCAGCCTAGTCTTGGACTGACGCTGGCGCTCGGCTTGCCCGTAGCGCTTGTCCTCCTGTGCCTCACCGGCTCGATCGTCGCATGGTTCGTCCTGGGCCTTCCGGCATCGGCCTACGACCCGATGAAGATGCCGGCATTCTTCTGGTATTATCGCGGTGATCCAGTCGTGCTGAAGGCGATGGCCGCCGGTCTCGCCGCCGGATCGCTCCTATCTGGCCTGCTGCTGTTCTGGTTTGTTACGCGCGAGCCGCCGCTGCACGGTGCCGCGCGCTTCGCCAAGGAAGGCGAAATCCGGCGCAACGGCTTCAGGGGGGATGAGGGGATCGTCCTTGGCAAGAAATCAGGACGCTTCCTGATCTTTGAAGGCAATGAGCATTGCATCGTGGAAGCTCCGACCCGCTCCGGAAAGGGCGTGGGCATCGTCATTCCCAACCTGTTGAGCTGGACTGGCTCCACGGTCGTCCTCGATGTGAAGCGGGAGAACTATGAGGCCACGGCGGGGTTTCGTGCCAAGCACGGCCAAGCCGTGTTCCTGTTCAACCCGACCGACCCGGAAGGCCGAACCGCGCGCTATAATCCGCTGGCCTATATCGACAGGACCGATGCCGACCAGGCCATAATCGAGCTTCAGAAGATCGCGACGATGCTGTTCGTTCCGCCTGAGCGGGGCGAGCCGTTCTGGACCGATTCTGCGAGAACCGCTTTTGTAGGCGTGGGTGCCTATCTCGCCCAATCCGATGCGCCCTTCACCATCGGCGCAATCTACCGGTTGATGACCACCGGCGATACGCGGGGATATTTCCGCAAGGTGCTGGATGATCGGTCGCTTGTCCTTTCGACGGGGTGCCGCAATGCCCTGGCCGACTTCACATCGGGCGCGGACAACACATTTTCCGGCATCGTCCAAACCGTCACCTCCAAGCTGAGCCTATGGCTCAATCCGCGCGTCGATGCCGCGACGGAGGAAAGCGATTTCGATCTGCGCGAGCTGCGTATGCGGCCGATGTCTGTCTATCTCGGCGTCTCGCCCGACGAACTGGACCGTGTGGCGCCGCTTTACAATCTCCTGTTCCAGCAGCTCATCGATCTTAACGTGCGCGACCTTCCCGACTTGTCCACGCCGATCAAGGTGCTGGTCCTGCTCGATGAGTTTGCCCGCCTCGGCCGCGCCCAGGTGATCGCAGGCGCGTTCTCCTATGTGGCGGGCTACGGAATCCGGTTACTTCCCGTGATCCAGTCGCGGTCGCAGCTCCGTGCCGTCTATGGTGAGCATGTCGCTGACGAAATCGTGTCGAATTGCGGCGTCGAAGTCGCCTTCACGCCGAAGGAACTGAGGGTCGCGAACGAGCTATCCGAGCGGATCGGCTATATCGGCCAGGAGGCCGTCACCCGTTCGCTGACGATCCATGGCATTCTTGCCAACCGCTCCAAATCGATGTCCGATCACCGTCGCGCGCTTCTGCTCCCGCAAGAGCTGATGCAGTTTCCCGCGGACGAGCTGTTGTTGCTGCGCGGAGGGATGCCCCCCATCCGGGGTGACAAGATCCGCTACTATGCCGACAGCCATTTTACGCGCCGGGCCGCGCCGGCGCCGATCGTCGCGCCGATACCTCGGCGCATTCGGGAGGATGAAGAGCTTCCTCCCTGCGTGCTGCCTGACGCCGACCAGCTCGCAAACCCAGACCCCGAAACCTTCGCCATGGATTGCGTCGTCATCTCGGAGTTTGAGGACATTCTGGTCGACGTCGAGGCAGATCAACGCGGCCACGAGCGCGTGGGCGTGATTGAACAGGAGCGATAAATGACTGAAAACCTCAACCCTCCCGACCCGCGCGAGGAAGCGCCCCGGAAGCGTCCCGGCGTGGAAATGCCCGAAGAGCTGGAATCCCGCTTTCTGCGTGTGGGAAACAAGCTCTATCGCAGCGCCCATGATAAAACGCCGGTCGCGACGATATCGCACGACCGCATCAAGGCACGCGATGCCAGCGCCCTCCCCGATCTGGTGCGGCTCGCCAAGGCGAATGGCTGGACCTCTCTCAAGATCAACGGCGATGCCGATTTCAAGCGGGCTGCGTATTTGGCGGCCGCCGCACAGGGCATCACCATCGAGGGCTATAAGCCGGATGCCAAGACGCGGGCAGCGGCCAAACGGGACCAGGCACGGCAGCCCAGGTCGACCGCCGCACGCACTCAGACCCGTCAGGCCGATGACGTGGAGAAACGGCAGCGCACCCCACGAACCCCGAACCAAGTTCGTGACAATAAGGAAAAGCCCGATCTGCGCCTTGATCTGGCCGAGCGCTTTCGCCGTCAGTCCCATAGCGAAAATGCCAAAGACCCGGACCTGCGCCGTGCACAGAGCCATGTCGCGCATGCCATAACGATCGCGAGCTCACGCTTCCCGCAAAATAGTGAGCGGCAAAAGGCGTTCGTTGACCGGCGGAAGGAAGAAGTTGCAGGTAGGATCGGAAGGGGAGAGCGTATCGCCGGCGTGCGGATTCTCCAGCAACAGGACGAGCGCATCATCGAGATGCAGCAAACCCAGATCTTGCAATATCAGCGATCACCGAGCGGTCGCTAAGGATCGTACGTTTACAGCTCCCTTGCTTGGCGGCTTTTTGCATCACACCGGGCGTGGAGCTGTTGCTGAAGCCGCCGCGCGATCAACCAAGCGCCTCGGTTTTCTGAGCCCCCTTTTATGCCGACGGCACAATGATGTGCCCGGATGAGGGTGCTATCGATCATCTCGGTGGACGCGCTCAGGCGGCAGCAGCGTACCGATGGCGTCCCATTCCTCGTCGGATAGCCCAATCCGCCAGTCCAGTGCCAACCTTTGGCCTGCCGGCAAGCCGGGCAAACGACTGCAGCTCCAAACTTGCCCGCTCAACCTCCGGGACCAAACATCTAATAAACGGCCCTTCGGATCCATGGGTTCGTTGCCGTCATAATACGTCTCCGAACATCAACCACAGCAGCGCCATCCAGGCCATCAGGCCAAGGATGCCGACGATAATGGCTGCCTTGTTTCGGATTGCATCGACAAATCCGACTGGCTCTTGTTCATTGTCGTCCAACATTCCTGTTTGCGGGTATCGGGATCGCCACAAAAAACAAAGCAAAATCCCGTTCGGGATGGGCTATTTTACTGCGGCTTCCACGGCCGCCTTGAGCCGATCCCCGGCATCAGCCGTGACTGTTTGCACCATGCGCTTGCCTGTCTTGGGATCGGTCTGGTGGAAATGGAATTCCTTGCCCTTGAGCGGCCCTGAAATAAGGTCGGCAATCATGATCTCGCGTTGCTTGTTTTCAATTGTCGCGAAGGGGGCGATTAGATCGACCAGCCAAATCTGATCGCCGTTTGTCCATTCCTCCAGGGTCAAGCGATTTTCAGGTTCGATCATGCCGCCTTCGAGCTTGGCAACGGCGGAAGGCGTACATTTGGCCCACATGGCGAGCCCTACGGGTTGCTGGCCGTCACGGAACAGATAGAATTGCTGATGGATAAGGGCTGGCATCACCAGCCACTCAAGATCGCCTATGGCAAGCGCCTTGTGGAGCGGCGATTGTGTCAGGAGCCAGGTCATCTCGCCCAGCATGTGGCTGACGGTGGGAGGCGCCTGCATGGCCGGCGTTTCTGTTTCCGTGCTTTTATGAGTTTCTTGTGTCATCGCTGTATCAAGCCGCACGTGCAGCGAAAAAGTCAAGCCGCTCGCGGCCATATTCTTGGGTTCCATGCGATAAATCGTCGGTCGAACCAGCACCAAAGCGGCTCATCGCCTGCATGAGCAGGGATGCGCCCAACTGGGCTGAAACGGTTCCGCGCGAAAGCTCGGGTGACGATGTCTCTTCTACCGAACTTGGATCAAATGCCAGGGCGACATTGCCGATTGTCCCGGTGACGCCACTGTCCCACGTGAAGGCGGCGGTTGAGAGCGGCAGGTTGCGGCCGAGCTTCGTTTCGGAAGAAACCGCATTGGCGGACAGGCCGATTTCCTTGATGCCAAGTTCGGTGAGAGTCTTCAATTCGCCGTCGTCGGTCACGCCATTGGCATTGCCATCGGCCCAGATCTTGAGGTCGCCAAAGCGGGTATCAAGCGCGCTGATCTTGCCATCCCGGCTGGTATCGAGTTCGGCCAGGCCTTCCCATGCACTCTTGGCATTCGCCTTCTCCGTGAGGAACGATATTTCGGAAGCAGCGGTGATCTCACCATCGCCATTGCGATCGATGACCAGCATCCCATCCTTGCCGCTGACCCAGCCGGTATTGTCGGCAACGCCATCGCCGTCCATATCGAAGTTGGCTTTGGTCTTGCCCTTGCGGCGCGCCTCAAGGCCGTCGCCATCAAGATCGACCAGGATGGCGGACATCATGCCGAACGAGCGATTGCGAAACTCGACAATGGCGGCTGGAGCAATCAGCCCCGCGCGTGCATCAAACGCGCCCTGGGCTTTGCTTGGAATGACATGCAGGCCGCCACTGGCGGACGCGATGCGATAGTGCTTGGACTTGCCGTCCCATTGGCTGGACTGCAGCGTGATGGCGGGCGGCGGAGGTACGGATGGGGTTTCGCCGCCCTCGCCTCCATCGGGATCGGTTGTCCCGCCGGTTCCGGCGGAATAAGCAAAGCCCGCATCCAGCACGCGGCCCTGGCGGCCGCCAGTGAGCGTGTAGCTGGCGATATTGTAGACAACGTTGGCGCCAGCGATACCGGTCGCCTCGCCGGTGGGCGCGCCAGTGAGCGAGATCGACGTGACGCCGGCCTCGGCCAGGGTCTTGAGCTCGCCGGTATCGGTCAGGCCATCTATATCGCCATCGAACCACAGACGGAAATTGCCGTACTGCGTGTCGCCAGCATCCAGTATCCCGTTGCCGTTCGAATCGAAGGCGACAAGCCCTTCAAGATCGGTCTGCGCGCCCGCCTTGTCGCCGACGAAGGAGATTTCGGAGATATTGTCGATGACGCCATTGCTATTGCGGTCGAGCGCGAGCAAGGCGTCGCCCTGTTCGATCCAGCCGGTCTGGTCGAGAATGCCATCGCCGTTCATGTCGAACTTGGTGGGGCTGCCTGCAAGCGGCACCAGCCCCGCGCCGTCTTCGTCGAAATCGAGGACGATCGGCGCGGCGATTTGTGGTTCGGTATAGGCGAGCAGGAGATTGCTTGCGCTGCCGGTCGAGCCGTCGGTGAATTCGACCGTGAAGCTGTCTATCGCGCGGCTCTCGCCGATGCCCAGAGTGAAAGGCGTCGCAATGCCCGGCAGCACAAGCGCCGAAATCCCGGCCTGCGAAAGCGATTTCATTTCGCTGGCCTGGCTGACGCCATCCTGGTTCGCGTCCTGCCAGAGCAGCAATTCGCCAAACCGGCTGTCGTTGGCGTCGAGGCGGCCGTCGCTGTTTTCATCGAGTCCGCGAAGCGGATTGAGGCTGAAGCTTTGGTCACCCAATGCCAGTTCCGCACCACTGCCGATCAAGCCGTCGCCGTTAATGTCCATGCCCAGCAAGGCATCTCCGGTCCCAACCCAGGCGCTGGGAACCACCGCACCACCATTCGCCTGATCGAACGCAATCGTAGTGCCCGACAAGTCGGTGATCGACACACCGTTCCCGTTAAAGTCAATGCCGACCGCCTCGACGTGCGAGCCGATGATCGTGTTCATTTCACCATCTCGCAGATAGGAGAAGAACGCATCGCCGATGGTCCCAACTGATCCATCGGTCCGAACAAAATCGGAATAGCCGTACACCAAATTGTCGAGAGAAACGGAATCCCATGTCTGACCGGTGATCGTAAGGGTCAGATTGATTGCCGCGATTCCCGCTTCATCAAGGGATTTGAGTTCGCCCGAATCACTTACCCCATCCTGGTCCAAGTCCTGCCAGATGCGGAAATCGGCAAAGCGAGCGTCATTGGTATCGAATAGTCCGTCGTTGTTGCTGTCATAGGCGCGCAGGCCTTCAAGATCGGACACCGCACCTTCGAGATCGGGTTGGAATGAAATCTCCGATACATCGTCGATCATTCCATTGCCATTTAGATCGATCGCCAGGAGGCCATCATCCGCCGCAGCCCAACCCGTAATGTCCCGCACGCCATCGGCATCCATATCGAAGCGTATGGTTGAGCTTTGTGGCGACGCAAGCTCCACACCATCCCCATCAAGATCGAGCACGAGCGGCGCTGCAAAACTTGAACCCACGGTAATGGTTATACTATAAATTTGACTGGATTGGCCCGAGCTGACCACATAATAGTTAAAACGTGCAGGAGAACGTTGGGGAACATAAAATATGCTCCACGTGCCTGGTGTCGATGTTGATGTTGCTGTCGGCTGATCTGGAGTTATCCAACTGCTTCCATTCCATTCTTGGTAATTTGTCACGTATCCACCAGAAAAGGTATTGAAGGCGGAGTTCGTGTCCGGATCGTATCCAGTGATAGTAGCGCTAATTAATGGGGGCATAGGGGGGTACGTTCCACCACCCCCATAAGTAAATGTCCCACTGATCGATGCCGACGGCGCTTCATTGACGTTGTTGACCGCCGTCACGGCGAACGTGCTCTGCACATAGTTACCACCCCCGTTACCCTGGTCCCACAGGCCAACGGTAAGATTGAAGCTCTTGGGCTGGCTTGCGTCCTCATAATTGAGCGATTTTGCCAGCGAGATCTGCCCCGTTGAGCTGTTAATCAGGAAGTAGTCGCTATTCGTACCGGAAAGCGTGTAATAGAAATTCTTCTTCGCCGGGTCGCTATCGGGATCGCTGGCAAGCATCCGCCATTGCCAAGAGGTCGCGTTGCCGGGTTGCTCATTGACGGTGATGCTGAGCGGATTGAGTGTCGGCGCTTCGTTCAAATCATTGATGTTGATCCGCACGGTCGTTGAATTCATCCGCGCCGTGGAGTTGTTGAGATCGTCGGTTACATAGACGGTCTCGTTATAATATTTGTTGGAGCCCAGCGCTTCATAATTGATGCCGCCAACGACCGTGATCTGGCCCGTCGTCGCATTGATCTGGAATTTGCCGTCTGCCGAGGTGCTCGATACCGAGAAGGCGCCGTCGGCCGACGCCCGTGCCGAGCCGCCGGCAAAATAATAGCGCCTGGTGCCGTAGCTCGCGGTGTAGCTGTCCACGTCACTTGCGGCGACGGTACCCACCACAGTACCTGTGCCAACATTTTCATTGATGCCGAATGGTCCCGTCGCGGTGAAGGTCGGCCGCTCGTTCTGGTCGGCGATCGCGACGCTCAATGTCTTGGTATAGCTCAGCCCGCCATTGTCGATCGCCTGTACCGTGATCGAATAGACATGGCTCGCCGAAGCTTCATAGTCGATTTGAGACGGCGTGCTGGTGGCAACGGTAATGGCGCCAGTGCTGCTATTGATGGCAAAGCGGCCGCTGGCATTATCGGTCAGGCTGTAAATGAAGGATCCGCCATCCGGGTCGACGGCCGCGACCGTGACGCCGCCCGCGCCATAGGCCGGGTTCTCGATGATGCTGCCGGAAACGCCGATATCCGTCGGCGCGGCATTGACGATGACCGGCACCGAGACGGCGGTCGTGGTGGCGGTGTCGCCATTGCTGTTTTCGACAGCCTTCGCCGTTACCGAGAGGTTGAAGTCCTGATAATAGGCGGCGGGGCCGGTAAGCGCGAGACCGCTCAGTTGCGCCGAGGTCAGCGTCCAGGTGGCCGTACCGGAGTTGTATGTACCCTTGTTGAGCGACAGGCCCGCAGGAACGCCGGTGATAAGGATGGTCTGGGCCTCCGAACCGTCGGTATCCGGGAAGTTGACATTGATGCTCAGGGGTATGGTCTGGCCGCCATGAAAGCTGCCCTTGCCATCGAGGGCTGCGCCGGCCTTTGCAAGCGTGATCGCCGGCATGTCGGCCTTAGCCCCGACGGTCACGTCGAATGCCTGTTGCTGGCTATACCGCCCCCCACCATCATAGGCCCAGATCACGACCTGCGCGGTGCCATAGGCGTTAGCGACAGGCGTGATCGTTGCGGTTCGCTGATAGAAGGCGTCCGGCGAGCCGAAGCTGACGGACTGAATGAGGCTGTAATCCTCAAGTCCCGTCGTCTTGTTGTAAACCTTGTAAACCAAGCCAACGCTGTTGGGAGCCGATGGCGTGCTGCCATCAAGTGTGTCGCTTGCGGTGATGCTGATAGCGAGCGGCGTATCCTCGCTCATCATCTGGTTGGCGATCGCGCTGACCACCGGGGGCGGGTTGTTGCCCCAATAGGTCTGCCAGCTCGTATAGTAATTGGTGTCGGCCATCAGCGCGTCGCGCGCGGCGATGGTCGTTGGTTTGGTCTTGGTCGCCATCAGATCGATGAGACCGTTGACGTTGATGACATTGCTGGCGTTCGCCTGAATGAACTTGATCTGGTAATTGGTCTGTGCGGCGAGCGAGGCGGTTGCAAACCAGTCCTTGATCGTTGTCACCGTTCCGGTCGCCACGACGGTGATCACCAGATCATCGCCGATATGCTCGAACCACAGGTCCTTATCCTGAATTGTTCCCTGATATCCCAGGAGGTCATTTTCACTAAGATCGATATGATAGTTATTGATGGTGTCGGCACCTGACGTCGTCAGGATGACATAGGTATCATTGCCCGCGCCGCCGGTCATGGTATCGCTGCCTGCACCGCCGTCGAGCACGTCATCGCCATCGTCGGCAAAGAGTTGGTCGTTCCCGTTGCCGCCGGTCAGCGTGTCATTGCCGCTGCCACCATGGATGATGTCGTCGCCGTCGCTGCCGTCGAGAATGTCGTTGCCGCCATCGCCATAAAGCGTGTCATAGCCGGCCTGTCCGTACAGGCTGTCATTGCCATTGCCGCCATAGATGAGGTCATCGCCTCCGGCACCATAAAGCGGATTGGCATTCGCATCGCCGGTCAGGTTGTCATTGTATTCCGTGCCTTCTAGGCCCTCAACGCCACTATGAGTGTCGCCAATGGCGTTGCCCGTGTTGGCAGCGGCATTAGAGAGATTGACCGTAATGCCTGCAGTCGCCAGCGCATTGAGGCTGTTCCAGCGGTAGGAGGCGATGTCGGTGCCAAGCCCGCCGACAAGGGCGTCAGCGCCTGCGCCACCGATCAGGAAATCATTGCCATCACCACCGTTCAGCGTGTCGTTTCCGGCATCGCCGTAGAGCGTGTCGTCATTAGCGTCGCCCGAAAGATTGTCGTTGCCAGAACCACTGCTCAGCGTGTCGTTCTGAGAGCCGCCAGAAAGCGTATCATCACCAATGCCGCCATCGAGCGTGTCGATTCCGCTGCCGCCTGTCAGCGCGTCGTTGCCGTCACCGCCCGAGAGGCTGTCGTCGCCGTTGCCGCCATCGAGCAGGTCGTCGCCACCGTTGCCGGCAAGCGTGTCATTCCCATCAAAACCGTAGATCTGATCGATACCGGCAGCCCCCGACAGCGTGTCGTTGGCCGCGGTGCCATTGATGATGTCGATGCCGTCGGCGACAGCGAAGGTCAGCGTCTTGGTGAAGGACAGGCCCGCGCCATTGCGATCGGTGGCCGTCACCGACACCTGCACCGTCGGCGTCGCTTCAAAGTCGAGCGCCTGGCCTGCGCGCAGCTTTAGCGTCTTGCCGCCAATGACCTCGAACCGGCTGTCGCTGGTGGTGAAGATCGACTGACCAAAATCGCTGTCCTGCGGCAGATCGACGTCGGTCGCGGCAAGATCGCCCACGATAATGCCGGTCTGGTTCTCAGGGATACCGTCCAGCGAAGGCGGCAGCAGGGCATAGCTGATGTCGGTGGGTGCATCATTGACGGGATTGACCGTCACATCGACCGTGAATTCCGCGCTGTGCTGATCGGCATCGGTCACGATGATCGTGAAGCTGTCCGGCCCGAAATAATCGGCAGCGCCCAGATAGGTGAACTGTCCCGTCGCGGTATCGAGGGTCACGGTTCCGTGCGCCGCATTCTGGCCGATCTGATAGCCAGTGATGTTGCCGTCGTGATCGACGACGCCGGAAGCTTGAATGCTGGTCGTCACGTCCTCACTGGCGACGAGCGCAATATCGGTCACGACCGGTGCCGCAAGCCCGCCGGCCCACCAATAGCCTGCCGCCGCATTGGTGATGGCGGCCGGCACGCTGGCCGGAGCCGCCAGGGCGACAGCACTCATTTGGTCGATCAGCGGTTGCGCATAGGCCAGATAGATGGCGTGCGTCTGCGTGGCGATCCGCCGGACCGTCGTCGGGTTGCTTGCCGCATAGAAATTGGAAAGCGTTACCTTGGTCGTACCGCCGGCGATTGTGATTAGGAGGTCATTGCCGGTGCGCGCGAGCCAGATGTCGCCATAAGCGACGGTAGCATCAAAGATGATCTGATTAACGCCGCTGGCATCGACAACTGTGTCGAGACCGCTGTCCTTCGAGAAGAGATAGACGTCGTCATTGAGCCCGCCTTGCAGCATGTCATCGCCCAGGCCGCCGGTCAGCTGATCATTACCATCCCCGCCCCAGAGCCCGTCATTGCCCGCATCGCCGATGACGACGTCATCGCCCCCATCGCCATAGACGGTATCGTCGCCATCGCCTGCGACAAGCTGGTCGTTACCGGCATCGCCGTGGATGATGTCCACGCCCGCACCGCCGTCAATGATGTCATTGCCGATCCCGCCCGAGGCAGTGTCATTGCCATCGCCTGCCGACATATTGTCGCTGCCATCGCCGCCATCGAGCGTGTCATTGCCGATATCGCCAATAAGGACGTCATCGCCGCCATTGCCCGTCAGCGTGTCATTACCGTCAAGACCATTAAGGACGTTGCCATTGGCATCGCCGGTCAGGACATCATCGCCGATGATCGAGCCGGTCACATTCTCGATGCCTGAGAGAATGTCTCCGGCGGCATCCCCGCCGCTTTGGGCCGTGGTCAGATTGAGGTTCACGGTCACCGCCGCGCTCGAACGCACATAGCGCGCCGTGTCGATTCCAGCATCGCCGCTGAGCGTATCCGCCCCAGCTCCTCCTTCCAAATCATCGTCGCCATCGCCGCCGCTCAATGTGTCGTTGCCGGCAGCCCCCGAGAGCGCATCATTCCCCGTAAGACCGCTTAGCGTGTCATTGCCGGTACTGCCCAGGATCAAGTCATCAACGCCGTCGACGCCATTGCTATTGAGGCGAAGATTGCGAAGATCAGCCGAGAGGCCGTCGTGCAATTGCAGTGTTTCCACCTGCTGATTGGCGACGGCCTGGTTCTTGATCGTCACGGTGCCGCGCGCGCTCAGCACCAGGTCATTGCCCGACCAGCTGGCGCTGAGATCAGAAAGGCTGATGCCACTGCCCAGCTCCAGCGTATCGTCGCCGCCAGCAACCGAGGCATCGAACTTTTCCCGCGTGACCTGGACGCTCGATCCCACGCGCGCAAAGCCGTTCTTCCAGTCGGTGAGAGCCCAGGTCGAGGGGGCGGGCGCGCTGGCTTGGCTGCTGGTGTAGCTGTAGGTTCCATCGAGCGCGACTTCACCAGTCGCAGCGATCGTTACCAGCAGGCGGTATTGGTAGAATTTGCCGCTCTTGCCGAGATAGGTCCAACCAACGGTATAATAGCCATTGTTTGGCGTACCATCGGGGCCAACAAGGACCCCTTGCGCATTGACGATCTGCTCAACCGCGAACTTGCCGTCCTGGATGATGTCGCTGCCTGTCGACACGTCATAAGTGTAGATATCATCGCCCAGGCCGCCCATCAGGACATCGTTGTCCGCCCCCGAGCCGCCGCTCAGCACATTTTCGCCAGCGTCGCCGCCAAGATGGTCGGCGCCGGCGCCGCCCGTCAGATTTTCGATGCTCGCAAAGCTGTCGCCGGTAGCATCGCCGGCATTGACCGCGGCATTGTCGAGATATGCGTAAACAGCCCCGCTCGCGCCGGCATAAGAGGCGGTATCGCTGTCGGCGCCGCCGCTCAGGATATCGGCTCCAGCGCCACCAATCAGGATATCATCGCCGCTGCCGCCATAAAGGACATCAGCGCCAGTACCGCCCGTCACTGAATCCTGCCCGGTGTTGCCGTTCAGAATGTCATTGCCGTCGCCGCCGTTGACGGTATCGTCACCCGCGCCACCGGTGATCCAGTCGACGCTGGCGGTGCCGGTGAGCGTATTGTTGGCGTCGGTGCCCTGGACTCCCGCCGCGGTAGCCGTCATGTCCTGCGTACCGGTCGCTGCAAATACGAACCGTTCAATCGGGGAATTGGCCGTCGTTGAGACAAACCAGTCCTTGAGGACAATCTGATCACCGATGGATGCGAAGGATTGGGTCCCGGCATTCTCCGTACTGATGCCAATGAGGAGATCGTTGCCGCTCCTCTGCATCACCAGATCCTGAATATTGATGCCCATGTCGAACTCAAGGGCATCGCTGTCGCTCGTCGACACGTCCTTGCCGACCTGGCCGCCTGCCGCCGGTACCAGCCGGGAAAGCGTGCCTATGCCTGTCGCGGTGTTGTAGTCGTAATTGAAGCGGCCGAGCCAATTGGAACCATCGAAGACCACCTCGGTGCCGTTCCGCAGCACCCGGTTCGTGGCGCTGTCATAGGTGTAGCCACCGGCTGTGTTCCAGCCATTCCCGGTCGATACGACCTCCCAGGTTCCAGCATAATCGTCGATGAGCGTGTCGAGACCATCACCGCGGCTGATCCGGACGACGTCGTTGCCGACGCCGCCCACGATCATGTCGTTGCCGTGCCCGCCGGTGAGCAGGTCGTTACCGAGACCGCCGTAAAGATCGTCATCAGCGCCATCGCCCGAAAGCAGGTCATTGCCGCTTCCGCCCAGGATCATGTCGCTGTCGCTGCCGCCGACGAGGATGTCGTTGCCGTCGTCGCCGCCAATTTCGTCGTGGCCCCGACCGCCGATGCCGACATCGTCCCCGCCGAGCAGCTGGAGACGGTCATCGCCGTCGCCGCCCACGACGAAATCATTGCCATCGGTGCCGATGATGACGTCGTTCTCCGCGGTGCCGACGACGAACGAGGTAAAGTCGCCAACGCGAATGGCCTGCCCATCCGCGAATTCCAGCCATTCGACCTTCTTGTAGCTGTCGAACCAGCCGGTGAGCGTCAGTTCATCGCCGGTAAGGACGCCGTTCTGCGCGATCTTGATGATCAGATCCATGCCGGGCGCGCCCGACGTCCCCGACCGGACCAGAACGATATCGCCAAGGCCAATTCCAGCCCCAAACACCACGCGGTCGCTGCCGTTCAATGGTGCGCCGTTTTCCGAATAGATACTGGATCCCGTCCAGTCCTTGAGGTCCGCGTTGCTGTTCTTCTGCTGGACAGCCGTATAGAGGCCGTCGGTGGAGCCGGCGGCATTCAGTCCATCCTCAACGACATCCTTGCCGTCGCCCAGCCGGAACAGATAATAGTCGCCGCCAGCCGCGCCTTTGAGGCTGTCGCCATCGCTCGCGCCACCCGCAAGGACATCGTCGCCTGCGCCCCCCGTCAGCGTATCGACGCCGTCACCGCCCTCGAGCCAGTCCGAACCTTCGCGGCCCTTCAAAATGTCATTGCCCGCGCCGCCGTTGAGATAATTGCCGTCGCCGCCCAGCGCATTCTGGTCCGCGGTGCCCGCATCGAGCACGTCATCGCCATCGCCGCCCAGCAGCCAGTCGTCGAGGCGTCCGCCATAGAGCGTGTCGCTGCCTGCACCGCCGAAGATGTTGTCGCCACGGTTGGAGGCATAGATCGTGTCATTGCCATCGCCGCCATCGACGGTCGCGGCCACATCGATGTCGAGCACCCGATTGTCCGCCGTCGCGAAATCCACCGTCGTCGAAGCCGCCATGGTGCGCGAGCGCGACAGGGTGAACCTCGCCTGCCCGGAGGCTTCATCCAGCACCACATTGTCGATCCACACCAAAGGCTCAGTGCCCGCGCCATCGACGATTGTGCCGGTTCCCGACACGACCGATGCGCCATTGGCGAGCGCCGCCGCGCCTGCGGTCACCGTGGCTTTCAGCGTGAAGCGTTCATTGGCCTCGATATTGAGGAACTCGGGTTCGCCATTGCCGGGGGTGATGACCTGCCCATTGTAAATCACCGGTCCGACATAAGCGGGGTTGGCGACATTATCGGCGACAATCGCCGTGCGCACGAAGAGCTGCGTCACGCCCGCAGCGAAGGTGGCGCTGGTTGCGTTGGTCCAATTGACGCCGTCAGTCGACACCTGGATGTTGGCGGCGCCCGTGCTGCCATAATCCACGCCCAGGCCCGAGGCCTTGTCATTGGCCAGCGCCAGCGCCACCGTGACCGCGCTCGACGCGGCTTTCGAGAGCGACAGGCGGAACACGGCATAGCCGTCATTTTCCCAGGCATAGCTGTTTCCGACCATCAGCGTCGGCAGCGCGGCGGTGCCATCCACGATGGTGGCCACCGCTTCCCCACCCATGATCTGCATGTCCGGCGCGTTCGACAGCCTGCCAAGGAAGCTTTCGGTCGCCTCGGCAAGGCCGTCATTGGCGACCGTGACCGTAACCGTTTTGCGCCAGTCGGCCGCGGCGAAGGTCACGCTCGTCGTCAAGGTCGTGAAATCGGAACCCGTGGCGGCGATGTCGTTGCTGAGATGGCCGTTGACCGTGAACCCGCGCTGATCGGCGAGGCTGCCCGTCCGCAGGTCGATCGTCTCGCCCGCCGTCGTGCCTTCGATCGTCGTCTGTCCGGCGATGTCGATCGCATCGCCCAGCACATAATCGCCGACACCGGTCAGGCGGCTGATCTGCCCGCTATAGGGATCATAATCAAAACCGAACTCGACATTGGCAGCGCTCGTTTGCGCCTCGCCCATCAAATAGGAGAAACCGCCGAACCAGTCGGACGCGGCGCGGCGCGTCAGGCCGAGCTCGTCGGCGCGGGCGAGGGTGAGCAGCGTCTCGATCGCGAACACGCTATTTGGTTCAGCGGAAACGAGCGCATTGATCACCGAGGAATTGGCGAGGTAGCTCTCATATTGCTGCGCGGCCGAGATATTGCCCAGCAGCACATTGGTGTCGAAATTACGCGGATCGAGCCCGCCCATCTCGAACATGTTGTAAAGGGCGCGCTTGACGTAAATGTCGCCGCCCGCAATCTTGAAATCGGGGTCGGCAAGGCCGGTATAGACGCCATAGCCAATCGCCCTCGTCGCCGCGTCCTCGCCCGAAAAACGCTCCGTGATATCCCCTCCCTTTTTGGGCTTGTAGACGAACTTCTTGCCCCGCATGCCATAGCTGCCGGACTGAACGGCAGCGGGCTCGAGCAGCGTGCCGCCGGTGGCCGCGAGAACGGCGTTGAAGGTTTCCGAAGCCGACGACGCCAGCGAACGCGCAGCGTCCTTCGATCCGCCCTTCTTCGACCGAACATTGGCGACAATGAACTTGCCTTCGCCCTCGCTCCATTGCGCATCCGCCCAGGAGCTTGGCGTCCCGCCAAAGAGAGAGCCGATCAGGCCGCCAACGATGAAGCCCACAAAGGCAACAACAGCAAAACCGATAGGTGTCAAAGCCAGCCCTGCTGGTGCGAGCAAGGCAGTAACTCCAATAGGAGCAAGAGCCGCGCCCACCGACGCGCCGATCTGCCCGCCAACCGTGTCGAAGCTGATGACCTTCGAGGCCAGGAACGAACCGACGAATCCACCGATGACATTGCCGACATTGACGCTGCCCAGCACGTCGCCCAGCTTCTGCGCTCCAGACACCAGTTCAGGCAACGCCTCTATGATCGCCGAAACATAGGCTCCGCTCGCACTATTGGCCAACTGCCCGGTAAAGCCGTCTAGCCCGATCGCGTTGACCAGCTCCGCTGTCAGGAACGACGATACCGCGCCTATGCCAGCAGATTTGAGATTTGAGAGGAATTCATGGCCAGTGGCAGAAAAGGCATCCTTAGCCGCCTGTATTTCCGACTGTCTGCCTATGACGCCATCAAGCACATCTCCAAGATTGTCGCCAAGCGTCTTAAGCGCGGCGGAATAGACGACCCCCGTCAATTCGTTGCCACCAGCCAAGCGGTAGCCGAGCGTTGATCCTAAAACCGAGCCAAAATCTGAAAACTCGATGCCAACGGGATTGTTGATGATCTTGATATCAGTCGAAACTACTTTACCTGCACCATCGAGTTGCTGAACAACGGCAATATTTGGTTTATTTGTGGTTATATCAATAGAATCAAATATAGTTTGCTTTGTGACAATTGACTGTCCATTAAAATCTTGGACCTCAAATTCTACAAATCTTCCGGTTGCTTGCTCATAACCATAAAGAGGATCCCCCGGTTGCCCCCCCGATACAGGCACCATTCCGCTCGGAAGCAATATTCCTGTAACCGGGTCTTTTACACGCTCCGGCGTTCTGCGAGGCTGCACAAACTTCCGCTTTTGTGGTGCAGTAACAATGATGTCATTAACATCGTCGATACGATCACTTCCGATTATCAACGGCGATAGGTTGGGAATGACCATGTCCCTTAGAGGACCAGTTAGCATTAAGTCGCCAATAGTACCTATGTTATGAGCATACAAAAAATACCCGTCCGGATTTTGAAGCTCGATATGCTTTCCATAAACCTCCTTACCAAACGAGAGGGTTTTATCGACTGATATTTCACCAGTTACCGGATCATTGTCGGCAGTAAAATCTATCATTCTGGCGCCATTATTGCCTTCGAGCCAATCAATGATGTCGCCAGCCAGAGCAAATTTACCTGGGTCAATGTTAGAATATAAGTCGAAATGTACAGATTCCCAGAAATCAGAAGTGTGGAAGTCGGTTATCATCCCAGCCGGAGCTAATTGGACAACCCCATTGATTCGATTGCCATAGCCAAGCATATTAAGATACGCGAATAAACCGGCTGCAATCGGCCCTCCTTTTGAATGGCCATCTAGAAATATCGCGTCCTGTGAATAAAGGTTAAGTAGGGGTACAGCCATGTCCTTGAGGGCAATAATCGCGTCAATCGGCATCCCATATCTTGAAACCTCGCTATCGAAGCGGGCCGCTTCAGGAAAATCCAAATCGTAAGGCCCAATTCCGGCAGCAGATATTGTTATATTATTCGTAGTCTTCGATCGCAATATAAGCGCGTTCACCTCTGCTTGTTGAGCAGAAGAACTAGTGGAGGAGCTTGATAGAATTTCATAATTATCGATAAAAAAATCGATCTGCGTATCGTTAAGTTGCGCGACAAACGGTTGATTATATGGTCCTCCCGTACTGTCTCTCATCGCCGTCATAGCATTACGAATGGCTGCGTCTGACATGCCAGGCTGCAGTACACTTGCATAGTACGCATATGCTGTTTCTACGCTGGCGCTGTAATAATCTTTTACAGTTACCGGATTTTGAGAGCCCGACATTATTCACTCCTCCCCAGTTTACCCATAATATCATAGATACTACCATTACAGGTATCAGTGTACTCTTCCGGTCCAAAACTTATCGGGAATAAAACTCTATTTTTTTTAAACATTATTATTTCTTTACTATAAAAGTAAAATTTGCCGTTGTAAATAATCGGCCTTTTTTCCAAATATAAGTTATCTATATGTATTCTCCAAAATCGCAGCGGAGTATAATATATCTCGCCTTGCTGCTTTAGCGGCCTTATATAATAAGATCCAGAATCTGAAGGATCCAAGCCATCAGAAACTATTTTCTTTGCCAAATTTTTTGCCGTTTCCAAATCTTCATGGCTAATTCGTGGAAAGTTTTCACATACCTTCTTGAACTGCCACGAAGCGATGCGATCTTTCCGGGCGTTATCCCAGTGTGAAAAAAGCAATGAAAGTATGACTACGATGAATACCGCAATGTACAGGAACCGTCGGCTGGCGACCTTCATGCCATGCTCCCCTCATTTAGAAACGATTCGCTTTCCTTCGCCGCATTCGCCTGCGTCTGGTTCATCAGCAAAAAGAAGGCGATGCTAATCATGTGCCCTTGCTCCGCACCAGCTCATTTGCACGCCTCTTCGCCTCTTCCAGCCCCTTTTGCCTTGGGCCGCGATCGATCGGAATTGCGCGCGCGGGCGCGCCGTTGCCGGGCGAGGGGGCATAGACCCACATTCGCCCACCACTATCGCTTGCCGCCTGCTGGTAGAGCTTCACCGCTCGTGCCGTGTCCTGCGGCACACCCTTGCCTTCCTCGAACCTGATGCCGAGATCCAATTGCGCCTGCTTGTCTCCCGCCTGCGCACGCACCGCAAGCGCCTGCACTTGCCGATCGGCCGCGCCGGGTATCATCGATATGCCCATATAGCTGGAACGGGCGCATGCCGAGGCGCCCAGAAGCGCCAAGCCGATCAGCGGAGCGGTCGGGCGCTTCATCCCCGAATGCCTGGCATATGTGGCGATTGCCACCGGCGCATTTCTTCATCCCCCTCATTACCAATTCGTAATGTTCGAATATCGTCAGTCAAGGCAATTATCCAAGCTGAATAAAATCAAAGAGTCCAGTAATCTCCATTTTGCAATATTGTCCATTTTATACAATTTTCGCTTTCCCTTAGACGGTCGTCTCTCGAGACATATTGCGACTCATCTTTCTCGCCCCGCCTGTGCAATGCTGCTCTGCAAAGGCGACAAGAGATAGCTGATGATCCTGCGCGTTCCTGTACGAATATCCACAGTCGCGGCCAGACCCGGAGAAAGCGTCACTGGACGCCCATCCGCATCAACATAGTTTCGCTCCAGGATTATTGTCGCGATATAGACAAGGCCCAGTTCCTTGTCTTGCACCGCATCGCGGCTGATCGAGCGTACGCGTCCCGGGACTGTGCCATATCGCGTGAAGGGGAACGCCTCGAGCTTCACGGCGGCCTCCTGCCCCACATGGACAAAGCCGACATCCTTGTTGAGGACGCGCGCCTCCACCTTGATCCCGTCATTAGCGGGCACGAGCACCATCAGCGGCTTTGCGGCCTCGACCACGCCACCGATCGTATGGATCTCAAGTTGCTGGATGGTGCCGTCGGCAGGCGCGCGCAGGCGCTCAAGCCGGTTCTTCTGACTGGCCTTTGTCACTTCCTCCCGGCGCAAGATTGCCTCCGCCTCGGCTTTTGCGAGATCGGCCAGCGCTTCCCTGCGTGCCTGTTCGCGCGTTTCCCGGATTTGCTGCTCCAGCTTGCGCGCTTCGGAAAGGCCGCGGCCGATCTGCGTTTGCGCGACATCCCGTTCCCCTGCCTCCTGCCGCCTCTGGCGCTGGAGTTCAAGAAGCCGCAGACCTGGCGCATAGCCCTTGGCGTCGAGCGCATTCATGTTCTCGATCTGCCGGTCGAGGATGGGCACGGTGTCGGACAATTTCGCGACCTGCGCCCGCGCCGCCTGCGCGTCGGAAAGCGCCGTCGCCCGCGCGGCCGAAAGGCTGGCGGTGGTGGCATCGATCTGCACGATTTGCGCGGCGATCAGGCGCTTTTGCGTCTCGACAATATTGGCGGGGGTGCCCGATGGCGGGGTAAAGTTGAGGCCCTTGCCCGAAAGCGCATCAGCGATGGCGCGATTGCGCGCCGCCTCAAGCTCGGCGGCGGCCAGCGCCTTTTGCGCCTGGGCCAGGTCCGCGCCCGAAAGCGTCGGATCGAGCTCAACCAATGCCTGTCCCTTTTTCACGACATCGCCGTTATGGATATAGATGGCCCGCACCACGCCCCCGCTAGGGCTCTGGACGATCTTGATATTGCCGGTGGGCAATAGCTGCCCGGGGGCAGAGGCCACGACATCGACCCGGCCGAAGGTGGTCCAAAGGCAGGTGATGACAAGCCCAACCAGCAGAACCCATGTTACAACCCGGGCGGTGGGCGAAACCGGCCGCTCGATGACCTCCAGCGCGGCGGGCAGGAAATCGGTTTCGGCGGAGGGTATGAAACCCTTGCGCCGTTCGGTGTCGGCCTTCCACGAAGCCTTCAGCACCTCCCAATTATGCGTCCAGGCGTTCATGCCAGCACCCCTTCGGCGAGGCCTGTCTGCCGGCGATAGAGATCGGCATAGCGGCCATTGGCGCGCAGCAGCTCCTCATGCGTGCCCCGCTCGACGATGCGGCCGGCTTCAAGCGTGATGATGCTGTCGCATTGGCGGATGGCCGAGAGGCGATGCGCGATAATGATGACGGTCCGTCCCTTGGCCATCGCCTTGAGGTTGGTCTGGATGATCTCCTCACTTTCCGCATCAAGCGCGGAGGTCGCCTCATCAAGGATGAGAATGCGCGGGGAGGTGACGAGCGCGCGGGCAATAGCGAGCCGCTGCCGCTGGCCGCCAGAGAGGTTCGTGCCGCGCTCCTCGACCGGCGTGTCATAGCCCTGCGGCAGCTTGACGATGAATTCATGCGCGCCGGCCAGGGTCGCTGCAGCGATGACCTGTTCCAATGGCATGGCGGGATTGGCAAGGGCGATATTCTCGCGGATCGACCGGTTGAAAAGCAGATTTTCCTGGAGGACGACGCCGATTTGCCGGCGCAGCCAGGCGGGATCGATCTGCGCGATATCCACGCCATCGATGAGGACACGGCCGGAGGCGGGCACATAAAGGCGCTGCAGGAGCTTGGTCAGCGTGGATTTGCCCGAGCCCGATGATCCCACAATGCCGAGGGTCGATCCTGCCTCGACATTCAAGTCAATGTCCTCCAGCGTCCAGGCGCCTTCGAGGCCATAGCGGAACCTCACATTGTCGAACGCGACATGACCCTTGATCGAGGGCAGAGCGACGCGGCTGCCCGCTCCTGGCTCTACCGGCTGATTGAGGACATCGCCAAGGCGCTCGATCGCAATGCGCACCTGCTGGAAGTCCTGCCAGAGCTGCGCCATGCGGATGACCGGTCCTGACACCCTCTGCGCAAACATGTTGAACGCGACCAGGCCGCCGACCGTCAGATCCTTGTCGATCACCGCTTTTGCGCCGAAATAGAGGATCAGCACCATGTTAAGTCGGGAGATCAGCTGAATAAGCTGGCTTCCGCTATTGCTGAGATTGATGACCTTTTGCGAGGCAAAGCTGTAGCCTGCGAGCTGCCGTTCCCAACGATCCTGCCATTGCGGTTCGACCGCGCCGGCCTTCACCGTCTGGATACCGCCGATGCTTTCGACAAGGAGTGCATTGTTGGCGGCGCCGCGCTCGAACTTCTCCTCGATCCGCGCCCTCAATGGCCCGGTGACGAAGAGAGCCACCGCAAAATAAGCCGGTATCGCCAGCACTGCGATCAGGAAAAGCTGCCAGGAATAAATCCACATGACCACGAGAAACACGATCGTGAACAGTGGGTCGACGAGCACGGTCAAAGACGCATTGGTCAGGAATTCGCGGATCGTCTCAAGCTGCCGCACGCGCATGGCGATGTCGCCAACCCGTCTAGCCTCGAAATAGGCAAGATTGAGCCCAAGCAAATGCCGAAACAATTTGGCGCCAAGTTCCACATCGATCTTCTGGCTGGTTTCGGAATATAGCCGGGTTCGAAGCCAGCCAAATACCGTCTCCCAGACGGAGACCACCCCGAAACCAATAATGAGAATGGTCAAGGTGTCGAGCGTGTTGTGGACCAGCACCTTGTCGATCACATTCTGGAAGAAAAGCGGGGAAGCGAGACCCAGAAGGTTGATCCCCAGCGTCACCAGCAAGACCTCGCCGATCAGCCGGCGATATTTCACGATCTGGGGAACGAACCAGGAGACATCGAAGGCGCGCGAAATACCGCCCAGGCTTTCCCTCGTCGTCACCAGCATGAGTTCGCCCGACCAAAGGGCTTCAAGACCAGCGCGGTCGACCTTCGCCACCTGCGACGGGGCGGCATCGATATCGTGGCGCGGGGGCTGAATCAGAATTTCGTCGCCGACGACACGGCCAATGATGAACCAACCCTTCGGTCCATTGGCGAGAGCAGGCAATGGGATATTCTGCAGCTGGTCAAAGCTGGATCGCGTCGCTTTAGCGCGTACTTCGTCCTGCCGTTTTGCAAGTCGCCTAAGATCATCGGCATTAATGGAGCGATGATGACCAAGGCTATGCCTTAATTGCGCTGGATCGACCGCGATGCGATGCATGGCGAGCAAGGTAGCGTAGGCAATGAGACCGCTATCGTCTGCCGGGATCGGCATTGGCGGCCCTATCGGTCGGGGATCGGCTTCGCTCACTTCTTTCCTGTCTCAGGTGGCGCCGCCATGGAACCTGGCAACGGGGTCGTTGGACTATGGGTGATGAGATCGGCTTGCCGCCTAGCCTCTGGGGTAGATGCCATTGTGGGCTCATCAGAGGGCTGCTTTGGCGCCATAAGCCGTTGCCGGTCCTGATCAGGCGACCCGATGCGATCGAGCGCACGGATCACACCGTCCCAGGGCATGGCGCCGCGACGTTCAACCTTGCGCAAATGGAGTGCGGGATCATACAGCCCCACGCCAACAAGAAGCTTCCCAGCCTCCAGCTGGCCCAATTGGCGCAGCAATGAGGCCTCGGCGACATAAAGATCGCGATTGGATGCAAGGAGGCCTATCTCGGTTTCGCGAAGCGCGTTTTGTGCGTAAAGAACGTCGAATGTCGAGCGTAGCCCCGCGCGGTATTCCTCGAACGTCCCCTCATAATAAACCTGTGCCGCTTCGAGCTGGACTCGCTGCGCCTGCACGTTGCGCTCGGACGTCGCCATTTGGTTCCATGCGGAAACAAGATTCTGCACCATCTGCCGCCGCGCCGCTTCGATGCGAAGCCGATCGGCGCTGTTGCGGTCCAGCGCCTGGCCCACAAGCGCGCTCACGCGGCCACCGCTCGTCAAAGGAATGGTCAATGTCGCCCGGCCTGACAGCGACAGATCCTCATTATAGCCATGCAAGGGGGAGGCCGGACCAGTCACGCCTGCTATACCCCGCAGGGAAAAGATCGGATGGCCTTCGGCGCGCGCTGCGGCAATGCGCGCCCGCGACGCCTTCTCCGAATGGATCGCCGCCGCCAGTTCCGGGTTGAACCGCTGGGCGATGTCAAAGGCTTCATCGGCGGACTGCGGCACCAAAGGCAGCGGCGGTTCAGGCGCGAGCCTTCCCGGTTCGCGGCCCACGAGCGCTGTAAAGGCGGCACGGCTTTGCTGCAGTTGTGCCTGCGCGGCGTTCAGCTGTACGCGCGCGGATTGCAACTGCGTTTGTGCCTGGGCGATGTCGGTACGCGTGAGTTCGCCTGCCTCACGTCGAGCAATGACCTCGTCCAATGTCGCGCCAAGGACGTCGAGATTTTTCTGACGGATAACCACCGCCTTCATGTCGGTCCGGACATCGGCATAAGCTGCAATCAAGTCGACGAGCAGATCGCCCTCGGTCCCACGCAGCGCCTCTCTCCCCGCCTGGATCTGCGCCCGCGCGCTCAGGATATCGGCTTTCGCCCGCCCACCTGTATGCAAGGGCTGATCAACGACGAACTGTGCCCCCAAATCATTGCGGTCGATCATCGGATCATTGAGCTGGTCGACCAGGGGCCTGGCCGCCTGCGTGATCCGGCCTGGATCGATTTGTTCATATCCGCCTGAGACTTGAAGCTGCGCGTTCGCCCGGGTTGCAGAGAGAGCCAAGCCAAGCTCATGATCGGTTGCCCGCAGTTCATATCGCCTTGCCATGAGCAGCGGGTTGTTTTCATAGGCTTGGGCTATGGCGAGAGCGAGGCTGTCATCAGGCTCTGCCGCCTCACTGTCATTTGCATCAGGGGTTGGCCAAGGTTCAGGATAATCGCCTCGCGCTTTAGAAGGTTTGACGGACTTCTTGGTCCAGTCATGCGCTTGAGCCGAAATGACCGGTGCAGTCCATATCAGACCCACGAGCATCAGACACAGGCAAAGAAATTTTGTCCTTGCCATGCCTATGGGGATGAGCGGGGTCTCGGCAGTAATATGCCTCCAAACAGGCTCGCGCCGAAGCCGCGTGGCTTTGGCTGCCCTCGCCATCGCAATATTCATATGCGATCTGCCAGAAACCGGCAGAGCTCAACAGCAAAATAAGACGGGCAAGCGCCGAGTCCGATCTAGAAGCTTTATGAATGCCCCCGCGGCCTCCGCTTCCCCCAAGCGGAGTGTTCGTCATACGTGGCTAGATATCATTCTCGTCGAAAGGTCTAGGATAAGATATTTGATCAATGTACAGGGTCCACGCATCAGCGATGCTCCAGTAAGCGTGTGTTTTGCGCGTGGGAGCGGACCCGATTTTGTATATTGCCCCCCAGCGGCCGACACCGCTAACATGCTGCCAACGGCCATGCAATCAGTAATGTAAGATAACAAACCGTTTTCCATATACTATTGGTCCATAATGAAAATTCGGTTTGTCTCCTGACGGCCAACGTCGGTTTCCTTCTTTTCAATGCGCGCCTGTCCAACAGTCGGCAGAGTGTAACCTCATTAACCAAGAGCGTTCAAATTTCACTGGGGGTATGCAGCGGTTTCTTGTCACGACGACATTGACCCGTGGCAACCACCCACCTGTGGATTGCCGATTGCTCAAATGCCCCAAAGAAAGCGCCCCGACCATGACGGCCGGGGCGCTCCCTTAGCTTAACAATCAATTTGCCTGCGATCAGAACTCGTAGCCGAGTCCGACCAGCACCTGATGGCGGCTGAAGTCGCTCTCATAGTTGGAGTAGCGATATTCCGCCTTGGCAAAGGCACCCGAGCCCAGGCCGAGTTGCAGGCCAGCACCGGCACGCACGCCGTCACCATTCTCGCCATCGGAGACAGTTCCGGTGGAATCGGTGTAGGACAGCTTGAGCCGGGCGTTGGTGTAGCCCGCCAGCACATAGAGCTTGGCCCGATCGCCCAGATTTGTGCCGAGACGAGCGACGAGGCTCAGATCCCGACCGGTCTTGGCGCAAAGGCTGTCGCCGACTTCGAGCAGATCGCCGACGCATTCCTTGGTCGAGCTGTCATCGATGCTGCCTTCCACACCTACGAACATGTTCGGCCCCACCGGCAGGTCGTAGCCGAGTGCCGCACCATAAGCGATACCATCATCATCGGCGCCCGCTATCGAGACACTGTCCCATCCGCCATGAATGTCGGCGTGGAATCCGGCGGCGGCTGAGGGCGAGGCAAAGGCTAGCGCTGAAACAGCGCCAAGTATGAGAATACGCATGTAGGATTTCCCCCTGAAAATGGACTAATGGTTAGTAGCGACCTGCCGGTCTCCTGCCGGTTTTGCCGGCCTATAAGAAGAAATTTTCAAGGCAGTATTGTATATTTTGGACATAGATTTGCGCCCATATGGTTAGGTGCATATTAAGCTTCCGCGAGATATGACGCCTTATGGCACGAAAAGATCATCCCCAAGATTCCCCGGATTGTAGACCCAGGCTGGCGAATATTGTCGCTCGGCTTGACGCCGTCCTTTCGGAACTGGACGCCTTGGAGATCCGCATCCCAGCAAACCATATCGCCCACGGTGCGGATCTCCTGCGCCGCCTCATTCAGCCGTCAGACAAGAATTAAGAAAGTCGCGCATTTTGCTGGAGGCCTCATCCGTCAGGCGAACGTACATACGCCTGCCGTCATTGGGATCGGCCTCTCGGATGAGCCAACCCCTCTCCGCCAGGGAGTTGATCCAGCGCAGGGCCGTGGTGGCCGGAACGCTGGCGGCAATGCAAAGGCTTGAGATCGATATGGGCCTGTTCCTGGAACGGGCGACATAGAGATCGAGCAGTATGTCCCAAGCGGGATCGGCGAAAAGCTCACGTCCTAGCGCTTCTTCGCGCCTTCGCCGCATGAGTATAAGAGTCTCTGCAAGCGCGATCGTCGGTTCCTCACTCCCACGCCTTGTCGAAGCCAGACGTTTGATCATATCGCCCTTCAATTGTTCGGCATTAATGTCCGTCCTATCCTCGAGCACATGTCTCGCATATTCCTCACAAGGAAGTTCCATGAAATCACCAACCACCAGCATCACTTGCACAGTTTGGCGCCTTCCCCATCGACAGCGAACCGCGCTTGATAATTTTTGGCAAGCTCCTGCTGTTCGTCGGTTAGCAAATCTGTAAAGGACAAATGGCTGGGCGCGTCATCACCCAGCAGGACCGAAGGACATTGTCCTTCGAAATTCCCCAAGGTTGGCGCCAGCTGGCGATAGCCCACCAATGCCGCTAGTTCCGGGCTGAAGGTCCGGGCTATGGCGGGCGGATAAGCGAGCCATTGGTTTTCCCAGGGCTTGAGCCAGGCCTGACAGTAGCTGATGATCATTCCGCGCCGGGACCGCGTGGAATGGTTCGCGCCGCCCGCATGCAAGGTGGACCCAAGAAAGATCGCGGCCGACCCGCGGGGCATGACCGCCTTCACGCTCAATTCTTCCGGCAGCATGGAATCCGGCAGCGCGTGATTGCTGCCGGGCCATAGCCGCGTCGCCCCATTGTCCGGGGTAAAATCATCAAGCGCCCACATGACGTTGACCATATAGTCCTGCCGGCCCTTGTCAGCGCGCCACATATCTTGGTCCCGATGTGGTACCTGGTGTGGCGCCCCCGGAAAAATCTCGATTGCCTGGGTGAGGTTGATCTGGATGGTCTCGCACCAGGGCGTCAAAATCTGTTCGACAATAGGAAGGATCAGCGGATGCCGGGCGAAAGCTTCGGCGTACCGCGACCGCATAAAAAGGCGTCCAAAGCGCTTGGTGGTTTCTCCATAAAAGACGCCCGTGCCAAAGCGCGCCGCACCAAATTCCGGCTCGAGATCCGCATAAAGGCTGTCGAGTAGCTCGATGTCCACAACGTTGGGAAGGATGAGAAAGCCGTCGCGCTGAAGTTGCGCCACCAGATTGTCGGCGTCGTGGGGACGCACGAATGCTTCGTGAGAATTCACGTTCATGATTGCCCTCAATGATTGAGTTGATGAAAGGGAGTTACGCCGCGAGTGGCGATTGGATGTCGAAAACCAGCGGATGATCGACGTCACAGCGCCAGGATTGACGGAGCTGGCGCAGCGTTTCCGGCGTCACGTCGATCTGGAAGGCTCCAAGGACGGAACCATCAATCACCTGGGGCAGGCCCAAGGGCATGCAACGCCATCCGGCGGACAGGATTTCGCTGAGGAACTTGATCTCGGAAAGGCCGGTCAAGGCGCTGATGTCCATGAGCAGCGCATATTCGATCAGGCCCTTCGCCAAGGCATTGCGCGCCTTGATGCGCTCGGCGGCACGAAGCCTAGGCGACAAGCATAGACGCGTAATTTCGCGAATATGAACACCGCCCGGAACGGGACCCTCGGAAAGCTGTGGGAAGACCTCGCTCATCAGATGCGGGCGATCGGTGCGCAAAAGGCGCAAAGAAGCGAGGTGATCCCCGGTTATCGGGTCAGCCACGACCAGATAGACCGCATTCTCGTCGTCGAATGCATCATGCTCGAACTCTCCTTGTCGGGGCAGGTCCCAGCCAAGCAGATCGATGAAAACCCGTTTTCTGTCTTTGTACATTGCCCTCACGAGCGGATGGTCGAGCAATTCCTCATGCCCATTGATGATGCAAACCATAATGCCTCCTTTTGTTCCGGAGGCCATATGACTTTGGTTAGCATCGGACGCATTGCTCCTACAGGAGCAATGACAGGATTAGGGAAGGACATCAGAAAGGGCAATTTGGCCTTCATGGATCGCCCGCAGTAGCACTTGAACGCTCCGCGGCACGTCGTAAAGTTCCCGCGCCAGTTTGAAATGGCGCTTGACGGTTAAATCCGAGATTCCGAGGATGCGGCCGATTTCCCAATCGCTCTTGCCCTGGGCCATCAAGGCCAGACACTCGAGCTGCCGGTTGCCTAATTTCCTTTTGGTGGGGCGATCCTGTTTCTCGAGGGTTCGTTGAACCAACGATCGCGCCGCCTCGAAGGCGAAGGAACCGATCAGTTGTGCCAAGGGTAGGTTGGCGGTTGGCAGTGCCCGTTCCCGACCCACCGCGAAATTGCAGGTTCCGTTCGTTTGTCCTGGAACATGGGCCGGCACCGTGAACCCCTGCATCAGACCCGCGCGGCGCGTGGCTTCAGTAATCGCCCTATGCAGGGGCGTGATCTCAATGAACTTACCCATGTCCTCCCAAACAAAGCCCACGCCGGTTCGCGTGCTGGCGACGAGGATGGGATCGCGGGTTACGATGTTTCGCTGCTGATAGGTCTCGACCCATGCCTCAGGATAGTTGGACAAGGCGATGAGACCGCCAGGCACCATGTGCCGCAAGTCCGGATTATATCTCCGCAGATCGACATGATGAACCAAGGCGTAATAATCAAAGCCCATGTCCAAGGTGATGGCGGCTATCAGCGCCTCTAATTCCCGGGCGTTCCGTACCTTTCGGGATGCTTCAATGAACTGCTGTACATCCAATAAGTGCGACATTACTCCCTTCCCCCTTTCAAAGGCAGCATGTGTCACGCCAGGCGGCGAAAAATGGCAGTAATACATATCGTACGAAATCGTATTAACCACGATTTAGCAGATAGCGAGGAGAATCTATGGATAGATTTAGTTGTGATTATGGGAGGAGAGGTTAGTCCGTCTTGCGGACGATACACCCGCCCGTCCGATTTTCACATTTAGCGGACCATCGGCCGTTGGAGATCATTTTCAAAGCGTTATGGGAGCACGCTAAGCCGACGGGCGGTTTGCTGTGGTAACCCTTCGCGGATCAAGACCCCGGAATGAATGCCGTCTCATTCACACCCCACCCCATCGCCATCCCGATCAAGATGGCGTCCATAGCCTGGATCGCCAAGGTAGACTGGGGCAGCGCGGACCGCGCGAGCGGCGGCGCAGTTGGGATAGGCGGAGCCCTGCATATCGTGGTGCTTGGTGGCCTTGTCGGCGCCAAGGCGCGCGCCGCGCCTTGGTGACAGTGATAGTCCCCGGTTTTCCGGTTGGTATGACAACCAGCAGCATCAAGGCCACCACCATGCGCCAAGGTCGGCCCACTCGTGGCAAGTAACAGCAGAAAGACGGCGCGCAGCATTATTTCCCCTACCCACATTCCCGCTTTGGAAAGTCAGCGCTCAACGGCGGCAGATCGCTCTTTCCTGATTATATCTGGGCCACACCAGGGCGGTTCCGCTTTCAATCATGGCGCAGTTGATCTCGATGTTCGCCTCATCACGGCAAATAGCGACAACGCGATTGTAGCTGGTGCCGGTCTGTTCGCATTGCAGCGTCTGACCGCTCGCAAGCGCTGATAATGTGGCTGTCGCTTCAGAGGCGGATGCCGTGGGGCAAGGATGCCCTGGCTTGCAGCTTCCATCGGATTCGCGGGCGGCGACGGCATGGAGGCGGACACGCGTGCCATCCGCGCAGCGAAGCGTATCGCCATCCGTGATGCGGCTCACCTTGCAGGAAAACTGGTTGGCCGATGGGATGGCCGCCACGCTTGCGCCCTTGCCGGCGGGCCAGAAGAAAACGAGGCAGAAGGTGCCGACCATCAGCAAGAAGGCTGTGGCGTATAGCCGCACTTCGCCCATGCGTTTGCCGCGCCGAGAGCGGCGTTTCTTCTCTCTCCATTCCCGATAGTGGGCATTGGCCCAGCTTCGTTTCTCCCGCCCCATACGAATCTATTACGTGAATTGGGGAAGACTGTCGCGGATATTTGAGAAATCTCAGCGTTGTCTGCAGGCCGGCTCGTTTGATCTTTTCAGATTATCCGCTTATCGCACGGCCCGTCCTTGAGACACGAGGCGGCGGCGGCCAGGGCGCGACCCGACCGGCCGCGCTTTCATCGAGGCGGAACGATAGCGACTGGCATGGCATGAGCATTAACGATTGGGAAATCTGGGCCTGCGCCAACAAGATGATCCACATGCATGGTGAGGATGCAACTATTCGAGCCGCCATGAACACCGATCTCCTGCTCAAAAAGGGTGATCTTGATGGTCACAAGCTCTGGCTGTCGATCCTGCGTCGCATTCGGGAACTCGAACAAACTTCGCCGCAAAGGAGCATTCATTAATGCCAAGAGGAACGCGTCACACGATCACGGGGCGGCTCGGCCAGAGCGCCCGAGGATATGTGCTTCGTGTCGATGATGGCGGTGTCTGGACCCTGGATCCCGATCGCACCCTTCATCGATGGCTTGGGAAACGGGTCACCGTTGAAGGCGAGCGCATCGGCTTTGATATTCTTTCGGTTGAGCGCATTGGCGCCGCAGGCGACCTTTAGCCATAGAGCCGCCCAACCCAAAAAAGCTGTCCTACATAGAACATAATGTGAACAATATCCGGCGAAGGGAGTCGGATCATGGTTGTTATATTGGATGCCCCAATATTGGTCGGACTGGCGGCGCTCGTCACCAGCATTTCCTCTCTGGTCTGGGCAGTGCGGCGAAAGCCGTAGCCGATGCTCTGCCCCAGCGCATTTCCGGACGACGTTTTGTAGTGTGAAGGACATCAGCAAATGCCTGGTCTATGATGATAAGCTAAATTTCACCACGTTTTCAAAACTCAAGAGTAACAACAATGAACTTGACGGGGAGTTGGCTGATCGCCATTCTTACCCCTTCAATTCGGGGGAATTTATGAAAACTTCTATTTACTTTGCCGCCGCAATCGCGGCGGTTTGCGTGCCGTTTTCACTCAATGCGGCGCCCGTCACCAAGCAATATGTGATCAACAATGAGGAAGTCGGCGTGCCGGTCTTCCCCCATGATATCACTGATCGGCCCTATAAGGTGCTGGGCGACGTAAAAGCCGGGGTGCGAAAGGCTACCATCTTCAGCAAGGCACCAAGCCAGGAAAAGATCTATCGCGAACTGTGGGAGCGCGGTGAAAAGCTCGGCGCGGACGCGGTGATCAAGGCGCAATATGGGGATGCCCATGTAACCGCGTTCAGCTGGGGATCAAGCTCGGCAACCGGTGTTGCGATCAAGTTTATCGATCCTGTCGCACCGGCCGCTCCGGCTGCAGAATAATCCATGAACATCATGGTTGTGGCAGCCGCCGTCGTGGCAGCTGCCACCGCGCCGCCTTCGGCACCCATCGTGACAGAACCAATGGTCAGCACTCCCACAGTCCGTCCGGTCGCACAAATTGTGCCGCCGGGGACGCCTGTTCGTCTGATGATCCTGAAAGAGATCACAAGCCGCAACGCCCGCAATGGGGAGCGGTTCAAGCTGCGGGTGGACGAACCAGTCTATATTAATGGATCACCTCTCATCCCCGTTGGGACCACCGCCTGGGGCGAAATAGTAGAGGTGAAAAAGAACGGCGCTGTCGGAAAGGCCGGACGCCTCAATGCCCGCCTTCTCCATATTGATCTCCCAACCGGTCCGTTGCCGCTTCGAGGTGAATTTGCCGATCGAGGCGACGGAAATGGGGCAGGTGTCGTTCTGGCAGTGGTTGGCTTTGGATTACTGGGCCTCCTCAATGGCGGTGATAGCGGAAGACTCAAGGCTGGTGACACGTTCACGGGATATGTCGATAAGGTACCCGCGCCGGCTGAGACAGATCCAGCAGTTCCGCCCACCGTCGGAGGAGCTGGAATTGAGCAGCCTCAACACCATCAATCACCGCGCAATGAAGAGCCCGGGACATAGGGTCAGGCAATGAGGGAAGGGAATATCCTTCAGCGATCGCCACCTTTCGACGCATATGTCTCGTTCCTGGACTGGATCCAAATGATCGGATCACAGCTTTGGAAGCTGATCAGAACTGGCGAGAAGATTCATCCGTAACAGTCGATATTCCCCAGATGAGCATCTCTAAGGCGATTGACAAAAATTATGCCTTCCCAAGATCCGCCAGCGCCCGCCAATGGTCAGGGAAACTGGATGGACGGAAAGCGCGCATTGTCATTGCGACCTTCAATCAGAAAGTGCGCTATCCCAATATGGGCGCATTGGTTATCGATGGACCGCGTAGCGGAACCCGCCCACGACATAGCAGTTCACCGAGCGAAAGGATCTGGTCATGCCCCTAAAGCTCGATGGGTCGGCCGCTGCGGTGAGCGTCGCTTCTCCGCCGACAGCCACGCTCCATTGCCGTTCATGCGGTGCTATTGTTCCATATCCCGGAAGACTGCGGGTGGCGGCGGATACGCAATCAATATTCACGCCGACAAGCGGACGCTAAAGGTCGCGGGTAAGATCGCCGTGTTTCACGCTGAGCTTTACGATGGCCAGGGTGGGTGCCGCGTCAGCACGGGGGAGCGGCATTTCTGCGCCGCATGCGCCAGTGCGCTGTGGGTGTTCAGCCCAGAATATCCCGAGCTCTTCCATCCCTTCGCGTCGGCTATCGATAGCGAACTGCCGAAGGCCCCGTCACTCGTCCACATGATGCTCTCGTAGAAGGCCATGTGGGTCGAGCCCGAGATCGGCCCAGACGACCAGTGTTTTGAGGAATATCCGGACAACGCGCTGGAGGATTGGCACCGAGAGCATGGTCTTTGGATTGATTAGCTTTTCTCGGGTTGCAGCAAACCGGAGATGTCGCTGTCTGCCGCCACTCCGAGCGAGACGGTAACGCATCCTCTTGCCTGTTTATATAGTAACAGTCGAGGCTGCCTATCGACCAGGTGGGGATCGATCTGAGGGCTTCCTGTCTGGTGGATTATCACGCTGTCGCTCCCGGGCACGACGCACGCGCTCAAGCGCATCCTTCAATACGCGATCGGGCACAGTCTCAATGATCGTTCGATCTTTCAGGAACGCGCGCAGCTCGCCGGCGAGAACCTGATCGCGCGGATCGCCAGACCGGTCCAACTTCTCCGCAGCCTTCTCGTACGTCTGCCTTGTGGTTTCCCACCGCTCCTTTGCGCGTCCAACAAAGGGCGGCGACATCCCCTTCCCCATGGCTATGGCCAAGGCCTCTCGAGCCTGACGCATGTCGGCCTCCGTTGGCTGCCGCGATGCCCCGCGTCTGATCTTGGCGCGCATCTGGGCAAGGGCCATGCTGGTACCCGCCCTCCCCTGCCCGCGCGTCCAGCGCGGCGTCGCCTCGCATTCGACACCTCGGCTCCGAAGCGCCTCGGCGAAAGCCTCGCGGAATTTGAACAAATCCTCCCGTCGCGGATCGAAGCGCTCGCCATCCATGCCCTCGGCCTGAACCGTCAAATGCACATGGGGCCTCGGCGTATCGGTATGCAGCGCCATCAGATAATCATGATTGTCGCCAAGCATTCGCTCGGCCGTCTCGTGCACAGCCTGCCGCACCGTTTCCGGGTTCGTTCCCTCCGGCATCGAAAACACCATTGAGACTGCGGATACGGTAGCACGCTGCCGCCAATAGAGCGGATCGGACCACTCTTGCGCGATCTGTTGGACCTCCCCCTTTTCGGTAAGGACTTCTCCATCGCGGGTCTCGATCGCGATCTCACCGTTGCGACCGACATAGCTCAGATGGGCGCCCAGATGGTCCGCGCCCTTCTTTCGCCCCGTCACTTTCACCAGAACTTCAGGCGCTTTGCGGACCACGCGGCCCAGGACGGCACGAGAATCCGCGTAGGGCGGTTCGACATGGGAGACCGGCTTGAAAGGACCGGTCTGGTTCAGGAGATGCTTGGCATATTTGATATTGGGGTCACCAGACACGCGCGGCCGAAACGTCGGCTTCAGCACGCCCCACAATTCATCCTCGCGCTCACCGAACGCCATCAGTCAGCAACCTTCCAATAGCTAAGGTCGCCGCGCAGCGCATCTCCCAGCGCTGTAATCTGCTCATTGATGTCCTGACGCATCTCCGCGATGCGGCGCAATTCACGTTCGATCTGCAGACCAGTATCGGCCATCATCGCCGCGTTGCCTGCCCGCATGGCCTGGTTGAGGTTGCGGCCAATGCGCTGCAACTGGAGCCGCACCGGGGCCAGGCTCCCGCGTAACCCATCATCCACATTCCCCTTCAAGCCAATATGGCGGCGCATCAGTGCCTTGACCCACCCCGCCCTATCCGTCCCGCGCGCGGCCGCGCGCGCATCCAGCACGGCAAGCTCGGC
>NZ_JACHOV010000013.1 GCF_014200045.1 Rhizorhapis suberifaciens
AAGAGACAGCCGCCGGCTAGGCCGCCGCTCAAATGTCCTTGATGCGCGCCATAATCACGAGATCGTCGTATTGGCCGCCAACCTTAAAGGCTTTCCGCTTGATACCCTCTTCGGCGAAGCCGAACCTGCGATAGAGGGCAATCCCGCGCTCATTCCGCAAACTCACTTCAAGCGCCAGCCGGGTCAGCTCATCATTGGCCTCGAAGAAATCTACAGCGAGCGCCATCAATTGTTTGGCAACGCCCTGCCCCCAGAAGGGCCTCGCGACCCCGATACGAAGTTCAGCGGCATGCCCGAGACGTGGTCTTGGTGAGCTTTCGAGCGTCACCTGTCCTATCAGCCTATCCGGCAGCTCGGCGACAAAGAAGGCTTGGTTTTTCGCTCGAACGAGATCATCCAGAAAATCACGCACCTTGTCTTCCGTCAGAAAGAATGCATCGCCTGCAAAGCTGAGGAAGTCGCTCTCTGCGCCCATTCGATTCATATGAGCTACATAGCCACCAGCATCATCGGCTGTTCCAGGACGATATTCAATCAATGCGCGTATCCACTTCAATGTGGGCTAAAATCCTTTGAACATGAACGGCATTGCATAGCTTTGAATACGACAACAACGGCATCAGGCTAGCGTATGGCAGGCGACACCATGAAGTCAAACGACGAACTAAGCCATATATTGGATCGATTTCGCTCCAATATATGGAGCGCCCTGCAACCGAAAATATAATTGCCTTCTGAGGTCTGCAGCGGCATGCATTCACACCGTGAGGCGACAACGTGCTTATATTATAACGGGATTATAATCTGCAGCTTCGTTGGATTGTCTTTTGGGAAAGGACAATACTTTGCAACAACACATAGCAATTGTTGAGCCCTATTTCAGCGGCGCCCTTTTGGCAGAGCGCTTTCGAGCGCGAGGTTTCGATTGTATCGCGATTCATCTTCGTCCTCTCGAAGGCAAGGCAGCGGCATCATTTCGCAATGAGGATTTTGTCGCAAGTCTCATGCATGATGGCGATCTAACCACTTTGGTTGCGACACTTGGGCACTATTCACTCGCCGCCGTGCTGCCCGGGATCGAGGGGGGCGTCCTGCTAGCTGATCAATTGGCTACCCATTTCAACCTGCCAGGCAATGATCCAGCCCGGTCGCTCGCACGCCGCGACAAATACCTCATGCATCAGCAGATTGCAGACTGTGGGCTCCGGGCGATTGAGCAGATCCGCGTCAGCGACCTTGCCGATTTGACAGCCTGGCTCGAGAGCTACGGACGCTGGCCAGTCGTTGTGAAGCCAGCTCTGTCGGGTGCGACGGACAGCGTTCGAATTTGTGAAAACGCAGCCGAGGCCCATGCTGCGTTTTCCAACGCAATCGATCAGGTCAATGCGCTTGGAGTGCGCAACGACACCATGATTGCGCAGGAGTATATTCAGGGCACGGAGTTCGTCATTGACGCGGTCACCTGCAACGGGCGCCATCAAGTTGTAAGTGTTGCCTATTATCGTAAGGAACGCGGCGCTGAGGGAGCGCCGATTTACAGAGAGATGTATTTTGTCCGCCCTGAGGAATGGGGCGCGCACGAAGCTCTCCTGACCTATGCGTTGGCTGTGCTCGATGCGCTGGGTGTGACATGTGGCCCGAGCCATACCGAGATTTTCGTGGACGCAGCGGGCCCGGTGCTCGTTGAGAGCGGCGCCCGCTTATGCGGCGGAATGGTTCCTCTCTACCTGGAGGCTGTGGCGGAGACATCGCCGCTGGAGCTCGCCGTATCGTCGTTCGTCGATACCGACGCGTTCGAGAGTGCCGCGGCCGAACCGCAGCGCCATAACGCCAGCCTACGGGCGTACTTCGTTCGCAATTCCCAAAGGGGCCGGGTAGCGGCCCGCCCTGGCGACCGTCTTTTGCGGAGTTTGAGGACGTTCAAGGATGTCATTTGGTACGCTTCGGAAGGATCCGAGATCATTCCAACCCGCGACCTTTGGTCCGGACTTGGCCTGGTTTTCTTGCTCTCGCCTGATGAAGCCGCCATCAACGACGACGTTGCCCTCGTTGAGCAATGGGAGCGGGACAATATGCTCGTTAGCGTCGAATGATGAGCGGGCGGCCACCAATCGGCGCGCGGCGGCCAGCGTTGATGCGAACATGCAAGCCTGCCTCGTTTGAGACCGTACCGGCTTTACGCTTAGAATGGTCCGCCTGAATGATCAGCGGCCTTTAGGAGAGCGGTGGATAGACGGTCTCTCCATCCTAAGAGGTCGATACGCTCCAACAACAGGTCTTGGCGAATTTCAAGCTCAGCATATGGGAGGCCCATGGGATAGGCGTGCCGAGGAACCGTGTAATCGCTTCCCGGCATGGTATACGGTTCATTCTCGCCCACGACCATGGCTTCGAACGTCCGCAGCACCGCGAGTAAATCGGTCGCAAACTTGATGTTTCCGCGGTCGTGAAGAACGCCGATATGCCATGGCCGATCGCGAGCCACGGTGAACAGAGTCGGCGTAAAACTATGCAAGGAGATAAGGACGGTGGCTTGATCGCTTCGCCTCCGGCTGTCCAACTCCGCAGCGATCGCCCTTTGATAGGGCTCATGGATAGCCTCGAGACGCTCCAAGCGCTGGTGCTCGGACAAGCCCTGATTTCCCTGGATAAACGTACCATCGCTGACGGAAGGTATGAGCGATTCAGATTCGGGGTCGCGATTGCAATCAACCACAAGGCGAGAATAGCGCTGGTGCAGGAAGACAGCGTCGAGCGCGTCAGAAAGCAGCTCACCTAGCGACTGCACCCCGATATCCCAAGCGATGTGGCGTCGCAGATCTTCCGCCGATAGCCCCAGCGTCGCAAGCGAGGACGGCAGCCGATTGCCGGCATGGTCACCGATCAGGAGGAAGGGCGAACGCCCGCCCGGATTTACGATCCCGACGGGCGAAGGGTCTACCTGACCCAGCAGAGGCCGCATACCGGAGTTGGCAGCGTATCCAAAGGCGCTCTCGTCACGCGAAGGGGCAGGATCGCTATTCGCTTCCATGCGAAATTTTGTAGCCGTGCTGCACTCCCCCTGTCCACGACCGCGCACGATTTTCGCAACACGCAAACGCGAGCACCATCGGCTCTAAAGTTGGCGCGTTGCGCCCGCCTAAATTGCGCCGCACTTTTTACATAGATTCGACGTGTCGCGACACCAATAAGGATGATCGACGGCCTTTGTGCTCGAACTGAGATGCTGCATCCGGCTTTAGACTGGCCGGGCTCTTTAACCGACGGTGGGAGGGCAAGAATGACTGACCTGTTTTCTAAGTACGATCTGCTCATAAAGCAACGCGAAGCACTGCTTGCGGCCGGGCATGCTGATCCATTTAGCCTTGTTATGGACGAAGTAAGGTCCCCCACCGTGGCGATCTGCAATGGTAGGGAGACGATCCTTCTCGGCACATACAATTATATGGGAATGACCTTCGACCCGGACGTCATTGCGGCAGGTAAGGATGCGCTAGACCGGTTTGGTTCAGGCACCACTGGAAGCCGTAGTCTGAACGGGACATACCGTGGTCATAAAGATCTCGAAGAGGCCCTGAAAGAGTTCTACGATACTGAACACGCCATCGTGTTCTCGACTGGCTATCAAGCGAACCTAGGAATCATCAGCGCCATAGCCGGGAAAGGCGACTATATTCTTTTGGATGCCGATAGCCATGCCAGTATATGGGATGGCTGCGCTATGAGTGCCGCCGACATTATCCCTTTCAAGCATAACGACATCGACGCCCTCAGAAATCGCTTGAGGCGACTGCCCGAGGGGGCAAACGTTCTCGTAGCGCTGGAGGGGGTCTATTCCATGCTAGGAGACGTCGCTCCCCTTAAAGAACTTGTGGGTGTCTCAAAGGCCCACGGAGCGATGGTGTTGGTGGATGAAGCGCATTCGATGGGCTTTGTTGGCCCAAATGGTCGGGGGGTGGCCGAGGATCAGGGCGTTATCGATGAGGTCGACTTTATAATCGGCACATTCTCGAAATCGGTGGGCACAGTGGGGGGATTTTGCGTGTCCAATCATCCGAAATTCGAGATCATGCGGCTCGTTTGCCGACCGTATATCTTCACTGCCAGCCTTCCTCCTAGCGTTGTAGCGAGCGCCGCAACCTCCATTCGGAAGCTGCGCCATTGCGACGATAAAAGGCGGCGCCTGTGGGAAAATTCAAGGGTCCTGCATTCGGGATTACAGGCCATGGGCTTCCAGATCGCAGCGGAGAAATTGCAATCCGCTATCATAGCTGTGGTTATGCCCGACCTCGAGCGGGGGGTGATGATGTGGGAAGCCCTGCTAGATGTAGGGGTCTACACCAATCTGGTGCGCCCGCCGGCAACGCCCGCTGGCATGACATTGTTGCGGTGCTCCCTGTGTGCCGAGCATACGAGCGAGCAAGTGC
This sequence comes from Rhizorhapis suberifaciens, assembly GCF_014200045.1. Lineage (GTDB taxonomy): Bacteria > Pseudomonadota > Alphaproteobacteria > Sphingomonadales > Sphingomonadaceae > Rhizorhapis > Rhizorhapis suberifaciens. The sequence goes on from NZ_JACHOV010000013.1 coordinate 4,428, forward strand.
AAGAGGTTCTCAGCCGCTTCAAACAGGCGGGGGAGAGAAGTGGGATCCTATCTGTTGGCGCACCGCAAGAAGCTGTGGCCTGACAGGCGAATTCCCACCCAAGGTCCAACTCGTTGAAGGGTTCGCGCCCTCCCATTGACCGTCAGAGCGACAAGCCATCGGCGCCGGCGAAAAGTCAGATTTTACGCGCTGGCGCTTTCTCCTTCCGCGCTGATGGCATCCTGCACCGGCGCCGGGAAATGACGATAGAGGGTCGGGACTGAGACGCCGATCGCCGGCGCCACTTCGCGCACCGTCATTCCGGAAGCGAGCAGCGTGCGGGCCGCCTCGATCCGCTTGGGTGTCATTACCGTCTTTCGGCCACCTACCCTGCCCTCGCGCTTTGCAACCATCAGAGCGGCCGTAGTCCGCTCGCGGATGAGATCGCGTTCCATCTCTGCCAGCGCGGCGAGGATGCGGAACACGAACTTGCCCGCTGTTCCGGAAGTGTCGATCCCATCGGTTATCGATCGCAGGCCAATGTTACGCTCTTCCAGCTCCGTCGAGAGATCGATCAATCCCTTGGACGTTCGGCCGAGCCGGTCCAGCTTCCAGACCACTAACACGTCACCGGCGCGCGCGTGCGACAGGGCTTCTGCCAAGCCGGCGCGGTTCGCTTTCGCGCCGCTCGCCTTGTCGGTAAATATCTTCTCGCAACCGGCATCGCGCAACGCGTCGCGCTGAGGCGTCAAATCCTGTTCTGGCGTCGAAACACGCGCGTAGCCGATCAGCATGGGCGATTCTCAAAACTCATCTTCCACGCCTATCACGATACGACTCAATCGAGAAAGTGTTTTGAGACGCGCTTCATGGCTGCTACACGTTCTCACATGGCCCCGCTTCAAAATCGATCGTTTGCGAGACACGCCGGTGAGCTGCCGGCCGTCTCCGGTCGCCAAAAGCACGAACGCAGCGGGCGCCGGGCCCGAACGGTCGCCGAAAGCACGAATTTCGGCCGCCAATCGACCCTCTACAGAGGGAAGCAGGCCGCCTCCCCCTCAATCTTCGTGCTTTTGGCGACCGAACGGTGAGCGCCGCGATCGGGGACGGTAGGGGCCAAGCGGAATCGATGCAGGGCGACTTGTTCGCGCTCGACAGCCCATTGTTGACGGAGGTTCGCGGCGAACAGTCTTTAATGGCTTTCCCGTTCTTCGCTTTGAGCAAGGGGAAGTGGACGAAGCCACTCGCCTACAAGACCGATACAGTATCAATCGAGATCGTCGCGACGGCCAAGGGCGTCGCGACGATCTACGATAAGGAGGTTCTGCTTTATATCGCGAGTCTTATGGTCGCGAAGCTCGAGGCAGGCTTTCAGGTATCCCAGGACTTCTATTTCACCGCTCATGACCTTTTCCGCGTCACTGGCGTCAACGGGTCGGCACGCTCTTACTCGCGGCTGTCCGACGCACTGGAGCGGCTGCAGGGCACGCAGATCAAGACCGACATTGAGGCCGGGGGCGAGGGCCAGGCCGGATTCTTCTCGTGGCTGTCCGAAGCGCAGCTCCACTACACCAAGACGAAAACCGGAGATAAGCGCCTAAAAGCCGTAAAGGTGCGGCTGTGCGATTGGCTCTATCGAGCAATCCTTCGTGATCGGCGCGTGCTGGACTATGCTCCGTCCTACTTTCAGCTCGGCCCGATTGAGCGCAGATTATATGAGGTTGCGCGATCGGCGTGCGTGCATGGGGCTGTCGATGTCGATCTAGATGAACTGCGATTGCAGCTCGGCTATCAAAGCTCGCTCAAGCACTTCAGGTACGAGTTAAAGAGAATAGCGGACGAGGACACCATTCCTGGATTCGCCTTCGACTTGATGGAGAGCCAGACAATACCCGCAAAGGGACGTCCCCGTCGGAACGCTGGCGCGGCGCGCGTCAAGATTACTCCCCGTCCCCTTCTTTCGGCCACCTGAATCCCTCTTCTGCGGGTTCCGAATCGAGTCGCCGATATTTACGGCTGATCGGTCGCCACAAGCACGAACTTCGGTCAGCGAAAGCACGAATCCCGGTCGCCAAAAGCACGAATGGCTTTGGCGACGGTCGCCAAAAGCACGAACTTTTCTGCGAGTCGGTCGCTGAAAGCACGAATTTCGACTGTTTCGCAGCCCGCTTTATTTCGTCAAAAATGTCGAAGAGCCGGGAGCATGCTGCGATCGGCCAGTCAGGGAGCGGCCGTGACCACATAAACGAATGCCCGGCACGAAGGCCGGGCACCCTGGAACGTGATGAGCGATGCTTGGCGGCATCGATCGGGATGTAAGACACCCCCCTCATACCCGTTCCTGAGCCTCGGTTCAAGGGAGCGCGCTTCGCGCCACGCTTGAGTTTTGCCTGGTCCTGGCCTCCGTAGAGGGGACAGACGATGGGAGCTATTTCGATTGCGCGCGCGAGCTTCATGGCGCTCGAAAGGGTTGAGCGCGTTCGGACAAAGTCGCGATCCGGGGCACAGAACCGCACCCATGCGCACGTCCACCCGAACAGCCGGCGTGCAGGCACGTTCGAGGACGACTTTTTCTACAGCTATGCGAAAGGCGAGACCGATCGGCTCTACAAGAAGGCAGTGGAGCTGCTGAAGCGCAAGAACGCCGTCAGGCGCCTCGCGCGCGCCGAGGGGCGACAGCTCACCGAAGACGAACGGCTTGCCACGCTGATCACGAACGCAGCGCTGCGCGTGTTCGAGCAGCTTACGACGCTGGCGCGCACCTGTGCGGGCAAGGTGTTCCCAACCTGGGAATGGATTGAGACCGCGAGCGGTCTTTCGCGCGCCAGCGTTGGGCGCGGGCTGTCGATCCTCGCCAAGATGGGCTTGCTCGAAAAACAGCGCCGATGCGTGCCGATCGATCCGCCGGCCGATCGTCCCAAGGCTCGCAACGCGCAGACGTCCAACGTCTATCGGATGAGCTTCCCCAACCGGCTTGCGCGATTCCTCCCGCGTTTCCTGCGACCTGTTCCGCTTCCCGACGACGTCGTGCAGGGCGAGATCGACCGCATCGAGGAGATCGAAGCCATGCGCCTATGGCGCTCGCCTCGCCAGGTTGTGGCCGAAGACATCGAGGATGAGGGCCTGCGCCGTGTGCTGGACAGCCTGGCGATCGCTCTCGAGAAGAAAGAGTCTCAAAAAAATGGTCAACCGCTCCTAGATTCATATGTTCTAGCGAAAGATGGAGTTGGCCTAGTCGGCCAACGCTCTAACGCCTGACGGCGAAGATACCCTAAACCGAACCGACAGCGACCAACCGCCCCGACAGCACTCAACCGAGGCGTTGGACGCGCCGCTTCGCGTCGCGATGCTTCCGAGGAAGCAAGCTTTTACCGTCGCGCTCAAAAAGCCGCGTTCGTGCCTGCTGCACGCATTTTTCGTCAATGAAGGCGGCCGTAGCGCTCACCCTCAGCGCTGGCAGGCGCGATCGGAACCCACATTTTCCTTTTTCGGCGTTGGCGACATCCATTTTCACCCCCTGGCTGTAGCGAGCTGGTCGATCATCACGGTGCGGCGCCGCAATCTACGTCCGGGCCGGCAGATCCCCGCGCGAGTTTCAAGCTCGAGCCTTTCTGATCGGCTTTTCCTGAATCGATGGGAAATGGGCGCTGGCCGCCTTCTACAATCAAGCAAATAACCGGCTGCGCCTACGGTTTCCGCTGCGCGGACCCTCCGTTTTTTTGCTTGATCGCGGCGCCTGCACTCCCCTTCAATTCCCATCAGGAATGAGCCTGATCGATCGAAAGGACAGGACCATGCAGAACATCGCGGAGTTTCGGATCATCGGCCGGGTCGGCAAGATCACGGAGCATGATAAGGTGACGAAGGTGAACGTCGCTGCCAACTACAACCGCCAGGACAATGGCGAATGGGTGACGGACACGCACTGGAATGAGGTAACGCTGTTCGGCAAGCTGATCGAGCGTGCCGCCAAGACGCAGAAGGGCGACTTGGTGCATATTACCGGCCGCGTCCGCCAGAACTCCTACGACACGGCCGAAGGCAAGCGCTACACGGTGGAGCTGATCGCCGACGGCTTCGCGGTTCTCGCCAAGGGTTCGGAGGATCGTGACTAAGAGCGAGAGGGGCCGCCTACCGGCGGCCCCTCTCGCCGGCGTAGCTCCAGCTCGACAGCCTCTCGCATGAAGTCGGCCTGGCTTTCGCCATCCCGCAGAACCGACTTGATCCGCCCCAGCGTGCCTTTCGGGAATCGCGCAAGCGTCTGATCCTCCATTGGAGGTCGACCCACGGAACGGTTGTTGCCAGATGTCATCCAATGCCCTAGTAATTACCGATACCGCATATTGACGGCATTAGCGGTATCGTATATTACAGGGCGCCTTCCATCAAGGCGGCGGAGACGAAGGCATGTTGGGTAATCTGCTGACGATCGGGCTGTTCGTCCTTACCGCCTGGGCCGTCATCCGTGGCGGTGGGTCGAGCCCGCGTATCTGGAGCGGCGACACTCCCGACGAGGAGGCGCGTCGCAATACACGGACCGACTCCAATTATCGCGGCTACGACCACTGGAACAACAACTCCGATCGAGGCTGGTAAGGCGTGAAGACGATCGCGATCAACGTCGAGAAGGGCGGCGCCGGCAAGACGATGATCGCCTGCCATGTGGCATGGCATCTTGCCGACGCCGGCCATCGCGTGCTGTTCCTCGACCTCGACCGTCAATGCAATGCGACTGACGCACTCGTCGATTTCGAGAGCCTCGGCACGTGCAAGCCGCTGTTCGAACCGGGGTATGCCCCGCCCGCGAGCCTTCCCCGGCTCGCCATCTACTCGAACCGCATGGGCGGCGAGTATGACGCGAATTATCCGCCTGCCCTGTCCAACATCAATGTCAATTTCCCGGCCCTCGACACCCACTTCGATTATTGCGTGATCGATACTCCCCCCTCTTGGTCGTGGATCAACTATGCGGCGCTCTTGGTGTGCAACCACCTGATCGTCCCCGTTGAGTTGGGGCCGTTCGGGCCCGCCGCGACTAAGCAGGTCTCGGATTCGATCGCGACGGTGAACGGGAAGAGGCGCACCCCCATCCACGTCGTCGGACTGATCCCCAATCGGGTCCGTGCCAACGATCGCCACCAGATGGACATGCTTGCCGCGATCAAGAGCAAGATCGGGCGAAACCTGTTTACCTCCTACCTTCCAGAGCGCGCGCACTACAGCCAGGCCATCCAAGAGCATGTTCCAGTGTGGCGCTTCGAGAAGGACGTGCGCAGCTCGCTCCCCGCGATGCGCGCTTTCCTCGAGGAAGCTATGACCCGGATCGGGAGTCACTCATGACAGACTTCTCCAATTTTGACGTGTTCAGCGAGAAGGCGGCCGTGGCAGACGCCGATCGCGTTCAGCTCCTCGATCCCGAGCTGCTGTATCCCGATCCCGAAAACGTCCGCAGCGAGATCGACCCGACCAAGATCGACGAGATGGCCGAGACGATCAAAGAGCGCGGCCAGCTTCAGCCCATCACCGTCGCGCCGAAGGACGCCGACGGGCGCTATCGGATCATGTTCGGAGAGCGGCGCTGGCGCGCATGTCAGAAGCTCGACGTGCAAGTCCGCGCCATCGTCAACAAGACTGACGACATCGAACAGGTCCGCATTGATCAGTTCATCGAGAATGATCAGCGCGAGGATCTGTCGACGGGCGACATGATCCGGTTCGTCACCGGCCAGGTTGCAAAGGGCCGCACGCTCGCCGAGCTCGCGCGTGCAACCGGGCGCAACCGCACGCTGTTGACCCGTTATCAGGGGCTCGCGAAGGCTCCGGATTATGTCACGGCCCTGTTCTCGGACATTTCGATGCGGAGTGCGGTCGCTCTCACCCAGGCGGCGAAGACCGACGATGCAGCAACCCGGGCCTTCGTCGCCAACACTGCGGCGGAGGATATGACCGTGCTGGCGTGCGAGAGATTCGCTCGCGAGGTTGGTGCGAAGAAGTCTGCTCCGAAGCCCGACCCTGCCCCGGCGCCGCCAATTGAGACGCCCGGATCTTCCGCGAGTGAGCCGGAATCGATCGCCGAGGCGCGCGCCGAAGAATCGACGACGGACGAGATCAGGGACGACGAGGCTGACCGAGCCTTGGATGAGACGCCGGTTCCCGTAGCCTTGACGGTGGAAAGTGGACCGAGCGAGACCCCTGCCCCCCGTTCGCAAACCAAGTCGAAACCGGGGAAGCAGCGGGTCGAGCGACCGACGATCGAGATCGAGGGTAAACGCGCGATGGTTGTTGAGGCGCTGTTGCACTTCGACGGTGAAGCAGAACCGCGCATTGTGAGCTGGCGCTGATCGCTCCGGCTTAAACGGCGAGCGTCGGTAGCAGCCAACGCTCGCGCCAAGATCCAATCTTTTTTTCCGCGACTTCATCACTTCCAAGATGCTTTGGTGTGCCACGTGGCACACGTGAAGGCAGATTTAGGTGGGGGATGTTTGATAGTAGGATAGGTATTGCGGCGTTTCTTGTATTACATTAGCCTATGGCTATGTCACTCGCGCCGCAACCTGCATCCCCCACCAAGGAAACAGCGATGCTGACTGCGCGCGTCGATCGCGCGCTACTGGTTGCGTTCGACGCGCTGGCCGAGGGAAGGGGAGGGCGCAGCGCTCTCCTGCGCACCGTGCTTCAACAGGCATTGCAGCATGTTGCCGATGCTCCGCGTATCGCGCCGCGCGCCAATAGCGCCGGCAATCGCGTGTCGCTTCGCTTCACGGACGCCGAAACGGCCGTCCTCGATTATCGGGCGGCCGAACGGGGCATTGATCGCGCAGGATGGATAAAGGCGCTTGTGCGCCGTCATATCGCCCTGAAGAGTGGCGTCGACGATGGCCTGCGCGATGCCATTGCGCCAATCCGGATGCAGCTCCAGCGCATCGGCCGCAATCTCAATCAGGCGATGAAGGCCGGCAACGCAGCGATGATGGCCGACAGTGGCTTGCAAATCGACCGCGAACTGCGCCGGATTGCGGACATGCGCGAAGAGATCAACGAGCAGATCGTAGCGCTTGGGGACGTGCTGCGCAGTGAGACGGCCTTTTGGAAGGTCGCCGACTAATGCCGTTCGGAGATCGCGAAGACGAGCTGTGGGAGGCGATGAAGCCGAGCTTCAGGCCGCGCATCGTCAGCGATCCGAACATCAAATATGCCCGGCACCTGGTCAACGGCACCGGACCGTTTGTGGCGCGGCCATCAGCGATGCCGCACGCTTTCGGGGAGGCGAGGGCAACCCTCGCGCGCGTCGTGCGGCGCACGCCCGAGGTTTTGGTCAAAGTGACCGGGCGCAAGAAGGGCGCCAAACACCTCGCGGCCCATCTCGACTATATCGGCCGCCACGGCGACATTCCGCTTGAGACGCGCGACGGCGAGCAGATCGCGACAAAGGAAGAGGCCCAGCGGGTCGCCGATGAATGGTCGGACTCCCTTTACTGGCGGCAAGGCACGACCGTATCGGCTGTCGCGATGGTGTTCTCGATGCCGGCAGGGACCGACGCGGAGACAGTGAAACAGGCGGTTCGCGAGACGGCCGAGCGGATGATCGGGGACAACCACGATTATGTGATGGCGCTGCACACGGACACGCCGCGACCCCATGTCCACCTTACTGTCCAGGCCGAGGGCCTGAACCGCAAGCGGTTCGATCCGAGGCGCGAGGATTTGTTCCGCTTTCGAGAATCGTTCGCCGAGGCGCTGCGCAGCCGGGGTGTCGAGGCCGAGGCCACGCCGCGTTATACGCGCGGCCAGGGCAGGGCAGGCACCAGCATGGCGCTGACGCAGTTGCGGGCGCGGATCCGCAGCGGAGTATCACGTCAACCGACAGAGGCCGATCTACGCCAAGCTCGCGAGGCCATGCAGATCGCGCTCGGCAAGGCGATGCCGCCGCCTTTCGTCTCGAAGACGCGCGACCGCTGGGCCGAAACAAAGCGTAGGTATGAAGCAGCGGCCGAACTGCTCGATCGCACCGGCAATCGTGAGGACCGCAGGCTAGCGCGCGATGTGCGGCAGTTCGTGCAGGAGCGGGCCGACATAGAGACGATACCCGATCGAATGCTGCGCGAAGCAGAAGGGCGCGTGAGGGCCGCGCAGGGGAAGGCGCGTTCCGAGGCTCAGCCCGACCCAGATGTGCCACGTGGCACACCCCCGCCGCCCGCTAGACGGCGGTAGCTGCCGCCATCATCGAGCGCCGAAAGGGCTACAGGCGAAGGCCGAGGAAGGATGCGCCGGGAACCGGATTGAAGGAAATCGGCTCGGCCGCGACGAAACCGAAGGCCGCATAGAGTTTCCGGGCGGAGACGGACTTCTCCTGCACATCGAGCTTCATTTCGCGGTAGCCAATGCCACGAGCCTCCGCGATCAATCGTTTCACCAGGCTGTGGCCCACATGACTGCCGCGTGCGTGAGGGCGGGCATACAGCCGCTTCATCTCGCATATGTCGATGCTGACTTCACGCAATGCGACGCAGCCTTCGATTGCGCCGTCCCGATCTGCTAGCAGTACGCATCCTTTGGGCGCTGCATATTTGCCAGGCAAGGCCGCGAACTCGGCTTCATTTCCCTGATAATCGAGATTGACCGGGGAATTGGCGATAAACTCGCGCCAGATGCTCAGCACCGCCGCTGTATCACCGGGGAAGATTGCACGCCTGATGACTATCACAGCATGACGCTCGCCGAAAATCGTGGCGGCAATGGGACGGTTGCGTGGCGATGCCAGAACGGCAGAAAAGGGCGTTAACGGTCGATCAGGGTGTGCCATGTGGCACAGTCCCACCGGCTCCGAGGCGGCGATATGAGTGGTTGGCGTTCGATGGGGTAGGGCGTATTTGTGAGGCGGTTTGCCCGTGGGAACACCGTGGCCGGCACAGCAAGCGAAAGCATCGTCATGGACGGCACTTTGTTCGAATACTCCGTGCAGAAGATCGAGCAGGAGCTCTCTTCCTATCTTGATCACGCGCTGTCGCGTCGGGTCGGCGCCGCAGATCCGGAAGCCGCAAGGAAGACCCAGCGCGATCTTGTGTCGGGGGTACTCGCGGAACTGCTTGGCCAATCCAAGACGCATGCGGATGATCTGGCGGCGCGCGAGATACTGCAGGCTCTCTGGTCGTTGCGCTGCTTATGTGCCGGTGAACCCAATCATGTGGCCGAACAGCCGAGTGGTGCGCTCTACGTACTTGCTCGCTGCATGGTTGCCCGGCGCTCGACCACCCCCGACTCCGTGCGCAATGCCGCTCGGTCGGCTATGGGCAGTACCCGCATCTCGATATTTGATGATGCGGTGATGCTGGAATGGATTACCAAGTAAGCGAGGTCTGACGGCCGCCTTGCACGGCGCCCATTCGCGGGGATGATTGCCGCTCTTTGAGCGGGGTGGCCGGTGTCGGACGAGATTGAGGATTCAGCGAGCGGCGCAGCGACTGCTCATACGAGCGGTCGTATGAGTAGTCGGATAGAGATCGTTAGCCGTGTGTCAGGCCGGCGGCGGTGGACGGTAGAGCAGAAGCTGGCCGTGCTGCGGGATGCATTCGGGCCGGAGGGCTGCGTGCGCGCGGCCTGTGAACGCCATGATGTCGGCAGCGGCTCGATCTACACCTGGCGGCGCCAGGCGATGTCCGGTGAGCTTGCCGGGGTTCGCAAGTTGGCCGAGCCGGCATTTGCGGAGGTGCAGATCAGCGAGCAGCTAGCCTTACCCGCCCCAACGGTCGCGGCGCGCAGCGGCGGCGTGATTGGCATCGAGTTGCCGTCGGGTATCAGGGTAAGCGTGGATGCCACGGTCGATGCCGATGCCCTGTCGCGGGTGATCGGCATCCTGACGCGATGATCCCGCTGCCGCCATCGACGCGGATATTCCTGGCCTGCGGCGCGACAGACATGCGCAAGGGTTTTGACGGCCTTGCCGTGATGACGCAGCAGATTCTGGAGCAAAGCCCGCATTCCGGCGCGCTGTTCGCCTTTCGCGGCAAGCGAGGCGATCTGGTCAAGCTGCTTTGGTATGACGGCCAGGGCATGTGCCTGTTTTCCAAGCGGATGGACCGGGGCCGGTTCGTGTGGCCATCGACCAAGGCCGGGTCGGTGGTGATGACCGCGGCCCAGCTTTCCATGCTATTGGAAGGCATCGACTGGCGACGGCCGGAGCGCACTTTCACCCCATCACTCGCGGGGTAAAACGCCCATTTTCCCGCGCTTTTACTGGCATTGTGGCGGTTGTTCCGCTATAGGATCGCGGTGTCGGACGCAGGCCTTTCCACAGCTGACAAAGACGCTCGGATCGCCGAGCTCGAAGCTGCTTTGGCGGCCGCCCACGCCGATATTTCGGCTCGTGACATCCTGATCGACACGCTGCGCGTGCAGATCGCGCGCCTCAAGCGGATGCAGTTTGGCAAGTCGTCCGAGAAGCTCGACGCCCAGATCGCCCAGCTTGAACTGGCGCTCGAAGAACTCGAAGGCGAGGCCATCGTCGCTGCCGCGCGTCGAGCCGATCTGGCACAGGCTGATCGGCCGTCGCCTGTTCGGGCGCTGCCCGCCCATCTGCCGCGTGAGGAACAGCGGATCGAGCCTGAGCAGGGTAACTGCACCTGTCCCGACTGCGGCGGCGCGCTGCGGCCGCTGGGACAAGATAGCGATGAGATGCTCGATGCCGTGCCGGTGCAGTGGCGCGTCGTTCGGACCATCCGCCCCAAGTATAGCTGCCGCGCCTGCGAGAAGATCGTGCAGGCGCCCGCGCCGGTGAAGGCGATAGCGCGGGGCAAGGCGACCTTCAGCACCCTGGCCCACGTCGTCGTCTCCAAGTTCGACCATCATCTGCCGCTTTACCGCCAGGCCGAGATCATGGCTGCGCAGGGGGTCGAGATCGACCGCTCGACGCTGGCAGGCTGGGTGGGACAGGCATCCGTGCTGCTCGACCCGATCGTCAGTCGCATTCGCGAGGTCGGCTTGACCGCCTCGAAGATCCATACCGACGATACGCCGGTTCCCATGCTTGATCCGGGACGCGGCAAGACGGCGACTGGCAGGCTCTGGGCTTACGCCGTCGATGATCGTGGCTCCGGTGCCACGACCCCGTCGCTGGTCTGGTATGAGTTCACCACCGATCGCACCGGCGCGCATCCCCAGCGGCAGCTGGCCAACTTCACCGGCTATCTCCAGGCCGACGGCTATGCCGGTTATGACAAGCTCTACGACACGAACCGCGTCACCGAGGTTGCTTGCTGGGCGCATTTCCGGCGAAAGATATTCGACATCCACGCCACCAAGCCGACGTCGCTCACCACTGATCTGCTGGAACGCATCGGCCAGATCTATGAGATCGAGGCAGAGGTTCGAGGCCAGCAACCCGAGATCCGACGACGAAGCCGGCAGGACCGCACCCAGCCATTGATCGACGAGCTGCGCCAGGCACTCGACGATGCCCTGCGCCGTCTCTCGCCCAAGTCCGAGATGGCCAAGGCGATCGCCTATGGCCGCAAGCGCTGGGTCGCGCTGACGCGCTTCCTCGACGATGGGCGCCTGGAAATCGACAACAACATCGCGGAGCGCGCCATGCGGTGCGTGGCCCTGGGCCGTAAAAACTGGCTGTTTGCCGGGTCAAAGGCCGGCGGTGATCGCGCCGCTGCCGTCTATTCCGTCATCGAGAGCGCCAAACTCAATGGCCTCGAACCACAGGCATATATCGCCGACGTCATCGCCAAGATCGCGGACGAATGGCCTGCTGCCCGCTGGGATGAACTCATGCCTTGGAACTGGCGGCCCGATCAGCAACCGATCGCCGCAGCCGCCTGATCTGCGGTCTCCAGCCCACGCTTACATTACCAACACTTTTGACGCCGTAGAAAAGGAAGGCCTACGCGATGTGACGCTTGGCTGGGTGACTGCTGGGCAGATGGCGAACTCGCTGGACAGCCACGGGGCGGCGGTCGCCAAAGCGCAGATCTTCCTTCAGGGCAAAGGAGTGGCTGCCAGTGCTCAGGCGCGAGCCAAACAACCTCCGTCGAGCTATATGAAGTCGGGCGAGATCATCATTGGGCCGCCACTCGGCGGTCCGGGTCCATCGCTCGCTTATGATCCACAAAGTGGCACCGGCGGCTTCACGACCAAGCGCACATCCTAATTTGACGGCACGATACCTTTCCTTCTGCCGGCGCCTCGGCAGTAGCTGCCGTGCTGCAGGTGTGCCACGTGGCACACCTATGTTCTACTGACAGGGCAACAGGAGCCGCTTGCGGCACGCACTGTCACCGGCTCCGCGATTTCTGCAAGATCTGATCTTGCGCCATCTCGCGCACGCGCTGTTCCTGCCGCGCCCTGACCTCGATCCCGGCAACGGCTTCGCCGCGTCCGATCCGGGCCGCGATATCTTCCTTGCGCTCCGCCACGAACTCGCGCTGTTTCGCATGGTCGCTGGGGAAGCGCTCGACCGCGACCACCATTGCCAAAGCCACGTGGCTTTGCGCCTTGCGCAGCTCAGGGTCTTTCGCGTTCTGCACGTCGGACTGCCGACGGAATCGCTCCGCCAAATCGGTGCGCGGCTCCCCCTGTTCCTTGGTGTCGCGGGCCTGGTTCACGGTGCGCGTCGATCGCGTCTGGTTATCGGGAACGCCGGCCTGTCGGGCTTGCTCGCGCTCGGCCGCGGCCCGCGTCTTTTCGTCGGGTTTGTAGCCGTCGACCTTGATACCCTGCGCCGACGCCGCGAGATATGCGGCGCGCTGAAACTCGGTGTCGCCAGTGACCTTGATCGACGTCCACCCATTTTCCTTTGCGAGCCGGATCAGATCGGGCAGCGATTCCCTATCCTTCGCCTTGATGCGATCGGGCGTCAGGGTCGCGACGGGTTCTTTGTCATGGGCGCTGCGATAGAGCTTGTTCCCGACGCGCAGGAAGCGCGCGTCCAGCTCGGGCGGCACTTCCATCGGCCGCCTACGGCGGCTTTCGCCTTCTTTGCCGGCGCCGGCAGATTCGACATTTTCAACCATGTCACCGCTCCTGTTCAATTACACCAACGACCTCGTTTCCACGTTGCTCGGCCGACACGTCGATGAGCATGTCGGGATGATCCTGGGTGACGACGCAATCCATCGCGAAGGTGAACGGATCGGGGTCCGTGAGCTGATCGAACGTCGGCATCGCGCAGTCTGGCAAATCTTCGTCGTCGCGTAGCGTGCGCGGGATCGGTGCCACTACCGGCGCCGGATACGCGCGAGCGCGAAACAGCACGTCCGCATAATAGCGGATCTTGTTGCCGTGGATCGGCGGGATGCCGCCCCTTAGTAGGAGCAATTCGTCGTCGGGAAACTGCATCAGCTCTTGTGGGAGCAGGAGCGCGCGGCGCTGATCCGACATCGACTTGGAGCGGTTCGCGAGGACGCCGTGGATCGTAAGCGACTTGGTGACGGATTCCTGCCCGATATAGCCGACCCGCTCGGATAGCTCGTTTGCTACCCGCAGCTCCTTGGGGGTGAACGCGACCTCGACGCCGCAGTTGGCGACGATCTCGTTCGCAACATGCTCGCCATAAACAGCGCGGAGCTGCGATCGGGACTGAATGACCGGCAGAAGCCGAATGCCGTAGCCGGCGACGTAGGAGAAGGCGCTGGCAATCACCTGTGCCCGCCCGATCCTCGCGAACTCGTCGAGGATGACGAGAACTTTTAGCGGCGTGGCGGCATCCGGCAGATCGCGGACGTTCAGGTCAACAAGCTGCTGAAAAAGGAGATTGTAGAGCGGCGCAACCCGGTCCAGCTCGTCGGGTGAAACGCCCAGGTAGATCGACATGGGCTTGGTGCGCAGCTCGCGTAGATCGAAGTCGCATTCTTCCGTCGCAGCGTCGACGCGCGGGTTGAGCCAGAGGCTTAGCTTGGAGGTGACAGTCTGGACGATGCCGGCGAACGTGTTGTCCGCTCCCGATGTGAAGTCGGCGAGCGCGTTGCGGCATCCCTGCGAAAGATTGAGGGAGCGATCGTCGAGGACGCGCCGGAAGAACCCGCGCGTGTCGCCCGTCGTCATCAGGCGATAGACCGCGCCGATCGTGAATGGCTGATCCGCAACGGCAAGATAGGCCCCGACGCCAACGAAGGCCGTTCGCGCCGAGTCCGTCCAGAACGGCTCGCCCCGTTCGGGCGCGACGAACAACATCGTCGCGATCTTCTGCAGCTCGATCACCACCTGGTCGGGATCGGTGCGGTCGATATAGCCGAGCGGATTGTAGCGGGCGGTCCGGCCTTCCGGATCGGTCGGGTTGAAGAGATAGACCGCCTGACCGTGCTTTTGTCGGAAACCCGCGGTGGCGTCCCAGTTCTCACGCTTCACATCGAGAACAACGACCGATTCCTGCCACGACAGGAGGTTCGGGATGACGATGCCGACGCCCTTGCCCGAGCGGGTAGGGGCCTCGACAATGCAATGTTCGCTCCCTCCGAAGGTTAGGAACTTGCTGCCCTTCTTGCCCAGAACGATCCCGCTATCGGCGCGGAAGCCGGCTTGGCGGATTTCGCTCTCCTTCGCGAAGCGGGCAGCGCCGTGCAGGGGGGGCTTCCGCTTCGAAACCCACCACAGCATGAGGCCGGCGAGGATTAGGCCGATCAAGGCGCCCGCGGCGAGCGCCTTCAGCACTATGGGATCATGCCGGTAATACCAAAAGAACGCCGGCATCTTGAGAATGTCGAACTTCGCGCTGGGGAGCCCCAGGTAAATCCACGCGACGACCGACGTGATGAGGAAGGCGACGATGATCGCGACCGGGATCCCGATCGCGAGGATGGCGCCCTTTTTAAGCGGCATGACGTCCTGCCGGATCATAGTAGATCTCGGTTATCTGAAACTCGCCGTCTTCCTTTTTCATCTGGACCACGACGTCGACGAGAATCTTGAGCAGCGAGCGTATATCATCGCGCGCCAGATCCGCGCCGCCTTCGCTTTCCTTCACGAGCAGCGTCAATTGCTCAAACGCCAGCTCGGCCGAGTCCGCGTGAATCGTCGTGATCGACCCTGGATGGCCGCTGTTGACGTTGCGCAGGTAGAAAAATGCTGTCCCGTCGCGCAGCTCTTGGAGCAAAATGCGATCGGGCCTCATGCGCAGGGCGCTCTCCAGCAGCTCTTTCGCCGTCACCTTGGCGGTGCCGGTGCCATCCTTGCTGTAGATCATGTGGACGACGTTCTTGTGCGGCACCACAAACTCGCGCGTGTCTTCGATCGTCAGAAGGCGCTCGTTGTCCGGTATGAGTTGGATGAGCCCCTTGGCGAACGTCGTCTTGCCGGAACCGGTCGCGCCGGAAATCAGAATGTTGAGCCGGCTGCGCACCGCAAGTTCGAAAAATTCGACGTGCCTGCCCGCATGAAGCAGGCCGAGCAGTTTCTCTTCGACCGGGCTCACGCGCTTGCTCGCGACCTTCGTATGCGCGAACAACCCGCTGGCTTCGAAATCCTGCATCGTCAGCGTCTTCGTCGACGGCTTCCGGACCGTGATCGATACAGTTCCGTCAGGCACCACGGGTGGAAGAACGAGCTGGACGCGCTCGCCGGTTGGGAAGATCGTCGAGCAGATCGGATTCTCGCGCGTTACGTCCTGTGAGGTGAAGGCGGCCGCTGCCCGGGCCAGTTGGTTGAGCGCGTCGAGCGTCAATTCATCCTCGCGCTCCCAGGTCCATCCACCCTGCCGCTCGACGCCGATGATGGTCGGCTCGTTGATGATGACTTCGGTGACGCCATCATCGTCAAGATAGCGGCGCAGCGGCCGAACGGCGTGATCGAGGATCGCCGTGTTGCGGAACGGCGCGTTCATTTAAGGCCAAGCCCATAGACTTGCGAGAAGTCGAAATCCTTGGCGACGGTGATCGCCAGCTCGGTCCCCTGATTGACGCGCACGATCGGGCGGATTTGCTGCGTGTCATTGAGGATCTGCGACGTCGTGTCGCCAGGGGTCCGGAACACGGTAGAGCCTTGCGGGCTGACGGCCTGGCCGGCGATCTGCCCGCCCGCATCGAGAACGCTGAACAGCATCGCGGCACCGAACCGCTGCCAGAAGAACCGATCGATCTTGCCGGTGACGCCGGCACGACCGAGCGGGTCCGACGCCGGCGAGCCAATGTCGATCGCCACACCGCGAGGTGTGACGGCGCGCGTCCACATCGCGAAGAGTCGATTTTGACCGCGCTGCAACCCGCCCTGATACTCGCCGAAAACGCGCGTGCCTTTCTCGAGCAGCACGACGCGGCCATTGTCGGAATAGACGTCCCGAGGGATGATGCACGTGGTGTAACCCGGCACGCTGCTGTCCATCGCGGTCTGGAGCGTGCAGGGGATGATCGCGCCCGCCGTAACAAGATAGTTCCGATCCCCGATCATCCGTGCCGAGGCGGTGCCGATCGCCGAGGTTTGCTTGAGCGTGTCGAGGTTGGTCGTCTTCGGTGGGGCGCTGTAGCCATCGCCTTCCGTATTGCCGGCGCCGGCGCCCAACACGCGATTGACACCCTCGTTGGCATTATAGGCGATCAGCGTCGAGCGCCGGGCATTGTCGCGCAAAACGCGGGCTTCGGTTGCGCGTCTCTCCGCCTCGCTAATCGCTCGGCTTTGCTGCCCCCCTGCTGATCCGTAAGGCGTGATCGGCTGTCCATCGGGACCGATTGCCGGCACCTGTTCGCCGGCGAGCGGAACCGGCGCGTTCGGATCGCGGGGAGCGGTTGCGAGTGTCGGCGCGATGACCGAATTAGGGTCGTAGGGCGCTTCCGCAGCAGGAGGCGGAGCCTTCCTCGCTTCGAGCGATTTGTCGCCTCCGGAGCCAGAGACGAGCGACAGCACGCCGAACACGACCGCACCGGCCAGGGCTGCGCCAACGACCATCTTCTTGTTGTCCCACTGGACCGCATTGAGCGACGGTATCCGGTTCGGACGATCGGCCGCGGGGGTGCGGTCGATTTCGTTCACGTCGGGCGTCGCATCGACGTCGAATCTCTTATCGGACACGTCAGTTCTCCGTCGTGCGCTCAACCGCTTCCGAGGCCGTGTCCGTCTTGGGATCGCGGCCGTAGAAGCTCGGGCTTTCGTTATAGATGCACAGCACCACCTTCCCCCGGCGGAGGCGAATTTCCTTGTAAACGCCGTGGACGACGACAAATTCGTCGCGAACGTCGAACGAGGCTGTTGCCTCGCTCCCGTCAGGATTTACCGTGAAGATGGCGGGGATCTCGCGCTGGTTCGGGAAGCGCAGGACTGTGAATTGCCCGTTGTCGCTGACTTCGGATGGTTGCAGCTCGGTTGAGCCCTGGACCTTGTAGTTGAGGTTCCGCGTTCCTTCGAGGACGCCTATATCGAGCGCCGCCTTGATCGCGCCGTTTTGCGCAGCGAGCGCCGCGGCGAGCCGCTGGCGCTGCGCCGCCAACCGGGCCTGCGCAGCTTCATATTCAGGGTAGCGGAGCCGGACCTTAAAGAACGTGCCCGGCGAGCGAGCGGCCGCGACTGCGGTAAGCTCGAAGGTGTAATTGCGTTTGGTGCCTTGGAAATCCGTCACCACGATCAGGTTGGTCGCGCCGGCACGCTCGCGAGGCTTCACAAACAGCGAGTTTTCAGCCGGCGCGACCTCCCAGGACACCGTGTCCCCCATCGCCACGAACTTGATGACCTCGCCGGGAGCGAACTCAATTTGCGTCGCCGTCCGGAAGGCACTTCGGATTTGGATCACGTTGCCGTCGGTATAGATGACCTCGCGAATGCGAGCGTCAGGACCGCGCTGCATCGGCGTCTGCGCCAGCGCAGCCGTCGCGGCGCCGATCGCCGCCGCCAGGAGCAGGATCGTCTTCATCGTGCGGGAACCTCCACGTCTGCCCGGTATGTCTTCACCTGAAATCCGAGCGGATTGGCGTATCGACCGGACTCCGTTTCCGGCTTCGACAGCACGTCGAAAGTGATGGTCGCAATGGCAGGCGTCTCGATAACCTGCTGATCGCGCTGAAGCCGCTTGATGAACCGAACCTGCGCGACATTGGGCGAAATGAACGCGACCGATTTGATCGCGACGAACACCGCATCGCTGGCGGTAAACTGATTTTGCGGGGAGTCGGGGTTATCCTTCTTGTAGAAGGCCGTCCAACGGGTCTGTTCCTCCCGCGTGGACAGCGCCAACACCTTGCGGAAGAACTCCTCGCGCGCTTGCGGAATCCAACCCTCACGAGCGCGAACATAGTCGGCGAGGAAATACTTCCGGATCGCCTCGTCATAGGTGATTGTCCTGTCGCCGCGCAGCTCCTGGGTGACTTCCGTGGCGCCCGTCGAGCGATCGACGGTGACGACATACGGGACGACCGTCTTGAGCGGCGAGAGCGCCAACACCGCAGCCGCGCAGATCGCGGCGAACACGATCGCGACAGCGGCGACGATCCAAGCGACACGCCGCGAGCGAACCGCAGCCACAAACCGATCCCGGTCCCAGCTTTCCGCTTCCGCGAAATACGCCTTCAGATCTTCCTCTTTGTCCTTAACGCCGATCGCCATGTCAGCAGCTCGCATATGTTGTTGGCAGCGCGGCGGTCGGGCCTGTGCCCGTGCCAAGGGCGCCGATCGCCGGCACCTTGTCGGCCCGAGACGTATCCGGCCCTTCCGGGGCTGGCGCCGGGCCTTCAGGCGGAAAGAGATTCTGCGTCGGCGTTTGAGATGATGGTCGCGCGGGTGTGCCACGTGGCACACCGTCAGGGGGTGGAGCTACGGCGGCGGAAGTCGCGTTCCGAGCCGGGATAGACGGCAGGACGGTCCCATAGAGGTTCGCGGGCCGCTTCTGCCGCCCATTGCACCGCGGCAGCTTGTCATCCTTTGCGGCAACAGCCGGGACCGACGGTGTGAGGGCCGCGAGGGCGAGAAAGGCCAGTGCCGAGCCGAGCTTCATGCGGGGTCTCCCGTTAGCTGTTGTTGTAGAGGGTGCCGCCAGCGGCACGTGATTCCGCGCGGCGAGCCCGGCTTTGTTGCCAGCGATTCAAGGCCCGTTGAGGAGCGTTCGACCATGCACGACCGATCATCGGCGCGATGCCGCCCGTTGCCGCGTTGGCGAACTGCGAAGCGAGCGAGGCTCCTCCACCGCCCAGGCCCGCCGCCATGCCGGGGATCTGGAGGAAGAAGAAAAATCCCAGCGCGTAGAAACCAAGAGCTTTGACCGATGCGAGGATCAGCGAGTCATCTTGTGTGATCGCGTCAATGAAAGCGTCAGCGGCATTGGAAATGAACACTGTCACCAGCAGCGCGAACGCCACGAGAATTACGTAATTTACGATGCTGCCGAGCCATTGGAAGAAGAACGGCCGCGTTGAATCGAAAAGCAGCGCGGCCACGAAGAGCGGCCCCACTGCCGCGAGCAGCGCCAAAGCGAAGAGAGCGAACGCGCAGATCGCAAAGCCGAGGGCCGAGGCCAACAGCGCGGCCAACATGATGACGATGTTGATGATCTCGCTGACAATGATCTCATCCCAATTATTCGGGATGCCGACGAGATTCTCCCCTTCCTCGGCGGTGTGGGCAGCCACGATCTCTTTGATATTGGCGATAGCGCGAACCGCGCCTTTCAAAATGCCATCGAAAAAGCCACCCAGGCCGTTGACGTCCTGTGCGCCAACGGCGTTCGCAACTTCTCTTGGCAGGCCGTTCATAGCGAGCAGCCCGACCGAGGCGCCGTAGAGTGTCGTCACCGCGAACACGAGCGCAGCGAGCTTCAAGCCCCGATAGACGAACTCGCGGAAAGGATATTCGACGGCACCGCGCAGGATCGCGAAGCCGAGGAGGATGATATAGATCGTCACACCCACCCGGAGAGGGCCAGAAATCCAACCAATCACACCCGCATAGGTGGCGATCACGCCCGCTAATGCAGCGTTGAGCTGATTGAACATCTCCGTGTAGATATTAAAGCCCATTACCCGATCCCGGATTGTTAAACGTCAATTAGATGCCGGCTTCCTTGCGGAGCTTGTCCGTCTCGGCACCATTAGAGATTGACGTCTTTGCCGCATTCACACTGTTGCAATTGCCAAAGACCACGGCGGGCCATGAAGCGGGCGGGCGTTGAGATGCCTGCCACGCTCCACAGACCTTTTCCATCTCCGCGAGTTCGTCGCGATGCTGGAGGTAATACTTTGCCGTCCGAGCTGGCATGTCAGACCGCAGCTCGCCGTTCTCAGGGACCGAATCACTCTTGCCGCAGGCCGCCAGCGCCAGCAGGCATGGTATGATCCAAAGCCCTTTCGTCATGGATTGACCCCGGCCTCAGTCCGCAGCTTGTCGATTTCGGCCTGGTTCGACGCGAGGCTGCGCTGATAATCCGCTTGGGCCTTCGCGCGGCGCTGAAGCTCGATCGCCTGCAGGCCCATCTGATCGTTCATCATCTGCGCCTGTTCGAGCTGGAGACGCGCCGACATATCGGCGCGCTCGGCGGCCGACGTCGAGCTGTTGAGCCGGCTGCGCAGCTCTTCGAGACCCTGACGCCGGCTTGTCACCGCATCGCCCACGTTGCTCGCCAGACCTGTAGAAACTGCCGCCTCGCGCGACCCCTGTTCATAGGCGGCGCGTTGCGAGGCTGTCATCGTTTGCGGCCCACGGCCGATGAGATCCTGATATACGTCGTTTGCCTTGCCGCGCAGGCCACCGATGACATTCAGATCGCCATTGGTGTAGCCATCAAGGCTGCTGGACGACACGTTGCTGGTCCGGAGCGCGTCGTTCTTGAGCTGATTGGCGACGTTCCCAATATCCGTCATCTTGTTGAGGTCTTGGTAGAGCTTCTGCGCTTCGCGGATTTGATCGGCGCCCTGCTGGATCACCTGAACGCCTTGCCGCACCTGTTCGATCTGCTGGAAAATCGAGCTGACGTCATGGACCGGAATACCCTGCGCGTGCGCTGATCCGGCCATCATCAGCGCCGATCCCGACAGCGCGAATGCGATAATCTTCAATCTACGCATGTCCCTTCTCCTTCAGCTTGGACGACGACGTTGGTGGAATATGGGGAGCCAGTTGGCAGGGTCGGAACCGAACTCGGCCGCGGCCGCGACAGCGATCGGCGTCGTCTCAGCCCGTCCCGACAGCACCGCCAGCTCGTCGTCGAGGCCGGTAAGGTCCAGTTCGACAACCACGCTGTCATGCCCCTGCTTGACGAGGAACTTGCGCGATTCCGGCGACAATTCCTCGCGGATGAGCTGATATTCGGCGTCCGTCAGGGAGAAGCCTTCCACATAGTCACGGCGTGCGCCCTTGGGATTGGGAAGCATCACCTGGGTTGCGACCTGTTCGAGGATCGAGTGCGCGATATCGCTCTTGAGTGCGTCCGCCGGCGACTGGGTCGCGAACACCATCAGCGCATTGCGTTTGCGGTATGTCTTCAAGCCGTCCTGCGCGAAGCTCCGGAACGCATCGTCGCCGAGCGCCTTCCAGAACTCGTCGATCGCGATGATGGTGCGCTCGCCGGTCAACAGCTTGTCGATCCGGTGGAACAGGTAGAGCATCAGCGGCGTGCGGATGTCGCCGTTATCGAGGAAGTCGGTCATGTCGAACCCGATGAACCGGGCATCGAGCGTCATTTCGTCCGCCCTGTTGTCGAACACCCATCCCATCGATCCGCGCGAGGTCCACTTTTCGAGACGGGCGCCGATGCCACCCGCGTCCGCCATGCCGAGCATCGTGCGCAGCGCGTCGAGCGAGCGATCGTCGCGCGGGAGCCGCATCACCGCCGCGATCCCTTCATCGATCATGCGCTCTTCCTGGACCGTGATCGGGCGGCTTTCGGCGCGGACGAGCTGGCGTACCCACAGCGACAGCCAGGCCCGATCCTCCGCCGTGTTTTCGAGCGCCTTGAGCGGCGCGAAGCCCGTAGGCTTGCCGTTCTCGAGCGTGAGGTAAGTGCCGCCCGATGCCAGCACGAAAATCTGCGCACCGCGATCCTTGTCGATGAATATCTGCCGCGCGCCCGTCTTCTCGGCCTGCGCCATCAGGAAATTGACGATGACCGTCTTGCCGCCCCCGGTCGGGCCGACGATCAGCGTATGGCCTATGTCGCGCTTGTGGAAGCTGAAGAAATAGGGACTGCGCGCGCTCGTCTTCATCAGCGCGATCGCGTCACCCCAATGATTTCCCGTGGCGAGGCCAGCGGGATAGGTGTGGAAGGGCGAGAACGCGGCGAAATTGAGCGACGTGATTGGCGCCGGCCTCGCGCGCCATGCGAAATTGCCGACGAGCTGGCTCCAATAAGCGGCTTCCAGCGCCGCGCCCTCGCGCGCCGCGACCATGCCGGTATCGGCAAGCGCGGCGCGCGCGATCGACATATTGTCGCGCAGCCCCTTGAGGCTTTCCGAATAGACCGCGAGCGTGAAGTGATGATCGCCCAGGACGAAGCGGTTGGACATGAGATCGTCCGCCGCGTCGACGAGATCGAGCATCTGGCTGACGGCCCGATCGTCGGCATTCTCCATCTGCTTTTGCCGCAGCCGGAACCGCTCCGACGCCGCAGCGCGGCCGAGGAAGGTGAAGGATTGCGTCAGCACGAACGCGAAATCGACCGCCAGCAGGGATTGAAACTGCGTCGGCGTCGTGGTCGCGGGATATTCGCGGATGCCGAAGATCCCGCCAAAGGCGCTGCGATCGGCGTCGCGGACCTCGACCGTCTCCCCGCCGAAAATGACCCGCTGGCGATAGAGCGCGCTGCCGAGATGGCCGCGAATGATCGGGACACGGCGATGCCGGCCCGTCATCACCATCTCTACGACTTCGAGCGTTTCGGAGAACTTCAGGCCGTTATGCCCGTAGATCGCGAGCCGGCGCGGGGAGCAGCGATCCATGAGCTTCTCGAAATCGCGCGCCTTGTCTTCCAGTGCTTCTAGCAGATCGGCATCTACTGCATCGGCTTCCGCGCCCGCCTTCGCCTTGTTCTTGAAGAGCTGGACGAGCATGTCGGCGCCGTGGACCGATGGGCGCAGCACCAGCGTCACGAAGAAGCGGTTGATGAACAGCCGCTCCTTGTTCATCCGTCCGAAATAGGCCGCATCCAGCTCGCGCGCGAAGCGGGAGCGGAAGTTGCCACCGGGATATTGCTCGACCCGCGCACGCACGAGATGCGTCCAGATCGACAGGCGGTCGTCATGCAGGTTGCGCAGCATCCCGTTGAGCTTCGAGTGCCAGTCGTTCAGATCGCGCACGTCGGCCGTCTCGAAAGCGCGGCCCTGCAGCTCGAACGTCAACATGATCGCGCCGGAATCGAGCATCACCATTTCATCGGTGACGTGCCGCGCATACGGCAGGAACTTGGTCGGCATCACTTCCTTTAGCGCGACCTTCATCGGCACCTGATCGGTCAGGCGATTGGCGCTAGCCATTGCGGCCGAACCCCTTGCGCTTGATGCCTTTCAGCGGGAGCGGCGTATAGCTCGACCCGCCCCAAAAGGCTCGGTTGCGGTTGGCCGCCTTGGTGCGGCCCCATAGGAAGATCAGGCGGAAAGCGTTGACGTCGTGGCGCACCACAAGGCGCGAGATGCCGAACATCACAGCGGCGACGACCCCGCCATAGATCGGGTTCGTCGTGCCGATCAGGGTGATGACCGAGGCGAGCAGGATGACCACCGCCGCCTCGATCGGGATGCCGGCGAACAGCGCGGGCCGCGTCACCGCCAGAAACAGCGGATTGCGCGCCATCACTTCCCGTTCTTCATCCACGCTACGCACTCCACACAAACTTGGTGTGGACGGGGCGCTGTTCGCAACCCGCCCACATGAGGATCAGGCGCCAGTGTTGAGCTGATCGACGATCCACGGCGCCGAGAAGATGATCGCGATGCCGATGATGACGGTGACGAGCGCGCCGGTGTTCACGCGGCCCGTCAGCCATCCGAAGCCCGCCGCGATCAGCGCGAGGATCGCGACGATCCGCAGGAGCCCGTTCGTCAGCAGGCCGAGGACCGCGTTGCCGAAGCTCTCCAGATTGGTTTGCGCAAAGGCCGGCTCCGCCGTCAGCAGCGATGTCAGCGCCACCAAGCCGAACATCGACAGCACCCGCGAGACCTTGCGCTGACGCGGCGTCATCTCATCGACCCGCTTGGTGACACGGGCTCGGAGGGCGAGCGCCGGCCCGCCGAAAGATACGAGGTTCATCGGTTTTCTCCTTCTCCGGCGAGCCGCGCTCGCTCATAATCCGCCCTCGCAAACACGTCCCACGATGGCGGCGGTGGGGGTGGCGCAGCCTTGGGCTGCGCGCTTGCGGACGTGTTTTCTGCGACTAGCGCGGCGAGCTGCGCTGCCGCGCTCGATCCTTCGCCGGTATACGTTGCGCCGGTGAACGCGCTGACGCGGATCGCGACGGGCTGGATGCCGTCGGAGACGCCGGCATTGCCGATCACCTTCCCGACATAGCCGTTGGAAAAGCCACGCGACTGCGAGCCCGTGTTGTACATGGACAAGGCGATGCGCAGCGCGCGTTGGGGATGGAGGCCCGCGCGAACGCCGCGGTAATTGCCCGACAGGACCACAGCAGCGGCAGCGAGGTTGGTGCAGGGATCGAACACGTTGTCCCAGGTCAGGCCGAGGGCCTTCATGTTCCGCGAGTTGATCTGCCCGAGGCCGAGATCGACCGAGTAGCCCTTGCCGACATAGTAGCGGGCGATCTGAACCGCCTGCACGATGCTAGACGCAGGCGCGGGCTGGCGGGCGAGGCCGTTGACCCCGATCGCCAGCTCGTTGCCATGGCTTTCCGTCTGGACGATCGCCGCGATGGTCTCAGGTGCCACACTCGGCGCGCATTGCGCCGCGAGACCCATGACGACAGCGGCAGAGAGCGTCATTACCGCTCCAATGTTTCCGAGCCGAGGGGCGAGCCCGGCTGCGCCGTGGCTTCCGCTTGGGCCACCTGCGCCGCTGTCGGCACCGTGTAGCGGGTGCGGGTGCCGTCGGTCATCGTCATCACGACATAGCCGGGCCGCCCGTTTTTGGGCTTGGTATAGTCGGCCTTGCTGACCCCGCCCGCGCTACAGGTCGGGAAACCCCCGCCGAGCGCCAGATGCGAGATCAGCTTTCGGATCGGGGGAACGCACTCGGCGAACTGCATCCACCCGCCCGGATTGCTCGCGCAGAGGAGCACTTCGCACGCCCACGTATTTTCGGCGCGCGCCGGCGAGGTGACGAGCGAACCGGCGACCAGACCGGTTGCTGCGAGCGACACAAACAAGCGATTTGCCATGTTTTCACTCCTCCGTGAAGACACGCTAAATCGCGATTCAAGCCGGTGCTAGTCCGAAAAGACCGATGCGGCTCGCCTCATCGCTTTTTGAGAACGGTTCGCAGATAGGTCCATTTTTTGGATCAAAAGGCGGTTGGGTCGTGCAGTCCCTCGTAGGGATGTACATGGATCACGCCTTCGTAGCCGTACCCCAATACTATATGACGAAAGGCCGAAGATGCTTTTTTATACAAACGGATACGCTTCTTGTCGTAAAGGCCGACATGGTAGAGCGCGGTGCCGCGCCAGCTCACGCGCACATCGATATACCATTTGCCAGCTTCATGCTGACAGACATGGACATCGGTCATCGTGCCCCCAGGCGGCCGTTGCGTCGTCAGCTCGCGCTCTAGTATCAACTCTAGTTCCATCCTGCCCTGCGAAAAAGCGATTCTATAGGTTTTCGCTAGCGTGATGTTTTACGCCGCGTTAGCAATTATGCGGTTAGACATGGGAGTGTCCAGAGAGATGGACCGAAGAGAGACAGCATCGATCGAGGACCAGGCCGACCGGATCGTTCGTCAGCTCGGCGGGAAATGGCAGGGCGATTTCGCCATGTGCCGGTGCCCCGCGCACGCCGACAGCACCGCGAGCCTGTCGATCCGCGTTGGGGCAAGGGCCGTGCTCTTCCATTGCTTCGCCGGCTGCACGTCCACGGCGATCATGGCGGCTCTCCGCTCGGACAAGAACCGCGCGCCCGCCGACCACGACCCGGGCCAGCGCCAGGAGAGCAAGGCGGACCTCAACAAGCTCGCCCTCGCGGTGTGGCGCCACGCCGAACCCTTCGCCGGCACGCTCGCCGATCGCTATCTGCGCGAGGGCCGGTCCATCATCCCCGACGGGATCAACGCCCGCTTCGATCCGCGCTGCCAATGCGGTGCCGGCGCCGCCAAGGCATTCGCGCCGGCGCTGATCGTGCCGATCGAGGAAGACGCCGGCGTCGTCGCGATCCACCGCACTTTCCTAACGCCCGATGGCCGCTGGAAGGCCGACATGGACGAGCCCAAGCGAATGCTCGGCAATCCCGGCGTCGGCGCGGTCCGCTGGGGCGGAATCCCGCTCGACGGCACCCTGCGCCTCGCCGAAGGCGTCGAGGACGCAGCGAGCGTGATGAACATGCTTGGAGCGGGCCGCTTCGTATGGCCCGTGCTCGGGATCGAGCGCTATCAGGCCGTCGCTATCCCGGAGAGCATCCACACCGTCGTCATCTACACCCAGCATGGGGGCGAGGCGGCACGCGCGATCACGCGCGCCACCCCGCACCTGACGGCCAATGGCCGCCAGCTCGTCGTCAAGCCGCCGCCCCATGCTGGCGACTGGAACGACCTGTTGCGCGAGATACGCAGCCTATGAAGCTGTTTCCCGGCGCGACGCCGTTTCAGCGGTGGATGATGGGGATCACCTTCGTCATCGTCGCGGTCTATTCGATCGGGCAGAACAAGGAATCGCTGATCGAAGCATCGAGAACGCGGCTGTCTTCGTCTCAGCCAGCGATTATCGATGGAGATACGGTCGACTTTCCCAATGGGCGGGTGCGTGTCGTCGGGATCGATGCGCCCGATGATGATTTGCCCCAGCTCAAAGCCATTTCGAGCCAGGCGTTGCGGGATCTGGCGATGCGGGACGGTGGAATGGACTGTTCCGTGTCGATGTTCGACTATGCGCTTCGCCACGAAAACCAGTGTCGGACAGATGCCAAGAGCTATGGGCGTCTCAATCTGGCGTGTCGCTTTCCCGCGAACAAAGCGAGTGTTGGGGCAACGATGGTCGCGCAAGGCTATGCGGTCGATTACCGCGTGTTTTCAGGCGGGGCCTATGTCGACTTGATGCAAAAAGCGGCAGCGCGGCGGTCAGGACTTTGGGGCGTGGATTACGAGCGGATGCGTCAACTTGCCGTTCGCAGGGCACAGGTGCCACAAGGATGCAGCGTAGGGACGATCAGGAAATAGGGTGAGGGTGATGGCGTATGTCCGAGAATCATCGGGTCGCCAGGACCTGCGGAATCTGTTCGGGTCACAGGCTGGCGCAAGGCTGACTTTGGCGGAAATTGCACGTGACTTGTATAAGCGTAGCGTCCTCACGAACAGGCAATCCGCAAGAGACGCAGCGTTCGATCTCATGTGGGATTACGAGGCAAGAGGCTATGTCGATAACAGCCCTGGACCGCGTGGAGGCGCCGGATGGAAATTGTCGGCCAAAGGGGCGTCGCTGGTGCGGCGGCTTTATGGATCGGATGACAGGAAATAGACGGGGCCTGCCTTTGGCCCGCGCTCTACTGCGCGCCGCTATCGCGGCGCTCCGCGGAACCCCGCGAGCGGGTTTCCGCCCATGCGGGTTGCGATCGGCTAGGCTGCAACGGGCCGCCCTTACGGGCGGGCGCAGCTTGTCGTGGGCGACAAGCCCATGATTGAGCGCGGTTCCCCCACCGCGATCCTTATCGGTCGCTGGGGCGCTGCGCTGTGTCTCGTGATCGGTGCCGTCCTGATCGGCCGCCTTATCCGCAATTTCCCTTATCTGCTGCCGAACCGCCTCCCCGGCCTGATTCTCTACGAGCTGGGGCCGGCGCTGATCCTCGCCATCGCGATCGGGAGCGCGATCGTCATTACGCGCCGCAGCGGGCCGCGTCTCGGTATCGCATCACGGCTCGCGCTGTTCGCGCTCGCCGCGTTGGTCGCCGGTACTGTCGTCCTCGCCGTCGAGTTCGGCGCTGTCCTTCAGGGGCAATGGTTCTGACGGCCCTAGGGTGTGCCACGTGGCACAGGGGATGACCGCCGACAAACCAAAGGCCGCCCTTTTGGGGCGGCCTCGGCTTTTAGTACCCTTTTCGGGAAACGGACCCTCCCCCAGGGAGGCCCGCGTGTGTTCGCGAGGTAGAACCTGCTGCTAGAGATGCAATGCTATGCCGTCAGCGGATGATGGATGCAGCCCATTCCGGCGGGTTCGGCGAGCGATAGCGTGCGCGTGCGCCGATACGCGTGAACACGAGCCTTCGCCGGCTCCCGCTGTTGTCGAGCAGGATCACACGATGATTGGCGATCGACATGGCCGTGCGGAGATTGGCCAGGCTGCGATCGAAGCGCCGGAAGAGATCCGAGACCGGAACGTCATGACCGCCGCGGCGTGTGCGTTCGTTCACCCTGGCGATCGAATGCTGTACGTTTCGCAGACCCACATAGACCAGATTCACGTTATAACCGGCATCGATAGCTGCCCGCATCAGATCGAGTTCGCTGTGCCCGGTCAGCGTCGTCTCAATGCCGAAGGTTCTACCGGCGGCGAGAAGGCTTGTCCTTTCGGTCAGCGCCAACTTCCCCGCCTGGAGAATCCGTGCCGTGCCTGACACCGTGGCTGGCAATGCGCGCGCGATATTGTCCGGGTTCACGATCGGAATGCGCTTCTCGACGTAGCGGTCAACGATCGTCGATTTCCCGGCGCCGTTGGGGCCGGCGAACACCCATAGCCGCGGCTTCACGCCATCGCTTGGACGAAATGCTCGCCGTGGAGATCGAACCGGACCAACTCGCGCCGGCCACCCGGATATTCCTTGATGACGGCATCAGCCGGGGTTTCCGGCTCGCTGTAATAGACCGGGAAACCGGCTTCGAGATGGGATCGCGCAGCGGCACCGTCATCATGCAACGCGGCGTTGATGATGATCGTCGCCAGCTCATCGTCGGGATCGACCGGGGATTTCAACTGCGTGGCCATAGCAGCCTTGTATCATGAAACGCCGACTTCGTCACCACCGAACGCGGTTTGCAAAAGCGCCATTCGATGGCGGCTCTGCCCTCCCCCGGAGGCCAGTCCCCGCAGGGGAACACCAAGGGCGGCTGCCCTTTCGTTCCCGAACGACAATCGTGCCGCCCGTGTAATCCGCCAAGCGCGGCGCCCGACGCCCTGCAGGGCATCGGCCACGCTAGGGCGGCTCGCCCGCGCCAGCGGCAAGATTCTCGCCCTCCCTCCCCATCCCGTTCCTCGCCGGAAAGGCAGAGCCGGTTGCTGTTGCGACCGGCTTTCAGCCTCAAAGGAAAGGAAGACATCATGGGACGGATCACCGACAACCGGGCCGACGTCTATCAGGAAATAACCGATCAGATGATCGCCATGATCGAGGCTGGCACCCGGCCTTGGTCGAAATCGTGGAACGGCAGCGCCGCGCCGAATATCCCGCTGCGCTCGACCGGCGTTCCTTATCGCGGCATTAACGTCCTGACCCTGTGGGTTGCGTCGATGACGAAGGGCTATGCCTCGCCGCATTGGCTGACCTTCAAGCAGGCCCTCGCACTCGGCGGTTGCGTCCGCAAGGGCGAGAAAGGCTCAACCGTCGTCTATGCCAACAAGATCGAGGTGGACACCGACAAGGGAGATCAGGGCGGCGAGGATGGCAAGCGTCAGGTGGCGTTCCTTAAGCGCTATACGGTCTTCAATTCCGAGCAGATCGATGGCGTCGAGGGAAAATATCCCGCCCCAGCGCCGATCATCACCGCGACCAACCCCGACGAACGGGATGCCGAACTGGACGCGCTCTTTGGCCGCGTGCCCGTCACCGTCAGGCATCAAGGCTCCCAGCCCTATTACCGGCCCAGCGACGATATTGTCGTCATGCCGGAATTTTCAGACTTCCACACCAGCGACGACTATTATTCGACCCTTGCGCACGAACTTTGTCATGCCGTGGGGCACCCCTCGCGCCTCGCGCGGCCGACGCTCATTTCGACCAAGCGCGAGGACTATGCCCGCGACGAACTGGTCGCGGAGCTAGGCGCGGCATTCGTCAGCGGTGCCATCGGCATCAAGCTTCACGACCGCGAAGATCATGCCGCCTACCTGTCGTCGTGGCTACAGGCCCTTCGCAACGATAAACGGTGCATCTTCACCGCCGCCCGTCACGCGCAGGACGCGGCCGACTGGCTGCTAAGCCGGATGGGCGCGCAGAGCGCCGTATCCCAGGAGGAGGCGGCGTGACCGCCCCCCACGATCCTGGCCCCGACGATCCCGGTCCCGAGGTGGGTCGGGCCATCGCGGGACGACTGATCTATGATCCGAGCTTCGCCACCGTCAGCGAGGAAGAGTTTAACGAGCTGCTCGCGATTATGCGCGACGGCCCGGCGGCCAAGCCGCTCACGCGCGAGGCGCAATGGCGGCGCGATTATCACAAGGCGATGTTCGCTCGCCGCCTTGTCGGCGTGCAACCCGACTTGTTCGGCGCGAAGCCGGTGACGCATATGCACAAGGCCGCGTCCGGGCCGGTCATCGACTGGAAACCGGAGCCGGTTGCGGAGAAGCTGGCGCGGATCGCGCGCGATCCCAATGCGACGTTCGGCATCGGCCGCCTCGCCCTCAGCGAGGACGAAAAGGCGGCGCTGATCCGCTCGGCCGCGAACTGGCTGCGCATCGGGCAGCGCGTCCGCATCGTCGGATCGTCCTCGTCCTATGATGGCCGCTTCGAGCGCCGCAAACGACGCAAAGGAGTCGTCTGGCGCTTGTGCAGCCCGGTCTTTGCGGATCATCTCTATGTCTATCTCGACCCGATCGGCGCGGAGCGCGTCGAGAAAACGCCGATGGTGGAGCTGCGCGACGTCGAGCCGATCGACGATCCGCTGTTGGTTCCCGTCTCCTTCTCCGTATGATCACCCAAGACTTTCCGAAAGGAGCCACAGATGAATCCGCCCCAGCGCCGCCCCGTGATCCGCGCCGTCACCTTTGAGGAAGTCGGCGAGGCTATTGGCCGCCTGATCGACATCGCAAAGTCGGACACCGGCCAGTCGGCGCGGGTCGCCGACTTCCTGTTGGCGTGGTGGAATGGCGACGACAACGGCCATTTCCCGATCCTTCACCTGTGCAACTGCGATGCTGTCATTTCAGAGGACATGGTGACGATCATGGCGCATCTGGCGCAGGAGCCGACCGTCTATGCCGACGCCTGGGGCTACCGCGACGCGATGGAATTGCTTGTGGAGCAATGGCGGCTGTCATGATCGTGCTGCGGACCGCCACCGACTTCATTACCGGCTTGCCCGTCGACCGCGACACCCGGCGCGCGCGGCTTCTCGCCGCACGCCGCAAGCCGGTCGGGAGCATCCCCCGGCGCGGCATCCTTTCCGGCCATTGGGATCAAGGCAGCGTCGTCGGCGCGTTTCGGGGCGGGCGCGGCAGTTTCATCGCCGAATGACGCCCGGATCGGGCGCCGCTCCCCGCAGGGCGGGCGAACGGCGCGACAAGGGCCGATGACGGGACCGAGCGAATTTACTATCCTCCACCCTATGGATAGCAGCGCTGACCGCGTCCCGGACCTTTACGACGACAATGCCCAGGCATGGGACCGCGATCGGCAGCAGGACGATCGCAAGGAAGGCGAGCGGGCGTGGATTGCCCGCTTCTCCGAGGCGGCAGGGCCAGGCAGCTCCATTCTCGACCTCGGATGTGGCTCAGGAGAACCGATCGCGGCCGAACTGGTCGATGGCGGACACCGCGTTACCGGCGTCGATTCCTCGCCGTCGCTGATCGCCTTGTGTCGTGCGCGAATGCCACAGCAGCAATGGATCGTTGCCGACATGCGCGACCTCGACTTGGCCGATCACCACGATGGCATCCTTGCTTGGAACAGCTTCTTTCATCTTCCAATCGACGCGCAGCGTCGCATGTTCCCGATTTTCGCCAAGCACCTGCGCAGCGGGGGACCACTCATGTTCACGAGCGGCACGCAGCAGGGCGAGGCTTTCGGATGTTGGCAGGGCGAGCGACTTTACCATGCGAGCCTGAATACCGAGGAATATCGAACGCTCCTCCATACCCACGACTTCGCTCTGATCGATCATGTCCAGAATGATCCCACAACTGGCGGACTGACAATTTGGCTCGCGCGGCGCCTATAGGTCGCGATCGAGCGTAGAAACGGCGGCGATCGGCGGCAATTGTCGTGTTGCGACCGCACCCGTTTCATCGGAAAATCGCGAGCATTGGAGGTTTCGCATCAATGCCGGCGTTTGCGTTCTACATAATCCCAGAAATGGGCGAGCCATCGATGACGATCATCGACGCCCCCGACATGGACGATGCCAAGACGCAGGCCGTGGCGGCAATCAGGGGCGGTGCGTTGCGCGCGATCCGGCTTTGGGATGGCGAACGAATGATCGAGGTTGCGCGGCCCGCTCGGCCACGATCGGTCAGGCCGGGCGACGATGGCGAGGATCGCGGCGCGCGCATGATCGCGATGAAGGCCGAGGGCAAGACGCATCGGCAGATCGCCGAAGCGTTCGGCATCAGCATCGACCGAGTGCGCCAGCTCATGGCCCGCACGCAGGCGCGGGCCATGATGCTGGCGGACGAACCGAACCGCGCCGGTCTTTCGGTGCGTGCCCGAGGCGTGCTGTACAACCTGATCGACGAGCCCGAGGCGGATCGCGCAGAACGCGATCGCCTTCTCCCCGAGCGCATTGCCGCATTGACGCGCGCGCAGATCCTCGATGTCCCTAATGCCGGCTACCGCACGATTGCCGAGTTCGAAGCATGGCTTTGGGAGCGGGGCCTCTACCTTAACGGATGAACGGCTTTCCATTTTCCTCGCGCTGACCGCACCCGCTTCGGGGTGTTTCGTGCCGATCGGCATCAAGACCGTTCGTCATGCCGTCCCAGATACCCACACGCGCCGATCGGCACCTGGTCCTTGCCGGCGCCTATGCCGAGGCCGCGCGCCGCGTGCTGGCGCAGGGGATCGTCGGCGCCGAACGCCTGCCCTATTTCGCGGTCGTCGCGCACGGCCTAGAACTTGGCCTCAAGGCGATCCTGCTCAATGACGGATGGGATGAGGAAGATCTGATGCTCATAGGGCATGACCTCGACGGATGCTGCCGAGCGGTGCGGCGTGGCCAGCTCGACCTGTCCGATGCGATCGGCGCTGACCTCACGGCAATCATCGACGCGCTGTCCTACCCCCACGCGATCCAGTGCTTTCGCTACCCGCAACGTGTCCCGCAAGATCTTCCCGACCCTGCCCGCGCGCTCGATTGCCTCCAACGGCTCCTGGACGTCGCCGCTCGCCAGCTTGGGGCGGCAAACAGACGCGCTTAAGGCGCGGCGATCTGGCTCGCGCCGGGCCGAGGTGAACAGGTCGCCGGCTGCATCAGGGGGTGCCGGCGTCTTCGCCGTTCAAAGCCTTCGACAGTTCGGTAAGCGCGGTATCCGACAGCAAGGCAACGCCGATTACCGGCCGATCGCCATCGAGCGTCCTGCCGGCGTAGAGCCATAGCGCGGCCTGCCCGTTATGGTTGCGCTGAAGGCGGCAATGCTCCGCCAGTCCAATATGTAGGGGTTCCATCGGTTCTCCTCTTCCACGCCTGTCTGACGCGCCCAGGGGGCGCGGCGTATGCCCGTTGGCGTCGATGCCCTCCCCCGGAGGCCATCCGTCGCGGGGAACACCAAGGGCTGCTGCCCTTTCGTTCCCGAAGGAAAATAGACGACCCCGTGTGGTCCGCCAAGCGCGGCACCCGACGCCCTAGGGGGGCGTCGGCCGCGCTAGGGCGGCCTGCCCGCGCCAAGGTCATCGATTTTCCCCCTCCCTCCCCATCCCGCTCCTCGCCGGAGAGGCAGATCCGGTTGCTGCGGCAACCGGCTTTCAGCCGCTCAGAAGAAGGAGAAAGGACAATGGCTTACACCCGATACAAAGGCGATCCCTACTGGAAACGGGCCAAGGTGGACGGGACCAGTGCCGACGGCACGCCCTATCGCCGAGGCGAGCGCGTGTTCTTCTATCCACGAACCGGCGCGACCTACGCGGGCGACAGCGCGGTGCGCGCATCGGCCGAGTTTGACGAACTTGCAGCCCTCGAAGGCTGACCCCTCCCCCCAATTGACACTATCGAAATTCACAGGAGTTTCATCATGGCTATCATCACCGTTAAGCTGTCGCAGCTTCGTCTTTCCCCACTCAATCAGCGCAAGGTGAAGCCGAGCGCCATCGACGCGATGGCCGACGACATTGCCGCGCACGGCCTGTTGCAGAACCTTGTCGCCTATGAGGAAGACGGCCTGTTCTACGTCTTCGCCGGAGGGCGGCGCTACCGTGGGTTGAAGGAACTGGCGAAGCGCAAGCGGATCAAGAATAGCGATGCTTTCCCCGTCGAGGTTCGCGCCAAGGAAGAAGCCATCGAACTGTCGCTGATCGAGAATGAGCAGCGCGAGGACATGCACCCCGCCGACCGCATCCGGTCCTATGGGGCGCTCCGCGATACCGGCATGTCCGCCGAGGATATCGCCGCCCGGTCCGGAGTCGCGGTCAGCTTCGTCTATAAGATGCTCCGCCTTTCCGCCCTCGCACCGTCGTTGATTAATCTTATCGCCAAGGACCAGCTGTCGCTTGAGGCGGCGCGCGCGCTCACGCTCACCGACGATCACGCCACCCAAGTGAAGGTCTGCAAGGCGGCGAACGGTCAAGCCCACACCATTCGCCGGATGCTCACCACCGAGAAGGTAGACACCACCAGCGGCGCGTTTCTGTTCGTCGGTCGCGAAGCCTATGAGGCGAAGGGCGGGACGATCACGGTGGACCTGTTCAGCCAAGGGGATGAGGGCTTTGCCGACCAGCCCGAGCTTGTGCAGGAACTGGCAGAGGAAAAGCTGGACGCCATCGCCGCAGAATATCGGGCAGTCGGGTGGCACGAGGTCCGCGCCGAACTGGACCGGCCATACGACCTCTACATGAAGGGCAGCATGTATCCCGCCACCCGCGAGCCGACCGAGGCCGAGGCCGAGCGGCTTGCCGCTATCGATGCCGAGATCGAGGCGATCGCGGAGGCCGAGGGCGAGGACAGTGATCGTATCGAGCCGCTGTCCGACCAGCGGGACGCAATCATCGAGGGGTTGCGCGCCTTCAACCGTGAACAGGTGGCGGTCGGAGGCGTGGCGCTATGGGTTTCGCGGGACGGGACGCTTGGCAAGAGCTTCTATCGGGCCAAGGCGGAACCCAAGCCCAAGGCGACCAGTGATGGCCCGACGCCGCTCTACAGCAACAGCCTCTTCGCCGACCTGTCGCGCATCAAGACGCAGATCGTGCAGGAGGCGGTCGCGGCCGACCCGGCGCTGGCGCTCGACATCATGCTGGACAGCCTTGCGGGCCAGTTGCTTCACGGCGCGCACAGCTATCAGATGGCGCTTGAGGTTCAGGCCAAGACCATCGCGACGGACGTTCCCGACGAGCTTATGGCGACCAGCGACGTCCGCCCCGTCGAGGAAACAATGGCGACCCGCTTTGCTTCCATCCCCGCCGAAGGGCGTTTCGAGGCAATCCGCACCATGACGACCGACGACAAGATGGCGTTGCTCGCCGGGCTTGTCGCGATGACGCTGGACGGCACGGTGTTCGCGGGCGGCTCCCCCGGCCAGCGCCACCATCATTTCGAGCAGATCGCACGGGCGGGCGGGGTGGACATTGCCGCGCGTTGGAGCGCCCCTATCGGCCTGTTCGACAAGATGCGCCGCGCGGCGATGATCGACCTATTGCGCGAGGAATGCGGTGCTCCGAGCGCCGAGAATTGCGCGACCATCAAGAAGAAGGCTGACCTTGCCGTCAACGTGTCGGAGCGGCTGTCCGCCAATTGGCTTCCGGCCCCGATGAAGATCGGCGCGTTCGACCAGCCCGAGGGTGATCCGGAGGACACCGACATGGACGGCGACGGCATGGAGGATATGGCCGACGACGAAATGGCGTGAACCATCGGGGGCCGGTGATAATCGGCCCCCTTTCCTTCCTTGCTGTTCCATCAGGAGCGGCCCCGTCGCCGGCGCGACAGCCATGCCCCGCATGGCCGTCGCGCCCGCTGCCCTTTCAGGCCCGCGGGCGCCGCCCGCCCACAAGGGACGGGCGGCGCCGTGGCGACTTGACGTAATCGTGACCGGGAGCGCGTCAGAATTACGGCCACCGTCAGCCCGGATCGGCTAGAATGGCCTCGATCGGCGGCGGACGGATGTAGCAGCTCCCCCGCAATCTTGCCGGTCAAAGGAGGTGACGCAATTTGACGATATATGAAACAGCAATGGTCGTGATCGCGGGCTTTTCGCTCGTGGTGGCGATTGTAAAGTTGGGCCGCCACAAGTAGCCTGACGGGGGACGGGAGCCTAGCAGGGTTCCCGTCCTTTCCTTTCAGGATGTCCTGAAAGTTTGAGCCCGCCGAGTAGCAGCTCGACGGGCTCAGGATGGTTCCGCAATCGACAATCACGAAACAGCAAGGGCTATATACTCCTTTGGAGCTTAACAACCAATAGCAGGATGACGCCCCATCCTGAAAATCGGGCGGGTTCGCCCAGCAAGGGGAGCAGATGGACGATACGCCGAGCACGATCGAACTGGCGGCCGAGTTGACCGCCGCCTGGCTGGCGAACCCCAACACGCGCGCGGACGCCGAGGCCGTGCCCGCGTTCCTGAACGCCGTGCACGGTGCGATCGCCCAACTCCGCGCCGGAGCCGGTGCAACGGCCGACGACGTCCCCGGCGATGCGGCCGAAGCTCATACCCCTGCCGTGACCGCCAAAAAGTCTCTCGCCTCACCCGAGCGGATCATTTCGATGATCGACGGAAAGCCCTATCGGACGCTGCGCCGCCACCTTTCGACGCACGGTCTCACTCCCGACGAGTATCGCGCTCGCTACAAGCTGAAGCCCGATTATCCGATGGTCGCGCCCGCCTACAGCGAGGCGCGGCGCGCAATGGCGAAGAAGATCGGTCTTGGCCGCAAGCCCGCCGCGCCCGCATCGACGCCCGCGCCAGAAACGCCGGCAGCACCGAAGCCCCGACGCCGCAAGCTCGGTCTATCGACCAAGGAGTAACGCCGGCGCTGCGGATCTAGCTGCGAGCCGCTGCAGGTGTGCCACGTGGCACACCCCAGCCCGTCGCCGGAGGCGCGTCGAGCAACACCAGCAGGTCGCCCAGCGCGCGCCGTCGATAGGCATTCCGCCAGCGCCGGCGCCGATGCTCGGCCGCGTCGTGGATCATGTGGCACCGCTGGCAGAGCGCGGCGAGGTTGCGCGGCGCGTTGTCGGTCGGATCATGATTCAGGTGCGCGCACGCGATATAGACCCGCGTGAGGCGGACGATCGCCACGATGTCGGAGCCTGGCGCTCGCACCCGGCGCCCGCGCCCATCGCGCCAGAGCCGGTGATCGGCATCCCACCAGCGACCATCGCCCAGGTGAAACACGCGCCGACCATGCGGGCGGCGGCAATGTTCGCAGCACCCCATGGCGCGGCCGAACCGGATCAGCTTCGACAGTTCGGGCCAGTCGATCGGATAGAGCCAGCGATGTTCGGGGGCGATCGGCATGGGCCGATTCTGAATCAGTCGAGCCGAGAACGAAAGCAGAAAATCGGCACGCCGACCGGGCCTGTGCCGGTTTTCGAAGCAGCTGCCGACCCTCATTCCGACGGTGTATCGGCACTTTCAACATTTGTGCCTGGATCGAGCAACAACAGATAGGGGCTGACCTTCAAGCCTGTCGCTATCCTCTCGATATTGTCGATGGCGACATTGCGCTCCCCGCGCTCTATGCCGCCGAAATAGGTGCGATCCATCTCGATGTCATAAGCGAAGTCCTGTTGGCTGATGCCAAGGGCTTTCCGGTATCGGCGGATATTGGTTGCGACGATAGCACGTAAGCATCCGGGATGGGTGCGTTTCACCCTTCATAAATCGCCTGCGAGATGGTTATAAGGCGACGGGTTTTAAGTATCATTTTACGAACCGCTGCTAAGGTCAGGAATTTGCCGAGTTGGAAAACGTGCATGAACAGCCATTTGCCTGTCGGCCGCCTGGCCGGATATCTCGAAGCCCTCTCGAGAGAAAAAATCTGGGTCGCAATGGTCGCCGCGACCAGCATTGTCGCTGCGCTTGACCATGCGGTGCCCGCTGTAGGTGGCGCTCCGCTCTACATCCCGATCATCTGCGGAGCAGCATGGGGCCTGGGTGCGCGCGAGGGCTATTTCGTGGCGGTGATCGCGGCGTTGCTGGCCATCATGCCGGCGCTGCGCGTAGATTCACCGGTCGATCCTGCAGTCCATGCGCTGCGCGTCATAATCTACGTCGCGACATTCCTCTTCCTCGCGGCAACCATCACTAGCTTTCGTCGCTCCTACGATCGCGAACTATTCCACGCCCATCGCGATCGCATGACGGGCACCTTGAACAAGGAAGTCTTCCAACGCCGTTGCGCCAAGGCCATCCAGGGTGCAGCGCATACAGGCCAAACCCTGCTGCTGGTCATCCTCGATCTCGACGACTTCAAAGCCGTAAACAGTCGGGAGGGGCATCAGGCCGGCGACGAAGTTCTCACGACGTTCGCCAAAGGCGTTTCAACCATCATGCGCCGGGAAGATCTCATCGGCCGCATCGGCGGCGATGAATTTTCCTTGCTGGTGCGCGTGCCGTCGATCGCCGAGGGTCAAGGTTTCGCGCACGACATGCACGCCCGCCTGACGGCCGTGCTAACCAATGCACGCTATCCCGTGACGTGCAGCATGGGCGCGTTGCTGATCCCGCCTTATGCTCCGCGCAACGCCGCGGAACTGGTGCATGCTGCCGATCAGGCCATGTATCGCGCCAAACGGACGGGCAAGAATTCGATCGTTGTAGACAGGATCGGCGAGCCCGACAGGCCGCCGATCGGCCGCACCGCCGTCCAGCGCCAGAAGGGACTTGCATGAAGGATTCGGTTTCGCTGCGGCGGCGCGCCGTCGCACTTATGCGCGAGGCCATCGCCATGCTCGACGAAACGAGGGAGGACGTCGCCGCTGTCCACTTGCAAATGGCCATCGACGTCGCCGAGCGGATTCCCCCGATGAAGCCGGGTGACGAGCTGCCGGATGAAAGATGCGGCGCCTCTACCTCCGTTCCCCAGCTTGTCGCCGATCCGGCGCTGGTCCGCGCGATCGGCGGCGCGCTGGCGGTATTCGCCACCTTGCTGGCACGCCGGGGCGGCAGCTCGGTCGAAGAGGTTGCCGATCTCCTTGGTATCTATGCGCTGGCGACCCAGGAAACGTCCGACGATGAGGGGCTGATTATCGCCTGTTGGGGGGCTATCCTCCGCGATGTCGCGGAGGCGCAGCGCGGGGAACCGATGCAGCGCCGCTAAGGGCTTCATGGTCTCCCGGCGACAAGGTGGATTGTCGCCGGGAGTGGTCAGCCAGGAGGCCGATGCGGCCCTTTAGGCGGAAACATATCGCTATGCACGCGCAGGCTCGGGTGAAACTCGCCGGATCACACACAGCGCGCGACGAATTGCCGCTGTCCAAGACGTGAAGGGTTTCTCTTGCGGCCGCGCGCCGGGGCGCGAGAGTCTTTGTCGACCGGCGTGCACTGGCGGACGAGCTGCGCCGGACGAGGGGAACGCCAAGGGCGCCGCCCTTTCGTTCCCGAACGACAATCGATCGCCCGTGTAATCCGCCAAGCCCGGCTCCCGGCGGAGAGCGCCGGCCAGGCTAGGCGGCTCGCCCGCGCCAACGATCGATTCTCATTCCCCCTCCCCATCCCGTTCCTCGCCGGAACGGCAGGGCCCTGAGGCCCGAGCGGCCTTGTGGCCCATGCCGGAGGAAAATCTATGGGGACGTCGCCAACGCCGACCGGGGAGCCGATCGAGAGCGTCTTTGATCGTGCCGCCCCGAGACTAAGGCGCTACTTTCGCAACAAGGGCTTCGGCGACGAAGCCGAGGACATGGTGCAGGAGTGTTTTCGTCGAACGGTCGGGCGCAGGGCCGACCGTCCCGAAGCCTTCCTGATGCGAACGGCGGTCAACCTCGCGATTGAGCATTGGCGGGCACGGTCCCGGCATCGCGTCGATCGGCATGTCTCCACCGATAGCGTCGATCTATGCGGGCTCGATCCCCTTATGCAGCTTGAGGCGGCCGACCTGTTGCGCCGGGTCGAGGCGAGCCTTGTGCGGCTCACTCCACGAACGCGAACCATCTTTTTCCTTCATCGGGTAGACGGCCTGACGCTTCCCGAACTCGCGGCCCGCTACGGGTTGAGCATCCACGGCGTCGAATATCACCTTGCGAAAGCGATGAAACATATACGCCGTTTCCGGGACGATCTGTCATGAGCATAGCAGGCACGGAGTGACCGTCACGTTTCCAAGCGAATACTGATATTTGCCTGCATACGTCGCGCCGAAATGGACGTGGAATATGGTGAGCCGAATGCACGTTGCATTAAGTGATTTGTTGAGAAATCGCCCCGGGAGGCGTAATGTAAATGTGGAAAGGATGATGATGGCTCAGATCGATCTTGAGGCGCTGCGTGAGCGTGTCCGGCAGATGGATTTCGAGCGCGGCACCCCTGAACAGGTCGCGGCGTGGCGCGAGGACGTAGCGGAAGCACGCGCGAATCTTGCCATTGAGGACATGGAGCCGACCATCGATGAAGACGCGATGTTCGCGATGATGCTCGACGAGGGTGTTCCCCCTGCACTCATGCCCTCGATCATCCTTAGCCTCTATCAGCCCGGAACTGACCAGATCGCTGCCTGATGGTCGGCGATCCCTACGCATATCCCGGCACGGAGACGTTTAGGAATCGCCTTGGCATCACCGACGAGAACTCGCTCACCGAGGCAGAGCGACGCCTGACGCTGGCACGGAGCGCGGAGGCTGGGCGCCTGACCTTTCCGGCGACTGCCGACGGCTACCGAGCCCTCCACAAACACCTGTTCCAGGACCTCTACGAGTGGGCGGGCCAGGACCGCACCGTCAACATTGCCAAAGGCGGGTCGAGCTTCGCCGCCGTGCCCTACGTCGCGCGCGAACTCGACAAGCTGTTCACGGACATGAGCGCAACGAACGATTTCCGTGGCCTTCCTCGAGACGAGTTTTTCGATCGGCTCGGCAACCACATCAACGAGATCAATGCCATCCACCCCTTCCGCGAGGGCAATGGCCGCACGATGCGCCAACACGCGGCGCAGATCGCGCGCGATGCGGGGCATCCGATCCGCATTGCGGCGATCGACAAGGACAGGTGGATGGAGGCTTCGCGCCACGGCTTTCTCACCGGTGATCATCGCGGCATGGCCGCGGTCCTCTCAGCGGCGGCAATCAAACGGGATCTCGCGCCCGAGCCGCGCATCGGCCCGGCCGGGATCGCCCTGCTCCCCAACCGCGCGCCACCCGAGGGCCAGCGCTACCGCGTGACGTTGACAAAGGCACGTGAGGAACTGGAACGCTACTTGCCGGCCGCGCGCCAGCAGGCAGTCGAGCGGCTGCGCGGCTTGATAAAGGAGGACGCATCTTCCGCCGCGATCGCCAATGCGCGCACCGAGCTTGCCTATGTCCGCCATGCCAAGGGGCCGGTCTATCAGTCTCATCTTCTAACCTACCTTGGCGTTCGGCAGGTCGATGCCGTCATAAGTGCCCAACAGACGCCTCTTGAACGCGTGCGAGAGATCGGCGCGGCTCTTGGCATCCAGATCAACGTCCAGCAGCAGGCACACATTCAGCGTGCCGTGCGGGCGCTGCAAAAGCCGGTCCTGCCCCCTGGGCACTCTCCCGGTCAGGAGCGACTTGCCGCCGCTTTCCTGAAGAATACGCCGGAAATGAACCATGCCGATCCGCGCCTTGCGCCAGCGCAGGCGATCGTCGACGCGGCAATGCAGACGGCGCGCGATCGAGGTGAAAGCGCCCGCATGGTGGGAACGATCGGCGATTCGACCCGCCAGCTTGTTGCCGATCGGATCAAATCGGGCGATACGCTGGATCCCAAAATTGGTGGCGTGGCGCCGGCGACAGCACCACGCGATAAGGACCGAAGACGCTGATGGCCCTGGGGTAGTTCAAACGTCAGCTCCACGCGACCATGTCGCGATCGTCACCGCCAGCGCGTCCGAAGAAAAAACCCAGTGTCACCCTCGTGTCGCCAGCAGTCTCGGCTACTTCGTGGTAATAGGTGGGATTGAAAATATAGATGTCGCCCGTCTCCGGCTTAAAAACGAGCTGTTTGCATCCCTCAACGACGCTCAGCGGATAGCCAAAGTTGCCCCTTATCTTTGAAGCCTCATCTGCCAAAGACCACTGTTTTTTGTACAGGATGAGTTCTCCACCAGAGGTGCATTCCTGCAGGCAAACGGTACACCTGAGCTGGCTCCTCGCGGCGGCAACCCGTAAGCTGCTGCCGATGGCATCTCTTGCGATCATATCGTTGTGCAGGGGCATCGCCATGCCACTTCGATGTATAAGTACCATAAAAGGTGAATAGGCGTCGCCAGATTCCTCGCGTGCTACGTTGAGAGTATTAAGACATAGGGCGGTGGCAACCAAGTCGTATATCTTTGCAGTGAATACTGTCATCTCGGGCGGAACGGCCTGTTCCATATCTCTGGCTCTATCGAAGTAGGCTTGTGGAAGGTCCAAGGCTCCAGCGAGATAAGGCCCTACTGTAATCAGGCGGGTATTAGGGTAAAGGTTGTCTTTAATGAGCGGCTCCATTTTTTCTACGGATCCGAAGGCAGACGACAAGACCTCCTTCGACAGAAAACCACGCAGTACGATGACACCCGCCTGCCCTGTAATGAGTGCTTCCAGAGAAGCATCGTCGCTAAGACTTTCGGGCGAAAGTACGCGTGAGTTCCAGGCAAATTCCTGAGCCGAGACTTCTTGACCTCTGAACATGTCCGTTCCTTCTGAGCCACGTGACCGCAGCCCTCCTTCCAAATTCCTGTCGCCCGTGAAGCTCGGAATGTACGACGACGAAGTGCCCGTACGATTGTTCGCGATAATGTGTTCGATCACCAATGGCCGCCCGACTGCGGGCTAGATCATTCAGCGGCAATCGATGGTGCGGAAGCACGCTGCTCATGCAGAGGACCGTAGCAGCGCTCCGCCCATGGATCGACCTCGATCACCCAGATATCGCGGTAGCCACTGTCATAGCCTTCAGCGGCAACGATGTCGGTCGCATAATGGATCCAACGGTCGTCGTTCATCAGGATAGCCTGGTTGTTCTGAAGCGTCGTCCGAAAAACGATCTCGCCCGTTGCCGGCTCGATGATCTGAGTTTCGCCGCCGTCGACCTGATGGCGTCGGGCAACCCCGACGACGCTGAACCGGTGCCCGTCCCGATGCGGACCTTCGGGCACCGTGATGCCCTTCCATTCCGCATCGACACGCACTCGAAACTGGCTCACATTGATTTGGTAGAGCTCATCGCGATCGATCGGCAGCACGGCCAGTATTGCAACGAGAAGTGAG
This sequence comes from Rhizorhapis suberifaciens, assembly GCF_014200045.1. Classification (GTDB taxonomy): domain Bacteria; phylum Pseudomonadota; class Alphaproteobacteria; order Sphingomonadales; family Sphingomonadaceae; genus Rhizorhapis; species Rhizorhapis suberifaciens. The sequence continues at coordinate 47,896 of NZ_JACHOV010000013.1, forward strand.
GAAGGGTCGCACACCAATTGCTCGCGGAAACGTTTGACGCCGCCAGCCTCGGGAATCTTAATATACTCGGCAGACTGGACATAATCGCGACGCGGAAGCGGCGCAAAAATCCACTCTCTATCCTCGCAATAGGCGAAATATTGCGTAAGCCGAACGGTGCGATAGCGCTGGAGGCTATGCATGTCGCGCGGCAGGTCCTCGAAGGTTGCCAGCATCTCGTTCGAAAGCGGCGGTGTATCGATGATCGTCCAGCCGTCCACAGCGAAATCACCGGCGATCGAGAGTGGTTTTTCTACAATATCAAGCATTCCGAGTTCCCCTGGGGTTAAGCTGGCTGGTGCTGAAGGTCGAACGTCGCCACCTCAAAAGGCTGCAGGGCAGCGATGTGTTTGCGTGTGATGTCACGATAGAAATCACAGGCTGCTGGCTCGATCATATCGATCTCGCCAAACTTCTTCTCCAAGGGGCCGAGGCAAAGGCCCGCACAGAAACCCTCGATCTCGCATCCATTGCAAAATGGGGGGTTCTCAGTGCGCAGCTTGTCATGTGCCAAATATGGCTCGGCTCGGAGAAGATCGGCGCCGGCATCGATCTTACCAAGAAGCGTGGAACCAGCCTTGCAGGAGAAGACCGAACCGTTTGGTTCGATGCTGAGCTGCGCGCCCTTGGCGGAGCAGTTCTTGAAACCTCGTTGGCTCACGACGTCGAAGCCGAGCAGTACCTGAAATATCTGGTGCCAGTAGCCGGTCAACACGACACCGCGCTGTCGACCGTACTCGATGACGGACCATAGCCGGTCGCCAATTTGGTCAGCGTCATAGCTGACGTAAAATGTCGGATCGAAATCGACCACCACGCCAATCTCGGATGCGCCGACATCCACGGCGAGGTCGACAATCGAGTTGTCAAACTGATCCCATGTGCTGGAGGTTAGCGCAGCATTGATCGCCACTCGATTGCCGAACTTTTGGAGGTAGCGGAACCCCCGCATGACTGATGGCGTGCTGCTAGACCCATCCTTGAGGGGGCGGTTCGGACTGTCGGGCGAGTCGAAGCTCACGCAAACTGCGACGCCATATTCGCTGAAGGTCCTGGCGATCTCTTCTGTGATAAGCGAGCCATTCGTCACTGTTGAGTAGTGGATCGTCATCCCATCGTCGGCACCATTGCCGAAGCGCTTTAGAACGGCGGCCACCGCAGGCCAGTTCAGCAGCGGCTCACCGCCGAAAAATTGAATCATAACCTCGTTGACGCCGCCAGCTCTGGCCACGCCAAGAGCCTCGTCGATGTAGCGAACGGCATCGTCGGGCTTCATGCGTCGGTTTTTCGGGTCGAACTGATGCTCGAAGCGCTCCTTCGACGCATACATCGAGTCGCCGAGATCGATCTTGATGCTTTCCGGAGACGCAAGGCGAGCAGACTCAACCTTCCGTACCTCAGACTCGACCGACATCTCGCGGCCTTGAATGCCCTCGAAGCAATATGTGCAGCCAAAATTGCACGCGTTGGCCATTATCAACTGGATGACGGTCACCCGAGGGGGCTTGGTTTCATCTTGCCGACGATCCGAGGACTGGCCCTCCCGGAACAATAATTGCCGCGCTTCCAATTGTTGGACGAGCTCGGCTTCACGTGACTCTGCATCACCCTCGAGCCATTTGGCCGGGATCGCTCGACCACCTTTGAAGCTGTGCAACGTGGCAAGAGCGGCTTCGTCCAAGAGGCATAGGCCGCCGAGCCGCCGATGATAGACGGCTGTCCGGCTTCCGACGTTGCGCTCGACCGTTTCATCCGAAAGGACGAGTGCGATGTTCTCGCGAACCATGTTCGGCGTTTTCAGCACGGACAGCCTCCATTCTTACTTGGTCAGCGCATGCTTCAGCATGACGCCGTTGTGGATGGCGGACGTGCCACCAACGGTTCCGCCGACAGTGCCGCCCACCGTGCCGCCGACGGTTCCGCCCACCGTACCGCCGACGGTTCCGCCGACAGTACCGCCCACAGTTCCACTGATCGTTGTCTTCATGATGTCGCTCCTTCAGCTGGTTGAATCAACTTCACCTCGGCCAACTGACTCGATCAGCAAGCCACCAGACAAGATACGAAAGTAGATAATGATAACAAGAAGCGGGTTGGTGTAGCCTTGGTGCAAAGTATGGAGCGAATTCACTCCAATAACGGCGGATCAGTTATTGTATATGGCAACATAATACCTTGAGGCACTCGCGCTCTATAAGGAAGATATATATGGATTCCCGTTATGTGCCATTTCGACGACCTTTCTGCCATGGCCCCCGGTCAAATCTTCCCAGAAGGCGGGAGTAGCCGTGACAACGGTCATTCCCACGGGACCATATTGCTCCGACGAGGCGCCGGGGAACTGCACGACGACCGCCGCGGATCTCCTGTGCGGGTGAGCACCGCCGGTTGCACAGGCAAGGTCCAGACGCGGTTTCGATTCCGCGCGCCCGATCCCCGGTGAAAGGGATCGCATGGCTAGCATCGCGTACGACCGGTATGCGTGCGCTGACCTTCGAAAGGGGGGCATGGTTCGCGCTGTCACTGGTCATCAGTGCGGGCGCCTGGTGGTGGTGGTCCGATCGGCAGCGCTACGTGACCACGGACAATGCCTTTGTTGATACGGACATCATCATGTTGTCCTCACAGATTAGCGGCTTTGTAGTGCAGGTGGTGACCACTCCCAATGACCACGTTCGCCGTGAACAGACGCTGGCGGTCATTGAGCCAGCCGACTTCCGGCTAACCCTAGCTGCTGCGCTTGCCAGACGACGCGCTGCACAGGCGGCGATTACTCAGCTCACCCACCGAAGCGCCGAGCGGCGAGCGGCACTGCAAGAGAAAGTGGCCGCGCTCCGCGGCGCGATGGCGACGGGCGAGGCGGTGCAAGCGCAGCAGGAGCGGATCGCGCGGCTCGCCGCTCAGGGCTGGGCGACAGGCCGGCTTCTGCAAACAGCCACAGCCGACGCAACAAAGGCGACGGCCGACATTGATGAAGCGAAGGCCGATATGGCGGCAGAGGCGGCGCAGGGTCGCACGGTGTCCGGGGAGGCGGAAACCCTTGCGGCCGATCTCGCCCGGGCCGACGCGGAGGTCGCGCGTGCGCGACTGGACTTGGAGCGTACGTCTCTTCGCTCGCCGGTGCGCGGGACCGTAGGTCCGGTGCTCGCCCGGGTTGGGCAGTTTCTGAGACCCGGCGATGTGGTGATGCATGTGGTGCCAGCACGGGCGCAATACATCGTCGCCAATTTCAAAGAGACGCAGTTCAGTCGGTTGCGCGTCGGACAGGTCGCACAGATCCGGCTTGATGCCTTTCCAGGCCGCGTCCTTACCGGCCGTATCCAGAGCCTCTCACCCGCTACCGGGTCGAAATTCGCGGCAATGCCGATCGACAACGCAAACGGCAATTTCGTAAAGATCGTCCAGCGTGTACCGGTCCGGATAGAACTAGCGCCAGCCGCAGCGGCCGCGGCCGATCGGATGCTCAGACCTGGCCTGTCCGCAAACGTTTCCGTCGATCTCGGCGAAGCCCGCTGACATGTCGAGCGATCCGACGATGCCGCCCGCACATGGGAAATCCACCTGGTGGTGTTTTATCGGATTACTGGTGGCACAATTCATCGCTGTGCTCGACGTTCAGATTGTAACCTCGTCGCTCGAAATGATCCAGGCTGGCGTCGGCGCCAGCGTCGACGAGATCAGTTGGGTGCAGACCTCCTACCTGATCGCCGAAACCCTCTCGATCCCATTAGTCGGAAGTCTGACTCGACGGCTCGGCTTACGAACCCTGTTTGGGATCGCCTGCGGTGCCTTCGTGTTATTCAGTCTTGCAGTCGGCACCGCGCAGTCACTGCCCATGCTGATAGTGGCACGCGCGCTTCAAGGCTGTGCCGGCGGCGTCATGCTTCCAATGGCTTTCACTTATGGTTTTACCGCGTTCCCCGAGGCGCTAAAGCCTAGAATCAGCTTGATCCTGGCGTTATTTTCAGTGTCGGCACCCGCGATCGGACCGGTACTCGGCGGCTACATTTCAGATGCGGCGGGATGGCGGTGGCTGTTCTTCGTTAACGTCATGCCTGGCTTGCTAGCGATCCTCGCGGTTACGCGCTCGATCTCGGCCACCGAGGGGCGCGTGAGCCCGGCGCCGCCACTTGACTGGGGCTCGCTGGTCGCCCTGTCCGCGTGCCTGGCCTCCATACAGTTCGCCCTTGAGGAGGGGCAGCGGCGCAACTGGACAGAGGACGGGTGGATATGTGCGCTGATGGTGCTCGGCGCGGTTGGACTGCTGGCATTTGTCCGGCGCAGCATGGTGGCGAAAGATCCGCTAATCGACCTAAGGCCGCTGCTCGCCCACGCTTTCCGCACTGGATGGCTCTTGGTTACGGTCAGCGGCGTATCGATTTTCGGGGGAAGCTATCTACTACCACTCTTCCTGGCCAACGTGCGGGGATATTCACCCATTCAGGTGGGCGAGACCCTGATGGTTTCAGGAGTGAGCATGATCATCGCGGGGCTGGTGCTGATGCCGCGTCTGAGCCGGGTCGATCCGCGGCTCTTGATGGGCGGCGGCTTCGCGATGGCGGGCTATGCATTCTGGCTCGGTCAGGCCGCCACCGCACAGTGGGACTTCTGGGAGTTCGCGACCATGCAAATCTTGCGCGGGATCGGCCTGATCGTCGCGGTGACGACCACGCAGAGCCTCACCATGAAGGGCGTCGATGCTGGGCAGGTCAGCAGCGCGACCAGCCTTTTGTACCTCGCGCGTAACCTGGGCGGTGCGTTCGGCGTAGCGCTGCTATCTAGCGAGCTTGTGGTGGCATCCCACCAAGCCTACGCCGACTTGTCTGCTTCTTACCGTGTGGTCGCTGGACCCCATGCCGCGCCTGGGGATAATGCGGTCCCGATTGCGGCTCTAAATGACGCCGCGCTGGTTCTCGGCTTCAATCGCTGCTTTGCGTTGACCGCCCTCTATTGCTGGGGCGCGGCGATCTTGGCCTTCACGCTGAGAGGTCGGATCGCGGCGGCCGCACCTGACCGATCCTAAGCCAGTGCGGATTTGCCGGTGCTGACTTCGAGGCTATTTGGTCTCAGCGGTCGGAATGTTCTCTGCCGGCCTTCGCCGGCGGCCATCGTCATATACGCTCCACTGTGTATCAGCCGTGACGGTCAGCGTATCGAAAAACTTTTTGCGTCCGGCCTCGGTGAGACCGTCTTGGTACAGTTCCCACGCTTCTATCGTCCGCAGTGCGGCTTCATTGCCCGTGACAGCATGTGCAATGAAACCGAAGTCATCATCATGACCGAACTCGGCTGCGATAGGCTGCAGCTGAGACAAGCAGTTTCGCACGAGCGTTGCCAATTCAAGTGGTATTGCCATTGGATCGGGAAGGCGAGCTCGTACGCCATATCGGGCCGCTTGTCTGCAGGACTCTTCCAGCACACTTAGCTCAGAAGCCATCGGCTCGCTCGCACCATCTGACCTACATCCGGCAATCACGAGGCACCTGAACAGAGCGGCAAGCGCGGCCGCCAGCAGCGGTGATCTGCACGTGTCCGGCGCGCGGAGTTCAATGGTCGGATAGCTCTGCGAAGGTCGGACCATCCACCAGAGTTCCCCCGGACGGGCTATTATACCTGACTTCAGGTAGCGGCTCTGCCACAATTCGTACTCTTCATATCGACGGAATGGGGGATTGAAACCGAATCTGGGTATCGCACTCAGCACTGCTCGACGCATGCTCAGAAACGCACCGACACTGCCATCGAAAATGGGAGAGTTGGCCGCGAGCGCGATGAATACCGGCACCATAGGCAATATGGAATTCAGTATCCGAATGCGATCAATGTCAGCTGGGACTGCGACGTGCACATGAAGCGCGGACATGCCTCCGCCTCCGAACATCGTATATTCCGGATGCCGATCGATGATAGACCCGTACTTCGCACTATCTGTGATTTCGTCCCAGCCCGACATCCGCTCAGGAAGCAGCCCAGTCGCCAATGGAATCTCATCGAAGCGAGCACTGACTTCTAAAAGGGCCTCTCGGTTCACCTTCAGCTGGCTCAAGAGCGTCATTCGATCGCTGCACGGGTCGGTGATAGTCTCTATCTGGTAGGCATAGAACTCTTTAGAGCACCTGCTGCCGCCGATATCTTTGTTTATGGCCGATACGATATCGTCTCGGTTTCTACTGGAAACACTGAGCCTGCTTCGAGACAGGAGCAGGAATTCTTCCTCTACCCCGTAGGTGAACGCCTCGGACATAATAAACCCGCTCCCGAATGTACTTTATGCATCACAGCCGGACACCGCTTGCCCGCTCAGCATGTTCGCCGTAGCGCGATTTCAGCATCCCAGGCGTGAGGCGGCCATCTGCAGGTCGAGCCATTGGTCCACGGCCGTTGACAGCGGGGGCAGCATCGCGACATTTGCGCGTCGCCGATCGTCACGATCGGCCTCCCGGCTGATGTAGCCCAGCGCTTCGAGATGTTCGATGTGGCGTAAAGCAGTGGTGCTCGAACCGCCACTCAAGCTGGAAAGCTGAGAAACGGTGATGTGCCGCCCCTCTTGCGTCGCGACATAAAGTTGCAGGATCATGTCGAAGCTTGGATCGCTGAAGCGAACACCGGTGAAGCAGGCGGCGAGCTTTAGCCGTCCCGTCAGAAGTGCCTTCGCTTCTCCCAAGCGACAGCTCCCGATCTCCTTATTGCTGCTAACCGCTGACAAAAGCGTATTTTCGACGGCCTTGCGCGGGAGCCGAACGACGACATCGATCAACTCGTCTCCTTCAAGTGCTGCATCCATGATTGTCTCGATCCCGTTCGTAGGTGAGGTTCGGCGCACCGCGGCAGTCGGAATGTCCCGAGCGCCAGGGCTCCGAGTGCGAGGTAGGCGTATATCCCGAGCTGGGTATGGTAAACGAAGAGGGGCACACGGGGCAGCAGGCCGCCCAGCAGGCTCATGAAGAGATTGGCGAGGGCGAAGCCAGCCGCCCATATCGGCCAGAAGCGAGTTGTTGTGATCCCCAGGCAGTAGAAGCCGCCGACGACAGCTATGTCTATGACAAGGATCACAAGATCGGCAGGAGCGAAGTATGCAACGTTCAGCAACCGGAGAGCGGTCGTAGCAACCGATGCCAGCATATTGATGCCAGCCCCGATACGCTCTGGCCTGCCACCTCGCACGAAAGCGTAACTGCATATAAGAATGAGTGTCGCGTCAAAAAGCAGTGCCAAAAATATTTGCAGCGACATCATCCCCTGCCCCCGGAGCGTTAAGCGGACTCATTCTCGGCTTCGTTCTCAACCCCTATCACCGGCTTTGGCGCGCCTTCACCCCAACTGGTCTCCGAGAGGCCGAGCTGTCGGCCGGTTTTCTCGATCGAGATGTGAGCGCGCATGGCCATATGATCTTGGCCTTCGACGAGGGCACTCAGCGCCGCTACGGTCGCCTTGACCGTTCGCTGTGCCATTGCAGGTGACAGCCGATGCGCTTCGGTCGCATCCAAGGTTGTTAACAGAAACTGCGCGGTATCGCGTGCCGCGAGATTGATCGACCGCTCCGCCTTACGAAGCTCGTCAGCGACGATCCGGCTCGTGTTCACAAGTGCTTGCATGACGCCTCCTTGAGCGCGTTGCGCTCGTCAAAGTTGTAAAAACCGAAGCAGGAAGAGCAGCGTGACATATGCCATTCCGGCGGCAGTCAGCCCCAAGGGAGTCACGATCGCGATGATCGCGGTCCATGCGGCCACTTGCTTCCATGTGAGCATGTTTGCTGCCGCCCCTGCGGTCGGCCAAGGAGGAGAAAACCGAGAAGTGGGGGTGTGGGAAGGTAGAGCGTTTGCAGGGTGTAAAGGCTCTACCCCCCTTTCCAAGGCGGCGAAAAGCTGCGCTGCCTCGAAACGTGTCGATACGCCAAGGATGGCATTGGCCTTCAGCAGCTGTTTATCCACTGCGCGGTAGCTGGCGGCTCCGGTCGCGGCCGCGATCTCCTTGGAGTTTTTGAGTTGGAGGACCAGCCGGAGATAAGAGCGTTGGCGTTCTGTCAGCAAGGAGGCCCGAGGATCGACGACGTCGGTCTCATCGGATGGTGGAGGAGGATACTCCTCAGATCTTGGAACAGGTTCGGTACTCGACATCCCATGACATTCCCGCCGCAAGCTGGAACGAATCGTTTCCAGAACGACGATAACTCGGATTCACGGCAGGAAAAAAGCGTCAAGCCTCCAAATTTTTTTGCATAAGCGAAGCGGCGCCAAGTGCGCTCGTCGTACGCGAGCGCTGGCAAACAGCTTGGGGCGGATTGACGCTACGGAAACGCTCGGTCAATTTCGCTGCGACGCACAACGCCGCTCTTAGCGACTCGGATTGCCGCGACTGATCGCGGATGCCGGCGGGGTGCCGTCCAGCACCCCGCCGGCATATCACAACGGGCAATGGTTTGATGGAGCTGAGCTGCCACAAGAG
>NZ_JACHOV010000014.1 GCF_014200045.1 Rhizorhapis suberifaciens
CCGCCCTGCCCCACGCTTCCGGCGCGGTGGCTCGCTTGCCTGATTGGCCCTCAAACGGTCCACCTCGCTTGCCGGGATGGGCACGTTGTCGAACCCGTGCCGCTGCGCCGTCTCCTTGGCGCTGTCGTGGCCTGTGGAAGCGTCAGGCTCCACGCTCCGCACCGATGCTAGGGGAAGGCTGAGATTGCGCCTCTGTGGCTTCTGTGGCTCGCTCATGCGGCTTTCTCCTGATCGGCCAGGATTGCGTCGGCTACCGCATTCGCCAGCGCCGTCCCTTCCGCCCTCGCCTTCTCGGTGCCTGGCACTTCGTCACGGGGGAGCTGGTCAAGCGTGGTGCAGTAGGAAAACAAACTCTTGTAAGCCGTGCGCTCCACAAGCTGGCCGATGACCGGCACGCCAGCCTCGGCCAGTTGTCCTGCCAATGCTGCAAACTCGCGCGACTGGAACCCAGTCGAAACGCGGGTCCAAAGCAACCCGTGTGGAACGCTGCGCCCGTGCCTGCTCGGCGTGTCCAGAACGACGCGCACGGTCGCTATGGCGTCCTCTACGTCCGCCGCCGATGGGTTGGCCGGAATGATGACAAAATTGGCGTGGGCGATGGCGAGTGGGACGACCATGTTCGCGCTTCCCTCCACGTCTACGATCACGATCTGCGCTTCGCTCTCGGCTGCGCGGATTGTCGAGACGATCGTATCGGCCTTCGCGCTGACAACGCCGATCCGCGGGCCGGTCTGCCCTGCCTCGCCCCATCGCATGACGCGCTGGCGAGGATCCGCGTCTATGATCCGGACGGTATAACCCTGCTCGGCATACGCGCCGGCTAGGGCGATCGCCGTCGTGGACTTGCCGCAACCTCCTTTCGGGGATGCTAGGGCGATAACTGCCATTTGCTTTCCTTTGCATGTCTCAACATCCCTTTAGCTGCATTTAGGCGGCACAGGGCATACATTGAACATACTTGAACAGGAAAGCCATGGGAAGCCATTTCATACACATCAAAGCTATTTGCAGGCCTGTAAATGCAATGCTATGTTTTTACATGTATTTTGAAGGCATATAAATTACATGTAATCTAAAGCTAGGGCTGGGCCTTGGTGTGGCTCTTACCCTTGATTCCCGCGCGAACCGAACGAATGGCTTTCTCCAAGTCGCCGGCGAACGCGGCCCCTAGAAGACCCTCACTTTCGGCCAGACACATCGCCCGATTGACTAGGGCAACCGCGGCCTCGATCCGCTCCTGTCGTCCAGTTCCGTTCACATGATCCGGCACAAGCGCCTCCTAAGTTCCCGTTTGCCCGTGGAAGGTAAGGGCGGCGCGCAGCGCCGCCCCCCTTGGCTTCAATCCTCGTCGCGATCGTCGTCAGCAGGGCGGTCGTTCTTTGCGATCACTGCCATGCGATCAACGATCAGGTCGACGCTGTAAACGGTTTGGCCGTCGCGATCATAGCGGGACTGCCGAACGCGGCCAGTGATGTGCACCAGGTCGCCCTTAGCCATCTTGGCGGCGCGCTCGATATTCTTGCCGAAACAGGTGACGCGGTTCCAGTGGGTGTCATCCTCCCAATCGTTGCCAACCTTGCGGCCGTAGTTCGCTGCAACGTCCAGCGTTGCCACCTTCTCCTTGATCTCCGTGCTGCCGATGCGGCCGATGATGCGAAATTCAGCGATGTTCTGCATGTCCGTTCCTTCGTGCTGTCGTTGCTGACGCACTTTGGAGGGGCGGCCCTCCTGACGCGGGCAAGCTGAAAAACGGAGGGTCCGCTTGCGGAAGCCGTAGACGCGCAGCGGCGGTTTTCTGCTTGGGGTCGAAGGCCCAAACCCGCATGAGGCAGGGGGAGCCGCCCAGGTGCGTCAATCAGCAGCGACGGCACGAAGGGGACATGCTCGCTCGCATTACCATAAACGCCCAGGCCAACAGGTAGGAAGCTGGCGTCCTGGGTGTAGCACTTTGAGGTCGGGGGCAGGGGAGGGGGCCCCCATCAAACATTCACAGGTTCGGCCACCTTCTCCGCGCTCAACCGCTTGTAGATGGCTTGGCGAGTGACGTTCAGGAGCTCCGCAATCGCCACCACGCTCATCTTGTGCGGCTCGGCCAGCAGCGACTTGGCCTGCTTCCATTGATCGTCGGTGATCGACACAGGGCGGCCCAGCTTCTTGCCGGCGCGCCGCGCAGATTGAAGCCCGGCGTTGGTGCGCTCGCGGATCACGTCTCGCTCAAATTGCGCGAACGCCCCAACCATGTGGAAGAACAATCGGCCTGCCGGTGTCACCGTCTCGATCTGCTCGGTGAGGGAGCTGAAACCTAAGCCTAGGCTTCCCAACATTTCCAGTTCGATGATTAAGCTAGGGAGGGAGCGGCCAAGACGATCAAGGCGCCAAACCATGATCTCATCTCCGGCTCGAGCATGGCGGAGCATGTCTCCATATGCTGGCTTGAACACGATCGAGCCGCTGACGCCCTGGTCCTCGAAAATCCGTTCTGCGCCAGCGGCGCGAAGGGCTTCGATCTGCAGGGCCAAGTTTTGCTCACCGGTGCTGACACGGGCATATCCGAGCTTCATGTGCCGTTCTCCATTTGTACCGGATGAACGCTAGAGTGAGGCGGGCGAGTGTCAACTTAATGCGAAGATAAATTAAATTAGTTGTCAGATCGGAGGTTGGTCCGCTTTCTGCTACGTCTCCCGCTTTCCAACGAGGGGCAGGGGGCCTTGATCCTTGCCTTTCTCGCCATTTCGTAACTCGCGAGCGATCTTGGCTAACAGCGTCCGGCTACATCCAGTTGCATCCATCACCTCTCGCCAAGTGCGTCCATCACCAAGCATGGACGCTATAGCGACGTTACGCGCTTTGTTCTCAGGCCGCCCCTTATATAGTCCCGCAGCCTTGGCACGTGCCGTCCCTTCGGACTGGCGGCGGCGGCGATCCTCATAGTCCTTTCGTGCAACCGCCGCGAGCACGTCGAGCATCATGTTGTTGATCGCAGAGAACATGCGTGCGGTAAAATCGTCGCCAGGAGTTGCGAGGCTCCATGAAGTCGGCAAATCCAAGGCGACGATCCGCACCTGTTTAGCGTCGATCTCCGATCGCAGCTTTATCCAATCTGGAGAGGTGAGGCGCGAAAGCCTATCAACCTGTTCGACCAAAAGAATGTCGCCAGGTTCGCAATCTGCCAACAAGCGGAACAACTCGGGCCGATCAAGCTTCGCGCCACTCTCGTTCTCCATATAACGGGCAGCTATTCGCAAACCTCGCCCGGCCGCGAAGGCGTCAAGGGCACCTCGCGCGCGCGAAGCATCCTGTTGAGCGGTTGAAGCACGTAGATAGGCACGGACAAACATGAATGGTCTCTTTTGGTCAGTCCTTTTTAGCGCGGTCCTTTTTACGTTGTCAAACGGCTATAATCAGACCGGCCTATGGTCAGTCCTATAAAGGTATACCCAAAACACACCATCAACAAAGGGATAAGGAGGGAAGAGCTCAAACACCAATGACGCACCCCGTAGCATTGGTGGACAGAGTTTTGCGCCGCTTTATGGAGAGGCGGATCGCGCCTCCGGGCCGCAGTTTGAAAACCCTACCAAGAAAGCGGGGATCGTTGCCCGGCATGACAGCGACCTTTGGAGAAATGACCATGTTCGGATCACCCTCAAAAATGACTCCTCAGGCGGAAGCGGCCTATCTGATCAAGGAGATCCAGGATACCCGCACCGCCTACGACAATGCGACCGTCGACAAATGGCGTGCGCAACATCTCAGTACAATCGGTCTGCGTCTTAGCGCCCTGATCCGCGCCGCTCGTAAGGCAATCGACACCGGTCTTGCTTCGAGCCGAACCACACAGGACTCCGACCTGTGTGACAACCTCGAAGCCCGGGCTGGCCAATATCTCAACACAGCCGCCCGTGTCTCTGCAATGCTCGAGCACGAATGGCCCCGCGACATCCAACAAGAGATTGATACACAAACTGACGAGCTCATCGCAGCCGCTGACGTGATGCTCTCTGAGCTAGGTGCAGTCGTTGCGCGATACCCGGCGCTCTAATCCGATTTGGCGATTTGCCAGACAACGCCAAGCTCCAATGGATCTGTCGAGTTGAGCAGTTTAATCCAGAATTCGTTCTTTCTGGCTTTCCCGATTTCCGGCTTGCCAGAAAAGCGGAAATTGGTATCCATCATACCCGTCACGCGAATGGTTTGATGGCGCGTTGCTAGGGAATGTCAGATGGCAAATAGTGAGAGCGAGGGTCTTGCCCCAGATGGCGCCGTAGACAGCGAAAACAAATCACTAAATTTCAAGGTAAGCCTCGAATTCAAAAAAGAGTTCAAAGGGTTCGCTGGTTCGGAGGGGATCACGATGACCGATCTCCTAAAAGAAGGATTCCTGCTGTCGAAAAAGAAACGGCAGAAATAATGGGTTTCTCACATCAGTTAACAGCCATCAGCAATGTCAGGTGGCAACGATGACGGTTCACGCATCGCCCCATTCTTTCGAGGGCGCTGAGTGGCTTTTTGCCATTGGCACAAGTACCGCTCTGCCTTCGGTGGACGGTCTTGTGGCGGTGAAGGATTTCGATCCGAACGGCCAATCGCCCGATGTTGTCTCCGTAATTGAGCGGGCGGATAGCTACGGTGCTCGCGCCGTGTTTTTCGAAGCACCGCGTCAGGGACGCGCGCCGGTTGCTCAGGCCTTCATCTTTGATGCGAAAGATCACGCCGACGACGCAAGCTTCGCTGCGCTCCACAAGCGCTTGTGGAGCTGGGGCGGCGTACCGTTGCTCTACCGCGTCGGGCCTGGCTTTATTCAACTGTTCCGATGCGTTCATGAGCCGGACTTTGTCGGGTCTGACGAAGTTCCGATATGCAATCCCATTCGGACCTTGAAGCTTGGCGCAGAGATCTCCGAGGCCGACATCTGGTGGGATGCACAGCGGATCCGCAACGGCGCGATTTGGGATGATCCTGAGGCCTGCGACCTCATGCTCTCGGCTACGAAGTCGGCGCACCGCAAGCTGGTCGCAGGCGTCAGAGCGCTTGCCCATCAATTAACTGAAAGTCACCTACTCAACGCGCGCTTGCGCCGCAGACTCCTAATATTGTCCTTACTGATCGCCTATCTAGAAGAGCGCTCGGTACTGTTGCCCGATGATTTCGATCGAGCTTTGCCTGGTGCCACCCGTTTCTTCGAGGTGTTGGGGAATGGCCCAGCGTTGGTTTCTCTCCTTGAAGCGCTCGAAGAGCGTTTTAACGGTCATGTATTCACACTAGAGAATGGCGAACGCGATGCTCTGTCGTTGAGTACCGAGCTTGATCGATACGCACGTCTCGTTCAGGGTTATGAAGATGAAGGGGGGCAGATTAGTTTCTGGCGCCTCTACTCCTTCCGCGATTTGCCAGTGGAGCTGATCAGCAACATCTACCAGCTCTTCGTCAAGGATGCAGCCAGCTCGATTTACACGCCTCCGGCCCTTGTTCGCCTGATGCTAGAGGAGACGCTTAGCTGGGATCGCATCGCGAGCCTCATGGCAAGCGATGGCGTCATCCTCGATCCGGCCTGTGGGTCGGGCGTCTTCCTAGTCGAAGCCTATAAAAGGCTCGTTTTACATTGGCGTGCGAACAACAAGTGGGAACGTCCGGGAGTTGAGGTACTTCGCGAACTCCTCCTACGTGTACACGGCGTCGATCTTGAGGATGGAGCCGTAGAACTAGCGGCTTTTAGTCTCTGCCTTAGCCTTTGTGACGCGTTGGAGCCTGAAGATATCCGTGCGAGCGTCAAGCTCTTCCCTCGGCTTGCCGGCGAGACGCTGCACGGGAGCTGTTTCTTTGCGGCTAAAGCCGCAGGTCTAATCAGCGCGAATGTAGCGATTATCGTGGGAAATCCTCCATTTGAATCCAAGCTTACAACGGATGGGGCGCGAAAGGGCGCCGCAGCGTTCTCTAAAGTCCATGGCAAGCTGCCCGACAACCAGCTTGCCTATCTCTTTCTGCACGATGCAATGGACTTGCTGGTGCCTGGCGGCCTCTTGGCGATGGTCGAGCCGGCAGGCTTCCTTTACAATCAGAACGTCTCTGCATTCCGGCGCGGCTTTTTTAAGCGCTGGCGAGCGCGCGAAATCCTCGACTTTGTTTCTGTCCGCGGCCTTTTCAAAAAGGGTGAAGCAGACCCAAAGGTTGTGGTTGTTCTTATCGAAGCGTCTGAGCCTGCGGAGCAGAATACTATACTCCATGCTGTTTTCCGCCGGAATGGTCGCGCGATTGCCGAGCAAGGCTTTGATATAGACTATTACGATCTTTATTGGTTGCACCAACCCGACATTATGGCGTCTCAGGATATTTGGCGGGCCAATCTGTTGGGCGGAGCGCGGCCGCGCGCGCTAATTGAACGGCTGAGAAGCTATCCAACGCTGCGTGACCTCGCCAAAGCTCGAGGATGGGACGCCGGCGAAGGTTACATCGCGGGAAAAAAGAAAATTTCTCGGCCTGCCAGCCATCTCATTGGCAAACACGTGCTCCCAACGGAAGCGCTGTCAGAGACTGGAATTGACGCGAACGCCATCAAGACAATTCCCGATCAGCCAATCAAAGATGTTAAGAGCGCGAAGCGCTTCACGCCACCGTTCCTCCTCATCAAGGAAAATGATGAGCTTCATCACGGCCTCTGGGAAGGCCATTACTTAGCTTACAAACACCGCATCGTTGGCTTAGCAGCGGATCGAAAGGATCTCCCGCTTCTGAAGGCGGTGGAAGCTTGGCTCACTACAGAGCGGATTGTTCTGCAAGCCTATGTCGCTGGGGTCAGTCCCAGCATGTTCGTGCAACGAGCAACGGCAATCCTGAGCGCAGACATTCTGGCGTTGCCATATCCCGAAGGTGAAAATCTCGATCTCAGCGCCAATGAACGTATCGTTGCACAGGACATTGTCGACTATCAGCGCGACTTTATTCGTCGCGGTGCTGACTCAAATGTCATGAAGCGCGTACCAGAGGAGGCCCTCGGCACCTTTGACGAGGTGCTGATCGATCAAATCAACCTTGTATATGGCCGCAACCCCCTACGTGTGCTCCAGGCACATGAATGGGCGGGAGCAATCTGCAAAGCCTACGCTTTTGGTGAGGGCAACGTCGACTGGTCAGGCGCTGGGGAGCTTCGCCAAAAACTCGATGCCTTGCTGCATGAGCGCCGCCAGTCAGGTCTTATGATCACGCGTATCACGCGGCTTTACGATCAGAATTTCATCTTTCTACTTAAGCCGGACCGACACCGGTTTTGGACCCGCTCGATCGCGCTTCGAGATGCTGATGACGTCTTGGCTGATCTGCGCGCGCAGGGCTTCTAAAGATGATTGCTGAAGAAAGTGGGGGCGCGGGATACTCTGGTTCACTAAGCCCTGGCGTTCATCAAGCGGGCGAATGGCTATCTTCATTAATCGGCTTCATCGGGAGCACTTTGCCTGAGTGGCGAGATGATCCAGCGCGCCCTTTCGAAACAGGGGAAGATATCCTTACTACCCAGCTTTGTGGGCGCCTAAATAGCCTGACGCGCCACTCCAAAGGCTGGGACATCCTTCAGTTTCGCCGTGAAGAGCCTGATGACGGCAATCGCTCACGCACACTTGATCTAGTAGCAGCGCCCAACGGTACGGTCATTTGGATCTCAGGGCGAGAATATACTGAATACCAGTTCCTCTTGCCGATAGAATGCAAGCGCCTCCCAACGCCATCAGGCGCCAAGCGCGACGAACGAGAATATCTGTTTAGCCAATTTAGTTCTACAGGCGGAATCCAGCGTTTCAAAGTCGGCCACCATGGATCGAAGCACCTTCGAGCCGCCATGATCGCCTACGTGCAGGACAAAGACGTTATTCACTGGCAGAACCAAATCGATAGTTGGGTGGACGGCATTGTCGGCGAACCCGTTGCGGGATGGTCACCCTTGGATAAGTTCAAACTCGTCACTCATGATAAAGCAAAAAGAGTCGCGGCGTTTGAATCGAACCATGTTCGGCAGGCAGGTCTCGAACCGATCCGCATCGATCACCTATGGATTGAGATGTAGGAGGTGTTTCGGTTCTGAAGTAGCTCGAGTCCGAAGGCTTGGGCGGCCCGCAGACTCTATCGCTCGCGATCGTCGTCGCGACGGGGAGGGGAAGGGGTCCTATCCTTGCCCTGCGACAGCTCGGCATTGCGCTGCGGATCTCGGGCCGGGATGACGCCATGCTTCTGCAGGACCGGGGTCAGCCGCTCGATCTCACGCTGCTTATATTGGGCCTCCTGCGGCGACAGGGGCCGGCTGCGCTCGCGCTCCACCAGCTCGCGAGCGCGAGGCTCGCCCCCGCGCGCTGGGCCGGTGAGGTCAAAGCTATGAATTACCTCGGCCCCGCGCCGGTAGATCGTGAGCTTGTCGGCAAGTCGCCCATCCTGAATCCGGTCCAGAGTATCGAGCATCCCGCGCAGCGCGTTATTGTGGGCTTCGGTCGTGGTCATCCGCCCGATGCCTCGGCTCTCCTTTTGGGCCGCATATCGCTGCAATACACCAAGGCTCGACATTTCGGGACTGACGGCCAGAGCGCGCGCATCGGTGCGAAACCCGGCGTCCCTGAATTGCTGCAAGGTCGCTGCGACCGTCTCGGGGTTGCGCATCGTGCCTTCCACGAGAACATTGACGCGCCGCTGCGCGGCCTCGGCAATGGCCTTCTCGACCAATCGGCCAGAATCGCGGTCGGTATAGAAGGCCGCGGTTTTGTCGTCCGCGCGCTGTAAGCTCTTATAGTGAGGCAAAAAGGCGCGAAGATCGTCACCGATGATCTTCACCATTCCGCCGCTGCCCGCAAATTCGCGGGTAGCGTGGTTCTGCATCGGGGTTTTGCCGGAGCCGGGTTGCCCTCCTAGAACTATGGCGGTGGGCTGCTCGACGCTCTCCGCGCCTCGGAAGAGACGGGGAGAGACGCGGGTTTCATAGATTTTCTGTAGGGCGTCGGGTGACAGGCTATGCCGTTCGGGGTCGCGGTCCATGCTGCCTCTTAGGCAGCGATGGGGACGGCCTCGGCGGCGTCACGCGCGCGAACGATGGCGCTATACTCGGAAAGCACTTGCCGGACATTTTCGGTGTCCGTCACATTGAGCGAGTGCATGATTGCGGTCGCCTGATCGGTCCGCATTTCAAGCCACTCGATCCGGGCCGCGCTGGGAGCTGCCCGCTCCTGCTCAAGCGCGATCTGTTCGCTATAACCAGCGATTACATCATTGATGGCCTCAAGCGCCGCCTCATAGGCAACCGCCTGATCTTGGGTCCACATCGGGCCTGTGTCGCCGCTCATCGTCATGCCCTTCCTATACCATCAAGTCTTGAACGAATAAAGAACGGCATCGATCCTGCGAAGGGGGCCGGTGGAGCGGGAAGCTCCACCGGCCAGCACGACGAACAACAGAGGAGATTTCGCCTTCGTCCTCGGTCGCTCGGAAACTCATCTAGTTGCCGGAGGGGTGCGACAGCCAAGCCAACTGCTCACCGATTGCCAAGCCCTCCATGGGTGCGATCGCGCGAGGCGCGATGCTAGACCAGATAGGATCACGATAGCGGCGGCCTGCAAGAACGATCAGCGGCGCGGCGACGTCCACAGCCCGGGCCAGCTTATCCAGCACGCGAGCGCCCCATACGCGACGTGCAGGGGCGCCCATCGCGCTAAGGGTCGCATCATAGGGTTCGATAATAGCACCGGGGGCTAGCAAGCCATGCTTCGCCGAAAGGATCAGCCAGGGCGAGCCGGTGCGCTCGACATAGGCGCGCGCCTTGCGAAACCATGGGGAAATATAGAGGTCGCGCGCCTCGGCCGCGTGATCCAGCTTCGCCGCAACGCAAGCAACGAGATAGACGGGGAGGGGGGCCGGCGGTTCCTCGAGAACGGTTTCGCCGTCTACATCGCCAAGCCAAGGCGCGACGGCCCATTTCGTGATCGCGCGCAGCCCCTTCGCCCCTACGGGCTTCCGCTCCGCCGCATGGCTGATCGTAGGGCCTCCGAACAAGTCGGGCTGCTCGCCAATGACGTGGACGGGAGGGATATAGCGCGGTTCGCGGATGCACTGACGGGCCATGACCGTGCCTCTCTTTGCGTAGGAAGGTGCGGGGGGCCAGAACCCCCCGCCATGGATCAAGCGGCCTCGTCCATCTGGTCGTGATCGTCGTCCTGATCCTCGTCCAGCTCGTCGTCCTCGTCGATTTCCGGTTCCTCCTTCGCTGGGAGCGGTTCAACGGTGCCGCTCTCCATGAAGTCGGGAAGCCAGTTCACCGCCTCGGCCACATCGTCGGGGTGAAGGCCAAGCAACTTGGCGTCCTCTTCATCGCAATTGGCGATGCGGGCGCAGAAAGCGGCAGTTTCGTTGCCCTTCATGCCCTTAGCGCGATCCGCCAGACCCCATGTTTCGAGAAGGCCAAGCCGGGCCTTGTTAGAGAAGGTGCCGAAAAACGCCTCGTTCAGTTCGACCGTATCGCGCCAGCGTCCGAAACCGGGCTCGGCCTCGATGCAGTTGGCAAGCTCCCGAACCATGCGCGGGGTGCGACCGTCGGAATAGACCGCAGTCGTCGCCATGAGCATGTGACCGGCGATCATCGCCGCGATCTTGTTCTTTTCGGTATCGGGGAGATTGCGAAACAGCGCGAAACCCTCAATCGGATCGCGGGTCGTCATCCACTCACCCGACGCCAAGCCCTCCTTGGTTGCGAGCCATGCGGCGCGCTCGGGGCGGCTCCCGACAAGATCGTGAATCTTTGTGGTGCCATCCTCGTCGTGCGGAAGGTCGTTGATGCCCTGATGCTCGCCATGGAAATAAACGGTGTTTCCGTAGCCCTGCGTCGGGGTCAGGATCGTGCGGGCCTGCGTGAACAGCATGAAGTCGAGCGCGAGCGACGAACCGGCACAAGCGGACTGCATTAGCTCGGCCCGGATCATATCGCGGCGGATCAGCATCATGACCTGCATGTTGTCCTTGGACAGCCCGAAACGGGCGCGCTCGGCCTCCGCTGGTGTCGGCGCTGGCTTGGAACCACGCTGCTCGGTCGCCCCCTTGGGCAGTTCCGCGCCCTTCGCCGCCCGATCTGCATACCAAAGCTCAACGTCAAAGGTGCCATCATTCTCGATCGATGCGACCGCGACGACTGCGCCCTTCTTGGGCAGGATGATAGTGCGCTGCGCGTCCAGCTCGGCAATCTCGGCCGCCAGCTTTTCGTAAGCCTCTTCCTGATCGGGAAACGGTTCGTCATCCTCTCCGATCATCGCAGCAAGGCGCGTTTCCATCGACGCATAGACTTTCGCTAGGTCTTTGGAGAGGTCGCCACGCTTCAAGTTGCGAATGCGAAGCTCATGGTCGGTCGAAAGATAGCCGTACTGTTTGATCTGCGGAGGGGTCGCCACCCACGAAAATTCAAGGTCAGCAAGGCTCCACTTCTCGCCAAGAACACGGCCATTCCGCGAGATATTATGCTCGAACCGATCCTTATCCTCGGCCAGTCGCTGCTCGACTAGCTGGTGCAGCACGTCGGGATTCTGGACAATGCCAGCGCCATCCTGCGCGAACAAATCGGCCTCAAATTCGCCTCCTGCTGCGCGGTAGGCTTCAACGCCGACATAGCACATTAGCTTGGTCAGTTCGTGATTGCCCGAGTTCATCGCCTTGCGAATGGCGCTCGCATTCTTCTCGTGCGGGCGGGTCGCCTCCTTCTCCAACTGGCGATAGACCGCGATCTGTAGCGAACGATCTTCCGTCGCCGCGTAAGCCTGTGCCTGGGCGTCATCAATCTCGCCCGCGCTGTAGAGGTCCATGATCTCGGGATGAAGGTTCGCAATCCGCATGATGCGAGCGGTGCGGGCCACATCGTAGCCGAACATCGCGCCCAACTCTTCTAGGGTCGCCTCGGGGCGTTCGGCCCGAATTGCTGCGAAACCCATGTACACATCGGGCAGGGCCATCGCTTCGCGCGCGCGGTTTTCGGCCATGCTGATTTCCGTGACCTTGCTCAAGTCATCGACCTTCATGCACGGGAAGGTCATTGCCTTCCGGCTTGGCTCGGCCTCGGACAGCGCCGTCAGGAGGCGGCGGCGGCGATCACCGGCGATTACCTCATATCCCCCTGCCTCGCGCGGAATGACGACCATGGGCTGAATGAGACCCACAGACAGTAGCGAAGCGGAGATTTCGGCATCACTGGCGGCACTCGACGGCTTCTTGCGCACGTTCTGGTCGCTGCGGTGAAGCTGATCAACGGTCAGATGCAGGATGGTGGGCTTGGTGGTGGTCTTAGCCATGTGCTGTTTCCCTTCTGAAAATGGAGCCGAAGGCGATGGCCCCATCGACTTCTGCCAAGTGGCGAACTGGGTCGGGGAATGGCGCAAATATGGGCTGATCGGGGGGGAGGGGGATCACCCGGCCTGCACGGAGCGAAGCGGAGGAAGGACGGGGAAACCGCCGCGATCACCAAGCGGAGCCGCGCAGCGGCGCAGACGGCCTGGCCCTTGCGCCAGGGGGCCGGAACAGGCCCCTAACTCGCACGTAAAAGTGGCGGTTAACCGCCTCAAACTTCAGGGATGTGTGGATTTTAGTTAGCGGCGTCAGGCAATTCGCCAGCTGAATATGAAGCGAACAGAGGGACATGGACGCTGACAAGTCACCGGCGTCCATGTCCTCTTGCATTCATTCTCCCAGCAGAGGGAGGGTCGTCCTATCGAATATCTTTATCGATAAATCCCAGGGTATTGGCGTTCTCGATCAGCGTGCGAACCTTCCCCTTGTCCAATCCCGATGGCACCTCTGCATCGATTTCCAGCTTCAGTGAAACTTCGCTGCCCGGAATGGTTGTCAGCTGTTCGACGATGGCCTCGACAATTTGATGAATCTCACGAGCTGGCCGCTCAGCCGAAATCATCACCGTCCCGAGGAAACGGGTCGGGTTCCGCTCTGCCGGCGGAACGTCGGGGTTGCCCTCAGGCGGCGAGGTAGTGGTTGGCTCTCCGCCAAGTGGATGCGAGCTCCCATCGGCGATTGTTTCAGGCTGTGAGGGAGCTGGACGATGAGCTTCGGCCACGTCCGGCTTGATGATGATACTTTCGCCATCGATGACAACCGCAGCGTTGACGGCCCGTTCGACTGCGAGACCATGATAGGTATCGGTTTTCTCGTCCCACCCTTCGGCATAGGCGAAGGGGCCAGGCAGCATCCCGCCAACTGCTGCCTGAACGGCCTTCACCAAGACACCCTGGTTCTTGACCCGAGGCAAATAAGTATAGCGGTTCAGATACTCCCAGAGATCCTTTAGCGAGAGATGGGCCTTGCCGTTCCAAATGTATTTTTGAAGGTCGCGATCAAGACGCGTCGGCCCTAACTCTGGGAGGAGCCCTTCCTCGCCGACCAGCTTCTTGCTAGCCCGCGCCAACAGGCCATCCTGCGCTGGCACCTTCCCTGAGACCCATTCGAGTTCTGCCTGTGCGCTCTCTTGAACCGGATAATGGAGATAACACCAGGCTTCTCTCAGGCGGGTTTTTACCGTCTCATTCGCTTCAACCAGCTTGGCTCGCGCCAAAGCATCGTCACTCTGTGTGAGGTTGAGCCGATCCTTCTCTTTGACAATCTCGCCCCACGCTAAAGCGGAACGAACGGCGTCTTTCAGGTTATCGAGCTGGCGCGCCTCGGCGGCGATGAAGACCAGCATATTGCGATAAACACGCGGCGTGCTGCCGCGTTGTAGCAAAATCTCCTTCGCCTCAACCAAGGCCTCCGAGCCATCACGCCCATGATGTGGGTGAGCTACGCCCAGAACGACCGCGCGCACCCCGCCCGCTTCGTCGGGCACTTCTGCAGAGGAAATTGGTGCCACTTGCACTGCATCGAAGTGACCACGATCGGCCAGAGCGTTGATATATTTTGCCAGTTCGCGATCGATCTCCATTAGGACCAACTGCTCGTCTAGTTGGCCCGCTTTATCGGCCGCGATCCGGTTGAGGCTCGCTGACATCGAGTACCAGTACCGGCCAAGATCGGAATGCATAAATTTGGCCTGGTTCGTCAGGCGCCGGAGGGCATCGCCGAAGATTGCCGGCTTTTCTCCGGGTTGAACGACGCCAAGATTGATCTGCTTGTCATCAAGGCCGGTATTTTGCTGGGCATGCGTTGGGGCGGTGCCCATGAAAATCGCCCGTGCGATCCGCCGCGTTGCCGAATAGCGGTTCAAATTGGGCGCCGCCTGATCAACCTTGTATGGCGTCGCCGCCGTGCCATCGACGTCGGCCGCGATGATCGACTGCCAACTAACGTCGAGGTAGTGAAGCAGCTCAGGTTCCACACGAGGAGA
Organism: Rhizorhapis suberifaciens; assembly: GCF_014200045.1. Taxonomy (GTDB): domain Bacteria; phylum Pseudomonadota; class Alphaproteobacteria; order Sphingomonadales; family Sphingomonadaceae; genus Rhizorhapis; species Rhizorhapis suberifaciens. The sequence goes on from NZ_JACHOV010000014.1 coordinate 14,336, forward strand.
GCTGACCGACACGCTCCCAGGCATAATCATTACCGACGGATCGGCGTTCATCCAAAGCTCGTGAATGACCTGCGCCATGAGGCGCAAAACGCCACGCGTTCGCTGAAATTTTTCCAGCGATCCCCAGCTTGTGTAAAGCTGATCGAACAGCTCAGGGTGGATCGGATAAGCTTTTTCGAGCTTGCGACGATAGTCCTCGTCCGCGCAGCCTTGCGGGAAATCGTTCGAATTCTCGCGGTATAGCTTGGCAAACTGCTTCAGCGTGTTGTCGCGGTGATGGAACCTGTCGCCTGGGATTTCCTTGAAGAGGCGACGTCGAACGATCTCGTAGCTTTCCTCCTGTGAGGCGGGTCGCCAGGAGGATTCAACGCGGCTGAAGGTTTGTTTCAAGCGCGCAAGCGCTTCCTGCCCTCCTTCGCCCCCAACCTCAATTTGCGATGCCGGCAGCGATGCGACCAACAACGTTCCCGGGCTCGCCTTCACCGCCTCGGTCAGCGACTGGACGAAGGAGAGGTTCGCGTCGAAGGAGCCGGACGGCAATCCCTCCACGCGATAGATTTGACGGAGGTACGCTACCCACTCGTCGATCAGAATTAGGCAGGGAGAATACTTCCTAAAGATCGCTTCCAGCAGGTTCGAGCCCGGGGCGATGCCCTTGGCGTCGTTTTCGGCGATCATATCGAACGCCTCTTCGCCGCCAAGCTGCCAAGCTAATTCGCCCCACGTCGTCCGTATCTTTCGATCCCCCGTGGCGTTCAGCACATCCTGAGGCCCACGGGACGTGCCGACGAGTACCGCTCGATTGATTTTGGCAGGCACGGTAAGTCCGCTCTTCTCGAGCAGTTGATCCAGGCCCGACAGATCCTGCGCCGGCGTGCCACCAGCCATGTGATAAAGTGCCAACATGGAGTGGGTTTTTCCCCCGCCGAAGTTGGTCTGTAGTTCCACGACCGGGTCGCCACCTGTCCCTGACAGCCGTTTCGCCGCGCCTACAAGGAGGGTGCTGAGGCCCTCGGTCAGATATGTGCGGCTGAAAAACTGTTGCGGGTCTCGGTACTCGGCAGGCGCACTGCCGGCGTGAACCTTGCCGAGGTCCGCCGCAAATTCGGCCTGCTGAAACTCGCCGGTTGCAACATCCTGGTGCGGCTCGACGACCTCACGCCATGGGAGGAGACCGGCGACCGTCTCGACCGAAATCTCAAGCCGCTGCGTTTTCCGGCGCTCTTCATTGCGCTGAAGCTCGGAAAACTTCGTGCGCAGGATCGTGTCGCGCATCTTGCCGAGCTGATCGGCGGCCTCGCCAGCGCTGATGGACTCCATCAGTCGGCGCATGGAATCCAGTGCTCGTTCGGCGTCGTCGTAGGTAAAAGTTTCGTTGTGTGAGAGCTTGTTCCGAACATCCAAGAGTTCGGAGACATAGGAACGCTCTGGATGGCCCAGCACCGTGCTGAACGCCTCTTTCCAGAAGGCCATCATGGTCTTGAGCAGCCCCTGTTGATCCCAGCCCACTTCCCCCGTGGAGTTAGGCTTCAAACCTTGGACGCGTTGGACGACTTCGATCTGCCAGTGCCCCTTGAGGGAGTTTTCCAGTCTTTTTTCCACGAACGGGACCAAGGCATCGGGCAGCAGCTCCATGCCTTCGAACACATACTGGCGCGTACTTTTAGCCATTAATCGCCTCCCCCTCAGAGATCCAAGCGGGTCTGACGATCCCCACCCACGTCGTGTATTGCCGCGGCCTGGCGAGTCAGCTCAGTCCAGACAGCGATGAGTGCATTGTAAGAAGTGGCTTCCTTGGCGTCAGAACGCTTTTCACAGATGCCGTACAAGCAATACGCCAGATCCTTAACGGCCTCTGCCATCTCCGATCCGAGCTTCTTCAACAGCAACGCTGCGCTTGCCTCGCCTTCGTTTTCGAGTACGCGAACCAAGTGCTGGCAGGCCTCCCAGACCGTCAGATGACCGTCTGCTGCAGGGTCCCAAGTTTCGTCTAGTTCATCGCGCGCGAGGATGCGAACCTTGCCAGCTTGGCCTTCGACAATCCCCGCATGGCGGACACTTTCGACAGACACGCCACGGGCTTGAGCAATAGAGTTGGCGGTGCCGTAGTCACCTGCCTTCAAACCGTTCTGCTCGAACCATGTGATTGCGAAGCGAGTGTCGGGATCAAATTCACCTTGAATACCGCCAAGGTATTCATCGAGCTCACGGTTAATAAGCTGCAAGGCCGCTTTGACGGTCATCGGTGTATCGTCCGATTCCAGAACGGCGCCATAGCGGGAGAAGATACCCATACCGGGGCCGATCGCCGACTGCGGCATGTCCGCAGGTGCGATGCTCACAGATTGTAATTCCGATATTGCGGGCGGCAGCTCCCTCTTTAGCGCGCGGATGAATTCGGCTCGCGTGATCGCCTCCGCAGCGATATCTCTCTTACGGCAGACCAGCACTACCGAGTTAGCGAGGGCGTTGGTCCCGACGGCTATCATGCGCCCCGGTTTCTCGGTGCGAAGCGGCCATGTTCCAACCACTGCGTATCCCGCCTCAACGATAGACTGAATGAACGTGGCCCAACCAGTCGAGCTGATGCCTTCCTGCTCTACCTCACTTTGTTTGAAGGCATAATAGATGGTCGTAGGGAAATCAGCCGACGTGTGCTGAGCCATAGTGGTGATGGCCCGCCGCATTCCCTCTAAAAAGAACGCGTCAGCGGCCTCGCGACCCCCATGACGATACGGCGTAGCTACAAGCTCATCAGCTTTTGGTGTAACAAGAAGCCCGAAAAGGTCCGGATACACTTCCTTCAGGGAAGGCTTCATCCAACAAAAAAAGAAGTCCGACAGGTCCGCATACGCGATATTATCGTAGTAGGGCGGATCGGTGGAGACTACTGTTCCAGGATTGTAAGACAAGCTCTGTGCATCTGCCTGTATAACTGACGCTCTCTCCACTCCTGCACCTATGGCCTCAAAGCCTTTCACCATACGGCTGAAGAGGCTGTGATAGCTGCCGCTTGAAGTGCTGAACACGTTCACTTCGGCGAAATCCCACGTCATCGGGATAGCCTGTCGGGCGAAGGTCGAGCGCATCTGTTGATTAGGCGCGTTCCATCCGCAGATTGTGGAGCAATGATTGGCAAGTTGGCCGGTAAGGAAGCCTAGGTAAACAGCAACCGCCTCCGCATATGCTTTGGCGCCTTTACCGCTGTCGGCGAGACGCACTTGGTCATCAGGCATTCCCGACGCCAAGGCATCCTTCTCAATAATCGCCCGTAGATCATGAACCAGATCACTAAAGGTCGTCAGCGCCACAAGTTGGCGATCGGTAAACAGATCGCCGAATGTTGTTAGACCATAATCCACCGTCCAAAAATTCCGTGGATCATTAGGAAGACTGGTTGTGGGCTTCCACTCGGGTTTGCCCGCAAAGGCGGCATTTTCCTGCTCAGGCGTTGGCGCTGCATAAGCGCGACCATTTCGACCTTCCGCGACAATCGCCATCAGCACCTGACCCATTCGGCCAGCACGTCCCATGCTTTTCACATAATCGGGCGTGATGGCTGTATCGGAGAGCAAGCAACGGAAATTGGCGCCACGTCCCGCCTTCGTACCCTCCTTAGCCTTGGCCCATTCCGCCTTGGTTCCTCCTTGCCGGATCTCATAGGAGATGGTCGCCGACCCCTTATCTACAACAGGCTGAATCCAGACCTCCTTGCCGGGCTTCGCGCTTAGGAGAAACGAAGAGGCAATAGGAACCTGGGCGCCGGAGAAAGCGGGGTCAGGACTTGGGACAGTTCGGGACCATATCCAAGCGATCGGAACGGCCTCGCCACCCCCATATTCAGCCGGCAACGCGACGTTGGGATAGAGATGCCCGATGCGTTGCAAAGCAAGGTCCCGCAGCCGCTCACCGTAGTACCGCACGTCCTCCGCCAAGCCTTCAGAGTTGCGGTAATGGATGCGGTCATGTGGTCCGGGATGGATCGGTCCGTTACCCTGATAGAGCGAGGGCAGCTCAACTAGCGCCTTCCCGATCATCACGGCGACTGGATTGAGATCAGAACCTTGTGCCGGGAGACCGAGCCGTTGCGCCTCGAGCGTGATCGAGCCGCCCCCAGAGAAAGGATCGTAAATTTGCGGGAGGTTGCCGCCACAGCTCCGCCGAATCTCTATCCTGGCTCGTTCAAGCACTTCTTCGTTGGCCGAGTTTTCCCATACAACGAGATCCTCCATGATCCCGAATAGCCGTGCGCGCTCCGCGTCGACCGCGGTTTCCGTCGTAAAAACCTCAGGGTGGCTCGACGGATCGTCGACCAACTGTGCGAACAGCACCGCCCGACAAGCCGCCAGGGGGCGCCGCGCCCACCACAGGTGCAATGTGGAGGGATGGCCGTGGCGTATCGATTTTTCGCGAGCCGACGCAGCATTGATCGCTTCGAGAGGCAGCGCCACTTCGATCAGCTTCTTCACGCTCAACGCCCCATCTCCATCAACATCTCCTCATCCTCCGCACTAATATTTTGGAAGTTTTGAGGGGGCGAGAAGACCATCCTACTTGAAATCTCATCCGCCTGAACAGGTTTATCAAAAAATATGAAATCTTCCATGTGAATGGCACCAACTGAATCTCTATCAGCGAGATATTTAGCTAGTTCGTCTTCGGAAATGCAGCCCCTAGGCGCAAGAGAAAGAGCTTGGTCCGCACTCACACGTTCAATTTTCGATATCTTCGCACTCCCAACAACTGCCATGACCGGTGCCCCAATGTAGAAATAGACCCGAACAGGCGATTTTGATGGAAAGCGCTTTCTGAAGAAGACGTGGACCTTTCCCGATCGCAGTGGAGCTTCCCACTTATTAAAAAAGGAATACACGACGGAATGCCCGCGCTGCTTCTGGGCTACGTTTTCTTCACTCATGCGGGTATTCCTGATCGGGCGAGCAACTTTGCTAGGTTGAACTGTACGGCGGTTGTTTCAAACGATGGCTCATGATCCGATAAGGGGCCATGCAGATAGCGAGGTGTCGTCGCACTCCCTTGCTCGACCTGCACAATGGCGAGGATATATTTGTCCGGCTCGTGCAGCGAGGTGATGATCTCCTGTCGGGTAATCATCACGCTGTCGGCGCCGTCGGCACGGCCTTTCACCTCAATGAAACGTAGATGCTTCGTCGCCGGATCGTACGACATAATGTCATAGCCCACCTTCTGCGCCGATACGTCGGTGGGGACATTCCCAAGGTTCCGCTCAGTCGCGATCACGGCATCCATAGCAGCCAGCTCGATAGCGCGCCGCGCAGCGGCATCGGCCGCGAAACCTTGCGGTGCCCCGCCCAACGGGCCTGCGCCTGACGATGCCTGAGAGTCCAACAGGCCGCGAGGGATCACGACCATACCACCGCGCACTCGCGGCGGTTGCGATGAGATGAAGCGTTCCTGCTCCAACTGCCCCATGCGGCGCTTTTGTCGCTCGGCTAGGTCCTCGGCGCGACGCTGGGCATTCTGCCAGTTTAGGCGCGTTCTCTTACCAGCTTTCTCCTCCTCCTTCAGCTCGAAGGCGCGAGAATCCCAGTAGTTAATCTCCTTCTTGAGACGCGCTCGGACTTCATGCTCGACCTTCTCGATCTCAGGAAGACGTCGACCGCGGACCTCGGCGATATGCGCCTGCGCCAGCTCCACAGTCGCGAACTGGACAGCCGCTTTCTCAAGCTCCGTCGTCAGCCAATCCTCCTCCAAGAATGGGCGAACGCTGGCGATTTCGTCAGGTGTGGCGGGCCGCAGATTGAGATGTGGGGCGATGCCCGCGTTCACGGCGCGACCCGTCTTGTCGATCGCGGCGAACTGGAGGCGTTCGGATACGACGTGCGGTTTGCCGGCGCTGTTTGTCCTGCCATCCTGAATGCTGTGCTCGAGGAGGAACACGGCCGACAACGCAGTGCCGGAATCCAGATCGTCGACCAAGATCGCTCCCTGGCGCATAATCTGCTCATATTGCTCGCGAACGACGCTGATTACGGCCTCCAGCAAAGGATGCCCCGGGCATACGAAAGTCGCGACGGGCTGCTGGTTGATCTGGTTCTTCTCGAAGCAAATCCGCTCATATTTTTTCTGGATCGGAGCGCCTGTGCCGATCTGACGATCGCGCTCGCGGATGCGAACCGGCACGTGAGTGATTTCCCAGCGGCCTTCTTCGCGTCGCTTCATGCGGCCACCAAGGTGCTGAAACGCCTCGACGAAGAAGCTCTGGACGTGGTGCGGCTGAAGGCGCTGCGCCTCAGCGCGCTCCATCTCTAGGCGAAGCTCCTGCACCTTCGCCTCGGGCATCGTGTCGTTGGTGAGCGCCCGCCGTTGCAGCAACTCCAGTAGGTGACCCTGATCGACGGCGCCATCGACTTGCCGGAAGAGGCGCGCTTTGACATCCTCTTGTTCGCCATACTGGATCGCCTGAAACAGGAGGTCCTTCAGCGCCGTGCCTTCAAAAAGCTCACCAAGAACGTCATAGACGCGGCCACCCAACGCCTCGCGCGCGGCCTCAAGCTTCTCGAGCAATCGCGCATAGACCTCGCCTTCCCGAGTGTCCGCCGCGACGATGTTCCACAGATGGCAGACTTCAGTCTGACCGATCCGATGGATGCGCCCAAACCGTTGCTCGATCTTGTTCGGATTCCATGGCAGGTCATAGTTGACCATCAGGTGGCCGCGCTGAAGGTTCACACCCTCGCCGGCGGCATCATTCGCGATCAGCACCAGCATGTCGCGGTCCTGCATGAAGCGTTCTACGACCTTGCGTCGTTCTTCCCGCGATACGCCGCCGTGGATCACGTCAACCGCATCAGGGTTACCGATCCGGGCTCGAACTTTGTCGACGAGGTAGTGCAGCGTGTCCTTCGGCTCTGTGAAGATGATCAACTTCCGCCGATTGCCATCGGCATCGACCATCAGATCATCATCCAGAATGCTGTTGAGCTGGGACCACTTGGCATCGAGGCCGGACCGCAGGACGCCCAGCGCCATCGTCTCAAGGCCCTTGAGAGTTTCCACTTCTAGGGCGAGCTGCTCGACCGTTTCGGCGGTCGTGGCTCCGGTAGCAATCAAATCCTCAAGATCGTCAATTTCGTCCTGGCCGTACTCGTCCATGTTCCTGAGCACGTCGGCGTTGACGTCCGGCGCAGCAAATCCGACCCTACGGCCCGCTGTTGCCAACCGTGCTTCGCCCAACTCATTCTCCAAGCGCTCGCGGCGTCGCTTCAAAGATTGGTAGATCGCTGCCGGAGACGAGGCGAGACGACGCTGCAGGATCTGTAGCGCGAAGCCGACATTGTTGCGCTTCTTGCCATCCCCTTCTGCGAACCGCTGGACGCGGTTCATCTCCGTGCGAACATACTCGCTGACAGCGGTGTAGAGTGCCGCTTCCAGTTCGGAGAGCTGATATTTGACGGTGTAGGCGCGACGCTCAGGGAACAGCGGCCGCCCGTCGAAGCGAAGCAACTCCTCTTTGGTGAGGCGGCGCATCATGTCCGCGGTGTCGGCATAATGCACGCCGTCGCGGAAGCGGCCCTCGAAGCGATCGCCGTCGAGAAGCGCCATAAAAAGCTGGAAGTCCTCCTCCTTGCCGTTGTGCGGCGTGGCCGACATCAGCAGGAGGTGACGGCAGGCTTCACCGAGCTTCTGCCCCACCTGATAGCGCTTCGTATATTTGACGTCCCCGCCGAAGTAGGTTGCCGACATGCGATGCGCTTCATCGCAGATGATCAGGTCCCATTCCCGCGCGCTCGACAGCTTGCTCTGCAGATCCTCGTTCCGGGCCAGAACATCGAGCCGAACGATGAGCCGATGGCGGTCCTCAAATGGGTTCCCCGATCGCGACGTCTCGATCATGTCGCGGGTCAGAATGTCGAACTCGAGATTGAACTTCTGGCCCAACTCATCCTGCCATTGCTCGACCAGGCTGCCCGGTGCCACAATGAGGCAGCGTTCAAGGTCGCTGCGAGCGATCAACTCTTTGATCAAGAGGCCAGCCATAATCGTCTTGCCGGCGCCGGGATCATCGGCAAGCAAGAAGCGAAGCGGCTGACGTGGCAGCATCTCACCATAGACTGCCGAGATCTGATGCGGCAGCGGATCGACCAAGCTGGTATGGATCGCCAGATATGGATCGAAATAGTGGGCAAGCTTGATCCGATTTGCCTCGGTCACAAGGCGGAGCAGCGCGCCATCACCGTCAAATGACCAAGGCCGACCGTTTTCCTCGACATGGAGACGATGCTCGTCATCTCGATAAAGCACAGCTTCGGCGACGGCACCGTTCGTATCGCGAAAAACGACGTTGATCGCTTGATCGCCGATCCAGTCTACGGAAACGATCTGCGCTGCCTGCGACGAGGCAATACCGCGCACGGATGCACCGTTCCGAATCTCTTCGAGCTTAGCCACCCCAACCCCCTGCCGACTCTGTGAACCTCCTCACGCTGCGTACTCCGCTTTTTGCAACGCAGCGTCGGTTTCATTCCCATTGATGACAACGATGTGCTGACTTCGCGCGGGACGCTTCGTCGCGTCGCCGAGCAATCCCAACCGCTTCAGAACATAGAACAGCATGGCGTAGCGCACCGTTAGGACGGCAGACCCGCGTTCCATGCTGTAATCCTTAGCAACGACCGCTTTTTGGCTGACAGTTAGGTCGGGATGCGGCCCGATCTCCACGCCAAAACGCTCCTGCCACAGCACGTCTTCAAGTGGGTCAAAGCCACCTTCCCCCATGTCACCTACATCCAGTATTCGCGGCAGAAGGAAGTCTTTGAATCTGTTGGTCACGTGGCAATACGCCCGAACGTGCCACCGAAAGCCGTCATAACCGAAGGCATGGGGAGTGACGCGTCGCCAAGCTGGATCGGGCCACTCCTTGCTCATCGACTGATAATGAACATCGATCGACTTATTATCACGGACAGCGCTCAGGACCGCTCTAAGCACATTTGGATCAATGTCTCTGCGCGGCGTGAGGGCAACATCGGTATCGGGAACCTGCGTAATCCAAGAGGCCGATACATCAACCAAGCCCTCGGCTACTGATCGCAGGCGAGAGAGATAGCTGCTGGGATCAGGCGTGAGGAACCGCGGTACAAACTTTTCGCTTGCGACATAGCGCTTAGCGCTCTTGTCATAGAGGGCATTATGTGGCGCATGTTCCTGATAGAGCGTCAGATCTTTAGAGGCTTGCGGAACGGACACATCGAACATGTTGATGATGTCAGATCGGTTGACGCCCCCTTCCCAAAAAAGGCGAAACTCGATGAACTCAAGGCGTCGTTCGACGCCCCACTTCAACACGGTCCCTCCTTCAATCATGGCCCCTCCTGATCGCCCCACTAGAAAATAGATGGAAACACATTAGCGACACAGATAGTTTTTAGACGGATAGGCAAATTGATGTCAAGCGGTCTGGGTGCGTTTGTCAGCGTTATCGAGCGACTGGGATCTCGGTGATCCTCGTCGTCCAAGCTGGGCTTTTCTGGCTGCGCTTGGTGTCGAAAGCCTTTGCGCCGTGGCCTTGGGCCGCGAGCGTGATGGTGTTTCGGCCGAACCGACTATTCAAACCGTCCATGGCGGCCAGCAATGCCGGGGCGCGAGGATCGGGCGCAGCGAACAGGTCGGCCTGGCCAGCACCTGCCGGGGTCAGATCGTCCAATAGCACGCCGCATTTCGTATAAACGCCTCCCGGCTGAAACATGGCCTCCGTCATTTGCCCGACGATCCGCAAAATTATGCGGGGGTCGTTGGTTGGTGGCGACAGACGCGCCGATCGCGAAGCGGACGGCGGGTTCGGCCGATAACGTGAGCCGTGAGCGAAGGCGATCAGTCGGCTCGCGACGAGGCCTTGGGCGCGTATCTTCTCGGCGGCGCGCGCAGCGCGCCGCGCCATCGCCTCGCGCAGCTCGTCCAGAGTTTTGACCGGCTCTCCGAATTGGCGAGTGACGGCGGTTGCCTTCAGGGCGTCGGGCTCAACCTTGAAGTCCGCGCACTCGATCCCCCCCAGCTCGCGGACGAGACGTTCCAGCACAACCGTTCCCACGTCGCGCGCGACCGCCGGCGGCATCGCGGCCAGGTCGGCGGTTGTTCGGATGCCGAGAGGGCGAAGCCGCGCCTCGAGTGCGCTTCCAATCCCCCATACCTCCCCGATAGGCCATTTCTCAAACAGCCGCCGGCGTAGCTCGGCGTCGTGAAGATCCACCACGCCGCCCCAGACCTTTTCAGTTGCCTTGGCGAGCGCGTTAGCAACTTTCGATAAGGTGCGGGTCGGGCCAAGGCCGATCCGGATCGGGAGTCCAACCTGCCGCATCACGTCCTCGCGCAGCCTATGCGCCGCGTCCACGTCGCCAAGCCCGTTCGGCAAGGTCGGAGCGCGATAGAAACTCTCATCTATCGAGTAGATCTCGACGGTATCGCTATGCTCGGCAATGACGGCGTTGAACCGCCGATTTAGGTCGGCATAGAGTTCGTAATTGCTTGATCGAAGCTGGATGCCGTGCCGCTTGATCCGATCGCGAATTTTGAAAACTGGCTCGCCCATGCGGATATGAAGCGCCTTGGCTTCCTCGCTGCGGGCGACCGCGCAACCGTCATTGTTCGAGAGGACGATGACGGGGACACCGCGCAAGGTCGGATCAAATAGCCGTTCTGCTGAGACGTAGAAGTTGGCGACGTCCGCGATCCCGTGCGTCATTTCAGCGCCGAAAATCGCGCACGCTGGTTCGCACGACGCCCCATATCTCGATACCTTCGGCGGGAGTGGGCTCGTAGTGCTGGCGGCTGTTTCGGGCCTCAAGATATACGCCGCCATGGCGGCGCGCGAGCTGGCGGCAGACAAAGCCGCCATCCACGATGGCGATGACAATATGGCCGTCCACGGCCCGCGTGTCGCGGTCGACCACGACAACATCGTTATCGTAGATTCCTGCGTCGATCATGCTGTTGCCGCTGATACGGAAGACAAAGCTGGCGGCTCTGTCGAGCCGTAGAAGCTCGATCAAGCAAATGGCGTCTTCCTGCCAATCCTGGCTTGGGGACGGAAAGCCGGCTCCTGCTGCCCCGATGATAAAGGGAATTAGCCCCTCTGGCACCTCGGCGAGCGGGACCGGCTGCATCGGTGGCAGCAACATGATGATTCCCTTTCGCCCCCTTCTAACGCACCAAGGAACGAAATGGGAACATCGGTTTATCGTCTTTGTGGGGACGGGCAGACAATATCGCGTCGCCAGTAGCGGTCCCATCGCGCCACGGTGTCGGTCGCGAGCAAGGCGCAATTGAGAATGCGCCGGTCCGCCATTTGGCAGAATGCGGCGGTGCGGTTCCCCTTTCCATTGCCAGCGGAAAGGCAACGCATTGTCGGCGCGCTGACACGAACATGGTCGTAGCGCGCGCCGGGAAAGCGCGTTCGTCCGCGCGATCCACCTAGCAGCGCGACCAGGGCGTCCATGGCCGCTTGTGCGGATGCTCTCGGGCAGGGGTGGCCGGGCCTACAGCTATTGTCGCGCTCGCGTGCGGCGATCCCTCCAAGGCGAATACGCGGGCCTTCGGCGCACCAAACCGGCCCGTCCCCGTCTGCAACGAGGGTCGGGGTGCAGGCGAACATAAGCCCTGCGGCAATAATGGTAGCGGCCATGTCGGGTCTTTCTAGCAAGGTGGAAGGGGCGCGGGCCGAGGAGGTCCGCGCCCCGAAATTTCTCAGGCCTCGGCCTCTGGCGGGGTCGAGTAAGGGGCCAGGCCGCGCGCCTCGCCGGCACCGTCGCGGAACTGGCGAACGACGTTGCCGCCGTCCCAATCGCCGCGCAGGATGCCTTTGCGATTGATCCCGCCCACAGGGCGGGTTCGGGCCGCTAGCAGGCGTGCGCGGCGCGTGTCCCGGTTAAGATTGCGCATTGGCGTCATGATCCATCCTCTCTGCCTTGCGGCGCGCGCGCCGCTTTTCGATGACGCGGCGGGCCGCATGTGTCGATGCAAGATCGGGATGGCCCTCTGCGATCTGCTCAAGCGTAGCGCGTGGCGGTGCCGCGACGGTGCCCGCCTCTATTGCCGCGCCATAGGCGCGGGTGGTTTGGTCAGCTTCAGCCAGCAAGCGGCACGTCTCGGCCTCATACCATCGCCGAAATCGCTTCGTGGGCGGCGCGCAGCGCAAGCCCGCGTGAATATGGCCCCGCGCTTCCGCCATCGTCACCAAGCCTAGCGCCTTCGCAAAGGCGGCGAGGCTCTGCACGGGTGGGGCTTCGCTCATTGGGGCACCGGCGCGCGCACGTCGCCCCGCTCGATCTGGAAACCAGCGCGATCCAGTTCCTCGCATATGGCCCGTTGGCGCTCCTCGCCTGTGCCGCGCGTGGCGATGTAGCTGCACCGGCCATCGTGAAACTTGAAACCCGCGCGCTTCACGCATCCTCTAAAACGCTGACGAGTTCGCTCGCTCCAATGGGCACTGCCAGCATCGTTACGAAAGGCGGCAACGGCGCAGACCGATCCGCAATTCTCATCACGCCAGCTAAGTTCAACCTTGGGAAGTTTGGGCATCGTTCAATCCTTCGGAATGACGGGGTCGGGGCGGCGCTGGTGGCCGCCCTCGCCGGATCAGGCGGCGCGCGACAGTACGGGCGCGGCCATGTGGGACAGGATTAGTTCGCTTCCCGCCTGCGCGGCGCTCGCAGCGCGGAAGATCGCGCGCTTGTCGTCGCGAAGGGCCTTGAGCCACGACGCCAGATAGGCCGCGTGGTCCTCGCGTTCGGTCGGCTCCATGCCAAGCTGAGCGCAAAGCATGGCAGCGCCAATCTCGGCAATCAGTTCCTCGGCTGCGCGGATTTCCTTGCTTTTGCCGTACTCGTAGAGCGTTTCGCGATTGAGCCGCGAACTATGGCCGGTGGAGTGGATGGCCTCATGCGCAAGGGTCGCATAGAAGGCGTTCCCGCTCACAAAGTCGCCAAAGGCGGGCATGGCGATGCTATCTGCGACGGGGTGATAATAGGCGCTGTTGCCGCCCTCACGGTAGGGGACCGGATAGCGCGCAAAGGCCGCATCGAGCTCGGGGTCGCGCTGGTCGCGGTTCTTGATCTCGACAAACGGGGCAGGAAACTTGCTCATGTCCAAGCCGTCGATCTGCTCGACGTTGAACACGACATAGCGTTTCAGATAGGCCCGGCTCGTTTCCTCGCCCTCGCTGTCGCTGATCGGCTCGCCCGTCTCGCCGTCCTTTGGGGTGAAGGTTCCGGCATGAACGACAAGATTGCCCTTCTCGCCCTTCCTGACCTGTCCGCCCAGCTCGTTCGCCTGCCGGTAGGTCATCCAATGCGGGTTGGTGTAGCCGTGTGCCATGGCTGCGGACCACAACAGCAGGATATTGATGCCGCGATAGGCGGTGCCCTCATGGCGAAGCGGAAGCGATGCCGCGCCCGAGGCCCAACGGGGCGACCAAGGCCGGGTGCCTGCCTCTAGTAGCGCAACAATCTGGTTGGTGACTTCCTCGTAAACGTCGACGCGCGCAGCGGTGGTCTTGCGGGTCTTGGCGGTGTTCCGTGGCATGTGCTTTTCCCTTCCTAAACTGGAGCCGAAGGCGATGGCGTCCATCGACTTCTGCCCGCTGGCGAAGTGGGTCGGGGAATGGCGCAGTGAGGACCGATCATGGGGGAGGGGGATCGCCCGTCCTGCACAGAGCGGAGCGGAGGAAGGGCGGGGAAACCCCCATGATCGCCAAGCGAGGGCGCGCAGCGGCCGAGACGGTCCAGTCCTTGCGCCAGGGGGCCGGAACAGGCCCCGAAACTTATCGAATGACATGGCGGCGCTGCCGCCTCGATCTCGATCGCGCGGCCGATTGCCGCGCCGCTACGGAAAATGCCGCGAAAATCCGCTTTGCGGATCCTCGCGACTTTCTCATGCGAGGATCGTCACCCGCATGGGACGAAACCGCTTGCGGGTTCGGTCGGAGCGGAGCGGAGATAGAGCCGTGCCGAAGGCCGCACAGCCACCTATCTTCCCCTCTGACCAGGCCCAGCCTCATAGAAATTCAAATCAATCGCCAGAAGATGCCCGCGAAAGCACCGAAAAGCTGTCTGCGATAAGGTCTGTGCCGTAGATCGTTGATCCATCACGTTCATATTGAGACTGTTTAACGCGCCCCGTTACATGAACCATGTCGCCTTTTCCGGCATTAGATGCGTACTCTGCACACTTTGCAAAACACGTTACTCGGTTCCAAAGCGTTTCCTCCTGCCACTCACCATCAACCTGCCGGTTATAATTTGATGCGACGTTGACGAACGTAACCTTTTCCTTTTGATCGATCCCGCCAACCTGTCCGATCAGTCGAAATTCTGCGATATTGCGTGGCATCACGTTCACTCCATCTGTTGAGAATTACGGCCATCGACCGGAATCGCCGGCACCTCGTAGGGCTGACTGTCCGCCTCGATCTGAGCGTCCAACACGATTGGTCCGCTCTCGCCTTGCGGCTCGGACACAAGCTCGGGCTGAATATCTTGCGGTTTCGCGCCCCATTGCTGGGGCAATTTGTAGCGCGTGAGGTTTTGGACCGTCATTGCGCGCCGGTACGTGTCGAGCCAGTTCACGGCGACGGCCTCTTGAGCGGCGGCGAGCGATAGCTGGCCGGTGCAAACCATGCGATTCAGCAGGGTTTCTAGGCCGTCCTTCTTCTCTGCATTTTCTTGGCCTGCCCAGGACTGCAACCACAGGTTGCGATAGTCCTTCGGCGCGCCGCCAAGGGAGATCGGTACGAGCTGATCCAGCACTAAAGAGCCAGGATCTAGCTCCGGCAATTGGGCTGCGGCGATGCGGCGCGTTGCCGCCGCCGTCCATGACGGTGGCGGCTTGCGGGCGGCGACGAATTTTGGATTGCAGATGGTCGCGGCGATATTGTCTTGGGTAATCGTCGGATCATAAGCGCCAGGTGTTCGGCGCGGATCGGGCAGCGCCGGCGCCGGCGCTGCTTTCGGCAAGCGGTTCTGGCGAAGATCGTTCAATGCGAGCGCCGCGCGGCAATCGGATTGGTTGGCGAGCTGGTCGCACGCCTCGCGCGCGCTCTGCGGTGGATTGGCGATAAAATCGGGGTGCGTCTCGCCAAACAGTGCGGCAAGTATCACGCCGCCAACTGCAAAAACCGCGAGCCGCGTCATTGCTGCGCCCGCCAAGCATCATTCCAGTCGCCCCCGGGCGGCGGTAGCTCGACCTGCAGGGCGCGGCCGCCTTGTCTCAGATGGCTCTCGGCCTTCTCGAGCCCGGCCGTCGCAGCCTTCCCGTGCTGCGAATAGACCGTAATCGAACGGATATGATCGGGGATATGGATGCGAGCATAAAGCTCAGTGCCATTTACGGACCAACAGCCGGGCAAACCGAATTTGGCGATGACCGATTCCGCCTCCTCGAAACCTTCGGCCAGGTTCAGATGGTCGCCCTCGATCGCTCCGATCTGCACGGCGCCGCCGCGCGGATCTGCCAGGGTGCGCTTGGGGTCGGCAAGCCGCGGGTGCTTGTTGCCGTCCCCGTCCACGAAAACGCGGGCGAGGGCGACAAGCTGCCGGCGCTCGACGATGGGGAGGAGCAGGGCGGGAAGGCGAAGCCGCTTGCCGCCCTCGTAGGTCATTGCTGCCGGGTCATAGCGGCCGATCGTGGAATGGCCGATGCCGCGGCGCTCAAGGTAGCGCTGAGCAGGTGTGCCGGCGAGCGCACGAGCCTTGCTCCAAAGGTCGCGCGCCAACGGGCCAAGATCGCGCCGCTCTGGCGGCGCGGTGTCTCGTTCGGTCGGGCGGACGTAGCCGCCATTTGCAGCGAGGGCAGCAATGATCTCGGATTGACTGCACCCGGCGAAGCAATGGAACAGCACGGCGTTGCGGCCAGGCGTGATCGAAAGCGACGGGCTGCTATCATCGTGCGCGGGACAGCGCGCCTTGCCATAAGATCCGTGCCACGTCCCTCTAAGACGTTTCACGGCTTCCTTGGCGGCAGCGGTGACGGTCAACTTCATAGTCCGAGAATATCTTTTAAGACAAATCCGGCAATAGTTTTCGCGCGGGCAAATCTGATTGTGCGATCAATGCACCGCCACCCGCGTTGATTGCCCGACGGCGAGACTGAATCCGTGTGATGCAGCACAGCGTTTTATTGGAATTTTCATCGCGCGCAGCTATATGTGGGACAAGGACTTTCACTCACTCCTGCGAGCGAGCTGAAACGAGGGCTCGGAGCGTTGCCGCGTTCCGAGCCCATTCCATATCAGCGCCAGGTCGGGACAGCATTCCCTCGATCTCGTCGCGCTAAACCTCCCAAATCGCTATCCGCAAGCACCGAGGCCACCATTTGAGCGCCGCCAAAGCCGCCTGCGCCCCCTGGGGAGCATTCGCAGCGGCGAAGCCGCTGCGTCCTACCTATCCTTGTGCGCGTCGTTTCGTTTGTTGAGTGGAGCGTTCGTCCTCATCCCCCAATAGAAAATGCGTCGGCCGAAGGCCGTCCTTTTGGGGGATGCCGGGTGGGAGGTCATGCAACGCATGACCGGGCGAGCGAAGCGAGGAGCCGGCGGGGGCGAAGCCCCCAAGAGGCGGTGCTTTCTTTCGTCGTCGTTGTTCGATTGTCGGCCGAGGTTGTCCACAGGGCGCGCGCTATAGGTAAAGGGTTATAGGGATTCTATAGGTTAGGGGGGTCCGATTAACACCGAAATCGCGAGTCGGAACGGGTCCGATTAACACCGTTTCGGGGGTCTGATTAACACTCCAAATGGGTCCGATTAACACCAGTTCGACGGTTGGGCTGGGGGGTCCGATTAACACCGGTTTGATGCGCGGATAGGGGGTCCGATTAACACCGGTTGGCGGCACGCAAACGGGTCCGATTAACACCGCTTAAGTTGCTGAAATTGCGCCTATACGCGAGTAAGGCGCTTGGCTTCCTTGGGGTCGACCGCGGGGCGTGAACTAAACAGCTTCAATCCGCCTCGGACGATTTCAACCTTCGCCTCGGGATAGACAGCCAGCGCTTGTCCGAGCGCCTTTTTGAACTTCTTCTTGAAGTCGCCCAGCGCGTCGGCGCTGACATATTCCTGGCCGAACTGATCTTTGAGCATCCACCATGTGAGCGCAACGGGTCGTCCAATCCGGTGGAGGCGTTGAACCAGGTACAAGTAGACGTCCATCGCCATTGCCGATCCCCGGAGCGAGGACAGGGCGCGGAGATCCACAGGCACCGCATGTTCCAACAGTGTCTCGTAGAAACGGCGGCCGAGGACCATGCTCGCCGGCCATAGGCTGCGCTGGCCCTCTTGGCCCGGTAGCCATGCTTCGAACTGTTCAACGGGGCTCCCGTTGAAGGTGTAGGCTTTGTCGCCCGCCGTAAAGCCGATCGTCATGCTGCAAGCGGCCAGTGCGGAGACCTGAGTGCGGAACATTCGGTAGGCAGGTCCGCCCTTGTCGATGCCTAGCACGCGCAAGGCATCGTTCGCGCTCTCCCCGAATGGTATTTCGGGGGTCCGCTCACGGACGGCGTAGGTCGACACGTAAGCCAGGATCAGGCGTGGAATAGGCCCATAAGGGATTGGCTGCGTCACCATGTCGGTGCCGTTCCATATGCTTCCCGCCCGAATTTCTAAGGCAGCGTGGCCGTTCTTCCGCTCGAACCGTTCGCCGGCGACCTTGGACCGAGGGAGGCTGATTTGGCACAGGATCGAGTGCATGAACGAAACATCGTCGCCCTCGGGACGCAACTCAGCGATCTCGAGACCGCGATCGATCAAAGTCAGCTCGCGCTTGGTCTTTCGATTGCGCTGCTTCTCGATCGAAGAGAATAGGTCAGCGGTCGCCGCCCCGATTGATGTCCACTCTTGCTCTTTCACTCTACCCGCCTCCTGCTTGCGGTATCGACTGCGTTAGGGTTGCCGCCCCGACGCCATCGTGTGCTTTGTCGCGCCGGCCTTAGCCGCTCGCGGTGTCCTCATTCTCGATCAATGCCAACTGGACCGGTGCTGGGGTCAAATCCTTGACGTAGGCGCCTACTGTTTCAAGCGCGGTTCCAAGGGTGACGCCCCTGTTTCGATGCGCAACAGCCTCAAGAAAGGCGTGATGTTCGCGCGGAATATGGATGGCGATCTGTTTGAGGTTCATATGATCCTCAGGCGGTGGGGGGGCGACGAGGTCGTCAGGCGAATAATTCGCCTCAACCTTTCGGATCATTGCCGACACCACGTTATCGAGCCCGCGCATCTTGTGGGCGGCTTTCAACTCCTTCAGCCGCTCCCCGAAGCTGACAGGGATCTGCACCTTACATTGAACAAAATCCGCTTCATAAAGCGCCTGCCGCTTACGCCTCATGCAAGCAGCGGGTGTCACGACTCGTTTTTGGACAGCGCGTTGGGCCATGTGCCTTGGCTATGGCGTCCGCGAACGATTGTCAAACGTGAACCCTCGCGAGGTAGTTAATCAGATAATGTCGCCAATCGTTGCGGCTTTGCATATAGCTCCATTTTCGAGTTAACCAACGATAAGGCATACGGGATCGCACAATGCCGCAGTACCTGAAACTTGATGAAGCGGCTTCCGAACTGGCTAAAAAGCTGGGAGAAAACTGCCGCGAACGCCGCGCAAAGCTCAAAATGTCGCAAGCTGAACTCTCCGAGCGGAGCGGCATCGCTGCATCGCACTTGTCGTATATTGAGCACGGGAAGGCGAATCCGACCCTTGAGGTTCTAGAGCATTTGGCAGATGGGCTGGGCTGCACGGTTCTGGACCTGCTCGGCGCAGGATCGAAAAAGTAACCATCCTGCTATTGAGAATTATTATCTGGACAGGAGGGCGGCTAAAGTTAGGTTAGCCAGCTCCTGAAACAGCAGAGGCCAGATAATGACTATGCACGACAGGATTGACAAAAGTGCCGCCGTGTATGGCACTTTCGTTGAACAAGTCAGCAAGGCCATAGAAGCGCGCGGAATATCGAGACCCGCATTGTCGACTAACAGCGGTATCGCGGAGGAAAGATTGCTCTCAATCCTCGGCGGCCATCCCCGCGAAGTTACTTTGCGGGAATTGGCAGGTCTTTCGCTTGCCCTGGGCGTTTCTGTAGCTGCATTGCTCGCAGAATCATGATTGCAAGACGGGCGCATCTCTGTGCCGTTGCAAGAAGTCAAAGAGGGTGGTTCGGCCAACACCTAGCGTCTTCGCCACGCTCGCTACGGTCGCGCCGCTAACCTCCAGCATTTCGCGAATGTCTGACAACTGGTCGTCGGTGATACGAGGCTTGCGGCCAGGCTTTGAATCGCTGGAATGAGTTTTCATGCCGTGAACACGGCGCCAATGATTATCCAGCGCGGCCACTAGCCGAAACATGTCACTCCCATCGTCGGGCTCGATAACGATCTTAGGCGCGCAGAACTCGATCGCGATGCCCCGCCGAAGCACCTTCACCATCATGCGGACGAGGGTCATTGTGTTGAGCGGCAGACAGGTGAAATCGTAAATCTTGATCCTGTCGCCACGCATAAGCTCGTGGCCTTCCTTTGCTAGTTTGCGGGGCAGATCGACAAAGCTGACTTGCCCTGCATCGACGATCAAATCGCCCTCAGCCTCACACAACGCTCTCTGCTCCGAAATGGATGGAGATTGGTTCGTTTCGGCAAGAAATAGAACATTGGTCGGCAAGGCGTTCCGCTCTGGCTGGTGTGAATGCTGAACAGATATTCAGCTCAAAACTGCGCTCAAGGCTAAGCCATAGACCGCATTTCCAGCAAGAGCGATCCGGATAGGCCCTGTCTGAAAAGGCGACCAACGGTTCGTCGCGTTGCGGAATCCACGCGTGCGAAAGCGTGTTGCTGGCGTGTCGGTTTTGTATTACCGCTGATAACCGGACTCATCGAAAGGGGCTCTCAATGCCTTTGAGTACTACGGTTTTGGCGACTTTGCTCAGCTCCTGCGCACCAAATGTCGCGCCGGCGACGATGACCGCGATCATCCAAGTTGAATCAGAGCGTGATCCCTATCGGATCGGGGTCAATTCGGGTGGATCGCTCCTGCGCAAGCCCGGCAATGCGGCCGACGCCGTTGCCACGGCCCGCAGTCTGATGCGTAAGGGCGCGAACTTTGATGCTGGATTGATGCAGATCAACAGCGCGAATTTTGCGCGGCTTGGCGTCACCCCTGAAACGGTTTTCGATCCCTGCACCAATTTGCGCGCTGGAGCGCGCCTGTTGGCCGATAACTATGGGAGGGCGCGGGTAGCAGGCCACGCTGATCCGCTGCGAGCTGCGCTGAGCGAGTATAATACCGGATCCCGGTCGCGCGGCCTGATGAACGGCTATGTAGGCAAGGTCTATGCTGCTGCTAGCGGCGGCTCTGTCGTGCGGCCTTTGGTAGCCCGCAGCACGTCCGGTTTCATCACGCCCGATAGGGTCGGCGGCATTCTGGTGTCTGCCTTTGGCGGGCGAATTACCGACACGCTGCGCCCGATGAATGCCCGCTACGGCGCGCAGAACAGCTTTCACAAGTATGGGCAGGCTGTCGACTTCGTGCCGAATGGCGGAATGAGCGTAATCAACCGCGCGCAAATTCGCGCGGTGTTGGCGGCCAATGGCATCCAGATAATCGAGCTGCTTGGCCCCGGCGATCGGAACCATTCAAATCACTGGCACATCGCGTTCGCCAACGGCCAGGGCGCTCCCGTCGTGCCTCCCTATAGCACAGAGGGCGCTCCCTGGACGGTCGCCGCTCTTGCCCCCGCAATCGATGCTGAGGGCGGCGACGCTTATCTGGCAACGGCGCAGCTCGCGTCAGCGGATTTGAACTCGGGCAGCGCAGCCATGGCCGAACCAGCTCCCCCCTCTTGGGACGTTTTCGCGCAAGCGGCGTGGCGTCAGCGCCTCTCGGCTCCCGCTGCGACGGGCGGGCTCTGATGCGCGCCTATAAGCTAATCACGAAATTGTCGGTCGCGCTTACGCTCGGCCTGGCAGTCACGCCCGCACATGCGGACGTGGGGTCCATCGCAAACTCAGTCCTTCAGGAACTGACGGCGTTGGTGGCCCCGGCAATAGGGCTCGGTGTTGTTTGGCTGGGCTTTCTCATCATGACGGGACGAGGGACGCTAATCACGTTCCTTACTTTCGTCGTCGGAGCAGTAATCTTGCTAAGCGGAGGTTTTTTCTGATGAAACTCACTCGTTACGTAAAGGATCGGTGGACGCATAGCTTTGCGTTCGCCGGCGCCGCCCTGGCCCTGATCCCCGTCCCCGCATGGGCGCAGGCGGCCAACCAGACCGAAGTCGAGTCCATGGTCGATGCCATCTTGGGCCTGCTGACCGGCCCGATCGCGAAGGGCCTTGCTGCTATCGCCCTCGTGATCGCCGGCTTCATGTTCTTCTTCGGTGCAGGCAACAAGGGCCTGCTCGGCTCGATCATCGTCGGATGCTTCATCGTCTTCGGCGCGGGTTGGGTCGTCGATACGATCTCCGGGACGTAAATGCGCCGGAGTCTCCCAATAATAGCCGCGCTGGTCGCAGCGGCATGGTCCGTGCCGGGGGCGACGCAAGTCGCCTCCGCCTCGGCAAAAGCCAGCGAGATAACCGGCAAAATGGTGGCGGCGGGCGCCGCGTTCGGAACGCTCGCCCTCGTCATCATCGGCTATTTTTTCATGGCCGGTCACGGCGACAGGCAGACCTTGGCGCTGTGGGCCGCTGGCCTCGCGGTCGTGCTGTGCGCTGGGTCGATCACCGCATTGCTCACGTAGAAGGCCGCCTAGCGGCAAAGAGAGGTTTTGAGTGTCGGAGCCAGAGTATCTTACCGAAGATCCATTGTTCCTTGCGCTGACGCGCCCGACGCTCTGGTTCGGCGTGCCGGTAGAGGCGACACTAGCGATCGGCATGGCCTCAGTGTTCGTCCTGATGGTCGTCGGCAACCCGATCTGGGCGCTGGCGATCGGCGGCGGCCTGCTGGGCGCGGCCAGGCTCATCGTTCGCACCGACTACAATATGTTCAAAATCATCTTCCTGTTCGGACGCACCAAGGCTCCGGCACCGAACAAGATGATTTGGGGCGGTTCCAGCTATTCGCCGCTCCCGGTGGCTGGCGTTAAGCGGAAAGGATTCAACCGTGTTTAACCGCAAGCCAGCTATCAAGCAGGAGCGCGACGCTTCGCAATATCTGCCCTTTGCGCGCCATGTGAACGAGCATGTCGTTGCTTTAGATAACGGCGAATATATGGCGGTTTTCGCGCTTGAGGGCATGTCCTTCGAGACAGCCGACATTGCAACCATCAACGACTGGCATGAAAAGCTGAACACGGCTTGGCGCACTGTGGCGCATGAGCGTGTCGCGGTCATGGTGCATACGGTGCGACGCATCGAGAGAGGCTATCCGGACGGAGAGTTCACCTCGACTTTCGCCCGCGATCTCGATGCCGCCTACCGCAGCCGCATTCTTTCAAAGCGTCTGTTCGTGAACGAGCTTTATCTGACGGTGATCTATCGGCCTGCGGTGGGTGTGGCCGATAAGGCCGCATCGTCGGTGTTCTCGATGTTCTCCAAATCGTCGGCCGCTGAGGCCGAAGAGGACATTCTCGAAACCTTCAACGACATTCTGCGTGACGTAAAAAAGCTTATGGCCCGCGTCGGCCCTCGGGTGCTCGGCATTTATGAGTGGAATGGGCTGCAATTCAGCGAGCCCATGGAATTGATGCAGCGGATCATGACGGCCGATAAGCGCCGCGTTCCGCTGGTGCGCGGACATCTAGGCCGCGCGATCTATTCGGATCGGGTCATTTTCGGGCAAGAGCTGTTTGAGGTCAGAGAGCCGGGCGGTTCCCGCTTCGGCGGTGTCCTCGCGGTGCGGGAACATGCTGCGCGCACGTTCCCGGGTCAGCTCAACGCGCTGCTCGATTCCAAATTCGAGTTCGTGCTTGGACAGGGCTTCGCCTTCCTCGGGAAGCAGATGGGCATGGAAACGGCGCGGCGGAAGCGCGCGCAGCTCAGCGCCACCGACGATGTGGCTTTCAGCCAGCAGGAACAGCTTAGCGAGGCGATGGACGATTTGCAGTCGAACCGCTTTGTCCTGGGCGAACACCATTTGGCGCTGTCGGTCTTCGGTGAGACGCCGAAGATCCTCGCGGAAAACATGAGCGTCGCGCGCGCGGCGCTATCGGAAAGCGGCATCGTCGCGGCCCGTGAGGATCTGGCGCTAGAGGCCGCCTATTGGTCGATGCTGCCCGGCAACTTCGCATGGCGGACGCGGCCTGCGGCCCTCACGTCGCGCAACTTCGGCGCGCTGGCTCCGATCCACACCTATCCGGTCGGGCAGGCCGAGGGCAACCATTGGGGCAAAGCAGTCGCGCTGCTCAAGACGACGGCCAATTCGCCCTACTACTTCAATTTCCATTACGGCGATGTGGGTCATACACTGATCCTTGGCCCCTCTGGCGGCGGTAAGACCGTCATCCAGAACTTCATGCTGTCGCAGGCTGAAAAGCTGGGTGCGCGCATGGCCTTCATCGACAAGGACCGCGGTGCGGAAATCTTCGTTCGCGCTGCCGGGGGAACGTATCTCGCCCTGCGCAACGGTCAGCCATCGGGCTTCGCCCCATTGAAGGCGCTGGACGATAACCCGCGAAATCGGGACTTCCTAAAATCGTGGCTGCGCCAGCTCGTCGCCCCCGAAAGCGGCGAGTTGTCGCCGCAAGAGCTGTATCAGGTCAGCCAAGCGCTCGAAGCTGTCTTCCGCTTGCCAAAGGCACTGCGGTCGCTCGCAGCGATCAGGTCGCAACTCGATCAAACCAGCGAAACCGGCGTGGGCGCCCGCTTGGATCGGTGGACGAGGAACGGCGAATTTGGGTGGGTCTTCGATAACGAGGACGACACGCTGCGCCTCGATGCCCGGTTGATGGGCTTCGATATGACGGACTTCCTCGAGAACGACGCGATCCGCCCGCCGCTCATGTCCTACCTGTTCCACCGGCTCGATGACATCGTGGACGGGGGACCGGTCATCATCGACATTGACGAATTCTGGAAGGCGCTCGGAGATCCCGCCTTCCGCCAATTCGCTCGGGACGGTTTGAAAACCTACCGTAAGCGCAATGCGATCATGATGTTCGGCACGCAGTCGCCGGCTGACGCGCTTCGCTCTGACATTGCCGAAACCATCATCGAGCAATGCCCGACGAAAATCCTTCTTCCGAACCCGAATGCTCAGGCTCGCGACTACATAGACGGCTTGAACCTCACCGAAGCCGAGTTCCGGCTTATCAAGGTCGATCTGTCGCCGGAAAGCCGGCGCTTCCTCATCAAACAGGGCCATGACTCTGTGGTGGTCGAATTGGACCTCAACGGCATGGATGACGAACTGGCGGTCCTTTCGGGCCGGCAAGGAACTGTCGCGTTGCTCGACAAGCTGCGCGCAGAGTTCGGGGATGATCCCGAACATTGGCTGCCCGAGTTCAAGCGCCAGTGGCGCTCTGCAGGGCGTAGGGAATGGAGTAACTGATATGAGAAAGCAGATTATCAGGGCGGCGCTCCTTGCGGCCGCCACGTTCGGATTGACCGGGACGGCGCACGCGCAAATGGCCGTCGTCGACGTGAAGTCGGTCGCGCAGGCCCTACAGACTGCCCGGAACACGTTGCAGCAGCTTCAAGAGGCCAAGCAGCTTTACGCCTCGCTCAACAGCGTCACGCAAATCAACAGCGTCAGCGATTTGCTAAACAACGAAATCTTGAGCGAGGCCCTGCCCTCCGGAATGCAGGAGTCGGTTTCGCTGATCTCCGGCGATCTGCGTGAGCTGGGCGCGATCGGCAATCGGGCAGAGTCGCTTATGAGCGGTTCCGACTTCACGCTTTCCGGCATCGATTCCGGTTTCGGTGATGCGCAAGGCATTCTCAACCGGGCGGCGACAGCCGGCGCCCGCGATCAAGCCTACGGCGAATACATGCTGGAAGCGACCGAAGCGACCGGCAAGGGCCTGAAGCAGCTCAATAGCGGGCTCTCGGCATCGACGACCATGCGCCAGTCGCAGGACATTGCGGCTCGTGCTGCCATCGAGAACGCGCAGGTTACGAACCGCCTCCTGCAGATGCAGGCGGCGCAGGAAGCCGCACGCGGCGCGGCGGCGCTACGTTCCTCGTCTGACTTCGCGGCTTCGCAACGCCGCACCCAGCAGAACATCGAGGACGGGTCTCTCTGGCCCACTTGGAGCGGCCAGTAAGGAGGGCAGGTCAGTGCGGAAGTGTCTCATAATAGTGATGTGTGCGGCGCTTCCGCTGGCCGCCTGCGGCGAGGAAGCCAAGTCGGTCGAATACTACAAAGAGCATTTGACCGAAGCGCGCGAGAAGGCCGCTCGCTGCCAGAGCAACGGGGACGCGGGAGATAACTGCGGGAATGCCGCCGTGGCGATCCAGCAGGCCGCGCGCGAGCAGTTCGATCGCGACCGGGCCAGGACAGAGAAGAACCTCAAATCCGGTGCGATGTGGCCGACCTGGAACGGGAAGTAGGTGATCCATGCTCGATGCAATCTACACCATGCTAGAAGGCCAGATTACCGGCACCCTTGCCGGTAAGTACGCCGCTGTTGTGGGCATGGTGTCCGCGCCGCTGCAAACAGCCATGGCAATCAATCTGGTGATCGTGGGCTTTGCCGTGATGCGCGGTGTGTCCAACGAACCGTTCGGCAACTACCTCGGCACTTGGCTGAAATGCTATCTCGTCATTCTGGCGGCAACGTCGTCCATCGCGGCAGACATTGCCGCATCGGCGCAGGCCGCGCCCGATCAGCTCGCCTCGGCCCTAGGCGGCGGCGCTCTGTCGGCATCCTTTGACGCATTCGTGAAGAATGCCGTCGAGCCGGCGCTGACGATCCATAATTCGATGGAGCCTTGGGTAGAGGCGAGCACCTTTTTCCCTGTCACGATCCCGAACCTGGCCACGGGTCTGATGGTCATTCTCATCATGCTGCTGGCCTACATCATCGCGGCAATCGCGATGACGATCGTGCTGTTCATCAAATTTGGCCTGTTCGTGACGATCGCGACGATGCCGATTTTCGTCGGCACGCTCATCTTCCCGGCCTCGTCCGGCCTGTTCTTTAGCTGGCTTGGCGCGGTGCTGAACTACGCCATTCAAACCGCGGCCGTGGCGATCGCGCTCCTGTTTGTCGTCGCGCTGGTCAACGCCATCCCCAATTCGGTCGGCGCCGGCGACGGTGGCGATACGTGGACTGCCCTGGCCGCGATGATGCTCCAACTCGTGGCGGTCCTCGTCGGCGGCTTCATCATCATGCAAGCGCAGTCGATCGGTTCGTTTGCTGGCGGCGGCGGATCTTCGGGCGCGGGCTTCCTGT
The DNA here is from genome assembly GCF_014200045.1 of Rhizorhapis suberifaciens. GTDB lineage: Bacteria > Pseudomonadota > Alphaproteobacteria > Sphingomonadales > Sphingomonadaceae > Rhizorhapis > Rhizorhapis suberifaciens. Next base: position 40,675 of record NZ_JACHOV010000014.1, read on the forward strand.
CCGCGATCTACCCGGCGACGCTGCAACGCAGAATCATGAACTCGTCGATCGGCGCTCCACGTCGTGCAGCAGGCGCGGTCGGCAATGCGGCGCGGTGGAGCCTCAATCGCCAGACGGCGGCTCGGACAAATCTCGCTTCTCAAGCTCAAGCATCTTCCGGTCGAACCTCGATGCCCGGTGCATCGTCCAGACCGGGCAATCGATAGGAGGAAAGCTCATGGTGAAGTCTCATCACGGCGCGCCGTCCGCGCGCCGATGGGGAAGGATTCTCTTCGTTGGGGTGGCAAGCTGCGCTTTGGCGGCCTGTGCCACGACCTCGGAAGGCGGGAACCCTCCCAAGCATTGCAATCGCGGAAGCGCGCGAAATGCCAACCCTTACGGCTCGATCTTCACGCAAGCCGATGTGAGCGCAGCGCCAGCGGCGCGCGAGGGCGCCCACGCTGAGGTGATGGTGTTCGGCAAGGATGCCGAACCGGCACCCGAAGCCGTGCCGGTGCCCGATCTGACAGCTCCACCGCCAGCGCCTCGCAATGGCGCGCCTGCGCCGGTCGGTCGGCCGATCTCGATGGGGCTCGATCCGATCTCCCCGCAAACTGCGTTTAGGAGCTGCTGACCATGAGCCTCGGAGTCAAAAAGAAGAGCGACCTCGACAAGTATTTCTCGGACGCAAAAGGCTGGGATTTCGATCGGGTAAGCGAGGCCAACAAGCAAAAGCGGTTGGCCTATATCGTCGGCGCCAGCGGCGTTGCCTTCGGGCTCGCCATGCTGGCATGGCATGTCGCGATGCCGCTGCGGTCGGTCGAACCGTATGTGATCCGCGTCGATCGCCAGACTGGCGGCATCGATGTAGTGACGCGGCTTACCAACACGCGGAACATCACCGCCGACGAGGCGGTGAACAAGTTCTTCCTCTCGGAGTACGTTCGCAACCGTGAGGGCTGGGCCGAAGTCTCGGCGCGTGAGACGCAAGCCCGTGTCTATGCGCTCTCGATCCCGCAAGAGCAGGAGAAGTTCGCCGGCCAGCGTCGGCCAACCAATCCGAACAGCCCGATCGTGAATTACCAGAACGGCGAGGTAATCTCGGCGGCTGTCAGGGGTATTACCTTCATCAACGACCGGGTCGCGCAAGTGCGCTTCACCAAGTCCGTGATGAGGCCCGGCAACGCGCCCGACGAGCTGAGCCATTGGGTCGCGACCATCAATTTCAAATACGTGGACAAGCCGACGACTGAAGCGGGGCGGCTCAACAACCCGCTCGGTTTTCAGGTCATCAGCTACCGCGCAGACCCGGAGATTGCGTCATGATCGGGGTTCGCAGCATTCTAGTCGGCGGCGTTCTCGCCGCCATCATGGCCGGAAATCCGGTGTTCGCAGAGGAAATCCCGCGCGCCGGCAATCAGGACAGCCGCATTCGCTACATCAACTATGATGCGGACGAGGTTGTGCGGGTCAATGGCGTGTTCCGCGCAGCGTCTCAAATCGTGTTCGGCACGGGCGAGACGATTTCGAGCGTCGCCCTGGGCGACACGGTGAGTTGGGAAGTCGCACCGGCTGAGAACATTCTGTTCATCAAGCCGCGCGAGCGTGCGCCAGCCACCAATCTGATCGTCGTCACGCGCCGGGGCGGCATGGTCCGCACCTACACATTTGCGCTCTCGGCGCGCAGCGGTGCAATCGCGCCAGGGACCGATGCTCAATTCGTGGTGCGCTTCCGCTACCCGGCAGAGGAAGCGGCGGCGGCGCAGCAAGCGAAGGTGCAGCAGGTCCAATTGCAAATGCTCATGGTCGAGGCGGGCGGCGTCAAAGTGGCGTTGGAGGCCGCTGCGGTCCAGGGCAGGCGCAATCTTGCCTATCAGATTGCCGGTTCGTCGGATCTCGCCCCTTCGGAGATTTCCGACAACGGCCAGTTCACCATCATGCGGTTTCCCCGAAACCAGCAGCTTCCGGCGATCTTCACCGTCCTGCCGGACGGTTCGGAAGCGGTCGTTCCTTATGATGTTCGCGGCGAATTTCTCGTTGTGCATCAGGTCGCACGCGAGTTCCGTTTGCGACGCGGCAAGTCGCTGAGCTGCATCTGGAACGATGCCTACGACCGCTATGGACCTGACAATTCATCTGGAACCGCCTCGCCAGAGGTCGAACGCAGCGTGGAGGGGAGCCAGTCACGATGAGCGATATCAAGAGCAACGCCGACGATGGCGGCGAAAAGAACCTTACCTTCGAGGAAGCCAAGGGCCGTCTGACCTACGACGAAAGCGACGTGTCTGACGACACGCTGAAGGACGCCAACAGCACAACCCCTGACTTTGATCGCAAGGCATTCAATCCCCGTGGCCGCCTGCAGTCGATGGGCAAGGGTGCGATGGGTGCCGCTGCGGTCGGCGCGGCTTTCGTCGGTTTCATGGTCTATTCCATGGCAACGCAGTCTGAGAAGGCCAACAAGACGCCCTCCGATAGTACGTTCCGGCTCGATGATGAGTCGGCCGAGAAGTCGGCGCGCGAGGCCGCTGCGGTCGTGGTGCGCAGCGATAAGCCTGCACAGCAAGTCGGTGTCGACCCGTTCGGCAATCCGATCATGGGCGGCCAGGACCTGTCGACGGGCGGCGTAACCGTCCCCGCTCCCGGCCAAGGACAAGCGGCGGCCGATCCCACGGCGGAACGGCTTGAAAAGATGCGCCAGGAGCGCATGGCCGCGATCGCAAGGGAGCAGGCGCGACAGGACGCTATGCGGCGAGCGCCGATCATGGCGGTGAGCGCCAGCGCTGGGCCTCTTGGGGCCGTAACCGGCAACAATGGGCCGTTCAGCAACCTTCGGGTCGGTGGCAATGGCGAGGGCGGCGGCGAAGGCGGGCCTAACGCGAAAGAGCCGAACAATCTGGCGCGCCAGTTGAACGGCATGGACATTGAGCGGGTCGATGCTGGTCGGCTGTCCAACCGTAATTTCCTCATCACGGCAGGAATGCAGATCCCGTGCGTCCTGCAAACGGCAATGGATTCCACTCAGCCGGGTCTAGCGAGCTGCCTCGTACCGCAAGACATATGGTCGATGAATGGCAGCGTGATCCTGATGGAAAAGGGAACGCGCGTGCTGGGCGAGTATCAGGGCGGCTTTTCCAGGGGCCAAAACCGAATTTTCGTTCTCTGGAATCGGGCCATCACGCCGTCAGGTGTGTCGGTCAGCCTTGGTTCGCCTGCGGCCGATCAGCTCGGCCGCGCCGGCATGGGCGGGAAGGTCGATAACTTCTTCTGGCAGAGGTTCGGTGCGGCCTTGCTGCTGTCCATCGTTGGCGATGCCGGCGATGCGATCAGCAATGAGGTCTCGGGGGCCGATCAGGTCTTCAACACGCCGAACCAGGCAGCGGGTGTCGCGGTGCAGGATGCCGCACGGATCAGGCCTCGCCTCCGCGCCGCGCAAGGCAAGGAAATGACGATCATGGTCGCGCGCGACGTGGATTTCAGCAAGGTCTATTCACTGAGGCTGCGCCGCTGATGTTCGATCAGGCAATCTTGGTCCACCATCTGGAACCGCTTCGCGCCTTGCTCGATGCCGACGACGTTACGGAAGTCGTCATCAACAAGCCTTTCGAAATCGGCGTCGAGGGGCGCGGCGGTTGGCAGTGGGTTCGCGACGAAAATCTCTCGCTGGGGTGGCTTGAGACGCTTGCAACGTCGATGGCGAACTACACAAAGCAAAAGGTCGGGCAGACAACCCCAATCTGCTCGACAAGCCTTCCCACGGGCGAGCGTGTGCAGATTGTCGCACCACCGGCCTGCGACCTCGGCCTCTATTCCATCACGATCCGAAAGCCGTCGACCAAGACGTTCGGATTGGACGAGCTGCACGCGGGCGGCTTGTTCGCTGAAACCAAGATCGCGCGCGGGCGCAGCTCGGCCGCTGATGCTGAGCTGGTGGCGCTCAAGACCAAAGGCGACTGGCCCGGGTTTCTGGAATTGGCGGTGAAGTCGCGCAAGAACATCATGATCTCCGGCGCGACGGGATCGGGCAAGACGACGCTATCGAAGGCGCTGATTAAGCTCATCCCCAAAGAAGAGCGGTTGCTGACGATCGAGGACACACGCGAGCTGATCGTTCCCCATCGTAACGCGGTGCATCTGCTCTACTCCAAGGACGGCCAGGGCCAGGCACAGGTCGGTGCAAAGCACCTTCTCGAGGCGGCATTGCGAATGCGGCCTGACCGCATTCTCTTGCAGGAGCTGCGCGACGGGACCGCCTTTTTCTATCTGCGGAATGTAAATAGCGGCCATCCCGGCTCGATTACGACAGTTCACGCGGACTCGGCCGCGCTGGCGTTTCAGCAATTGTCATTGCTGGTCAAAGAATCGGAAGGCGGACGCGACCTATCGCGAGCGGACATCCTCGATCTTCTGCACATGCTGGTCGACGTAGTTGTCCAGTGCAAGAAGGTCGACGGCAATTTCCGCGTCACTGAAATCCATTTCGAGCCGGAATTAGCCGGCATGTAGGGAGCGGACATGAACCGGCGTAATATAGCTGTCTACGGTGTGTTTGCGCTCATCGTGATCTTCGTCCTCGGCGGCCTGGTGGCGATCATCGGCATGGGGCAATTCCGGACTGACCTGAATATCGCCAGGATGCCGGAATATTTCTGGTTCTACCGCCACAATCCGTTTGTCATGGGCTGGCTCTTGAAAGGCGTCGGCGGTGTCGCGGCGATCGGCGCGCTCGCCGCCGCCTTCATCTACATCAACAAGCGGCAGACGCTCCATGGAGCGGCACGCTGGGCCAAGCGAGACGAGGCCAAAAGCGCAGGCCTGCTCGACGGGGAAGGCCTGCTGCTGGGAACGCGCAAGAAGGGCGTGTTCGGCACAGAGTTTATCCAGTTCAGCGGCACGGAGCATGTCTTGCTCGAAGCGCCCACACGCGCCGGCAAGGGCGTCGGTGTCGTCATTCCGAACCTGCTGGCGTGGTCTGATTCCGTCGTTGTCCTCGATGTGAAGCAGGAGAATTGGGAGAAATCGGCGGGATGGCGCAAGAGCCTGGGTCATCAAGTGCTGATGTTCGACCCGCTCGACTCCCAAGGCCGAACGGCGCGCTATAATCCCTTCGCCCACATCAAGCGCACTGACCCGGTGGAGGTCATTGACGAGCTGCAGAAGATCGCGGCGATGCTCTGGCCGCCGCCAGCCAATGGCGAAAGCTTCTGGATGGACAGCGCGCGCACCGCGTTCATCGGCGTTGCAGCGTATATCGCGGCAACCCCTGCCCTCCCCTTCACCATGGGCGAGGTCTATCGCAATTTCAGCGCCGGCGATGCGAAAGAGCGTTTTCCGAAGATCATCAAGGACAGGCAGGCGTCGGGCGATCCCTTGTCGGAAGCCTGCATATCAGCGCTGAATGATTGGATCTCCAGCTCGGCCAACACCTTCACCGGCATCCGCCAGTCCGTGTCGGCCAAAATCAATCTCTGGATCAATCCCTATGTCGACGCGGCTACGTCGGAATCGGATTTCGACCTGCGCGAGTTCCGCTCGCGGCCGATCTCGCTCTACCTCGGCGTCTCGCCCGACAACATCGAGCGCGTTTCGGACATTTACAATCTGCTGTTCCAACAGCTCATCGATCTGAATGTGCGTGAGCTGCCGGACCCTAAAACCGGCAAGCACCCGCTCAAGCTCCTGCTGCTGCTCGATGAGTTTGCCCGTCTCGGCCGTGCGAGTGTGATCGCCTCGGGTTTCAGCTACGTCGCCGGCTACGGCATTCGCCTGCTGCCGGTAATTCAGGCCCGCGCGCAATTGCGCGATGTGTACGGCCCCGATGTAACGAGCGAGATAGTTCAAAACTGCGGCGTCGAGTTGGTCTTTACGCCAAAGCACGTCGATGTGGCGAAGGAGCTATCCGAACGCCTCGGCAATTACACCTACGAGGCCAAATCGCGCTCCAAGCGGGTATGGGATGCCTTTGAGGGGTCGGTGTCCACCTCGGACCAGCGCCGCCCCCTCATGTTGCCGCAAGAGCTGCTTTTGCTTTCCCAAGAGGAAGTGATTGTCCTGCGCGCCGGCATTCCCCCGCTGAAAGGCGGGAAAATTCGATACTACAAGGACAGGTGGATGGCGAAAGCGTCGAGCATGGCGCCGCCGCCGATCGTACCGCGGCCGCTCGATCCCTCGATTGCAAGGCGCTCGCTGGCGCTGATCGAAAGCATCGAGTCTCCTGAAATGTCCGATGCTGAGGCGGAAAGTGGCGTCGATTTCGCGCGCCTGGTTGGCTTCCCCTTCGACGAGCTGCCCGCTGATGGCGATCCGCATAAGGCGGCGGCCTTCTTCGCGGCGCTCGGCTTGTCGGCCGACTTCGCCGGCATGGACTTTGACGATCTGGCGGCGCGGGAAGCGTCCGCCTCCGAAACGGCGAGGAACGCCGCTGCGAGCGCGAACAGCGCGAACACCAACGTGGACGGGGCGGAAGCCGCTGCAAGCCCGGAAAACGCATCTACGGCCCATGAGGGCGACAACAGCGGTGACGACAGCGAGGCTTTGGCCTTTTTGAAAGGAGCTAAGGGATAATGGCTGACGACAGGACGGAACAGGCTGCGGGAAGCAAGCCTAGCGAACGATCGAACGGAACGCGCGATTTGGCGCGCCAGGATCGTGACCGCCAAGTGGCGGCGGACTTCAGGCAGATGACGCAAGCGGAGCGCCTGCAGGACAAAAGCACGAACCCCGGCGCCAAACAGGTCGCCGCGATGGAAGCGGCGATAGACAAGAAATATGGTCACGCGACGCCTGAGGCGGCCCGCATGAAAGTTGCGGCTCGAGAAGCGGTTGCGCAGACCCTAGAGCGTGGCGGCGAAGTGCGAGCGCCGCGCGTCCGCGAGGTCGAGCAGCGGCGAGACGAAACGCGCGATCAGAATCGCGCAGCGGCCGAGAAAACGTCGCGGGATCTGGATCGGTGATGCGCGTCACGGCCCTACCCTTGCGAGCGACAGTCTGAGACGGGAGGAAAGTCGATGAAAGGTGTTTGCGGAGCGGCCCTCATGGCGCTGGCTATGTTGACCGGATGCGGCGGCCAGGCCGGCGACGAATATGTCGGCAAATGGGTCAGTACGATAAACGAGAAACGATCACTGACGATCGAACGAAACGGCGAGAGTTTCCTGATCCGCGAGACAGCCCCAAGCATGATGGGCAAAATCCGCACCAGAAACCTACCCGCCACGTTGCAGGACGGCCTTCTGCAAGCGCCTACCGGAGTCGGATATGTGTCCGTCGTGATCGACAAGGCGACGGGCCATCTGACAGCCAGCGGGGACGAATACAAACGAGAGTGATCGCTTAACGATCTGCCTCACGTGTGGGCGCGCCGGTGACGGCGCGCCCTTTTTCTATGGCCTCAAGGTCGCCATATCTCTCGCGCGCAATGCGCTCGATCTGCCTGTTGCGGATACGCTCGATCATCGTCAGATGCGTTTGCCGCTCAAGGTCGCGGAAGCCCGCTGCAAGCCGCGCCGGCTCAACCTGATCCAGTTGCGCCAGGTGCTCGGCCATTACGGCCTTGCCTGTGATCGGAGGCCCATCAAGCGGATAATTTTCTAGGAACGATGCGAAAGCACGATCCTCCAACACGTCAATCGGAAGAGGCGTTTCCGTGCCAGTGGCAAGATAGGTCATGCCGATGGCGACGCCGATCGCGGCCAAGCTCTTTGCCTGGGCCTCCTGCTCGGCGGCCTGTGCGTCCAGCTTCGCCGCAAGCGATTGCTGGTTCTCCATGACCGCCTGCACGCCCTCCGCAAGCGTCCCGATCTGGTCGAGCAACGCGCTCAATAGTTCGTCGTCGCTCACCGCGCCGGCCCTCCCCTATCGGGCTCGCGGCTGCGGTCCTGGGAACGGTCGCGGTCCTTGATCTGCTCGCGGTCCTTGATGGTCTTATCCAACTTCCGCTGCATGGCTTGTAGCCGCTCGGTGGCCCCGGCAAGCCCTCGATCGGGCGCAAGATCGGGCGGCGCGCTCCCGCCCTTCAGCTCGGCCGACTTCGCGCGAATGCGATCGAAGATGGTCGGTTCGCCCTCCCCTGCCCCAGCCTTCTTGTCGCCGGCCATCAGCTCGGCCGAGACAGATTTGATCCTTCCAGTTGCCCGCTCGATCCGGTCGAGCGCAGCGCTCCGCTGGTCGGCCTCGCGCTGCTGCACGCGTGCTTTCAGCTTCTCAAGCTCACGATCCTGCGCATATTCCTTGGGCAGTGCGTTGCCCGTTTTCAGACGCTCGATGATCTCTGCGCGAGCGTTCGCAGGCGCCGGCATCGCTTCCACGAAAGCACGGAGCGCCTTCGCCCGATCAACCTCGGCCGCTCCGCCACGGGCCTCCAACTCTGACGCTGCGCGCATGTAAATCTCGCGCACGGCAGCATGGTTCGAGACGGTCTTGCTACGCTCGCGCTCCCGGTCCCCAAGGCGTTTCTCGGCATCGGGCGATTGCCCTCCGATAACAGCGGCACGGCCTTTATCGGCCTCGGGCTCTGCGCCTCGCTCGCGCATCTTGAGGACGGGGGTCGGGTCTTGCTTTGGCGGGTAGCCGCGTGCGATCCGCATGGACGCATCTGCCTCCACACCGCGATCCCGAAGGTTCTCCGCAAACCGCTCGCGGCACTGCTGAAGGAACTCACGGTTCGGATTGAATCGGCGTCCATCGTTGTCTCGCCCCGCAATGATAAGATGGACGTGCGGGTGCGCCTCATCGGTATGCAGAGCCATAACCCAGCGCCGGTTCGACAAGTCAGTTTCCGCGAAGTCACGGACCGCCTCACGCACCGTTTCAGGTTCGGTTCCGGGAGGCATTGAGAACACCATTGCGATCGCAGTCGCACCATTTCTGCGCGCCTCGTCCGCCGTTTCCCACTGCTGCCATTCGCGCGCCAGGAGCATCATGTCGTGGGCGCTCATCAGCTCCTTGCCCTCGCTCGTCTCAAGTCCGATGGGCTCCTGATCGGACATGCCAATGCGACCGGCGTAGGTGAAGGCGCCGACGGTGCTGGCCGCCCCGTGAATGCGACTTGTGATCTTCACCACCACTTGAGGCGCGCGCTTCGCTGTCCGGCCAAGCTGTTCGAATGCACGGGCGCTGCGCTCGCCCCGCGACTGAGATCCGTAGCGGCCAGCGCCGGAACCAGGCCGTACCGGCACTTGCATCATAGTGCCAAGATCACGGGCCAAAGCACGATTGCCGCGATGGTCGACCTTGCCCCGCCCTGCCCCGCGCGCACCTTGAACGCGCTCCAAATCCTCAAGGGTCTGATCGGAAAACTCGAACGCGTTCATGACCCGCTCTCGCTGGCAACAGACGCTGCGCGATCTTTCCCGGTCCAATAATTGACCTCGCCCGACACGATCGCGGTGAGTGTAGAGTTCGCCTCTCTGATCGTTTCGGAAAGCCGGCCCTCCATGGCGATGACATGGGGCGCAACCTGCTCGATCAAGAGCGGGCTTTCAGGACGGTTGGCAGCGTTCATCGCCTTCACTGCCTGATTGAGCGAGTAGCCAATAGCTCGGACCTGGGCGACGATCTTCATGATGGAACGGTAGCTGCTCGGCACAAGGCGAAGCTCGCCGGCGCGTGTCCAGAGTTGCCAGCGAAGCGTCCGCTTGACCCACTGCGAGCGGGTCATCCCGGCCTTGGCAGCCACCAAATCAATCGCGTCCATTTCCGCGGCCGGAAGCCTAAGGGCCAGCGTTTTTGATGCACCTCCACTCGCTGGAAGGTCGCGGACCTCATCAGGTCTGCGGCCAAGAGCATCTTTGATAGCACGAGCGACCCATGCGCTCCGCGTCATGCCTGCGGCCTTCGCCAGCACGTCGACTAGCTCGGTAACGTCGTCCTCAAGGCGCAGCGTAATTCTAGACATTTCAGCCCCGTGCAGCGGTGCCCATATGATGGCATTGTGTCAGACAATGCGATCAGTCGGGCTATCCTGCGAACTTCATTTCTTAGTCCATACCTATCACTCGACTTATCTCCCCTCAAGCGAAACCGAAGAAGACGTGGACGGGAGGGAAGGCATTGCCAGGGGCATCCAACCGGACAGGCTCGAACGGCGCGGGTGCTGGATCGGTTGCGCCAAAAGGAGCGGCTTCGCCGCGCGCTTTTCGGTTTTTAGGATTTTTCGATCCTACGCATTTCAAGCCGTCTGGACATTCCATGCCACAAGCATACAACAATCCGGCTTTGTCTTTTGCAGAAGGTGGACGCATGCACATTCTTGCGGGAGTCTTCGTTGTCGTCGCGGTCTATTGCCGATGGGTCGTCAACCGGGACAACGCCTCGATCCACGCCTCAACTGAACAGGCAGCGATCGCGCGGCTCGCCAGCATCAGTCGGTGGCAACGGCGCGCCGCTGCCCTCTCGTTGCTCGGTTTCCTAATCGCCGTCGCGTCTTTGATCTTTGGCTAAACCGGCAATCCGTGAACCCGTCGCTCTGGTTCGGCTCGGCTCCCCCACTCGACTAATCTCACTCACTGAACGGAAGGAACAACACTCATGGCAAAGACCCCTGCCCTCGACGCCATCAAGCAAGAGCGGATCAAGGCTGAGGCAGCTCTAGCGGCGATTGTTCAGCGCGAGAAGGAAGCGGAGGAAGCGTTGCGCGATGCGGGCCGTCCGGTCCTTATCGCGGCATTGGAGCGTGTGAAAATCCCCGACATGGATCGCACCGAAGCTCGCACGATCGCCGCCGCCATTGCGAAGCACGGCGGGGCGAAAGTGGCTGGAGCGATTGCCAGTCTCTCCGGGGACTAGAAGCGGCTTTCACGGTCGCGGCGATGATACTCGCCGGCAAGGCGGGCCTGCTCGGCAGCATAGTCGTAGCCTCCCGTAGAAGCCCCGGTGTCCATGCCGCCGCGGCCGCCAAACACGCCGCTCACGAGTGCCAGGAACCCGTAAAGAACCCCGCCCATGATTACGGCGAGAAGAGGCTGGGCTTCCCCGGCATTCCAAGTTCCAATCAGGCAAAGCGCCGCGAATGCGATCGACATGGGGCCACGGAAGCGGACGGCCAGGACGAGCGCGATCAGCCCAGCCACAACGATGAAGCCGGTAGGAATGTCGGCAATGATGCTCGATGCGGTCATGTTCCTCTCCGTCAGTCCGCGCCCTCACCACAGACGGGCGCTGTGATGACGGGGAAGGATCAGCGGCCCGAAAGTCGCTGGCACGCCTGACGATCATGATCCTTTCGAGCGGTGGGTGCAACAGCACCAGACTATGCCCGCCCGCTTGTAGGTCCACCGGAGAAACGGGGCCAGCGCACCGCACTGGCCGCTACCCCCTCAATGGAGCCGATAAGGCAACAACCTTTCGTCGCCGTGGTCGATCCCGATCAATCCCAACACGTCGCTCAAAAGGATCTCGGCAAGGTTCGGGTAGAGCTGTCCGAGGTTCACCAAATTGTCGGCGGCCCTGATCTTCTGCCCGATCTGTACGGCGTGGGTTGCCGGCGTCCCGATGAGGGCAACGGCAGCAAAGGCGTGTGCATCGGCAGCGGCTTGGTCAATGTCCTCACCGGTCGCAGCGGCACGCGCGACCTCGGCATGAAACCGTGAAGCTGCGGCCCGGTAATCACCAAGGGCATTTGCCCAAGCTGCATCGCTCGCCGGGGCCGGATTCGGTAGGGTGTTGTCAGTCATGATTCGCAAAGCTCCAATTTGCGGTTGTGGTTAGGGCGGGGCCGCTGGTTCCAGCCAACAGCCTCGCCCGCCTTGTCAGAGGGACGCCCTGCCCTCCCCGTCCATGCGGACCTCCTTTGGCCGCCGCGTCACTTCGCGGCCGCCCGATGTGCGTCAACAAGTTCCTCGATCACCTGGGCCAATGGAATGTCGCGCGAGTTCGCCACCTCGTAGATATATTCCATCGTGGCGGGTGCGAGCTTCACAGAGAACGGCATGGACCGCCCTGCCCCACGCTTCCGGCGCGGTGGCTCGCTTGCCTGATTGGCCCTCAAACGGTCCACCTCGCTTGCCGGGATGGGCACGTTGTCGAACC
>NZ_JACHOV010000015.1 GCF_014200045.1 Rhizorhapis suberifaciens
TCGAGGTGCGAATCCACAATGACCGGGTCGAAATCCGCCCCAGGATAGAAAGCAAATCTTGGCTCCGCTCCGCCGAACAAAAAGATATTTGACAGTCTTATCACCGGCGCTGCCACGAGAGCCTGAACAACGTGACGCCCGCCGACGCCTATTTCGGCAGGGCACCGGCCATCATCCTCCAGCCTCAAAGGATCAAGCGACAGACCATCGAATATCGCCGCTTGCAACACCGCAAGCTCGCCGCTTAACATCAACCCCGAAACGAGGCCCGCACTGCGCTAATCTACGCCGCCACCTGCGCCAAATGTTCTGACGACGGACAGCCGAATTCAAAACAATTCTCGATGAACTCGCCCAGCCTATGGCCGAAAATCATCGGAAGATATCGAGCTTTACAAGCAGTTGCCTCTACGGAAATGGGGCTGGGTTCAGGCAGAAAAGGACAGGATCCCGGAGTATGAAGCACTCGGGCTGGACGAACTTATTTACAGCCCAAAATTCTACTCCGTCGAAGAAGGACTTGACGCAATGAGAAGGTTTGCTGACGAATTTTTTTAGGTCTCTGATGGCCTCGGCAGAAGATGTCTCTTCCGAATACTTGTTAAAAGCACCCTAACATCAGTGATCCAAAAGAGTTGGCGGTACTGTCATCATGCAGAGCGCTCCTTCCTGTGTGCATTACAGACAGGAAGCGAGCGGTCTAATGCGTCAGAGATTGCGATTTACCCCTCGACGCTCACGTTTTCGGGTGGGAACGACTTGCGCAGGGTTCTCTTCGCAATCATCCACGAACCGCCAATTTTGACGTACTCATCCTCATATTTGACATGAAAGCGTACGCGCTCACCATTCTTGCGCATGGTCTCAACAAGACTAAAGGCAGTCCCTCGAGCCGTAGCCGGTTTGAGATCGAAAATAAGGTGGTTGCTCATCAGGTGGACAATATGATGAACCGTCTCACCAATTTTCGCCCCGTAAGCACGGATTGCATCCCGCCCAGCGAATCGGGCCTCGTCAAAAAACTCGCTCTCGTCGAGGATGCCGTCCGGCGCGAATACCAAGGCCCAGTTGTCGGGCTCGAAACTATCGACGAAAGCGCTAGGCGATCGTCTGCACTCATTCTCATCATCTCCGTAGATAAAAGCTTATTTTCTTTGGGCATTACCCCTACATCTCAATATGAACGCTGCTGACGAAAACATCCGAAAAATTGGCAAGTTCTCAATGCTAATATCGCTTGACCAATAGCAACCTATCTACCAATTTCAACCAAACGATTGCCGTTTTGGCCCCTGGACAATCGCTTTCGGATAAAACATTGAGCGTGGCGTTGGGGCGAGGCGATTGCTTCCGATTGTTGAATTCACGGTGGAGGTATGTCTGTGGTCAAGGTGCATAGAGTTTCGGGATTTCACCAAGGAAAAATCGATGCAAATATCGAAGACGTTTGGGCGCTTGTCACTGATTGGGGAAGCCTGGCTTGGTATGATGATGGCACCAATACCGAAGGCATGAAACTCATGGAGAGCTGGCTTGAGGGTGAACCTGGCGCAGTGCCGCGGACGAGGGTAATGTCGCGCGGAGACGGTGCAGTCGAACATGGCGCTCCAGAGGAAAATCGTGAAGTGCTGCTGGTTGAGGACCATGTCGCACATCGGCTCTATTATGACGCGACTGACGGATTCGCCCCGGGGATCCGTAACTACATGGCGAGCTGGTGCTTTGACGAACTGGACGATGGCGGCTGCCTGATGACCATCTCTTCAAATTTCGATTGTGTCCCGGCTGACATTGGGGAGCAACATGGCGCTATGCTTCACGGTGTCTATGTTTCCATCGTGGCGAGTCTTCAGAAATATTTCACAAAGGCGCAAGCGAACGCAAGGATGGTTTGACCTCGCCATCTTTGCCAAACGACAGGCATGGTCAAGGGACACAAAATGGGCGATCAATCTGGCCAAATTGCGGAGTTGTTCGATCGCCAACAGATTACGGATGTCATTTATCGATATTGCCGCGCGGCGGATCGGCTGGACATCGAACTGTTCGAGACCACCTTCTGGGAAGATGGTGGTTTCGACGGCGGCCCGTCGGAAGGTCCGGCCCTCGAAATCATTCCGCCGCTGTTTGAAGCCGTGGTGCGCGACATGTGGGCGGCCAGCCAGCATAGCGTTTCCAACATCCTGATTGAATTCGACGGGGATCAGGCATTTGTTGAAACCTATTTGACGGCCTTTCACCTGTCCCATCCAACCCACGCAAGCCGCGCCGCGCTGCTCGGGGAGCAGAATGCCTTGGCTGCCGGCTTCCAGGGGGATGACGTGATCGAATTCATTTTCGGTGGCCGATATATCGACGTCTTCCAGCGTAGAAGCGGCGAATGGCGCGTCTTCAAACGCAAGATCGTTCCCGATTGGAACCGTGTGGCGCTCTACAACGGTATTGTGTGCGGCGGGCAATATGATCTGCTCCAGTACCGCTCCTCCCGCGATCGCAGTGATCCAGTCTATTTACGATAGCGCCAAGCGTAGCGTAAGCCGAGTTCTCGTCGCGGCAATCAATCCGTTTTCTTTCTCCGGTGGAATCCGGATGGCGAACACCAGCTCGCCGTCCTTTTCCACCGGAATGTTCGTTATTGGGCAGTCAGCCCACCGTCGGCCGCGAGCGCCGCGCCCGTCACAAAGCTCGAGGCATCCGACGCCAAGAAAGCAAAAACGCTGGCAATTTCCGAGGGCTTCGCACCACGATTAAGCGGCATGCGCGCAATGAAGAGATCGCCGTCCGCTCCTAATTGCTCCATCGTACTCTTCACCATTGGGGTCAGAACCACCCCGGCATGAACGGAGTTGACTCTGATATTGAGCGGCGCAAGTTCGATCGCCGCAGCCTTGGTCATGCCCGTCACCGCCCATTTAGAGGCGCAATAGTCCATGTTGTTCGCGGCCCCAACAAGTCCGTAGCCAGAGGAATTGTTGACAATGGCGCCTCCGCCAGCCCGGATCATCGAAGGCAACACAAGCTTCATACCAAGGAATACGCCCTCCTGATTGATGGCGCAGACCCTACGATATTCCTCCAGGCTCAAGTCGGAAACGGCTTTCCAGTGACCAGAATGACCGGCATTGTTCACTAGAGTATTCACCGGCCCAAAGGCTGCTTCGGTTTCCTCGATGGCGCGTTCCCAATCGGCGGTCTCGGTGACGTCAAGGCGAGAGAAACGGACCTTATCACCTAATTCCCGGGCTAACGCCTCGCCGGCTTCAACCTGGATATCGCCGATGGTAACGCTGGCTCCTAATTGTTGAAACATCCGCGCTGCGGCGGCGCCGATACCGCTGGCTGCTCCCGTGACGATTACTACCTTGCCTTTGAGATCAAACATTGATGGTCCTTTCCAATAGAATTCTTCGTCTGGATCAGCCGAAGACACTGTCGGCAAGTTTGGTGTCAACCAACTCGCGCATCGACAGGATTTTGTCGCCCCTGAAACGGCAGACTACCGCATAATCCCCATCGAATCTCTTACCGTTTACAAGTTCGCACTTGCCAGAGAAAATCGCCGCAACAAGGTCCCCTTCCTCCACCATTTCGTAAAAGGTGAACCTGCCCGGGGCGGCTAGTGCGGACGAGAACGCCTCTAGCTGTTCCAAAATTCCTGATAGCGTCCGCTTTTTTCCAGCCAGCCCAGTGCTGCCAAGAAACTCATGGGTGTAATCGTCGGTGACAAGTTCACGGATTGCTTCTGCATCCCCCCTGCCGACCGCATCGCAATATTGTCGTAGCGTTTGCTTTCTCGAACTTTCCATATATTTCTGCTCCAGTTCAATTTCCGCTTAAGCCTTGTTCCCAACCCCTTCCACCCCAGCCTCCCCGACCCGCGATTGGCTGAAGATCGGGAAAGGATCGCGAGGACCAGGGCACACGCCACAAGCCGCATCAGCATCGGGCGCGGGCGGCCCACCAGCTGTGCAAATGGCATGGCAACGAGAGGAACAGCCGCCGAAATCTAGCCCTGACCGATCAGCATCGCGCCCAGCATAGTCGTAGCCATTGTCGGATCATTGCCAAGATGCGCCCGCGCGGCGTTCAGATCGAGCCAGGCTCGCGTTACCGGGGAATTCAGGTCAGTGGCACGCGCGCCCTGCAACATCATCAGATCATCGACGAGGGATGCGAACTTCCGCAGACCGGCGGTGAGCTGCGTTCTGATCAGCACGGCTTCCTGCATTGGTATAGGGGTATCGATCATTTCATAGTGAAGCAGTCGCTCTACATGCCGATCATACATGGCGGGAGCCGCTTCGATCTCGCTCGCGAGACGGCCCGCTGCCTGCTGAACGGCCGGGTCTTCCCGAGCGATCTTGCCTGTGAGAACCGAAACCCGGCTTCTCGTAATCGACAGAAATCCGTCAAGCGCGGCGCGGGCCGTGCCGATCGCGAGATTAGAAATAGACGAGGAGAAGAGATAAAGCCACGGCAACCGGTAAAGCGCCGGTCCCGCACGCATCTCCCGGCGAATATTCTGTATGCCTGGATCGAGCGTAATGGTCCGATGTTTGGGCACGAAGATGTCGTTCGCAATGATGTCGTTGCTGCCGGTCGCCCGAAGCCCGAATGAATGCCATACATCGACCAGTTCGAAGTCCTCGCGTGGGACGAGGAAAACGTTCAACAGTGGAGGACCAGCCACGGGCGCATCCGGCAGCCTGGCGCCGAGCAGCGCCCATTTGGCATGCGAGCTACCGCTCGAAAAGGTCCAGCGGCCAGTGACGCGAAATCCTCCTTCAACGGGCGTGGCGGTGCCGGCCGGAGTACCGGCCGATCCAATGAGCGCGCGGCCATCCCTCTCCCAGACGTCGGCTTGCGCCTGCTCGTCGAACAGGCTGACCAGAAAGGACTGAACGCAAAGCACGCCATAGACCCATGCCGTTGACGGACAGACTTGCGCGATGGCGTTCTGTAACGCGAAGAAGATGCGTGGATCGGATTCGAAGCCGCCCCATTGCTGCGGCTGAAATAAGCGGAACAGATCGGCTGCGGCCAGTTCGCGAACTGTTTCGGCCGGCGTGTCGCGCGCCAAATCGGCAGCTGCGATACGTTCCTTTATTGCGGGAAGGATCGGCGCCAGCCTGACGAGAAGTTCTTCGACTGTTGGGTGCTGGCTAGCAGCCCTCGCTTCGTCCATCGGCATATTGGGTCTCACTTGGGTCAAATCAGGCCCTTTCCCGATATTTCCTCGGCCAGCGTCTGCCGGGAGACAGCGCGATCAGCGAAGTTCGCTTCGTCATTCGTGACGGCGCGCGTGAATTCCGGATCCTGCGCTATACGCAAAAGCTCCTTAAGAGCGGCTTCATCCTTGATAGTGTAGATGGAGACCGCGTCATAATCGACGCCGCCGTCACTTTGCGGGGCTTCGTCGGCGTCAGGGCGCCCGACATACAGGTTGATGGCGTTCTGCGGGTAATATCGTTTGTAATCACTCATCAAATGTCCGACCCATTTGGCCACCATTGGGATGTGGACATTTTCATAATGCTTTTGGAAGTCTTCGAACGAAATGCCTTCCTTTCGCTTCATGAACATCATTAATTTTTGCATTATCTGTATCCCCATTTGTCGGGCGGACCCGCTCTCGCTCCTGCGAATCGTCTATTCCGCAAGCTTCATATTACGAAGCGCCCTCTCGATCGCATCGGCAGCGTCTTCGTGCATCTCGGGTGATGGATAATAGTGGTTGGTGCTCCACTTCATCCCTTCGGCAAAAGCCGCCATGCTGCCGCCGTCCACTTCCACCGGCTCGCCAGTAAAGCGGCTTACGAGTGGATAGCCATAATTCCGCATGCTTCTGCATTCGACATAGGCGTCGAAGAGGGGCCGCACTTTATTCAGACTCGCAGCGTCGACGAACTGCGGAAACTTTCCAAGTATGTCCATTGTCTCGGAGGCCTCATAGTTTATCGGCTCGTCCAAATCCTTGTCGGAAAAATAAAAGAGAAGTTTCGGAACATGGATCTTCTCCGCAAGTTCACGATATCGTCTGATCCAGTTCTCCAGGCTTTCCGCTACGTAGAGCGGAGCTTTTTCCCGCTCTTCATTGAAAATTTGCGGCCAGGCTTCCATGGTGGAAATCTGATGCCCATTCTTGAGATCAAGTAGCGCTTCCACAAATCCGTAGGCGCCGAACCGTGAATTCGGTTCCGTTCGTGCGGTCATCACCTGGACGATCGAGAAGCGGCCGCCATTTACCAGATCAAGGAGACCCGGAGCCTGCAAATAGAAGCCGGCGCCGCCCCCGCCGACGCTGAGGTTCAGTGCCGGCACCCCAATATGATCGGAAAGGATATCGCCGAACGTTCGCTCGACGAATATCCCGTTCGCCTGCGCGCCGCCGAGGCACGTAAAATAATTCCCGCTCTCTATAATGTCTTGCGGCAGCGGAGGGCCCCGAAACTTGACGCCTGGAATGTCGTCCAATTCATAATATTGGTAATCAACAATCTCATGATCTCGCTTGCTATAGTCGAGACTCCATTCTTCGGGATGATCTTCTGGCTTGAATCCATAGTTCACCATGAAACGATCTCCAAATTAAACGCCTGACGTCAGCTGTGGAGTCCGACATTACATAATCGGCCCGTGCATCAGCGATGAATAGCATGGTTGAAGTTCATGTCATTCAAGCGGCCCCTCGCGGAAGCGAGCCTCAACCATTTCGATGCGTCCATGGAGGCCTCTCCTTGAAATCCACAGCATGCGACTTCTCTGTTCGCAGGCTAGTGTGCTACTACTAGATACTAAATGAGCGAACAGCAGCGTCAAGCATTCTTTGGATGACCTTTCGGGAGCATCTCCGATTGGGACGGACGTGTCGCTCCACCTACAATTCTTCCATAGCGGCGCAACCACATCTTTGGCGCTGCGTTTATGCCAGTGCAAAAATGTAAAGGGAGGATTTTATGAGGGCCTTGGGACCAGTATCTGCGGCGCTTAGCGCGCTGTTAGCTTCGACAAGCTACGCACAGACCCCTCCGGACACGACAGGTGCGGACGCGGCCAGCAACGACACCCCCGTCGATATCGTTGTTACGGCTCAGCGCAGAGCGGAAAACCTGCAAGACACCCCGATTGCGGTAACGGCGGTGACGGCCGCGGCCGCCCAGAACCTAGGTCTGGCCGACGTCAAGGACATTGCGGCGATTACGCCCGGTGCGAGTTTCACCACGACGAACGGCTTCTTCACTTCCCGCATCCGTGGGATCGGCTCGGATTTCGTCTCGGTGGGCATCGAGTCTCCGGTCGCGATCTATGAAGACGGCGCCTATCTGACGCGAACCCTTACCGTTAACGAAATTATCGATAATTTCGACATCGGCAGCATTCAGGTGCTCCGCGGGCCGCAGGGTACCCTGTACGGTCGCAATGCGACTGGTGGCGTCATTATCATCAACAGTGCCGACCCGACATCCAAGTTTGAGGGGCGGGTACGCGGGGAGATCGGCAATCTCGAGCATCGGCAACTGAATGGCATGATCAACCTGCCGCTGGGTGAAGATCTCGCCTTTCGTGGAACCGCCAGCTACAAGCACGAGGGTGGCCACGTCCGCAACCTAATCACGGATAGCGACATCGGCGGTGGACGGACTTATAGTGTACGGGGTAAACTGCGCTGGCAACCGGGAAATGCCGATATCGTCCTCGGCGGGCAGTATTACGACACCGCATATCGGCTTGGGCCGCTGCAATCGCTCGCACGTAACGACTCGACTTGCTATGCCTGCGTCCTCTTTCCAGGCGTCGTCAGCCCCTCTGTCGACCTCTTTGAGACCGAGAGCGTTGTCAATCTCCAGCCGGTCAGAACCAAATATTACGGCGCCAATCTGAAAATGAGCTTCGAAATCGGCGACTTTCAGCTGACGAGCACGACGACATATCGTAAGCAGAAGACAGTCGACAGCGCAGGCGATGCGGACTTGACCCCGTTGCTCGGCTTCGAATTTGCCGTGCCGAGATCCGGCGGCAGGTCATACACACAGGACTTTCTGGTCAGCTCCAAATTGGACGGTCCGCTCAATTATCTGTTCGGATTGAGCTACCTGAATGACAAGGGTATTTTCAACACACGCTTTGTGGGTGATCCCGCTTTGGGCCTCGGCGGCACCGGGCTTACCCCCGACACGGCGTTCGGCGCCGATAACACAGCGCTAACGAAGTCTTACGCCGCGTTCGCCGAGGCATATTATCAGCTTACCGACACCCTCAAGGCCACGATTGGCGGACGTTACACTTATGAGGAGCGCTCCGCACACGTCGAGTTTACCGTCGGTGGTGCGTTTGACTTGAGCACAACGCAGCGTGCGTTTACGCCGCGTTTTGTGTTGGCTTGGGATAACGGACCGACCAATCTTTATTACAGCTTCACCCGCGGCTTCAAGGCGGGGGGATTTCCGGGTCCGATTTTTGCGCCGATTGATCCTGTGCTGCCCGAGAAGATTTTCAGTCACGAAGTCGGCGTCAAGCAATCCCTGTTCGACAATCGCCTCCGCCTGAATGCGGCCGCCTTCTACTTCAAGAACAAGGGCCTGCAGACCCAGACTATCGATTTGCAGTCGGGTGGGACAATCACGGCCAATGCCGGCGCACTCGAGAATTATGGCGTCGAGGTCGAGGCGCAAATCCTCCCCATGGAAGGGTTGACTCTCGGCGTCACCGGCTCCTGGCAACATGCCCGTTTCAAGCCTTACGAGAATGCCGCGATCGCCTGCTTCGATCCTACCGCTGTCGCGCCGGTCCCAACCCTTAGTCGTTGCTTCACCGATCTTACCGGGACACCACCCCCGCAAGCTCCGGACTGGTCAGGCTCGTTTAATGCGACCTATGAATTCCCCATCGCAACGTGGACCGCCTCGCTTTCGGGAATCGCCCAATATCGCTCCTCAATCTATTACACACCGGGCGCGGGCGGCGAGCTACAGGCAGATCGTGATGGAGAGCGCTTCCTCGTGAATGCGTCAGGCTATGTTAGCCCGCCCGGAGAAAACCTCCGGATCGGCTTCTACGCCCTAAATGTGTTCAACAAGAAACATGTCGCCTTCGTCCAGACCGACACGACTTTCGGTGTGTACCATAATGCGGCAAGGCCCCGCACATACGGCCTGCGCCTCGAATATTCTTTCTGAGCAACCTTGTTTCCGTCGGGGCTCAAAGAGCCTCATGTACAAGGCATATACATTGCGCGTTGAAAAGTGACCCACTGGTGATGAGTTTGTCATTGGTGGGTCGCAATGCGCTGTTCAACTCCCAGGCGGGCTGGCGGCCATTTTATAACGGACCACAAGGCATGTCGGGATTATGCCACCTCATTCAAAACAAATGACCGAATCTGCTATTATAGGACGAAAATGCCTGCCGTATGGCCTCATCGGTACTGCCTACATCCTGAGCTGAGTATTTGGACTCGCCATGCTTGCCCTTGGGGTTTTCGGTTTCCCATTCCCGTATTCCGTCCAAGGCGCCTTCCGTCAGATCCATTCCTGCAAAGTCATAGATTTTCTTGATCGTTGCTTCCCCATTCTTCACAACATCATTAAAGCCCACGTCCAGAATTTGGATGTCGGGATTGCGGTCACGCCACTCCATGTGACTGTTCATTGCGGACGACAGCGCATCGACCATTTTTGAGGCAAACGCCTGTCTATTGTCGAGATCGGAATAAATCCGCCGGGTCGCCATGACTGTACTGGTGACGGAGGGAACGCATTTTACTGGATCGCGGTGCGTGACGATGAACTTTGGCCGCTCATAGGCATCGACAAGATATTGTTCTCGCCCAAGATGATTGGGATCCTTGAACAGCCAGGGTCGACTGGGTCCCGCATCTTGCCATTGAAGATATTTGATGACCGAAAAAAGATAATCATAGGCCGGTTGCGGATCTGCATGCTCCACCCAATGCGCGAAACTTGGGGCATCGTACATACCGAAAAGGGCGGGATGCCGGAAAGTCGCCTCCATGAGATAGACATCTTCTTCCGGTTCCTCCGCATGGGAGGGATGACCGACCAGGATTGCCGGCGATTGCTCGTACATCCACTCCTCATGGGCTTTTGTTTCGCGAATGCGCTGGGCAAGACCGCCGTCTTCCATTCCGGGAATACGGGCAAACTTCATGGTGCCCCAGAAGCGCAGCGTTTGAAAGTCCCCCGTGGCGCCAAGCATCCGGTGCAATTTCGTGCTTCCGGTTCGAGGCAAGGAAATAATAATCAAGGGAGAGGCAATGCGTTCCCTGCCAATTTCGGGATGTTCCTTCATGTCCTTGGCAAACCAAAGGCGCTGGATAAGAAGGTTTATGAACCGCTCCTCCAGCCGCTTCTGGCACGAGCCACGAATTTCTGCCTCTCCGTTTATCGCGTCAATAAGGACAGTAAATCCGTCGCGAAAATCATCCGGGCCGAAATCTGTTAATCCGGTTCGGTTGGACGCAATATTCAATAGTTCTGATGCGTTCATTTTACGCTCCTGGCCCGGGAAGCAAGGCCGAGTTCATGGTGAGCATATCAAACCTCGCGTCAGCGTCCTGCGTCCGCCGGCTGGACAATCTTTTCGGCATTCTTGAAGTGCATGCCGCGGGGATGAGCCTCTACCTCCTCATAAGTGCTGAGCCCTATATCCACCATCCACCGGATGAGCTCCTCGCAGACCTGTTTGCGGACAAAGCAATTTCGGGTCCCGGAATGTTGCGGTGGGACGGCGCATGTTCAGCGTCTTTCCCATCCGCAGCGCCAGACCACGAAAAAACTCCCATTCGTCGATCCAAATCGCATAATCCCGATCACCGCGGATGTCGATGATTTTGCCGGCCTCTTCCGTCACCTAAGACCACACATCGCGGCGCAGTTACCACAATAGGTGAGGTGAGTGGTCATCATGCTTCCCGTTCTTGAGCGTTACCCACCAGTCTTGAGCGTCGGGGTGACGCCAATATTTTCGGGTTCACGGAAACTCTGAAGAATGGAAAGCACCGGACCCGCGTGCTCATGCCGGCATATGAGCAGGTCGGGCATGTACACGTCTCGCCGGTTGTAGCGCAGGGGTGTCCCGTCGATCCGGCTGGCGTGGAGGCCGTGGGCAATGGCGACAGCGGCAGGAGCACAGCTGTCCCATTCGTACTGACCGCCCGAATGGAGGTAGATGTCCGCCTCGCCGCGGATCACAGCCATCGCCTTGGCGCCAGCTGAGCCCATTTCCACCAGTTCAGCACCCAGTCTCTGCGCAACCTCAACCGCTTCCTTCGCAGGCCGCGACCGGCTGACCACCATGCGCAGGCGCGATGGCGGCGGCGGCACTGCAACCGGCTTGTCAGTCTTCAACACCAAGTCCAGCCCTGGCAAGGCGACTGCGCCAATAGTTGCAACCCCATCGATGGCGAGTGCCACATGGACCGCCCAATCCGTCCGTGCTTCGCCATATTCGCGCGTCCCATCAACAGGATCAACGATCCATACGCGCGAGTTTGCAAGCCGTTCAGGATTGTCCTTCTCTTCCTCAGACAGCAGCCCGTCGTTCGGCCGCTGCTCACGCAGCGCGTGGACGAGGAACTGGTTGGCGGTCTGGTCGCCCGCTTTACCCAGCGATTTGCCGCTGAACATGCCGGAAGCGCGCACCTGAAGCAGGATCTTGCCAGCCTGGCCGGCAAGATGGGCAGCAAGGTCGCAGTCGGTCATGCTGCTCATGGGATCAGCCTTCTTACAATTTCCTCCGCCGCTTCCTCTGCGGTCATGGCCGTGGTGTTGACGCGGATTTCCGGCGTCTCGGGCGGCTCATATGGGCTGTCGATGCCTGTGAAGTGCTTCAATTGCCCGGCGCGCGCCTTCTTGTAGAGTCCCTTGACGTCGCGTTCTTCGGCGACATCGAGAGGGGTATCGACGTAGACCTCGAAAAATTCGCCAGGCGCGATCATCTGCCGCACCATGTCCCGCTCGGCCCGGAAGGGGGAGATAAAAGCGGTAATGACGATGAGGCCAGCGTCTGTCATCAGCTTTGCGACCTCGCCCACACGGCGGATATTTTCCACCCGGTCGGCGTCGGTGAAGCCAAGGTCGTGGTTAAGGCCGTGCCGCACATTATCGCCGTCGAGCAGGAAGGTGTGGCGGTTCATCCGCGCCAGCTTCTTCTCGATCAGGTTGGCGATGGTAGATTTGCCCGCACCCGACAGCCCCGTGAGCCAGAGCACGGCAGGCTTCTGGTTTTTGACCTGTGCATGATGCTCGCGGGTGACATCAGTCGCCTGCCAGTGAATATTGTCGGCTCGCCGGAGCGAAAATTGGATCATTCCTGCCGCCACCGTGGCGTTCGTCAATTTGTCGATCAGGATGAAGCCACCAAGGTCCCGGTTCTGCGCGTAGGTCTCAAACGGAATTGTGCGGTCGGTGGAAATATTGGCAACGCCAATGGCGTTGAGGTCCAGCGTCTTGGCCGCCAGATGCTCCATGGTGTTGACGTTGACCTGATATTTCGGGCTTGCAACAGTTGCGGTGACGGTCTGCGTACCGATCTTCATCCAATAGGGTCGCCCAGGCAGAAGTTCAGCCTCGTCCATCCACACCAAGGTCGTCTCGAACTGGTCCGCTGCCAGCACTGGAGTGTCGGCAATGGAGATGACGTCGCCTCGCGAGCAGTCGATCTCATCTGTGAAGCAAAGGGTGACGGACTGGCCCGCCACGGCCTGTTCAAGGTCTCCGTCACGGGTAACAATCCGCTTGATAGTCGTGATCTTCCCTGAGGGAAGAACGCGGACGGTGTCGCCAGGCTTGATGGTGCCGGTGGAAATCTGGCCCGAAAAGCCGCGAAAGTCGAGGTTCGGACGGTTTACCCACTGTACCGCCATGCGGAAAGGTTTGGCCGCATCAGTGGTGCTGTCGATTTCGACCGTCTCCAGATGCTCCAACAGTGCCGGGCCCTTATACCAAGGGGTGTTTTCCGACGGACCAGTGATGTTGTCGCCCTTGAAGCCGGAAATGGGCATGGCTGTGAAGCTCTCGATGCCGATCGACTTGGCGAAGGCGGTATATTCCTCCACGATCGCATCGAATTTGGACTGGTCATAGCCGACCAGATCCATTTTGTTTACCGCCAGCACGATGTTCTTGATGCCGATCAGGTGCGCCAGATAGCTGTGGCGGCGGGTCTGCACCAGCACGCCTTTGCGTGCGTCAATCAAAATGACAGCGAGGTCGGCAGTTGATGCCCCTGTCACCATGTTGCGGGTGTATTGCTCGTGACCAGGCGTATCCGCGACGATGAACTTGCGTTTTTCCGTGGCGAAGAAGCGGTAGGCGACATCGATGGTAATGCCTTGCTCGCGCTCCGCGGCGAGCCCGTCAACCAAGAGCGCAAAGTCGATTTCCTGTCCCTGCGTGCCGACACGCTTGGAGTCCGCTTCCAGCGCCGCAAGCTGGTCTTCAAAGATCATCTTGCTGTCATAGAGCAGGCGGCCAATCAGCGTCGACTTGCCGTCGTCCACCGACCCGCAGGTGATGAAGCGCAGCATCGTCTTGTGCTGATGTACCTCCAGATAGGAGTCGATATCCGAAGCGATCAGCGCATCGGCCTGATAGGCATTTTCGATTAGCGTGTTGGTCATCAGAAATACCCCTCCTGCTTTTTCTTTTCCATGCCCGCGCCGCCCGCATCCTTGTCGATGGCGCGGCCCTGCCGCTCGGAAGTGGTGGTGAGCAGCATCTCCTGAATAACTTCGGGCAGCGTCGCTGCCTTGCTCTCCACGGCGCCGGTCAGCGGATAACAGCCAAGGGTGCGGAAGCGGATGGAGCGCTGAACGGGTTCTTCGCCATCCTTCAAGCGGAAGCGCTCATCATCCACCATCAGGAGCATGCCGTCGCGCTCAACAGTGGGACGTGGAGCCGAGAAATACAACGGCACGATCTCGATGCCCTCCAGATGGATATATTGCCAGATGTCGAGTTCGGTCCAGTTGCTGATCGGGAAGACGCGCACGCTCTCCCCCTTGGCCTTGCGCGCATTATAAAGCCGCCAAAGCTCGGGCCGCTGGTTCTTTGGGTCCCAGCGGTGATTGGCTGAACGGAAGGAAAAGATGCGCTCCTTCGCCCGGCTCTTCTCCTCGTCGCGTCGCGCGCCACCAAAGGCTGCGTCAAAGCCATATTTTTCCAGCGCCTGCTTCAGCCCTTCCGTTTTCCACATGTCGGTGTGCAACGATCCATGGTCGAAAGGATTGATCCCTTTCTCAAGCGCTTCCGGGTTATGATAGACGAGCAACTCCATGCCAGCATCGCGGGCAGCCTTGTCACGCAAATCGTACATGGCTCGGAATTTCCAGGTCGTATCGACATGCAACAGCGGAAAAGGAGGTGGCGAAGGAAAAAACGCCTTCTTCGCCAGATGCAGCATAACGGCGCTGTCCTTGCCAACGGAATACATCATGACGGGCCGCTCGGCCTCGGCTACAACCTCGCGCATGATATGAATACTTTCCGCCTCCAGCCGCTGAAGGTGGGTGAGCCCGGATGTCGGTGTCATTAATCTCTCCGTCGATGCTATTTTCGAGCTCATTAATGTAAAGCGAATCGCTGCCACCCCCCCGTTTGGGGGGGGGGCTCTCTTTTGCTGCTGCCAAGCTAGGGATTCCATCTTCGGGTTGAGAGGCCGCAACAATCAGGCTCTACCCATCGCATCTCGCGCAAATGTCCCGGGTCGTTGCTGGCGTTGCCTCGGGGGGCACTGCATCTAACCGAGCGATCCGAGGAGATCGCGTACCATCCGGGTGAGCGCCGCTTGCCCATGCGAGTTGGTCTTGCAATAAACCGTCTTTGAATATTTGCGTGCTGTTTCCACGCTCACACCTAGTTCGGCTGCGGCCCCCGGTATACCGCTTCCTCTGGAAATAGCCTGAGCGAGTTGAGCCTCTCTCGGGGTGAGATTCAGTAAGACGGCAAGCTCGCGACTTCGATCCGTATCGTCCGTTGCTTCTGCCTGAACATAGACGATTAATCGGGCGCTGCTGAAGATGGACGCCCCCTCAATCGCAAAAGGTTGAATAAGAAGATTGAGACCGAGGCCGGGTCTATCCGAAATCTGGATGACTGCGGGTTCCTTCACATCCCCGGCAGCAAAAGACCGGATTGTTTCGGCCAAACGCTGCTCAGATTTCTTCATTGTTCCGTGCAGGCGACCGTCCGAACCGGCGTAGAGAAGCGAGCCTCCAACTAGGTGTTTCGCCGCTTCTCGATCATTGTCCAAAATTACGCCGTCCGCCGTCAACAGAAACCAACCTTGGCGTCGCAAGCACGCGGCTTTGTCCGTCGCGGAACTTCTCAATTTTGCGTGTTCATAAAACGAATAGATGCGAAGCGCTATTTCCAGATGGGGAGTCAGCGCATCGAGGAGTGACGACTCCGCAGTGCTAAATTCAGTGTCCCCACGGGAAGCAATAAGCCACCCTTCGATGCCTGCGGAAACAACTCGAACGATACGAACGTAGCAATTTGCCCCAAAGACTTCTGATCCCTCCGGTATGCACTCATTCACTTCAACCGAGGTGTAGACACGCATTGCGCGAAGGCGAGACCTCAACAGTATTTTGATAGCTTCGTCTAATTCGTTGATTGTTCCATGCGAACGTTCGGGTTCTGCCGTAATTGAAAAGCCGGAGAAATGCTGATCGGCTCCGCCAACCAGGTACATTCTCATCCTTTCAGCCCCTAGCCTGCGGCGCAAGCGGCTGAGGAACGTGTTCCAAATCGGGAAGTCGCCCATGCCGTCGTAAAGCGCCGTCAGCAGATCAAATTCATCCACCCTAGATAACATTATATAACCTCACGGACGACTTAGGTTCTTGCGGACAAGCTGCAATGCTTCAAACCGATTTTCCCGCACGTACCACTGCCGCCCCAGTTAAAAGCTTATTGGTCCTAGAGTACTAAGTTGCTCGACGGGGTCAATTCCCGAATTCAGGATTGGATTTTTTGCCTGGTTGACGAGTCATATGTCCCAATAATTTGTCGCCGATCACTGTCCCACTTCAGATTTCCGGCATGTTATTGATGTTGGATTTTCCTCCCGTTAAGGCGCGGCCGAGCAGTTCCAGCGACAAGCCGGAGTTGAGAGCGTTGTGACGTGAGCCGATATTCAGATCCCGCCAGAAGCCCTGAATTCTGTTGCTCAACACGAAGGCGCCAGGACCCGCAATGTCCAGCAACGTTTCCGACGCCTCGCGCAACAGGCGCATGGCATAGCCGCAGTCGACCTGCGTCCTGACCTTCTCCATCTTCGTGACCTCGCGCTCCTGCGCAACGCGGTCGAGGACATCGCAGGCGCGATAAACGTGCATCCAAGCCGAATCGATCTTGATGGCGGCTTCCCCCAGCCTGGCAAGCAATAATTGGGAATCGGATTGGCGGCCATACTGCCAACCGATAATGGGGCGGTCGTTCATCTTTTGCCGGACAGCTTCAAGCATCCCTTCCGCCGCGCCCAGCATGGAAGGAAGGACAGTGAGCCCGAACTGTGGTTCGACTGGCCAGAAATCGCGCGCTTCGGCGTGGCTTTCCCCGACCAGCCCGGCCATGTTCGCCATGTCGCTGTCTCGTATGAAAAGATCGGCGGGGACGAAATGATTGTCGGCCTTCACCCGGTTGCTGCCTGAGGCGGACAGTCCGGCCACATTCCAGTCCCTGATGATCTCGACACTTTTATCGGACAAATCGATGAAGGCAAAGCCGGAGTCCACCTGCACGCCTTTGTCGTCGCGGACTACCACGCCGCACCACGCCCAGTTGGAATGAAGACATCCGGACGCATAAGGCCACTGCCCGGAGACGGAATATCCCTCGCCAGACCGGATGGCGATCCCGGATTTCGCCCCCACAAAACAGCAAAGCTCGTCACCCTTCGTGAAAAGCAGCTGTCGTTGTGCTTCAGGCAGGGAAGCCACCGTGCCAGTCGCCCCCGTCACGATGCCGTAAGCCCAGGCAGAACCAGGGCAGGTTTTGCCAATCTCGGCGACGGTTTCGACGAAAGTCCGCATCGATGCGCCTTCGCCGCCTACACGTTTTGCAGCGGTGATCCAAAAAAGCCCTGCGGACTTCAATGCATCGAACACTGGCGGCGCGATGCAGCCTTGCTGCTCCGCATATTCCACATGCTTCGCGATCAGCGGCTGAAGGGCTTGCGCCCGCTCGACAGCATTCAGCGCGACATTAGCCTCAAGTCCGATATCATTCAGTTGAGCCATCTTGAAGTCCTTTCAATGGGAATGCGCCTGGTCCGCATCAGTCCGCCGCGGTGCGGCCTGTCGTTGCTCGCCCGCCGCGGCTCCCCGTTAAGCCAAAGCTGAGACGCTAACTAAAATCCAGATCTTTGTCGCAGCCATTGGATCGTCAGTCGGGCAAGTGCAATGCGCTTGGTGAGAAAGCTGTGATCACTATCGAGGATCACCTCGTCGAAACCTTGCACGCCGGCATCGCGCATCGCCTTCGCAATTGGCCTATGACAATTATCAAGTGGCGCGACCGTGTCCCGTAGCGCGCCGACAAGGAGAACGTTCTTGTTTACCAGACGCGGCGCCTGATCCATGGGCCGCATGCGAGCATAATCAGCGGGAGTCATGGCGCTCAGCGCTCCCTCCAGATCGATCCGATTGGCACTCAAAGCCTTTATTTTTTCAAAACTGGTCTTGGCCTCTTTCATAGCTTCCGGAGTTTGCGAAGGTGTCATGCTATTCGCCGCCACCGCGATAACGGATTGAATGTGCGGATCCTCGGCACACGCCGTTATGCTCACATTGCCGCCACCGCCGCTCAGCCCCATTACCGCGATCCGCTTCGGATCGGTTCGCCAAGCACGACCTTGCCCGGTCTTGATTTGTCCGTCGGACGTAGATCGGACATATGTTGCGGCGGCCAACAAATCGTCGGCCGCGCTCATCAGCGTATATCGATGCTGGTTGTCCCACATGCCTCGAGGATGAAAGGTCATCACATTGATGCCTGCCGTCATCAGCGGAATAATTACGCTTTCCAGCCGATCGCCGCCGTACCACTGCGGGCTGAGAATGACCGTCCCCTTTGGGTCCCGGCCCTGCGCGATCCAGACCGTGGCGTGGACAACGGAGCCCTGGCTGATGAAGTGGGTGACGAATTGCTCAAACGGAAAGTCAGGATCAAGAACGCAGGGATCACAAATAGTCGAGTCCATCAGGCGGTTGGAATTGAATGTCGGATTATCAATCATTCCGAAGTCCTCTCTTGATATTAATGTATCACCATCTGGCCTCGCAAGGGCGTGAGCTTAGCCTCCGGATTTAGTCTTATGCGCCATCCGCCGGTACGCACCCTCATTGAGGCCGAAGCCGCAGACCGCCAGGCCAACCAGTGAAATGGGCAGCACCAGAGTCAGTAGCGACCAACCGAGCATTGCCCCCGATTGAAAGAAGGCATCCGTAATCGCGCCCACGAGAGTCGGTCCCAACCCTATGCTACACAGGGCAAGGATGAGATATTGCAGGGCGATAATCTGGCCGCGCATATTCGCCGGCACCGCTTCCTGAAGCGCGAGAGGCGTTGCGCTCTGCACCATCGCGACACCGAACACTATCACCCCGAAGAACAGAATCGCGAGCCAGGGCCCAGACGTGAGACCAAAGACTGACGCCGGCAACAGGGTCACGAAGCCAAAAAACATCGGGCGCGTTCGCGCGTTCAGCCTTCCGCTCTTGGTCGTGCGATCGGAAATCGCGCCGCCGAGCAGCGTGCCTATTATCGATCCGATGATCATGGCTCCGCCGATCGGCCATCCAGTGCTCGCAGGCGGAAGATCGAAACGGCGTTCGAGCAGCGTGGGCGCCCAGGCGCCCGCGCCATAGCCCGCCAACGCGGCAAGGGTGCCAGCCGCAGAGATCCGGATCAGCAGCGCCTTATGTTTCCATACGTAACCGAAAAATTCGCGGAACGATACGACGTCGCCGGCAATCGCACCGCGCCGCGCCGGCTCTTTGATCGTCAGCATGAGCAAACATGCAAAGAGGCCCGGCAGGCCCGCGAACAGGAACAGGAGCCGCCAGGGCTCAAGGTTCATCATCCCGCCCAAACTCAGGCCCGCCGAGGGCATCAAGCCAAGCAGGAGGCCGCCAAGAAGAAGGGACCCGCCTCCCCCCACCGCCATCGCCATATAGTAGATGCCCGTCGCGCGGCCGCGCTTGTGCGGCTCGAAAAAGTCGATGAGGAGCGAATAGGCGGCCGGCCCGAGCACGGCTTCGCCGATGCCGACGCCGGTTCGCAGCACGAGCAGTTGGCCATAGCTGCCGGCGAAGGCCGAGAGCGACGTAAGCAGGCTCCAGCCCAGCAGTCCGAACAATATGATGTTCCGGCGGTTTCTGCGATCGACAAGCCGGCCAAAGGGAATGCCGAAAATGGCGTATGTCAGAGCGAAACCATAGCCGTGCAGGAGGCCGAACTGCGTGTCGCTGATATCAAACTCGCTCTTCAACGGCGTGACAATGATCGTTGTGATGTGTCGATCAAGTTGTGACAGGAGCGTGACGACACAGAGAATGGCCAGGGCGTACCACGCCGCCTGAACTCCCAATGACTCTTCCGAAGGCGCCGTTGATGGCCGGCAGGTCTTTGCTTCGGCCTGTGTGGGGATTAAGGCAGATTCCGCTTCGGCACCCATTATATCAATCCTTGTAAGCAATAGCCTTGCCGGCATGGCCCAGTCGAGAACGAAACGCAATCTTGCTTAGACTTGCGCCTGAGGCCCCTCGCCCACCGCGAACGAGGAATGCCGAGAAGCGAGCAAGCCAATATAACTCATACCCGCTGCCCTGCCAGCGCGACAGGCTTATCGACAGGTCGAGCTAAAATCTGTAGCTCGCCTCGGCACCAAACGTGCGCGGTTCAGCCCAGACCGCTTGATCCTGGGCGGTGAAGCCATTGAAATAGGCAGTGGCGTAGTAGTCCTTATTCGCGATGTTCTTGGCGAACAGGCGAAGAGTGAATTTTTCGCTCTCAGGTGTGTAGGTCAAGTACGCATTCTGCACGCTATAGGCAGACTGTGTCAGCAGCGGCGCATCGAACTCGGAATAACCGTCCTTGCCGCTCCAGTATGATTCTCCGCGCAGCACCAGCTCGCCACCAGCGACATCGGCGGTATATTGCAGGCCGACATTGAGAGAATAGGGCGCTGCTCGATTGAGCCAGTTTCCCGACAGATCCTGGTTACGCGTAGGATCGGTGACTGGACGTGGATCAGCCGCGCTGCAAGCGCCGAGGAATGCCCGGTTGTTGCAATTCACGAAATCGGTGTATTTGGCGCTCTGCACCATGCCCGAGATGCTCAATTGCAGCCGATCGACAATCTCGGCATCCAGGCTGGCCTCTATGCCCTTGATCTTGGATTCCGCGGCATTCTGTACCGTGAATCCGCCGGCCGTACCCAGCGTCTTCTGGACCTGGATATTGCCGTACTTGTACCAGTAGCCGGCAATGTTGAAACGGACCCTGTTGTCAAACAACTGCGTCTTCAGGCCAACTTCGAAACCCTTGATCGATTCGGGTTCGAAGTCGTTTCCGCAGGTGCCCAGTGCGACGCCGCCAGCCTTGAAGCCCTTCTGATAGTTGCCATAGGCCATGATATTATCGGTAACATCATATTGAAGGCCGGCCTTGGGAGTCCAGGCGGTGAACTTCTGATCTTTGAATATTTCCGCCAAGCAGTTGGGAATACGGCGGTTAGTTGTTTTCTTCTTGTCTTCGTTGTAGCGAACGCCACCAAGCAACCTCAACCTGTCAGTGACGTTCAATGTTTGATCCGTAAAGAAGGAAATTGAACGAGATTTCAGAAAATTATCTGTATCGAAAAACTTTGCATAAGGCCCGCCAAACGGATTGCCAAATATTTGCGTGGCACCAAAAGCATTATCGTGGAAATAAAATATTCCGAAAACAGAATTAAGTCTGTCGTCGAACATCACTGTATTCAGGTTCAACTCCTGAGTGTATGTATCGGAGTGATATTGATTGAAGACATCCTGCAGATCCCCCGGGCTTGACTCAAGATCGAGATCCATGTTGTTCTTGTACTTCTTATAGGCGGAAATCGACGTCAGCTTCACATCGTCGCTCACATCCCAGCGTATGGTCGCGGATGCGCTGTAATCCTTGCTGTCGTTTCGGCCCGGAAATTTGGCAGCCACCTTGCGAGGCTCGAAGGTCTGGCCGGCCATCTGCGCCGCCCGGGTCGCATTGAGGGACGGGCCCAAAGCGGTGGGCTGGAACGATGAACGGGTGCTTGCGAATGACCCTTCCAGGTCGATCTGAAGGGTGTCCGTCGGCTGAAATGCCAGCACGCCCCGAATGCCGACAATCTTCTCCTCGTGGAAGCTGGATTTGCTCGCGCCCGGAAGGACATTTTTGATGAAGCCCTTGTCCCGGTTGTCCCACAGGCCGGAAATGCGAAAACCGACTGTGTCGCTGATCGGACCGGAGATATGGCCCTTGAGCCCGTAGCTCTCGTAATTGCCGATCTTGCCGGTAATTTCGGCCTCCATCTCGTCGGTTGGCCTTCGCAGGATGTAGTTGATCACGCCGCCGGTTGCGTTGCGGCCGTACAGCGTGCCCTGGGGCCCGGACAGCACCTCTACCCGCTCAAGATCCATCAGCGCGAGGTTGAGGGCGTGCGAGCGCGCCTGGTAGACGCCATTGACGTGCACCGCGACTGAAGGATCCTCGAAGCCGCTCGTCAGATTCGTGCTGATGCCGCGAAGAGCCAGGCTGTTGCTGCCGTAGGTATAGCCTACCTGCATCGAGGGAACCAGCGAGATCAGATCGGTCAAGCCATTGATCTGTCTGGTTTCCACGTCCTGC
Organism: Rhizorhapis suberifaciens; assembly: GCF_014200045.1. GTDB lineage: Bacteria > Pseudomonadota > Alphaproteobacteria > Sphingomonadales > Sphingomonadaceae > Rhizorhapis > Rhizorhapis suberifaciens. Next base: position 21,894 of record NZ_JACHOV010000015.1, read on the forward strand.
TGAGAGAAGGCGGCGATCGTCGCCGGGACATCCTGAATGCTTTCCGAGCGCTTCAGGGCGGTTACGATGATGTCCTGGACACCCACTGGAGTGCCGTCCGCCGGGGCCTGAGCAGAGACATGCTTTGCACCTGCTCCAATTGACAAAGCCAAACAGAGTGGCATAAGCGAGGATGACCGCAAAATTCTTGCCTTATACATAGCATTCCTCCCCAATTTATGTCTTCTTGTCTGTTTTTACTAACCTTTTGATATCAGTACTATACGGTATTCTACGTGCGCCGAAATCCTCGCGCATGGTAGCACCCAACTTTCGACCATTATTGTCGCTTAAGTATTCGCCGCAACTCGCATGCGCGATGATCAGCCATTCCGTCTGAAAACGTCAGTGAGCGCATCGTGGAAAGTACTGGCGCCGCCTTCGATTACTATGCCGAACACGCTCGTCCGCCATCTCATCTCCCTTCGACGACCCGCACCTTGCGGGATACCGAGCCTTCGGAAGCTCTAACAACTCCTAAAGAGTCTTCGTCAGTTGCCATCTAGTAAACATGCCCTATTGCGGAGATCAATTGAGTTTTGCAAAACTTCGACGTTTGCAGCGTTCATGAATCCCGACCGCCCTGCCAATAATGCGTCGCCGATCGGCGGACGCGCTACCTTTCGCACAGCTTTCGCCCCTTAAACGCTTCCGCCTTTGACGGCGCGACGGAACGCCCACAGCCGGTTTCAGATGTCCCGAAGGAGGGCGTCAAACCAAGACTGAAGACCTTTCCGGGATTGAGCGTATCCTTGAGGTCCATCATCGATTTGAGGCGGCGCATAGGATCGATTTCGGCGCCGGTTCTGCTGACATCGAGATAGGCCAGCTTTTCCAGTCCAATGCCATGTTCGGCCGAGATGCTGCCGCCAGGGGGCCGGAGCAGTTCGTAGATCATTTGGCCGATCTCCGAATGATCGTCCCGGGAGCCGGTATAAGCAAAGAGGTGAAGATTATCGTCAGCGATATGCCCAAAGACCACCAAGGCCCCAGCGCGCCTGCTGTGGGCTAACACTGGGAGTTCTTAGGCGACTTCGCTCTCGATTTCGGTCGCTCTGAAAGTCAGATGAATATTTGAGGTCTTTGATTTATCAGGATCTTAAACGATGAGGAGGGCTTTTGAGGCCGAGATGCTCGCGGAGTGTCTTGCCTTCATATTCGGTGCGGAACAGCCCGCGGCGCTGTAGTTCCGGCACGACTTTGGTGCCGAAGTCGCTCATTCCGGTCGCCAGCGGGAAAAGCATCATGAACCCGTCGGCCACGCCTGCGGTGAACCACTCCTCCATCACATCCGCTACCTGATTAGCCGTGCCGTGGATCGTGTTCGCCGAACGAGACTGGCAAAATTTGTAATAAAGCTCACGTACCGTCATCGGCCTTTCCGCTAGCCACTCGTGGAGCAGCGCATCCGCGGATTTGCTGGAGTTGGCGTCTTGTGGAAGCCGATCGACCGTGACGTAGTCGTCAATGTCAAGGTCCATGACGTCAGTCTCTAAATCAACCGAAACCATATGCTTGATCGCTTGAGGGTGAAGCATGTGCTGCATTTCTGCGAACGCGTCGGCAGCCTCTTGGGCGGTGTCACGAACAATCACATTCAATGCGCTCAGAACCCGCATCTCGTCGCGTTCACGGCCGTATTTCATCATCCGTTGCTTGATGTCTTCGTAAAACTCTCGAGCCTTCTCAAGCGTACCATTGATCGAAAAAATCACTTCTCCAAATCTCGCACCAAAGTCCTTGCCGTCGCCGGAAGAACCGGCCTGGAAGAGCACGGGGTAGCCTTGCGGCGGCCTCGCGAGATTCAAGGGGCCACGGACCTTGTAATACTCACCCGCATGGTTGAGAGCGTGAATCTTTGCCGGATCGAAATAGTATCCCGATTCCACATCACGGCAGAACGCATCGTCTTCATAGCTGTCCCAAAGCCCGAGCACCACTTCGGTAAATTCGTGAGCGCGGTGATACCGGTCTGCGTGCCCGATGGATTCCTGGCCAAAATTGGGCGCCGCCAGAGGGTGCCGGCCAGTCACGATGTTCCAACCGAAACGCCCGCCGCTGATGTGATCGACAGACGCCGCGAGACGGGCAAGGTTAAAGGGTTCCCAGAAGCTGGTGCAGGCAGTGGAGGCCAACCCTATCCGCGACGTCAATTGTGACAGAGCCGCCATTTGCGTAAACGGCTCTAGCATGTTGGCATAAGTGCTGTTTCGCGCGACTGCATCGAGCGGCCCCGGGCGGATGGAAGACGAGTCCGCCTGAAAGATAAAGTCGAGCTTGGCCGCTTCCGCTTCCTGCGCCATTTTTGCGAAGTGCTTGATATCGTTTGCGATGTCCGGCTGGTCAGCAAATTTCTGCCACCCCGCAGCGTGAGTGCCAGCAGATTCAATCAACCATCCGATCGCCATTTTCCGCTGTGCGGGCATAGAGGCATCCTCTCATAAAAAGACCCGGCAGCTCGCGAAGCGATTTTCCAGCTTTACCGGTTTCCTAATGACATCCATTAATGTATGTCCATTAGGCTCGATACGCAAGCCGGAACTGGGGTTGAGCTGTGGAGGAATAATGACGAAGAAGCCGATGGAAAAACCCCTTGGCACCAAAGAGGCCATGATCGTTGCGGCCGAGCGTCGCTTTGCACTGCACGGCCTCGAAGGTGCATCACTGCGACAGATCGCGTTGGATTCGAACCAGCGCAACGAGTCTGCCGCACACTATCATTTCGGCTCTCGTGAAGGCTTGATCCGCGCTATTCTCGGGCACCGAATTTCCACAATCAACGCCAGGCGCGAGAAGCGCCTGGAGGAAGCGAGACGCATTCCAGGAGGTCAGATATCGGCCCGCGCCATAGCGTCCGTGGTGATATACCCAATGGCGGAGGAAATTTTTTCAAACTGGAGGAACTGCTACTGGATTCGTTTCATCTCGCAGTTGTTCGCCATTGATAAATTCAGCTTCTTTGCCGATGAGTTCGAGTCGAGTTCGCGGGCGCTTGTACAGGCCTACGACCTGATGGGGAGCATTCCCGGTATAGATCCGATCGTCCTGGAGGCTCGCAAGCAGATACTGCGGCATGACGTCGTGTGGGGGCTTGCGCGGGTCGAGGCAATCTCCTTCCATGAACGTCGCGAAACCTGCGAACTGCACATCGCCAATCTTGTCGACATGATTGCTGCGGGCATTTCCGTGGCGCCATCCAAGGACACAATTCGCAAAGCCGAAGCTCTCGGAAAGGCCGTCCGCAACCCGCTCAACTCATCTGGTGCATTGACGAGTTCTGGGGATACGCCCGTAGCGTGAGATGCCTTCAACTGGCGCAATGAACCGAAGCGCCCCCGGATGTCGAGGACGCTCAGCCTTGGCCTTTGCAATTTTCCGTCAGCGCTTCTTTGCAGCGAGTTTTTCCTGCATGGCGCGCATTGTTTCCTGGTACTCGGCACCGACGAACAAACCACTGACGGCCATTCTCTCAAGATTGCGCCCCTGCGCGCGATCGAGATCGGCGGCGAGTTCTATGGCAAGTTTACCTGCGGCGAAGGCTTCCGGGGGCAGGGCGCAGAGGCTTTTACAGAAAGCCAGGGCATCCTCCACAAAGTCTTGCTCCCCCAGGATTTCATGGATCAGGCCAATCCCCAAGGCGCGTTCGGCCTCGATCTGACGATTGGCGAGCACCAGCCAGCGTGCCCAATGCGGTCCGACCAACCGTACCAGACGGCTGGTTCCTCCGGATCCAGGGAGGGCGCCCAAGGCAATTTCGGGAAGACCGAAGCGCGCTGCCGCTGTAGCCAGGCGGAAGTCAGCGCAAAGTGACAGTTCAAGGGCGCCGCCAAGGCACGGTCCCTGGAACGCGACGACGATCGGCTTTTCAATGGCCTCCCATTCATCGCCAAGCCCATGCAGGCTGCCCGCGCCCTTCCGATACCAGCGGCGAAATTTGCTCGGGCTGGTGATCGTCGCGTCGGGCGCCAGGGCGCTGTTCAGATCTATTCCCGCCGAAAAATACTTGCCGTTTGCAGTCAGCAACAATGCCCTCAAATCGTCACGGTCCCGCAACCGAGCCGTCGCGTCGTGGAGGCCCTCGAGCATCTCCATGCTGATGGCATTATATTTTTCGGGGCGGTTGAACGCGACATGGATAATGCCGCCATCTTCTGAAATGACGATTTCCGGTTGGGTCATTCGACAAGTCCTCGTCTAGTAGAGAAAAACTAAAAACAAGGCCGGGTCATGCCGCATGGCGGACGATTGCACAAGTGCTATGACTGCTCGAACAAGGAAAGGCGATCAACTAACGGCTGACAACCGCTTATTTGCGGGATCGATTCCGCGTTTTCGTGGAGCAGCCTCGAACTGATCGCGGACAGGATTATTCCTGAGCTTTTGTCAGATTAAAGCAGGGCTGACGAGGCAAAGGATGCGGTGCGGGCGAGCGGCTGCTGGCAACCAATTTTACTCCCCTCAGGATGCCCCCTTCACTGAAAGTGCCATATCACTCGATCCGCAAAACTTTCCCAATAATGCTTCTTTTCGTCCAATGTGGAACGTCTGCCGTAATGGAAATAGGGTGACAACAACTGGATCGCTGTTACTCCGTAGTCTTGGGCGCGGCGGAATTTATCTACGTCCCAGTCATCGTTGAGAATCATAATAATCTCGAACGGAAGATGGTCGCGGCCTGCGTCGCGCCGCATCTGGTCAAGCGACGATATGAGAGGCGGCATGTCCTCTACCTTATTGCCAGTGTCCATCCATCCATCACATAGCGTCGCCGCCCGCCGCATTGCAGGAGCACTGGCCCCCGCCGCGATGATCGGCACATGACCAGGCGCCGGAAGGACGCGCAAGCGCGGAAAGTTGAAGAACTCACCGTGATGTTCAACGATCTCTCCAGTCCAAATCTTCCGCAATACCGCGATCATCTCGTCCGTGCGTTTGCCGCGGCGGGAAAAGTCGACGCCATAGACATCGAACTCCTCCTTCATCCAGCCGACGCCGGCGCACAACATGACCCTGTTCTGACTGAGCACCGCGAGCGTGCCTGTGGCCTTTGCTACCTCAATTGGATTTCGCAGAGGAAGCACATAGACGCTCTGCATCACTTTAATCCGGCTGGTGGCCCCTGCAATCATGGACAAGGCGGTCCAAGGTTCCGGGAAGGACCACCTTTCTTCCATCTGGAAGAAAGGCGGCAGATCGGCCGAACCTGGATAGCGGGATGCAATTGCCTCGGGAAGGACGGCATGGTCCGAAATCCCGACGGCGTCAAAGCCCAGTTCTTCGCAATGAATGGCACACTCAATCAGCTGATCGTCTTCGACTTGCGACATCAGACTCCAGAATTTCATGGAAAACTCTCCTGATACGATCGGCAAAGCTTGAAATGGCAGACTGAACAAATAAGGCAGAGCCCCGGCCAATTGGGCCGAGGCTCTGTGATCAGACCGCGTAATTGCACTCAATAGGGCGGCCGGCCTTGTTCAAAGATCAGGTGCCTCGATCACTTTAGATACAACCTGATCCGCACCGGGATCAGAACCGATATTCGGCTCGAAGGCCATAGGTTCTCGGCCTGCCCGCCTGATAATAGATACCGTGAGGCTGGCTGGTGGCACGATAGACCGCATATTTTTCGGCGAACGCATTATCGATATAGAAGCCGAGACGAAGATTGTCGCCGGGAGGGCTCACATAGCCCGAGAAGTTGGCGATCGTGTAGCCACTCTGTCGATCGTAATGGAGCACGCCCCCTCCATTGGGCGCGAAATCGAACGATGACCTATATTGGGCCGCCCCGGCGAGGTTTGCGTTCCATGTGCCGATCGGGAATTCATAGCTCGCGTTCAAAGACGCCTGAAAACGCGGCGCATGAACCGCGGGTACGCCGTTCAGATTGGTGTCCGGCCCTGGCTGACAGTTGACGAGCACGGCGCCAGGTGCATTGGGATTGCCAGTGCCCGAGAGGTCGACGCAAACCTGCGCCGCATTTTCATAATTGAAAAATTCGGTGTGGAGGTAGCTCAGTGCTCCGCCGATGGTCAGCCCCTCGGTCGGACGAATATTCGCCTCGAATTCCGCGCCATAGCCCTCTACGCCACCGGCATTTTCATAGCGGGAGCCGCCGGAGGTCGCGTCGATGATCTGGGTCTGCAAGTCTTTGTTCTTATAATAGAATAGGGACAATGAGGTATTCAAAGCGCCGCCGAGCGCCTTATTCTTTACGCCGATTTCGTGGCTGAAAATCTTTTCTGGCCGCAACGCTTCGGCGGCCGAGGTGGCCGGTGAGCTTAGGCCGCCCGCCTTAAACCCCCGCGTGAAGCTGTAATAGATGTTCGTCGGCCCATTGTCCCATGCCAGAACGAACCGCGGCGTGAACGCCCTGAACGAGTCACCGAATTCGAATGATGCAGGCAGGTTGAAGGCTTGGAATCCGGCATTATTTTCGCCGGTGATCGATCGCTTGTCATAGGTATAACGACCGCCAAAGGTAACCTTCAACTCTTCGGTCAGCTTGTAATTGCCCTCTACGAAAGCCGACACCGAGTCGGTCTTGATGTCGTTGGTGACACCCGGGCCATCCCCGGTAAACGCGAGAAAGGCATATTGATCGCCGGTGAGGCCGATGTTGAAGAATGCTTTGTCGTGCAGATAATTCACGCCAAACAGATAGTTGAACGGACCATCCAGATGCGACGCGACCTGGAACTCCTGCGAGAAGGTCTTTCCCCCTACCCCGCGAGCCTCAAACACGAAGAACGGCTGCGGCGTGAAATCATTGTCAGCGAACTGCACGCTGCGATCCGACAAATAGCTGGTCAAACTGGTGAGATCGAAATCACCCATCGTAAAAGATGCCCGCAAATAGGTCCGGAAGACCCTGTTGCGCCACATATTGAGATCATTCTGGTTCGTCTCATAAAAACCATCCGCCGGTTCATCGCCGCTGGTCTGGCATACCCAGCAGAGCGGCGCGCCCGCTCCGAGCTGGCCGAAATCCTTGTTGAACCGGGTCCTCTGAAACTCCGCTCCAGCAACGATGTCGGTGTTTTCATTCGGCTGCCACCTCAGCGTGCCACGCACGGTATAGCTGTGCCCACCACCCAGATCATTCCCGGTGGCGATATTGCGGATATAGCCATCTTCCTCGAGATAGCGGCCGGCGAAGCGGACGCTCAGCGTCTCGCTGATCGGCAGATTGAGCATGCCGTCAAACTGCTTATGATCGAACCGGCCATATTCGACCGCAGCGCGGCCTTCGAGATCCGACGTAGGCAGCGCCGAGCTGAGCCGGACGACACCGCCCGTGGCGTTGCGACCATAAAGCGTGCCCTGAGGGCCGCGCAGCACTTCGATGGTGCCGGGGTCCACAATGTCCAGCAGCGCGTTATACCCAGCCGTCCTCTGCAAATAGGCGCCGTCCAGATAAACCGAAACGGGCGCCTCCACGCCGGGCGTGGCGAACGCCTGCCCAATACCGCGAATATAGAGCTGAGCAAAGCCGGTGCCTTCCGAGAAATCCGCTCCGGGCACGACTAGCTTGATATCCCGCAGGTTTCTCAGGCCAAGTTGTTGTGCGGCCTCTGGGCTGACGGCCGTCACGGCAAGCGGCACGTCCTGCAGCCGTTCCGAACGGCGCTGCGCGGTGACGACGATGTCTCCGATCGATTCAGCGTTGGCTTGATTGTCGCTGCTAACGGCAGGCGTAGCCGGTTCAGCTTGCGCATATGCGGAATGGGCAGCGAAGGCACTGCCTGTCAGCAGAACGGTTCTGAGAACAAATGATTTCAGTTGCATTACAAACCCCCTTTATTACTTACAGCTTCACGGAAGATCGTGTTAAACGACTAACGAAATTCAACGAACGAATAGGTCACGGTCCAATTAATATAACAAAGTACTGATTTATTTATTTTTGCAGTATTTGTTGTAACGGTCAAAATATTCCAGCTCGAGGACGACATTCTTGATATGCCGTCCCCGTACCAACGTCAATCCTGCAGGGTCGGGCTATAGGCCCACCCTTCGCGCGGGCCACAGACATTATTGACCAGCCCGACGCCCTGGGCCCCGTTCAAGGTCAGTTCCACGAGACGGTCCTGGATGTCGAAATGCCAGCGATCATCGTCGCTGCTGCGGTCGCGCCTGAGCGATTCCAGCGTGCTGTTCTTGTTGAAATCCCAGGTTTCGCCCTCGACCAGAAGCGGCCCGCGGTCGAGGCCGTGGCGATCGTCATAGCCTTGGCCGGCATTATAGAAGGGCTGCTGGATACCCTTGGCCTCCAGCCTCCAGATCTTGCCATGCTCGTCGGTGAACTCCCATTCAGCCCGGCTCCAGAGCCGGGTGCTGCCGGGAGCTGTGGTGTCCTCGTCGAAATGGAAACGATGTTGCGCCTTGACCAACCGGGTGACGCGGCCGTCGTCATGCATGATCCCGCCGTCTTCCAGCATGTAATTGTTGCCTTGCACCGGCACGTGGAAAAAGGTGAAGTTCAGGCTGAAGTCGTCAAAATGCCCCATGATCCAGAAATAGGCTTCGACATGGCGCATCAATCCCTTGCCGCGCACGCCCCAGGTACGGTCACGCACACCCACATAGCGATCCAGCTCGATCTTTTCGCCTTCGATCGTGATGGCGCCGTCAAAATAGGCCATTTGGGTGAAATGGGTCATCGGATGGCTGGGAACGTCGAGCTTGTTGTAAAGGAAGGGCGCCGCCCGGGCCGTCACTTCGATCGACCCCGTGATACCATAAGGATTCTCGCCCAACGAGAAGCGGTGCCGCTTCATCGGTTCGATCGTCTCGATCTTCAGCGGGCCGACGACGCTGTTGTTGCGATCCGTCCCCTCGCCGTCATGCGAAATATGCCGTGACGATCGGAAATTATGCTGCACCCCGTCGCGGATCACGCAGAAGGATCCGTCGATCACGCCATGGCCGCTGACATTGGGATAGGCACCAAGGCCTGCGGCGACGTAGGTCCTTCCATCCTGCCCGTGGCATCCGAACCAGGTGCGGTCCATGAAGTTTTCGTTTTTGTCGGCAACGGTGTCGATCGTGTCACCGGTCTGATGGATGAAATAGTCATCCCATGCTGTAAGCGCCATCTGCGTGCCCTTCCAAGGTGAAAATTGTGGTTGCCGCCTGCCCCGGCTGGGATTCTATCCCAGCGCCTTAGCCCGCTCTGCTTTTTCGATCGCCTGAGCCATGCGTGAAGCCGGGGTCTGAACAAAGGAACCCAGCACCAGCAATTCGGGATGAACCTCGGGAAGCGAAAAGAAGCGAAACTCGGATTCCAGCATGACGACATACATCCCGAAGTAGCGGAACACGTTGCAATATTCCCGCTGAAATGCTGTCACCGGCTTTCCGCCAGCCTCGATATAATATTGCATGAAGGTCTCGGCGTCCTCCTCATCGGGGAATGACGCGAGCAGACCGGCGAGATCTTCCGCCCTATCGCCCAGATGCGACATCTCCCAATCCAGAATGCCGCTGATCTCGTCATCCTGCATCATGATATTGTGAAGCGCATAGTCGCCATGAACAAGGACCTGCGCCTCTTCATTCTGCGGCAGGTTGGCGCGCAGCCAGTGCAAGGTCGCTTCGATCGAGGGCGAATTTTCAAGGCGGGTCGATCGCCACAGCCTGATCCACCGCTCCAGATAGTCGCCGACGCCTTCGCTTGTAGAAACGCCGATCAACCCCGTATCGATGTGGCTTTGCTGCAGATCGGGATTGGCCGGGTCGAGAGGCAGGGAGTGAATTTTCGCAAGGTGGATCGCCAGTGCGCGAAGTTGCGATGCACTGAGCCGCTGGGCATGAACCACCGTCCCAAAATTTTTGCCCTCGATCTTGCGCGTCACCAGAAACTGCGTGCCATATCTTTCGACATCGCCTTCATGCCAAATGGGTTCGGCCACCTGTATCCCATGCGCATGGAGGTAGCGCAGAAGATGATATTCGCCACCCAGGTCGCGCCCGTCGATGCCCAGTTGCAGGCCGGTCGCTCCGCGCGAAACCAAGTCCCAGATCCTGCCCTTGCCATCCTCTAGCTTGAACAGGGTCGTTTCATTCGCGAAGCCGCCGACGAGGCTGGTGAATTCGACGACCCGCGCGCCATCGAGTTCTGGGACCCGTATACGGGCCGAACTTTCCAGCATCTCCTTGACGTTGCGCGTCTGCGCCGCCGCCGTCTGCGGCGCGGGAAGCTTCAGAAGTTCGCATTCCCATTGGTAGAGCGAAGCCATGACCGCTCCCAATTCTCCGGACGGGTCACAGGGGTAGCCGGATTTTGAAACCAGCGATGACAACAGCCGCTTCAGAGTATCGAGCAGGTCGTGCGATGGTGCATCGCCGTCATGGTTCCCGGAGGTGGCGGGCAATCCGTTCAGCTGCGCGATCAGGGGTGCGGAAGCTTCATCCTCCCCGGCCAGCTTGGCTAGCCGAACCGCCAACAGATAGCCCTCGGCATATATGTCACGTGCACGATCTGCCTGATCGCGGCGCAGCAACTCGCTCGCCACGGTCATTGCCGCCATATGGTCCATATCCGATGCCGGAACATCATAGCGTAGCGCTATCCGGTTCATCGATTCCGCCATCGCCTGAAAGAGGCGGCGATTGTCCAGGTTCATGACGCTACTTTCAGCTATTTCCGTTCGGCCCTCGCCGGGCCGCCATCCTCATCCCGACGGAATAGTCCGCCTTCACCGCTTTGGCTATTCTCTTTGAACAGTTTCGTCAACTGACATATTGCCCTTATAGCACTTATCGTACAGAAATGCCATTAGAACAGCAATATATGCCAGAATATATTGCTCATTTTGCAGAAATGGACGAATTGCTTTGCAGGCGGCTTTGGGGGGGCTATCGGGTATCTTCGAAGGAGATGAAATGGCCGGAAGAAGCTTGCAAAGTCTCGTGTTGACGGAAGTGGATCGAGCTATCCTCGACGCGCTTACCGCCGACCCATTGGCCAGCGCACGCGCTGTCGCGGAGACATTGGGCGCGCCAGTGGCACAGGTAACCGCTCGCATGCGTGCACTCGACCGCCGCCGTGTGTCCCACGTACTTGCGGTGCTCGATCTAGCGGCCGCCGGAGAGCAAGTGTGCTTCGTGTCGCTCGAAATAAAAGGCCGTTCTCTCGAATCTGTCGCCGCGGATATCAGGCCCATCCCTGAAGTCATGCTGATCAGCACTCTGGTCGATGGCCAATATGATCTGCTGTTGATGATCCGCTTTGGCACCCCCGGGTCGCTCCATGGCCTGATGGCAAACCGCATCTGCACGATAGCAGGGATATATCGCGTCACGGTTTCAACCGTGCTCGACATCCCTTCCTTTCAGGCCCACTATGTCCGGTTTGACTCCTCGCCGGAACCCGAGGCCGATTTTGCAGAAACGATGAGCGAAATAGCCCAGGTGTTTGCCGGGCAGGTCGACGAGCTTGATTGTCAGATCATCACGGAGTTGCTGGGCAACGCGCGGCAGTCGATCAATACAATCGCACGCAAATATCAGATCAATGCGAGTACCATCCGCTACCGGGTCCGCAGTCTTGAAAGCCGCGGCCTGATGCGTTTCATCACCGTTCTTGATCCGAAGGCTTTGGGCATCCAAGTCTTTGCACTGGTAGAGATCGAACCAAGGGCGAACTGCCTGGCAGATGTGGTTGCCAGTCTGCGGGGGAGGCCATGGTTGCCCCAAATCTTCGTGACCACCGGACCTGCTCCAATAAAGGGCATCATGCATGGCAAAGACATGCACGCGATCAAGCGGATCAAGAACGAGGAGCTGACCCAGATCGAGGGGATCATCGACGTCACTATTACGACGCTCTCCGGCGCGTACAAGAATGACACACGATGGGGCAACAAATACACCTGAAATCGAGGGCTTTGAACCCGCTTTTTCGCTGTTCAGTTTTCGGCTCCGGCCTCCAGGTGCGGCAGCTTTCCGCGATGGCGATTGTCCTGCTCACTGCGCCGCTGGGGTTGATCGGCGGCACGCTGGGAGGGACAATTCTTACGCTCGTGTTCCCTACCCGCGCTTTATGCGCTCTGGTTCCGGATCGATCCCAATAAGGACGCTCGGGCGTGCGTTTCAGAAGCGCAGGAGCCTCATCCTGTGATGGTCTGAGCGACAGAAGCGCTGCAAATATTTGAGTATAGCGCGCGGCGCTGCACCCTGCGCCACACTGTGATGTCAAAACGGCTCGCACTATGGAATTTGGCTTCCAATTTTGAAGCAACAGAATGATTGGAGCTGATTCCGCCAGCGGGAGGTTCCTGTTTCGCGGCGGGAAGTTACAGACGGAGAAAGAGCCGAAAAACCGGTGTATGTACGCCATCGTACATTTTGATCACCCTTTTGTGGGGGCAGGCAAGCCTGAGAGAAAAACGCCAAAAATCACGGGGAGCATGTCCAGCGCTTGCCGAATCGCGATCCAGAAGGAGTATTCTACATCTTTCTATAGACAGAACATATTTTCCATTTTATGATGACTCCATAATCAACATAACCAAATGTGGAGGGTATATGAAACTGCGGTTTGGCTTGTGGTGCGCAACTGCCACTTGGGTGCTTGTCCCAGCCATGGCTATCGCTCAATCGGAGCCGCAAAGCACTCCGGCGCAGGGCGCGGCGTCGAGCACCGGGGGCCAACTTCGATCCGACAACAGCCTCGTGGATATCGCGGATATCATAGTGACGGCGAACCGCCGGCCGGAGAGGCTGCAGGACGTGCCGATCACCGTAGTCGCGATCGAAGGTGAGACGCTGCGTGAACAGGGCGTCCAAAATCCGGAAGATCTCGGTCGGCTCTCGCCGAGCCTAGTCACGCAGAACAACGCTTCCAACGCGCAGGGAACCAATTTTGCGATTCGCGGCGTGGGAACGGCGAGCTTCCAGCGTTCGGTGGAGCCGAGCGTCGCGCTCGTGCTGGACGATGTAACCCTCATCAGATCCGAGCTCGGCGTCATCAACTTCACGGATGTGGCGCAGGTGGAGGTCCTCAACGGACCGCAGGGCTTTCTGTTCGGAAAGAACGCTTCTGCAGGGTTGGTCAATATTCGCACCAATGACCCCCAGCTCGGGGTGAATTCGGGTCGCCTATTTTCGGAATATGGACAGCTCGACAACGCGAACGATACATCACTGTTCCGCGTGCAGGGGATCGCGAACCTTGCGCTTTCCAGCGACACGGCGCTGCGAATGAATGGGTTCTATGTAAAAAATTCGGCGCTTCAGAGAAACGTTGTTCCAAATCCTGATTTCGAAGGGGGTCTGCGTCAGATCGGAGGATCTGCGAAGCTTCTGTGGGAGCCCACCGATCGACTCTCAGTCCTGTTGTCTGGCGATTACATGGATTCGCGTGGGGCCGGCGGCGGCGTTGCGAGCTTCCGCGTCGTAGCGCCAGCGAACCCCCTGGCTTCGATACTCCCGGCGCTTGGCATCACTCCGGGCGTGAATAATTCGAAGAGCGCGTACGACGGGCTCACATTTTACGATCTGCGCGTCGGTGGCGGCCAGGCGAAAATCTCGTACGAATTCGATGGCGGCTTGAGAATCACGAACATCGCCGCCTATCGAGATTTCAAAACATCGCAGGCATTCGATCCCGACTATGGTCCGCTTCCACTCGTCCAATTCTTCGGCGGGGGGATCACGGCGAGGCAGTTTTCCGACGAGCTACGGCTTACCTCGCCCACCGGAGGCAGATTCGACTATCAGGCGGGGCTTTACCTCTTGAAGGCCCGTGTTCAGGAAAGCGCTGTATTGGCGGCCACGCTGGGGCAAACGCCGCCTCCGGGTTTCACGACATTTCTCGGGGCGGACAATTTTTGGCGCCAGCATCTTGGTAGCTATGCCGCCTATGGGCAGGGCACCTATCGGCTTACGGACAGCTTGAAGCTGACCGCAGGCGCCCGTCTCACACACGAGACCATAAGCATGCGGTATGAAACCACTGCAGGCGGAGGCTTCCAGGCACTCGTGCCGGTTGCGGCTGAGGACGAGGAAAGCCGCAGCGAGACGAACTTCTCCTGGCGTACAACGCTGCAATATGATTTCGACGACGACTGGATGATCTACGGCACCGCCGCGCGCGGCTACAAAGGGCCGGGATATGCTCAATATTCCTTCTCATATGTACGCCCTGAGATATCGACCCATTTCGAGATCGGATCGAAGGCTCAGTTCTTCGACCGCAAATTGACCGTCAACGTCTCCGCGTTCAACACGGAGTTCAAGGACTTCCAGGCGGAAAGCATCGATTTTACGACGCTTGCATTTATACTTCAGAACGCGGGTAAGCTCCGCACTCGTGGAGCGGAACTACAGATTATTGCTCGTCCATTACCACGCCTTACACTGAGTGCGGGACTCGCCTACACGGATGCTCGCTTCATCTCGTTCGAAAGTGACACCTGCTATGTTGGGCAGCCGGAGCCGGACTGCCGGAGGAACCGCACGGATCCCATGGGTAGGCCTCTGCCGGACGCTACCGATTCCTCCGGCAGGAGACTGCCGAACGCGCCTGAGTGGAAGGGACTGGTGGACATAAGTTATGAACAGCCATTGGGCGACGAGTTCGCAGCCACGCTGAACGTCGGCATCAGCTCACAATCCTCCTACAACTTCCTGTCGAACGGCAACCCCAGCGCCGTGCAGAAGGGCTACACCACGCTTGACCTCGGGCTTGCCCTAACCCAGAAAACGATGGACTGGACCCTGCGTGCGTTCTGCCGCAACTGCACAAACGAGCACTTTGTTTCCACTGTGCAGGGGCATCCGTTCTTCGCCGGCGACCATATCCAGAATCTCAGCTACAACGGCTTCCGTCAGCTCGGCCTCGCATTGGATCTAAAGTTCTAGGTCGCATATTCACACATTCCACTTGGCCCGGGAGCAATTGCACAAAGTTCTTGTGGGTCAGAAGTTGTGGGGGGCGTCAGTGCGCCCCCTGCAGCTTTGTGCACGCCCCCGCCGATCATTGGCCAGTGAGCGGCGCACGACAGCCCTATCATTGATTAGCGTCCTTGCTTTGCCTTGGCGTAATGGCAATTTGTACGCCAATGGATGAAGCATCGGCTTCTGTGATAATCATGGCGGACGGCCGCTCGCGGAGATCGACGCCTTGTAGCGGGCGAGCGAGACCGGCTGTTCCCCTGCCCCGCCCGGCCGATCCTCATCGCGGCGGGGACGAGCCGCGCAGGGATCGGCTGTCGCCGTCCTTGGACCAAGCTCCTGCCCTCCCCCTTTTCGATGCTTGCCAACACGGCAATAGCGGAAAAATCGACCGGCTACGCGCCCGCAGTTCCGGCTAACGCTGACCCGAAGGCTGGGTCGTCCTTCACCCGGCGGACGATGGCGGCGAACAGGTCAAGCCCCTCGGGGTGGCCAATGCAGGCGAACTGGTGGCGCAGGCGCCGAACGTCGCGTTTCAGCTTCGGACCGGCAGTCTCGGCTTTCCGATCTTCAACATTCGCGGCGTCACGCTGCTCGACTTCAGCGACTCAAATGAATCGTCGGTCGAGAACTATGCCGACGACTTCTACCTCGGCAGCCCGGCGCTGATCGCGCATCGCTTGCGGGACTGGAACATCTAGCGTCGGTCGAACGACATCCAGAGTTCCCGCAAGCCATAAGGAGTATAGCCCTCGAGCGGAACACAGCTGGCGTCGCCCCGGCTGAACCGGAAATT
>NZ_JACHOV010000016.1 GCF_014200045.1 Rhizorhapis suberifaciens
CACAAAGCCAAGGGGAATGTTGCGCCCGTCCCATACCCAAGTCAACAAGAAAAGAATGATCATTCACTCTTACATTCATGCCCTTAATTCGCTATGGATCCGAAGGAAGTCGACGCACGTGTCGAAATGCTGCTTGTGATGGCGCGCGCCCTACTGATTCATGCGGGTACTCATCCGGTCAGCGATCGCAAGGTCCTCGCCGCCGGGTTCGAACTGACGCTCTGGGGTGTGCTGTCGCCGCGGCGGCAGCCAAAGGTGACGCATGGGGCGAGCGCGTCACGGTGAAGCCTTGCCTGGCTGGGCCTCATTGCGCATTTTTCGCGCCAAGATCGTGATTGCGGTGTAATAAGGAGGAGAGATTTATGACCATTGAAGAGCGGATCCAGCAGATCGAAGACGTGCAGGAGATTACGCGTCTAAAGACCCGCTATACCGAACTGGCCGACAGCAGCGCGGACAAGCCCCATAAGGGTGAGGAGATGGCCGCCCTCTTCACCGAAGATGCCGTCTTTGACATCGTGGCGACCGGCGCTTCGCCTATCGTCGGGTCGGCCGCGATTAAGGCGCGGTACGATGATGATACGCTTTATCCCTATGCCTATCATCTGCTCGGCAATCCGCATATCGAGGTGAATGGCGACAGCGCGACCGGACGGTGGCATGTCGCCGTCGTCTTTAATCGACGCGATCTCGGCTCGATGTGGACGACGGCTTTCTACGAGGACGAGTTCGTCCGGACGCCCGATGGCTGGCGGATCAAAAGCCTGCGCTGCACGGCCTCCGCCTTCGCGCCTTTTGGCAAGGGATGGTGAGAACGGCCACAGCTGACGGCTGGTTTTCGGGTCGAACCGCCGGGCTGAGCGCCGCCAGCATGAAGCAGGCAAACTAACTAATCGATAAGGAGATACCATGGAGAGTGGGCTCAGCAATTCGATCGAGAAGCGTCATTCGGCATGTCGCTGGTGTGTCGGCATGTGCGGCATGATCGTCGATGTGGACGTGGAGACCGGGCGCGCGATCAGCCTTCGCGGTGACAGGGACCACCCGCTCAGCAAAGGCTATGCCTGTATCAAGGGACTGCAGGGCGTCTACGCGCTCAATGCGCCGGATCGCATCCTGCGCCCGCTGAAGCGCAATGAAAGCGGGGGCTTCGACGAAGTGCCGCTTGAGCAGGCGCTGGATGAAATCGCCGCCAAGATGCAAACCTGCATCGCCGAGGATGGACCGCATTCCGTGGCGGCCTACAAAGG
Organism: Rhizorhapis suberifaciens; assembly: GCF_014200045.1. Taxonomy (GTDB): domain Bacteria; phylum Pseudomonadota; class Alphaproteobacteria; order Sphingomonadales; family Sphingomonadaceae; genus Rhizorhapis; species Rhizorhapis suberifaciens. The sequence goes on from NZ_JACHOV010000016.1 coordinate 1,251, forward strand.
CACCATGGGGTTTACCCACGCTCCACTGCTTGAGATCGTGCCACGCTGGCTGGAATCGATCGGTTCGCCCTACATGTTCACGACCTGGACAATTGACCAGTCGAACAAGTTCGTGGCGGCCGAACGGCTGGGCGCCTGGGGCGCCGGCACGCATCATATGCTCGAATCGGACGTGATGATCATCGTGGGCGGCAATCCCCTCGTGTCCGTCGCGAACATGGGTATCACGCCGTCCAATGTCACGAAGCAGTTCAAGGCCGTCAAGGCCCGCGGCATGAAACTGATCGTTGTCGATCCGCGACGCTCGGAAACGGCGGCGCTTGCCGACCTGCACCTCCAGATCAAGCCGGGCGAGGATGTGGCGCTTTTTGCCGGATTGCTGCGCGAGGTATTGGCAAACGGATGGGAAGATAGCGCCTTTTGCGCCGCGCATGTCATCCAGCTGGAGGAACTGCGTGAGGCGGTCGCGCCGTTCACGATCGATATCGTCGCGGATCGTACCGGGCTGTCGGCCGAAGACATTCGCACCGCCGCGCGAATGTTCGCCCATGACGCGAAACGGGGCGCCGCCTTCAGCGGCACTGGACCATCGATGGCTCCACATTCCAATTTGTCCGAACATCTGATCCAGGCGCTCAACGTCATCTGCGGCCGATATAATCGGGAGGGTGATGTCGTGCGCGGGGCGGGGCTGATCCGCCCTCGACCAATGATTGCGCAGGTGTACCCGCCGAAGCGCAGCTGGCTTCGCGAGCCGAAGATGCGGGCAACAGGCTATGGTACGCTGAACGGCGAGATGATGACTGCGGCCATCCCTGACGAAATCCTGACGCCTGGGCCCGGCCGTATGCGTGCTCTTATAGTGGTCGGCGGCAATCCGGCCGCGGCCTTTCCGGACCATCTCAAAACAGTGAAGGCACTCAAGGCGCTCGACCTGCTGGTCGCAATCGAGCCCTTCATGTCGGAGACCGCACGGCTCGCGCACTATATCCTTCCGCCGACGCTGCAATATGAGCGGTACGACCTGCTGTTCGGGCAAGATGCCGAATCCCTCAATCCAGAACCCTATCAGCAATATCTGACGCCGGTTTCGGCTCGGCCTTCTGGGTCGGACCTGATCGAGGACTGGCGCTTTTTCTACGAAATGGCAAAGCGGATGGGGAACGAGCTTTTGTTCTTCGGCAATGCTCTGAACATGGAAAAGACGCCGAGCACCGAAGAGTTGATCGAAAGGGTGATAGCAGGCGGCCCCTTGTCGCTGGATCATCTCAAGGCGCATCCCCGCGGAACCTTCGTCGACGTGCCGCCGACCATCGTCCAGGCCGGCAACAACGATCCTGCAGCCCGTTTCGAGGTAGCCCCTGACGATGTTGTCGAGGAACTGGAGGCCTACCGTATCGAAGATCGCGGGTCAGCGGAATATCCCTACCGGTTGATCTCACGCAGAATGCGGGAAGTCTTGAATACTACCGGACTGAATTTCCCCGCCTGCCGTGCCCGTGAGCCCTATAATCCCGCTTATCTCAATCCGCAGGATCTGGCGGCGATCGGGATCGCCGACGGCGACTGGGTCGAGATCCAATCGGATCATGGTCTTTTGCAGGCCATCGCAAAGGCTGACGATACTGTCGGCAGAGGTGCGGTATCGATGACACATTGCTGGGGCGGGCTTGCCGAGGACGGGCGGCCCTTCACGGAGGTCGGCGCCAACACCAATAAACTGGTCAGCACCGACCGGGATTGTGAACCCATCAATGCAATGCCCCGCATGTCGGCGATTCCGGTACAGCTGCGTCCGATCAGCGCTCTTCACTGATCGTCGTTGCTGCACCGATCGAGAGAGGAACACGACTGAGACCAGGAGATGCAGAGCTTTGTTGAGCTGATTACGCCGTCGGCAGTGCGGTCCACGCGCTCCTGGCGCCTCGGAAGGGAGGGAAGCGCCTGGTTTCACCCGTTCGACGGGCGCAGGGCCTCCCGCAGATGTTCGATCCTGTCGGGGTAGTATATCCGCAAATAATCGTCCAAGGCTTGCGCATCCGCGCGCGCCGGATCGACGCCCGAAATCCAGGTCAATTTCGTCCTGCCCTCATCCGCCGCCATAAGGCTGATCTCGCCTCTAAGCCCGGTCGCTGCAGGATTGCTGCCATCGATGATGGCATAGTGCAGCACGTGCTGCTCCTGATCGAGCCGCTCAAGTTTCTCGGCCGCCCATGAATCCGCGAAATATACGGTGCGAACTGCGCCTTCTCCTTCACCTTTCGTTTCGCAACGCTCCACCAGCGGGTGCCAGCGCTGAAGGTTCTTGAAATCGGAGATCATCGCCCAAACGCGTTCGAGCGGCGCGTCAATGGTGGCGTCAATAGATATCGTCATCGTTCCGCTCCCGGTTCCAGATAGGCTGCTAAGGCATCGGCGATCTTTCTGATCGTCAGTTTTACAACTTCCGGTCTTCGGCAATTGAGCGCGAACAGGATGTCGGTCGCTCCTGCTTCCCTGAACTGGTCGACGGCCCGCCGGATATCGTCTGCGTGATCGGCGTTTATGGAGGCTTTCAACTCACTTTCGGTGGCGCCCTCACCTTCGAAGGCAATGTTGACGCGCATGCAGGTGGCGATGGCGGCGGGGTCCCGCCCCAGCGCGGCCGCTTGCTTCCTGATCTCCCCAGTCATCGTCCGGAACTCATCCGGGGTGACAGCGACCGCGTGCCATCCCTGCCCTATGCTGGCTGTGCGCCGCAGAGCGGCGGGGCTGATGCCGCCTACCCAGATCGGGATCATGGCGCCAAATGGCTTGGGGGATGTATGGACGTCCGTAAATTGCCAGTTTTCGCCGTTGTGTTCAGCGGCATCCTGCGACCAGAGCGCGCGAATGACGGCGATCGCTTCGTCCGTGGAGGCGCCCCGCTTTTGCCAGGGAACGCCGACGACCTCGAATTCCTCAGGGACATTGCCGATGCCCACGCCCAGCACAGCCCGGCCCCTGGAGAGATGATCGAGGGTCGCGAAATATTTGGCCACGAAAAAGGGGCTGTGGAAGGGCAGGATAAGGATGGATGTGCCAAGCAGAATACGGGATGTTTTGACGGAGAGAGCCGATAAAATGGCCAAGGGGTTGTAGTAGGGCTCGTCGCCTATCCGGTCCCGCACATAGCTGACGTTGACCAGATGCTCAGACGTCCAAAGCGCGTGGAAGCCGCATTGTTCCGCGAGAACGCCAATGTCGATAAGCTCTCCGACATCAGCGATTCCCCAGTTGTTGGGAATAGACAGTCCGATCTTCAACCCAGAGCTCCCATTGGTCGATATTGGAGCCAGTTCCAGAACCTCTAGATGGCCGCTCCGGTGCAGGAACGGCAACAGATGTCTGGCAAAAGTCTCGTTCAACTTTGTATCGTCACACTTTCCCTTATCGGCGCCCGCTTCAGCGGGGTAGGTAGAAAGTCACGCGCTGCCCGCCGCGCCCGCACGGCGTCGTGGAAAGAGAGAAGTTCACCCATACGCTTCCCTTGGCAACCGCAATATTTAGGTCAAATATCCTGGACACGTATAGGTCTGGTGTCAAAGCCCTTGGCTGGGCACTTTCTAAGTAACAATAGCCAGAGCATCTGCCTCTGCGTCCAATATATCCCGAATGGCGTCATGCAATTTGGAGATGTAAGTTACGCTGGCATAAGGTTGAATGAGGCTGATGTGGTGGATGCAGCAGTCGTAGATCGCTGAAGCGCGCTCCCCGACTTCATCAAAACCGGACCGCGCCACGCCAAGCCGATTGACCCAAACGGCCCACATGTTTTCACACAGAATTTGTGGACTGTTCGGCGCAACTATCGGTGGAATATCGCCACAGGCGATAGCATTCTCAATACGCTGGATCGACCCTTTTATGGCGGTCTTCATGATGCGCTGATAGCTTTCGGCAATTCTGGCATCGGTCACCGTAAAATAGGTGAGCGATTCGAAGAAAAAATGATAGCGCCACATCAAGCTGAACAAGTTCACCATGTACAGAGCAAACTCCTTGGAGCTAGCATTTCTGGGGCTGGCGAGTACTTCAGCCGCTTCAGCTTCGAGCCTGTCGATCAAGGAATAGAGAATGTCCTGCTTGCGGGCGAAATGGTACGTCAGATTTCCTGGACTTATGCCCAGATCAGAGGCTATCTTGTAAATAGGGACGCGATCTACGCCGTTACAGTTGAAGAGCCTCAAAGCCGTCGAGAGAATGCGTTCAGGAGTGGATTCGCTGCTCAAGTCTGTGCCCTTGCTCGATTAGATGTTAGTACCTACTAATAACGGCTGAGGTGGCGTGGCGTCAACTATCATGGGCTAGGGCGCATTGGGACTGGCAACTGCTGCCCCCAATCACAAATGCGCTATGTTCCGCGCCCGAATGTGCGATGTTCCGATCCGCGCTGGCCTTCAGTGGCAGCTCGTCATCATCAGTCTTCAATATCCATTGAGCCATGCGGAGACCGATCCTCCGGTCCAGCGGCAAAACGATCGTCGAAAGCTGCCGCAGTCTTCAAAGCCAAGCTCGTGCGCGATCACCTTGCTTGGCTTGGCTTGCCTTGGCGAAGCAAATGCAATGCCCGCACATGTCGGTAATTAGCCGCATCTTCGTTGTGTCGGCGCCGCTCTCCTGCTTCACTGCCAATCCATCGGCCAATAGTGGTAGAATCAATATACTACGCGTAGGGGCGAGCAAGGCGTAAGGGGCACCCCCGCGCTCATGTAAACATAAATTCCACAATGATCATTGACAGAACCTGGATTTCACACCTACGTTAATCTCTACAAAGCGTGAGGCATGGAACCACACATGTTCGGATCAGAATGGCTCTTGGAAGAGCCTACCTGCCACGGGCTGATCCAGTCTTAAGCTTTGATGGTGTTGAGGTTCTCCTTATCAATTGTGTTCGCCGTCTCCTGGTGGAAGGTAGTCAGCAGGCAAGCGTTAAGGAAAATAATTGAGTTCAGCTGACGACTGGCCAGGAGTTACGAATGAATTCCATCTTTGAAGACAACGTCAAGGTTCTCATGCGGGACGGCGTTGCACGGGCGCGCTGGATCGGAGCGCGCGCGCAACGGACAACGGCTCATTGTCGCGCCATGGAGTCATAGATCGCGGCGCTAAATTGCGTCCACCGGAGCCCACATATCCCAGCCGACTGTTCTGCCGATCATCGAACGCCAGCTGCCGAGCAGACCGAATAACAAGAGCCCAATTGGGTCGCAGAGGGTCGGAGAGAAATCTCCGGCCCTTTTTTTGGCAACGTTGGAGTATCCCTGATGTCAAGCGAGAGGATCTGACCCAAAGGCGGTTTGCCTTGCGGAGAGCATTTTGCGGCTCGATAGGTTTTCGCATGGCTGGAAAGGTGGACGGCTACTGGTTCAGATGCCGAAGTAATCAACCCTGATAGGGGTCATTTACTGCATAGAAGAGGATATATACCGCGAAAATAATCCAAGAAATATATATATTCTATTATTCATTGCGGGAGTGGTTGCCGACTTTGCCGTCTAGCAGTTCAGGACCCGCGTCCATTCTGACCCACCGCATAGGAAATGGCCAAGGCCTGAGCGAGGCACATTGATGCCGAGAGAGATCTAAACCCCCGTATGTCCGATTCCCTCACTTGAAGGACCAGTGATGCGTGCTTGCCAATCGGACTGATGACGCTGTCGCTGATCGCCAGAATCTTGACGGATTTTTGCGCTGCCATTTCAACGATTTCCAGCGTTTCCCCAGCATATGGGGTGTAGCTGATGGCAATAAGGAGATCGTTGGGGCCTATGCTCCGGGCCTGCTGCAAGGCCATCCCGGCAACTCCGTCGACAAAGACTACCTGCTTATTAGTCTGGGCGAGAAGATAGCCAAGATAGGACGCAACTGGAAAAGCACGGCGGAATGCTACAACATAAACCACCTTGGCCTGGGCAATAATCTCGACGGCCTCCATCAAGTCTTTCTGACCAACGGCATGGCTGAGATTGTGCAGAGCAAGCGTATTGCCTTCCACAAACTCGTTCAGAAGCTGTCCCGGCCCCTCGACAGGCTGATTGGCAGTTACGTTCCTGAATTGGCGAATTCGCTCGGCATATCCCACGCGGCTGTCGCTTGCGAGTAAATTTTCGCGCAAGAGACGCTGCATCTGACTGGCGCCGGGAAAACCGAAACTCTGGGCGAAACGGACGATCGCGGACGGCTGGACACCGCTACGTTCAGCAATGACCGCAAGCGTTTCAAAGGCAACGTCATGAGGTTCATCGAGAACATAACGGGCAAATTGCTTCAGTCGCGTGCTCAGCGTTTCGTATCGCTCCTGGATTTCGACCCGCAATTCCTCGGCTGTCGAGGGGGTTGATACAGTCTCGTCCATAAAGCCCCTTCATAATCATGTAGCCAACGGAATATCCGTTCCAAACAGGGTTTTCAATGTTGGAAAATTATTTGTCCGCTTTGTGTTCCTTTTCGGTCATTGTTGCGCCCCCGGTGTCATTGCCAGCTTCTCCTATCTCATCGTCGGAATGATGAAGCTGGACTGGCCCGCTGCTCCAGTGGGCCAGCGTTGGGTGACTGTCTTTACCTTGGTCCAGAAGCGCACGCCTTCCATGCCGTATTGGTTGTGGTCCCCGAAAGCCGAGCGCTTCCAGCCGCCGAAGCTGTGGTAAGACACCGGCACCGGAATGGGCACGTTGATGCCGACCATCCCTACGTTCACGCGCTGCGCGAATTCTCGAGCTGCATGGCCATTGCGAGTGAAGATGGCGACGCCGTTTCCATATTGATGTCTGCTCGGCAGATCGACTGCTTCTTCGAAGTCCTTTGCGCGCACTATCTGAAGGACGGGCCCGAATATCTCCTCCTTGTAGGCGCTCATTCCTGTCGTGACATGATCGAACAGGGTCGGACCAACAAAGAAACCGTCTTCATACCCCTGCAGTTTGAATCCTCGGCCGTCGATGACGAGCTCTGCGCCCTCGTCGATACCGGTCTGGATCCAGTCCTCGATCTTTTGCTTGTGTTGCGCTGTTACTACCGGGCCATATTGCGCCTCGGGATCGGTCGATATTCCGATGCGCAGCTTCTCAATAGCCATGACTAGCTTTGCGCGCAGGATCTCTGCCGTTTCCTCGCCCACTGGCACGGCGATCGGGAGGGCCATGCACCGCTCGCCGGCCGAACCGAATGCGGCGCCGATGAGATCGTTGACGGCCATATCCATGTCCGCGTCCGGCATAATGATGCCATGGTTTTTGGCGCCGCCCATAGCCTGCACGCGCTTTCCAGCTGCAACGCCCCGCTGATAGACGTAATGGGCGATGTCGGATGAACCAACAAAGCTTACCGCCGCAATGTCGGGATGATCCAGTATCGCGTCGACCATTTCCTTGTCGCCGTGCACCACCTGCAACACGCCCTCGGGGGCGCCGGCCTCGAGGAACAGTTCGGCCAGGCGGACGGGAACGGAAGGATCGCGTTCCGATGGCTTCAGGATAAAGGCGTTGCCGCACGCAATGGCGGGTGCGAACATCCACATCGGGATCATTGCCGGGAAGTTGAAAGGCGTAATGCCGGCGCCGATGCCCAGCGGTTGTCGCATTGAATATACGTCGATGCCCGGGCCTGCATCCTGAGTATATTCACCCTTTTGAGCATGCGGAATGCCGCAGCAAAACTCGACGACTTCCAGTCCGCGCTGGATGTCGCCTTTAGCATCATCGATGACCTTGCCGTGCTCGGACGCCAGTAGCTCCGCGAGCTGATGCATGTTCTGGTCCAGCAACTGTTTGAAGTTGAACATGACACGTGCGCGACGCTGAGGGTTCATTGCCGCCCACTGAGGCTGAACGGCCTGTGCGGCTGCTACCGCGGTATCGAGCACCGCCTTGTCGCCCAGCGCCACTTTCGCTTGCACGCTGCCATTGTTAGGATCAAACACGTCGCTGCTTCGTGTGGAGATCACACGCAGACCGCCGCCGAGAAGATGATCTATATGCCGCATCAACAAGACTCCTTTTTGCGCAGGATCCACTCGTGCGCGGGATCATTGGCGAACAACCAGTTGCGGCACGGACCGGCCATTACATTCAGATAATATAAGTCGTAACCATGTGCCGCGCCGACCGGATGATATCCGCGTGGCACCATCACCACATCTCCGTCCTGGACCGTCATCGTCTCGTCGATCGAGCGGTCATCGGTATACACCCGTTGAAACGCAAAGCCCTGCGGCGGTGAGAGGCGATGATAATAGGTTTCTTCCAGGAATGTCTCCTTCGGGAAGGCATCCTGATCATGCTTGTGCGGAGGATAGCTGGACCAATGCCCACCCGGTGTGATGACCTCTACAACCAATAGGCTTTCGGCCTCGGCCTTGTCGTCCAGAATGTTGCGCACATAGCGCGTGTTCGTACCTGAACCTCGCGTTTCCTGTCCCACCTGATCGGGAGCAATGACGCGCGCCTTGCCTGGACGCATGCCGGGCGCGGTGCAGATCGCCACTTCAGTATCGGTCGCTGCATAGATCGAATAGCTGGTGTCGGCTGGAACATAAAGCGAGGTAGGAAGTCCGTCGAAAACGTTCTTACGCGATCCAAGGCCGGTGAAAGCGCGTCCACCCGCAGAGACGCTGACGGTGCCAGACAGGATCACGATACATGCCTCGCGCCCTTTTTCCCCACCCTCGAAAACCTGACCGCTGGTCAGCTTCAGGACCTGAAAACCTACATACGTCCAGCCCGCGCTTTCAGGCGTGATTTTGAGCACTGCTCCGTCGGCAGCCGGAGCATGTGATCGCACCAAAAGGGTCATCGGACCAGATCCATCTCGGTTGCCAGTTGTTTGAGTGTGTCGAGCCCGATTTGCGCATATTTTCTGGGGTTGGCGATTGCCGGATCCTGTTCCGCCTCGACGACGATCCAACCGGAATAGTCGATTTCGGCCAGAGCCTTCATGAGCGGCGCATAGTCGTAGTCGCCGTCGCCTGGCACCGTGAACATTCCCCCGATCACCCCGTCGAGAAAGCTGACGCCCTCTGCATAAAAGCGACGAAAACGCTCGGTGCGGATATCCTTGCAGTGGACGTGGTTCACGCGCTCTGGATGCGTCCGCACCACATCAACCGGATCGATGTTGCCGTACAGCGCATGGCCGGTATCCAGCACCAGCCCGACATGATCTCCGGTGGAAGCGAGGAAATTTTCCAGATCTTCGGACTGCTCGACAACTGTCCCCAGATGGTGGTGATAGGCGAAGCGCAGGCCGCACTTGTTGACATGGGTTGCGACCTTATCAAGGCGGCGGCCGAATTCCGCCCATTCGCCGGGCGCGAGGCGCGGCGGGCTGCTGAGGCGTCCGTCTTCGCGGTTGCAATGCACAGCGTTGCTGGTTTCTGCGATTATGAAAACGTTACAATCCATACGTGCCAGCAGGGTAAGATGATCTGCCATTGCGGCGATCTCCTCCTCGGCGCTGCGCAGCAGCAGGTTCGACGAATACCAGCCGCCGATGAGTTCCATTTCATGTTCACGCATGATCGGAGCCAGCACGTCGGGGTTTGTCGGGAATTTGCTTCCCAGTTCCACGCCCTCAAAACCGATCTCGCGCGCGTCATTCAGGATTGTTTCGAGGCTGGTATCCTTGCCCAGCTCGGGCATATCGTCATTTGCCCACGCAATGGGGCTCACGCCCCAACGGATTGTCATGTCCGCCCTCCCTTGAGAATATCGTCATAATTTGCTCGCGCGGCGCGCACCTTTGGCCTCGCCGAAACTTCGGGGATCGCGACATCCCACCAATGACCACCTTCCAAAGTGGTGAGCGCCGGATCGGTGTCGATTACAATGACGTAGGAGCGGGATGCCAAGGCGGCCCGTTTCAACGCTTGCTCAAGTTCTTCAATTCCCGCGACCTTTTCAGCTCCTGCGCCAAGGCTGCGCGCGTGGGCTGCAAAGTCTATCTCGGCGAGCACTTCATGCCTTGCATCGGCCAGAAGATTGTTGAAAGGGCGACCCCCGGTAGCTTGTTGAAGACGGTTGATGCAGCCATAGCCCCGGTTGTCGAGCAAAATGACGGTGATCTTCAAACCCAGCATGACCGACGTCGCGAGTTCCGAATTAAGCATCAGGTAGCTGCCGTCGCCCACCATGACGAACACCTCCCGTTCGGGAAGCGCCATCTTTACGCCGAGTCCGCCGGCCACTTCGTAACCCATGCAGGAATAGCCATATTCGACATGGTAGCCCTCTGGCGTGCTGGCGCGCCAGAGCTTGTGCAGTTCGCCCGGAAGCCCTCCGGCCGCGCAAACCACGACGGCGTCAGGCGGCGCATTGCGCCAGACCGCGCCTACCACCTGGGCATCGGAGGGTAGGGAATCGCCCGGCGCCATGCTCTGATCCACGACCGTATTCCACTGCCTGGCCGCTTCGGCGTTGCCATCGCGCCATGGCTGGGGCACCGACCAGTCTTCCAGCGTAGTACACAGCTTTTCGATTACTGTCCTGGCATCGCCGATTACCGGCTCTGCGCCATGCTTGTAGCCATCGTGGGTGGCAACATTCACTTGCATCAAACGGCCCTGGAACAGCGTTCGCGACCCGGTAGTGAAATCCTGCAAGCGCGTGCCGACACCGATTATGAGATCGGCGAATTGCGCCGCGTGATTGGCCGCAGAAGAGCCTGTGACGCCGATCGCGCCCAGCGCCTGTGGATGATCCCAGGGGAGGCTGCCTTTGCCTGCCTGCGTCTCGGCAACGGGTATGCCGGTAAGTTCAGAAAGCCGCGCCAGCGCCACCTCGGCCTGCGAATAGAGCACCCCGCCGCCCGCCACGAGCAGCGGCGCACGGGAGCCCCGAATAGCCTCGCTCAAGGCTTCGAATTCGGCATCGTCGGGGGCAAGGCGCCGATGGCGCCATACCCGCGGGGCAAAGAAGCTCTCAGGATAATCATAAGCCTCCGCCTGCACATCCTGACACAGGCAAAGCGTGACGGGCCCGCATTTCTCCGGGTCGGTCAGCACCGCCATCGTACGCGGCAGAGCATCGATGATCTGCTCGGGCCGGGTGATCCGGTCGAACAATCGCGACACCGGCCGGAAACAGTCGTTCGCGCTAACCGTGGCATCGGCAAAGGTCTCAACCTGCTGCAGCACCGGATCGGGCCGGCGGCTTGCATAGACATCCCCAGGAAGCAGCAGGAGGGGGAGGCGGTTGACATGGGCAAGAGCGGCCGCTGTGACCATGTTCGTCGCGCCCGGTCCAATCGATGTCGTGCAGATCATCGCCCGCCGGCGACGCGATGCCTTGGCGAATGCAATGGCGGCATGGGCCATGCCCTGCTCATTATGCGCCCGGTACGTCGGCAGAACGTCCTCCGCCGCAGCAAGGGCTTCCCCAAGCCCAGCAACATTGCCGTGTCCGAAGATTGCCCAGACGCCTGCGAAATAGGGGACAGCTTGTCCTTCAATCTCCACCTGCTGGGCGGCGAGCCAACGCGTCAGCGCCTGGGCCATGGTCAGGCGAACGGCGGTCATGCAGCCGCACCGCGGCGCGATGTACGCCAACCCTCAACGAGGGCAGAAAAATTGTTGGCGAGCACATCGACAGCCTCATCGTCGCCGATGTCGCCTTTTAACCAGGCTTCGGCGGGCTTTTGCCAAATAGTACGGCCCACTGCAAACCCCTTCACCACGTCGATATCTGCAACTGCTGTGAAGCTTTCGAGCAACTCTTCCTGACTCGCTGAGAGTCCTAGCAGCACCACCCCGCAGCAATGCGGATCGTGATGGTTGATGACCTTGCTTATATTAGCCCAGACTTCACGATCAGCCATCGGTTCCAGCTTCCACCAATCGGGAAAGATGCCGAGATTATACAGATGGTCGATTACTCGGGGAACCGTGTTGCCATCGATCAAACCAGCTTTGGAGGCAATGATTTCCAGCAGCAACTGATGCCCCGTCGAACGGCATGCGTCGAACAGGCGCAAAAGTTGCCGATCCTGCTGCTCCCGAAGTTCTGCCGGGTCGTCGGGATGGTAGAATATGAGGCATTTGACGACATGGTCTCGCGGCCATTCCATCAACGTCGTCGCCACATCAGGCGATCCTTCGAACTCAATTGGGCGCGATCCGGGCAGCTCGATGGGACGTCCGATCCACAATGGCGAGCCGGCGGCTTTTTCCAGGGCGCGCATGCCGAAGCGTCCGTCAGCAAGTAGGCCGAAACCGCTATGCGATCCCGCCACACGCTGCAGCGCCTGCAAGGCTAGTTCTTTGAAATGCCCTATTCTTTGGAGATTTGCGCGGCCAAGATCAGCAACGAGTTCCTCGAATTGGCTGCGGTGATCGATTGCCAGTACAGTCAGTTCAGAACCGGAAGCAGGCCGGTTAGTCGACCAATGCAGTTGTTCAAGCTCGGTGCTATCACGCAGTTTTTGGGGCCAGTCGTCCCGCGACAGGAACAGTTCCAGTTCTTCCCAACTCGGAGCCGCGGGGGCGCAGCCATGGCGGGAAACCACTATTGCGCCGCAAGCGTTGGCCCAGGTGCAGCAGCGTTCGATCGGCTCTCCACGCAACCAGCCCCGCAAGAAGCCCGCCATGAAGGCGTCGCCGGCACCCAGCACATTGAAGACCTCGATCTGAAAGCCGTTGCCAATAATTCCCCCATCCAGATCGTCCGGGATGGAACCCGGGAACGCCACGCAGCCTTCAGGACCACGCTTGCACACGAGCAGGGCGCCGGTGACCTCTCGAATGGCGCGCAACGCTGCAATCGTATCGGTGGTGCCGCCGAGGATATGAATCTCCTCCTCCGTGCCAACGACAAGATCGCATAGCGGAAGCATACGCTGCAGTTCGGCGGTGACGGCAGCACTGGCTACGAAACGGTCCTCCCCCTTGTCCTTAGACGCGAGGCCCCACAAAACGGGGCGATAGTCGATGTCGAACACCACCCGGCCGCCATTCGCCTTCATGATCTCCGCAGCTTTCAGGCTGGCGGCGAATACCTGTTCTCGCGACAGGTGCGTGCCGTTGACGAGCAGCGCGCCTGACGATGCGATCACTTCCGGATCAATGTCGTCTACGCACAAAGCCATGTCCGCGCAGTTTTCGCGATAGAAAATCAGCGGAAAAGTGTCCGGATCGCTGATGCCCAGTATGACCAGTGCAGTCAGTCGCTCATCATCGACAATAATGCCGCTGGTATCAGCACCTTCCCGCTCGAGTTGCTCCCGGATGAAACGACCCATGTGATCGTTTCCTACCCGTGTCAGCAATCCTGCCTGGAGGCCGAGGCGCGTGACGCCAACGACTGTGTTGGCCGGGCTTCCCCCAAGATATTTGGCAAAGGAAGTCATGTCTTCCAGGCGGCCGCCCACCTGTTGCCCATAGAGATCCACGCTCGCGCGCCCTATGGCGATGAGGTCCAACCTCTTCTGTTTGGCAGTGTGCTGCATTCTTGTTCCAGATTATCCCTCGTAGAGATGCAACGTGTATTCCATTTTGCATATCGTGGCAACATATGTTTCATGCCGTTGGATTCCGCTTCGGCATTCCTTTGCAGAACCTGTGGCTGTTGCAGGCAAAGGTGATTAAAAGTCTCCGGACGAGGCCACACAGGGCTCAGACTCTGCGCTTATTCGCCTTGATTCTGATGGAAAAGCGGAACATCCATTCCACCAATAAAAAAGCTGAGGCCTCGGGCAAGCCCAGCTCCGGCGCCCCATTGGGCTAAAGCCTGTCATCACCTTACCTCGCGTAGCGGATGCTGCTCAAATTGATAGAACAAATATTCTAGAAATATTGGCATGCAACCAGCTTTCGCTACGTTACGGCTCGTCTCCTGCGGGCGTGGCCGTGGGCAGCCGATGCGGACGCGAACTGCGATCGGCAAGGCCCGTCTCACCTTCGGCTCGATAGCGCGCCAGCCACTTGGCGACGGTCCGCTCGAGTCTCGCCGGATCACAGCGGATGAACGATCTCCTGAAAGCTCACATCCAGGCTAGCCGCGCAACCGGATGAAGATGGCGCACAGCCCCCCCGCCAGCGCAACGATGGCTCCAAAAACGAACAGTGCTGGATAGCCGCTGAACGCGATGACCGAAGCCGCTACCGCGAACGAGAATACACCAGGCGCCGAGCCGGCCGCCAATAATAGCCCAAGATCCCGCCCTGCGGTGTCGGCAGATGGCAGAACAAGCGTCGCGAGCTTCAGGTCGAGGACGAAATATGTGCCGAACATCACGCCGGTGCCCAGGCCGAACAGCAGCATGGCCGTCCAATCGTTCGTCACCCCCGGAAGCAAGGTCACCACGGCGGCTCCGAACGACACCATCGCAACTATGAACGCGGTTCGACGGAACCGATCCGCGACGAAGCCGACAAGTGGCGTGATCACGAGCCATGAGAGGGTCATGAGACTCATGACGGAACTGACGCCGATGTTGACGTTTTCGTAGGGCAGTTGCGCTGCCCCCACATAATCTTGGAGCACATAGAAGAGGTAGCCGGTAACGCTGAAGTAGCACAGGAACATCAGGAAGCGGGACGCCAGGGCCAGGGCGAAATTGCGGTCTTTGAGGCTCGAGAATTGCTCACGAACGCTTCGGAGCGCCAGCCTTTGCCTGACTCGCAGGGGTTCGTCGAGGGATGATGGTTCGGGTTCCATAAGAACAAGGCAACAGGTCAAGACGGTGAACGGAACCGCGAGAAAAACATAGCCGAGCATAGTGGTCGGGGCGAAGGCGCCAATGTTTACCCCCGCGAAAATGCCGACCGGCGCGCCGAGTCCGATGGCCGCCGAGGCGAAACCCAGTTCATGTTTGGGGATGCGATCTGGCAACGCGGCCAGCAGAACCGACTGATAATAATTCAGCGTGAACCACAAAAGCGGCATCAAGATAAGAAGTTGAATGATCGAGCTTGCCATGCCCATCAACGGCAACAGCGCGACGCTCGCCAGACATGACAGGACCAAAGAAGGAGTGCGGCGGCCCCACCGGCTCCGTGTGCGGTCCGAGATCGCTCCTCCGGCGAACAGCGCTATGACGGTGGTGATGGAGGCGAGGGTCGCAAGAAGGGCCAAGGTGCTGACCTTGGCATCGGGAGCCAACGCCTCCACCACCGGCGGCAAAAGGATATTCTGTATCCCCTGGAAGATGGTGATGAGCGAGGCGTAGGCCAGGAACAAGAGCATTGCCAAACGCCGCATTCTTCGCGGACGTTCTTGTCTGTGCACGATTTCTGCTCCGACGATTGCCTGATCGGCCATTCCTAGCATCCTCCAATCGGTGAGATATCGGTTCAAATCTTAGTTCTGTCAATCGTAAATATGGAATAGTTATTTCACTACTGCAAAGGTTGGCGACGAGGCAAGCGGTTCGTTGCGTCCACGGCCAAGCCCTTCACTTCATAGGCTGAGCGCAAAATTTGCATAAGGCAGCAGCAAGGAATTTAGCGTCTCTTGAGCTTAAATGAGACGATTGCCGTCCTGCTGCCAGCCGGCCCATTTTCCCATGGACACAGAATAGAATTTATGTTCTAATACACAAAATGCCGGAATTGTTACGTTGGTGTACCCACGAATTTTCACGGCAAGTTGCTTATTGGGGAGAATCGAGATGAAGATGACGCAATGGATGGCACGCTTGCTTGTGGGCAGCGCAATGTCAGCCTGCGCTTCGGCCGGAGCTTGGGCGCAACAGATCGACAATGGGGCTCAAGGCGCAGAGGCTGCGCAGGCTGAGGTTGACTCGGGCGGTGCGGCCGCGCCGGGCGACCCTGCGTCCGGTACCTTCATCAGCGATATAGGCGATATTGTGGTGACGGCGGAAAGGCGCGCGGAAAGCGTCAACTCGCTGCCGATCGCAATCTCCGCCTACTCGACCGAGACCCTCAAGGACCGCGGCGTGGCCGATCTGAACTCCTTGTCGCTTTTGAGTCCGTCGATACGCGTGCCGGAGAACGCCAATGGCGGCCTCGGCATGAACATCGTGATCCGCGGCGTCGGGAGCTTCGGGGGCTTCGAGCCGGCCGTCGCCATGGTTCAGGATGGCGTCTCCTACGCCTCCCGCCGGATCGGCACCTTCGACTTCTTCGATGTCGAGCGCATCGAGGTCTTGCGCGGGCCGCAGGGCACGCTCGGTGGCCGCAACGCGACTGCCGGCGGCGTCTATGTGATCTCTGCCAAGCCGTCATCAGAGCCCGGCGGTTATGTGGAAGCCACACTGGGCAACCATGATCGCATTGCGGTCGAAGGCGCGATCACCGGCCCCATTGCTGGCGACAAGCTGCTCGCTCGGCTGGCGGTTCAGGTCGACAAAGCCGATGGCTGGATTACCGAGACGCAAACCCGCAACACCTACGGCGGCATCGACAAACGGCAAGCCCGCCTTTCCCTTCTGGCGCGTCCGAGTGAATCGCTGGAGATGAGCCTGATCCTTCAGGGCCGCGTCGACGAAGCCCTTCCGGCGACCGTATCCTTTGGGCGTTCTCGACCGGACATGCCATCGCTCGCGGAAGCAAACGGGGTTCCGGACTTCGATCCCAACACCAGGACGATGACCCAGGATCGGACCGATATCCGCAAGGACAAGTTCTTCCAGGGTACGTTTCGGCTCGCTTGGGATCTGGGCGATGATTTGCAGCTTGTGACCACCACCGGCTATGTGAAGAGCAAGCTGCTTTATAATGAGGACCAGGATCACACGACCGTTGGAACGGTCCTCTGGGGTCCGCGGCCGCGCAAGCAGCCCTTTAGGCAAACGTCGCAGGAGGTGACGCTGTCCGGGGCGATCAGCGACCGCCTCGATTTCATCGTCGGGGGCCTTTACCTGAACTATGATTACAAGCTTCACGGCGAGGTTGGTTTTCCGTTCCTTGGCGTTCCGGCAGGGGCGCTCGCCTTCCTCGACAACCAGAAGCTCACATCCTGGTCCGGCTTCGGTCAGGTGCGTTTCGATGTGACCGACACGATCCGCCTCACGGCAGGAGCGCGCTACACGCACGACAAAAAATCGAGCCGGTCGGCATTCAATGCTGCGACGTCGTCCGGTCGCCTCACAGGGTCAGCTTGGACGCCGCGCGTTTCGATCGACTGGAAGCCGGGCGAGAACATACTTGTCTATGCCACGGCGTCACGCGGCTACAAGTCGGGCGGCTTTGACGAGTTCGCTTTCCCTTCCCGCTCCTACAATCCAGAATATGTCTGGAACTACGAAGCAGGCTTGAAAGTGAGCACAGCCGATCGGCGCCTGTCAGGCAACCTGACTGGCTTCATTATGGATTACTCCAATCTCCAACAGTCGGTGCTCGGGCTTGATCCGGGGGAAATCACCTTCCGCACCATCAACGCGGCCAAAGCGAAGATCAAGGGTATCGAGGCCGAGTTGGAGGCATCGCCGATCGAGGGGCTGAAATTCAACGGCTCAGTCGCCTATCTCGACACGCGCTATGAGGGATTGCGCACGGCCGACCCTCTTTATCCCGAGCTGGGTGATCCCGTGAGTCCCGGGGTGAATGTCAGGGATCTCACCGGCAACCGACTCGCGGGGGCGCCGAAGTGGCAGTTCAACGTGGGTGGCGACTATAAATTCCCGGTCGGAGAGTGGCAGGGCAGGCTCAACGCCAGCTACAGCTGGAACAGCAAGACCCCGCTCGACATCTACAATAATCCAGGTTTCTCACAGGACTCGGTGGGTATCCTCAGCGGTTCCGTTTCAGTGACAGACCCGAGCGGCAATTGGGAGGTGAGCGCGTTCAGCACCAATCTGACCAATGAGCTGTATGTCACGAACGCTGTCTCCGTGAACAGCGGTGGTGGCGGCGCTTCCAGGGTTACGAGCTTCGGTGATGTCCGTCGATACGGCGTCCGGGTCAGGCGTCGATTCTAACGCTTCACGTCATGCGGCGTTCCACCCCCTGGGGGGGGGGACGCCGCCGAACGAATTTGCATTGCATGGCGAGTTTGCGCTGAACGACAAGCGCTCCGGCTCCTGGCTGCCACGGCTGCCGCCAATGGCGTCCCTTTCCAATATCAAGCGTCTGGTTCTACGGCACTTGAAACCCGCGCGAGATAGAGGCACCTTTGGTCTTCGGGGCTGTCGATGGGAAGTACGGAGAGGAAGTGACGCTGCGGCCATCCCCAAGTCCGGCGCCGAGCTCGTTGCCGGCCGATCGCGTCAGCCCTGCGGAACGCGAAATGCCGTCCGAAATGCCTCGAGCGCCGACGCGCTATCGCTTGTCGCCCATCCTTCGAGCCCCACCGGCCCACAATAGCCCATTGCCGACAATGCTTCCGCGATACGCGGGTAGTTGATTTCTCCAGTCCCGGGCTCACACCGGCCCGGCACGTCGGCGACCTGAATTTCACCTATATAGGGCAGTGCCTGACGGCACAGCTCGATCAGATTACCTTCGCCGATCTGGGCGTGGTACAGATCGAGCATGAGCCGGACGGCGGGCCGATCGACCGACGCGACCAACTCGATGCAGTCGATTGCTCGCCCGAAAGGCACGCCCGGATGGTCGACCGCCGTATTGAGGTTTTCGAGCACGAAAGTAACCCCGGCCTGCTCGCCAAGATCGGCCAGACGGCGCAATGTATCGCGGGCGTACAGCCACATGGCGCCGGTGATTTCGACGGCCGGCAGCAGTGGCAACCCGTCAGGACCAAGGCCCGTGCCGTGGAGGTTCAGGCGGGGCACGCCCAGCCTTTTGGCGATGGCGATCGACTCCTTTGCGGTCGCGACAAGCTCCTCGGCGCCATCCCGGTCGGCAAGCCGGCCCCGCACATATCCCGTCATCGAGGAGAAGGTGACGCCGCTCGCCGCCAAGGCCTCGATATCGTGGCGCGTCCAATCCCAGATTTCGACTAAAAAGCCCTCCGCATCGATCCGCTTCACGCGTTCAAGCAGCGGGAGCTCGAGGAAAAGCATTTCACTCGAGGCGGCGAGCCGGAAAGGCACGCCGGGAAAAATGCCCTTTGTCGCGCCTAATCGCGGATCGGCCTCCGAGACCTGTCGCATCAGGCCAGGTCGCTTCGCCGCACGTTAACGACCTGGTTCGTTCGTGCCGATCGATCGGCCGCCTCGGCCAGCACCAAGGCACAGGTTCCGTCACGCTGGTCGGCAAGGGGCAGCGCCTTGCCTTCGATAACGTCGGCGAAATGATCCATCTCGATAGCATACGCTTCGGCGTAGCGCTCCAGAAAGAAGTTCTGGAATGAGTCCGCCGCTGCACCGACTTCCGTCCATTTCTGTACGGTCGTCTCAATTTTATTGTCGGCGCGGATCATGCCTCCGGACCCGAACGCTTCGATACGCTGGTCATAGCCGTACCCGCTCCGACGACTGTTGGAGATGATGCAAAGCTTACCGCTAACCGTGCGGAGCACGACCTTGGCTGTGTCGAAGTCGCCGGCTTCGCCGATCGCCGGGTCGATCAACACGGCGGCAGACGCGAAAACGCTTTCGATCTCTTCGGCGAGCAGCCAGCGGGCCATGTCGAAGTCGTGAATTGACATGTCCTTGAAGATGCCACCCGAAGTCTTGATGTACGTCGCCGGGGGCGGCGCGGGATCATGGCTTATGATATGAAGCGTCTCCAGCCGGCCGACCTCCCCTTGAGCCAGGCGGCGCTGAAGAGCGGCGAAGTTCGGATCAAAGCGCCTGTTAAAACCCAAGAGGACGCGCTGATCGCTACCGACCAGTGCCTCATCGACGCGGGCGGCACGCGCGACATCCTGATCCAGCGGCTTTTCGCAGAAGACGTGCTTGCCAGCGCGGATTGCCTCCAGCGTGTAGTCGAGATGTGTATCGGTGGAACTGGCAATCACGACGCCGCTTATTGCGGGATCGGACCATACTCGATCCACATCGGCAGCCGTCGTATCAAAGGCGCGAGCCAAGTCCTCCGCACCATTAAAGGGGTCGACGACACACGCCAGCGACAGGCGCCGATTTGCGGCGATATTGGCCGCGTGGATCTTACCAATTCGACCTGCGCCGATTAAAGCCACTTGAAACATCATTATACCCTGGAAAGAAGTTGGAATACGAATTCCATATCTTCCTATCATAGCAGATATCGTCCGGGAAGAGGATTCGCTTCGAGGCGCGAAAAAGCCACGCCAGTATCGTTCCTGCGTCAGTTAGAATCCGGCAGGCCAGGACAGGCACACTATAGTTAGGGCAAAGGACCCACTTGCAAGGTTCCTTCCCTCACGCCACGGAATAGTTGTTCCAAAATTAAGTAGAATGGAATACATGACGGCGCAATTGTGATGACAATCGGCCGCGTCCTGCCTATGCTGCTTTCCTTCGCCGTCGCCGGACTGATTTGCGTATGCGCTGCGCTCACTTACGCCGAGGTGGCAACAATGATCCCGGCGGCAGGCAGCGCCTACACCTATTCCTACGTCGTGGTTGGCGAACTCTTCGCTTGTCATCAATCCTTGGCAGAGCGCGGATTAAGAGCTTCGTGTCGGGGAACCGCACCCGCTGTGGCCTCAGCTGCGCACCGGGTGCGCGTCGACCAGGCGGTTAAGGGGATGAAGCAGTCGCATTCATTCGGAGGGTTGCACAAAAGCGCTTGATACTCTGACTGCTGTCTGCGCGCCCACTAGTGGCATGGTCTGCCAAAATCCCGATTGTGCGCCGTTGGTCAAAACCCGATAATGTGGGCATTGCAATTCCTGGCTGCAGAAAGCAGCGAGGCATAACGGTGATGCCAAGCCCTGCCCTCACAAACGCGATAGCGCGGTCGTCGTTCACCGTGCGGGCAGCGAAAAAGGGTCTGATGCCGCGTTGAGTGAAAAAGCGACTGACGGCCGGCAATGCCTCACAGTTTCGGCGAACGATCATCTGCGCGTCTCCGACTTCTTCCGGCTCAAGTATCTTTCGGTGTGCGAAGGCATGGCTGTCGGGAAGCGCCAGCGCATATCCCTCCTCGAACAAAGGCTCTCTTCCCCGGGTATCATTGCCCAGCACACCAATGATGGCATCGATCCGGCCCCGCTCAAGCCTGGGTAACAGCTCTCTCATCCGTCCTTCAACCAGTTCGAGTTTCTCACCTTCAACGCGGCAGGCCTCCCGTGTTGCATTCTCGATCCAGTTCGACGGAAGACTGGATACGACGCCAAGCCTGATAAGCTTGCTTGCATCATTTTCCGCCATCGCTTGTTGGGCCCGGGCGAACTCGGCCTCAATGCGTCGGGCGTAAGCCGCAAACTTGTTGCCAGCGAGCGTCAGTTCGAC
Organism: Rhizorhapis suberifaciens; assembly: GCF_014200045.1. Taxonomy (GTDB): domain Bacteria; phylum Pseudomonadota; class Alphaproteobacteria; order Sphingomonadales; family Sphingomonadaceae; genus Rhizorhapis; species Rhizorhapis suberifaciens. The sequence continues at coordinate 22,506 of NZ_JACHOV010000016.1, forward strand.
ACGTCGGTTCGTGCGATGAAACAGCACATGATCGATTTGAGCTTCCAACTTTGCTATGCCGACCGAGAGTGTTGGCTGGGAAACCCCACAGTGCTGAGCCGCGCGTGAGAAGTTTCCATGGTCGACCACTGCTAGAAAATAGTGGATCAGATAACGTTCAATCATAGATCGTATCTATTCTATGGTTAGGGTAGGGTCAATTTTTCAGTTAACGCACTGCCTGCTACATTGTCCGCAGAGAATGCGAGGAGAGGCCATGACGCCGGATTTTGATTTTGCCCTGGGCGATGCCCCTGATATGATCCGCGAGAGCGCGGCGCGGTTCGCAGCCGACCGGATCGCTCCTCTTGCGGTCGAAATCGATGCTAAGGACTGGTTCCCCCGCGAGGAACTGTGGCCAGCCATGGGCGAGCTGGGTTTGCATGGCATTACCGTTCCGGAGGAAGATGGCGGCTTGGGGCTCGGTTATCTGGAGCATGTCGTCGCGCAGGAGGAGGTCGCCCGCGCCTCCGCCTCAATCGGGCTCAGCTATGGCGCGCATTCCAATCTGTGCGTCAATCAGATCCGCCGTTGGGGCAATGCAGCGCAGAAGGCGCGCTATCTGCCCAAGCTGATTTCCGGCGAACATGTCGGCAGCCTCGCAATGTCGGAGGCGGGTGCGGGATCGGACGTCGTTTCGATGAAGCTGAAAGCGGAGAAGAAAAGAGACCGCTACATCCTCAATGGCACTAAATTCTGGATCACCAACGGGGCTTATGCCGACACTCTGGTCGTCTATGCCAAGACGGGCGAAGGTTCGAAGGGCATCACGACCTTTCTGATTGAGAAGGACATGAAGGGTTTTTCGATCGGGCAGAAGATCGACAAGATGGGCATGCGCGGATCGCCGACGTCCGAATTGGTGTTCGATGATTGCGAGGTCCCGGAAGAAAATATCCTGGGGCCGCTGAATGGCGGGGCTGGCGTGCTGATGTCGGGCCTCGACTATGAGCGGACGGTGCTGTCGGGCATCCAGTTGGGCATCATGCAGGCCTGCCTGGACACGGTGCTGCCTTATGTCCGTGAGCGCAAGCAGTTCGGAAAGCCCATAGGCGCGTTCCAGCTGATGCAGGCAAAAATCGCGGACATGTATGTCGCCCTGAATTCGGCGCGCGCCTATGTCTACGCCGTCGCGAAGGCCTGCGATGCGGGCAAGACCACCCGCTTCGACGCCGCGGGCGCGATCCTGCTGGCGAGCGAGAATGCGATGAAAGTCAGCCTCGAGGCAGTGCAGGCGCTGGGCGGGGCGGGCTATACGAAGGACTGGCCGGTCGAACGCTATATGCGTGACGCCAAGCTGCTGGATATTGGGGCTGGCACGAACGAAATCCGCCGGATGCTGATCGGCCGGGAGCTGATTGGAGCATGAGCGCGCCCGTACTGGACACCAGGCTGTCGGCTGATAGCGAGGCGTTTCGCGCCAATGCGGCGCATAATCGCGCGCTCTGCGATGAACTGCGGATGCGTGTCGCGGCCGCCGCGCGGGGCGGGACAGATCATGCGCGTGACAAACATGTTGCACGCGGCAAGCTGTTGCCGCGCGAGCGAGTGGAGCGGCTGCTTGATGCCGGCAGTCCCTTTCTGGAGATCGGACAACTGGCCGCCAATGGCCTTTACCGCGATGAGGTGCCGGGGGCGGGAATCATTGCCGGCATCGGGCGAGTGTCCGGGCGGCAGGTAATGATCGGGTGCAATGATGCGACGGTAAAGGGCGGCACTTACTTCCCCTTGACCGTGAAGAAGCATCTGCGCGCGCAGGAGATTGCGCTCGAAAATCGACTGCCGTGTATCTATCTAGTCGATAGTGGCGGCGCGAACCTGCCCAACCAGGCGGAAGTATTCCCCGACAAGGAGCATTTTGGGCGCATTTTCTACAATCAGGCGCAAATGTCGGCGCAGGGTATCCCGCAGATCGCCTGCGTCATGGGCAGTTGTACGGCAGGCGGCGCTTATGTGCCCGCCATGTCGGACGAAACGGTGATCGTGCGCAACCAGGGCACGATCTTCCTTGCCGGCCCGCCGCTGGTGCAGGCGGCGACGGGCGAGATCATCAGCGCAGAAGATCTGGGCGGCGGTGACTTGCATGGGCGCAAGTCGGGCGTCGTTGATCACGTGGCCGAAAATGACGAACACGCGCTGAGCATCGTGCGCGACATCGTCTCGACGCTCGAGCCTGATCGGATCGCTGACCTCAACCTGCGCGATCCGTGCCCGCCGAAATTCGACCCCGACGAGCTATATGGCATCATCCCGAACGATGTGCGGGCGCCCTACGACGTGCGTGAAGTCATCGCCCGGATCGTCGACGCCAGCGAGTTTCATGAGTTCAAGGCGCTGTACGGCACAACATTGGTGTGCGGTTTCGCGCATATCTGGGGCATGCCAGTCGCGATCCTCGCCAACAACGGCGTTCTCTTTAGCGAAAGCGCGGTCAAGGGCGCGCATTTTATCGAGCTTGCATGCCAGCGCCGGATTCCGCTGCTCTTCCTCCAGAACATCTCCGGCTTCATGGTCGGCGGCAAATATGAAGCAGAAGGCATCGCCAAGAACGGCGCCAAGCTGGTGACGGCGGTGGCTACGGCGAGCGTGCCGAAAATTACCGTCTTGATCGGCGGCAGCTTTGGCGCAGGCAATTATGGCATGTGCGGCCGGGCCTATGCGCCGCGCTTTCTGTTCACCTGGCCCAATGCCCGCATTTCGGTGATGGGCGGTGAGCAGGCGGCTTCGGTGCTGGCGACCGTCCATCGCGATGCAGGCAAATGGACGCCGGAGGACGCTGAGGCGTTCAAGACGCCGATCCGGCAGAAATATGAGCATGAGGGCAACCCCTATTATGCCACCGCGCGGTTGTGGGACGATGGCATCATCGATCCGGCGCAGACGCGCGACGTGCTGGGCCTTGCCTTTGCCGCCACGCTCAATGCCCCCGTACCCGAACGCGCGTCGTTCGGCGTGTTCAGGATGTGATGCGATGATCCAGTCTCTCCTTATCGCCAATCGGGGCGAAATCGCCTGCCGCATCATTCGGACGGCTCGCAAACTCGGTATCCGCACGGTCGCCGTCTATTCCGACGCCGACGCCAACGCGCTGCATGTGCGGCAGGCCGATGAAGCAGTGCATATCGGTCCCGCGCCGGTGCGCGAAAGCTATTTGGTCGGCGAAAAAATCATCGCGGCGGCGCTCTCAACCGGAGCGCAGGCGATCCATCCCGGCTATGGCTTTCTGTCAGAAAATGCGGAGTTTGCGCAAGCGGTGCTCGATGCCGGTCTGGTCTGGGTAGGGCCGAACCCGTCTTCAATCACAGCCATGGGGCTGAAGGACGCGGCCAAGAAGCTGATGCAGGACGCTGGGGTGCCGACGACGCCGGGCTATTTAGGCGAAGACCAGACGCCCGCGCGGTTGAAGTCCGAAGCGGACGCAATCGGCTATCCCGTGCTGATCAAGGCTGTCGCCGGTGGTGGCGGCAAGGGTATGCGCAAAGTGGACGCGGCGGCCGATTTTGCCGATGCTTTGTTATCCTGCCAGCGGGAGGCGGCATCCTCCTTTGGCAATGAACAGGTATTGCTGGAGAAATGGGTGACGAACCCGCGCCACATCGAGGTGCAGGTGTTCAGCGACAGCCATGGCAATGTCGTCCACTTGTTCGAACGCGACTGTTCGCTTCAGCGGCGGCACCAGAAGGTCATCGAGGAAGCGCCGGCTCCGGGCATGGATGAGGAGACGCGGGACGCCATCTGCCAGGCGGCGGTGCGTGCGGCAAAGGCAGTCGACTATGTCGGGGCAGGGACGATCGAGTTCATCGCCGATGGATCGGAAGGGCTGCGCGCGGATCGCATCTGGTTCATGGAGATGAACACGCGGCTTCAGGTCGAGCATCCCGTGACGGAGGAGATCACGGGGCAGGACCTGGTCGAATGGCAGTTGCGCGTGGCGTCGGGCGAGCCGTTGCCGAAGGCTCAGAACGAACTCTCGATCAACGGTTGGGCCATGGAAGCCAGACTCTATGCCGAGGATCCGGCCAAGGGCTTTCTGCCTTCCATCGGTAGGCTCGATCGTTTCGATATCGGCTCTTCTTACCGCACTGACACCGGCGTAGAGCAGGGGGGGCAAATATCTCCCTTTTACGATCCAATGATCGCCAAGCTGATCGCGTGGGCCCCCGACCGTGACGCCGCCCGCCTGTCCTTGGCGCATACCCTGGAACAGACCGTCATTTGGCCGGTCAAGACCAATGCCGGGTTTCTGGTGAAGGCGCTTCATCATCCAGCCTTTGCGCAAGCGCAACTCGATACCGGCCTTATCGGCCGCGAGGGTGATGCCTTGCTGCCAGCTGCCGAACCGTCCCGCGGGGCGCTGAATGAAGCGGCGGCGAAGCTGGCCGCGCCCGGACCACTTGGCGGCTTCCGGCTCAACGCCGAGCGGCGGCTGGAGGGCTGGTTCCTGCGCGATGGCGTACCGGTGGCAGCTGCGGTGCCCCCATCCGACCGCGTCGACACCGCAACCGGCGTGATCGTCGCTGAAGCCGGGCAGAGCTGGCAGCTGCTGCCGTGGCGCGCCGGCGGTGCAGGGAGCGGCGAGGCGTCGGACGGCACCATCCGTTCCCCCATGCCCGGCCGCATCATCGCCGTTGCCGTCGCTGCCGGAGACAAGGTGGCGAAGGGCCAGAAGCTTCTAACGCTCGAAGCAATGAAGATGGAGCACAGCCTGGTGGCGCCATATGACGGAACCGTTGCCGAACTCAACGGCGCGGAAGGGGAGCAGGTGAATGAGGGCGCGCTGCTGGTGAAGATTGAGCAGGGGAAAGGCGCCTGATGCCGGGCAAGTTTTTCGACCAATGCTTCGTAATTGTAGCTTCGGCACTGTGAGGGCGGCCGCGTGCGCGCGTCCCCTCACGCCGGTCAACTCACGTGGTGACTTGCAGCCGCCCGTCAGCCGCGGTCGTGAGATCATGCTTTGCGTCACGACAAAATTCTGATCTGGCGTGATGGTCCGTCCGCATGTTGTGAAGAATCGCGGCAGGGACTTGGTGTGCAGTGGCGTCATGCCGTCTGTGTCCAAATCGAGGCTAATGGACCAGACACAGTTCCGCCTAAGTGAACGCGGTCCCACACCACCTCGACCCGTACCCGCCCCACGCTGACCTTTCGCCCCGCTTATTTCGTTTTCTCCGCCGTGAAGAGTGCGTTCAGCAGGGCGGCCAACCGCGGATCGGTACCGTACCAATTGGGGTTCAACATTCTGTTCGGCGTATAGGAAACGCCCAGGCGACGCGCAGGATCGGCAAATGCGGTGCTGCCCCCGAACCCGCAATGACCAAAGGATGCCGGGTTTGATCCGTACCTCGTTTGATCGAGACGAAATCCTGCCGCGTATCGGCCCAGCTCGCCATGGGTTTGGTTTAAGCCGGCTATGCGCGCGCGGGTAGCTTGCTGTAGCACGGACTTGCTGATGAGCGGCGTCACACCCGGCTGGTCGCGGCCGACGAGATGGGCATAGAGCTTGGCGAGGTTACGAGCATTTGACGTGCCCCCCCCTGCAGGGTTCCCATATGCGCGTCCTTTCGCCTGATCTGGTCCCCAGAGGCTTGAGCCTCTAATGGCCGATGCTGCCAATGCCGCCGGATTGGGGGAATCAAAACCCAGACTATTGGGATCCATTGCCGACACCATGGTGGCGGCGCGATACTCTTCCTTGGCTGGAAGACCCATGAAGGCATCGATCTTAAGCGGCGACGCCACCTCCTCGGCGAAGAAACGGCTGACCGTCCGGCCATCGGTTCGCCGAACCAGCTCATCTGCAAGCGTGCCAAAGGTCATCGAATGGTAGCCGAAGACGCCTGGCCGGAAAAACGGCTCTTGCGCGGCGAGCCTGGCGGCAAGGGCCTTGTGCTCGTAAAAATCCTCAACCGAAGCCGGAACGCGGGGGCCCGTGAGCCCGGCCTGGTGCGACATGAGTTCCCCGACGGTCACCGCTCCCTTGCCCTCTGCCGCGAACTCCGGCCAGTATTTCGCCACGGGGGCTTCGTAGTCGAGCTTTCCCCTGTCCACCAGCATCGCGATGCACATCGAGGTCAGGCCCTTCGTGGTCGACATGAGCGTGTAGAGCGTATTTTCGGTAACCGGAACCGTCCCGGCTTCGTCTGCGCTGCCGCCCCACAGGTCAACCAGGGGCGCGCCGTCTCGGAAAACCGCGAAATGGGCGCCAATTTCTTTGCCTGACGCGAAATTGTCCTCGAAAGCGGCGCGGACTGGTTCATATCCGGGCGCAACGGTTCCATGGATCGTGCTCCGCAGACTTGGGCTGCCGGCAACGCGCTTGGGCGCCTCAGCGGCCATGGCCACGCCGGCCAGCGGCAGTCCGGCTGTGCCGACGATCATGTCCCTGCGAGACAGAAAACCCGATCCCATATTCCTCTCCTCACGTTGGTATTTATTAGTTCAGGACCGACGGAAATCACCCGACCACCCTCCGCTTCCTTTTATCTGCGGGACGGCGATAGCAACAGAGAAAATGATCCTCCCGCCGCAGTCAACCGGGAACAGGCCGTCAGTCTGCTATCCACGGCCGGATAGCAGGATTCACATGACTTATATTGCCGCGCCGATGATTGTTGCCCTCGGTGGATGCCGCCCCAGGACCATCGGCCTCGCTCGATCCTCGATCAGATGACGCTGAGACGAGGCGAGCATGTTCGATCCGCTGCGCAGCGACTACGAGCCGGACGTCCTGTGGCTCTTCCGTATCGTGCCAAAGCCATTTATCCATTGGCCTGAAATGCGAATCGGTATTTAGAGCGTTTTTCTTTTCAGGTGCTTTTTTTGGCCATGACTCGACTTAGTGATGATCGTGGATCGCACCGCATATCCTGCCCCATCAGCCCGCTCTCCGGGCTCGCCTCGGTTGCTGGCGCCTGCCGGATCCGGTCTACGCGCGCCCGGCGCTTGAGACCAAAATCCTGACCTGAAGGAAAGAAAGATGAACATTTCGATGCGGGTTTCGATTGCTGCTATGGTCATCGCGCTTGGAGGAAGCGGCGCCAATGCGGAAACTCCGACACTTCTGGCTCAAAAGCCCGCTAGCGCCGAGACGCGCGAGGTGCTTGCAAAGCCGATAGCGCCCAATCCTGAGGACCGGCGCGACTTCGATTTCAGCAAGCGCGGCTTCATGGGGACCATTCCGGCGGTCAAGGATGCAAACGGCCGCGTTTTGCGCGACCTGACCGCTTATGATTGGGTAACCAAAACTAAGCCCGACACCGTCAATCCCAGCCTGTTGCGCGCTACCGAGCTCTCCGCGCGCAGCGGCCTCTTCAAGGTGACGGATGGGGTCTATCAGGTGCGCGGTCTTGACGCTGCGAACATGACCGTCGTCGAAACCGCGACAGGTTATTTGGTCATCGACCCGCTGATGTTCGCGGAACACGCCCGCGCAGCGATGGATCTGGTCTATGCCAAGGTGGGCCGCCGACCGGTGCGGGCGGTGGTCTACACACATTCCCATGGCGACCATTATGGCGGCGTCCGGGGCGTGGTCACAGAAGCGGACGTGAAGGGCGGCAAGATCGCGATCATCGCGCCCGACGGGTTCATGCGCGAACTCGTGTCCGAAGCCGTCATTGCCGGCCCCGCCATGGGTCGCCGTGCGCAGTACCACGCCGGGTCCCCCCTGGAAGTCGGTCCCAAGGGATTGGTTGGCTGGGGCGTGGCGCTCGGCCGCCTGGAGGGCGCCAGCACTTTCCTGGCTCCCACGGACAGTGTGACCAAGACCGGTGAGACCCGGCGGATCGACGGCCTGGACATCGAGTTCCAGATGGTGCCCGAGAGCGAGGCGCCTTCCGAATTCAACCTTTATCTGCCAAAGCAGCGAGCCTTGCTGATCGCGGAAACCGCCAGTTGCAGTTTGCACAACATTCAGACGCTGCGCGGCGCACGGCCCCGAGACGCCCTGCGCTGGGCCGGCTATCTGGATGAGGATCTGCGCCTCTATGCCGACCGATCCGACGTGGTGATGATGAGCCACTGCTGGCCCAGATTTGGACAGGCCGAGGTCAAGGAATTCCTGACCAAGCAGCGTGATACCTACAAGTTCATCCACGATCAGACCGTCCGGCTGATGAATATGGGAAAGACGCCAACAGAGATCGGTGACGAACTCCAACTGCCTGAAAGCCTGGCGAAGGAGTGGTACAACCGCGGCTACTACGGCACCGTCAGCCATAACGCGAAAGGTGTCTACGACCGCTACCTTGGTTGGTTCGATGCGGTTCCTGCCAACCTCAATCCATTGCCAACGGTAGAGGCCGCAAAGCGCTATGTGGAATTGGCGGGTGGACCGGAAAAGATGCTTGCCGCAGGCCAGGCCGCTGCGACCAGCGGCGATTACCGCTGGGCGGCCGAAGTGCTGCAGAAGCTGGTTTTTGCTCAGTCTTCATTGGAGGCGCGCGCCGCGCTGGCGGACGTTTACGAACAATTGGGATACCAGAGCGAGAGCGGTCTCTGGCGCAATTTCTACCTCTCCGCTACGAAGGATCTTCGGGAGCCCAAGCAGCCTCAAACACCGGCTATGGCAAGGGTTACCGACACCATGCTGGCGATGCCCACGTCCGCTTACCTGGATGTTCTGCCAACACGATTGGATCCGGCCAAGATCGGGGATGCGCCCCTGGCCCTAAACCTTGTCGTCAGCGACAGGGGCGAGCGTGCGCTGATCACTCTCTCCAATCGTGTCCTGTTAGGTGAGATGGGAGGCAACAGCGATGCGGCCAACGCAACCATCGAGGCGCCGTGGATGACCATATTGCAGCTTTTCTCCGGTGCCCCGTTGCCGGAACTGGAGGCAAGAAGCGGCTTGAAAATCGCGGGTGACAAAGACGCAGTCGAACGCCTGCGGTCAGCTCTAACGACCTTCGCCGACTTCGACATCGTCACTCCATGATACAGGTAGCCGCCCTCGATCTTGCCCGCCGTGCTGAGGCGGTCAGGATCGGGGAGATATTGAGCGGCACCTGCACGGTCGATTTTCAAACGGACGAACATGCGTTCGCGATTCGATGAGTCGACTGAGTTCCTGGAGCCCACGCGGAAGCTTGATCGGGCGATCGTTGGTTCTTCCGATTTCGTCAGCAGCTCCAGGAGCGCCATTGTGGCGATGAGAGCTTTGCGTGCGAAGGAGGTTAGAGCGTCGGATTGGAAATGTGAATCGCTGGGGATTCCCCTGGCGTGAGATTTGTGATTCCTTCTCTTTGGAGGTGGATCATGGGCAAAGCA
>NZ_JACHOV010000017.1 GCF_014200045.1 Rhizorhapis suberifaciens
TCGGCTCAATCTGCGAACTCTACTCCTCAGACGAATGCTGGAATTATCTCAAACACGCTGGGTATGTTGCAGATTAATGGCTCGTTGCTCTAGCGGATCGCCACCGCTTCGAATAACTGCTTCTGCTTGCGTACCGCGAAGATCATTAGCACGGAGCACAGGCAGGCGATGAGGACAATGCCCGCCGTCATCAGGAAGGGCAGTCTGTATCCATCAGCGTGATCGAACAGGAAGCCGATCAGCGGCGCGAAGCCGAAAATGAAGGGCAGGACGATCGCATAGCTGATCCCCATCGCCCGGCTGATGCTCGCAGCCCCCACCAGCCTGCTGAGTGCGGCGCCGTGCATCGTCGTCACCGGGACTACGCACATTCCCATCAGCGCCGCGAGCGCGAACAACGGCACGCCCGCGACATGCAGCAGTCCCCACCACACCAGCGCCTCGCATAAAGTTGCGAGCACGAGCGTGGAAGGAGGGCCAATGCGGTCCGCTAGCCATCCAACGAGCAAGGTGCCGAGAATTCCGGCGCCGGCATAAACGGAAAGCAGCCCCGATGCGGCCTGCAGGGATAGATCCCGCTCCATGCCGAAGGGGACGATATGGACGAGGAACGCCGTACCCGATCCCGATATCACGCCGATCACAAGCGACAGCAACCAGAAAGGCGCGCTGGTAAGAATTTCGCGCGTCGAGAGCGGCCGATCCTTGACGTCCCTTTGGGCGACTACGTCACTTGGGTCCATATTTGTCGCGCGCGGAGCCTGACCGATCCGCCCAGGTTCTTCCACGATCAGCAGCAGGGCGGGGATCAACAGGAGGAAGATCGTTGCGATCCCTGCGAGAACTGCAAACCGCCCATATTCCGGCAGAAGCTCGGCGATGATGAAAGGGATCACGAACAGCGCAATCGGCAGGTTTACGATGCTCAGAACCTTGGCCTGATCGGAGATAAACCATCGACTGATCAGCGTCAGCGGCCCCAATATCGCCAACAGACTCACGCCCGTGCCAATCAGGCCGAACATCACGAGGGCGAGGCCGAACGATGGAAGAAGGGCGAGGCCCAAATAGGCCACCGCGCTGAGCGCCGCGCCGCCGATCATCGCGCTCCGCACCGAGACTTTTTGCAGCAGCCCCCCCAGCAAGGGAGACAGGCCGCCGACTGCCAGCATGATCAGGCTCATTCCCGTGGCCGCAACGGCCCGGGTCACGCCGAAATGCTGCTCGGTGCTGGCGAGCAGTGGGCCGAATGATCCGAAGGCGAAGCCGGCAGCGAGGGTTTGTGCGAGGAAGCACGGGAGGACCACTCTCCATCCCGAGAATGGTCGATCGGTTGGTGTGTGCATCAGGCTCCTCTCGCTCCTCCGCAGCTACCCAAAGCTCCCAAGCTTGCGGTGCCACTCTAAGGCTAGCCGTTAGCTGAGATCTCGCCAAGGCGCAATATACGGGACTGATCTGGCGGCAGAGCTGGCCAACACGGCGACAGGCCGAGGCTGCTATGTTCCAGTACATTAACGGGTTCTACAACACCCGTCCTCGTCATCCATTTGGGCGGCGTCGCGCCGGCTCGGCCCGAGGAGGGGGATGAGGGAAGCTGTCCGGGACAAGGGTTCGAGGACGTTTTCGAAGGAAAGCCGCCTCATCTTCCTCAACGGCAAGAACGAGGACCCGAGCTTCGCGCAGCCGCTCTACGTCTCGCTGTTCCAGCAGCAGGACGGCTCGTACACCCCAGTAGAATCGATGATCGGCGGCAATGGTGCGCGCTGGGAAAAAAGCCTCGCCGCCCGCGGGTCGGGGGACAGCTTAGCTGCCGACCTGCTGGATTGGCAAAAGCTGACCGAGCGTTGCCAAGTCGCTACGAAGCAGCGTACAAGCCCGTGCGCGGCGGAAGGGCCAATGAGAATATAGGAGATAAAGTAATGGGTGATGGACCAGTCTTTGGTTTGACAAGCGCTTTCACAAATTTCATGCTCTCGCCGAAAGAAGTCGCCCAGTGGTCGGAGGCTAATGGCTTTGAATCGATCTGGATCGGCGAACATTCCCATGTTCCCACCGGGCAAAAGTCGCAGCGTCCGGAATATAAGGAAACGCCGGCCACCTATCGCGAGCTTTACGACCCCCTCCTCACTTTGATGAACATTGCCGACGCGACAACGACGCTCAAGCTCGGAACCTCGATACTGATACTTCCAGAGCATCATCCGATCCGTCTTGCCAAGATGATTGCGACGCTCGATCAATTGTCGGGTGGTCGTGTCATCCTGGGCGTCGGCGCCGGCTGGAGCGCCGAAGAGATGGCGGACTACGGCATTGAGTTCAAGGATCGCTGGAAGTGGACGCGTGAATGCGTGCTGGCAATGCGCGAGATCTGGAACAACGAGGTTTCGGAATTTTCGGGCGAAATGATAAAGTTCGATCCGATGTGGTGCGGTCCAAAGCCGGTTCAGCCGGGCGGCCCGCCTGTCCTGATGGGCGCATGGAACAAGCTGGCCTTGCCTCGGGTCGCAGAGTATTGCGACGGATGGGTGCCGGTCGACCAGGGCGAAAGAATGGTCGGCTTCATGAACGACCTCCGTGAGGAATGCGACCGCGCCGAGCGATCCTTCGATGATCTCGATCTCACTGTCCTTATCGATCCGCTGGCAGCCTTCTCGACTTCAAGCAGCGTGGAAAAGAGAGTCGAAGAATTGCACGCGATGGGCTTCCGCAGAATGCTCCTCTACTTCATGCAAGAACCCGCTGAGGTACAGTGGCAAAGCTTGGATCGTCTGGGCGGGATACTGAAGTCATTTCAGTAGGCTCGGTCGTGGACATATCATCATGATCAGGATCGCTGAGTTCGATGACCTAGAGGGAATAGTGGGGCTGCTGGTCGACGACGAGATCGGCAGGCGACGCGAACTGGTCGGCGAACTTGGCGCCTATGGCGAAGCCTTCGCGGAAATACAAGGAGATGACCGAAATTTGCTCGCAGTGGCGGTACATGACGGTGACCGGATCGTCGGTTGCATACAAGCGACCTTCATTCGGGGATTGTCCCACCGCGGCGCTCTTCGCTGCCTCATTGAGGATGTCAGAGTTGCGCGCGATCAACGCAGGCGTGGTCTCGGGGCTTCGCTGTTCGAGTGGGTTATCGAGGAAGCCCGGAAGCGCGATTGTCGTTTTCTGGAACTATTCATGCACAAGGACCGCGAAGAAGCGCGACGACTCTACGCCGCCCTCGGCTTCCAAAACGAACATGAAGGTTATCGAATGGTGATCTGAGGTCCGCTTCCCATCCGAGAGCCTGGATCGTCTGGGTGGGCAGGAAGTGCGTAATGACAAAGGTCCCGTCATCAAGTGCAAAGCCGATGGCTCTGCGCAGGGCGCAGACGATCGCGCGCTCTTCCTCTGTCGCTTCCCATGGCAGCTTGCTTGGCCGGCTCGAGCGATCTCGGACGACTGATCGTCAGCGCGCAGCAGCGGTGAGGACGCGCTGCCGCAGCTTCGGGTGCCAACGTCAACGTGCGGATCAACGATCCCTTTCACCTGCGAAAGCCTCTGTGGCTTCAGTGGGTCGCATCGGCCTGCTCCGTTTCCTGATTGTGCTGCCATCCACCGCCCAGAGCCTTGAACAGGTCCACCCGGGCGGACGCGAGCCGCTGTACGGAATCGGCATAGGCGCTGCGGGCTGAAAGCATGTCGGCTTGGGCAACGAGCACGTCGAGATAGGCGATGGATCCCGCGCGGTACCGAAGATCGGCGAGCCTGTGCGCCTCGCCGGCGCGTAGCTGCGCCTCGCGCAGCGACTGAAGCCGATCCTGCTCGGTGGCGACGATCGTCAGAGCCTGCTCGACTTCCTTGAGAGCATTGAGCACGCGTCCGTCGAACGTCGCCAGCGAAGCGTCACCCTGCGCTTGCGCCTGGCGGACCCGCGCGCGCGCAACGGCGATATTGGGAAAGCTCCAGGAGATGAGGGGCCCTAATGAGAAGGAGAAAGAATCTCCGCCCCTCACTATATCATCGCGGAAGAAGTTGCCCGAGCTACCCAGGCTGACCTGGGGGTAAAGGTCAGCCATCGCAACGCCAATTCGCGCGGTATCTGCTGCGAGTTGCCGTTCTGCCTGGCGTAGATCCGGGCGGCGCCGGAGCAGGGCGGCACCGTCCCCGACCGGGATGTTGGTCGCGGGTTCAGGGGCCTGCGAACAGGACTGCGCAGCCTCTGGAATATCGCCTGGCGTCGTGCCGATCAGTGCAGCCAGCTCAAACAGCGCGACCTGGCGCTGCCCCTCGAGGGCCGGGATAGCCGATCGCGCCGTCGCCGCTGCAGCTCCAGCCCGTTCCACGTCGAGTTTGCCGACCGATCCGGCCCGCTCCTGATCGGTAACGAGCCTGAGACTGTCGCTGCTCGTCTTGAAGGACTGCCGCGCGACCTCAATCGCATAGGCATAGGCGCACGCATTGACATAGGCGCGCGTCGTCTCGGCCGCGACCGTAACCCGCACGGCGTCGCGAGCCGCTTCGACCGCTTCCGTATCCGCCCGCGCGGCTGTGATAGCGCGGCTGACGCGGCCGAACAGATCGACCTCCCACGCGAGCGATAGCCCACCGAACTGGGACCATTGCGCGTCGCCTGGATTACCCGGGGTACCCGCTTGTCCCGCCCCCTGGACACCATCGCCATAGGTGACGCCGCCATTGAGGTCGGTGGACGGCAGCCGCGCGGACCGAGCTTCGCCGAGCACCGCCCGTGCGCGCGCGAGGTTCGCGGCAGCGACGCGCAGATCGGTATTGGCGACGAAGGCCCGCTCGATCAGAGCGTCCAACGCGGGATCGCGGTAAAGGCGCCACCAATCGTCGGGCAGTTGTGCCACTGGATCAAAGCCGGCTCCTTTCGTCACGAACGGCTCGGCGGTCGCCACAGGGGTTTTTGGCCGTTCATAATTCGGTCCGACGGCGCAGGCAGAGGCAAGCAGCGGCGCGATCAAGCCGAGGACTTTGAAATTACGCATGAACCAGCTCTCCTTCGGTTGCGGGCTGGTGTTTGGGCGACGACTGGCTGCCCGGTTCGGTCTCCGGCTTGGGACGATGGTCGCCGGCGAGCAGCGTGTAGACGGTCGGCAGCACGAACAACGTGAATAGGGTGCCGACCAGCATCCCCATCACGACAACGATGCCGATCGCAAAGCGGCTGTTCGCGCCTGCGCCGGTGGCGAACAAGAGCGGCACGAGACCCGCGACCATGGCAGCGGTTGTCATGAGCACGGGACGCATGCGAACGGCCGCGGCGTGGCGGATCGCCTCCGCCCGGCCCCAGCCTTCGGTATGCTGCATCTCGTTGGCGAATGACACCATGAGGATGCCATGCTTTGAGATGAGGCCGATGAGCGTGACGAGGCCGATTTGCGTATAAATATTGAGGGTAGTGAAGCCCAGATAAAGCGGTACGAGCGCTCCGCAAACCGCCAGCGGCACCGTCACGAGGATCACGAGCGGATCGCGGAAGCTCTCAAACTGTGCGGCAAGCACCAGGAAAATCACGATCAGCGCGAAGGCGAAGGATATCGTAAGCTGATTGCCTTCTTGCACATATTGTCGGCTGTTGGACAGCCAGTCGACCCTTGTTCCGGGCGGCAGGGGCTGGCTTTTCAGGAAGTCGACGGCCTGGCCCATGGTCACGCCGGGCAGCAGCACCGCCGAGAGCGTGGCCGAGTTCATCTGATTGAACTGCGGCAGTTGATTGGGCTGCGGCCGGATTTCGACATGGGCAACCGTGGATAGCGGGACAAGCTTGCCGGACGCCGCTTTCACGTAGAATTCGCCAAGATTATCCGGGGTAATGCGCTTGCCTTGCGGCACCTGAGCGATGACGTCGTAGGAGCGATCATGCCAGTTGAAGCGGTTGACGTAATTCTCGCCGACCAGCACGGCCAGCGTGTCGGCGATCTCGGCCATGGTCACGCCCATCTCGCCAGCCTTGGCCTGATCGATGCTGATATGTGCTTCCGGACTGTCGAATGCGAGGTCGCTATCGACGAAGGCGAACAGGCCGCTGCCCCATGCCGCACCCTTGATTCCTTCAAGGGTTTTATAGATTTTGGGGAAATCGTCGGCCGAGCGGATGACCATCTGGACTGGCAGACCACCACTTCCGGCGGGAAGCGGGCTGTCCTGGAAAGCAGTCGCGTAGACGCCAGTGATAGCGCCAGTGCGGCCCGCCAGTTCCGCCTGAATCTGGTCACCATTGCGGCTGCGGTCGGCCCAGTCCTTCATCACGATTCCACCAAAGCTGCCATTGGCATTGTTGTCGCCGCCGATGTCGAAGAAGCTGGCGGCATATTCGGGGAATTGGTGAAAGATTTTATCCACTTCGGCGCTGAATCGCGCCGTGTAGCTGGCGTTGGCATATTGCGGTGCCTTAGTCTGGACGAACACATATCCCATGTCCTCCTGGGGCGCCAACTCGCTCTTGGAGCCGGCAAACAGCACCCCGATCGTGACAAGGACGGTGACGCCGACGATCAGCACGGCCGTACGTGCCGCCAGGGTATTGTCGAGCAGCCGGACATAGGTTTCGGTGGCCCGGTGCATGGTGCGCTCGACCGCCTGGGCAAGCCTTCCCTCACCCGCCTTGGGTTTGAGAAGCAGGCCGCTCATCATCGGTGACAGGGTGAGCGCGATGACGCCCGACACGATCACCGACCCCGCGAGGGTGAAGGCGAATTCACGGAACAACGCGCCCGTCAGTCCCCCCATCAGCCCGATCGGCGCGTAAACTGCGGCCAGCGTGATGGTCATCGCGACCACTGGTCCGATAATTTCGCGTGCGCCGACCAGCGCCGCGTCCAGCGGCGACAAGCCGTCTTCGATGTGGCGGTGAATATTTTCCACCACGACGATGGCGTCGTCGACGACGAGGCCGATCGCCAGCACCATGGCAAGCAGCGTGAGGAGGTTAAGCGAAAAGCCGAATATCAGCATCAGCGCCGCCGTGCCGAGCAGCGACAGGGGGATCGTGACCACCGGGATGATGACAGCCCTGAACGTGCCCAGAAACAGGAAGATCACGAAGATCACGATAAGGATCGCCTCGACCAGCGTATGCTGGACCTGCTCGATGGAGGCGTCGACGAACTGCGCGGCATCGAACACGCTCGAAATTTTGAGGCTCGGGGGAGCGACGCGCTGGATGTCAGGGAGCATCGCCTTGACCGCGCGCACAATTTCGAGCGGGTTGCCATCCGGCGTGGGCGAGATGGCGATCGTGACGCCGGGGCGCCCCGATGCGAGCAAGCTGCCATCATAATTTTGGCCACCAAGCTCCACTGTCGCGACGTCACCGATGCGCACCACGCTATCCCGGCCCGTCTTGAGCACCATCTGGCGGAATGCATCGACGTTACGCAGATCGGTACCCGCGGTGATGTTGATCGCCGTGCTTTCGCCCTTGAGCTGCCCCGGCGCCGACTGGACGTTGTTCGCCCGGAGGGCATTTGCCAGATCGCTCGCGGTGAGGCCGCGAGCGGCGAGCTTCACTGGATCGACCCATATACGCATTGCCAGCGGAGCACCGCCAGTGATCCGTGCTGAACCAACACCGGGAACGGAGGTAATAAGTGGTTGGGCGACCCGCGACGCAAAGTCGGTCATCTGCGACGCGGAGAGCGTGTCGCTGGCGAACGCTACGTACTGGATGGCGGACGCGCCATCGGTGATCTTCGAGATCACCGGGTCGGTTGCCCCGGCGGGCAGGCGGTACTTCACCTGCTGGACCTTCGCGAGGACCTCCGTCATCGAGCGGTCGGCATTGGCGTTGAGGACCAGCTTGGCCCTGATCTGGCTCTTGCCCTGGCTGGATGTCGAGCTGAGATATTCGATGCCGTTTGCGGTCGCGATCGCCTGAGAGATCGGCGTGGTGACAAAGCCGTGCATCACCTCCTGCGATGCGCCGGGGAGCGACGTGTCGATCGTGATCGTCGCGTTTTCCATGCCGGGATACTGGCGGATCGGCAGGCTGAACGTCGCGCTGAGGCCGGCGAGCAGGATCAGCAGGCTGACGACGATCGCGAGGATCGGCCGGCGTATGAAGAGGTCGGTGAACGCCATGTCAGCGGACCCCTGTCTGGACGATACGCGCTACCTTGACCTCGGCGCCAGGTTGCACGCGCAACTGGCCTTCCGACACAACGACGTCGCCAGGGCTGAGGCCCTTGTCGATCACGACCTCGTTGCCGATGCGGCGGCCGGCCTGAACCGGCACGATCTCTGCCTTGCCGCCGGTGCGGGCGCTTTTGCCCCTGATGACAATCACGCTGTCGCCTTGCGCCGAGGTCTGGATAGCGGTTGTCGGCACGACGAGCGCGCCTTGCTGCGGTGGAAGCGCCAGTCCAGCCGTCACATACATGCCAGGGCGCAGCGCACGATCGGCATTTGGCAGAAGCGCCTGCACGGTGACATTGCGCGTGTCCGCGCCAATCTGCGGCTCGACGGCGTTCACGCGCGCGGTGAAAGTGCGGCCCGGAAAAGCATCGCTGGTGATGTACACTGTCGATCCCGGCTTCACACGCGCGAGCTCCTGTTGCGGAAGAGCGAATTCCACATAGAGCGAATCGAGCGCCGTCAGCGTCGCGACGGGATCACCGGGGTTGATAAACTGCCCCAGATTGACGCGGCGGATGCCGATTTCGCCTGAAAAGGGCGCCCGGACCTGCTTCTGGATCAGGCGCGCATCTATTTGCCGAACTGCGGCGATGGCCTGGTCGCGCTCGGCTCGCCGCTGTTGCAGCAATTCACGCGGTTCGGCACCTGTCGGGGCAAGCTGCTCGGAGCGGGCGAGCTGTATTCCACTGAACGCCGCCCTGGCTTTCGCGGCCTCCCGATCGGCGCGCTCGGGGCCATCGAACAGCTGGACGAGAAGCGCCCCCGCCCGCACGTTAGAGCCGGCCGAGAAGTTGATGTCCGACACCCTGCCCGCGACCTCGCTCGACAGCGTTACTTCGCGAACCCCCGTTAGCGTACCAACAGCGTTCAACGATGAGGGCACATCGCGAGGCGCAACGACCACGGCAGCGACCGAAACGGCTTGCTGTTGCCAGTTTTGGCCTTGGCTGCTCTTCAGCGTGCGCCAAAGAAACAGACCGCCCAGTATCGCCACCAGAACGATGATGGTGAGGGCGATTGTCCGACCTTGCGGGCGCGATGAGCGACGCGGAGGGAGATCTTGGAGCGAGGCGGTCATTACTCGCGCCTCATCGACAAGCTCGCCGACGACTGGTTTCGATGTTGCGGGGGAGTTCAGATCCACGTTCAATATCCCCTTTAAGGACTTTCGGGCCGCACTTGCGCATGCGGATGAGTTTTGTTATTTTCCAAGCTATGACTTTGAAAACGAAACCGTCAGATATGTCAAGCCCAATGTTGGAATATTCAGGCTGGTCTACGCGCACGCCCGGCGACCGCGTATTGATGGCCCTGAAGATCCAGGGTCGCCTCTCCACTGCCGCGATCGGCAAGAAGCTCGGGATCACCGGCGAGGCGGCTCGCCAGCAACTCATGCGCCTGGCTGAGCAGCAACTCGTCGTCGCGACGAGCGAGGCCAAAGGTGTTGGCCGGCCGCAACAGTTGTGGGAATTGACCGCAGCTGCGCAATCGCGGTTTCCCGATACGTGCGCAAGCCTGACAGAGCAGTTGCTCGATATCATACGCACCCACATGGGCGAGTCGGCGCTCGACATGATCATTAATGTTCGCGAGAGTGAGACGCAGCGCCGCTATCTAGAGGAGCTGAGCGGCAAACATCTGCTTCGCGACCGGGTAGCCGCGCTGGCCGCGTTGCGCTCGGAAGAAGGCTATATGGCTGATTGGCGAGAAGAGGACGACGGGTCATTCCTGCTCATTGAGAACCACTGCCCGATCAGCCCGGTTGCAGCAGCTTGCGGTCGTTTTTGCAGCGCCGAACTCGAAATGTTCGGAACCGCGCTAGGTCCCACCGTGTCGATCGATCGCACAGAGCACATCATCAAAGGTGGCCGCAGATGCACTTACGTCATCCGTGAGACTGATCTCTTTGTAGAGCAAGGGCCGGAATGAGGTTAGGCGGTTCCAAACCTTTCAACAGCCAAGCGCTCCAGCTTACTGCTCCGATCTCTCACGCGAGGAGAGGGGACCGGCACTCGGCGCCACCGAGAAGGCACGTTTGCCGAAGCGCCGTGATCTTAGTGGTGCAGTGATGCAGGAACGCCTTGGTGATGGCACCACGAGCCCCGACGCTGACTGGTGCGTAAGACCGGTCCGCGCGATCTACATGTAGGTACGGGGGAATGGCTTACGACATGCGCGGCGGCACCAGTCTGATCCAAAGCGTCGGAACCCCCGCGCTGTTCGTGGTGCTGTGGAGCACGGGGTTTATCGGCGCGCGGCTTGGGCTTCCCCACGCCGGGCCGCTGACGTTCTTGTCGATGCGGTACGCCCTGGCCGCAGGGCTGCTCGTGCTGGTTTCTCTCGCCAGCCGAGCGCCATGGCCACTACGATGGACGGAGGTGGGGCACTTTGCCGTCGCGGGGCTGCTCGTTCATGGCATCTATCTCGGTGGCGTCTTCCTCGGCATCTCCATGGGGATAGGGGCCGGAGTTTCAGCCTTGATCGTTGGGTTGCAGCCACTGCTCACCGCAGCACTTGCCGGCGTACTGCTCGGCGAACGCGTGACACCACGCCAATGGCTGGGGCTCGCGCTTGGCCTGTTCGGTGTGACACTCGTGCTGGCAGGCAAGGTGGGCCAAGCTCCCGGCAGTTTGTTGGGCAGCATCGCCTGCGTTGCAGCTCTGATCGGGATCACGGTGGGCACACTTTATCAGAAGCGATTTTGCGCCGGCATGGATCTTCGCACCGGCAGCGTCATCCAGTTCGTGGCAGCTGGTCTAGCTACCGCCCCCTTGGCTTTTTGGCTTGAGGATATGCATGTCCGATGGGACGCGGAGTTTGTCTTCGCGCTGCTCTGGCTCGTCCTGGTGCTTTCGCTCGGTGCTGTATCGCTGCTCTATGTGCTTATTCGGCGTGGCGCCGCGTCCAAAGTCGTCAGCCTCTTCTTCCTCGTCCCGCCAAGCACGGCGTTGATCGCCTGGCCGCTGTTCGGTGAGACGCTGGGACTTTCGGCGTTGGCGGGAATGGCGATCACGGCAATCGGCGTGGCGCTGGCAAGTCATGTGGAGGCTGGTGGCGCGACGCCGTTCAAGACACGCCGTCAGATCCATAGGCGCTGATGCTCGTGCGCACCGGTCGGCCCGCCGTGATCAGCCGTTCGGGATTGCGTCAGGCGCCGACCATCCATCCTTCAGCATGTCGCGGAGCACCCTCCGTGTTCGTTCGTCGACTGCCGTCACGCCGCTCGCCCAGGCTATCGCCAACGCCCCGAGAAAGATGTCGCGCCCCTGCAACGTCCGACGTGCAAGACCGTCATTCTGCGCTGCCTGCAGGATGGTCTCGGTGGTCTCGATGACGTGAAGACAGGTTGGCGTCAAAGCGGATTCGACCCGGCACGCAGCCCGTAAGGGCTCGGGGAGTCCGTGATAGGCCAACATCCATTCGCCCAGCGCATCGATCCACCGCTCCAGTGCTCGTCCGGCATCGCTTTCCTCCGCCTCGATGACCGCACGCTGTTGCTCCAGGCTTGCATGATGGAGATTTAGCAGAGCGGCCAGCAACGCGTCCTTGCTTGGAAAATGGCGATACAGGGTTCCTGGACCCACACCTGCCTTTTTGGCGATCGCATCCATCGAAACCTCGACGCCTTCATCGGCGAACGCCTGTCGCGCTGCATCCAGGATATGCGTTCGATTGCGCTGGGCGTCCTTGCGCGGCTCGCGAACGGTCGACGGGTGAAGCATGGCGTTTCTTGAACCCTGAATAACGGAGACACTCTCCGTATCTGTCGGTTTAAGCGGAGATATTCTCCATATAGGATCTGACAGTGTCGTCCAACAAGGATGCGCCATCGGCTAGCGAAGCAAAGACAATATGACCAGACAGATGATGATCGGCATGCATTTCGGGAACGGCTACGGCTCACAGCCGGGCGCATGGCGGATGCCCGGAGTTTCGCCGACAGCCTATGCCAGCGTCGACGCGATGGTGCGCCATGCCCAGGCTGCTGAGCGGGGCAAGTTCCAGTTCCTGTTCGTACCGGATTTCCCGGTATTGATGGGCGATGTCGAAACCGAAGCGCCGATGATTACCATCGATCCGATGATGGTGCTCGCCGCGGTCGCGCGCGAAACAGAGCGGATAGGAATGGTCGCCACCGGTTCCACGACGTTCAATGAGCCTTATAACCTAGCCCGCCAGTTCAAGGCCCTCGACATCATGAGCCATGGTCGCGCCGGATGGAACGCGGTGCCGACCAGTGATCCGGCGGCGGCCGCCAATTATGGCCGCGAGGTGCCGCACCGTGCCGAGAGATATGAGCGGCTGCACGAATCCATACAGATCGTACAGGCCTTGTGGGGCAGCTGGGAACAGGGCGCCTGGATACACGATCAGGCGTCGGGACGGTTCGCGGATTCGGCCAGGATCCGGCCAATCAACCTGCGCGGCCGGCACGTCGGCTCCAGTGGCCCACTCCCACTTCCGCCATCGGAGCAGGGCCAGCCTGTGATTTTCCAGGCGGGCGGCGGAGGTAATGGGCTGGAGGTAGCCGCCCGCTACGCCAGCGGCGTGATCGGTGCGACATACACCATAGATGACGCCCGCGCTCACCGCATGGCGCTCCGGGACGCAGCCCGGCGTGTCGGCCGCGATCCCGATGAGGTAAAGTTCTTCCCCGGCCTCATAACCACGATCGCCACCGACAGACGCCAAGGCCTCGATCGCCGGATTGCGCTGAGCGAGCGCACATTCCCGCAGCGCTTCTCGTATCTCGGGCAGATGCTCGGCCTCCGCCTCGATCCGGCCCAGCTTGACAAGCCGCTCTCCTCGGAACAACTGGCTTTGGCCCGGCCATCTCCGAGCGATCCACGCTCGCCGCATGCGCTGACGATAGCAAGCCAGGGCTGGACATTGCGCGACGTGCTCGCACATGGCGTGATCGACTATCATCCCGTGATCGCTGGACCCGCAATAGAGGCCGCCGATCACATGCAGGAGTGGTTCGAAGCTGAGGCGGCCGATGGCTTTTGGATATCACCGGACGTATATGATGACGGGATCGATGCCTTTGTCGATGGCGTGGTGCCGATCCTCCAGGATCGTGGGTTGTTTCACCGGGAATATGAGGGGGCCACCCTGCGGGACCATCTCGGCGCGCCAGCACAGTACGGAATCGATCCGCGCCTTACCCGCTAATGGGCCGAGGGCGTCTGGTCGGGCGAGCAGGCCGTAGCGCGCATCATGAAGTCACCGCTCCGCGGGCACGGCACGATCCGCAGAGTCAAATTTCAGGCGAAGAGGAGTAAGATCATGAAATTAGCTATTCTGGGCACCGGTAATATCGGAAAGACGCTGGTCCGCGAACTGGCGAAAGCCGGTCATGAGATCAAAGTCGCGAACTCGCGTGGCCCCGAAACGATCGACGCGCAGATGCTCGCGTCGGGTGCTCGCGCGACGACTGCCGAGGACGCCGTGAAAGACGTCGACGTCATCATCCTCTCGATCCCGTTCCAACGCCTGTCAACGGTGAGGCCTCTTCTCGCGGACGTTCCAGAGGAAACCGTGGTGATCGACACCTCCAACTATTATCCGGCGCGGGACGGCGTGATCGACACCATCGAAGCCGGTCAGGTCGAAAGCCTTTGGGTGGTCGAACAGATAGGCCGGCCGATCGCCAAGGCGTGGAACGCAATTGGCGCGCGCTCCTTCGCTGAATATGGCAAGGCGCCAGGCAGTCCCGACCGCATCGCCATTCCCGTCGCCGCCGATCGGACGGTCGATAGAGACGTCACGATGCGCCTGGTCGATGAAACCGGTTTCGACCCGTTCGACGCGGGATCGATCGCGGAATCCTGGCGTCAGCAGCCCGGATCGCCCGTCTATTGCACCGATCTCAAAAAAGAGGAGATGGCGGCGGCCCTGCCTACAGCTGAGAAAGCGCGTCTTTCCATTCGCCGCGAATTGGTCGCCGCAGTAGCACATGAGCGCTTTGGCGATGCGAAAAGCAATCCCGATACCGACTTGCTTGTCGCTTTGAACCGCATTGTCTTTATGTAGGCGTCGTGGCGCTATTGGATGCGACGTACGAACATGCTGGGTCGGCTGTCTCGACCAGCCGGCCCTTGATCGCATCACCCTCAGGCGGAGCGACGTCACTTTCTCCGACATTGCAGGCGCATGGCTATGGCGGCCTAAACTTTCGCGATCTTGCGAAGGATGTCGCATCAAGGCGGCAACCATCCACTATTACTTTCCCATGCCGGATGCTGTGGCAGTGATCGACAGCTACCGCACGGCAGGACTTTTGTCGGCCTAGGGGCTATATTCTTGTTTCATTCAATAACCAGCCTTGGAGTGGTCGATGCCGATCGAGGAATTCAGCTTTCATATAGCCGACGAGGTCATCCAAGACGTTCTCAATCGGGTACGACGTTCGCCTTGGCCGCGTCGTCTGGGCGATGGCGGATGGGGCTATGGTGTCAGCCATGATTTTATGCGCCGCTTCGTTAGTTATTGGACCAATGACTATGACTGGCGCAAAACAGAAGCTGAGCTGAACGGCTGGCCGCAGTTCCGCGTCGCCATCGGCGATTTCAAGATCCATTTCTATCATATTAGCGGCGAAGCCGCCTCCCCCCGCCCCTTGCTTCTGACCCACGGCTGGCCGGGCTCGGTCCTTGAATTTCTGCACATGATCGGGCCTCTGACGCACCCGTCACGATACGGCGGACGCGCAGAAGACGCCTTCAGCGTCGTCATCCCGTCCGCACCGGGTTTTGCCGCCTCGGAATTTCCGGATGGCCAGGCCATGGGGCCTGTCACGACGGCCGACCTATGGCGCACGCTCATGGTCGATATCCTCGATTATGAGCGGTTCGGCGTCCACGGCGGCGATTTCGGCGCGATCGTGAACATCTATATGGCGGCGCGCTTCCCGGCTCACGTCGCCGCCCTGCATCTCAATATGTTCCCCGTCGCCATGGGCCCGCACGACGAGCTGAGCGAGGAGGAAGCTGCCTACGCGGAGGAATGCCGCAAATTCGCGGCCAGAGAATTCGGCTATATGAACTTGCATAGTATGAAGCCCAACACGGTCGCCTTTGCCCTTGCAGGCAATCCGCTGGGCACAGCTGCCTGGATCCTCGAGAAATTCTACGCCTGGAGCGACAATGGCGGCGATATTCTCGACGCATTCACCCTCGATCAGCTTTGTGCAAATGTTTCGCTATATGCATTCACCGACACCATCGACACGTCCATCCGCTTCTACGAGGGCTTCAATCGCGAGCTTGGCGGGGTATATCGCCCATTCTACAAGATCGACGTGCCCACAGCGATGGCAATATTCCCGCGCGAACTGCTTCCCGGTCGGCCGCCCCGTAGCTGGGCAGAACGGCAATATGATGTGCGCCGCTGGACGGAGATGCCGCGCGGCGGCCACTTTGCAGCAATGGAGCAACCCGATCTGCTTCTGACAGACATACAAACCTTTTTCAGGGATTACCTATGACAAGGGCCTGTTGCCATCTGTGTGCATGGGCCGTTCATCCCAGCATCTCACGAACTTCAGGTTCAGATGACGGTGTCGCTCCATCTTCGAGCAATAGTCTGGCCGCATCGCGATTCGCCGCCGCTATGGCAGGATCGCGGATCGATTGCGCCATCACGATCGAGCCTTGGATAAGCGACAGGATCTGTACCACGGCTTTCTCGGGGTGGCCCAATGCCAAAGGCTCGATGAGCGACGCTATAAATTCTCGCAAACCTTCGAAATGGGCGGCGATGGTCGCCTGTACGTCCGGAGAATTAGCCTCCGGTCCGAACTCGGCCATTCCCTTCACGAACGGGCAGCCGCGGAAAGAAGGGGCTCGAAACGACTCATCCAGCGCGTCAAAAATGGCGAGGACGCGCTCCAGCGGCGATAGCCCGGCTTTTTCGGTCCAGGTTGCGAGCATATGCAACCAGGCGGCATTCTTGTGACGCAGATAAGTAGCGACCAGGTTGGCCTTTGACGGAAAATGCTTGTAGAATGTCATCTTCGCCACGCCGCTTTCGGCGATAATACGGTCGACCCCCACTGTGTGGATGCTGAACCGGTAAAACAGGTCTGACGCTGTCTTAATTATACGCTCTCGCGCGGCGAGGGCGTTGAGCGGCTGCCCTTCCAGATCCATAATCTCAAGCACCGCGCATTCCCCACCTTCCGTCCAAGCAAACCATTCACCGGCACATGCGACAGACTTACCTGTGCACTTTCCATTTGCAAGAATATACAGGTCTGTCTATCTAGCCGCAACGTCAAAGTGAAAGGACTCAGGATGAACGCAAAAGTCGTTATCGTTACCGGCGCCAGCAGTGGTTTTGGGAAACTTACGGTATTGGAACTCGCAAGGCGTGGACACACGGTGGTCGCGACCATGCGCGATGTCGAGGGCAGGAACAGCCAGGTCCGCAGCGAGTTGATCGAAGCCGCGAAAGCGGAAGGCCACGCGTTGCAGGTTCTTGAAATGGACGTCGCCGACGACGCATCGGTCAATTCGGCTATCGATCATGTTATCACGCAGCATGGAAAAATCGATGCGCTGATCAACAACGCGGGAACGATGTTCGTCGGGGTCACGGAAGCCTACACGATCGCGGACGTCGAACGGCAGTTTGCGGTCAACTTCTTCGGCGCCGTTCGGGCCGACCGCGCCGTTCTGCCGCATATGCGCGCCGCCGGCAGCGGGCTGCTCGTCCATGTCACCTCCCTCATGGGCCGGCTGATCTTTCCCTTCTTTGGCGTCTATTCGGCGAGCAAGTTCGCGCTGGAGGCGCTGGCCGAATCCTATCGCTACGAACTGTCGAGCTTCGGCGTCGACTCGGTGATCGTCGAACCGGGGCCGTTCCCGAGCAATCTGCTCCCCTCCAGCCCGGAGCCGTCCGACGAAAAGGTGCTGGCATCCTATGGTGACGTCGCGGCGATTCCGGGCCATATCAAAGCCAGCTCCGACCAGTCCTATGATCCGGCCAACCCGCCGCGGCCCCAACTGGTGGCCGATGCAATCGCGCGGCTGGTCGATGCCACGGAACGGCGTCCATTGCGCACGGTCGTCATGCCCGACGGCATGGATCTAGGGGTCGAACGGCTGAACGGGGCCGTCTCTTCCATCCAAAACGACATGCTCGGTGCGCTCGGGATGTCGAGCATGATCTGAACTCTGGGGTCGGCAGGTGGTGCTACCTGCCGACTTTCGAGGGGCACTACGACAGCATCGACTGCGTCCGGCGCTCAGCAAAAGCGCCGAGATGAGTCTCCCCTGTACCCGAGGCTTGCGGACCCTTGAGCCCCACGATCTGCTGAATGTAGCCCGCATGAGGCGCAGCAGGCTCCCTGCATGGCACCCGGCGTCCAGAACCCGCTTGCCTGCGATTGCAATCCCTTCCGCATCGCATCGATCAAGCAATAGGCGAGCCATCGCGAGACGGCTTGGATTGAAATAGTGCTTCAGGGAATGCTGGTGTCGGCCACTCTCCGATCACCGCATTGTGCTGCACCACCGGAAGAATCTCCCGAAGAAGGCTCGCAGAGTTGCGCGCATCGGCTGACGTCGGCCGACACTGCTCGTATGGTTCGGTCCTTACAATCCTGTAACCGCAACGCACAAAAACGGATTGAACCAATTTTTTGCCCTGGAGCTTCGGAGCATGGATCATCTGTCCTCCGTCGCGCGGCCGCGCAAGTTGTAGAAGTTCCAACTCGAAATTGCTTCATATGGCGCCGCAGGCAACTGTCATAGGCAACCTCTCTTCGGAGTTACAGAAAGTCCGCTTAGGTTGGGACTCAATCATAGTCAAAAAGGCGGCGGCGGCAGTACAGGGCCTCGTTGCGCCAGCGATTCTTGTGGCGGCGAGCGTCCGAACTCCCCCGGCTGGAACTACCCGCCCTGCTGCCAGGCCGAAGATTATTTAATGCGACTGACTTGCAATAGGAACTAGCCTCGGTTACCGGGCCCTAAAAGGGCTCATTCATGCATTCAGCTATTCTTACCCTCCTCTCCACAACCGCGCTTCTGCTCGCCGGCACGGCACATGCTCAATCTGCTCCCGTCGAAGCCGAGGCGGACAGGCCGATTGTCGTTACCGCGGCCCGCAGTATCCTTCCCGCAAACGCGCTACCGCTGACGATTGAGGTGATTGGCAGAGAGACACTGGACCAGCAGGTCGCAATCGGCGGCTCCGTCGTCGATGCCGTGTCCAATCTTACGCCGTCCTTCTCGCCAACACGACAGAAGCTCTCCGGCGCGGGCGAAACGCTGCGCGGCCGATCACCGCTTTATGCAATCAACGGCATTCCTCAGTCGACGCCGCTGCGTGACGGCGCGCGCGATGGTTTCACAATTGATGGATTCTTCATCGACCGGGTCGAGCTTATCTACGGCTCCAACGCGCTGCAGGGCATCGGCGGCACGGGCGGTATCGTCAACCAGGTCACGGTCGGCGAGCCAAAGGAGGAAGGCCTGAGCGGCCGTGTGCTGCTGCAGGGCACGGTCGATAACAACTTCCACTCCGAGGGGCTGGGCTGGAAAACCGGCGGCCTCTTCCAGTACAAGGTCGGCGACTTCGACGCCACGATCGGCGCTACCTATGAGAAGCGTGGCGTATTCTACGACGGGCAGGATCGCCGCGTTGGCCTTAACCTGACGCAAGGTGAGACGCAGGACTCGCAGACAACCAATTATTTCGTGCGGCTGGGCTATGCCGTCTCGGGGACCGGCCGCATCGATCTGATCGCCAGTCGGTTCGAACTGAAGGGAGATGGGGACTTCGTTGCGGTCCCCGGCAATCGCCTGACGGCTCTACCGACGAGCGCGGCGCCCGGCACTCCTCCGGGCAAGCCCGCTGCCAATCGCACGGAGAGCGTCGCGCTATCCTACACTGACAGCGGCCTGTGGGGCGGCAATTTCATCAGCCAGATTTTCTTCAACCGCTCGCGTGACACCTTCGGGGGCGAGACGCGGGATGCCGCCGGCAGGTACATCGCCTCCTTCCAGGACCCCAGCCTTGCTCCGGTCGGAGACCTGTTCGATCAATCGCAGAACCGCTCGCGCAAGCTCGGCGCCAAGGTCAGCTACGAGCGAGCCGTGCCGGGCTTCGAGGCACTCACCGCCACGCTCGGTTTCGATGCTTTGTGGGACAAGACCGAACAGCGTCTGATCGCCACCAACCGGGTCTGGGTGCCGCCGGCCGACTTCCGCAGCCTGGCGCCCTTCGCCCAGGCCAATCTCAAGCTGTTCGATGGCCGCGTGCGCGTCGCCGGCGGTGCGCGCTGGGAAAATGTGCAGATCAAGATCGACGATTTTCACACGCTCGCCCAGACGACTCAGACGCTCCCACTGGCTGAGCGCTACTGGGGCGGTGTCGATGTCGCGGGCGGCAAGCCGAAGTTCGACGACGTGCTCCTGAACGGCGGCATCATCTTCGAACCGTGGGAAGGTATCCGCGCCTATGCCAGCTATGCGGAGGGCTTCACCGCTCCCGATGTGGGCCGCATCACGCGCTCGATCAACCAGACCAATGTCGACATCGACAGCTACCTCGCGATCGAACCCATTGTCTCGAACAACCGCGAGATCGGCGTTGAAGTGAAGCGCGGGCCGATCGATGCCTCCGCCACCTATTTCTGGTCGTCGAGCGATAAGGGCCAGCTCCTTGTCCCGGGCACCGGCCGCAACTTCGACGTGCAGCGCCAGCGCATCGAGATTGAGGGCATCGAGGTCAATCTGCGTACCGCGACACCGATAGACGGGCTGAAGCTCGGCATCGGCTATGCCCATATCGACGGCCGTTACGACAGCGACGCCGATGACATCGTTGATACTGACCTCGATGGCGTCAACATCTCTCCCGACCGCGTTAATCTCCAGGCCACCTACAATCACGGGCCGATTTCAGGGATCGTGCAGACGCAGTTTTACCTCTCGCGCACCTTTCATGCCGACCCGGGCAGGACGCAGCCCGACCAACGCAACAATTTCGGCGGCTACAGCGTCACCGATGTGAGTGTCCGGTACCAGACCGGCTATGGCGGACTGAGGCTGAGTGTGCAGAACCTGTTCGACAAATTCTACGTCGACTATAGCAGCGACACCCGCCTGCCCAACGACAACCTCGCCTATTTCGCGGGGCGCGGACGCACCTTCACGCTGGGATGGGATTATCGCTTCTGATGAAGCTGCTGGATCTCCTGCACCGCTGGATTGGCGGACTGATCGGCCTCGTGCTGGCGGTGCTGGGGATTTCGGGCGCGCTGCTGGTGCACAAGGATGCGTGGGTGGTGCTGCCTCATGCCTCCGATCCGCAGGTGCAGGACACCGCAGCCATCGCCCGCACGGTCGAGACAGTCATGGCCGATCCCGCCAGACGGCCCGACATGATCACCTTCGCCAGCCAGAACTTCGGTCTTGACCGTTTGGGCTTTGCCGATGGGTCGGGCGCGTATATTACCCAGCAGGGTGAGTTGATCACCCGTTGGGCAAGCCAGTGGGAACGGCCGGAACTGTGGCTGTTCGACCTTCACCATCATCTGTTTGCGGGTGACCTGGGCGAGACAATCGCCGGTATCGCCGCCATCGCGGGGCTCTTCTTCGTGATTTCGGGCGTCATCCTGTGGACGCGCACGCGCAAGACATTCGAATTCCGTGTTCTTCCCAGACGGATCAGCCGTCCGGCGATTCTGCGCCATCACCGCGATCTGGGCGTGGTCGCGGCGCCGCTGCTCCTGCTCGCCCTGCTCACCGGGGCGATACTGGTGTTCCGCCCCATGGCTGCCTTGATCCTTGGCCCGTCCGCGCCGCTGCGGATCGATGCCAGTCTGAAGGCGCCCAAATCGCCGCCCCTGCCCCTCTCCGCCAGCCTTGAATGGCGCGCTATGATCGAAGCCGCTCGCAGGCGTTTCCCAGATGCGGAGATACGCAGCCTGTCGCTGCCCCGGCAGAACAGTGGGCTTATCACCTTGCGGATGAAAAAATCAGAGGAATGGCTGCCCAATGGCCGCACGACGCTGTGGTTCGCCCCGAACAGCGGACGGCTGGTTGGCGCCCGCGACGCATCCCGCCTGCCGGACGTGGTGAAGGGCTACAACATGCTCTATCCCCTTCATGCAGCGAAGGTGGGCGGCCTTGCCTATCGCCTGATGATGACTTTTGCGGGGTTAACGCTGGGCCTGCTAGGGACTTTGACTCTCTGGTCATTCTGGTTCTCAGCTAGAAAAACGAACTCGCACGACAGGGCTCATCGAGCAAAACTCAATGTTATTTCGCAACAGAGGTTACGTCCATGATCCTTCAAACGGCCTCGGCGCAGAACGAATTGCGGAAAATTGGAATCATCGGTTTCGTCCGGAGCGCGGTCGAGGGGCGTTGGCTTGGCGCGCTCGAACTCGGCAAAACTGCCGACCATCTGCATCATCATGCGGTCCGCTGGCGTGATGGTATCGATACTCTCGGTCAGCGATCGGAACCCAGCATTGGTGGTTTCGATCCCGTCGAGCAGGTGGGACAGATCCTTCAAGGATCGCGATAAACGGTCCAGCTTCCACACCACAACGACATCGTCTTCGCATAGTTGATCGAGCATTCGGTGAAGTTCAGGGCGACCCCAGCGGCCCCCATTTGGCTGCGTCTTCGAAGATGCGCCTGCACCCTGCGTCTTTGAGCGCGCGCCGGTAGCGGGGCTTTTGTGCGTCATCGTTAAAATCAATGACCGTGATTGGATTGATCAATTTTCCGGGTTGCGGAAGCCCAGATAGAAGGCGCGCTGTCGTACAGATGACTAAATAAAGAAAGTATTTCATGCACAAAGCCTCCTCATTCCGTTCCGTCCTGATCGCCGGGACTATTCTTTCGTTTGCTGGCAATGGAGCATATGCGCAGGACGCATCGGCCAAATCAGGCTCGGCGCCGGTCGTCATCTCCGACGCCAAGCCTGCCATGTCGAACAGCCAGTGGTGGCCCGATCGTCTCGATCTCTCGCCGCTGCGCCTGAACAGCGCCTCATCCAATCCCTATGGCCCGAGCTACAACTATGCTGCGGAATTCGCCACGCTCGATCTCGACGCGGTCAAGGCGGACATCCGCAAGGTTTTGAAAACGTCCCAGCCCTGGTGGCCCGCCGACTATGGTAATTACGGGCCATTCTTCGTTCGCATGGCGTGGCATAGTGCCGGCACCTATCGCGTTGTCGACGGTCGCGGTGGCGGTTCGGGCGGCGAACAGCGCTTCGAGCCGCTCAACTCCTGGCCGGACAATGCCAGCCTCGACAAGGCGCGGCGCCTGGTCTGGCCGATCAAGCAGAAATACGGCCGCAAAATCTCCTGGGGTGACCTCATGGTGCTGACCGGCACGGTCGCGCTCGAGGACATGGGCTTCAAGACAATCGGTTTCGCCGCAGGGCGTCCGGACAGCTGGGAGCCCGATATCGTCTTCTGGGGGCCGGAGAAGAAGTGGCTCGATGATCAGCGGCGCGATGGCAAAGGCGATCTGGAAGGCCCGCTCGCCGCCACCCAAATGGGTCTCATCTACGTCAACCCGGAGGGGCCTAATGGCAACTCCGATCCGCTCGGCGCCGCCGCGGACATCCGCCGGGCCTTCAGCCGCATGGCGATGACCGATGAGGAAACGGTGGCCTTGATCGCGGGCGGACATACGTTCGGCAAGGCGCATGGAGCGCACAAGGCCGACGCCTGCGTCGGCGCCGATCCGACTGCAGCGCCGATCGAGCAGCAGGGTCTGGGCTGGGCAAACAAGTGCGGCAAGGGCAATGCGGAAGACACGGTTACAAGCGGCCTGGAGGGTGCCTGGTCGGCCGATCCCACCCATTTCACGACCCAATATCTCGACAATCTCTACGGCTTCGAATGGGTAAAGGCGAAGAGCCCGGCCGGCGCAGTGCAATGGGTTCCGAGCGATCCGAACGCAGCGCAGCTCGTGCCAGACGCGCACCTGCCCAATGTCCGTCACGCCCCGATCATGTTTACCACCGATATCGCGCTGAAGGAGGATCCCGGCTTCCGGGCGGTGACGATGCGGTGGCGGGAACATCCAGAGCTCTTCGCGCAGGCCTTTGCCCGTGCTTGGTTCAAGCTCACGCACCGCGATATGGGGCCATCGGCCCGCTATCTGGGCCCCGACGTGCCAAAGGAGACCTTCGCCTGGCAAGACCCGCTGCCCAGGGCTGATTATACTCCGATCGAGGCTTCGGATGTCGCCGCGCTTAAGGCAAAGATCCTGGCGACCGGCGTCGCGCCACGCGAACTGGTGAAGACCGCATGGGCCTCGGCCGCGACATTCCGCGGTACGGACATGCGCGGCGGACCGAACGGCGCCCGTCTGCGGCTCGATCCCGCCAAAAACTGGGCGATCAACGATCCAGCGGAACTGGCACGCGTCCTCAGCAAACTCGAGGCCGTACGCAAGGCATTCAACGCCTCGGCCAAAGGGGGCAAGCAGGTGTCGCTGGCCGATCTGATCGTTCTGGGCGGCAACATCGCGATCGAGCAAGCCGCGAGCAAGGCGGGCTACCCGGTCAGCGTGTCGTTCACGCCGGGCCGCGTTGACGCCACGCAGGAGCAGACCGACGCCAAGTCATACGATTATCTGCGACCGCGGGCTGACGGCTTCCGCAACTATTACGGGGCCGATAGCGGCCGTTCGCCCGCCGAAATGCTCGTCGACAAGGCCAATCAGCTGGAGCTGTCGGTGCCCCAGATGACAGTGTTGGTCGGCGGCATGCGGGCACTCGACGCCAATTCCGGCCATTCGTCCAATGGCGTCTTCACCGCCCGGCCCGGCACCCTTTCCAACGACTTCTTCGTGAACCTGCTGGACATGGGTACCGTCTGGCAAAAGTCGGACAAGACACCCGGCCTCTATGAGGGTCATGACCGGGCGACAGGCAAGCTCAAATGGACCGCTACCCCGGTGGATCTAATTTTCGGCTCTAATTCGGAATTGCGCGCCGTCGCCGAGGCCTATGCCTCGGATGACGCCCGCGAGATGTTCGTCACCGATTTCGTAACGGCGTGGGGGAAAGTGATGAGCCTCGACCGCTTCTAAAATCCGCGACTGACAGGGGCCCGGGACGACTGCTTCATGCGGTTCTCCCGGGCTCCAACCCCCATAGAAGCGACGCAATCTGATGATTAAAATAGCTCTAGCCTTGATGCCCCCGGCAGCGGCGCTTGCCTTCCTCGTGTCCGCGGAATCAGGCTCCGCCCGGAACGTGCCCGCGCGGCCGCCGGCATTTGCCATATGTGCGGCCTGTCATACCGTGGAGCCTGGACAGACATCTTTCGGGCCCAATCTGCGCGGGCTCGGCGGGCGAAGGGCGGCAAGCCTTCCCGGCTATGCCTATAGTCCAGCGCTCAAAGCCTCGGGACTTACCTGGGACCGCGCGACGCTGGATGCGTGGCTCACCTCGCCGCAGAAGAAGGTCCCAGGAACCAAAATGCCTTTCGCGGGCCTTCCGGACCCCGAAAAGCGCAAGCAGATCATCGATTATCTAATGTCGCTCAAGTGAGCTCGACTTAACCGAGGATTTCGGCCAGCGATACTCGCCGGTGGGTTGATGTGCCCCCAGCCTAGTCACCTGAATCCGAAATTCGGTTCATTGCTTTTTGCAGAAGCGTTTAGGCGGCTTATCCTATCCATCCGTTTTGACACACCTATAAACGCGGAATAGCGTGTCATGACGGGAGAAATCGGGAATTCAAGGGTAGAGTGCCACGACGGATTCGGGACGCCCGATTCTTTGTACCTGCCTCCGTACCTGGCCGGTTCAAATTGCGGCCTCAAAGGAGATTACAATGAACCAGATGCCTGGTTTTGGCACGGGAGGATCGTCTGTCATCGGCCAGCGCCGGCATATAATAGATATGGCGAAGGAGGTAGAGAGACGCGGCTTCGCATTGATTTCCTGTCCAAGCGCGGGCGATTGCGTGGCGATGTCGCAGTCCATTCTCGAAGCCACGCGCTCCATCAAGGTAATGGCAGCGGTGCAGCCCATCTATCACCGCGTCCCGGTCTCGCTGGCGGAAACGGGTGCGCATCTGCACGAGCTAAGCGAAGGACGATTCCTGTTGGGAATAGGAGTCAGCCACGGCCGGTCCCATCAGGTCTACCATGTCCAGCCGGGACAGCCTCTAGAGGACAGCCGCGCCTATGTGGCCGAAATGCGCGCCGCGGTCGATTGGACAGGACCCCAGGCGCCGATCATCATGGCCGCTCTCAGAGACAAGATGTTCAATCTTGCCGTGGAAATCGCAGATGGGGTGTTCATGTCCAGAGCTTGCAGGGCCTATCTTGCAAAGCAGCTTGCTTGCGTACCCGCCGAGCGTCGGAATGCCGGATTTTTTATCGGCAATGCCGTTCCGACCGTAATCGACGATGATCCGCAAATTGCGCTGAATGTCATGCGGCAGAGCCAGGCCTTTTATGTCGGACTGGCCAATTACCGCAATTATTGGCGGTCAGCCGGGTATGTCGAAGAGATGGATGCTGTCGAAGCGGCTTTGGCTAGGGGTGAGGATGATCGCATTCCCGCATTGTTAAGCGAGGAATGGCTGAGAAATATCACGCTTTTCGGCACTCCCTCAACCGTGCGAGAGGGCATCGAGGCATATTTTGACATCGGCGTCTTCCCGGTCATCAGTCCGGTTTTGAGGGAAGAGAGCCCATGGGCGCATTATGAAGCTGTTTTCGCGCTTTATGATTAGATGAAGCTCATCATAGCTTTGAACGAGGGCTTCAGAGCCTTGCCAACACCCATCATCGTCGCGCCGGGATCATCGCACTGCGCCAGCGCCGCCGCCCGCCGCGTCATCTGCCCTCCCGCACAAGGGGAGCGTGAATCACGCACGCGCCAAACCTCAAGCCTGTGATCATTCCGCTGCTTGCAGCTGCCGCCCCATCGCGCGCCCGTATAAGGTCGTACGTTGCATGGCATGGCGCCCTGCTTGCTGCGCGAACTCCGCCATCTGCGCCGGATCGCACAATTGCCCGTTGAGGCCGCCAGCCGCCCGAGTAATGGATTCGTCCATCAGCGTCCCGCCAAGGTCGTTCACGCCCGCGTGCAAAGCGGTCGCGATCCCCGTCGCGCCCAGCTTGACCCAACTCGCCTGAATGTTGGGAATGACAGGATGGAGCACGAGGCGCGCGACGGCGTGCATCAATATCGTTTCACGAAAACTCGGCCCTGAGCGCGCCAAGCCCTTCCGCCAGATCGGCGCTTCCATGTGCACGAAGGGAAGCGGCACGAATTCGGTAAATCCGCCAGTTTCAACCTGGAGATCGCGAACGCGGAGCAAGTGGCGAGCCCAATGCTCATACCCTTCAACATGCCCGAACATGATCGTCGCGGTCGAGCGGAGCCCGACGCTGTGAGCGGTGCGCATGACGTCCAGCCATTCATCCGTATTCAGCTTGTCCGGGCAGATGATCGCTCGAATGTCATCGTCCAATATTTCCGCAGCCGTGCCTGGAAGCGTCGATAACCCGGCCTCACGAAGGCGCGTCAGATAATGTTTGAGGCTGAGACCCAGCGTGGTTGCGCCGTGCGTGACCTCCAGCGGTGAAAAGGCATGGATATGAATGTCCGGCGCGGCCTCGCGAACCGCCTTCAATACCGAAAGATAGGTATTGCCGTCATAGTCGGGATGGATCCCGCCCTGAAGGCATACTTCGGTGGCGCCCCTGTCCCACGCTTCGGCTGCGCGGCGGCCGACCTCTTGCAGATCGAGCCGGTAGGCAGGTCCGCGCATCGCCTTCGTGCTACCCTTCGAGAAGGCGCAGAAGCCGCATTTGTAAAGGCAGATATTGGTGTAGTTGATGTTGCGGTTAATGACATAGGTCACCGCATCGCCTGCCACCTCGCGGCGCAGCGCGTCGGCAGCCTCCGTGAGCAGTCGTACGTCGGAACCTTCCGCCTGAAACAGCCGGACGATCTCGTCCTCGTCCAGCCGATCCCCGGAACGCGCCGCAGAGATGATCGCTTCGATGTCGTTTGATCTGGCAGTCCTGCCGCTGCTCCTCAAAACAGGCGCAACGTCCCCCGCGCCCGCATGCCACTGATCGGTGACAGGCAGGCCGCGCGCATCGATCGACTGGCGGATTGTCCTTCCGATCACTGGATCGGTCCAGCTATCGGCTTTCAGCGCATATGCGGGGCCGATCGCCAGCCGCTCGCGCAAAACGCGTCCCGCATCCGACGTTGCCTGCTCAAGAAGCGGAAGGTGCGGCCAAGGCGCCTCGGGATTTACATGATCGGGCGTTACCGGCGACACGCCACCCCAGTCGTTCACGCCAGCCCGTAGCAGAGCGGCGAGCTCTTCTGGAGCATGAAGATTGGGCGGCGCCTGGATGACCATTTGCGGGCCGAGGATCAATCTGGCGACGGCAATGGTCCAGAGATGCTCGTCCAGCGAAGGCTCGGGATGATCGATCATCCGCGTGCCCGGCTTGGCCCGAAAATTCTGTATGATGACTTCCTGGATATGGCCGTGACGTCGGTGCATATCCCGAATGGCGATCAGCGCCTCTATTCGCTCCGCGCGAGTCTCGCCGATGCCGATCAGCAGGCCTGTCGTAAACGGCACGCCTGCACGGCCGGCCGCCTCCATCGAGGCGAGCCTGCGCGCCGGCCATTTGTCGGGCGAACCATAATGCGGGCCGTCCTTTTCCGACAGGCGCTCCGAAACCGTTTCGAGCATCAGTCCCATCGACGCCGACACCGGTCGCAGCGCGGCATAGTCGGCGTCGTCCATCAGACCAGGATTGAGGTGCGGCAGCAATCCTGTCTCGTCGAGAACGGCGCGCGCCATCTCTTCCAGATAGGACAAGGTGGTGGAATGACCGAGCAAGCCAAGCGCTTTTCTGGCGGCAGAATAGCGGGCCTCGGGCTGGTCGCCGAGCGTGAACAGCGCCTCGCGACACCCCGCCGCCGCACCAGCCCTTGCGATTGCCAGCACATCCTCACGCGACAGATAGGCCGCTCCGGCCTTGGACGGTGGTGAGGCGAACGTGCAATAGTGGCAGACGTCGCGGCACAGCTTCGTCAACGGGATGAAGACCTTGCGAGAATAGGTGACCAGAGGACCGAAGGACCCGAGTGTCATGCGTTCTGACCGGGAGATCAAATCCTCAAGGGGTTGATCAGCCAGCGTGCGGACCTCCTCGTCCAAAAGATCACTATATTGGCTCAGCATCGCACTGTCCTCTCCGACTGTCCGGGCAATCAGCCCGCAACTAATGATTTAGCGATTATTGCTCTGAATTTTCGTGGGTTGGACGCCATGTCCAAGCGCCAATCGATCTGCAACAGGACATCCTCGTCTTTGTAAGTTTACCTGTGATTGCGGTCATTCATCTTGATCGCGTGGCCCCGTTGCTTCACGTAATTTGAAAGCCCATTCGGTAAGCTCGGCCATGGATGGACTAAGGGCTTTACCCATCTCGGTCAGCGAATATTCAACCCTTGGTGGCACTTGAGGGTAGACCGTACGGGCGACGATGCCATCCTTTTCCAGCTGCTTGAGCTGCTGGATCAGCATCTTCTGATTCACGCCTTCGATCCGCCGCTCAAGCTCTGAGAACCGAACAGGCGCTTTGGCGCCGAACAGCTGGCAAATGATAACGATCTTCCACTTGCCCTCCAGCAGCCTCAGCGCATCCTTTGTTGCGGCGGCCCAGATGAGTTGCCGCTTGGGGTCATCGCAAACCCAGTCCCGTCCCATTCATACTTACCTTTTTGACAGCTTCACACTTTCTAGTAGGCTATTGCCGATGACAGTACTTAGGCCTAAACCTCGGTGTAAAGCAACAGCGTTGGGCGAGGGCAAGGAATGAAGATTGGCATCATTGGTATCGGCAGCATCGGCGGCCTCCTTGCGCGGGGGCTTGCCGCGGCAGGACACCGGGTGAGCGTCGCAAACTCCAGGGGCGCCCAGGATGTGCAGTCCTTCGCAGACGAGATTGGCGCGACCGCGGCCGATGCGAAGGGCGCCGTCGCCGGAGCCGACTTGGTCATCCTGTCGATCCCCCTTCCCGCTCTTGCCAAGCTGCCCAAAGACCTATTCGACACTGTTCCGCAGGACGTGCCGGTCGTCGACACCAGCAACTATTATCCGGTCATGCGCGATCCGCAGATTGCCGAGCTCGATGCAGGCGAGGTCGAGAGCCTCTGCGTCTCCAGACAGATCGGACGGCCCGTGATCAAGGCCTTCAACAACATTCTGGCCTATTCCCTGGCGGAATTTGGCCAGCCTGAAAATTCGCCGGGGCGGCTAGCCATCGCTGTGGCGGGCGATGATGCGCGACATAAAGAGATCGTTTACGGCATTGTCAACGAAATGGGCTTTGATCCCGTCGACGCCGGCACGTTGGCCGAATCGTGGCGCCAGCAGCCCTCGACCCCGGCCTATTGCTGCGACTACGACGCCGAAACCATGCGAAAGGCTCTCGCCATGGCCGTCGGGGGCGAAGCGCCGAAAAAACGCGACAAGCTCGTGACGATGTATGCAGGCCTTGGCCCCAGCCCCACCCACGCCCAGTTTATCGAACTCAACCGCTCCGCAAACCCAATCAGCTGAGTGATTGGCTGCATTCAAGATGCAGCGACACATGAAACGAAGTCTTAGGAGGATCGAAAAGTGCGTTTTAGCCTATCAGAGACAATGGGGAACTATGAGCATTGGCTGGAGATGGGTGTTGCGGCCGAGGAAGCCGGCTTC
>NZ_JACHOV010000018.1 GCF_014200045.1 Rhizorhapis suberifaciens
GTGCTTTGCCCATGATCCACCTCCAAAGAGAAGGAATCACAAATCTCACGCCAGGGGAATCCCCAGCGATTCACATTTCCAATCCGACGCTCTAAGCGCCGGCTCGGGCGTAGAGGCGGCGGTGCTAGGCGTTCGTAGCTTTGGACCGAAATGCGGCATTATGTAGCAATTGCACCAGCCTCTCTGTCCCCTTTAGCACGGGGTAAGGCTAGTGTGAATCCCATGGGCAGCACCAACCTCCAGCATTCACTCAGGAAGAAATACTCAGCGCTGACAGGCGAGCTTGTCGAGGTGCGGAAGGCTGTGACACGCATTCAGCGCGATCACGAGAAAATGCCAGGATTGGAGGAACGTGCCCGGAAACTGGAGGCGCTGATCGGAGCAGCCGCAATCTTGCTCAAGGATATTTCGCCAGACTGGACACCAGAGCAAACCGCGCCCGTGCGTCCACGAACGCACACGCTGCCAGTTCCCTATGGCTCGTGTGGCCGTCGCGCTATGGATGTGCTGCGCCGGGCGGATAAACCCATGACCGTGCGCCAGATCGCCATGGAAATACTCAGAGAGGCGAAAAAGGACATTCCCGAACCCAACGTCTCATATGCCTTGGCTTCGCCCATCTGGAAAACAGCTTTGAGGCTGAGTGTCCGGGCGGCGGCTGAGAGGAGAAAGTGTTGCATATCATCGTATCAGTGATGTTATGCGCCATATATGATGGTTTACATCTCCGAAGTCAATGGTGTATATCATCGAATATGATGATATTTTGGAGTGCATGCCGTGGCCGCTAAATCCGACCCCGTAACGGTTGAGTATGAGACTCGCGCAAAGAACCTGCTAAAGGGCGAGTTGAAGCGAAGGGGAGTCACATATGCGCAGCTTGCGGAAAAGCTGGCGGAGATTGGCGTTACGGAAAACGAGCGCAATCTCAACAACAAGATCAGCCGGGGCGGCTTTACGGCTGCGTTTCTACTTCAATGCCTAAGTGCAATTGGCGCTACATCGTTGGAGCTTTCGTATTAGCCACGGCCGTCAGTGGTTCAGGCGTATGGGTCTATTACCTCGATAACCCCATAACTGAGCATGCAAGCCCCTACAAAAATGATTCCCCAACCGAGAAAGTACCGCTTCGCCTTGAGCGCATAGCGAGCGCGCTGGAAGCCATCGAAAATGGCCAAAACTCCCAAGAGAATGAAGATCGCGCTAGACGCGATCTTGATGCCCAAGAGGGTGTTTGGCGATGGGCGAAATGGGCGGTCTGGGTCGCTGGCGTTCAAGCTATCTTGAGTTTTGTTGGTATTGCCTTTGTAATTCTTACCATTCGTCAAGGGCAGGCTGGACTTATCGCAGCCAGGCGCGCGCTCAGGCATGCTAGAGTTGCAAATGATATCGCACGAGAGATCGGGCACGCCGAAATCAAGGCTTATGTCGCCCTGACTGATGTATCTTGCGAAATTTCCGGGCAACGAGTCAGGATAAACTATACCCTGAAAAACTTCGGCAGCACGCCAGCCAAAGCTGTGATGCTCAGGTTTCGCACAGCGGTAGTGGTTGGGAATGAAATTCGATATGCCGAACCGGATAGCAGGCCGGATGTGGGAAGCGAAGTAGACCATTCGTTCGGCTTCATACTTGCCGCTGGCGAAACTAAACCGACCACCCACGTGCTTCGAGAGGACATTTACACTGCCATTCCCAGCATAGACTCCCCTCTGCTGTCCTTGAATTTTATAACAATCCTCTCTTACCGGGATGTCTTCGATAAACTGACTGAAGAGAAGCAGGATATGATTGCGCTGATCGGGGCCGGGATTAATCCAACTCCTATGGCGCGTGTTCCATTCCATATTTTCAGTATGAGCCAATGGGGCAACAAAGGCCCCTAACGCCGCCGCGGCCAGCGCGCTAATCACGCCGCACCCTTGGTGCAATTGCTACATAATGCCGCCGAAATGGCGCACCCGAGAGGATTCGAACCTCTGGCCTCTGCCTTCGGAGGGCAGCGCTCTATCCAGCTGAGCTACGGGTGCCGGCACGACGAAGCGTGAGCGCTGCGCTTAGCAAAGGGAAAAGCGGGATGCCAGCGCGAATTTACTCGGCGCACCATCCCGCCCGGAAAAGATTCAGCCTTTCGATGGAATCTTGGTCATCGGCTGGAACTTGCCCAAGCCGCAACTGGCGCCACGATCCAAGCCTCTACCTCCCGAATTAAGCACGGTAATGATATCGACACTGCAAAGTTGCGACAGGCTGGTTTTATACATGAACTTCTCTTCAAAGCCTAGGCCGGGGCAGCTGTATGGCAGGGTGTTGCGATAGACTTTCCCGCTGATCATGTGGAAATCAATCGTTCTGCTGTCGCGAACGCGAGTATTTCGGATCTGATGAAGTTGGACGCAGTTCACTGCCTTTCCGGATGGAGAAAGAGTGTCGCCCTTCTTGTTCCCGGCTAAGGCCGTTGTACTGGTCGACAATAGGGCCAGGGATAAGAGGCATAATAGCGGTCGCATGCTAACCTCCTTGAAAAAGCGATTGAGCCTAGATCGGCGCACCTGAATTCATCCTGAATGCAACACTGCTATTATGTCGTGCCAAGGTCAGGCGGCGGAGTCTTCGGCTTATAGCGGCACAGATCGATGACCGGGCAACGCCAGCATTCCGGACGTCGCGCCTTGCAGGTGTAGCGGCCGTGCAGGATCAGCCAGTGATGCGCGTGGCGGCGAAAAGGCTGAGGCGTGTCCTTTTCCAGCCTTGTTTCGACCGCCAGCGGCGTCTTGCCCGGAGCGAGGCCGGTGCGGTTGCCGACCCGGAAGAGGTGCGTGTCGACCGCGAAGGTTTCCGCACCGAAGGCGCAATTCATAACGACGTTGGCGGTCTTGCGGCCTACGCCGGGAAGTGTTTGCAACGTGTCGCGATCAGCGGGGACTTCGCCTTCGTACCGGTCGACCAGGATTTGGCTGAGCGCGAGGACATTTTTGGCCTTGCTGTTGAAAAGGCCGATGGTCTTGATGTGTTCTTTCAAACCCTCTTCGCCCATATCGAGCATCTGCTGCGGCGTCGTCACTTTTCCAAAAAGGGCGCGAGTCGCCTTGTTTACGCCGACGTCGGTAGCCTGAGCGGATAGTACGACCGCGACGAGAAGCTGGTAGATATTGCCATATTCCAGCTCCGTCTCAGGCGCGGGATTGGCTTCCGCAAGTCGGCGGTAGAACTCAAATATGTCGGCCTTTTTCATGGCTGGTCAGAGGCCAAGCACGCCTTTCATATCATAGCGTCCGGGCCCTTGGGTGAGCAGCCATTGGGCGGCCTTTACCGCTCCGCGCGCAAAGATTTGGCGGTTTTCGGCGCGGTGGCCAATCTCTATGCGCTCCCCCTCCGTAGCGAGGATCACCTGATGGTCGCCTGCCACCGACCCCCCGCGCAGTGCGGCAAAGCCGATGTCGTCAGCCTTGCGCGCGCCGGTGATGCCGTCGCGGCCGCTTGCCTTGTGATCGGCCAGGCTGATTCCGCGCCCGCGCGCTGCCGCTTCGCCAAGCAATAGAGCTGTGCCAGAGGGAGCATCCACCTTGTGCCGATGATGCATCTCCAGGATTTCGATGTCCCACTCGGGGCCGAGGCGACGGGCGGCGTCCTCGACCAGAGCGGCGATCAGGTTCACGCCAAGAGACGTGTTGCCGGTCTGGAGGATGGGCAAAATCCTTGCCGCCTCGTCGATTAGGGCGTGATGTGCTGGCTCAAGGCCTGTTGTACCGATGACCGCCGGTTTGCCGGCCGCAAGGCAAGCGGCGAGATGGGCCTCAAGCGCCGCCGGGGCTGAGAAGTCGATCAGGAGGTCGCTGGCTTCCGCCAGCGCCTTTTCGTCCGAACCGATGGGAAGGCCGCCAATCTGGCCCGTGACCCCCGCGCGATCAGCACCGCCCGCGAGTGTCAGCCCGGCCTCCGTCAAAGCCTGAGCGATTGCCTGTCCCATCCGTCCGGACGCGCCGTAAATGCCTATTCTCGTCATGTCTTGAAACTTTCCCTTCGCCCGTGCTTCATGACGGGCATGGAAGATATTCGCAACATCGTTGTCCTGACGGGCGCCGGAATTTCCGCCGAGAGCGGCCTTGCCACCTTTCGCGGGCCTGATGGTCTGTGGGAAGGGCATCATGTAGAGGATGTGTGTACGCCCGAAGCGCTGCTCCGCGATCCGGAGTTGGTCCACCGATTCTATGACGAGCGGCGGGCGAAGCTTGGGACGGTAAAGCCCAATGCGGCGCATGAGGCGCTGGCTGCGCTGGATGCGGAATGGCCGGGCGAACTGCTGATTGTTACGCAGAATGTCGACGACCTGCATGAGCGGGCGGGGGCGAAGCGGATGTCGCACATGCATGGGGAGTTGCTCTCCGCCCTGTGCGCGTCGTGCGGCAAGGCGGTGAGGTGGGCAGGCGCGATGCCGCCGGGATCGGTGTGCGGCGGTTGCGGTGCGCCAAAGCTGCGGCCCGACATCGTGTTCTTCGGCGAGATGCCCTATGCGATGGAGCGAATAGACCGGGCGATCGCCAAGGCGGATCTGTTCGTGTCGGTGGGCACTTCGGGCGCGGTCTATCCGGCGGCGGGCTTTGTGCAGTCGGCTCGTTACCATGGCGCGCGAACGTTGGAGTTGAACCTCGATCCATCGGCCGGCAG
The DNA here is from genome assembly GCF_014200045.1 of Rhizorhapis suberifaciens. Taxonomy (GTDB): domain Bacteria; phylum Pseudomonadota; class Alphaproteobacteria; order Sphingomonadales; family Sphingomonadaceae; genus Rhizorhapis; species Rhizorhapis suberifaciens. The sequence goes on from NZ_JACHOV010000018.1 coordinate 4,669, forward strand.
CATCTATTTCGATGAAACGCGTCTGGGTCGGGCAGGAGACTTGGTGCCCCTGTGGGTAACCGAGATGTTGGGATAAGGAGATATGGCGCAGGCGATCCGATGGCTCATTTCTATTTAGCTATCGCTATCATAGCCGAAGTGACAGCGACTTCCTTCCTTCGACAGTCGGAGGGGTTCACGAAGCTGGTCCCCACCCTCATCACCACCGGAGGTTATCTGATCGCATTTTACTGTCTGTCGCTGACCTTGCGCGATTTGCAGACGGGCGTGGTCTATGCAATCTGGTCCGGCGTCGGGATAGTGCTGATCGCTGCCGTCGCCTGGATTTTCCAGGGTCAGAAACTCGATTTCCCCGCGATCACAGGAATCATATTGATCGTGGCGGGCATCATCGTGATGAGTTTATTTTCCAAGAGCACCGGCCATTGAAAAATTGAATGCTCTAAAAATCGATCTGTTTTTGCCGAGCAACGTCGAGGGAAGACGGGTTGGTGCACCTGTCTCCCCCTCGCTCGGTACGGATGGATATGGGTAACCTGGCTATCGCCAGTTAACTGGTACGGTCCTATATGATCAGAAGGCGCTCCCCATCTTCCACCGTTTGCAGGAAACTGACCGGACCGCCCGTGCTGCTGTGCGGGGCAAGGTCGCTTGCTTCCATGCCACATAGTTCCATGCCGCTTTGGCAAGCGATGAAGCGGACACCCAGGCCTGCGGCGTCTGACATCAAATCGTCCAGCGTGGGAAGCCCCTTGACCTGATGGGCGGTGTCGTTGGGCGCGGTGAATGGTTGGCGCAGGAGAGCTGCGGCTTCGAGCTGGCAGAAGATCGTGACTTCCGCACCCAGCGCTGCCTGGGCGGCGGCGATGGTCAGGGCGCCGCGAACGCGTTCGGGATCTGGGGTGAGGATGACGAGCTTCAGGTTCCGCATGCGTGGCACCCCTCGTCCTTTGGTAAAGTGAGGGTGCGGAAGCGCAGCGCCATCAGATCGGCGATAAGAAGCTTGCCCGCGCTATCTTCGCCAAAGGGGACGAGGGCGCGAATGGCCTCCAGCGCGGCCAGGCTGCCGACTATGCCGGTCAATGCCCCGATCACGCCTTGGTCAGCGCAGTTGGTATCAGCGCGGTCGGGATCGTTGCCTACGAGGCAGCGGTAACAGGGCTTATCCGCTTCCCAGCCGCGATAGACGGCGAGTTGTCCCTCGAACTGACCGACAGCAGCGGAGATGAGCGGAATCCTGAGCCGAGTGGCCGCGTCGGAGACGGCGAGGCGCGTCGCGAAATTATCGCAGCCGTCAAGGATGGCGTCGGCTCCGGCGAGCAGGCTCTCTCCATTTTGCGCGGTGAGGCGCTGGATGACGGGAATGATCTTTACGTCGGGCGTCAGGCGGCCGATGGCTGTTTGCGCTGCCTGCGCCTTGGGGTGGCCAATATCGGCTTCTGTAAAGAGGACTTGGCGTTGCAAGTTCGAAAGAGCGACCTCGTCATCGTCAATTACGGTGAGTTTGCCCACGCCTGCTGCGGAGAGATATTGGATCGCAGGACTGCCGATGCCGCCGGCACCGATGATGGCGACGTGGCTTTGCAGAAGCTTTGTCTGACCAGCGCCGCCGATTTCCTTGAGGATGATATGGCGGGCGTAGCGTTCAAGCTGGATGTCGGTAAGGGTCATTCGGTCATCCTATATACCTTCTCCCTTGACGGGAGAAGGATGAGGAGCCTTGGTGGCCCGCCGTTCAGCGGGGGCGCTTAGGCGGAGTAGGATGAGGGTGGCCGGCCCGGCGGAACCGTCCCCTCAAAAAGGAGGAGGGTTCTGCATCACACCCCCGTCGAACCAAATCCACCCGAGCCCCGGACCGTGTCGTCCAGTTCCTTGACCTCAGAAAAGCGTGCCCGCTGGACTGGAGCGGGGACGATCTGGGCTACGCGGTCGCCGCGCTTGATGGGGAAAGGGTCGCTGCCATGATTGATCATGATGACCTTCAATTCGCCCCGATAATCGCTGTCGATCGTGCCCGGCGTGTTCGGTACGCTGACGCCATGCTTAAGCGCCAGACCGGAACGCGGGCGGACCTGGATTTCATACCCATGCGGAATGGCGACCGCAAAGCCGGTGGCAACGGCGTGACGCTGGCCCGGAGCCAAAGTGAGTTCCTCCGCCGCAACCACATCCATGCCGGCCGCACCGTCGGTGGTGTAGCTCGGCACCGGTAGCCCCTCGCCATGCGGCAAGCGCTTCAAGCGGATTTCGATGTCAGGCAGCGGGTGCGAGGGCATTGACGATTTTCTCCACCAATTTTCGGGCTACGGTGTCCTTGTGAAGCTGTTCCCAGCTTTCAACGCCGTCTCTTGTGACGATATGAACAGTATTGCGTTCGCCACCCATCACGTCTCCGGAGACGTCATTGGCGACGATCCAGTCGCATCCCTTTTTCGCGAGCTTCGCGCGGGCATGGTCAAGCACATGCTCAGTTTCCGCAGCAAAACCGATGAGCAGGCGGGGACGCTGGGCATGTTTTGCCAGACCAGCGAGGATGTCAGGGTTTTCGGTAAGTTTCAGCGGAGGGACTGCATCGCCCTTTTTCTTGATCTTCTGTCCATTGGCTTCGGCGCGCCAATCGGCGACTGCGGCCACCATTATCGCGGCGTCGGCGGGCAACGCGGCCTGTACGGCGGTATCCATTTCCCGTGCGGTCTCCACGTCAATGCGCGTCACGCCTGCAGGCGTCGCGAGATGAACGGGGCCGGAGACGAGTGTGACGTCCGCGCCCGACTGAGCAAGGGCGGCGGCAATGGCAAAGCCCTGCTTCCCCGAACTGCGGTTCGCAATGTAACGGACCGGATCGATCGGCTCATGTGTAGGTCCGGCGGTGACGAGTATATGCCTGCCCTTTAAAGCGCCATTCGGCGTCATGAGTGCTGAGCCTGTCGAAAGACCCAGCTCAGAGGCAAAGCCATGCCTTTCGGCGAGATCAGGGCGCAGGGCGGAGATTATTTCCTCAAGAACCGCCTCCGGCTCCGGCAATCGTCCCTCGCCATATTCACCGCAGGCCATCGGGCCTTCATCAGGCTGCATTACCCCTACACCGTCCGCGCGGAGCCGCTCCACATTGCGGCGGGTGGAGGCATGCTCCCACATCCGTACATTCATAGCGGGGACGGCGAGCACCGGCTTATCCGTCGCCAGTAGCAGCGTGGTGGCGAGGCTATCGGCAATTCCGGCGGCCATCTTAGCAAGGATGTCAGCGGTTGCAGGGCAGACCACGACCAGATCCGCCTCGCGGGATAGCTGGATATGTCCCATTTCCGCCTCGTCTTTCAGGTCCCAAAGGCTGGTGTGGACCGGCTGTTCAGAAAGGGCGGCAAGGGTCATGGGCGTTATGAACTGCGCTCCGCCTTCGGTGAGGACGCAGCGGACGCTCATTCCCGATTTGCGGATGAGACGGATGAGCTCGCAGGCCTTGTAGGCCGCAATGCCGCCGCCGACGATGAGGAGAATCCGCTTGTCCATCATTGCTGCTTATTAGCGAGTCTGTGGGGGAAGGCCAGTCGTCTGTGCTCTGGAATCACACCATCGCAAGCCACATGCCCGCAGCCCCAGCCATTATGGCGATGCCCGCCGTCAGTGCATATTTCCAGCCGCTGCCAACGCGAATGATCTGGATGTCGGGAAGTGGGAGCGGGGGCGGAGCGCCGCCTTCTTCGGGATAGCGAGCCTCTATGCGCCGAATAAGAGCCGGCAGGCGGCGGAAGGTGCGCCAATTTTCGATCAGGCTGTCGGCCAGCGCCGCTTCCGGGCCAAGCTCGCTCCTGATCCATTCGCGGACGAACGGTCCCGCGGTTTCCCACATGTTGATGTCGGGATCGAGGCTGTTCGCCACGCCCTCAACCATCACCATTGTCTTTTGCAACAGCAACAAGTGCGGCTGCGTCTGCATATTGAAGTCCCGCGTAATGGCGAACAAACCGTCCAGCATCTGGCCGACGCTGAGGTCCTTTACCGGTTTTCCACGCATCGGCTCGCCCACGGCGCGGAGGGCAGTGGCGAATTCGGCCACATCGTGATGCGCGGGCACATATTGGGCCTCGAAATGGATTTCCGCGACCCTGCGGTAATTGGCAGTAAGAAGGCCATAGAGTATCTCCGCAAGCCACACCCTGGCTCTGCGGTCGATCCGGCCCATGATGCCGAAGTCTATGGCGGCGATATGTCCTTCAGGCGTGACGAAAAGGTTTCCCTGATGCATGTCTGCATGAAAAAAACCCTCCGAAATCGCCTGGCGCAGAAAAGCGTTCACGAGACGGGCGGCAATGGCCTTTACGTCATGGCCGGCGGCGATCAGCGCTTCCCGATCCGAAATCTTGATCCCGTCCACCCATTCCAGCGTGAGGACTCGGCCGGAGGTGCGATCCCAATCGATGACGGGAACGATGTAGCCCGGCTCAGCAATCATGGCTTCGGCCAGTTCGGAAGCCGAAGCGGCTTCCCGGCGCAGGTCCAGCTCGCGGGCGGTCCAGCGCTTCAAATTGGCGATCACCTGCCGGGGGCGGAGTCGAGAAGCTTCGCCGCCCAGCAGTTCCAGATGAGCGGCGGCCCACTCATATGTTTCGATGTCACGGTTGAACTGTTGCGCGATGCCCGGACGCAGCACCTTTACAGCGACCTTCCGGTCATCGGGCGTGACTGCGCTATGCACCTGCGCTATCGAAGCAGCGCCGACCGGTACCTCCTCAAAGGACGCATAGAGGCGTTCCAACGGCAGCCCGAAGCTCTGCTCGATCTGCTCCCGGATCAGCTGAAAGGATACAGGCGGCAGCGCATCCTGAAGCGAAAGCAGGTTTTCTGCCGCCTCCGCCCCCACCAGGTCGGGCCGGGTCGCAAGCGTTTGCCCCAGCTTTATTGCGGCAGGGCCAATCGCTTGAAAGGCTTCGCCATAACGTGGCTGTTTGGGCACCCGCGCACCTAATCGAGCCAGTCGCGCCAGGCGGCGCACTGGGGCAGGGGTGAGCGGGTCCTTTTCGATCCCGCTTAACGCGCCGTGTCGGGCAAGAGTGCGGCCCCACTTCAGCAGGCGGCAAAGATGAACGATCGTGGGGGTCACGCGGTCAAATCTTCCAACCGCTGTGAATCGCCACCAGCCCGCCCAGCATGGGTTCCACCCGCGTCCGGACAAAGCCCGCCTTGCGAATCATGCCCTCAAAGCTGGGCATGTCGGGAAAACGGCGGATCGATTCGATCAGGTAACGATAGCTTTCCTCATCCTTCGCCAAAAACTTGCCAAGCTTGGGCACCAGCTTGTGGGAATAGCTGTCGTATATGTCGGCGAACCCCGGCCACAATGTGGTTGAAAATTCCAGGCAGAAAAAGCGGCCGCCATATTTTAGGACCCGATGGGCCTCCTCCAAGGCCTGCTGGATGTGGGTGACATTCCGGATGCCAAAGGCGATGGTATAGGCGTCGAACTGCCGGTCGGCAAAGCTCAATGATTCTGCGTTCTCCTCCGCCCAGACCAGGCCCGCAAGTCCGCGTTTCCTTGCCCTTTCCATGCCTACGCCGAGCATGTCCGGATTGATGTCCGCAACCGTTACCGCAGCGCCCGCCCGGTGCATGCGAAACGCGATATCGCCAGTGCCACCCGCCATGTCGAGGATTTTTTCGTCCTTGCGCGGCTTAACCCGGCGCACGAAAACATCCTTCCAAACGCGATGGAGGCCGCCCGACATGGCGTCGTTCATCAGATCATATTTGGCGGCCACATTACTGAAAACGCCGCGGACCATTCCCGTCTTCTGGGCCTCGTCGACGTCGGTATAGCCGAAGGATACTGTTTCGCTCATGGCGTTTCCCTCTAGCCAGTCTTGCCCCCGCCGCAAAGCCTGATAAGCGCATTTGTCATGCCCGAGTTGCCTGAAGTAGAAACCACCGTCGCCGGGCTCCGTCCCGTGTTGGAGGGCGAGGTGCTCAAATTGGTGGAGCCACGCCGCGCCGACTTGCGCTGGCCGATCCCGCCGGACTTGCGTCAGCGATTGACCGGCGCGCGGGTGACGTCCCTGTCACGGCGGGCGAAATACGGAATGATCTCTGTGGATAGAGGTGACACGCTGATCTTCCATCTTGGCATGTCCGGCCGTTGGCGGATCGATCCGGCGACCATCGGAACCCATGATCATTTGATCGTGGAAACGGAAGGGGGCCACGTCCTTGCGTTGAATGATCCGAGGAGGTTCGGGTCGCTGGCTCTCGTGCGGACCGGCGAGTGGGAGAGTTTCGAGCCTTTCACGCGGCTCGGCCCTGAGCCGCTGGGCGCTGATTTTGATGGATCTCATCTAGCGCGCGTCCTTAAGGGCAAGGTTGCATCGATCAAGGCCGCATTGCTGGATCAGCGCATCGTGGCCGGCCTTGGCAATATATATGTGTGCGAGGCGCTCAACATGTCGGGTATCGCTCCGGCCAAGGCCAGTGGGAAACTGACCAGGCTTCAGCTGGACGCGCTCGCCGCGGCGGTGAAGGAAGTGCTGTCGGCCGCCATTCTGGCCGGCGGATCGACCTTGCGGGATTATGCGCGCCCCGATGGAGAGCTGGGCTATTTTTCCAAACAGTGGCGCGTTTACGGACGAGAAGGGGATGCTTGCCTGTGCGGTGGCGTGATCAGTCGCAGGGTAGACAGCGGACGATCAACGTTTTTCTGCCCGCAATGCCAATGTTGAGCGGTTGACGGCAGGATGGCTTCGGGTTAATGGGCGGCCCTTCAAAAGTCGCCAGGATGATTCCTGCGGCTCTTTATCTTGAATTTCTTGGTTTTGAGGACAGGCATGGCAAATACGCCGCAGGCTAAAAAACGTATCCGTCGCAACACGCGCCGGGCAGAGATCAATGGCAACCGGATCGGTCGCATCCGCACTTTTGTAAAAAAGGTGGAAGCTGCCCTTGCGACCGGCGACAAGGAAGCGGCCACGGCCGCCATTTCGCAGGTACAGCCGGAACTGGCGCGCGGGGTTGCCAAGGGCGTTCTGCACAAGAACACTGCTTCGCGTAAGTTCAGCCGGCTTTCAAAGGCAGTCGCCGCTCTCGGCTGACCTGAGCAAAGCTCTATCAAAATGACCCGCCTGGACCTGTCCTGGCGGGTTGTTTTTTTCGGTCGTGACGGGAATGTAACGTAAGGGAATCCGGCGATTCGATGCAATGCAGCATAACTATCTGGTAAAATTTACCATTTATTTCAGTGTGTTATGTAAAAAATTGACCTAGCCCTAGGGTTTCCTGAGTCAACCGGAATATTTCATTTTTTTGACCATAGTTGCCTTGATAGACTCCTTCGGGCCTGCATAAATCGCCTTCCCAGAGCCGGAGCGAATCAATCCGGACGTTTGCAGAATGAATGTAGTAGCCACCCGGAACTGTGTTTCCGGGACAGGACCGTGTTTTTCTGTGGGGCCGGACCGGGGCGGACCGTGTGGGGGGCATTGGATTTTGAGGTTTGGCACGAATATGGCGGAAAAGCTGGCAAATATTGCGGGCGCTCCAGCCGGCAACGGCTGTACGCCCGAAATGGGCGACGCGGCTGCATTAGGTCAGGCTTGGGAACGGATTCGTGGCGGCTTGCGTCGCGATCTGGGCGGTAAGCTGTTCGACCAGTGGCTGCGTTCGGCACGCCTTGGGGAGTATTGCGACCTCAGCCGAACTCTGGATATCTGGCTGCCCTCTGATTTCTCAGCCAATTTTGTGGCGGCCAATTTTCAGGATCGGCTGCGGTTGGCGTGGCGCAGTGCGAATATCGGGGTCGATGATGTCCGTATAATGCGGGGTCCGGACGTTGCGGCCTTACAAGTCTATTCGGCTCCTGTCGGAACACCGATGCCGGTCGCCATCGCTGCTGCGGAACCAGCGGCGGGCGCGTTCCAGGCCCGTTACAGCTTTGATAGTTTTGTGGTCGGAGAGTCCAACAGACTGGCCTTCCATGCCGCGCAAGCCATTGCCGCTCCAGAGCAGCCGCGATTTAATCCCTTGTTCCTCCATGGCGGCACTGGGCAAGGCAAGACCCACCTGCTGCACGCCCTTGGCGGCGCCTTTCAGGGAGTTCACCCGAGCGCAACCGTCATATACATGTCCGCCGAAAAGTTCATGTATGAGTTTGTGACCGCCATGCGCGCCAATGAAACTATGGCGTTCAAGGCGCGGCTGCGCAGCGCTGAACTCCTGCTGATCGATGACATCCAGTTTATTGCTGGAAAAGGCTCGACCCAGGAAGAGTTTCTTCACACGATCAACGAAATCGTCGAAAGTGGTGCGCGGTTGGTGATCAGCGCGGATCGCGCTCCTCATATGCTGGATGCGGTCGATCCCCGCATTCTGTCCCGACTGGCCGGCGGCCTTGTTGCTGACATTCATATGGCGGATCTGGATTTGCGGATCGCCATCATTGAACGCAAGCGGGCGGAAGCGAAGGACGCTGACGTTCCAATGGCGGTGGTCGATTTCCTCGCCCGCAATGTTCGAACCAATATCCGGGAACTGGAGGGCGCTTTTAACAAGCTCGTCGCCTATGCTTCGCTTACGGCACGCCAGATCGACCTTGAATTTGCACAAACGATGTTGGCCGATTTCGTGCGCGCCAATGCCCGGCGAATCACGGTGGATGAAATCCAGAAAGCCACGGCTCGGCATTTCCACATTGACCCCGCAGAAATGCGGTCCAAGCGTCGTGCGCGTACGGTCGTACGGCCGCGTCAAATTGCGATGTATCTTGCAAAGAAGATGACACCTCGTTCCCTGCCTGAAATCGGCCGAGTTTTCGGTGGACGAGATCATAGCACAGTCATTCATGCCGTGCGTACGATAGAGGCCCTTCGGGCGCATGATGCCGATATCGACGCAGACATCAGAGCACTTCAGAAGCAGCTGGAGGCTTAAGGAGGGGGTAACAGCCCGTTTCCGGCGAATTTCCGCCAATCATCCCTTCCCCTCGGGGAAGGGATTTTTTTGTCTCGCATAAAAAGAACCCGACGGGTCCTTCGAACCGCCGGGTCCAATTCGGCAAAGCTGGGAGCCTGCCTTATTTCTTTTCCGGAGCCACGGTGATGCGGACGGTCTCCCCCGACTGGCCTGGAAAATTGGTGAACATCGCTTCGACCAGATTAGGGACCAAATAGGTCAGCTTGTTGCTGGTCGACTGCGCCTTGGCGGTGCCCTCAAACAGTCGTTTGGCGTCCGCCGCTCGGTCGATCTTCATTACAAGGTCGCTGGTGTACACCGTATAGCTGTCAATATCCGCATATCCAGGACCGAACATGAACGGATCATAGAAGCCATACATGTAGGGATGATGCCGCCCATAGAAGCCCCATGGGTGGAAGCCATAAGGCCGATAGAAGAACGGGTCGGAAAAGCCTGTGCTCCTTACCTTCTCCCGGCCGTTGTCAACGCCATAGTCGAGCCTGACGATGAGATCGGCCGAAGCAGGATCAGGCGTGCGGACATAGCCAAATCGCGCCAGTTCAGCCGCCACGAGATCGGCATAGCTTGAAAATTCGAGGCCGCCGCTTAATGCCGGATCGTCCGCCACCACCGCGAACCTTTGGCCTTGCGGTGCGGGCATTTGCTGAAAGCGAGCTACGTCGGCTTTAAAAGGCGTCGTACAACCGGCCAGCGCAAGCAGCGCCGCGGCCGGCGCCGCCATTAAGCTGATTTTCCTGAACAAGTTCATGGCGTTCATATCCTGTCAGGGCGAAGCCCCGAGTCCAATGTGGGCGTCAGCTTATGAAAACGCAACTGAACAAATATTGAACGAACTGCGGTGAATGGAAGCGGCCTGCCGGTGGATGGTGCTCCTCCTCGCCAAAGGCTGAACCGGCAGCTTATGCCATCAGGCCCAGAGCCTCATAGGCGCCGGCAAGGGTCGGAGCAGCCGCGGCTCGTGCTTTTTCAGCACCACGTTCCAATATGGCGTCCAGTTCAGCGCTATCGGCTTTCAGTTGCTCAAAGCGCTCGCGAAGAGGCCGAAGCGTCGAAACGAGCAGGTCAGCCAAGGCAGGTTTGAAAGCGCCAAAGCCTTTTCCTGCAAATTCCAGGCAGACGGCATCTGCGGTCATGCCGGTCAGCGCCGCGTAAATGCCGACCAGATTCGCCGCCTCTGCGCGGCCGGCCAGCGAACCGGCATTGTCCGGCAGCGGCTCAGGATCGGTTTTTGCCTTGCGGACCTTTTGCGCAATGGTGTCGTCGTCATCGCTAAGATTGATCCGGCTCATGTCCGACGGGTCCGATTTAGACATTTTGGCACTGCCATCGCGCAGGGACATGATCCGGGCTGTTTCCTTGGGAATGATTGGATCGGGCAGGGTAAACAGGTCCACATCGAAATCGGTGTTGAATTTGATCGCAATGTCGCGGGCAAGCTCCAGATGCTGCTTCTGGTCTTCGCCAACTGGCACATGCGTCGCCTGGTATAGCAACACGTCCGCTGCCTGTAGTACTGGATAGACGAACAGTCCCACGCTGGCGCCCTCGCGGTGCTTGCCCGCCTTGTCCTTGAACTGCGTCATGCGGTTCAGCCAGCCCATGCGCGCCGTTCCGTTCAGCAACCAGGTCAGTTCCGAATGGGCCGGTACGCGCGCCTGATTGAACAGGACCGAGCGATCTGGATCGATGCCCGCCGCGATCAGGGCCGCAGCCATTTCGCGGACATTGCGTATGCGTTGATCCCGCATTTCGTGGACGGTGATGCTATGCAGGTCCGCCAGGAAAAAGAAGCAATGACTGTCCGCATCCATCTCGTCCTGCATCCGCACCCAATTACGGATAGCTCCCAGATAATTTCCAAGATGAAGATTGCCGGTCGGCTGAATGCCGGAAAGAACGCGCATCATTATTGGCTCGCTGGGCTGGGACGGATGATCTGGGACTTAAGTTCCGCCACGCTGTATGCGCCGAGGGCGAGCGCCGCAACCCCATAGGTGAGCGCTCCCAGGCCGCAGAGGAGCGCCAGGGCGACGATACGCTCCATGAGGCTTTTCGCCATATAGGGATCAAGCCATGGATTGAGCAGCCAGAGCAGGGCGCCCATGACGAGGCTCGCAAACACGATCCGGACGGCCTTGCGCTTGAACCGCTCATCCACCTGAAGCTGTTCGCGGCGGTGGAGTGTCCAATAGAGCAGGGCGGTGTTGATCCAGGCGGCAATGGCGGTCGAAATTGCAACCCCGACATGGCCGAAGGGCCAGATGAGGATGAGATTGCCGACAAGATTGAACAGCATCGAAAAGACGGCGATCCGCACCGGTGTTTTCGTATCCTGCCGCGCGTAGAAGCCGGGTGTCAGCACCTTGATCAGCACATAGGCGGGGACGCCGATGGCGAAGGCCGCAAGCGCGCCAGCGCTGCCGATCGTATCGGCGGCGGTGAAAGCGCCATGCTGCAACACGCCACGGATGATCGGCACCGCCGAGATGAGAAGGGCGACGGCGGCGGGGAGCGAGAGGAATAGCGCAAGTTCCATGGCTCGGTTCTGCGTATTGCCCGCTGCGGCTTCATTGCCCGCCCCGATCTGACGCGACAGGGCGGGTAGCATTGCCGTGCCGACGCCAATGCCGATAAGGCCAAGGGGCAGCTGGTTCAGCCGGTCGGCATAATAGAGATAGGACACAGCTCCTTGCGGTAGGAAACGAGCCGCAAGCGAAGTCGAAATAAGCAGGTTGAACTGTATGGCCCCGGCCCCCAAAGCTGCCGGGCCAATAAGCTTCAGCAACTTTTTGACGTCAGGCGACAGGCGCGGCAGACCGAGGCGCAGTACAACGCCTGCTTGACGGCAGGACCAGATCAGCCAGAGCAATTGCAGTGCGCCCGAGACGGTGACGGCGACTGCCTGAGTTTCTGCTGTCTCCGCGGCATTATCTCCACGAAAGAACAGAATTGCCATGATCATGCAGATATTGAGCAGGATCGGGGCCGCCGCATTGACCCAGAAGCGATTGAGCGAATTCAGGATGCCGCCTAGCAACGAAACCAGCGAGATGAGCGCCAGATAAGGGAATGTGATCTGGGTCAAATGCTTGGCGAGCGCAAATTTCGCAGGGCCCCCGTCCGGAAAGCCGCCCGTCATAGCCCAGACCACCGGCCCCGTAGCAGCGATCATCAACAGCGTGAAAACCAGCAGGACGGGTAAAAGGACGGAAAGAATCTGGCTGGCAAAGGCTACGGCTGCGGCCTTGCCCGAACCGGGCGCGTCGCGGTCCCCTTGGGCCATGGTCCGGTTGAACATAGGCACGAAGACGGCAGCGAAAGCGCCTTCGGCAAACAGGGCGCGGAAGAGGTTGGGCAAGCGCCAGGCAATCAGGAAAGCGTCCGATGCGAAGCCCGCGCCCACGAAGCGGGCCATCAGCATGTCCCGAACCATGCCGAGGATGCGACTGATCAGCGTCAACCCGCCAATGGTCCCCGTTGCTCTTAGCAGGCTCATGGCCGGATGCCTCCCTTGCCCCGGCGAGGATCAGGCGTGACCGATGGTGCCGTCTTGGTTTGCCTGGGTTGCGGCCTGCGCCTGCTGCATATAGAGCGCGCCGAAATCGATAGGCTCAAGCAGCAATGGCGGGAAACCGCCGTCACGCACCGCATCGGCAAGCACACGGCGGGCGAAGGGGAAAAGCAAGGCAGGGGCTTCGGCGTAGAGGAATGGTTGCGCTTGCTCCAGCGCTATATTGCGCAAGCCGAACAACCCTGCATAGGAAAGTTCCACCTGGAAGGCGACGCCCTGTGTCGACTGCGCCTTGACGTCAATTTTCAACAAGACCTCGTGCACTTCCTCACCCACCTGATTGGCGCCGATGTTGAACTGGACGTCGATCTGAGGCTGACCCTCCCACTGATAAACCGCGGGGGAGTTGGGATTTTCGAAGGACATGTCCTTCACATATTGGGAAATAAGACCGATCTGCGGCATATTGTCCGCTCCATTGGACAGCGTTTCCCGATTTGCCATCCCGCCTTCTTCTTCCGCCATCACCAGTCCTTCAAGTCGTTATCTCGCTGCAATGCCGATGGACGGCATGCGAACCGCGCGATTAGCAGGCGTCGAGAGCAAGGGCAATGAGGCAATGAACAAGGAAACAGGGGCCGCCCGAGCTTTCGGCATTTGAAACCGCGACGAATCATCCCTATGTTGATGGCCGGAATATTCGGAGTTCATTAGTGACAGTAATCGTCATTCTCGCCATGGTGGCGGCATTTCTTGGCTTGCGCCTCTATTCAGTGCTCGGCAAGCGGACCGGGCATGAGCAGCAGCCCGCACCCCAGGCCGAGGACCGTACGCCCATAGCGGTGCTCACGCCGAAACGGGTCGAGGACATACGGCCTGAACCGATGCGTTCGCCCGAGGGACTGATTGCGCCTTCAGCTGAAAATGGCATCCGTGCAATCATCAGTGCCGACCGGCGCTTTGATGTGAACCAGTTCGCCGAGGGCGCAAAGTCCGCCTATCGCATGATCCTGGAAGCCTTCTGGAAGGGTGATCGCGAGGAACTGGCCTATTTGTGCGATAACGATGTGTATAACTCGTTCGCCCAGGTCATTGATTCGCGGGAAGCTGACGGCCTCACCCTGGAGAATCGCCTGATCCGTGTGGACCGGGTGCAGATATCCGACGGGTCGCTCAGCGGGTCCATTGCAAGCATTACCCTGCGCTTCGACGCCGACATCGCTGCCGTTACCCGTGACAAGGACGGCAATGTCGTTGCAGGATCGATGACGGATGCTGTGCCGACGCATGACGTGTGGACCTTCAGCAGGGATATCAAGAGTAACGATCCCAACTGGAAACTGACCGAGACCGACGAAGCCGCTTGATCTCATAGCCAAACAATGTTTCGTCATCCCAAGACTTGGTCGCTTTAAAAGCGGTCGAGGCAGAAGAGCAAACCGATTTGGGAAGGCAAGACGACGTGCATGTGATCCGGTTGTTTGGAACGGCTTCGTTTGTCTTGTTCTTGGCGGCGTGCGCAGCGGTCGTGCCCCGGGGCGAGGCTCCTCGCGCGATAGAGCCGCCGGCCGCCCGTCCCGTGCCTGCGAAACCCGGCGCGACCCTGCCTCCAACCGCACCGGGCGCTCAAACCACAACAGCAAAAGGCCTGGGCGTCGTTCAGGGCCCTGCGGTCGATTCCCTGTCGCTGGAGCCACAGAAAACGCGGCTGGCATTGCAGGCATTTCGTATTTCCTGCCCTTCGCTTGTACGCCGTAATGACCAGAGCGGCCTTGCGACGGGATCGGACTGGCAGGAGGCCTGCGCCGCCGCGGAAAATTGGAGCGATAATGATGCCGCTGGCTTTTTCAGGCAGTATTTCGAAACCGTGCAGGTCGGGGATGGCGCGGCTCATGCCACCGGATATTTCGAGCCGGAAATATTCGGATCGCGGCAGAAGCAGTCGGGCTATGAGACCCCGATTTACCGCCGCCCGTCCGAGCTGGTGGACGTCGATCTGGGTCTTTTCAGTGAGGAACTGAAAGGCAAGAAGATTCGCGGGAAGGTCCAGGGCAAAAATTTCGTGCCGTTTGACGACCGCGCCGCGATCGAGGCCGGGGCGCTGGCGGGGCGAGGGCTGGAATTGGCGTGGGCGGCCGATCCGGTTGAATTCTTTTTCCTGCAGGTTCAGGGCAGCGGTCGACTACGCCTGCCCGATGGGTCGATCATGCGTATCGGCTATGACGGGCAGAATGGTCGCGACTATGTCGGTATCGGGAAACTGATGCGCGACCGCGGACTGCTGCAGCCCGGCCAGACTAGCATGCAGGGCATTATGGACTATCTTCGCGCGCACCCTGCCGAAGGCGCAGCGATTATGAATGAAAACAAAAGCTTCGTCTTTTTTCGCGAAATCACCGGAGCTGGTCCTTTGGGGGCATTGGGAGTGCCGGTCACGGGCCGCGCGACCGTGGCGGCCGACCCCAAGTTCGTGCCACTAGGCGCACCGGTCTTCCTTGCGCTCGATCGCGCTGAGCCCAATGGTCTTTGGATTGCTCAGGATACTGGCGGGGCGATAAAGGGAGCCAATCGCGTCGATACCTTCTGGGGCGCCGGACCGGAAGCGCGGGCCATTGCCGGGGGTATGTCCGCCCGGGGAAGCGCTCTGTTGTTCCTGCCGAAGGGCAGCTATGCCCGTTTGATCCAGAACAATGCCGCGCCGCCACCTGAGCGCTGAGGAGCGTGCCGCCTGGAATCAGCTAGCGCGATCTGTCCGTCCGTTGGCCAGACAGGGAAATGTTGTCGACACTGAACCGGCCGATCCAAAGGATATGGGCCCTCAGAGTGTCACTGCCAAGCATCCCCGATCGTTAACAAGCCCGGTTCATCAGCAACGTCCCAAGGGGCGTCTTACGCCGACCGACGTGCTGGATAGCAATTGGGAGCGGCGCATTACCGGCGGTCGGCTTCAACCGGAGATATCCATCGATCTCCACGGCGATACGCTGAGTGTGGCGCACCAAAGGCTGGAACGCACATTGGCCGAAGCGGTGGCGCGGGGCGCGCGTATCATTCTTGTAATTACCGGAAAATCCCGGGAGAGCAGCCGCGCACAGGACCGGCCCGGCCGAGGAGCGATCAGGGCCGAGATCGGCCATTGGCTTGACCGAAGCGCCCATGCAACTCGCATTGCCAGCGTCCGTAATGCTCATCCCCGTCACGGGGGCGCTGGAGCTATCTACGTCATATTGCGGCGCAAAAAATAAGAAAATTACCTATAGTCCGCACAGCTTTTCTTAACCAATGCGATTCATAACTGGTGACTTGATGAAGTGTTCTTTTGAGCACGACCTGTTCATCCTAGTGGGGGCCAGTGGAAGGCGTATCTCTGAAAAGCCGAGCCATCGCCTTTGCCGCAAGTGCGGGCGCGGTCGCTTTCATCCTCGCCCTTCTGGCGGGGACGGGCGGACGCGACGACGTGCAGGATATCAGCCGCGCTCTCATAATGGCCATTCTTTGCGGAGTGATGTGTTGGGCATCGGCGATGCGGACCGTTTCTGGTCTCGCAACCTCGGTCGATCTGGCGACAGAGCGCCTGACGGCGGCGGCTCATGGTGATCTTGCAGGGGGTGTGCCGTCATCCATAAAACGCGACCTGCCCGAACTTTCCGTCGCTATGGAAAGCCTGTTCAGCCAGGTTCGTACCAATCTGGACAATATCCACAGGCTGGCAATGTACGATCCGGTCACGTCGCTTCCCAACCGGACGAGCTTTTGCCGGCAAGTCGAACGGCTAATCGCCGATCTCCCGCCTCACGGTCTTGCAGCTCTGTTTTTCATCGATCTGGACGGCTTCAAATTGGTCAATGACACACTCGGCCATGCGGCGGGCGACCAGTTGCTGTCCCGCGTCGCCGGCCGATTGCGCGAAGTGGTCATGATCGAGGTAGGGGCAGGCAGTGGCGATGCTGTCGTCGGGCGCTTGGCGGGCGATGAATTCACGCTGTTCTTTCCATATCTACCTGCAATAGAGACCACGCACCGGATCGCCCGGGCGGTGCAATATGCCCTTGGCGAACGGTTCGATATCGGAGGGCAGCAGGTCAATCTCGGCGCGTCGATAGGCGTGGCATTCCACCCCGAACATGGCGATACGCTGCATGGCCTGCTTCGATCTGCGGATGTTGCCATGTACCATGCGAAGGAGAATGGGCGGGGTCGCGTCCAGTTTTTCAACAAGGAACTGGCTAGCCTTATGGAAGGCCGGGCGGAATTGGAACGCGACTTGCGGATTGGCCTGGAACGCGATGAGTTCCTGCTTCAATTCCAGCCCCAACTCGACATTACCACCGGGCGAATCATCGCTGCCGAGGCATTGGTGCGCTGGAAGCATCCGGACCGTGATATGATGCTGCCCGGCTCGTTCGTACCCGTGGCCGAAGAAACCGGCTTGATGGTCGAACTGGGCGACTGGATCATGGACAAGGTATGCGCTACGGCCGCGGGCTGGGCGCGCAGGGGCATAAGCCAGCGCCTTGCCATCAACGTCAGCACGCGCGAACTGGCGCAGCCCGACTTTTTCGCGCGATTGCGCCACGCAATGGATCGGCACGGCATAACCGCAAACCAATTGGAACTGGAAATCACCGAAACCCTCGCCATGGACATGGATCAACGGGTGCTGACCCAAGTCCGCGCGCTGCGGCGCGAAGGAATTAAAATCGCCATCGATGACTTCGGTACTGGCTTTTCCAACCTTTCACGCCTGAAGGACCTGCCCGTGGACCGGGTGAAGATTGACCGTTCACTGGTCCGCGACATCGTCATCTCGCCCGAAGCGCGCACGATTTGCAGCGCGGTCATCGGCCTTATCCAGGGCTTGGGGCTTGAGGTGGTTGTGGAGGGGGTCGAGAAACAGGACCAAATGGACATGCTTCGCATCATCGGCTGTTCAATTTTTCAGGGCTATCTGTTTTCCATGCCAGAGGCGGAGCCCGAATATCTTCACCGCTTCAGCGGAGCATGGGCGCCTATCGAACTGGCCGGGTAAGAAAGCCCCGAATTCTTTCGCACGCGAGTGTCATCACCGTGACGCTTTGTTCATTTTTGAAAAATCGGGAAGCTGGATAAGCCAGGGTTTGGCCCGGCCCGTGGGTTTGGGCGTTCCGTCAATCCGTTGCACCTTTAGCAGTCGAACTGGCTGCAGGATCATCTGACCTCGCATCGCGCCTGTTCCGCCTCCAGTGGCCTTGCCCAGAATGCGCCGCACGGTCTCCATTCCAGAAGTGACATGGCCGAACGCGGCATAGCCGGCATTGCCACCCTGCGCATCCAATGAGGAATTCGAGCCAACGGTGATGAAGAAATTACCCATGGCCGATCCGGGCTTATCCCTGCGGGCCATGGATATTGTTCCATCCAGATGCCGAATCCCTGTCGAACTGGTGGGCTCGTGCGCAACAGGCGGAAGCGTGCGGCGAGCATCGGTACGGGTTCCCCCCTGTATATAACCATGTCCTGGAGTGTCCTGGCGCCGGGCAGCACGATAAAAGCTGGTGCCGTCGAGACGCCCGTCATCTACATAGGCCAGGAAATTAGCGGTGGTCTTTGGCGCGCGCCTGGAATCCAAAGCCACCACAATCGAGCCTTCCGAAGTGACGATCCGAACCCGAACCGATGCGGGATCAGACTTCGCAAGAGGCCGGGCGAGGGCAACGGAGGAAGTGAGCGATGCCGCCGCGGCGACCAGACAGAAAACACGCATCGGCAATTCTTCATGGGTTGGGCGTTGGCCTCTAGAGCAACGAGCCATTAATCTGCAACATACCCAGCGTGTTTGAGATAATTCCAGCATTCGTCTGAGGAGTAGAGTTCGCAGATTGAGCCGAC
>NZ_JACHOV010000019.1 GCF_014200045.1 Rhizorhapis suberifaciens
GTCCCGTTGCGCGACATCTGCTCGGCAGCGCCCAAGGCCGCAATCGAAATGCTGTTTCGCGGTGTTGCCCTGGAAGAGGGCCGCTTTGGCATTCGTTCGAACTGCGTCGCTCCGGGTTTCATTGATGCCGGACTGGGCCATGAATTGATCGCAAAGCCGGGGATCGAGGACTGGGTCGACGGCTTGCGCAAGATGCTGCCGATGAAGAAGTTCGGCGCGGCGGAGGACATTGCCGAGGCGGTTTTGTTCCTGCTGTCCGACAAGGCGAAGTACATAACCGGCCAGTCGCTTGCAGTCGATGGAGGCCTCCAACTCTAGCCTGACTCTGATCCCGCCCGTTGGCCGCGCGCCTTGGCCGCGCGCTCCTTGTTGGCCGCCGCCAAGGCAACCTTCAGTTCGTCCAGCGTAAGTTCCGTGCAATAGGCCGGAGTGCCCGGCTGCTGCCGCCAGGAATCCGCCATCGAACCGGTGGCCTCATTCCGGCGAAAGCCGGAATCTCCCAAGGCTCGGCACAGCAAGGATTTGGGAGACCCCGGCTTTCGCCGGGGCGGAGAGCGTCTCGGCCAGCGATTGTTCAATACCGTTATGTCTAGGGCGGCGGAGAACCTACTGCCTCATAGGTCATGCGCTCGAATAGCGGCAGAGCCTCCCGGTGTGCGACGCCGCGTCCTCCGGCGAGCACCGCGCCGGAATTGGGCGTGAGCGGATAGGCCTGCTGGATCATGTAGACCATCGTCAGGTCTTCCGCGGGGTCGTTCTGCCACCAGGTACCCCAGGCGCCGGGCCAGCCATACGAGCCGACACTGCCGTTAGAGATGTTGGTCTTCCTCCGCTCCTCGACGATCGCGACCCCGAGCCCGAAGCCCATGCCCTGCCAAAGCGGCAAGCCGATAAACGGGAACTGGCGCTGGGCAGTGGTCAGCCGGTTAGTGGCCATGTCGCGCACCGTTTCTGGTTTTAGCAGGCGCACGCGACCGAGCCCGCCGCCGCCCATCAGCATCCGTGCAAACGCCATATAATCGTCGGCTGACGAGACGAGACCTCCCGCGCCAAGGAGGACGGCTGGAGGGTGAGTGACGTCACCGGTGAGGATAGCACTATCGGGGACTTTACCAAGGGCGCCCGTCTTCTCATCGAACTGGTAGAGTGATGCGAGGCGATTCTGCTTTACAGGCGGAACCCAGAAGTCCGTATCCTTCATCCCGAGCGGAGCGAAGATGCGAGCCTGCAGCACATCCTGTAACGTCTTGCCCTCGACACGTTCGATCAGAAAACCGAGCACATCGGTCGCGACGCCATATTGCATCCGCTCTCCAGGCTGATCGAGCAGCGGCAACGTGCCCAGCGCCGCGAGCCATTCATCCGTCGTCCCGAATGAACGCCCACGCCCGATTGCCGCTTCGTACGCCTGCGATATCGGGCCGGTCAGAATGAAGGGCAAGCCCAGACCTGCTCTGTGGGTCAGCAGATCCTCGACCGTAATGTCCCGATGGGCGAGAACCGTGTCTTCGATTGGGCCGTCCGCCTTGCGGAGCACCCGGCGGTTCGCGAGTTCAGGAATCCACTTCGTGATTGGGTCGGACAGCTTGAGCTTGCCCTCATCCATCAACATCAGCACCGCGGCCGAGGTGACCGGCTTGGTCATCGACGCGAGGCGGAACAAGGTGTCGCGCTGCATTGGGGCGCGCGTCTCAAGGTCCCTCCAGCCGAGCGCATTGACTTGGACGATCCGTCCACGATGGCAGGTCATGGTGACAACACCCGCCAGAATGCCGCGATCAATATAGGACTGCAGTGCTGACGGGATCGCGGCCATTTTGGCCAAGTCCAAACGGGATTGCGCTGGCTTCGCAAACGCCGGCAGCGCTGCCGCGAGCGGCAACGCCGCAGCAGCGCCGACCATTTGCCGACGCGAAATTCTCTCGTCCATTCCAGTTTCCTTCGCAGAGGACGGTGACATTTTTCGGCCATCCTCGTCCCCCGTGGATACCAAAACCCGAAGGTATCCACAGGGTTCGATGGCGGACTAATGAACGAGGCGCGGTATCAGAAGCTATACTCGACGCGGAGGCCGTATGTACGCGGCAAACCGGCATTATAGGATGTGCCAAAAGGCACGAGCGTTTGCCGACGTGTGACATATTTCTTGTCGAACAGATTGTTCACGTAGAAGCCGACGCGGAGGTTCTCCCCGGGAGGGCTCACGTAACCCGATGCATTCGCGAGGAACAGCTCCCCAGCCCGATCGTACATCAAATTACCGCCGGCGCCGGGTTGGTAGTTGATCGAGGAGCGGTACGTCGCGAGACCCGAAAGCGACGCAGACCATGCTCCGACATCGAATTCGTAATTGGCGCTGAACGATCCTGACCATGTTGGAGCCTGCGGCGGCGCCGTGCCGGTAAGGTTTGTCACCAGGGGATCACAGGGGACCATTCCAGGCGTACCGGGAACAAAGCATGCGAGCCCTATGACGCCATCAAACGGCTTGTACCGCGGATGTTGCCACGCTCCGGTGAGCCCGAAGTTTAGCCCATCCATCGGAATAATCTGTGCCTCAACCTCGACACCGTAGTTTTCCAGGTCTGCATTCGAGGTGGTTGAGCCACCCTGAGTGACGTCACGGATCGTCTGTGCTTGCAGGCCCTTGTTCTTGAAATAGAACGCAGCCGCGTTCAGGCGAAGCCGGTTGTCCAGCATCGATTGCTTGATGCCAATCTCATGGCTGGCGATTTTTTCAGGCTGGACGACTGCAGGCGGTGACAGCTGCGAATCCGGGTAGCCGCCCGCCTTGAATCCGCGAGTGTAGCTGTAGTAGAGATTGGTCGGTCCATTATCCCAGGCCAGCACCAAACGCGGCGTGAACGCACGCTGCGCCGTGCTAAGATCCACACCCCAAGGGACGCCGAACGCCGCTCCCGTCATGCCGCGCTCGTCATATGTATAGCGCCCGCCAACTGTCACCTTGAGCTCGTCGGTAACTTTATAGTAGCCTTCCAGGAAGGCGGCGTAAGAATTTGTGCTCCCGACGTTCAGGAAACCATTGGTGGTGCTGTCATCGCGGACGCTGCCGCTTAGAAAAGCTGCCCTGAAATGCCGCTTGTCGTACAGATAGCTCACGCCAAACAGATATTCGAACCGGCCGCCCAGCGTCGATGTCACCTGAAGGTCCTGCGAGAATGTCTTGCCTCCGACATCCGCTCCGACATATTCGAACAGCGGCAGCGGAGTATTATCAGAATCGCCGGAGTTGTGGACCGTCTTCTGACGGCGGTATGTTGTCGTGCTCGACAACTGGAAGCTGTCGAGATCGAAGCTCATCTTGAGGGTGGCGCCGTAGAATTTAGTGTGGACAGGCGGCGCATAGGATTCATTTTGTTGTTCGTAGAAACCGATCGTGGGATCGATGGTGCCGGGCGGCGCGAGAACGCAGCCCAAGCAACTTTCATCGTAGCGGCCCACCGTGCCCGTCCGCGTCAAGGTATTGCGGAGGTCATAATATTCGCCTCCAAGAATGATGTCGGCGGTTCCGGGGGTCCAGCGCAGCTTTGCCCTGATGTTATAGTTTTTTTCCCAACCGTTGTCCTCGCCCGTGAACACGTTATGGATGAAACCACCATTATGTTTGTAGCCACCGGTAGCGCGCAAGGCAAGATCCTGGCCCAGCGGCACGTTGATCATGGCGTTCAACTGCTGATGATCGAGGTTGCCAATCTCACCGCGTACCCGTCCCTCGAACTTGTCCGTAGGATCGGCGCTGTTGATGATGATCACGCCGCCTGACGCATTGCGGCCATACAGCGTGCCCTGCGGACCGCGCAGCACCTGAATACTGCCGATATCGAAATTATCGAGGAATTCATTCGCGGTTATGGTGTTCGTAAGATACGCGCCATCCTCATAAATCGCGACCGGGCTTTCCAGGCCTGCCGCCGTAAAAGCCACACCAAGCCCGCGAATATTGGGCGAAAAGAAGCCGGCACTGACGGTGAAATTGGCACCAGGAGTAATCGCGGCGATGTCGGCGGCTTTGGCGAGTCCCAGATTCTGTGCGGTCTCGGCCGTTACCGCAGTCACCGCGAGCGGCGTGTCCTGCAAATTTTCGGATCTGCGCTGAGCGGTGACGATGATCTCGACGGCGCCATTGCTGGCCGCGTCCTCCGGGGCTGACGTCGCGGGCGGCGCGCCGGCGGGCGTCTGTGCGTAGCTCGCCGAAGCGAGCAGCCCTCCAAGCGCAATTGCTACCGGTCCTAACTTTCTCATGATAATCCTCCCTTTGCTTTCTGCCGTGTTAATTCTGATTTTTTATAATGGCAGCCTGCCGCTGCCGAAGATGAGAAACTTCCCTGGGGAAGAAGTCCCTATCCTGGTTCAGCGCGCACGCACCAACGTTCTAGTCAATCTCATTGTCTTGATAAGCCAATTATCACCCTTTTTCTCGTAGGTTTCATGATAGTGCCCCATACCATTCATATATCTCATCGGCTGGCCCTCTGAGAAGTAAACCTCGTCCTCGAAAGGCCATATGGCCTTCGCCGTCGTTCCGGTCAGGATCTCGATCGTCGGATTGAAGAGCTTGTGCACGAGGAGGTTGTGTTCTGCCATTCCCCGCGCGACTTCTACAATATTCTTCGCGCCTATGACGGGCCAAGCCACCCCATTTTCGACGGACTGGAGAAGTTCCAGGCTAAA
Source organism: Rhizorhapis suberifaciens (assembly GCF_014200045.1). Taxonomy (GTDB): domain Bacteria; phylum Pseudomonadota; class Alphaproteobacteria; order Sphingomonadales; family Sphingomonadaceae; genus Rhizorhapis; species Rhizorhapis suberifaciens. Next base: position 4,693 of record NZ_JACHOV010000019.1, read on the forward strand.
TTCGCTGCCTGTACGAACCCACTCGCCGGTCTTGGGGTGGCGCGCAGTCATGGCATTGGTTTCATCGAACACAGCATCATCGGTGAATAGCGCGCCAAAACCATCCCAGTCCTTCGTGTCCACGCAATAGGCATATTTGGCCTTGCATTGCCTGACCCCTTCAATGGCCAGCAGGCGATCTAAAGCATCCATTCATATCTCTCCTGGCCAAACACTTGCATATTATCGCTCACGATGGCCGGACATAGAGCCCGTCGCCCGCACTTCCAGCGCGTTACAGCATCGTTCGCTTGTCACCCACAGATGCGCGCACATTCATACCGTTAGACAAGATCATTACACCGACCATTGCGGCGGGGCATTGTAGCCGCGCTGCGGCATTTCGCGGCCACGGTTTATGGTCATATTGGTGAAACGCCAGCCTTCGCTGGTCCGCCGAAATTCGACTTTATAGATTGCGAGCGACCAGTGACCGTCATTGTCCTCGACCGGCCTCCCGTTCGGCCATTTCGACAGCGCAATCAGATGCCAATGTCCCCGGGCAACATCGCCATCTACATCGATCAGGGGGTTCATCACATTGTGCGAAACATAAGGGGTGGCCCGCAACGTATTGAAGAGCGCGCGGATCTTCTCCCGGCCTTCCGCCTTGCCGATCGTGCCGCAATCGTCCCAGACGCCCTCTTCAACGAACAGATCCGCAGAGGGACCCATGTGGCTCGGCCCCTGGCCTTCCCAGCCGCCGTCATTATAGTGGGCGTAGAGCGACATCAATCGCGCTATATCCTGGTGATCCTCGATTAGTCGCACCCGCTCCTCGATCGTCGTCGGCCGCTTGCCCTGGGGGCCGAAGGATGTTCCCGCGAACGGGTCTGTGGCATTAGCCATGATTAATTCTCTCCTTGTAAACTGCTTGGATCGAGCGATAGGTCGAAGGCTGTCTCAGCCCTGTCGAACCCTCGCGGCTATCATTGCGCCGTCAGCCCCCCATCGACAACAAGAGCGGTGCCGTTGCAGAAAGCCGCATCGTCCGAGGCGAGGAAGGCGATCGCTGCCGCCATATCCGAAGGGTCCCCTAATCGCCCCGCCGGTATGAGCGCCTTGATTTGCGCGGTCTGGGCCTCAGGATCGTCCAGCGAATCGCCGAGCATTGCGGTTTTGGTCCAGCCAGGGTGCACCGAATTCACACGAATTCCATGTTTCGCGTTTTCGATCGCCAGCACCTTGGTCAGCATCAGGACCGCGCCTTTGCTGGCGCAATATGCGCCACCATATTCTCCGGCCACGAGCGAGGCGGTTGACGCCACGTTGACGATCGCGCCTACCCGTCCGGACGATTGCCACTCACGCGTCGCAATCCGGCACCCCAGAAAGGCCGTGGTGCCATTGACGTCAAGCTGGCGACGCCAGTCGGACAGTTCCATGTCAACGATGTGGGCCTGCACGGCGATGGCCGCATTGTTCACCAATATGTCCAGCGGTCCCAATTCACCGCGCGTGGTGGCAAGCACATTTTCCCATGACGCTTCGTCAATGGCGTCATGAGCAATCCCGATAGCGCGATAGCCTTCCTGCCGCAGTTCGGCAGCCCGTTCCTCCACGGCTGCATGATTGATGTCGGTCAGCGTGACCAGTGCGCCCTCTTCGGCCAGGCGCTTCGCCGTAGCAAAGCCAATCCCGATCGGAGAAGCCGCGCCCGTCACGATCGCCACCTTGTCCCGCAAACCTCTCATAATCACTCCCGCTGCTGAAATTCGTTTCCGCTAAACCGTCTCGCTGGACCGCTTGATGAACTCACGCGGAGCATAAAGGACAACCTTGTGCGACTTGAACAACCACTTTCCATCAACCCGGGCATAAGTGTCGTCCAGATAGCTATGAACTTTCACGACAGTTCCGTCATGCAATCCGCCCTCGAAGAAGCAGTTGAAGAAACCTTTTGCCTCATCGTCGCTCTGTTCTGTTATGACATGGCCGGTTGTGTAATGGGCCAGGAACGTCATGGCGACATCTACCTGTTCCTTGAAAAAGGCCCTGATCTGCTCCCTGCCTTCGGACCGCGGGCCGCCGACTGCGGTTTCATCGAACACGCCGTCTTCCGTGAAGCACTCGGCCGCCTCGTCCCACATCCGCCGGTCTTCATAAGCCGAAAACCGGCTTACCAAATCCCGGATTTCCTCGCGATTCATGAGACGTTGCAATTTTTCATCCATGCCAAGTTTTCATCCATACCACCATTGGGACCAGACAACGAAACGCCGCCGCCTCGCGCAACAAAAGGCTCCGCCTGACTCACCGGCTACGCGGTACCGAAAGCGGCGCGCAGAACCATCGGAAAACAACCACCGATCCTTGTTCCCCGGCCATGATCGACAAGCGCCCGCCGAGCTGTCAACTACAGACATTCAGACTTCGTCGGCTGTCTGCGAGATATTGTCACTGGTTCCTTTGCTGCTCAATCCAACGGTTCATCGCCCAAGGCTTTATGCAACTCCCGGTGGAAGTGATGAATGGCGCTCTCATTGCGGCCGAAGGTGAAATGCTCCTGGGCGCCGGAGTACACTGTCTCCTGTATACTATTTACGACCGGGCAATCCTCATCAATCACGACCTGATGGGTAAGATTGGCCCAATCACGAACCTCCTTCTCCATCGGAGTGCCCTCGAATTCGCCGCTCACAACGGTTCGCGATATCGTGACCGACTCACCCGGACTATTGCCCGGCAGGATCTGGTTCATGAACATGCGTTCGAGCGGCGGGCCATCACGCTCTTCCTCACCAGCAAACGCCTCGGTGCTTGCACATGTGTAGAATGTAGACGGAAAAATAGTAAAGCCGCTTTGCACATAGCGCTTCAGATCATCGATCGATGAAGGATCGCATTTCTCCTGAATGCCCAGCACTGGTGACACGATTTCACCATGGATGCCCTTGCTCTCAACCTTGATCACGCCGGGAATGACAAAACTTCCGAAGCTCTGGGCATGAAGGCTGGGGAAATGGTAGGTTTCGACATAGCCTTCATAGGCCAACTTCCAGTTCGCGGCGGGCACCTCCTTCAGGTTCACCACACGGAAGCGTTCAAGGCCAAATTTGGGCAAAAGGCTTGAGAGTTCCGGCCCAAGAAAGGCATCAAGATCAAGCGCCAGGCCCGGAGTCAAAATGGCCCAAATGAGGCCGTAGCGCTCCTCGACGGCCAGTTCGGTCAGTCCGTAATCGGCCTTGTCGACGTCCCCGAAGATACCCTCCCCGGGCAATCCTACGAGCCGTCCGTCCAACCCGTACGTCCAGGCATGATAGATGCAGGTGAAGCGCGGCTTCTTGCCTTGCCCTTCCTCGACGACCTTCGCACCGCGGTGGCGGCAGGCATTGATGAACAGCCGCGCCTCTCCGGATTTCTGACGCACCAGGAGCATTGGCACGCCAAGGCGAGTCAGCGACCAATAGCTGCCAGGCTCAGGCAGCTCACTCGACAATGCCAACACCATGGGCGTGGTTCGCAGCAACTGGACTTCCCGCTCCCAACGTTCGCGATCGGTATATTCGCTTACGGGAACCTTGAAGATATCGTGCGCGAGGGTGGGACTCTTTTGCGCGACCAAATCGACGAGTTCGTCATAGCGAGAGCGCAATTCGGAATGCTCGAAGCCTATCATTTCAACACCGCTCCTCTGGTATCTTTATTGCTGCTCACTTCGCGTCTGGCTCAGCACAGGGCGAAATCGTGACTTCCAGTGTCACCCGTGTCGCATAACAACGCGTCGCAAGTCAACAGTTTTTAGAACGATCGGCCATTATTCTTCATCGAGCTCCTGCTTCCTCAGAGTCGATGATTGCCAAAGAATAGCGACGGCGAAGCGGGGCCGGCGCCACGGGCCGCCTAGCGAGGTTGCTACCTGCGACAACACGACCGTTACCAAGTATACCGATCCTGATTACCTTGTGTTAGGCTTGGCATATCGGTTAATAGAAAGAATGTCCGCTCTTTTCTGGACTTGCGTTACAAACATTGGATTAGGTAGGTGCTGTCGACCGCAGGCGGCATGAAGGAGCTCAATGACCAAGACTGCAGCAGCGATATCGCGACGGGAAGAACGCACCATGCGGCGGCAAGCTCAGATCATCGACGCAGCCCGAACATGCGTTCTTGATGAAGGCTTCCACGCTGCGACTATCAGTCGCATCGCTGCTGCGGCAGCGATGAGCAAGGGGCACATCTACAAATATTATGAGAATAAAGATGCAATCATGATCGCTCTTATAGAGCGCCACATGCATGAATTCAATTCGCTCATAAGCCAAGTAGACCAATCGAAGGGCCGTAACGTCGACTCTCTCGTCGATTCATTTGTGAAGAAGCTTCCTGCAATTCTTGAAAGCGATCGCACATCCCTCTGGCTCGAGGTTCAGGCCGAAGCGGCGCGCAATCCGAGAGTCAAGGAAATGGCTGTGAAGTCCGCTAACTGTTTTCGCGATACAATTCGCAAGGTCATAGAGCCCGTGTTGGTAGGGGCCACCAAGGAAGAACTCGACTTTCGAGTTGAAATGCTGCTGGTATCAATGCATGGCCTTGGCCTGCATGCGACCGTCCATACTGGCGTCGGAGCCCTCGCAATTGCGGTTGAGTTCGCCTTCCGGGCCGTGCTCTCAACGACCCCGCAATCTGTGGTCGCGCGCAATGATAAGGCCGCATAGGGTAATGAGACCTGTGCGCGAGTGGGTGTAGGGCGCGGCAACACATTGTCTCCGTCAGTTGAGTGTTGCAATCCAAACTTACCGAAGTGCGTCGATGACCATCCGCGAAACTGACCGGCCGCTACAGAGCTTAATCGGTGGGCGCGCGTCCGATCAGCTTCGCTACCACCGGGAGCTACACTACCTCCCGGGACACAATCCTTGCCGCCGCATAACCTTTGCCGCCGCATAAAAAAAGGACGATCGTTCTATTGACACATTCCGCCTTCATGTGGATAGTGTGGCTCAGAGAGGGGCGGCGAGGAAGCGACGCAAGAGATCAATGGACTGGAGAGTGAGTATAACTTTCAGAGCTGCTGGAGAAAGTGGAAGCGTTCTCCGCGTTTTTGGAATGCGCCAAATTTCTTCACTGAAGAGTGCAGGGAATTTTTCGTGTTGCTGCCACATTCTCCGAAAAGCGTGAACGATTACTGATCTGGCGTGAGTTGGCCTCGTCAATCTTGTCCGAATCCGCTGGTCGGTATTCCTCCGGAGAGAAATGGGTATCGACCCGAAGGCGATACAAATGATCTGCGTGCGGCGACGGGTAGCGTGGCGCGCCAATGTAAACGGCGTAGTAATTTGACCGATGATCATAGAAATACATAGGAAAGGATACATGAATGCTGCCGTTCCAGGATAAGAATATTGTTGTTCTGGGCGCCTCCGCACGTGGCGGCACCGGCTGGGAAACCGCCAAGCTGGCCGCGGAGCAGGGTGCTCGCGTGACGGTTGGCGCGCGGGGATTGGATGGTGTCCAGGAACTTGCCGGTCTTATCGGCGGCCTCGCTGTGCGGTGCGATGCTGCGATCGAGGCGGAGGTGCAGGCGATGGCCGAGGCGGCTTTCGCCGCCAATGGCCCCATCGATGTCGCCATCATGGCCGCAGGCGTGCCCTTTGTCGGCATGATCGACGCCATCGACCCGGAGGATGTGCGGAAAGCCTTCGACATCAACTATTTTGGTCCATTCTTCTTCATCAAGCATATGGCGCGGCGCATGCGCGACGGCGGCGCGATGGCGGTGATCACTTCGACCGCGGCGTCGATGCCGGTCCCGGGCTATAGCAGTTATGGCTGCGCCAAGGCCGCGGCCCAGGTGCTGGTTGAACATGCTGCCCTTGAATATGCGCCGCGGGACATCCGGATAAATGCGGTGGAGGCAGGGCTCATCGATACGCCGATGTCGAAGATTCTGTTGGAACACGAAGTGGCCAGGAAAGTCCTGTTGAAGGAAATTCCGCTCGGTCGGCCGGTGTCACCGAGGCAGGTGGGGGCGGCCTGCCTGTGGCTGTGCCATCCGGACGCGGCCGTAACTGGTGATACGTTGAACGTTGACAACGGCAATCACCTGCGTCGGAACGTGCAGCCCGAAGAGCTGCCCTACGAAGTTATGGCTGCGAACGCCGACGCGTCGTCTAAAAAATGATTACCCATGGCTGGCAAGGGGACGAATATGGCGGGCAAGACTACGCACGTTACCGGGTCCTGCTGGCAGGGCTCGTCGGTGTTGAAGTCTTGGCGCAGCCTGAAGTCCGTCGGGCGAGCGCGGTGTAGGGGCTGAGTTGCGAAGGTTCTACCAGGACGACAAACTGGTGACTCGATACGCATGGGCAGTGGTCTACTTCCCGCAAGAGTACGGAGCCAAGTTCGGTGATCAGGGTAAATTTACGTTAGCCTCTTGCTTGATCGCTAGCGCGATTCGGTTGTGGCGTCTGCTCAAAAAGCAACTGGAGAATATCGTATGAACGAGATCGACAATATGCGCGGTGTTGACCAGGACGCTCAAACTTCTCCTTTGGCGACCGAACGGCAATATGAAATTGAAGCGACAGCGGGGGCAATTCTCAAAACACCCGAAATGCAAAAGGCGATGGAGGAGGCGCGCCAACTCCTGCTCAAATTGTCATGGGCAAATTCGGAGACTGCTCATCAGACTCTGCAAGAGGTTGTTTCCGAATGCGCCGGTTATGCACTGCTGTCCGCCGCGAGCACCGATTTTGAAAATCCCGGCCTTGTCTGGATCCAGACGCCTCGAAAGGAGTGGATGGGGCATTCGGTAACAGGATCGCGGTTCTGCTTCGATAATCCCGACAATATATATCGTTACGTGTTTATCGACGATGCATCGACCTATGTGCTTGATACCAAGCCCACAGGGCCGACCGGCAGGTTCAGCGTGGCGATCTATGTCGCACTGACGGGCGCCGAAGTGGAAAGCTGGGCCGTTTGGGAACGGACCGTGGATGCGGCGGACGAGGAACGCATAATTACGGACAGTGAGGGGGCATCGCGTATCACGATCGGGCCGGAAGACCCCAAGGACGGCAGCCTGCACCTGAAGTCACAGGGCGGCGTTTTCGTTATTATTCGAGAGGCGCTGAATGACTGGCATACGCAGCGGCCGCGCGCGATGTCCTTTCGCAAGGTTGCCGGACCGCCAAGTCGTGTGCTTACCTTTGATGATCGCGTCGCTATAGCTGCACGCTACATGATGTTCGGCGCCCAAACGATCGCTCAATTCGAACAACTATATGCATCGATCCCAGTCAATGATTTCGGTGCCGCACTTATGCGCGGTCACGCAACGAAGCCGTCTATGATCACGCAGGGCCGATACCATCTGGCAGATGACGAGGCGCTGATCGTGAACCTTCTTCCACAAGCGGCAGAGTATATGAGCTTCAGCGTGACGTCTCCCTGGCTGATCTCCCGTAATGCGCACAGCAAGGCGGGCAGCCGAACGGCGCGTCAATCGCATCAGAATGCCGACGGCACCTACACCTATATCGTGTCTCGTCGCGATCCGGGCGTGGCGAACTGGATGGATACCGACGGTTTGGTCGAAGGCTGCATGGCGATACGCTGGGAAGGGATGCATGCGCCGGTGGCGGATCCCAACGACGCTATCAAGGACACCAAGCTCGTCAAGTTGGACGCGGTCCGCTCCAAGCTTCCGGCCGATTTTCCATCTGTAGGGCCGGCGGAGCGATCAGCCGAACTGGCAAGCCGTCGACTTGATTATGGGTCGCGCTGCGGCATGGATTGCAAGTTCGCTGGCGATTGAGGACAGTATTCAGAGTCTTGGGGTTCAGCACTCCGTCAATGTTGGGCACCGGACTTTTCCAGCGCCCTTGGTCGCCAAAAGCAATTATCAAGGTTAGAGGAGCCTTCAATGGACACGGTTCAGTCGACATCAAAACTGTCTATGGAAAAATTGATCGCCGCCGCCTGCGCCGAGGACGGGCTGAACGATTTCGGTGACTTCGACCCCCGCGAAGGATTGGCGCGATTTCTGCAGGATATCAACGACAACGTCTTGTTGAATGAAGCCGGTATCGCAAGCATTTCCGCAATCATCCATCGCTGGTTGGTCAACGGACTGCGTTTTGCCCACGACCTGAAGAAGCACCCGGAAATTCTCGACGAACAAGTTGATGATCCGCTTATCATTTTGGGAATGACGCGCGTTGGTTCGACCAAGTTGCAGCGCCTGCTCGCAGCCGACCCCGACACGTTGAGCATCAGGCATTGGGAATCGATGAATCCTTCGCGCATACCGAATGCGGTGGCAGGCGAAGAAGATCCCCGCATCGGGATCGATCGTGAGATCGTCGACGCCATGATCAAAAACAATCTCGGCCTGATGCAGTCCCATTCAGTGAAGATTGATGATGCCGAGGAAGATATTTTCGTGCAATTGCCCACCTTCAAGACGGTGGGACATAGCTGGGTGGTGCCAGTTCCCAATTATTACGATTGGGTAAGGTCACAGTCGCTGCACGGATCTTATGTATACCTGAAGCAGATGCTGCAATATCTGCAATGGCAGCATGGCGGGCGCCAGGGCGAGAATGGCGACCGTCAGTGGGTATTGAAAACCCCGCCGCACATCGGAAACATGGATCTGCTGGTCGATGTGTTTCCCAATGCCAAATATGTCTTCATGCATCGCGACGTTCACGAAGTCATCGCATCGACGTGCCGCCTGATTGAAATGCTGTTTCGGACGTGCATGGACGTAATCGATATGCATGCCGTAGGCGCATATGTGCTTCGAATTTGGTCGGCGGAAATGGAGCGGCACCTGCAGCAACTTGACGCTCTCGGCTCGCAAATCGATCTCCTTGATGTCCAATACGACCGTCTCAGGAAGGACACGTTTGGCGTGGTCCGCGACGTTTATCAGCTGACAGGCCGTGATTTAACGCCGCGTCGCGAACAAGCGATGCGTGTCTGGGAGGCAAACGACTCTCATGGTGAATTCGGCAGCTATAGCTACAGTTTGGAGCAATATGGCCTGACATCGGCAGATGTCGACGCTGCCTTCGCTGAATATAACCGTCGATACTTTGCATAAATGATAGATATCCGGCGGAGCGCTCATAAACGTGCTCGTGCAAGACGCCGTGTCAGAAAGAGAGAAAATGGACTATCGAGTTATGCATAGCGATGGGCCAACAGATCATTGCACTGGCGGCGTGGGCGCCGGTCATCTACAGAGCAACGCAAGATAGGGAGGACCTGATGTCGGGCAAGTTAACCTTTGGATACCTCTATGACTTCCGCAATCCGCCGCAGTGGCACCGGCCGTGGACCGAGCTGTACCAAGAGATAATCGATGTCGCCGCCTGGAGCGAGCAAGTCGGTTTCGGGGGCGCCTGGGTACCCGAGCATCACCTTTCCAGCGACGGCTATCTGCCTTCGCCGCTTGCCACGATTTCGGCGATGGCGGCGCGCACCAAGCGCATCAGCCTTGGGACATGGATCGCGCTGGCTCCGCTGTACCATCCGACACGCTTTGCCTCGGATTGCGCGGTGCTCGACATCATCTGCGACGGCCGGCTCGATATCGGCCTCGGTATCGGCTACCGGCCAGAAGAATATGCGGCGATGGGCGTCGAATTCACCAAGCGTGGCCGCCTGTTCGATGAATGGCTGGAGATTGTCACCCGGCTTTGGGCGGGCGAAACGGTCGATTATGCAGGGCAGCATTATCAGCTGGACGGTGTCCGGATAATGCCGTCGGCCCCGCGTGGCCGTATCCCGCTTTACATCGGCGGCTTCGCTCCCAAGGCCATCGACCGGGTCCTGACCTATGGCGACGGCTATGTCGGGACCACCGACGGAGCTGACATCTATGTCAATAAGCTGCGCGAGCAAGGGAAGGATGTGAGCGAGGGCAAGGTACGCCTCGGGGATTTCTTTACCGTCGTGGCCCGCGACCCGGAACAGGCGATGGAGGAGCTGGCGCCCCATTTCCACCACGTCAACAATACCTATGCCGAATGGGGTGGCGAGGGCATGGATCTGATGAGCCTCGAAGAGTTCAAGGCGAGCGGCAGGATACAGATCCTGACCCCCGACGCCGCAGTCGCAAAATACAAGGCGTTGCAGGAACGCATGCCGCTCGACCATGTGTCGATGATGATGCCGCCGGGTCTTCGCGCCGAGCGTTTCATGTCCTACGCGCAGCTGTTTGCAGACGAAGTGTTGCCGGCGTTCACCTGATCGGGGAGGCCGCGCTTGTATTACGCTATGAAGTGAATTAGTAGATCGGCCCATTCGGCAGTGACCGGTTTCGCCATACCTCTGGGCAGGTAAAACTCGGACGCCCCCTCGGCCTTCGGCCAATTTTCGAATTCTATGAAGCGGCCTCACGCCGCCCAGCCCTACAGGAGAAAGTGGATGAATCTCGGCAAACTTGCGATTTGGGCCAGTGTCAATGGACCGATAAGCTTTTTCGAGGACGAAAAATCTGGCGAATTGGGGCCGGCGACGGCCGAGCGCCTCGCTCGTTTCGCTCGCCGTGTCGAGGAACTTGGCTATGACTCGATCTGGATGCCGGACGCCTTCGGGCGCGATCCCTTGATCGCGTCAGCCTGGTTGCTGGCCAACACGAGCAGGCTGAAAGTGGCGACGGGAATCATCAGCATCTATTCGCGCGATCCGATCGCCATGCGTGCGGGAGCCGATGCGCTTAACGAGCAATGGGGCGGGCGCTTCATCCTGGGCCTGGGCGTTTCCCATCGCGAGACCGTGGAAGGCATGCGCGGGCATCAATATGAAAAGCCAGTCCCCGCGATGCGCGCCTATCTGGAGGCGATCGCCAAGGCGCCTTATTATGCCGTGCCGCCGGCCGAGCCGACCACGATCGTGCTGGCTGGCCTGCGCGAGAAGATGATCGAACTGAGCGGAGAGAAAACGCAGGGCGCACACAGCTATCTCGTGACGCCTGAACATACCGCGCAGGCCCGCGCGATCCTGGGCCCCGACAAACTGCTCTGCGTCGAGCAACCGATGGTCCTCGAGGCCGACCCTGTAAAAGCGCGGGTGATCGCTCGCGGCGAGGTCGAATTTTATCTCACCCTGCCCAACTATCGGAATTCGTGGAAGGCGCTCGGCTTTACCGACCAGGATCTTGCCGATCGCGGATCGGATCGCTTCGTCGACGCGCTCGTCGGCTGGGGCGACGAGGCTGCCCTGCGCAAGCGCATCGACGAACATCTGAGTGCGGGTGCCACCCAGGTCTGCATAAAGCCGCTGGCGCCGGACGGCGGCACCGACATGCGCATCATCGAATCGCTCGCGCCCGGCGTCTGATCGGCGTCGGCCAACGGTATAATTAAACCTGGAGTAAGCCCTGTGCGTGCAGTTACCGCCGATTTCGTCAATAGATCCGATTCGCCCCGTATTTCGGAAATAGACCAGCCAACGATATCCGACGACGATGTCCTGGTGCAGATTTCCTATGCGGGGATGAATGCAGCCGACTGGCAATATTCGCAGGGCATGGTGAAGACCATCCCCGCCGCCGATCTCAATATCATGGGATTCGAAGCCGCGGGCGTGGTGGCGAGCGTGGGACGAAATGTCACGGGCTTCCGTGAAGGCGATCGCATCATGTTCGCGCGGACCCGCACGACCGGGGAATCGGGGACTTTTGCCGAATATGTCGCTGTCCCCGCCAATCTGGCGTGTCGCGTTCCAGACTGGATGTCGATGACCGAAGCCGCGGCGACGCCCATTTGCTTCCTCACTTCCTACATCGCACTGTTCGCCGATGATCTGGGCAATGCGAAGCCGGGCCAGAAGGTGTTGATACATGGCGGCTCCGGCGGCGTGGGCAGCTTCGCCATTCAGCTCGCGAAATATGGCGGCCTTTCGGTCGCCGCGACCGGCAGGGCAGCCAATCGGGACTATATGATCGAGATGGGGGCCGACCTCGCCATCGACTACACCGACCAAGAAAAAGGCATTGTGGCCCAGACGCGCGAATGGGCTCCGGGCGGCGTCGATATCGTGTTCGATGCCGTGCGGCAAAATACTCTGCCCGACGCGCTGGAGGCCTTGAAGCCGGGCGGAACACTGGTCAGCATAGCGACCACGCTCGACACGAGCAATCTGGAAGAGCAGATGCGTGCATCGCATGCGCGCGGCTTTCGCCACGTGATGTGTTTCGCCCACTGGCCGGACCGGCTCGAGAAACTGCCGATAGTAAATATTCTGGAGTGTCAGGGCATTCGCATTCCTCCGGTCGAGGTGGTGGAGCTCGCCGATCTTCAGTCCGCGATAGGGCGGTTGAAGAGCGGACATACCCGGGGCAAACTCGTGTTGAAGATGGCAGGCGAATGACTTTGGCGGCGTGATAAGGCCGTTCCCGTCAATGTTCGGCTTACAAGGACTATGCGGCTATTGCCTTCGCATACCAGCGGCGCCTTTGTTGGAACGCTGGAACATCACAAAGGCTGACCGTGGCGCAGCTTGCCAATAGCCCTACGCCCAGTTGCCCGACCTTTGGCAAGAGCGCGATGGCGACTGCCGCGGGGCAGGGCCGTAGGGGCGCCGTCGCGTTGCGCCTGGCGGTGCGGGTGCGAATATTGCCGTATGCACTCCTCGGCCGGACCCAGGCGAGGCGGTAGCGGAAGAAATCCGCGCCACCGGTGGAAAGACCTCTCGGTCACCAATGAGGTGACCGACCTGTAGCAGATCGAACCTGCGCTGGACAGGGCGTTCCAGACATTCGGTGGAGTGGACATCCTCGCCAACGTCGCTGGCGGGATGCACCCCTTCATCCCCAACGCAACTCTAGACTAAAGCTATCCGCTGTATTACTTCCCCGGGAGGATTGCGGATAGGTCCTCGATTCCGTCTCGGTCACCGATGATGACGGGTGGTTTTCCGTCTTCGCGCTGCGTTTCGTCTTCGCGAACCACGTTGAGTACCACGCGGTCGGCCCCGGCCTTTCCAAACTCCTCGACCCGTGCGAGAATGTCGGCATTGCTGCCCCACGCGGTCAGGGCGTCGATCAGCCGGTCGCTATTGCCGTTGCTCCAGTCGGCTTCCTCGAACCCGCATTTCGCGAAGGCTGCCTGATAATAGGGCAAGGCGATATACATGGCGAGATAGGCGCGGGCGACGGCGCGCGCCTTTTCGGGGTCGGTGGTCAGCACGCAAAGAATCTGCGCCGTTATGTTGAAGTCGGGTCCTACGCGTTCCCTTGCATCCGTGATGATGCCGGTGGGCATCATCCACGTCACCATGCCTTGCGCATGCTTGACCGCAAGCTTTTGCAGGCCGGGCGCGTGAGCGGCGATACAGAGCGGGGCCATCTGCTTCGGCTTGGGGCTGAGCAGCTGGACTTCCGCCATGTCTTCCAGATAGGCGGTCATCTTGGGCAGCGGCTGCACCCATTCGCCCTTGCGCTTGGCGATCACGAAGGGGTTGGAGGCGCCAAGCCCCATGATGAACCGCCCGGGATAGAATTCCGATAGCGCCTCACGCGTCTGCTCCGCGCCCATCGCATCGCGGCTGTAGACTGTCGCAACGCCGGTGGCCACTTTCAAGGTGCTGGTCTTTGAAAGCATGTAGCCGCATGTATGAAACGGGTCGCGGCCGAACGCGTCGAGCAGCCAAACGCTTTCATAGCCGAGTCTCTCGATTTTTACCGCGATCTCGGCAAGCTGTTGGGCGGGCAGCGAAAGAGTCGTGCGATCAATGGTAAGACCTATCTGTGGCATAATAACTCCATCTGCAAATGAGGATTGACGTATGAATTCATCGCGAAACTGGCCCGCAGCCTAGGCCTGACTAAGGGACGGATCCCGCCTGCTCCTTAAAGCCGGTTCCGACCGATGCGAGGAACGATCGAAACGCCGTAAAGCACTCGTCGAACCGCTCGAAATAAAGCTCGTGCCCGCTCCCGTCGATGATTTCCATTCTGGAACCGCGCATCAGCTGATGCATCTGCTTCTGATGCTCCAGCGGCGCCGTATGGCTATTGCCGGGCGCCAGGATCAGCGTCGGCGCGGCGATGTTCGGGACCACCGGCGCCAAGTCTATATTCGGGAAGAGCCGCGCAAGTGCCGCAAGGCTTGCGGGGCGGTTCTTGCGCCACTCGCTGGCCATCCATTGCTCGTGCCCGGGACTGACCGGCACCAGGCCGCGGCCCTTGACCAACATCTCCACGAACTCGTCGATCGGCGTGCTTTCAATCTTCGCCGCCAGATCATCATAGCCATATTTGTCCGAGCCGCGAGTCGGATCGGAGAGCGGCGTCGACATCAAGGTGAGCGATCGGATTCTTTCGGGATATTTGGCGGCGAATGCAGCGCCGAGCACGCCCCCGGCGGACTCGCCGATATAATGCACTTTCGCCACGCCGAGTTCGTCGAGGAAACCCCGCATGTCCTCGATCAGATTATCGACGGTCCAATCGGACGCCGGAGTGTCGTCCGACTGGCCATGGCCACGCATGTCCCTGCGCAGCACGCGATAGTCCCGGGCAAGGCCAGGGACCCAATGATAGAAAAATTTGGAGCTCCTGCCCCATCCATGCTGGATGAAAACGACTTCCGGCTCTTCCCAGGGATCCGTGAAATCGTCGTCGCGGTAATAGAAGTTGAGCTTATTAACAGTTACATAAGGCATTATCTGTCTTTCATCTCGCTTGCTATTACGACCAGCATGGTTGGAGTTGAGAGTTATAGTTACTTTGTGGTTAGAACCTGACGGTCACCTCTCCACCAAAGGTGCGCGCGGCGCCCCAGGTGGTCTCCCTCTGGAACGTAAACCCATCGAAGAAGCCGGACGTCCGGTAATTGGTGTTGCCGATATTCTTGATGAAGGCGCGAAGGACATATTTCTCATTGCCGGGCGTAAAGGTCGCATAGGCGTTCTGAATATTATAGGCTTTCTGATCCAAAATAGGATCGTTGAACTCCGAGAAGCGGAGCTTGCCGCTCCAGTAGGACTCTCCGCGCAACAGCAATTCTCCGCCTGCAACGTCCGCGCTATATTCAAGACCGATGCTGACGCTGTACGGCGGCGCCCGGTTCAGCCAATTGCCGGCCAGATCCTTGTTGCGGGTCGGGTCAGTCTCCGGACGCGTGTCAAAGGGGGCGGCGGGGTTGGCGGGGTTGGGGGCGGCGCAAGATCCAACAAAGTCGGCCGGGCTGCAGTTGATGTAGTCGGTATATTTGGCGCTCTCGACCATGGCCGAACCGTCCAGCTTCAGGCGATCGGTGATGGAGGCGTCGAAGCTGGCCTCGATCCCCTTGATCCTGGCCGCCGCGGCGTTTTGCACCGCGAAGCCGCCCGCCGTTCCCAGCGTCTTTTGCACCTGGATATTCTTGTAATCATACCAGAAGCCGGCGATGTTGATGTGTATCCGGTTGTCGGCAAAGCTGGTCTTGATGCCGGCCTCGCCGCCCTCAATGGTTTCCGGCTTGAAGGTGTCGCCGCACGTCCCGGAACCGATGCCGCCGGACTTGAAGCCCTTTTGGTAGGTGGCATAGGTCTTGACCTGATCGGACAGGTCGAACTGGACGCCTGCACGTGGCGTCCATGCCTCGAACTCCAGGTCTCTCTCGACGTTACTGCATTGACCCCGGACGTTCAGGTTGGCCTTCTTCTTGTCGTTGTTGAAACGGATGCCGGCCAGCAGCCTCAACCTGTCGGTCACGGAAAAAGTATGGTCGGTGAAGAACGCCAGCGACTTGGCCTTTTGCGAAAAATTGGCCTGGTATACGTCGGAGTTAGGCGGGAAGAACGGAACGAACAGACTGCTGAAAACATTGGTTTGCTGGGTATATTCATCGTTGAAGTAGAACATGCCGAATATGGACTTCAGCCGTCCGTCGAACGTGTCGGTGTTCAGGTTGAATTCCTGCGAATAGGTGCGGGAATGACCTGAGCTTGGGATTTCGTTCGCGATCGCGCCGCTCGCATCATAATCGACGGCCATGAAGTTGCGATATTTCTGATATCCTGAAATGGATTTCAACTGGACATCATCGCTGACATCCCAGGTGATCGTCCCGGTCGCGGTATATTGTTTCGTATTGTTTGCGGCGTCCAGGCTGGAATAGACCTTATGGGGGCTATAGCTTTGCGGCACCAGG
Organism: Rhizorhapis suberifaciens; assembly: GCF_014200045.1. Classification (GTDB taxonomy): domain Bacteria; phylum Pseudomonadota; class Alphaproteobacteria; order Sphingomonadales; family Sphingomonadaceae; genus Rhizorhapis; species Rhizorhapis suberifaciens. The sequence continues at coordinate 20,829 of NZ_JACHOV010000019.1, forward strand.
AAGGCTGCGCGGCCCGGATCGAGCGAAGGCGCAAGCGCCGTCGGCGCGTAGTTGGCGCGGGTGTGCGAATAGGTTCCTTCGACCTCGATGTGCAGTGTTTCAGTTGGGTCGAAGGCCAGCACGCCACGCAGGGCCGCCACTTTGCGACCGCCGAAATGCTTGTCGGGCGCGCCTGCCAGCAAATTCTTGACGTCGCCATCGATATTATCCCACAGGCCCGTGATCCGGAAGCCGACCTTCTCGTTGATCGGGCCCGAAATGAAGCCGCGAACACCATAGGCGTTGCGATTGCCTACATTGCCGGTGAATTCGGCCTCCATCTCGTTCGACGGACCCTTCATGATATAATTGACGACGCCACCCGTCGCGTT
>NZ_JACHOV010000020.1 GCF_014200045.1 Rhizorhapis suberifaciens
TCCACGGCATCCAACACCTCCCCCATGCAATTGCATGGGGGAGGTGTTACCCATGTGTCCGGTACAAAACGTCACCTATGTCTCAGGTCGGTCATTCCGAAAAGCTTTCCCAAGCCTGATCCCGCCTGCCGGCTGGGACGCGAAACGTCTCGCATTTTTGTTTCCGCGGCAATTTTCATCGCTTTTCATTCAGACGTCCCGCGGACTTAGAGGGCGTTAATTGGTGGCGATTGCACCAGACGTCGTGACCCCACCAATACTCAATCACTATAAAATAGACAGATTCCTTCACAACGGATTTAATCATTATCAAAACGGCAACTTCTCGAGTTGTTCCGAATCATATTTAATGAATAAATAATCCATACCAAAAATTACTACGTACAATTCATATATTGCCATGACATTTTGGTAATATTTGTCGATTTTAATTTTAACAATTCATGGATTCAACATGCGCGAACAAGAAGAATTTTGTTCGGACGATCCTTGTCATTATGATGATGAATGTACTCTGGGTGCTCCTGGCGAACAAGCACAGCATCTAGGCGCCGAATCTCTCGACGACTGGATGAAGGAAGCCGCTAACATTCCCAATTTGTCTGTCGAAACGTTAGCCCAGGCTATGCAGGAGGACGGTTTCAGCCCACGCGAAGCAAGGGTGCTGGCCGCAATTGGCTTGTTACGGCATGACACCGCGCCTCTATCCTCCATTTTGCAGCATTCCAGACTACAGGAGGCGGTTTGGGGCTTGGTGCAGAACTTTTCTCAAGCTCGATATGGAGCGGCGATCGAACGGGTATCCGATAAAGGGCTAAGGCCCGTGCCTCGCCCATTATCCGCCGAAGATCTGGGCACGAACATGCTGGCGAGAGATGATCGGGAAATTACCGTCCGACTGAGTTGCCAAAGCCCCAGGATCATACTTTTCGACAACGTACTGTCGTCGGAAGAGTGCAACGCTATAATAGAACTTGCCCGAGAGACCATGGAGGTCAGCACGGTCATGGGCGATGACGGAGCACTGGTCGATCCGGATGCACGCTCCAGCACGGGGACTTACTTGGCGTCTGGCGTTTCCCCGGTACTGGATGCCGTCGAAGCAAGAATTGCCGAACTCGTTGCTTGGCCCATAGGACAAACGGAAAGGCTGGCGGTAACCCGGTATCGGCCCGGCGACAAATTTCAGTCGCATCTGGATTATTTTCGCGAAGATGAGTTGCCCTATCATATGGCAGCGATTGACGAGGCGGGCCAGCGTGTCGGCACAATCATCCTGTATTTGAGCGATGTACAAAGTGGCGGCGGCACTGTTTTCGATATGGCCGGCCTGGAAATCCGCCCCAAACGCGGCAGCGTTCTATATTTTTCCTATCAGCTTGCCGACGGCAGCATGGATGTCGCCTCGCTCCATGGAGGCGCGCCTGTTCTAGCTGGCGAAAAATGGATTGCAACGCTGTGGCTGCGGGAGCGGCCTACCTCAAATCGCAAAGCGAATGACAGCGCCTCATAGCGTCAGAAGCCCCACGACTGTTCACGAAGTTCCCGGGCGCGATGTTCCCAGCCCGGAACACATGAAATGGATGGGAACAATCCTCAAATTAGGATGACTATCATGCAACCTACGACCAAGAAGCAAGTTGGCAGCAGCATGCTGAAGCTGCTGACCAACAAGGAACAGCTTGCAGTGAGTGGCGGACAGCGCGGCCCCGTCCCGCCTCCAGGAAATACATGCTCAAACACGGGCAACGGCGGCTCACGCCCCTGCGTAGGCGGCTGATTTCACTTTTCCGTCGGCGGGTCTCTTCGGACCCGCCGGCCTTATTTCGCAAAAGGCGATCTTGTTTTCCATGCGGATGCTATTTCGGCAAGAAGCGGTGAACCACCAGCGAGAAGCGGCTCTGGGTATCCCGGTTAAGCGCCGAAACCGTCGAATCTCCGCTATTATGGTCGTGCTTTTGATATCGGTGATCGCGTTGAGCATCTTGCTTGCCCAGTGGAAAATTGTTCCGGGACAAAGTCTGATCGAATGGATCGCCTTGAGGGTCGCTTCCAAACAAAGTTCGTCCTGATGCGCCACCGTTTCAATCTTCGCCAGCGAAAACTGCCGGTTTTCTTGCAAATGGAGGCCTGCGAATGCGGCCTGGCGTCAATGGCGATGGTGGCCGCTTTTCACGGATCGGGACTGAAGTTGGCCGACATTCGCCGTGACCTTCCTACTTCGCGCAAGGGATTGACCGCGCATGGACTGGTTAAAATTGCCGACGCCCTCGGTTTAATCGCTCGACCGGTCAAACTTGACCTGGACGAACTTCATCACCTGCAACTTCCTTGCATATTGCATTGGGACATGGATCATTTCGTGGTGCTGCGCTCGCTCTACCGTGGCGGAGCCGTCCTCCATGATCCGGCGATTGGCGTGCTGCGCGTTTCAATGAAAGAATTTGGGCGTCACTTCACAGGAGTGGCCATCGAATGTGAACCCTCCTCACATTTCTCTCGTCAGCAAAGTCACGACACGGGCATCCGCGAGTGGCTAAGCAATGTTCCGGGGCTTTGGTCGGGCCTGGGCCATATAGTGCTGTTAACGTTCTTTCTGGAACTTTTGGCGATTTTCACACCGGTTCTGCTTCAATGGATCGTGGATGATGCGCTGCCCGTAAAGAACGTCTCGTTGCTGAATGGACTGGCTCTTGGGTTTGCATTGCTGGTGATTATTGGCGCGACACTCGAAATCATTCGCGGGTGGTTGGCGGCAGTAGCAAGCACTGATCTCAACCTGCGTTGGAGCGGTCGTGTGCTGACGCATTTGCTGCGACTGCCTATATCCTATTTCGAGCGACGGCATGCTGGCGATATCATGTCGAGTTTCGGGTCCATCACAACGGTTCAAAAAACGTTCAGCACCGGCTTTATCGAAGCGTTGGTCGATGGAGCTATGGCGGTGGGCACCCTCGCCATGATGGCGTGGTACAGCCTGACGGGAGCCGGATTAGCCCTCGGGATGGTCATTCTATATGGGCTGTTTCGCCTCATGCTGCAGGGTCGGCTGCGCCAGGCCTGGTCTGAACAAATTGCGCAGACCGCGCGTCAGCAGAGCCATTTCCTTGAAACATTACGGGGTATTCAAGGCGTGCGGCTGTTTGGCCGGGCAGATCAGCGGCACAGGGGTTGGGCCAACCTTGCGGCCGCTCAGACCAATGCCGAACTGAATGTCCAGGGTCTTCAGATTTCCTACACGGCCGCGCAACAGCTGATGTTTGGTCTGCTGCGTGTGCTGGTCATCTGGTTTGCATCCTGGACCATCCTCAGGGGATCGGTGACGTTGGGCATGCTGTTTGCATTCCTCGCCTATCTTGACCAGTTTACGCGTCGGGCAGCAGCTCTGTTAGACCGGCTGTTGGAATTGACCTTATTGCGGCTGCATATCGACCGCGTAAGCGACATAATGCTGACCCCTGTCGAGCCGTCCGGTCCCGCGGTGGCGACAATGCGTCCCGAGCATGTGCAATCGCCGCCTTTGCTTCAGCTACGACAACTGGAATTTTCCTACGCATTCGACGACGCCCCGGTCCTCAATTGCATCGACCTGGATGTTGCGCCGGGTGAATGCGTCGCCCTGGTTGGTTCGTCTGGATCCGGAAAAACCACCTTGGTAAAACTGATGCTCGGTTTGCTGGAGCCTACGCGAGGCGAGATTCGGGTGGGTGGCGTTCCATTGACCGAAATTGGCGTGGCTCGCTTCCGCGAAATGGTTGGCACCGTTATGCAGGACGACCTGCTGTTTACCGGTTCGCTTGCCGACAACATTTGCTTTTTCGACCCCGAACCCGACACCGATTGGATGATCGACTGCGCCCGCCAGGCCGCGATACATTCCGACATCGAAAACATGCCCATGCAATATGCCACTTTAACAGGCGAAGGGGGTTCTGGGCTTTCAGGTGGACAGAAACAAAGGATATTGCTGGCTCGATCGTTATACAAGCGCCCCCGAATTCTGGTCCTTGACGAAGCCACAAGCCATCTCGATGTCGCAAACGAGCGTCGCGTCAATGACGCCATCAAGAGCCTGGCGCTTACTCGGATCATAGTGGCGCACCGCCCGGAAACCATTGCCATGGCCGACCGAGTAGTTGAGGTGGCCAATGGCCGAATTGCAAAAATCTGGAGCAAAAAGACTTTCAGCGGGAGACATGGGTCAACGCAAAACGGACAAAATCACGAAGTCATGCCTAGTTTTGAGGCTTGCCCTTAAGCCAGATGCTCTTGGGGCAAGCTCGGCTTACCCCAGGCGCATCCATTGCGAGTGAATGATGATGCGAATGATTGAAATGTGGAAATTTCTGTCGGTGATGGGACTTGCAGCGACGTTATTCCAGGAACCAGCCGTTGCCAAAGAAGAAAACGGGAATAGCCTACACCCCAAGGAAGTGGCGAACGGCAGCCAAAGATGGAATGTTCAAGTCAAGAGGGAAGCAACTGGCGCTTCAACCGGGTCCTGTGGAGTCGAAGTAAAAAGCGTTATCGGTCGCATGAACGATAAGGATGCATATAGGGGAGGCTGCGTGTTTCTCGATCCATCTCTCTACGACAACATAGGCTTGGCCAATTAGGAAACAGGGCGCGGCGGCATCATCATTTTGACCTTTGCCCCCAGTCGCTGGGCTGGGGCGGCGGCTGGTCGTCACCGAGCCAGAGCGCCCGGCGCCGGATTGCGAAGGCGGGATCGAGCGCCGGCATGTGATCGGGTTCGGAGAGGACGCGGACGCGGCTCATGTGAGTTCCTTGACGAGATAGGCAGCGCTCGCGGGGCAAAGCGAGGCAAACTGGGCGGTGCTGGCGATGGCAGCTGGTGCCGTGGCTCGATCGGTCGACTGATACCCACGAGCGCGAAAGCTTCGGCATCGACGACGAGCAGACCTCCGTGGCCTTGCCGCTTGCGGCTCGGCAGGACAACCAGCGACCGGAGAAGCCTGTCCGAACCCGATCCCTCAAGCCCGATGAAGCCGATTGGGCCATCGTCGTCGGAGAGCGAGAAGAAAGCCGAATCTTGCTCCCCCAGGTCATCGGTGGGCAGGCGCGCCGCATACAGGGCCAGGCGAAGCACATCATACTGCTCATGCGGGATCGGCGAGAAGATGATCCGGCTTACGCGGTTCCCTCTGTTTGCTGGGAGAATAGCAGGTCGGCGGCCAAGTGCGCGGCGACAGCGCCAACGAGCTGGGCCACGATGAAGGTCGGCACGCAGACAGGTGCGATGCCTGCGAAGCTATTGCTGAACGACCGCGCAATCGTGATCGCCGGGTTCGCGAAGCTCGTGGACGACGTGAACCAGTAGGCGGCTGTGATGTAGAGCGCGACGCTAGCGGGGATATGCCCCGGTCGGATCCTCGCAGTGCCAAGGATCGTGAGAATCAAACCGAAGGTGGCTACGGCCTCGCCTGCCCATTGGCCGGCGCCGGTGCGGAGTTTCGTCGATAGCTGGAGGATCGGCACGTCGAACATGAGATGAGCGAGCCAGACACCGAGCACGCCGCCGACAAGCTGGGCGACAAGATAGGCAATCGCCGTCTCGGTGCCGACCTGCCCGCGCAGCCGCATAACCAGCGTGACGGCCGGATTCATGTGCGCTCCGGATATCGGTCCGAGCATTGTGATGAGCACGAACAGGATCGCGCCTGTAGCTGCCGTATTGCCGAGCAGCGCGATGGCGACGTTCCCGCCAGCCAAGCGCTCGGCCATGATGCCGGAGCCGATTACGGTCGCGAACAGCATAAGGCTGCCCAGCGCCTCGGCGAGGACGGTCCGGCGGGTCACGCCGGCTGGATGCGGTCGCCTGCGACGTCGACAACCCGCTCGCCATCCTCTTTGGCGAATGCCGCCTTTTGGGCGTTGGGCAGGATGTCAAGCACGACCTCCGACGGGCGACAGAGCTTTACGCCTAGCGGCGTCACCACGAGCGGTCGGTTAATCAGGATCGGATGTTCGATCATTGCATCGACGAGCGCATCGTCGGAAAGCGAGGTCTCCGCCAAGCCAAGCTCGGTGAACGGCGTACCCTTCTCGCGCAGCAAGTCGCGGGGCGTAATCCCGGCACGGTCGATCATCTCAATGAGGAGCACGCGGGCCGGCGGCGTCTTCAGATACTCAACGACGTGCGGCTCGATCCCCGAGTTGCGGATCAGCGCCAGCACGTTCCGAGACGTGCCGCATTCCGGATTGTGATAGATGACGATGTCGGTCACGGCGCGGCCTTTCAACAGCAATTGGTGAGTTCGGCGAGCAGCGGTTCACACAACTCAGCGCGGCCTTGGCAGCAGTCCTTCGCGAGAAAAGTTATCAACGCACGCAGCGTGTCTATGCTGGAACGTTGGATCTGCTGCCGCCCCCGTTTCTCGGACACTACGAGACCGGCTTTGGCGAGGACCGCGAGGTGGGTGGAGAAAGTGCTTTGCGTTAGTCCGCTCGCCTCAACGAGTTCGCCCGTCGACAAACCTTCCGGCTCATGCCGGACAAGCTGCCGAAATGCTTCAAGCCGCGTGGGATGGGAGAGCGCCGAAAGCGCCCCCAGAGCAGAGTCGGTATCCATATGCATCGGAATTATCCGATGTGATTCCTGAGGTCAATAAGTATCGGGTTTTGCCGATGCTTATTGACCGCTTCCTCTGACTCGTGGCCGGAAGCGGTCCGGCCAGAATGTCCCGACAAACTGAAATTCAGGGGCGTGGCGAAGCGTCGAAATCCGCCACGAGCGCTATGCTAATTCGCATCTCGCCGTCCCTGACCGCAGTCGTCGCGATTAAAAAGTTGGTGCGCCCGACAGGATTCGAACCTGTGGCCCCCAGATTAGGAATCTGGTGCTCTATCCTGCTGAGCTACGGGCGCGTTGGCCTCAATAGGGCCGTCCCTGGCGAATACCGCCGCCTTCATCAGACGTCAATCGGAAGCGCTTGCAACGGGTTGTTAGTAAATTGTTAACCAGTTTATCGGATAAGCAGCGGGCCGCAATTTGCATTGGGGCCGGGTTGTCGCTGACCCCCAACGATACCCGACGGTGGAAAGGCCCTGGCAGCGCGACTCCCACTGTCATGTTGCCAGGGCTACCACGGCAGACAATGAACGTATAAAGGCTTAGTTCTGTATTTCGGGCGGCACAACGGGAAGTGGTAGCGGCGCTACTTCAATACCTTCTTCGACCAGAGCCCTGGCCTCATCCGATGCAACTTCCCCGTGAATCTGTTTGTGCGGCTCGTCGCCATAATGCATGGCTCTTGCACGATTGGCAAAGGCACCCCCCACCCATTCGGATTTTTCCAGCATGCGCGCTTGCGCCTCCGCCACCGCCGTGATCAGGGCTTGCATTTTTTCCATGTGGGCGCTGGACGGGGCATTGCTGAGCGAAATTGCGTGATCGTCCGACGGGTTGCTTTTAGGGGCTGAAGGTTGAGGAGCCTGCACCCGGGTCTGGTTGGACTTTGCTCCCACAGCGGGGCTCATCACTGCCTTGCGCACCTGGGTGTCGCCGCACAAGGGACATGCAATCATGCCGCTAGCGCGCTGCTTTTCATAGTCCGCATTGGATGCGAACCAGCCCTCAAACACATGGTTCCGCTCATAACATTTCAGGTCGAATACGATCATGCTATGTCAACTTCACTTGCTATTGCCCGCCTGTTGGCGATTGCCGGTATACGGGATCGCACTTCGGCAACCCTTTCCATCTCTATATCGGCCAAGGCAAGCCCTGTTTCAGTACCCATATCCAATAAAATATCACCCCATGGATCAATGGCACATGAATGACCGAAAGTTTCCCGCCCGTCTTCATGGCGCCCGGTCTGCGCCGGAGCGATCAAGAAACAGCCCGCTTCAATGGCGCGAGCACGGAGCAGGACATGCCAATGCGCCCTGCCAGTAGGGACGGTAAAGGCCGATGGCACCAGCAGGATATTAGCTCCCGCATCGCTCAGTGCCCTGTACAGATCGGGAAAACGGATATCATAGCAAATGCTAAGACCGAGCCGCGCCCAGGGCGTGTCCACGGCAACCACCCTCTCGCCGGACCCGTAAACGGATGACTCCCGCCAAGTCTCGCCTGTGGCAAGGTCAACGTCAAAAAGGTGGATTTTGTCGTAACGAGCACGAACTTCACCGCAGTCGTCTATGACGAAGCTGCGATTGCTCCATCGGCCGTCTTCCCGCTCCCCCTTGAGGGCCAGCGAGCCCAGGTGAACCCACACACCCGCCTTGGCTGCTGCGTTTCGGACCTCCGCCAGAACCCTGCTTCCCGCCTCGTTGGTCAAAGAAACGGCCGCCCGGCTCCGATCCCGGTCCAATTGACCGGCCATTTCAGGCGTGAAGAGCATGTCGCCGCCCTCCTCCCCTGCTCGGGCGACAGCTTTGGCGATTACGGCGGCATTGCGGGCTGGGTCCGTGCCACTTGTCATCTGCAAAATGGCGGCACGCATAGGATCAACGATTCAACAAGGGGTCGAGAGCTCCCGCGCGGTCCATCGCAGCCAGATCATCCGATCCACCGATGTGCTTTCCGTCGATAAATATCTGGGGAACAGTATAGCCGCCGTTCGAGCGTTCCAGCATTTCGCTCCGCCTTGGGCCGCCCATGGTGACGTCATATTCTTCGAAAGATACGCCCTTCTCATCCAACAGGCGCTTCGCGCGCACGCAATAGGGGCATGTCATTGTGGTATAGATTTCAACACGGGACATCAGCGACCTCATCATTGCTTATCATGAGATGAGCATAGCATCCGATGTTGTCAATTGCGTCTCGCCCTCATCCGCAATTACCCGGGCCCAACTGAGAAGTTGCACTGACGTGGCGCCCGCGCGTTTCAAGACCTTGGCGCAGCCGTTGGCGGTCGCCCCGCTTGTATAAACGTCGTCGACCAAGAGGACAGTCTTGCCGGCTATGCGGTGACGATGCGCCAGGTCGATGGCAAACGCCCCTTGCACCGCTTTCACCCTTTGGCCGGGGTTCATGCCCTTCAGCGGCGGCGTATGTTTGACGCGCTTCAATATCTCAACCTCGGCAGCAATTCCGAGCGATCGGCCAAGGGCTTTTGCAATAAGCGCCGACTGGTTGAAGCCGCGAGACCAAAGCCGCCAACGATGCAAGGGGACAGGCACCAGCACCATGTTCCCCCGGCCCTCCGGCGGAATATGCCTCTCCATAAGACCGGCGATCAGCCGCGCCAGCCCGATCTTCCTGCCATATTTCAGTTTCAGCGCCACCTGACGGGCGACCTCGCCATAGGCGAGCACCGAACGGGCACGGTCGTGGGCCGGCGGTTGAGCCAAGCAGCCAGCACAGCGATTCCCCTCCGGCTGTTCATAGGCAAAGGGCAGGCCACAACTTTCGCAGCAAGGCGATCCTAAAAACTCCATCTTCTCCCAGCACCCAAAGCAGAAGGTCTGATCGGCGGTCGTGATTACACCGCAGGAGGGGCAACGGGGTGGCAAGGCGAAATCGACAATAGGCCGAATAAGCGCGTAAAACAGGTTCATAAGCTCTTGTCCTCCGCGCCGCTGAAATGCACAAGCCCGATGTGAACATGCCGCACCAACGATCGGAAATCTTTGACCGCCGTCTGCGCCGATTGCGCCGCGACCGAGCCGCGCCTCGATTCCAGGCGCATGGTTTCCTCTACCGGCATATGGCCGAGGAACTGCTGGACCGGCTGAAGGATGTAAAAAGAGAGTTCAAGCAGGTTTTGCTGATCGGTACGCCGGATCAGTATTTGCGGCGCCAGTTAGCCGACGCAGGAATGTCGGTCATTAGCACTGATCCGGCACTGGCGAATTGCCAAGGACCGTATAACGTCGTCCTGGCCGATGAAGACGCTCTTCCCTTCGCTGACGCAAGTTTCGATCTGGTCATTGCCTGTGGTACGCTGGACAGCGTTAATGATCTGCCGGGAGCCTTGATCCTCATACGCCGAATCCTTCGGCCGGATGGGCTTTTTCTGGGAGCGCTATTTGGCGCAGGGACATTGTCGGTGTTGCGCAGCGTACTTTTCGCAGCGGAGGGCGAGCGGCCGGCCCAACATATCCACCCACAAATCGAAGTGCGATCCGCCGGGGACCTTCTAAGTCGCGCTGGCTTTGCCATGCCAGTTGCGGATGGCGACAGCCTAGCCGTGCGTTATTCCGGCCTGTTCTCCTTATTCGCGGACTTAAGGGGCATGGGAGCTTCGAACGTCCTATCCTCCCGCCCGCCATCGATGGGACGCCAAGTAATGTTGCGTGCCGCACAGGCATTTGAAGCCGCGGCCGATCCGGATGGGAAAACAGCCGAACATTTCAGCATCATTTACTTGAGCGGCTGGGCTCCACATCCCGATCAACCGAAGGCTGCCCGACGGGGAAGCGCGAAAGCCTCATTGGCCAACGCCCTGAAAAGCAAGATATAGACCCTTTCAAAGCAGCGCGTCGAGCAAGCCAATGAGCGGGCGGTCCGCTGGAGGCATGTCCATAGCATGCATCTGCACAGGGCGAACCCATTTGAGCTCGTTTGCGTGGAGTGGCGCAACCGTCCCGTTCCATTTTCGGCAAATGTAGAGCAAAAGCAGCAGGTGCCTGTCGCCCAAAGCTTCACTCGCGAAGGCGGCCGGAGCAAGGCAACTTACATGAGTAGAGATACCCAGCTCCTCCTCCAACTCCCGCACCAGCGCAGCTTCAGGCGTTTCGCCGCCTTCAATCTTGCCTCCAGGGAATTCCCATAAGCCGGCCATAGCCTTTCCGGGCGGCCGCTGCTGAAGAAGGACACGCCCATCCGCGTCCACCAAAGCAACGGCAACAACATGGAGAAGGGATGCGGAAAGGCTTGGAATATTCATCTGCATAAAGCTTTGTTAACGCCCCCCTGTCTACAAGTCACGTTCGCCGCAATGCATGGACGGGGCAGGCATGATCCGGATTCTAAAAAAATTAGTAAGAGCGGAGCGGGGCGCAACCGCCGTCGAATATGGCCTGATCTGTGCGCTTGTCGTTCTCGGCGCCATGGGCGCCATCACCGCATTTGGAACCAAGGCGGTCGGCATTTGGAACAATGTGAGCAATGAGGTCGCGAACCAACAATGACTGTCGATAGAACTTCTGAACGTTAAACCTTTATCAACTCCGATCACTTATTTCTGGGCACGCTAGCCTGCAAGACGGCGAGCCGGGTATGTTGAAGTTTGAGACCAAGGAGACCGAAATGCAGTTCATTCGCAAGATTTTTGCCGACAAGAAGGGCGCAACCGCCATTGAATATGGCCTGATCGCGGCTCTGATCGCGGTTGCGGCCATCGGCGCAATGTCGAGTCTGGGTGGCAACCTCAAAAATACCTTCAATTCGGCCAGCAACGGCCTGAACAACGCCAACTAAGGTAACCAGTTACCTTGAAAAGAGGCGGCGGAGCGCAAGTTCCGCCGCCTTTTTCATGTCAGTAGGTCACGACTTTGACTTTCTGTCCCGCTCTCAAACTACTGTTGGCCTGCAGCGCGTTTAGAACCAGGAATCTATCGACCTTGTAATCATTGTAAGCCATGCGGTTGGCAAGGCTCGCTGGCGTGTCGCCTGCTTTCACAGTCACCACTTGAACCCTGCGGGCTTTTATGGCCGCAGCTTGCGTATCGGACAGGCGACGCACGGAACGGTACATAGGCGACAACACCCCCGGACCCTGCCCCGCCTGCGTTAGCCCCACAAAGTGGAACGCGCTGGACCGGCTAAATTCATAGGCGAAGACGGTGACATCCACCTGCCCGGAAGAAGTGTTTGCCCTCACCGTCGCATAGGCAGCGGGCAAACCGTTGACAGTGGTTCGAGCGATCGTGCCAACCTCGACATTGGTATTATTGCCGCCGAGCGCCCTGAAAACCGAACGCACATAGCTGTCCAGATCTCCATTATAAGATCCGCCGGAAAATTGCGCCTGCGCGCCCGATCCGCTGACGCTGACCGCATCCGTGCTGTTCTGCATGCCAAAACCACTGGGCGCTGTGAAGGCGAGTTTTAGGGCCGGGTGCAGAAACTGACTACCCTCGATCACACCCTGCTTGGGATCGTCCCCATAGGTCACTCCGTCCAGAGCGGTCAAAAAAGCGTCTCTATTCCTCAGCTTTCCTGTGGCGCCGCTTGCCGTGGCCTTCTGCGAAGCTCGGCTCACTCGAGAGGCCGGATCAGGATGGGTGCTTGCCCATTCCGGCACTGAGCGAGCATCCTTTCCCGCCGTTCTCGCTTCAAGTGCCGTTTGCGCTGCCAGCGACGCAAGCATGGAGGAAAGCGCCTGCGGATCATAACCCGCCGAGCCCAGGTAGCGAATGCCAAGGTCGTCGGCTTCATATTCCTGCGTCCGCGAAAAACGGAGGGTCAGTAGTTGACTGCCAGTGCCGATCCCTCGCTGCAGCAATTCACCTAATTGCGAATCCCCTGCCACGGCCCCGACCAGAATTTGGCCGATCGCTCCCAATATCGTATTCCGCGTGGCGGTGCTTTGCCGTTTCTGGCTGTGCCGGGCGGCAACATGGCCCACTTCATGACCCAGCACGCCGGCCAGTTCCGCCTCATCGTTCATCAGCGCCATCAACTGCCGCGTGACGTAAACATAACCGCCCGGAATCGCGAAGGCGTTATTAACCGGCGTATTAAGCAGGCTGATCGTAAAATCACTGCGTGCGTTGGATAAACCCGACTGGACGGCGATATTCCGCCCAACCTCCGTCACATAGCTTGCCTGCTTGCCACCGTAGGCACCCCCGAATTCCTTCAGCAATTCCGGGTGAGCCTTCGCACCCTCCTGCTTTTCAGATGCACTGATGGCAGAGGGTGGCCCGCCGGAGCCCGCGCTCTCCGTTCCCGCATCCTCCATGCAGCTCGAAAGCACCAACGCGGCCGAAGCAGTGGCCAAGCAAATGCGGTATCTCATACGAACCTCTCCTGTTGCGATCCGGCTGTAAAAACTTTTCGTGGTCGAAGCTAGTTCCATTACGGCTTCGAAATTGTCTGAGCATCCCAAATCAGATTTGCCCTTCCTCTCGCGACCCGATGGTGTAAACCCGCGAACGACATAGCAGGACCAAGCGCATGACTTTCCGACAACCGGCCGAATGGGCTCCGCACGAGTGGGTGTGGATCGGCTTTCCTAGCAACCCCGCCGAATGGCCTGACGCTTTTGAGACCGCCCGCGCGCAAACGGCCGAGTTCGCCAATGCGGTACATTCCGGTGGCCGGGGCGAAGAGGTTCGCCTGATCGCCGCGGACGAACCATCGGCCATCGCTGCCCGCTCCCTTGTTGACGACGCCGTAAAGGTTGAGGTCCTACCCTTCGGCGACATTTGGTTGCGAGATACCGGCCCTATAGCCGTCAAAAATGGCGACCAGCGAGCGTTCGTCGACTTCGACTTCAATGGTTGGGGGGGCAGTTATGACATGCCCGGCGACCGCGACATCGGAACCAAGCTCGCCGGCCAAACCGATCTGCCCTGCGTCAAGGGCCACTGGATTTTCGAAGGAGGCGCGGTCGACACCGACGGCACCGGCCTTGCGGTCACCACTGAACAATGTCTTCTCAATCCCAATCGCAATCCGCAACTGGATCGACGGAAGATCGAAACCCTGCTGGCGGGGAGCCTCGGCTATAGCGACATTGTTTGGCTGGGTCAGGGACTACTCAATGACCATACCGATGGCCACATTGACAATCTGGCGCGATTTGTAGGCGAAGGGCTGCTGGCTATCCCTGAACCTGCCGGGGAGGACGATCCCAACGCCGCCATTTACGCCGATGCCAGATCCCGCGCCCGCTCCTTCGGACTTGAGGTGGCGCCGATGCCCTCCCCTGGCGTCGTTCGACGCGGAGGACAGATTGTCCCAGCCAGCTATATGAACTTCTACATCGGCAATGCAGCTGTCGTCGTGCCGCTCTATGGCCAACCCAATGACCAGGCTGCGCTGGACGCCCTGCGTCCGTTTTTTCCCGGCCGGCAGATTGTCGGTCTGATGAGCGACGCTATATTGACGGGCGGCGGTAGCTTCCATTGCATCAGCCAGCAGATGCCGTCTTAGTAGCCGCCAGCAGCGCGTGTCGAGCGCGCCCAATGTTTCCCGAACCCACGTCCCCCAATAGCAGGGACGAATGGAGTTGAAGATGACCCAGGTGACCGTAGCAGCACTTCAGCTCGCCTTTTCGGATGATCTTGCTGAGAATATCGATGCCGTCTCCGCGCTGGTCCGCCAAGCTGCTGCGCGGGGCGCAAAGATCATCCTTCCGCCGGAGCTGTTCGAAGGTCCTTATTTTTGCAAGGTAGAGGAAGAGGTCCTTTTTGCCAAAGCTTTCCCTCTTGATGAGCATCCGGCAGTTCTCGCCATGCAGAAGCTTGCCGCCGAACTCAAAATATATATCCCTGCCAGCTTCTTTGAGCGCGACGGTCAACATCATTATAACTCATTGGCCATGATCGATGACGCCGGCGACATCATGGGAGTTTACCGCAAAAGCCATATTCCTGACGGCCCCGGCTATGAGGAGAAATATTATTTCCGTCCCGGCAATAGCGGTTTCAAGGTCTGGAAAACCCGATATGGCACCGTAGGTGTGGGCATCTGCTGGGACCAATGGTATCCCGAAACCGCCCGGATAATGGCCCTGATGGGCGCCGAAATGCTCTATTTCCCCACCGCTATTGGTTCAGAACCCTATGATGCGGATCTCGATACCAGCCGCATGTGGCGTCGCGCCATGGTTGGACATGCGGTTTCCAACGTCATGCCGGTAATAGCCGCCAACCGGATCGGGAAGGAAGATGGACAAGCCTTCTACGGCCACAGCTTCATCACTGACGAATGGGGAGATTTTGTATCTGAAGCCGGTCGCGACGAAACGGGTGCGCTCGTAGCAACGCTGGACCTGGAGCGCGCACGCAGACATCGGGCGGGAATGGGTTTTTTCCGAGATCGCCGCCCGGACCTTTATGGCAGATTGGTGCAAGACATCTGAGAGACACTTGGTTTGCTCCGGCAGAATCCTTTGGTGAAGAACTCGGCAAAGCGGTCAGCCTGTCAGCCCGATGGCGGACTGCTCGGCACAGTCATGCTCTAGGACGTTGCACGCGAAGGCGCTCAGCTACTTACTGTCTAGTCTTCCATCATGGTGACGGAGTTATCGACACCAGAGCGACGCCCTTCCAGAAACCGCACTGGCGATGCTGGGCAATCGGGCTCGCCGGCGCAGTGCCGCAGAACGCCGCTGTGCAGCGCGTAGCGCCCAATGCCATGCGCGGTCTAGTAACGGCAATCTATTTGTTCATGTTCACCTTCTTCGGCGCGATGGGCGCGTTTTTTTCGGACTGGGACCAGACGGAGCAATATCCTGAGCAACGGATCGAGTGCCATTACGACTTGCCTCCGGCCTGCGGGATGCACGAACGTAGCGCATCGATCACCGCATAAACCTGCGGATCGATTACACCACCTGCTGACATGCGATTGCGGACATAGGCGAAGCTGATGCCGCTGGGAGGATGGGCGAATGCGAGCGACCCGCCTGCGCCATCATGACCGAAGGAGCCTTCCCCCAGCATTGGTTGCATTGGTGAAGGCAGCATGACGCCTGCACCCCAATTCGGACCGTCCACCTCCGTTCCCCACATCGGCCCTGTCGAAACGGGAATGCAGGCGTCGGCGATCGTCTCCGACGACAAGATCTGGTCGCCATTCAGTGGCGTCAGCGTAGCCGCATATAATCGGGCCAGCGATCGGGCAGTCGCAATGCCGTTTCCGCCTACCATTTCGACCGCCTGAATACGGGGATCGTTGAAGCCGGTTCCATTGCCGGCAAGTTCGAGCGGCAGCAGGCCGTTCAGCGTCAGCGCGCGCCATGGCAGGGACCCCGGAGGTTTTCCGCGCTGGGCGTCGCGGCCTTCGGCCCGGTTGAACTGGACAGGTCGCGGCGAGACTATGGCGTGATCGGAAACACGCCCAAACCTTTGTGGCGCGGGGTCAACCTGAACGAGCTCTTTTCGTCCCTACATGTGCCGCTCGCGCTATCGACGGACGTCGGCACGGCGGCGCTAGCAGAGGCGATGGCGGGTGCGGGTCAGGACGCGCCGTCGATCGCCTATGTCGCTGTAGGGACGGGCATTGGCGCGGCTCTGTGCGTCGATGGCGAAGTCGTCGTCGGGTCAGGCCATTCGTATCGCCCATCTGGTCGTCAACCTGACGCTGGTGGCAAGACCGCACCGGATCGTCATGGGCGGTGGAGTGATGGATACTCCCTCCCTGCTGAGCCGCGTGTGTAGCAAGGCTGCCGGTCTGGTGTATGGCTATATTGACGTCGTTCAGTCTGGCGGCTGGGCGGACTATATCGTGCCATGCACTTTGCGCGACGCGGGGCTGGCCGGAGGGCTGATCGCCGCGGGACGGCTTGAGGGGAAACTCAGGTAAAAGAGGAAATCGCGCTCAGCTTCGTCCCGCTTGCTCGAAGCAAGCTACCGAATGACCGACACTTTCACGTTAACGGCCTCGGCGACGGTCCGCCACGTCTTGTCCGCGGTGAGCGCGGGCAATCCGTCGCGCAGAGCCAGCGCCAAGCAAAATCTGTCGCCAAGCGACAGACCTGACTCGGCCGTCGTCGCCCTCAGCCTCCCGGCAATGGTGGCAAGGTTCTGATCCGCTTCGACGATCGTGATCGGCAAGGGATGCAGCATGGCGTCCACTTCGCCCGCGGGCATTCCCGCATGGATGAAATGGCTCACCACTTCGGCGAACTGGCCGAGGTCATTCTCGACGAGGCCAGTGCATCGGCGACCTTCCCCGCTCCGGGTTCTTCCTTCAGCAATGTCAGAAGCGCCGAAGCATCGAGAAGCACTTCACTCATTATTTCGACTGCTGATCATCGTCAACGACAAGCGGTTGACCGAGCCGGCCGACCTATTGGCTGAAGCTCGAAGACCACCTCAACCGTGAATTGTCGATCATGAAGATGTGGCTCGGGATAAAACCAGCGCCTTGCCGGCAAGGTCATCCCGAAGCTCGGAAACAAGCGACGGGCGACCTGCCAGGCTTTGAGTGTTCGACAGCCGTGCGGTGTCGATCATAGCTCCATCAAAGAAGATCGGCGGCTTTCAGAGCTTCGACAGTGTCGCCATAGATCACTTCCAGCTTTTGCGTCTTTCCATCTATGATCGTCCAGATTTCGACCAATGGTATGGTGACAGCCGTTCCCGTTTTCTTGCCGACGAGATCGAGAACGCCCCACGAAACGACATTGTCACCACTGGCTATGATGTTGTGCTTCGTGAACTTGAGGCTGGAGAAATGCTCCAGCACCTTGCCGATAAGCGTCGGGAAGCTTTGGACACCCTTGTGAATGCCTCCATAAGGCAGAGAAGGCGCCTCATGGATCTCCGTCTCGGCGGTGAAGCTTGCCGTGAAACCTTGCGGCTCCCCACGGGCGCTGGACGCATAAGCATCTTTCACAATCTGCAGATTTTTTTCTTCGGTCGGCGTCATATTCATTCTCCGTTTCGATATCTAGGTTTGTGCCATTGCTCTTTACACTATCACGATACTATCCCGGTCATCGGCTGGGGCTTGCAACAACTTCGGCTATGATGAAGAAAGACTGACGCAACGAGAGCCGCGGGAGTCCGATCGTCGCCGACAGCAGCAACGGCACTCCTCGTCAAAGAACTCCCTGCCGCGACGAACAAAACGTCGCCAGATCGCCGAATGGAAGTCGGAAATTTTTGTTGTGGCGTCCCCGATGGTTGTCTTGGGTCGTCGCATACCCAGTCGCCTCGCATTTATACTTACCTTTTATACAGTTCAACACTTTTTAGTAGGTATTGCCGATGCCACCACTTAGGCCTAAACGCGGGTGTAAAGCAACAGGCTTGAGCGAGGCAAGGCATGAAGATCGGCATTATTGGAATTGGTAGTATTGGGGGCCTCCTTGCACGCGGACTTGCCGCGGCGGGACACCAGGTGAGCGTCGCAAATTCCAGGGGTGCAAATAGCGTGCGGGCCTTCGCCGACGAGATCGGCGCGACCGCGGCCGATGTCAGAGGGGCCCTCGCCGATGCCGACATGATCATCCTGTCGATCCCGCTTCCCGCCCTCGCCCACCTGCCCAAGGATCTGTTCGACACCGTCTCGCGGGACGTGCCGGTCATCGACACCAGCAACTATTATCCGGGCATGCGCGATCCGCAGATCGCCGAACTCGATGCAGGAGAGGTCGAGAGCCTGTGGGTCTCCAGACAAATTGGCCGGCCGGTGATCAAGGCCTTCAACAACATCCTAGCTTATTCGCTGGCAGAACTCGGCCAGCCGAAAAATACGCCGGGCCGGCTGGCCATCGCCGTGGCAGGAGACGAACCACGGCACAAGGCGCTTGCCTGCGACATCGTCGAGACCATGGGCTTTGATCCCGTCGATGCAGGCACGCTCGCCGAATCGTGGCGCCAGCAACCCTCGACCCCGGCCTATTGCTGCGACTACGACGCCGACACCATGCGCAAGGCCCTCGCCCAAGCTGTCCAAGGCGAAGCGCCGAAAATACGCGATCAGATTATCGCCAAATATGCAAGCCTAGGCCCCGGCGCCACTCACCAACAGGTCATCCAACTCAATCGATCTGCAAATCCGATTAAGTGAACGACAGACGGAAAGGAGTCTCGATACTGTAATTTATTAGTTAATCGAAATATATAATAGCTAATAATAAAGGGAGAGTTCTTATGATAAAAGCAAAAGTTTTGAGGTCATCGTCACTCATTTCGATCTGTTTGGTGATGACGACTGGCATGGCCGCGCAGACGGCCTATGCGCAATCTGCTGAGAGCAACGACAGGGCAGACATCGGGGACATCATTGTGACTGCGCAGAAGCGGGAGCAACGGCTTCAGGATGTGCCGGCGACCATTGCCGCCTTCTCTGAG
>NZ_JACHOV010000021.1 GCF_014200045.1 Rhizorhapis suberifaciens
TTCCCCCTTGGCAGGTGATCCTCGGCGGACTCGTCGCCCCAGACCGTCCATTTTGGGGAAGGGTGGCGGGCGAACATTTCGAGATAAGGACCAGGCGAACAGCTTTCTATCAGGCTATATTGTTCATCCGGTTTACGAGAGTGTTCCCGCTTTCTTGTTTCAATCATATTAACTTGAGAGCGACCCGGCGCAAGCGTCCGCATGGACCCCTTTACCCCGAACAGAAGAATTTCGGTCACGTTGCGGAAGTAAAATCCCACACCTCGGCCATCGGGGCCACCGTCTTTCCGGCGCTTCGCCCAAATGATATTGGACACATAACGGAACCCCCACGCTGCCATAACGTCGAGACCTTCCGGCAGCAGCGCATTAGGAACCCAAAGGTATAAATGCGCGTTGCGGGCCGCGCATTCCGATACGGGAAGCGCCTTAATGGCCTCAAGGGGCATGGTCGAATAGCGGTCGAGGCGGCGGTGTTCCGGCGCAACCTTCCCTGTCCGGTTTGAAAAGCGCCACGGTGGATCGGCCAAAATAGTTGAAAACCCACCTACCACCTTTGGGAGCGGCGCGGGTTCCAGTTCAGGGCGAAGGGGGGGCGAGGACATGACGTTCATGTTGCCCGGCTATCATACATAAAGATCTTTTAAAAGATCTTATTTTGGCAATTGGGAGGTCAGTGCGCGCCCAAGTGCGGCGATTGAATTCCTATTTGGACTCATGCCGTTGATCGTTCCGAACCTCTATAACGACTTATTGAACCGATCGAAGGTATCTTCCTCCGCCTCTCCATCCAAATCCCACGGCGCGTAACCATAGGCCTCGCCGTCGAATACGAGTAGGGAAATTGTCATTTCATAGCGATCCGCGAAAATTGCCATTTCACGTACATCGCTTCCCCCACCCCATACACTTCGGTCGAGCATGATTCCGCGCTCTACCTCTGACAAGATCAAGCCGGGCTGCGCTGCAAGCGAACCTGCTGGAAGCTCCATGCCGCTCGGGAAATAAATGCCTCGCTTCTTGGCCAAGGGGCTACGCCAACACCACAGAACGAAGCCATTGGTCGCAACGACAAGGGCAGCGCATTTCGGGGTCAAATCCAGCCACTTAATTGCCGCCGCCGTCATCGAAACATCGTAACGATCAGCACATTGCCGCAGCAAACCCAGCGTCATCTCGTCCCTGCCGACCTGGGCGCGATAATCGTCCATCGGCATTAGCAGATATGACGCAAAGGCATCTGCTTCCTGCTCAATGCGACGACGTTCAGCATCGCGATCAACGCCCAGAACCTGCTTTTCCCCGCACTCGAAACCTCCAGGATTAAGATGCCGGTGAGCAAAATAATGCCCTAATTCATGGGCCAACGTGAAATTAATACGGCCTGCCGAGGCGATGTTTGGATTATAAAGGATCGCCCATTTTCCGCTTTTCGGCAATGGAGCCAGCGCACCCTCAAAATGATCCACAGAAGCTTCTGCGATCTTCTTTATGGGATCGGCAAAGCGCTGCTGTGTATATTCGAGCGCGATAGTTTTTACCTCAACCGGAAAGCGCGCACCCCAAAGTTTACTCAAAAGATTAGCCCATGCTTTCGGTTGAGTAGGATCTGACATTATTCGTCGTCCAGAACGTCAAGAATTCTTTTAAGTTTCTCTTTTACATCAGATTTAGCACCCTGATATTTTCTATAGAACGCCTCATCATGCTCATCAGTAGTAGCCTGAGTGCGATCCTCATCAGCCAGATATTCAGGGGTTACTCTCAGAACAGCGGCAATGCGATTCAGCTTATCAGCCGACGGACGTGCGACCGGCTTGTTCTCTATTTCCCAAATATAGCTCTTACTGCTGCCGGTAGCTTGGGCGAGCTGATCGAGGGTCAGCTTCTCCTTCTGCCGTAGCTCACGGACCTTACGCCCGAGGGTGGATGACATAGCTTCTCCGTGTAAATTTTCTCGTTCGGTGATAACCTCATTTTTCCTACTTGAATAGTGAACTCGTATTAGCCATATTATAAATATCGGTACTCCGAACGGATATCCGATTCATATGGTTCAAGGAGTTTAATATGGCAGGTAAGAAAGGTGGCGGCCACCACCGCAGCGCAATCAGCGGCCGGTTCGTGACATCGGCTCACGGCAAAGCCAGTCCGCGCACGACGGTTCGGGAAACCAGCGGCCCGAGCGGTAGCTCAGGCGTGCATTATCGCAGCGCTATCAGCGGACGCTATGTAACTACGGCGCATGGCAAGGCCAGTCCGCGCACCACTGTGCGCGAAAGCTAACTAAGGGGAGAACAGACATGGCCAAGCGTTATGTGAACAAGTCCGGTAAGGACAAGAATGGCGATATCACCAAACTCTGCAATGCAGGGCAGATCTGGTCACCCCGCCTCAAGGCGGACGCGATCCGGGATATCGAGAACGGCGACCATCAATATTACGTCTCATGGACCGATGGTCAGGAAACGCCGATCACTGTTGTTAATGGCGTGACCGGGAAGTATCTCCGCACGCGCCGGGATGGCTCCACCAAAAACAACCTCGACGATCTGCCTGATTGCTGAGGAAGGCCGGAGGGGTGCTAGCCCCCAAACGCTTCCGAAAAAATCGGCTTTTACCGCTCTCGATTAGGCCGCTGCACTCTGACGCGCCCCGGAAACATCTCTTCGTGGATCGGCTCCACCACCGCGACGGTGCCGTTTTCACCGCTCCGCACCTTACCCGGCTCGAACACCCGACCCCGATCGAGCTGATCCGCGATCCATTCCCGCGCCCGCGCCGCATCACGGGCCGCGCCGTCAGGATCGCCCTTGTTCAACCCCTTGGCGATCGCCTGAGCCACCATGTAATTTCCCTGGGCGGCACGCAGCTCCGGATCACGGGCAGCTTCCTCAGCCGTCGCCGCCCGGAACCTGTCGCCCAGCGTCATCACGCGATCAGCCCCGCCTGCCACCGCCGCGCCGGCGCTGCCGGCGACGAGCTGGGCAAGCGTCTCGCCCATGGCGTCCACCTTGGCCTGCATCGCCCCGACCTGGCCCGCCAGATTCTCCACCGCCACCAGCACCGCCCGCTGGGTCGCCAGCAGCGCCATCACCGGATCGTCGCTGTCATCCATGATGTTTGACAGCCTTAACGATGCAGCGCCTGCTCCAGCGCCTGGCGAATGAACCGCTGATACGGCATGCCCTTGCTGGCAGCTGTCGCCTTGACCTGCTCCAGCAACTCGGCGGGCAAACGCATGTTGACCCGCGCGTCCTTGCTGCTGAACTCAAACCGCGTGGGCCTAAGCGCAGAAAGATCATAGCCGGTAAGATCTGCGGAACCGACGAAATCCTCGGCCTCTTCATCGCTGGACAACAGCGGAAGGGGTTTATCCTTGCTCATAGTGCCGCACCTCCTTGGCGTGCATGTAACGGGCGCTGATCGGACGGATAAATCTGGCCCCGTCCCGTTCGCGCCAGGTGAAGGCCAGAAACACATGACGGCCACTACTGGCGCGGCCGATCGCCAGAAAGCGCGTCTCCACCGTCGAATGTGCGACATCCGGCCCTATGGACGGCGTACCGGCGAACACGCTTTCAATTTCCGCCAGCGTGACACCATGTTTCTGGCATTTCGCCTGGTTGCCTTCATCCCAATCGAAGCCAGCGACATTTTTGCTATCCATGCCAGAGAATGGCATTTGTATGTACGTTTGTCAACGCCGATGACATCATCGTTCGCGATCCCTATCCCTGTCACGCTGGCGTTGCCGGTTCTGCTCGGACTGGCCGCGATCGGCTTTGCCTGCCTTGTCCATGCGCCAGGCGATGCGATCGGCGGCGCTCCCCGGCTGTGGGATATCGCGATCCCGCTCCACCCGCTGCGCCGTCGCCTCCGCAATCCGCTCGGCCGCGCTGCGATCAGCAGCCTGATCCTGACGCCCCCATGCCGCGCCAAGACGGTCGCGCAATCCCTGCGCCATGTCCTTGGCCTTCTCGCCCAGACCGCGCATGGTTTCCGCGATCCTGGCGCTGAGGGCGCGAAGCTGCTGCGTCAGCTCGCGCCGCTCCTGGTTACGCGCCTGCACCGCCCGCTGCTCGTCGCCGCGATCGGTGGGCTTGCCCTTGCGCTCCATCGCCACCGCCGCCAGTGGCACCTTGCCCAGCGGCTCTCGGCCTAAATCCTCTTCCCTTTCCGCGTCCCCTCGATCGCGCGCGGCCTCGCGCTGGTCCTTGAGCGAACGATGGTCGATGCGCTCATCGCGCCCAGCTCGCTCCAGCGCACGGTTGGCATGATCGGCCCAGGCCGCACGCCACCCCTCAAGCCGCTCGGCCGCGTTCCAGTCCCGGTTCTTCTTCCCGAACCCCTCGCCGGTCAGGTCACGCATGGTGAGCATGACATGCGCGTGCGGCTGCTCCTGCCCGTCCGCCGAATGGCCCCGATGCAACGACACGTCTGCGATCATGCCCTGGGACACGAACTGCTCACGCACATAGCTGTCGACCAGCGCGCGCCGCCCCTCGACGTCCAGTTCACGCGGAAGGGAGATTTCCACTTCGCGGGCAAGCTGGGCGTCCTTGCGCTTCTCCGCCGCCTCGACGCCGTTCCAAAGTTGGGAACGGTCGAGCATCCAGTCGGGCGTGCGATCGGGCGCCATGATTTCGCGATGCTCGATGTCCGACTTGCGCGTGTAGTCGTGGCATTTACCCAGGCGCTCGTCGGTCAGCCGCTCGCCCGACCGATAGGCGGCGGCGGCGACCGCGCTGCGCCCGGTGCCACGCGAGATGACTTTGACGGAGCAATGATAGATCGCCACGGGCCGCGCGCCTTCTTCCTTCCTTACTAAGGGGGAAGCCGTCCGGCGGGGGCAAAGCCCCCACGAGGACCACGCACATTGCGAAGCAATGTATAAGCGTGCCCTTATCTTTGCTAAGGTAGCCTTTGTATGGTCTGCTTGCTATAGCGAAATGCCATAGGAGAACGGCATGGCACGCACACCCGTTGAAGAACGCCTTGAGAAAATGCGCGAGGACGAGCGGCGGTTGCGTGAACGGCGAAAGGCATTGGAGGCGCGTGTCTCCGCCGAGCGCCGCAAGGCCGAAACCCGCGAGCGCATCATGCTGGGCGCATTCATCCTCCACCATCTGGACGAGGATACGCCCACCGGGCGCCAGCTCGCCCCCCTGCTGCAACGCGAGCTGCCGATGTTCCTGACACGCGAGCGCGACCATGCGCTGATGGCTCCCTTGCTGAAGCGGCTGAAGGAGAAGGAATGATGGCAGGGCCGCTGGTCGGGGGTGAACGGGGTATCAGCGGCGGCTTCGCGGTCGGCGGCGGCGTTGCCGTCCTGATCGGCACGCAATGGCTGCTCGGCAAGCTGCTCCCGGAATCCATTGCCAGCACCATCGCCTGGGCCGCGCTGGTCGCCTTTGGGGTTGCGGTCTGGAAGTTCAACCAGGGGATGCGCCGCAACGATCTGCTCGGCTCCGCTGCCTTCGGATCGCGGGCCGATGTGCGCGGGCTGGAATCCAACGGCGGCGATCTGCTCATTGGCCGGTCCGCCAAATCCGGCAAGCTGCTGCGCTATGATGGTCCCGCCCATCTACTGACCATGGCCCCGACGCGTAGCGGCAAGGGCGTGGGCACCATCATCCCCAATCTGCTCACCCTCGACCGCTCGGTGATCTGCATCGATCCCAAGGGCGAGAATGCCCGCGTCACCGCCAGGGCGCGCGCCACCAAGGGCAAGGTCTGGTGCCTCGACCCGTTCGAGGTTTCCGGGCAACCCCCTGCCCGCTACAATCCGCTCGACCGGCTCGACCCGGCCAGCCTCGACCTGGCCGAAGATGCGATGACGCTGGCCGACGCCTTGGTCCACGATCCGGCGGGACAAGGTGGCGATGCCCATTGGAACGAGGAAGCCAAGGCGCTGATCGCCGGGCTGATCCTCTATGCGGTCGTCCATGAGGAGCGCGAGCATCGCACCCTGGCGACCGTGCGCGACTATCTGACGCTCGCCCCCAAGGCGTTCGCCGATCTGCTAACCCTCATGCAGGACAGCCGCGGCGCCGGTGGCCTGATCGCCCGCGCCGCCAATCGCCAGCTCGGCAAGTCCGATCGGGAGGCCGCAGGGGTGCTGTCCTCGGCCCAGCGGCACACCCATTTTCTCGACAGCCCACGGATCGTCGCCAGCACATCGGCGTCGGATTTCACCTTCGCAGGGTTGAAAGAGGGGGTTTCCACGGTGTTTCTGTGTCTCCCTCCTGACCGGCTCGACGCCTATTCGCGCTGGTTGCGGCTACTGGTCGCCCAGGCGCTCACCGACATGGCCCGCTCGCCGGTCAAACCGGCGCGGCCCGTCCTGTTCCTGCTCGATGAGTTCGCCGCCTTGGGCAGGCTCGAACCCATCGAGCGCGCTATGGGGCTGATGGCGGGATATGGGTTGCAGCTCTGGCCAGTCTTGCAGGATATGCACCAGCTGCGCGCCCTCTATGGCGAGCGGGCGGGCACCTTTCTGTCGAACGCTGGGGTGTTTCAGGCGTTCGGGGTCAACGACCTTGCCACGGCCGAACTGCTGTCCAAGACGCTGGGACAGGAAACCCTCGAATATCAGACGGCGGGTTATTCCCAGGCCAGCCTGATCGACGGTGGCAAGCTTACCCGGTCGGCCAGCACGCAAATCAGCGCCCGCAACCTGATGAACCCCGACGAAATCATGCGGATGCGGCCCACCGACCAACTGCTGATGCTCCAGGGGCAAGCTCCGCTGATCGTGGAGAAAATTCGATATTACGATCAACGTGAGTTCGCAGGATTATCCGATCCCGGTTGAAGGGATCGCACCCTATCCGCCTGGCTTCTTTGGAAAGCCAATTTCCAACCTTGCCGCTTGTGCTGGTGCTGTTGGGCGAACGCCAACGTTCCATCTTGATTCCAATAAGCAAACTGCGTCGACCGCGTTAGCGGTCGTCCTTTTCTAGCGTGGCGAAGCCGCGCCCTCTGCCCTCTCAGAAGTCATGTGGCCCAAAATTATCCACAACCCCGCCTAGTGTTAAAATCTGGGTTAAGTGATGTGTTACGGGGTTTTGGCGCTTCAATAACAATCTGATATTATGTGATTTTTTGACGTAAAATCGCCCTGTGGTGATTCCACTATGACGAAAAAGCGAATCCAGAGTGACGATAGAGTGAATCCACTCTGACGATGGCCACCGCCCGCCAAGCGTAATCGAAATGACGATAGCGGCGGGATGAATCTGAAATGACGATATTCCTCTTGCGTATGTGAAATGACGATAGTAGCCATCTGTTACTGAAATGACGATAGACTCCACCCCTACCTTGTTTGACGTTGCGACCGCCAGCCTCGTGGACGGCGACGATCGGACGCCCCTGCTGCCAGTGCGCCACCCCAACCAGGACTTGTTCATCTGCGACGTACTGGACGCGATCCCGAAGGACGACATGGCCTCGATGGAGCATCCGGTCTTTTCGCTTTCGACCAAGCCCGATAACCGGACGCGACGCTATGAGCATAACGGCAACGTCATCGAGATTATCCCTTCGGGCAAGGGCCTCGCGACGATCCACGACAAGGACATATTGATCTACTGCATTTCCCAGCTCATCGCGAAGATGAACCAGGGCGAAGCCCCTAGCCGCACCGTTCGCCTGCAAGCCTATGACATGCTCGTCGCCACCAACCGGCAGACCAGCGGCGAAGGCTATCGCCTGATGGCCGACGCTCTCACCCGCCTGCGCGGAACCACCGTGCGGACCAATATCCAGACCGGCGGCGTCGAGGAGACGCGAATTTTCGGCCTGATCGAAGAAGCCAAGATCACGCGCAAGTCGTTCGATGGCCGGATGCTCGATCTTGAAATCACCCTGTCGGACTGGGTGTATCGCTCGATCATCAGCAAGAACGTCCTGACCCTCCACCGCGACTATTTCCGGCTCCGCAAGCCGTTCGAGCGGCGCATGTATGAGCTGGCCCGTAAGCATTGCGGCGTGAAGGACGGATGGAAGATCGGGCTAGAGCTGCTGCAAAAGAAATGCGGCTCCAACAGCCCGCTTCGGGTGTTCCGCGCCCTGGTCAAAAAGGTCTGCGAGCATGACGCGGACCACGGCCACTTCCCCGATTATGCCGTGACGATGGAAGATGACGTGATCCTGTTCCGCAATCGCTCCGGCCTCAAGGGCAAGTCCGATCCGGTCGCCAGCGACGTCGACGATGCGCCCTATATCGACCCGGAAACGATGCACGACGCCAAGACGGCCGCGCCAGGCTATGACGTTTACGCGCTCTATGACGAATGGGTGTCGTGGTGGCACGACATGGGCAAGCCGGAGCTGAAAAGCCCTGCCGGGGCGTTCCTCGGATTCTGCAAGAAAAAGCACGAACGCAAGCCGCTGCGTTGATCCCTTCAGGGGAAGGGATGTTTACATGCGAATATGACAGCATGTTAACATGCCCATTCTGAACTGGCAGCATAGGAAAGACCTCGCCAGCACCGGCACCACCGGAAAATCTTTTGTCATATCTCCCAATTATTTAGCCTCCTTGCACCAATTGCGAATCGCTCGCATTTAATCTATTTCGGTCATTCCGATGTGCAACCAGGGCAGTAACATGACTGATGAACGGAAGTTAGATGTCGTGTCCATCGGGCGATCAGACGTGTTGTCAGGCATTGAGACAATGGTGGGAAAGTACCTTACCCATAAGTTCAAACCCCATGCTCACGCAGAGTTCGTAATTGGCCTCATCGACGAAGGCGTTCATTCGGTGTGGTGTCGAGGTGAACATCATTTTGCAACGGCTTCCACAATCGTCACTATGCATCCTGGCGACATCCATCATGGAGGCGCGGCCGAAGAAAACGGTTGGGTTCAACGGATGATCTATGTCGATGAAACGGTAATGGCCGAAATGACCAGCGATAATTTTGGGCGACAGCCAGGTAGCCTGCCCAACTTTAAGCAGACCTTCTGGGCGGAACCGAATCTCGCGGAAGCTTTCAAGGACCTTCACAAGGTGGTGCATAGTTCGCCGCTCACGCTCGCCCGGGACAGTGCGCTGCAAGCTTTGCTACAGATCGTCCTCGGCCACCTCTCCCCTTCACTTGTACAGGAATCGGGATTTCGCCGCGCTCCGGCATCTATGTCTGCAGTGAGGGATTATCTCCACGCGAACGCAAATAACGATGTATCCCTTTCTGAGCTTTGCGGCATTTCGGGATTAGGCCGCCGCCAAACCATCGACGCCTTCAAGAGGCACTTTGGCTTACCGCCCCATGCCTATCACCTGATTTTGAAGGTAAATTCAGCAAAACGGCTGCTCATCGCCGGTGTCTCCACGGCGGAGGTGGCAGCGACAGTCGGCTTTGCCGATCAAAGCCACCTTACAAGGCATTTTCGCGCGATCGTTGGGGCCACCCCCGGTGCGTATAAAACTGCAGCTTGATCGCACTTTCGTTCTATAGCCCCTCTCGACCCATCATTAAACGCTCCTGACGAGACCAAACCGGCCACCCGGCCTTGGACAATTCTTATCATGGGGCGAAGCAATGGAACATGCGCGAGCGGTTCCGCAACGGGACACGAGAAGCTGGCGTGTCCTTGCGGCAGATGCTGCGGTGCTCGGCATCGCAATGGTGTGGGGTGCAAGCTATCCGGTGGCGAAGGGTGCGCTCGCCTTTGCGCCGGTACTTGTCCTCATCGTCTATCGGTTTGCGATCACCGCAATCACCATGACCCTTCTGAACTGGCGCGAGATCGCAAGCGCCAAGGCGTCGGACGTCCTCGCGTCAATCATGCTTGGAATTATCCTGTTTTCAATCTTCGTCTCGGAAACATTCGGCGTCAGCCTCACATCGGCAACGAACACCGCGTTCATTATCTCCCTATGCACCATCATTACGCCGATGTTGGATTACGGGCTGGCGAAGAGACTGCCGCCGTTCCGTATTTTCATTGCGGCATTAATTTCGTGCGCAGGTGTGGCCGTCCTGTGTGAGCACTTGACGGCACTATCGCTCGGAGACGGACTGGTTCTCATGGCCGCCATGTTGAGAGCCGTCATGGTGGTTTCGACAAAAAGATTGATGCGAAACCGCGATCTGTCCTCGGGGGCATTGACTGCTCTTCAGTCGTCAGCGGTCTTCATTATGGCTTTGATCCTGACGGGCGGGCTCGGCACGGAGATCAACCTTAAGGCCCTCACAAACATTCCGTTTGTTCAGGCAATACTCTTTCTGTCGCTGTTCTGCACGATTGGGGCATTTTACATTCAGAATGCAGCGGTTCGCAGATCGAGCCCCACGAAGGTCAGCTTCTTGATGAGCACCGAGCCTGTTTTCGGCCTGCTCTTTGCAAGCATACTCTTGGCCGAACCGATCTCAATCCGCTCTCTTGTCGGCGGATCATTGATTGTTGGCGGCACGATTATCGGAATTTTGGGAGAGGCTAGCCGGAAAACGGCGCAATAATTTCAACTCTGACATAAATGAGCAAGCGAGGAACTCATGCACAAGATTAACAGCTTTGAAGATATTTTTAGCCGGTATGAAAAATCCAGCCCGGTCGTCACGATGTTTAGCGGAGGATTGGACAGCACCTATCTTCTCTTCAAGCTCCACGAAGCAGGCTACACCAATGTCCATGCCGTCGCGGTCGACGTTGGCGACCCGGTCGATGAGGAGGCGCTTCGGCAGATGGCGGGCCTGTTCAAAGCCCAGCTCGTGTTGCTCGACGGCAAGGAGACGTTCGTCGAGAACGCCGTGCGGCCGGCGATCAGGGCGCATGCCAAATACCTCGGCGTGTATCCCGTCAGCAGCTCACTCAGTCGCCCGGTGATCGCGACGCTGGTGGCTAACTATGCGGTGCAGATCGGCGCAGGTTTGCTTCTACACACCGCGAACCTGTCACAGAACAGCCTCCCGCGGCTCAACAACGCAATCGCGCGGCACCACTACGATGGCTTCTATGGGAGCCCCTATGTCGGCTCCGCCCTCTCCCGAGTGCAAAAGGCGGCTGAGCTAGCCCCCTTCGGCCTTACCTTCGTGACGGACCGTCAACTCAGTGGCGACGCAAACCTGTGGTGCCGCGAGTTTGAGTCCGGCCCACTCGACGACCCTGAGGGCTTCGAGGCGTCGGATGATACCTATCTGTGGACGCGGCGCTCTACCGGAATTCTCCCGACGCGGATGGAGCTGCATTTTGAAGCAGGAGAGCTGGTCGCGGTCGACAAGCTCGACATGGAGCTGCTCGAAATAATCCATTACCTCAACCACTGCGTCGGGTGCTACGGCCACGGTCGATACGTTGGCCTGGAGCATATCTCGACGGGAGAAAAGGTTCTTGAGGTCCGCGAGGCCCCGGCCGCAACGATCATAATGGATGCCCTGCGACATCTGGAAGTAGCATCTCTCGACACCAATGCTCTCGTCGCCAAGCAAAGACTTGAGCAGGATTGGGTCCAGGAGGCGGTTGCGGGACGTTGGGACAGCACCGTTCACCGCATGACCAGTGCGGCGATCAAAAACTCTCTCTCGGCCGTCAGCGGTTCGGTGAAATACCTCATCGATGAACGACGCTTTACGCCAACGTCGATCATCGCAGACAAGCCCCTCTATATCCGCGACCGTGATCTCTGGGAATTCAACCGATCGCAAGAACTCATGGGCGGAAATCGCAACATGGCGACGCTGTGATGGGCGGCCTCGCCATTGTGTCGCAGGAGGAGGCGCCAGAGATAATCTGGCGCTCCTCCGTGGTAGAATCCCTTCAGGACAGAGGCTGGTGGTGCTCGGCCGGGGAATCCACGTTTGAGAATTTCGTGATCAGCGACGGCGATTGGACTGATCTAGCCGAGTGTTGGGACCACCTTCTGCTCGACGAGCACATGATGGATGAAGGCCGATATCGCTACCGGCGCTTCAGCGCCTTCGAATACGACGATGAGAGCGGCGCCCTGAAGCTTCTGCCTCATCAGCCTTATCAACAATCGAAGCAGATCAATGTCCTAAATGGGGGCTTCGAACGGCGGTTCGATCCGCTCGATTCGAAGTTAATCCATAACCCCGCCTTCAAAACTATTCTCGCTCAATTCGGGAAAATCTGCAGCGCCGCTGACGAGCATTCCCGATGGAACATCAAACTTCACCCTTATCGCATCGTTGCGTCGGAAGGTCAGCAGGGAGAGCCTGCCCCCGAAGGGCTTCATCGCGACGGGGTAGATTACATCATCTCACTTCTCGTGCGGCGAATGAACGTGGTGGGCGGCGTGAGCTATATTGCCGACCGTGACCGGAACATCATAGGCTCAGCCGAGCTGGTGCAGCCCGGCGATTTCGTCATGGGAGACGATCGGCGCACCTTTCATGGGGTCAGTGGGATTTGCCCCCACAACGTCAAGAAAGCGTTCGCTTATCGTGATGTGCTGGTTATCGCTTTCGAAAAATGTTGATGTTTTTCAACCATATTCCCTAAGAGAGACGTTCAGAATTACAGCAAGTGAGCATGTTTGCATGTGAACATGCTCACTTGCCCACAGGGCTTTCCCCCATCTTGCGGAGCCAGTCGTTGAACGCCTCCGCCATTGCGTCCTGCAAACTCATCCCATGCTTGCGGGCGGTCATGTGCATGGCAAAGGACATATCCGGGCTGAAATAGCCGGTCATGGCTTTCTTGCCCTGACGGCTCGGCGCAACGGAGCTGCTGCCCGAAGTGCTGGACGCGCTGGCGGTGATCGGGGCGGACGCCCTGCCCTCCCGCTCGGCCGCCACCGGCGATGGCGCGGGATCGCGGTCCCGCAATGCAAGCAATGATCCTTTCCGGCTGCTCATGCGCTGGCCTTCCGTTTCTTAGATGCTTGCATGTTTACATGCGCGCATGTCCACTTGTAAAGCTCGCGCACCTCATCGGCAGCCTTGCCGTTCGGCTCCACCTCCATCGCGGTTTTCCCCTCGGCCGCCGCGTGGCGAAAAGCGGCGCGATCCGCGATGTGGTGCGGGCAGGCGTCCAGCCCATAGTCCTGCACGAGCTGCGCCGCTTCCTCGTACATGCGCGGGGCGGTCGGACTTCCCGCCGTGAAGATCACGTAAGCGGGCTTGCCGCGCATCTTCACAAGGCTGGCAGTCGTCTTGATCGCGGCTAGGTCGAACGCACTTGGCCGACAAGGGATCAACACCAAGTCGGCTGCCTCGACAGCGGCGCTGGCGGCGCTGTCGGCATGAGGCGGGGTATCGATCACGATGAACGCCGCGCCCTGATCCGTCGCCTGCCCGATCTTGGCGGCGAGGCGAGGGGGAGCACTATCGATTACAACCGGGGGTGCATCCTGCCGCCAAGCCGCCCATTGGCTAGCCGTCGCCTGCGGGTCTAGGTCGATCACCAGCGCAGTATGACCGGCGTCCTCAGCGGCAGCGGCCAGATGCAGGGCGAGGGTGGTTTTCCCCGCGCCGCCCTTTTGGCTGATAATCGCGATTGTTGGCATGTGTATATCCTTACATGACCGCATGTTTGCATGTGGTCATGCCCGTTGGTTATCGGTCAATCAAGCGTGAAATGATGACCAAGCCCCTAGCCCAGATGATCGGCAATCAACCTTGCAACCTCAGTTGAATGGAACTGGGCTAGATCATGGTCGCCGCCATGAACGATATGGAGCTGGGCGTTGGGCAAAAGCGATAACAGGCGCTCGCCTACCGCAGGCGGACTTATGGGGTCGGCATCGCCCCACAAAAGCAATGTTGGGGACGTGATCCTCCCAATATCGCCGGACAGGTCTTCCTGAACATCCATAATCCACGCCGCTGCATCCGGGTAAGCCCTCTGATAATCGGCGCGCCAGTTTGAACCTCCCAAATCGGAAACGGGCACACCGCCCGATGTAACGGTCAACACCAAGCGGCGCACCTTATCAGGGAAGGCCAGTGCCACCTTGATCGCCACAAGCCCTCCCAGCGATTGAGCGACAAGGTCGCAGGGCTGGTCCAATTCCGCGATTACCATCGCCACCAGGTCATCAATGCCACGCACGCGATCATCGTGCGGCTCGGCCCCCAGACCCGGCCATGAGAAGAAAATAGCTGTGCGCTCGATTCCAAGCTCGGTTGCGACGGGATGCCAGAAGGTCGCGCTTCCGCCTGCACCTGGAAGGAACAACACCTTCGTCATTGTCCGACGAGCCGCGATATGGTTGCCTGACTAACATCGAACAGCGCGGCGACGGTGCGCTGCGTGTCACCGGCGGCAAGCCTTTCAAGCGCCTCGGCCTGCTGGTGAGGGGTGAGGGCGGCCTTACGCCCAAACTTCACTCCCCGCGCTCTGGCCTGCGCGCGTCCAGCGGTGGTGCGCTCGATGATCCGTTGCCTCTCCCAACTCGCCGCTACGCCCAAGACGGCAATCACGACCTCGGCAAGTTGAGAGGTCGTGTCCAGCATCGGCTCCGCGATCGAGCGAAAGCCAGCGCCAGCCTCCTTTACCATGTGAAGGGTGTTCAACAGGTCGCGCGTGTTACGGGCGAGCCGGTCCGTGGCCGTCACCATCAACACGTCGCCAGGATCAAGCGCGCCGATCGCGCGCTTGAGCTGGGGCCGCTCGGCCGACGCGCCACTGGTCTTCTCGCGGAAGATTTTGGTGCAACCAGCAGTCTCAAGCTGGGCGAGTTGCTGGGCCAAGTCCTGCCCATTGGTCGAGACGCGCGCGTAGCCATAAATCATGGAACGATTCTGCATCAGATTTTTGCATCGGGAAAGAGCGCGGATTTTCGCCATTCCCGACCCGATGCAAAAATCGTGAGTTTCGCATCACGAAAGCCGGAGAGGGATAGCTGGCGGTGGCAGCGGAGGGTAATCTTGCTTGCGCGGCTGGAAAAATCCATGAGGAGAGAATGTACGAAACATTTTCCTATGATGATCCCGCAGTCCTGCCGTTGGCAGCACGGGAACATTGGGCCTTCATGGAGACAAATTCGGCGGCAGCAGTTATGAAAGCCGTCTGTCCCAACGAATGGACGGACATTGTAAGCGTTCTCGAAACATACCGTCTTGATACGCGCTTTTGGCTTAAGGCCGGGGGCAATCGGGGCGATATTGCCGAACAGATCGATGGGCTTTTTTCGGCACGGGGATGGCGCGAGACGCGACTAGACCTTGAAACCAGGGGCCTCCTGTTTGCGAAGGACGGCAGCAGTCTGGGCGAACTTCCTGTTATCCGCCAGGAGGGCTATCTTGTCGATAATTTCAAGAATCGGATTGTCCTTGATGTCGAATGGAACGCCAAAGACGGAAATCTTGACCGGGATTTAGCGGCCTATCGTTCATGGTTTGACGCGGGCCTAATATCGGCGGGCGTTATCATTACGAAAGACCGCCTATCCTTGCTGGCACTGGCGAGGCGGATTTGGGCGGAATACCAGCAAACCATATCGGAGACGGAGCGTGTGGCGAGGTTGCCAATTGATTTGACAACCTCGACTGTGACAGCCTTCGACAAGGCACAAATGCGTGTCCGCCGGGGCGTTATGGGTTCCTGCCCGGTCCTGATTATTGCCGCCAACGAAAGCACATGGAACGGCCAGCCTCACGCCTGATTTTATTTCGGCAGTCGACCGCGTGGCCGCATTGTTGTGTTAGCCCCTGCCAGCAGCCCGCGCACGCGCTGGATTGAATATCCGGTTTCGTCGGAGATTTCCCGTACGCTATTTCCCGCCTCGTATCTGTTTTTTAATTCTAGGCCGAGATCGACAGCGAGAGAGGGTGAAATATGCTCATTTGCGCCTAGCGGAGGCAGCATTTCTCCCCCGGTGTAGCCCTTGTGCACTTTCCCCCTTGGCAGGTGATCCTCGGCGGACTCGTCGCCCCAGACCGTCCATTTTGGGGAAGGGTGGCGGGCGAACATTTCGAGATAAGGACCAGG
>NZ_JACHOV010000022.1 GCF_014200045.1 Rhizorhapis suberifaciens
TATCACAGGTTGCCCGTAATCCGAATACCCGCGTCGCCTGCGTTGTAGTTTTTGTTGATGAAGATGAGGATGGAGGTGAGGGCTTCTGCGGCGGCGGCGTTGCCGAGGGCGCCGGCGTGGAAGGCGCGCAGGCCCATGTCGTGGGCAAGCTGCACCACCTTTTCGCGCGACGGTTTGTCGTCGCCGAATATGAGCACGTCGCACGCGACATCCTCATCGGTGGCGAGTTTGTGGGCAGCGACATTGTGGAAGGCGGAGACGATGGTAACGCCTTCGCCGAGCAGCTTTTGGGCCCGTTGCGCGGCACTGCCTTCGGGGGGAAGCTGGACGCGCATCACCTTGGGGGGGACAAGCGGCACGGTGGTGTCGACCACTATCTTGCCGGCGCAATGCGGGGCGATCTCGGCCAGTGTCCCCTCTTGCGCGCCGAACGGCACGGTGACGATGATGAGGTCGGCTTCACGCGCTGCGTCGGCGTTGGCGAGCCCTGTAAGGCCAAAGCCGAGTTCCGTTGCGGTGCGCTCTGCGCTTTCGGCCGAACGCGAACCGATGACGACGCTATGCCCTGCCTTGGCAAGCCGGCGGGCGATGGCCGCGCCCAGATTGCCAGTGCCGCCAACGACCGCGATTTTTTCGACCATATCAGATTGTCCTTCCATTTGAGATTATTCCGCTGCTTCGAGCTGGGGCTGCGGGACCGAGGCATAAAGCGTGGTGCGCTGCACGGCTTGACGGCCCGCCTGACCTGCAAGCGTCGCCATCTGCTCGGGATCGCAAAGCTGGCCGTTCAGGCCCCCTGCGGCCCGGGTAATCGATTCGTCCATCAGCGTGCCGCCCAGATCGTTGACGCCTGCCTGCAGGGCGGCGATCACGCCGTCGCTACCCAGCTTGACCCAGCTCGCCTGGATATTGGGGATCACCGGATGCAGCACCAGTCGTGCGACCGCGTGCATCAGCAACGCCTCGCGGAAGCTCGGTCCGGAACGGGCTTGTCCCTTGCGCCAGATCGGCGCTTCCATGTGGACGAACGGCAGCGGCACGAACTCGGTAAAGCCGCCGGTTTCCTCCTGGAGGTCGCGCACCCGCAGCAGGTGCCGCGCCCAATGCTCATAGCCCTCGACATGCCCGAACATGATCGTGGCCGTCGAGCGCAGACCGACCCGGTGGGCGGTACGCATGACCTCAAGCCATTCCTCGGCGCCAAGCTTGTCCGGGCAGATGATGGCGCGGATCTCGTCGTCCAATATCTCGGCCGCGGTTCCAGGAAGAGTAGAAAGCCCGGCGTTGCGAAGGCGGGTCAGATACTCCTCCAGCCCCAGCCCCAGCGTGGAGGCCCCATGACTGACCTCCAGCGGCGAGAAGGCGTGGATGTGGATGCCCGGCGCCGCCGCCTTCACCGCCTTCAACACCGAAAGATAGGTATTGCCGTCATAGTCCGGGTGGATGCCGCCCTGGAGGCAGACTTCGGTCGCGCCCCGGTCCCACGCTTCTGCCGCGCGGCGTCCGACCTCCTCCAGGTCGAGGCGATAGGCAGGTCCGCGCATCGCCTTCGTGCTGCCCTTCGAAAAGGCGCAGAACCCGCATTTATAGAGGCAGATGTTGGTGTAATTGATGTTCCGGTTGACGACATAGGTGACCGCATCGCCGACCACTTCGCGCCGCAACGTGTCGGCCGCCTCCAGGACCAGTCCCGCATGCGATCCGTCCGCTTCAAACAGCCGCACGATAGCATTTTCGTCAAGCCGCTCGCCAGAGCGCGCGGCCGCGATAATCGCTTCGATCTCGTCCGATCCCGCCGTCCGGCTGCTGCTCGCCAGCACGGGAGCTACGTTCCCCGCCCCGGAATGCCAGTTGTCCGTAATGGGAAGGCCGCGCGCGTCGATCGCCCGGCGGACCAGCGTCGCTATCGCAGGATCGGTCCAGCGCTGGGCTTCGAGCGCATAAGAAGGCCCGATCGCCAACCGCTCTCGCAGCACGCGTCCTGCGGCGGTCGTAGCCTCGTCCAACAGGGCGAGATGCGGCCAGGGAGCCTCGGGATTGACATGATCGGGCGTGACCGGCGAAACGCCGCCCCAGTCGTTTACGCCCGCCCGCAGCAGTGCCGCGAGTTCGTCGGGCGCATGGAGATTGGGCGGCGCCTGGATGACCATTTGCGGGCCCAGGATCAGCCGGGCCATGGCGATGGTCCAGAGATGCTCGTCGAGCGAGGGCTCGGGATGATCGGCCATCCGGGTGCCGGGCTTGGCCCGGAAGTTCTGAATGATCACTTCCTGAATATGACCGTAGCGTCGATGCAATTCACGGATCGCGACGAGCGCATCCACCCGTTCCGCACGGGTTTCGCCGATGCCGATCAGCAGGCCGGTCGTGAACGGCACGCCCGCACGCCCCGCCGCTTCGATCGATGCCAGCCTGCGCGCCGGCAGCTTGTCAGGCGAGCCAAAATGCGGGCCGCCCTTTTCCGACAAGCGATCCGACGCGGTTTCAAGCATCAGTCCCATCGACGCCGAGACCGGACGCAGCGCGGCATAGTCTGCTTCATCCATGAGGCCGGCGTTCAGGTGCGGCAGCAGCCCGGTTTCGTCGAGCACCGCCCGCGCCATTTCGCGCAGATAAGACAAAGTGGTGGCGTGACCGAGCTTGCCAAGCGCCTCGCGCGCGGCAGAATAGCGCGCCTCGGGCTGGTCACCGAGCGTGAACAGGGCCTCGCGGCACCCTGCCGCAGCCCCTGCTTTTGCGACGGCGAGCACGTCTTCGCGCGACAGATAAGCCGTCTCGGCCTTCGAAGGCGTAGAAGCGAAGGTGCAATAGTGGCAAACGTCGCGGCAGAGCTTGGTGAGCGGAATGAACACCTTGCGGGAGTAAGTGACAACCGGTCCGAAGGATCCGAGCGTCATGGCTTCCGCCCGGGCGATTAACTCGTCCAGCGGTCCATCGGCCAACGCCCGGTCTTCCTCGATAAGACCCTTGTAATAGTCCGACATCCCAATGTCCTCTTTGATGTCCGGCAAGTCGATTAGCCGGACACTAACGATCTTGCGATCAGATTGCGCTGGATTTCGTTCGTGCCACCAAAAATCGACCAGCAGCGGCCGTAGAGATATTGATGGCCCATAAAGCTCGCGCGCTGGGACGGCGTGAACTGGCCATGCGGTTTAAGGTGGAGATCTTCAGGATCATGCGCCCCGCCCAGCGGACCTTCAATCTCCAGCGCGATTTCAGACAGCTTCTGAAGTATCTCTGTACTGCGGACCTTGAGCACCGAGGCCTCAGGCCCATCCTTGGACGCGCCGCCG
This sequence comes from Rhizorhapis suberifaciens, assembly GCF_014200045.1. Lineage (GTDB taxonomy): Bacteria > Pseudomonadota > Alphaproteobacteria > Sphingomonadales > Sphingomonadaceae > Rhizorhapis > Rhizorhapis suberifaciens. The sequence continues at coordinate 3,297 of NZ_JACHOV010000022.1, forward strand.
GCCCATTTCGTCACATAGCTTTGCTCCAGCGCACAAAGCGTCAGCAGCTCAATTTCCGCCCCTGCAAGTTTTTCGGAGAGACGGGCTTTGGCTGACGACGAGGGTACTTCGGCCAGCATGGCCTTGATGTTCTTGAGCAGGCGCAATTTGGGCCCGGTATCGGCGATCGCTACCCGTTCGTGCGACAGCAGGAATTTGGCGATCGTCCAGCCCTGCCCTTCCTCGCCCACCAGATTTTCGGCCGGAACCCTGACATTGTCGAGGAAGAGCTGATTGGTATGGTGCTGGCCATCGATGGTGACGATCGGCCGCACCTCGATCCCGGGGCTGGTCATGTCGATGAGCAGCATGGAAATACCGCGCTGCGCCTTCACCTCGCGGTCGGTGCGGACCAGGCAATGCATCATGTCCGCCCAGTGCGCTTCGGTCGTCCACATCTTGGTGCCGTTGACGATATAATGGTCGCCATCGCGCACCGCAGTGGTCTTGAGCGAGGCAAGATCGGAACCGGAATTGGGCTCGGAGTAACCCTGACACCACCATGTGTCGCTCGAGAGGATACCGGGCAGATATTTCGCGCGCTGTTCGTCGGTGCCGAACTCCTGGAGCACCGGTCCGATCATGTTGACGCCATAGGGGATGATCATCGGCGCGTTGTTGACCGATGATTCCTGCAGGAACACCAACTGCTGTTCCATGCTCCAGCCAGCGCCGCCCTGTTCGACCGGCCATGCGCCGGCAAACCAGCCCTTTTCGTAAAGGATCTTCTGCCAGCGGACATAATCGTCCTTGTCGATCTCCATTCCAAGGGCGCCTTTGCGGGCGATATCCTCGGGCAAATGCGCGCGCACGAACGCGCGGACCTCGGCGCGGAAGGGGGTGTCCTTGACGACATTGACCCCCAGTCCGGCAAACCGCGCACGATGCAGGTCGGCGCTTCCCAACTCCGCCCGGATAGCCGCAAGCCGACGCATATAATGGCTGACGTCAAGCTCGTCGCTCACCCCCATGCCGCCGTGCATCTGGACCGCTTCATGGCCGATGCGCCGCCCGGCATCGTCCGCCAGCGCCTTGACCGCCGAGGCGAGCGCCGAGCGGTCGGGCGTAGCAGCGTCCATGGCCTCGATCGCCTGCTCGGTCAGCGCGCGGGCTTCCTCGGCGGCGGCAAACATGTCCGCGGCGCGGTGCTGCAGCGCCTGGAAACTGGCGAGCGGCACGCCGAACTGCTGGCGCGTGCCGAGATAGGCGAAGGTCGCTGCATTGAGCGCGGTGACGATGCCCACGGTTTCGGCGGCGAGCGCGACCAGCCCCTGCTCGAGCGCCGCAACGAGGACATCGTTGCCGGCAAGCCAGCGGGCCGGGACGTTCAGAAATTCCATTGTCGCGGCGGAGGAACCGTCGATCAGGCGAAAGCTGTCGCGCGTTATCCCGTCGGCCCTGGCATCGACCAGATAGGCGCCAGCAACGCCGTCCAATGTGGCCGTTACGATGAACCGCTCGGCCAGATCCGCATGGCGCACCACCAGCTTGCGGCCGTTGATATGATAGCCCTCGCCAGCCCTCGCCGCCCGCGTTTCGGGCAGGCCGAAGGGATCATAGCCTTCCTCATGCGCCAGGGCGATCACGGTTTCGCCGGCGATCAATGCGGACAGGTCTTCGCCCGCGGCGCGCAAAATGCCGCCGCAAAGGGCATTGGCCAACACCGGCTCCACCACCAGCTTGCGGCCGACCTCTTCCATGACGACGGCGATGTCCCGCATCGTTCCGCCAAAGCCCCCAGCCTCCTCGGGGAAGGTCGCGCCCAAAATGCCCTGCTCTGCAAGCGCGGGCCATAGCGCCATCCGGTCGGGCGACGCGCCCGAAAGCCGGCGGCGCCGCTCCTCGAAATCATTTTCGGCATCGAGGAGCTTGCCCAGCATATCGCCGAACATCTGTTGGGTATCGGTCAAGGCAAAGATCATGAACTACCGGCCTCTTTCATCGCGCCTTGAACAACTGGCCGATCGCTTGCCAAAAACTGGCCGCTCGCGTGCAAAAGGAGCGGGGCGAGCGACAGCGCCAGGGTCATGGCTATTCGATCACTCCAAGAACGCACCCCACTTCATAGGTCTCGCCGGGCTGCTTCAATATTCGCAGCGTCCCCGATGCCGGCGCTTCGACCTCGTTGGTCGATTTGTCGCTTTCCAATGCAAACAGGGGCTGCCCTTCGACAACCTCCCCGCCGTCGGCGACCAGCCATTCGGCCAGTTGCCCTTCGGACATCGAAAAGCCGAGCTTGGGAAGCAGAATTTCAGTGGCCATATGGAACTCCTTATCAGGCCAGAAGGCCGCGTATGGTGTTTTCGATGCCGGCCGCCGACGGCGCGAACGCCTCTTCGAGCGACTTGGCGTAGGGCACCGGCGAGAAGGCCCCGCCCAAGCGCTTCACCGGGGCCTTAAGCCGTCCGAAGAAATGCTCGTTGAGTTCGGCGGCGATCTCGGCGCCGACGCCGAACTCTCTTACGGCCTCGTGCACGATGAGGGCGCGGCCGGTCTTCTCGACCGAGGCGCGCACCGTGTCCTTGTCCCAGGGCGCGATCGTGCGAAGATCGACCACTTCGACCGCAATGCCTTCGCCGGCGAGCTTTTCCGCCGCGGCGAGCGCCGGGGCCACCATCGAGGCGTAGCTGATAATCGTCACATCGCCCCCTTCGCGCGCGACCTTCGCCTTGCCGAGCGGGACCCGTTCGCGGTCGACCGGTCCGACATTCCAATAGCCCGGCAGGTTCTCGATGAAGATCACGGGATCATCGTCCTCGATCGCGCTTCTCAGCAGACCATAGGCGTCCGCCGGGTTGGACGGCGCCACCACCTTGATGCCGGGGGTATGCGCGAACCAGGCTTCCAGATAGTCGCTGTGCTGACCCCCATTCGACATGCCCGATCCGGTCATCGTGCGGATCACGATCGGCACATGGGTCTGGCCGCCCGACATGAAGCGCAGCTTTGCGGCATGATTGACGATCATGTCCATCGCCACCGTCGTGAAGTTCATCAGCATGATCTCGGCAACGGCGCGATAGCCGCGCAGCGAAGCGCCGATCGCAGCGCCAATGATCGCCTGCTCGGAAATCGGCGTCGACTTGACGCGATCGTCGCCGAACGCGGTCGAAAGCCCCTTGGTGACGCCGACGACGCCGCCCTCCTCAAAATCGGCGACATCCTCGCCGAGCACGACGATCTTGGGATCGGCCGTAAGAGCATCGTGGAGTGCGAGATTGACGGCCTGGATGGTGTTCATGGTCTGCGTTGTCATCGTCTTGATCCCTCAGGCCAGTTCGGTGGCGAACACGTCGCGCTTCAGTTCGACAGGATCGGGCTGTTCGGCCTTGAACGCGGCCTCCACCGCCACCTCGATGCGCGCCTTGATATCCGCGTCGATCGCATCAAGCTCGGCTTCGCTTGCCGCAGCGTCGGAGAGCACACGCTTGCGCAGCGTCAGGAAAGGATCATTCTCCTTCGCCGCAGTCAGCTCTTCCCTGGGAATATAGCCGGCGGCGTCGCCGATCAGATGCCCATTGAAGCGGAAGGTGAGCGCCTCGATCAGCGTCGGCCCCTCGCCCGCCCGCGCGCGATCGACCGCGATCTTTGCAGCGCCATACATTTCGTCGACGTCGTTACCGTTTACCGTCACACCGGGCATGCCGTAGCCCGCCGCCCGCTTCGAGAGCTGATCGACAGCAGTCGAATTGGCAAAGCTGGTATGCTCGGCATAAAGATTGTTCTGGCAGACGAAGATCACCGGCAGCTTCCACAGCGCCGCAAGATTGAGCGATTCGTGGAACGCGCCGATATTCGCCGCGCCATCACCGAAATTGGCGACCGCGACATCGCCCTTGCCGTCGAGCTTGGCGGCCCAGCCAAGGCCGGTGGCGATCGGCATCGACGAGCCCACCACGCCGGTTGTCACCATGCACCCGCTCTCCGGATGGGTAAGGTGCATCGTACCCCCCTTCCCCTTGCAGCTGCCGGTCACGCGTCCGGCAAGCTCAGCCCAGAGCGGCTCTAACGGAAAGCCCTTGGCGAGCATGTCGTGGGTGCCACGATAGATGGTGCAGATCGTGTCGCTGTCGCTGAGGCTGACGGAGAGCGCGGCGGGAATGATCTCCTGCCCCGCCGGCGAATAATAGGGCGTCACCAGCTGACCGGCTTTCATCGCCTTGATTACGCGCAAATCATTATGGCGAATGAGCGACGCCTTGCGATAGATTTCGAGCAGCGTTGCCGCATCCGGTTTAGGTAAGTTCGACATCCCGTCCTCCTTGCTTACCGCTTGTCCGAAAACAAGTCGCGGCCAATGATTTGCTTCATAACTTCAGCAGCGCCCCCCGCAATGCGTGCAATGCGTGCATCGATGAAGGCACGCGCGATCGGATATTCCGTCATATAGCCATAGCCGCCAAAAAATTGCAGGCACTCATTGACGACCTTGTTGTGGAGATCGGTGACCAGCATCTTCACCTTGGCGGCGTCAACGGGGCTGAGTTCGCCTTTGAGATGACTGGCGATGCACCAGTCGGTGAACACGCGCAGCGCGGTGGTTTCGGCAGACAGCTGCGCCAGCACGAACTGCGTATTCTGGAAATCCGCGATGCTATGGCCGAAGGCCTTGCGTTCGGCGGTATAATCCACCGTCCACTGGATCGCCGCTTCGCAAACGCAGATGCTGCGAATGGCCTGGGTCAAGCGCTCCTGCGACAGCTTGGTCATCAGCATCGCAAAGCCCCCGCCCTCATTGCCAAGCCGGTTGGCGACAGGCACCCGCATGTCGGCAAAGAAGAGTTCGGACGTGTCCTGCGCCTTCAGCCCGATCTTTTCGAGGTTGCGGCCTCGCTCGAAGCCCGGCGTGTCCGCCGGCGAAAGCACGATGCTGACGCCCTTGGCGCCCGCTTCGGGATCGGTCTTGCACGCAACGAGCGCGAAATCGCAATTCTGGCCGTTGGAGATATAGGTCTTCTGCCCGTTGATCAGATAGGCATCGCCTTCCCGCACGGCGCGGGTGCGGATCGCCTTGAGGTCGCTGCCGGCATTGGGCTCGGTCATCGCCACCGCGCCGATCGCCTCGCCCGTCACCATGCGCGGCAACCAGCTCTGCTTGAGCTCCTCTGACCCCCAGGCCAGGATATAAGGCGCCACCATTTCGGAATGGACCATGAAACCCGGCCCGGACATTCCCGCCTTCGCCAGCTCCTCGATCACCACCACATTATAGAGCCAGTCAGCGCCCGCGCCGCCATAGCTTTCGGGGATGTCGCAACAGAGCATCCCCGCAGCGCCGGCCTTCAGCCAGACATCGCGCGGAACCCGCTGCGCCTTCTCCCACTCGGCGTGGAAGGGCGCCATTTCCGTTTCGACAAAGCTCCGCACCGTGTCACGGAACATCTCATGCTCGGCCGAAAACAGCGTGCGCTTCATCAGCTGAGACCCAAGATGGAGATCGCCGCGATCCCCTGATAGGGAACGCCGCCCAGATTGTGCGTCAGCCCCACCGAGGGCGAGGACAGCTGACGCTCGCCGGCGCGGCCCAGAAGCTGACTGTAGACCTCATAGGCCATGCGCAGACCCGATGCCCCGATGGGATGGCCAAAGCATTTGAGGCCGCCGTCGATCTGGCACGGCACCTTGCCGCCCGCATCATAGAAGCCGTCAAGCACGTCGTTCACCGCCCGACCTTCCTTGGAGATGAACAGGTCCTCCATCGTCACCAGCTCGGTGATCGAAAAACAGTCATGCACTTCGATCAGGCCCAATTGCTCGCGCGGATCGGTGATCCCGGCTTCCTTATAAGCGCGCGCCGCCGCGTTGCGCGTGTTGCGCACATGGCTGCCGTCCCAGACGTTCATCTGCGATTCGATGCCCGAACTGATCGAAAGCTGGATCGCCTTGATCGTGACCAGATCCTTCTTGCCCAGCGCTCGCGCGATTTCGGGCGTCGTGACAATGGCGCAGGCAGCGCCGTCCGACACGCCGCAGCAATCGAACAGCCCCAACGGCTCGGCGATCATCGGCGCATTGAGGATCGTTTCCATCGGCACCGCCTTGCGCAGATGCGCCTTGGGACTGCGGACGCCGTTCTGATGGCTCTTCCAGGAGACATGCCCGATGCCGCGCTTCAGGTCTTCCTTCGACACGCCATGCTTGGTGCGATAGCCCGCCGCAAGCTGGGCAAAGCCGGCAGGCGCCGACCCCATCGGCAGCCACATGTCGTTGAACGTGCCCTTGTAGGGCGACGGCAGCCCGCCATAGCCGGTGTCCTTGAGCTTTTCCGCGCCGATCGCGACCGCGATGTCGACCGCGCCCGAAGCCACCGCATAGGCCGCACCACGCAGCGCCTCGGTCCCGGTCGCACACATATTCTCCATGCGGCTGAACGGAATGCCGTCGAGGCGCAACGCGGTCGATGCCGGGATCGCCGAGTTGCCGACGTTCACATTGTCCATCGCGCTGCCATACCAGCCCGCTTCGATCTGCGAACGCTCGATGCCCGCATCGGCCAGCGCCTCGTCAAACGCCTCGCGCATGAGTTCGGACGAGTTCGCGTCCCAGCGTTCGCCGAAGCGCGAACATCCCATCCCGAGGATTGCAACCTTGTCCTTGATGCCTGTCGCCATGGTTATGCTCCTGCCCCGCCCATCGGCGTAGCTTTCCAGAAATACCGGTTGTAGCCGCGAATGCGGTCACGCTCCTTGATGCGATACGTCAACTTGAGCGGCGTCCCGACCTCAAGCCCCTCCGCACCGACATCGGCAACCTCCATCAGGATCCTGGCTCCGTTGTCGAACTGCACGAAGCCCACATAAAGTGGGGGCGCAGGATGATAGGACAACCAGTCGGCGGTATAAGTCAGCACCTGCGCGGGTTCATCGACCAGCGAATAGTCCTCGAACTGGCTTGCCGGCGCGTTGCATTCCGGGTTGACGCAATATTCAAGCCGCGGAAACTGGATGGTGCCGCAACTCCCGCATTTGCCCGCCAGCAGACCGCTGACTTCCTCGGCCGACCGATATTGCTCGGTCAGCGCGGTCTTTGCGTTCTTTTCGGATCGCATACCCCATTCAAGGTCGATGCCGTCGTAGAATGACAGCATCCGCATATAGCTGTCGGTCGCAAGCCCGTCCGCAAGCGCGCCCGATACCCCGCGGCGGGGCTTTGCATTCGCGATTGCCTCGGTGACCTCGAACACCAGAGCGTCGGCGCCCTGGCCGAAGCCGACGACCAGGATCCTGTCGCCTGCCGCCGCCGTTTCCAGCACATGGGCCAACATGAGCAGGGCATGCGCAGAGCCCGCATATCCAGCGCCATTTTCCAGCCCGTCGGCAGGCTTGCCTGCAAAGCCGATCTTCTTGGCGACCGCATCGGCCGCGCCGCGCTGCAAAGAGGGCATGACAAAATGGGTAATGTCGCCAACCGCGATGTCCGCCTTCGCCAAGGCCGAGGCGATGGCCGCCGGCGCAAGCTTGGCGTAGCCCTCGTCGCGGACCCAGCGCTCTTCCCAGAAATAGTCATGGCGGGACTGGGCAGCGCGGAAATGGTCGACAAAGGGCGCCGTCACGCTCGCCCAACCCAGCAGCCGGGCCACCACCTCGCCCGACCCGAGCAGGAACGCCGCGGCGCCCGCGCCATAGCTCAGTTCCTGCGTGCTGGCAGGCTTGGCGTTGGGGGCGTCGCTGGCGATGAACAGGGCATTGTCGCCCGCCTTGAGCGCCTGCAGGAACCCCGAGGTGCCAGCGCGCTGCGAATAGCCGACATCGCTGCTGGCAATGCCCGAGGGCAACCGCATAGCGCTCGCCACCAGCGAGGAATGCTGAAGATCGGCATAGGGCAGGCTGGTCGACGCCAGATAGAGCGCCTCGACATCGGAAGCATCCCGTCCGTCAAGACAGTCGCGAGCTGCTTCAACCGCCATGGTGACCGCGTCTTCGTCCCAGCTGAGAAAGGCGCGCGAGCCCTTGGCCTGACCGCGCAGGCCAGGAGCCATCCACTTGTGCGCCTCTGCAATCAGCGATCGATCGATCCGCAAGCGCGGCACATAGCCACCGAACAGCTTTATACCAAAGTCGGCCATTGGAACTCCATTTAAGGTAAGGTTTAGACCTCACTGATCTCCAGGAAAGGAACACGCCGTCAAATTGTCGCCATGCCCCCCGAACGCGAAATTGCCGATAAACCAAACATCGTCACTATTAAACCTGCACCCAGGATCGTAGCGAGAATTCGCCCGTTCACGGGTCAAGCAATGTCGATGGAAAAGCAGGTTGCCGCTTTTCCAGGAAAGCCCGTACGCCTTCTTCAAAATCCGGTTGGCCAACCGCTTCCACAATCGCGTCACGCTCGGCCTTGAGCTGAGCAGCCGCGGACTGTGCACCACTGGAGGCGAGCAATTGCTTAGCCTGTCGGACAGCTCCCACAGGAGCGCGCGCAAAGCGTTTCGCCTGAGCATTCCCCTCTTTTGCCAGCTCTGCAGATGCAACTATCCGCGTCGCCAACCCGAGCCGGAACGCCTCGTCAGCCCCAATGCGAGCTGCCGTCAGTATCAGTTCGGCTGCCCGGCGCTGCCCCACCACGCGCGGCAGCAGCAGACTGACGCCACCATCGGGAGGCAGGCCCACCTTCTGATGCGAGAACAGGAAATTGACGGTCTCGTCGCCGATGACATAATCAGCGCCGAGCGCGAACATCAACCCCGCCCCCGCCACGGCGCCCTGACACGCCGCGATGATCGGCACAGGGATGGCAAGATAGGCCTCCACCATCGCCTGAACTGCATTCAGTCGCGCGGCGAAGTCGGCGCGACGGGCTGCGACGGGCTGCTCGATTGCCCGCAGGAAGCCGCGCACGTCCCCGCCAGCGGTAAAATTGGGACCTTCCCCGCGAACAAGCACTACGCGCACTGAGGGATCCGTCGCGATGGAGACGAAAAGTTCCGTCAATCCAGGAACCGCCTCCTGAGTTATCGCATTGCCCTGCTCCGGGCGATTGAAGCTCAGCGTGAGAACTCCATCGGCCCGGTCGACCAGAAATGGCGGATTTTCGCTCATTTTGCTTAGAACGGATCCCAGGTGAAGACGTGCGAGGAAATGTCCAGCGGGTAGAAGTGCGGCTTCATCGCCGGCAGCGCATGGCTGACGATCGTTTCAGGCGTCCAGCCCTCGGACGTCTGAGCGGTGCGCAGCGGGCGCGGCTGGCTGAAGAGGATCGTCTCGTTCATGCGCGAGGAGAAGATCTGGCCGGAGACGTCGGCCGCGCCATCGCTGATCAGGCCGCAAACGAGCGGCGCGATTTTTTCCGGCGTCATGCGCTTGGCGATTTCCAGGCGCTTGCGGTTTGCCTCGTCATTGGCCGGAATGGTGCCGACCATGCGCGTGAAGGCAAAAGGCGCAATGCAGTTGGAACGGACATTGAAGCGCTGCATGTCAATCGCGATCGACTTGGACAGACCCGCAACACCCAGCTTCGCCGCGGAATAATTGGCCTGGCCCATATTGCCGATCAGGCCACTGGTCGAGGTCATGTGCACAAACGCGCCGCTGCCCTGCTCCTTGAAATAGGGCGCCGCTGCGCGCGACACGTAAAAATAGCCGTCGAGGTTGACCGCGCGGACCAGGTCCCAGTCCTCCTTGGTCATCTTGTGGAAGATGACGTCGCGCAAAATGCCCGCATTGTTCACCACCGCGTCGATCTTGCCGAATGCATTGATCGCGTCCTGGATGATCTGCTCGGCCGTTTCCCATGTGGCGATGGAATGGAAGCTCGGTGCGGCGATGCCGCCGGCCGCCTTGATCTCGTCGACGACCCGCTGCGCAGGCGTGGTGTCCGCGCCGCCGCCGGCCGCGCCGCCGCCAAGATCGTTGACCAAGACACTGGCGCCGCAGCGAGCAGCGAGCTTTGCGATCTCCGCACCCACGCCGTTGCCCGCGCCTGTAACGATTACCACCTTACCGGCAAGAATTTGCGAGTTTTCCATGTTCCATCCCATCTGTTCTCTGTAATAAGGACTACAGGTTTAGCTGCTAGTGTCAATGTACTAAATTATATGGCTTTCGCCAAGCTGGCGCGCCCCCGATCCACCACGACAACATCCCGTTCAACCGATCGGCACCGGAAGCGAACATTTTCATCCTCGCGATAAACCTCCACACGGATCGTTTCTCCCGGGAACACCGGCCGGCTGAACCGGACCTCCATGGAGCCTAGCCGTTCCGGCCGGCCATCACACAAACCGGTGATCAGCGCCCTTGCCGCAAGGCCCATGGTGCACAGCCCATGCAGGATCGGCCGATCAAAACCTGCCTTGCGCGCGACCGAAGGGCTGGCGTGAATTGGGTTCAAATCGCCGCTCAAGCGATAGATCAACGCGATCTGCGGCATGGTAGGGATGTCAATGACGAGGTCGGGCTCTGCTTCGGGCAGCGGGGAAAGCCCCGAGCCGGGATTTCCGAATCCCCCCTGGCCCCCATCCCCGCGCAGAAACAAGGTCTGCGTCACAGTGGCGTACAAATCGCCGGTGTCGCGATCGAACAGACGCTTCTGCATCCTCATGATCGCGCCCTTGTCGGCCCCCTTGTCCTCGACACTCAGAATTGAATATTCCCCACGCATGCGGCCTTCGGCCGGAATTGCCGTGTGAATTTCAAATGCCTGCTCGGCGTGCAGCACCTTGACCCAGTCGATCTCAAGTTCGGGCCGGTCAATCCAAAATCCCGGATGCGCAATCGTATTGCACATCGAAGGCACCGCCTTCAGTCCCTTTTCATATACGAAAGCCAGTTGCGCTTCGTCAGTCGGATCGCTGCCATAGCCCAATCCCAGCGCATAAAGAATCGTATCCCGCGCACCATATTCATGCACCTTGTCGTCGAGCTTGAAACGTTGCAAAATGTCCAGATTCACGATTTTTGGCCCCCTGATGCGGTCGAGATTGACTTCCCTTACCCGATTTAGGATTTAGGAACAAGAAAGGTATCTCGGTACGGAGCAGGCTCGGCGACATTTCTGGTCCTTTGTCGCTCGCGACGCTTTGCGATCCGCGAGCACGATGAAACCGGCAGTCGAGCCATCGGCAAGCGCCCATCGGCAAGCGCGTTGTGCGAATATACTTGCGAATATACTTAAGGTGATGGCGTCTCAACAACCGCAGGCCCAAGGGAATTCTAAGCGATGCCTAACAATTTAGAGATTAGACAATGAGCGCCAGCATCGATAC
>NZ_JACHOV010000023.1 GCF_014200045.1 Rhizorhapis suberifaciens
TCCCCCCATCGGCCAGGCTCCGGCAGACAGGCATCAGGAAACGTTGCCCGTCCCCATTCTTGTAACGACAGGGGCAGTTTGAGCAGTGCGGTCAGGCCATCAGACGAAAGTTGGGCGAATATCTTTCCACCGACACGGAAGGATGGAGAACCGTGGTGAGGCTGTTCGATCGCACCGGGAAGTGCAAGCGCTCGGGTTCGGAAGTCACTCACCTTGTTCGCTAACGGCGCGGTTGAACCAACCGACGATCATCGCCCAAGCAGCTTCATCCTGGCTTTGTGCCTCGGCAGAGAGATGGCCTTCCGTTGCAACGATCATCTTCGTGCCTGCAGGCGAGGGTATGAAGCTCATATGGATCGTCTTTTCCACCTCTGGCTCCCAATCAGCCTTCCAAGTCCATTCGAGCCGTGTTGGTCGATCAATGGACACGTACATGCCCTCGGCCCCGAAACGCGCGCCATCAGGCGCCTCGAACTCCGCCCGCCAACTCCCCCCGTCTCGGAGATCGGCCGTCCATGATACGGTTTTGTAGACATTGGGGTCGCCCCACCAATCGACGATTTTCGCTCGATCGGTGAATCCGTCGAAAGCCCGGTCTGGTGAACAGCTAACTTCGAAATACTGCTCTGTTGGCATGTCGTCCCCCGGATTGCCTGGCTTGGTATGTTCTATTTGCTCGCTTCCTGCCCTGATAGATACATCAGGCCGCCAACAACGACGGCACCATACGAAGCGGTCTGAGCTGATCCGGCCCCGGTCTATCGTCCCGCTCCCAGCTATAGTCGCCGGTGAGTGCGATGTGCTCCCAACCCAGCGGCGCGATATGGCGGGCCACCTCGTCCGGCGTGCCGATGTCGGCCAATGCCTGTTCGAGATAGCGGATGTTCCACAGGATGATCGCGGCGACCAGCAGGTTGAGGCCGGAGGCGCGGTAGGACTGGTTCTCGAACCGGCGGTCGCGCAGCTCGCCGAGCTGGTTGAAGAACAATGCGCGAGCAAGCGCGTTGCGCGCCTCGCCCTTGTTCAGCCCGGCCTGGGTTCGCCTGCGCAGATCGATGTCCTGCAACCAGTCGAGCATGAAGATCGAGCGTTCGAGCCGCCCGACCTCGCGCAATGCCAGTGCCAGACCGTTCTGGCGCGGATAGGCGGACAGCTTGCGCAGCATCGCCGAGGCGGTGACGGTCCCGGTCCGGATCGAGGTGGCAAGCCGCAGCAGTTCGTCCCAATGCGCGGCTGCATGGTCGTGCGCGATCGGATCGCCGACCATGCCGGCGAGCAACGGCCCAGCTTCCTGACCGGGCAGCAGATGCAAGCGGCGCTCCTTGATATCGCGTAAGCGCGGCGCGAAGCGATAGCCGAAGAATGGCATCAGCCCGAATACATGGTCGGACGCGCCGCCCGTGTCGGTATAATGCTCTTCGATCGACAACCCGGTCTGGTGGTACAGCAAACCGTCGAGGACATAGGGAGCCTCGCCCGCGGTCGCGGCAATCACCCGCGAGCCGAACGGATCATACTGGTCTGAGATATGGGTGTAGAACGACACGCCGGGTTCGTTGCCGTTGCGGGCGTTAATATCGCTGATCGCGGCACCGCGCCCACCGGCGTGGAATTGCTGCCCGTCACTCGACGAGCTGATGCCGCTGCCCCATAATCTTGCAAGCGGCATCGCACGATGTGCGTCGATCAACCGCCCCAGCGCTTCGCCATAGGCGGCTTCGCTGATGTGCCAGTCATGCAGATGGGCGAGCTGGCGCAGGCTGGCGCCCCGGCAACTGTCCGCCATGCGGGTCAGGCCGAGATTGATGCCGTCGGCAAGGATGACGGTCAGCAGCGCGTTACGGTCATCTGCCGGTCGACCCGAACGCCGGTGGGTGAAACAGTCGCCAAACCCGGTCCACGTATCCACATCGAGGAGGATGTCCGTGATCTTCACGCGCGGAAGACGGTCATAGGCGGTGCGGCGTGCAACCTCGGCTGCGGGCGGCGTGATCGCCTTCAGCGGCGAGATCATCAAGCCGTTTTCGTCGAGCCGGACCTGCGGGAGTTCACCTTGCCGAGCCAGCACCGTCACCCGTTCGATCGCGCGGTCCAGTCGCCCACGGCGATCCTCGATATGACGATCGAACCCGGTTTCGATGGCGAGCGGAAGTGGCCCCTTTTCGCGCAACGCCGCGAAAGTGGCAGGTGGGATGAGATAGCTGTCAAAGTCGCGATACTGCCGGCTGCCCGCCACCCAGATATCGCCGGCCCGCAACCGATCGCGAAGCTGGGACAACGCACAGAGTTCATAACCCGCGCGATCGACGACACCGTCGCGGATCACGAACGGACGCCAGCCTGCCGGCACGAAGCGCAGCGGCACCTTGTCGGGCAGGCGCCGTTTCCCGGTGCGGTAGAGATCGGCGATGATGGCAAGCGCATCGAGGATGCCCTGCACGGGGCCGGCGCCGCGAAACGCAAACGCCCGCAGGAATTGCCCGGCGAACAGCCTCACCGTGCGATGCCGCTCGATCAATTCGGCCGTGCGGTCGATCGTCTCGGGGCGGACAAGGACTTCCGCCTGGGCGACAGCGGAGCCGAACCGTTCCCAGTCGAACGGGCCGATCCGCGCAAGGGAGTCGATACCATTGGCGTGAGCGTCGATCAGCACGCGGCAGCTATCGGTCAGGGCGCGCAGATGCCCCTGCATCTCGCGCACCGTCCTGATCGCCTTGTCGCGCGTCCGGTTCTCCGCGCGACGGGTCATGCTGCCGAGGAGCTTGTCGAACATGGTGAGTGCGGCGTCGGTCAGGCTTTCCTCAAGGCGAATGGTTGCGGCCGCAAGCGTCGCGTGACGGCGCATGGCCGCCAGTTCGCCGAGATGTTGCGGCGTGATCCGCACCGCCTCGTCCGCCAATCGATCGAACGCCACCGATGGGATCATGCCGGCACGCGCTGGGTCGAGGCCAAGCGTCCGGACATGATCGAGCCGTTCGAGCAGCCGCAGAATGTTGCGCGCTGCTGGCGACTGCGGTGCGTTGCGCAGCCAGGCCAGCCATGTCGTTCCCTGATCTGACCGCCGTGCCAGCAAGGCGTCGAACGCCACGAGCTTGTCGGCCTCGATGCCTTTGGTCAGGATTTCATAGGTGAGTTGTTCGGCCTGCTGGCGTGCGTGTCGGACGATCGCCTCGATGACATTCGGGGGCGGCAGCAGCACCCGTCGTCGTCGCAGCTCGTCGATCACGGTGCCGGCGAGCAGGAGAGGCTGGGCGACAGTCTGCGCGACCGGCATCGCGAACGCCACGATCGCGCGAAAGCGGTTCCGGTCGAAAGCCGCATGCCCGAAGTGCTGCATGAGATCGGCAAGATGCGCGCGGCGGGTTTCATCGCGACGGGCGTAATCGTCGAACGCCTTCGCCGGCACATCAATCTGCTCGGCGACAAAGGCGAGGATAGAGCTCGGTGGTTTCTCGCCGGCCTCCAGCACGCGGCCCGGCCAACGCATGTAGAGCAGCAGTAGCGCGAACCCGAGCCGGCTCGACGCTCCGCGCCGTTCGCTGACAAGATCGAGATCTTCGCGGCTGAGGGTGAAATGACGGGCGATTTCCCGTTCGTCGGTCGGGGGATCGTAATGCGGGGCGAGCGCCTCGCGTGTCAGCAACCGCCGCCTTGCCATGCGCTACGACCTTTCCAACCCTGTCCGTCAGACGGTCCTCTGGCGGCCAGCATTAATATGTCCGTCAACTCTGGACCCGCGATGGCGATTCGGACAAGAATGCAAATCGATGGGAAAACGGACAGATCGAGACCGACCGTGGCGCTGATCGGCTATGCGCGGGTCTCGACCGGCGACCAGAAGCTGGCGCTCCAGCATGATGCGCTGAACGCGGCCGGATGCGAGCGCACGTTCGACGACCACGCCTCTGGCGCGAAGACCGATCGGCCGGGGCTGGCCGAAGCGCTTGCCTATCTGCGTGCCGGCGACACGCTGGTCGTGTGGAAGCTCGACCGGCTCGGCCGTTCGATGAGCCACCTGATCGAGAAGGTCGGCGAACTGGCCGCGCGTGGTGTCGGTTTCCGATCGCTCACCGAGCAGATCGACACCACCACGTCGGGCGGGATGCTCGTGTTCAACATCTTCGGCTCGCTCGCCCAGTTCGAGCGCGACCTGATCCGCGAGCGCACCAACGCCGGGCTGAAGGCAGCGCGGGAACGGGGGAGCCTTGCCGGTCGGCGTCCGGTCATCACGCCTGACAAATTGCGTAAGGCGCGCGATCATATCGCGGCAGGGCTGACAGTTCGCGAAGCGGCCACGCGCCTCAAGGTCGGCAAAACCGCGCTCTACAAGGCGCTCGAAGGCACCGCTGCTAAAACCGCAGTCAAAGCATGAGGAAAGAGTGATGCACGAACGCGATCCCAGCATCGTCACCTCGAGCCTGTCTGGTTTCGTCACCGAGCAGGGCGTCACCGTGAGAGTGAACATCATCCGGTTGGAAAATGAGCCGGGCTGGTCGCTTGAGGTCGAAAACGAGCATGGAACGTCTACGGTCTGGGACGACCTGTTCGCGACTGATGATGCCGCGCATGCCGCTTTCCGTCAGACCGTCGATGAAGAAGGTATGCGCGCCTTCCTCGACCAGGCTGTCGTCATACCCTTCCGACGTTAGCACCGTCAGCGTTCGCCGTTCGTTCGATCCTAGCGTACGTAAACTTCACTTTCGTGCAGTGACCCCAGTACGCGTGGCCGGAAACGTCGTTAGCCCCAGATACTGCGCGCGCCAATCCCGCATCGACTCGAACCCCGCCGCTTTACAGAGGAAAGGCTACAAACATCCATGACCGGAGTCCCAAAATGTCGAAAAAGCTGCACGCCACACAAATTCAATCACTTAGAAAATTAGAACTGCCAGAAATGGCTGTTTTCCGCCATTCCCGCTACCGCTACTTTTGGGAAAAATGTTACGGGAACCCCGTATCGCATCGCATATCGCCATAGAGATCGAACGGCGAATTTGACCGGCATTGGCTCACAAGATGGAGTGCACCCACGCGACTATAAGGCGGCTGCGGCGCTGGTGTTTGGCGTAAAGTGCAACGTATCGTCGAGGCGCGCAGCTCAGACGATGACGGGGGGCAACTTTCTGTTTGACCGAACCTCAGTGTTATCCGATTGGCCCAAATGCACAAAGGTTGAACTTGAGCCTGCGTTACGTTCGTCAAATCAGCCCGATTGGCGTGCTTTCCCCAATCCGGGCGGCGGCTGGCTCAACATAACCCATCGATCCTCTAGCACCCGCATAACCCAGGAGACACCGCTCTTCGTCAGAGAGGGCTTTGAATATTTCTGGCATGACATTCGCCGGCAAATTCTCGTACTGCCTGAGGAAGGGCAGTATGTAAGAACAGGAAATAGCATGCCGGGGAACCCCCGGCGCGACATGCGCGCCCGCTCCGTGCCATAAACGACCGTCCAAGATGAGCGCGCTGCCTGCCTTGCCCTCCACCGCCACGCTATCCATCGCGATAGCCGGCATGCCACCGTTCCGGAAAGGGTAGTCGGGTGCGGTATTGGGGCTACGCGACCAAGGCGGACGCGGCCAACGGTGCGAGCCTGGAACAACTATCGTGGCACCGTTCGCCTCGGTGAAATCACTGACCATCACGAGGATATTGGCCACATAGACCTTTGACGGATCAAATGGCAACTGGTCTTGATCCGTGTGCAACTTCTGGGCGGTCCTTCCAAGGTTCGTAATCTGAGCCGCAAGACCGGAAAGATTAAACTCGCGACCGCCTAGCACGTGCCGCACGCAAGCCAGAAGATTGGGGTCGTGCGCGATTTCGCGGAATGGCTCACCTTTGTTGTAGAGCATCATCACGATCTGTCGCGGAATCAGGACCGGATCGACAGTTTGGATTGTTTCCTTCGGCAGCGGCTTGTCATTTTCGTCATTCAAGAGAGCAATGCCCGCCAGGCGCTCTGCATGTGCCTGTTCAATCAGCCGCTTGCGAAGAACTTCCAGTCCGGAGCTCGTCACAACGTCGGCTAGGATCGCATAGCCAAATTGATCAAGATCGGCGTTAGCTTGCGATATGTCGCTCGTGGCCGTCGGCAATACCGTTGATTTAGCGTCCATGCGCCCTCTCGCGAAAAAATAAAATGGTTCCTCGGAAGGTTCGAAAGCAGGCTGACGAATAGCTTGATAGAATTCAAGTTGTAAACCCCATTCTCGAGTAATTGCTCACCGGGTTGTGGCTGGTGACAGGCAGATCAGGCGACGGCGAAGTTTCCATCGACGAGGTCCCGGATAGCGTCGAGAGCGGATTTTCCGCTGAGACGGGCGGTACCGGTGACGGAGCGGTAGCCGGCGTGGATTTGGGCGCCCCAGTCCGAGCGGAAGCCGTTGGTGACCTTTCGGAACACGACTGACGGGCGGATTTCACGCTCGGAGATATTGTTGGTGGCCGGCACCTCGCGGTTGGTGAGGAACACGAAGAATTTCGTCCTCCAGGCCTTGATCTGCCTGAGCAGGATGCGGCCGGCGGGATGCGCGACCGGCGCGCGCATCAACTGGGAGAGTTTGGTGTCAGCCTTGGCGGCATAGCTTGCCAGGGTGGAGGACTTGAGTTCGTGTTGTCGCTTGCCGACCCGGATAGCCCATCGCAGGTGATCGCGGATTTTTGGAGCGAAGATCGTATCGCCGCAGTCGATGGCATATTGAACATCGCGCAGTACGTGGGCGAGGCAGACCTGGTGGGCTTTGCCGAGTTCCTGCTGTCCGGCATAGCGATCCGAAATCCAGACGTCGGGCTGGTGACCACCGAGCACCTCTTCGGCAACGCTGCGAGCTCGGCGTGGGGCGATCTTGTGCAGGACGGCCTTGTCCGAGATGAACACCCACTGCCACTGGGTGATGCCATTGGTCCGGGTCGTCGTCTCGTCCGAAGCGATGATCCGGGCCGAGAGCAGCGTGTCGCCAATCGCTTTGGTGGCAGCGGCCATGTCCTGGCCCATGCGACGGAAGATGTCGGCGATGGCGCCTTCGGAGATGACCATCCCGAAGAGTTCGGCCGCGATCCGCGACAGCCGCTCGAAGCCGACATGATGGCTGTGGTGCAGATACGTCAGCAGCGACCGGATTCCCGGCCCGAACGGCGTGCCGGGCGGCATTCCTGCCGGCGCTTGCGCGCGATAGCGTTGCCCGCAGCCGCGGCAGCGACCACCAAAGAGTTCGATCCGCGTCACGATCGGCGCGATCGGCGGCAGATCAATATGATCGTAACGATGCCGGCAGTGCTGGGTCTGCGTCGACACATCGGTCCCGCAATGACCGCAAGCATCGGCGATGACGCGCTCGGTCTTGTCTGGCGCATCCGCCAGGGGCCGTGCTTTCCCTTCGCGTGGCGGGCGCTTGCCTGCCGCCGCTTTGCCGCGCTCCTTGCGGCCAAACTCGTCCTTCGAGGGCGGAATATGGGAATTGGTCGATGTCTTGCGCGGCTTGCCGACCAAGGCCTCCAGCTCGGAAATCCGTGCTGCCATCCGCTCGATCATCTCCTGCTGCTGAAACAGCAGGCTATCCTTCTCGGCTTCGCTCAGACCAAGGCGCGGCGGGATCGACATGTGCAGGGTGAATCAAATCCGCCCCACCTGCGCAACACCTTTCTGCCAACCAGGTGAGCAATTACATTCTCGAAGAGGATGACAAATATGGTTCCATTGCGATGGAACCGATCCTGTCATAAAAACGAAATATATTAGACATGCCTGCGGTCTTTTTCCATTTGTCGTATCGGATTAACGGCGTGCCGCATACCCTATTGCATCCAATCTGCGAATGATAGCTGTTGATAACACACCCAATTGACGACTCGGCAAGGTGTTTTATCAATTGGGTGGGCCGCCAACGAGCTAATAGGAGCAAGATATGAAGAAGCTTATCTCCGCATTCATCAAGCCATACAAGAAAAATAGCCGCAATCTGCGGTATATTTACACATACTAACTTCGTTAACGATGTCCCGGTCGGCGATTTATCGTTGCCCGGGACTTCTATTCTATCGCCATTATTGATGGGTAAAAATGACACGTCTTAATGGCGGCGCTTATCAAATATATCGTCTATAACTTATATCGGTTTCTGTTAAAATTACTTAAGATATTTTTATTCTATGAACTTATATTCATTAATAAGCTCATGAGGTTGTCAGTGTATTCAACTGAAAAATCCCAGAGTGATATTCCTCGTATAAAAAGTAAATTGTTTTCTAATAACTCTTCCCTCTTTAGAAAAGACCCACTTTATTTTTTATCTCAATGCCATTATTTTAGCAGCTGCCTGGTTGAGATTGACGATAACGTATATGTTGTAACCGACCCCGGGCTTATCGAAGCGATTTTTCACGAAAAGGACGGTGTTTTCGTCAAATCGCGCCCAGATGAAGATTTGGGAATGGTCAATTTTCCCGCTTCGGTCATGAACAGTGCTGGTGAAAACTGGCGCCGGAAACGTAAGTCGCTGCAGCCGGGTTTCCATCTCGAACGGGTCGAGCGAGGCGTAGAAAAAACAGTTGAGATCGCGGAGCGTCATCTTGCTCAATGGGGTACGGATGTTTTGCATACCGATGTCAGAAAAATACTGCAGCTTTTATGTTTGGATGTCGGCAGCCAATATCTTTTCGGAACCACGCTCGCTGATGACGAACGCGCTTCGTTTGTCACGCTTGCCGATGCGATCATGGTGAAAACACGCGACCGGAAACGCTTTCCAATCCAGCTATTTGATCGGGCGGAAGCTCGCCTAACTACCGCCCGGCACAATGCGAGCGGCGTTGCCCGTGCAGCGCTCGCCCGCACACAGCAATGGCGCTTAAACAATGGGCGGCCGTTGGTCGAATCCTCAGAAGCGGCCCGGGATGGGACGGACGACTGGTTGTGCGACGAGTTTTGCGCGATGGTCCTGTCTGGGCTGGAGCCTATGGCTGCGGCGCTTGCCTGGACCCTGCACCTGCTAACGCTGCATCCCGATGCCATGCGACGGGTGACAGGGGAAGTCGATGTCGTCGCATCGACGCGGGGCGCTTGGGAATCCTCAGGCGCCGGCTCGCTCGACCTTGCCGCGATGGCCGAGACCATGGCCGCACTGAAGGAAGCCCTGCGATTGTTCCCGCCGGCTTGGCTGACTGGTCGGATCGTCTCCAAGGATACGACGCTGGGGGGCTTCTTCCTCGGGGAGGGCAGCGCGCTGATGATCAGCCCCTGGGTCAATCACCGCAGCGCCCGCCATTTTGACTTGCCCGGACACTATCGGCCGGAACGCTGGCTGGACGGCAAGCTGGAGCAGCGATTGCCGCGCTATGCTTTCTTCCCGTTTGGTGGAGGCAGCCGTCGATGCATCGGCGACCATTTCAGCATGACGCATATGATGGCGATATTGTTCTGCATCTTGAGGCGCTTTGCGTTGAACGCCGCACCGGGTGCCAAGGTACGGCCCTATCCTGCACTCGTTCTACGCCCCATGGGTATAGCCATGATTTTAACACACCGCGCCGCAGACGGCCGGGACAGATAGGAACTGCTGATGACGGTTCGCGCGGTCAATCACTACGATAGCTATGCCGAATTCTACGACAGCTGGCAGGACCACTGGTCGGAGAGCGTCATGAACCCCTGCGTGGATGCGCTCGCGCAAATCGCCGACGGTCGCCCGACGCTCGAACTCGCCGTCGGAACGGGGCGCATCGCCTTGCCGCTTTCCGCGCGCGGGCTTGAGGTTTCCGGTGTGGACCTCTCTGAGGCAATGCTTGAACGGTTGAAGCGAAAGCCGGGGGCAGAGAAGCTGTCCCTCGTTCTGGGCGACATGGCGGACGTGCCATTAGAAGGGCCATTCGGCCTCATCTATTGCGTGGCGTCCTTCAATTATCTTCTAACGCAGGACGACCAGCTGCGCCTCTTCGCCAATGCAGCGAATCGCCTAGCCAGCGGCGGATCGCTGGTGATTCAGACGATTATTCCCAACGAATCGATCTTCAGCGGGGATTTCCGTCTCAATCGCATGTGGGACCTTCCCTCGGGCGAAAACGAAATGGCATCCGTCCAGCTCATGGGCGTGAAAGGCGATCTGGTTTCCCAGGTGCTGGAGCAGCGCATCATCGTAATCGGCGAGCGCCCCAAGGTGTATCACCACCGGATCCGCTACGTATGGCCGAGCGAACTGGACCTGCTCGCGCGGTTGGCAGGGCTCGCGCTGCAGGGGCGATGGAGCAACTGGCAGGAGGACGCCTTCGTCTCCACGAGCCGCACGGTGATCTCGGAATATCGGAAACCCTGACCGCCCATCGTTGGCTACCATAGACCAGATAGGGGAAATGACATGAGCCTTCGCGTTATCGGTGCCGGGTTGGGGCGGACCGGCACCTTGTCTCTGAAGCTCGCGCTGGAACAACTCGGGATCAGCCCCTGCTATCACACGATGGAAATCGCCGCGATGGTGCGCACCGCTCTGCCGCTTTGGAACGACGCCATCAGGGGCGCGCCGGATTGGAACCGGATCTTCACCGGATACCGCGCGACCGTTGACTATCCGGGCTGCCTGTTCTGGCGCGAATTGATGGCACACTATCCGCAGGCGAAAGTCATTCTGACAACGCGCGACCCGGACAGTTGGTTCGAATCGGTCACCGAAACGATCTTTCCGGTTAAACGGAAAGGAACGCTGCTGGGCAGGGACGGCCTTGCGCTCAGCGATTTTCAGCGCAGGGATTTCGGCGACCACATCGGCGACCGGGCATTCATGACCGACTATTTCCGGCGCTGGAATCAGGCGGTCATCGAGGAAGCTCCCGCCGACCGCCTGCTCGTGTTCGACGCAAAAGACGGATGGGATCCGCTCTGCGCGTTTCTTGGCATTGCCCGCCCCGATGCCGCTTATCCCTGGCTGCACGCGCGCGAAAAGAAATCGCGCTGGATGGCGTTCCGCAGGCGGTCAATGCCGGAGCAGAAGCCCGACGAGCTTGAAAGCAATGTCCGCAACTATCTCGACGACCTTCGCGAATCCACATTTCGTTGACGCATGGAGCCCGGGGAGGCCGACATGGACACAAGCTACCGCCCTCGCAAGAAACAGGAATATACAAGCCGCTTTTTCGATTCCACGATCTGGAATGATCTGAGATATCGCGATGATGACGTTGTTGTTGCAAGCTACGCCAAGGCCGGAACGACCTTAGTTCAGCAGATCCTTGCCCAGCTGATTTTTGACATGGACGAGGAAGTGTCTGTTTCGAATATTTCGCCGTGGCTGGACTCGGTCTATCCGGAAAAGAAAGTAAAACTGGATCTGATCGCGGCGCAAGATCACCGCCGTGTTTTCAAGACACACCTGCCCATCGATGCGCTGGTCTTCTCGCAGAATGCCAAATATATTTACGTTGGACGTGACGGCCGGGATATCGTCTGGAGCCTTTACGATCATCAGGTCGCGGTCAGCCAGGATGCGCGGTTGCCCCTGGAGACGGGCGCGGGTTCCTCCGGACGTCTGCGGGTGGTTGCTCCGCCGCCGCCCTCGATCCTCGATTATTTCGACACCTGGCTCGAGAAGGATGGCCATCCGTTCTGGCCTTTTTGGGAAAATGTGCAGTCCTGGTGGCAGGCGCGGATGCTGCCCAATGTGCTGTTCGTGCACTATTCTGATCTGATCGCGGACTTGGACGAACAAGTCCGCAGGATCGCAGCCTTTGTAGAAATCCCGCTGGCCCAAGACAGGCTGCCGTTGATCTTGCGCAACTGCGGCCTCGACTACATGAGGGCGCATGCTGGCAGGTACGTTCCTCATGGAACGGGCCTGTGGAAGGAAGATGGCAAGGCGTTCTTCAACAAGGGACAAAACGGAAGGTGGATCGGCATGCTCCCGCCCAAGGCTAATGCCAAGTTTAAACAGCGTGCGATTGCTGAACTTGGCATCGATTGCGCGCGATGGATGATGTCCGAATAATGGGGGCCTGGTCGCTGCAAGGAAACGCCCGATCGGAAGGTCGACACGACCTTCAACCGCATTCTCAATAATACCAAGTTCGGCGGATCATGACCCATCTGCCCAAATTCGTAGGTCGATGGACATGATCCGCCACGGTTGATCGACGAGACGGTTCCAGACGAAGCAACAATTGCACTTCCCGGTGCGATCGAACAGCCTCACCACGGTTCTCCATCCTTCCGTGTCGGTGGAAAGATATTCGCCCAACTTTCGTCCGATGGCCTGACCGCACTGCTCAAACTGCCCCTGTCGTTACAAGAATGGG
>NZ_JACHOV010000024.1 GCF_014200045.1 Rhizorhapis suberifaciens
GTGCTTTGCCCATGATCCACCTCCAAAGAGAAGGAATCACAAATCTCACGCCAGGGGAATCCCCAGCGATTCACATTTCCAATCCGACGCTCTAGTCTGCCATGGCCCGTCTCGGATCTTGGATCGAAGCCCGACCCGAGGGTATCTACATCCCCACCGCCGACGCCTGAATTGATCCGTCGAGCCCCAGGACGCGCGCGCATGCGAGCAACCCACAGCAGTGCAGGCTGTTGCCAATTTGCTCTGGCAAACCATCCTCTTCGCTTGTCGCCGTGATCCTGACTTCTACGTTCCGTCGGTCGTGATGGCCTCGTGGATCAGGCCGTGCCCAGAAGTTGCCCGAGGTCGATGATCTGGACTTTCTTGGCCGACTGGAAGGCAGGGCGCGCCTGAAGCCTGGCCCAATATTTTCTGACGCCGTCCGGGAACTGGGCCGCGAGGTTCAAATAGTCTGCCATGAGCAGGGCATATCCAACCGCGATGTCTGCACCCGTGAAGCGATCCGCACATAGCCAATCGGTTCGGCTCACCTGCCGCTCGACATGCTTCAATCGGCTCAGAAACCAACGTGTATAGTCGCTTATCGCATTGTCGGCTCTCCCGGGCTCGAACGTGCTGTAGCGCAGGATCAGCGTCTGCGGGAAAGTGAGCGTAGCGTCCGAAAAATACATCCAGTTCAGCCAAACCGCATAGCCGGGATCAGAGGGCTCAAGCGAAAGACCGGACTCGAGATATTTGGTGCCGAGATAGTGAACGATGGCTGAGCTTTCGGTCATCACCGATGTACCATCGCGGAAGGTCGGGACCGTGCCGAGCGGATTGATCTCGAGATAGTTTGGCGTCCGCGCCCGTGGCGGGAACTGCATCAATTCGATCTCGTACGGCGCCCCGATCTCCTCCAAGGCCCAGAGCACCCGGAAGGACCGTGTATCTGCGCAGTGCCAGAGTTTCATCACCTTGTTCCGTTCACGCCAACCATCACCGATGCCAGGTCGTGAATTCGTCCACGCCGATCCGGTCGCTGACCAGCTTGTTTTCGATTGCCGAGGAATCAGCATAGCCGAGCGCCATCCCGGAGAGCAGGATGAGGCTGTCGGGGATCGCAAGCTCGCGATGGACCACCGCGCCAAAATCGCACCAGGCTTGCTGCGGGCATGTCTCAAGCCCATGGGCACGCGCCACCACCATCACATTCTGCATGAACATGCCGCAATCGAGCCAGGCGCCGAGAGCCATGTCGCGCTCCATGGTGAAGAACAGGCCGACCGGAGCGCCGAAGAACTCATAGTTGCGCAGCATCGCCGCCTTGCGGGCCGCAATATCGTCGCGGTCGATGCCATAGAGAGCGTAAAGATCATGGCCAAGCTTACGACGGCGCGAGAGGTAAGGCTCCTTCATCCGCTCCGGCAGATAGCGATACTCAAGGCTGGTCTCGTCGGCTTGTGCCGCCGCCAGCACCGCGCGCGATAGCCTGTCCCGGCTCTCGCCGGTCACCACGTGCACGAGCCATGGCTGGATGTTCGTGCCCGAAGCCGCACGCGACGCCGCCTGCAGGATAGCGTCGATGGTTTGCTCGGACACGGCGGTCGGCAGGAAGCGGCGGACCGAACGCCGGCCGGTCACCGCCTCAACCGCTGGAAGCCCCTGCTCCGGCAGCTTGTTCAACGGATCGCCTCCAATTCGCGGCGGCGCTGCTGCTTCAAGACGAAGCGCTGAATCTTGCCGCTCGGCGTCTTGGGTAGCGCCTCGGCAAAATGCACCGCGCGGGGATAGGCATGGGCGGCATAGCGGGTCTTGACCCATTGCTGGATGTCGCGCTCGAGCTCTGCCGAGGGGGAATGACCTTCGCGCAGCACGACATAGGCCTCGATCACCTCGCCGCGAACCTCATCGGGAATGGCGATCACCGCCGACTCCGCCACTGCCGGGTGGGTCGCCATTGCCGATTCGACCTCGAACGGGCCGATCCGGTAACCGGCCATGATGATCACATCGTCATCGCGCGCCGAGAAATGGAAATAGCCGTCGTCGTCGACCAGTCCGGTATCTCCGGTCACGTACCAGCGGCCTTCGCCGGCGAACTTCTCCGCGGTCTTGCTGGCATCGCCGTCATAGCCCTTAAACCAGGCGAGCGGGCTTTCCGGGATCACCATGGCAACCCGGCCGAGCTCGTTGGGGCCCACCTCCTCGTCACGCTCTGCATGGAGGATAGCGGCCTTCCATCCCGGCATCGCCTGCCCCATCGAGCCGGCTTTGATCGGTCGGCGGACCACCTCGTGATGGTGGTTGTTGATCAGCATCCCGGCTTCCGTCTGGCCATAATGGTCGTGCACCGCGATACCGAGCACCTGTTCGGCCCAGTCGTTCACTTCCGGGGTCAGCGGTTCTCCCGCACTGGACGCGCACCGCAGGCGCAGCGTCGCCTGCGGTGACAGGCCAGAACTCCGCAGCGCACGATACACGGTCGGAGCCGCGGCGAAATTGGTGACGCCCTGGCTCTCCAGCACTGCCATCGTCGTTTCCGGCGAGAAGCCTCCTTCCAGTAGAATGCTGGGCGTGCCGGTGGTGAAGGTCGCGAGGACCCCGAAATAAAGGCCATAGGCCCAGCCTGGGTCGGCGGCGCACCAGAAGACGTCGTCCGGTTTCAGGCCCAAGCCGAATTCGGCATAGGCATGGAACGCGGCAAGCGCGCGCACCGACACGATCACGCCCTTCGGGCTGCCGGTTGTGCCCGAGGTATAGATGTGGATGAACGGTGCATCGCCGCCCACCACGGCGGCCGGAATGCCCGGCTCTGCCTGCTCCATCAACACATCGAACGACAGCGTTCCATCCCCCGCCGTTCCAGTGGAGATTACGCGCCAGGGGGGATTGGCCGGAATATCGTCGCCGGGTGCGAGCTTAGCCTGCTGCGCTGCATCGCAGACAACCGCCCTGGCGCCGCTGCCGGTGAGACGCAGCGCGATTGCCGAGGGAGCGAAGGCGGTGAACAGCGGAACATGCACCGCGCCCAGCCTCCAGATGCCCATGAGCGTGACAAGATATTGCCGGCTCTTGCCCATCAAAGTCGCCACACGATCGCCATGCCCGATGCCGAGCGACCGCAGGGCGGCGGCGAATCTTTCAGACTCATCTCGCAGTTCGCCGTAGGTCAAATCCTGCGTCGAAAGATCAGGCGCAATGATACGATACGCAGACGCCCCCGGGTCGTGCCGGTCGCACAGCAACGCCGCCGCGCACGCTTCGTCTGCGCCATAGAGCGCAAGAAGCTCATCAACGCGCTGCAATTCTGACGGCTGAGTCATTCGGGGGCTCCAGGACGATGATGGTGAACCCAACTCGTGGCGATAGTCTTTGTCATCTCGTCCTCCTATACCTGATAGCCAAGACAATCTATTCGATCACGGGAAGTTCGATAAAGGAGGGGTGATCCGCGTCATGCCGGATGCGCTGCCTCGCTACTTCGTATCCCGGGCTGTCCTGGTCGCCGGTGTTGAGGTTGCGATCCCACCGTGGGAACGAGCTGCTGGTGATGTGCACGCGGATGCGGTGCCCAGGAAGGAACACGTTGCTCGTCGACCACAGGTCGATCTCGTGGATACCGGCACCATCCGCCCCTTCGCGCACCCGGACGATGCCGTCGCAGAGGTTGAACGACTGGCCGTTCGGATGCACGTCGCACAGGCGCGCCACCCAATCGGTGGATGGCGCTGAACTCACGCAGTTCAGGACGACCCGGACTCGGCCGGTGACTTCGAGTTCCTGTTCGAGCGGCGCAGACGTGAAGACGCAGACATCCTGCCTTGCTTCGACTGCTCCCTGCTCCTTCGGCCCTGGCGGGAAAGCGCCCGCCATGACGAGATGACCGCCCACGGTCGGCACCGGATCGGACGGATTATAGACGAACTCTGTGCCGCCTTCGTCGGCAGACGGCCCAGCCAGCGTCAGCGAGCCGTCGGCGCGCAGGAAATGACGCTGGACCCTGGCGCGCGCTGGCGGCCACTCATTTTCGTCGCGCCACACATTGCGTCCCATTACAAAGATCCGCACCTTGGATTCGGGGAGCTGAATATCGGCATCCGCTTCGAGATGCTGCCGAAACCAGGCGAGCTGAAACGCGTTGAGGTCGCCATAGGGATAAGACGCCACGCCGAGACGGCGGGAGGCGAGGCCGAAGCTCAGGTCGCCGACCTTGTCGCCATACTCCATATGCGACCACGGCCCGACCACCAGCCGCGCGTCGCGCCCGAGGCTGGTCATCGTGGCGAAGTTGTCGAGCGTCCCTTGCAGGAAGATGTCATACCACCCGCCCGTGTGGAAGCTCGGGATGGCGACCCGATCATGCTGTCCTGCCACCTGGCACCAGTTGATGCTGTCCGGATCGTCGAGGGCGCGGATCGCGCCGAGGCCCGGCAGCTGGTGACGCTGAAGCGTGGCGCCCCGGCGCACCGGCAGATCCCAATAGCCGCCCGTCGCAAGAGCCTCATAGTCGGCTAGAATCGTACCCATGCGGCTGGCACGCTCTGCCATCGGGATCGGCAATCTCTGCACGTAGTCGGGGCCCATCATTAGCGTCCACGGCAGCTCGACACCCAGCTCGATGGCGCCGCCCCTGCCGTAGAGGCCATCCATGGGATCGCGCCAGGTGACCATGGGCGAAATCGCTGCCAGCGAAGGTGGCTGAGCAAGCGCGGCCATCCACTGGGTGTTGCCGACGTAGCTCCCCCCGAACATTCCCACGCGTCCGTTGGATCCAGGCAGTTTCGCCGCCCATTCAACGGAATCATAGCCGTCGTCGCGTTCAAACCGGAATGACTCCGTCTCGCCTTCCGAAACGAAACGGCCGCGCGTGTCCTGGATCACGACCACGAAGCCCTGGCGGGCCGTCTGAACGGGATCAAGCAGTTCCACGACCATGGGCAGATCCTTGCCGTACGGAGAACGGGCCAGAAGGACTGGCCAGGCGCCCGATCCTTCGGGCGTGTAGACGTTGGCGCGGAGCACCGTCCCATCGCGCATGCGTGCGGGCACGTCTAACTCGACGTCAACCTTGACCAGCCGCGATGGAGCGCCAGCTTCAGAAGGGGGGGTGGTCATGACTTTACCTCTATGTGATAAAAAGTTGGAGTGACGCCGCCCGATCGGATGCCTTGTCGGCGGGCATTTAGGGACTGTTCGGACGCAGGAAGATACCTATCCGTTATACGCGGCGCCTGCGGCCGCCATCGGCATTCTCCGTTACGCGTACCCACGGATTAAGCGCGAAGGGGCGTTCAAATCGGCTAGGCTCCGACCGAAGTACAGGCTGACATTGCGCTTCCCAAGCAAGCGCGGGATCCACTGCGTCATCTTCATCTCGCTTCCTCCCCAAAAATACGGCAAGAAAAATGGTGCCCACGCCAAGCGCATCCATTCTGCTATTCGTATATATAGAACATGAATTCTATTACGTGTCCACAGAAATTCAACCGCCCAGATATTCAAAGCGAGGGTCGCTCTACCCAAGCACCAGCAAATTAAATCCGTTCGTTGCTCTACATTAGGTATTTTGTCCCGAAGAACCCTCCGCATCAAAATCCTCAAGGCTGAATACACCTGCAAATGCTAAACAGAAGAGCCCTAGCGGTTCATATCAATTCAGCACCATCTTCTATCCAACTCCTCATCTTCATGCCGTGTCTGTGGTTTGAGTTGAACGATCATCAGTCGGTTCTGCTGACCGCTGCCCGATCCCATCCCAAAACATGAACTCGGCTTCGTCTCGCCCGCGATCGGGCCCGGCGCGCCGGGCCTACGCCCCCACTAGAGCCTCGATGATCGCAATTTACCTTGATGTTCCCGTGCTACTTTAGCGTTACCGGCTCACCTATAATCTGGAGTTCATCACCCATCATCGCGGCGCCATTCGTATGGCCCCGTCGAGGCGGATGGTTTCGCCGTTAAGCATCGGGTTCTCGATTATTGACCTCACCATCAGCGCATATTCCTCGGGCTTGCCGAGCCGGCTCGGGTGCGGGACCTGCTGTCCGAGCGAGTCCTGAGCCGCCTGCGGCAGGCCCAGGAGCATCGGTGTGAGAAAGATGCCAGGCGCAATGGTGACGACACGAATCTTGTGCTGAGCCAGATCCCGCGCGACCGACAGCGTCATACCGACAACACCGCCTTTGGACGCCGAGTAGGCGGCTTGACCGATCTGCCCGTCGAAGGCAGCCACGCTTGCGGTGTTGACGATGACGCCCCGCTCCTCCCCAACTGGTTCAGCGGCAGCCAGTCGCGCCGCAAACTTCGAAATGACGTTGAAGGTGCCGAGCAGGTTCACCTCGAGCGTCTTGCGGAATATGTCGAGCGGGTGCGGCTGATTTTCCCGCCCCACCGTCTTGATCGCCGGCGCCACACCAGCGCAGTTGACGAGCACGCGCGCCACACCATGGGCTTGTTCGGCTGCGGCAAGGGCATCGGCCACGCTTTTATCATCTGCGACATTGGTTTTGATGAACATGCCTCCGATCGCATCCGCGTGCTGCCGTCCGGTTTCCTCGTTCAGATCGCAGATCGCGACCTTGACACCTTGCTCTGCCAACATCGCAGCAGTCGCGCCACCAAGACCTGAGGCCCCACCGGTGACGATTGCGGCAATTCCATCCAGCTGCATACCTGCCCCTCCTCGTTAGATCAGCTCGACCGCGACAGCTGTCGCCTCGCCACCGCCGATGCAAAGCGATGCGACGCCGCGCTTCAGCCCGCGGTTCTGAAGCGCGGCGACAAGCGTCGTCATGATACGGGCACCTGATGCCCCGATCGGATGACCAAGAGCAGTCGCACCGCCATTGACGTTGATCCTGTCGGCATCGATCCCCAGATCGCGCATGGCGATCATCGCAACTACTGCGAAGGCCTCGTTGATCTCGAACAGGTCCACGTCGTCAATCCCCCAGCCGGCCTTCTCGAGCAGCTTGCGGATCGCGGGGACCGGTGCGGTGGTGAAAAGCCCCGGCTCATGCGCGTGAGCGGCATGAGCAACGATGCGCGCGACTGGCACCAGGCCAAGCTTCTCGGCAACAGACGCTCGCGTTGTCACCAGGGCCGCGGCGCCATCGGAGATCGACGAGGCATTGGCGGCCGTGATCGTGCCGTCCTTGGCAAAGGCGGGCTTCAGGCTCGGGATCTTATCGGGCCGCGCCTTCCCCGGCTGCTCGTCGATCGCTACCGTCTCGCTGCCGCCGCGCGTCGACACCTCTACTGAGACGATCTCGCGCTCGAAGGCGCCGCTGTCGATTGCACTTCTGGCGCGCGCAAGCGAGCGTAGCGCATACTCGTCCTGCGCCTCGCGCGTGAACTGGTATTCGCGCGCGCTGTCTTCGGCGAACGCTCCCATGAGCTTGCCTGGCGTGTAGGCATCCTCGAGCCCATCCAGGTACATCGAGTCCTTGACCACGTCGTGACCGATGCGCGCGCCCGTGCGGTGCTTGGCAAGCAGGTATGGCGCGTTCGACATCGACTCCATGCCCCCTGCGACAATAATATTGGCCGAGCCTGCAGCAAGCGCGTCATGCGCCATGATCGCGGCCTGCATGCCCGACCCGCACATCTTGTTGACGGTGGTCGCCTCCACCGACTTCGGCAGTCCAGCCCCAAGCGCGGCCTGGCGAGCAGGAGCCTGGCCCAACCCCGCCGGCAAGACGCAGCCCATGAAGATCTGCTCAATTGCGTCAGGCGCCACGCCAGCGCGTTCGACGGCGGCCTTGACTGCTGCTGCGCCCAGTTCGGTGGCCGAAGCGCCCGCAAGAGTGCCCTGGAAGCCGCCAATGGGCGTGCGGGCGTACGAAATAATGACGACCGGATCGGCGGTCATGGGCTTGTCCTTTCAAAGTGCTCGCGCAATTACCATGCGCTGGATGTCGGAGGTACCTTCATAGATCTGGCAAACGCGCACGTCGCGGTAGAT
Organism: Rhizorhapis suberifaciens; assembly: GCF_014200045.1. GTDB lineage: Bacteria > Pseudomonadota > Alphaproteobacteria > Sphingomonadales > Sphingomonadaceae > Rhizorhapis > Rhizorhapis suberifaciens. The sequence continues at coordinate 7,946 of NZ_JACHOV010000024.1, forward strand.
CTTGGCAATGCCAAACTCCTCAAGGTAGCCGTAGCCACCCAAGGTCTGCAGGGCGCCCGAGCACACCGCCTCGGCCGTCTCGGAGGCAACGAGCTTGGCCATCGACGCCTCTTTCAGGCACGGCTGACCTGCGTCTTTCATGGCGGCGGCATGAAGCACAAGCTGTCGAGCAGCCTCGAGGCGGGCGGCGAGGTCCGCAAGCCTGAAGCCGACCGCCTGATGCTCGATAATGGATTTCCCCATGGAGCGGCGGTCCTTGGCGTAGGCAACCGCGATCTCGAGTGCGGCCTGCGCCATGCCGATCGACTGCGCCGCAATGCCGATGCGGCCAGCCTCGAGGTTCGACAGTGCGATGCGGTAGCCCTGCCCCTCATCGCCCAGGCGCAGCTCGTCCTCAATGAACAGATTATCAAAACGGACAGCGCAGGTGTCGGACGCACCTTGCCCCAGCTTGTGCTCGACCTTATCGACTGAATAGCCCGGTCGGTCGGTGGGCACGAGAAAGCCGCTGATGCCCTTCTTGCCGGCCGCCGGATCTGTGACCGCATAAACCACCGCCAGACCCGCGATCTTGCCGGACGTGATGAACTGCTTCGCGCCGTTGAGGCGATAGCCGCCCTCAACCTTAATGGCGCGCGCGCGAAGAGCAGAGGCGTCCGATCCCGCGTCGGTTTCGGTGAGCGCGAAGGCGCCGATCATGTGCCCTGAGATGAGATCGGGCAGGAAACGCGCCTGCTGTGCCCGCGTGCCGTCGCGCAGGAGTCCACCGACAATGAGGCTGTTCTGGATCGACACAATCGTCGACAACGCCCCGTCGGCAGCAGCAAGCTCGATGAGCGCGAGTGCATAGGAAATGTAGTCGGCACCGGCACCCCCCACTTCTTCCGGCGCGGTCATGCCCATCAGCCCCAGCGACGCAAGCTCGACGAACAGCTCGGGCGGATAGCCGCTCGCCGCCTCAAAGGCCCCGCTCTGCGGACGAATGTGCTCTTGTGCAAAAGCACGCACCGTTTCGCGGATAGCCGATTGAACCTCGTTCAATATCACCGCTTCTCTCTCGCGCGGCCGATGTTCGGATCGAACAGGTCGCCGAAGCGGCCCGAAGCCGACGCCACGGCTTGGCCGCCAATAAAATGACGAATATCACGGAGGCTTGCAGTTGCCACGGCTTATATTCCCTTGGATATCGTTATTGCAGCGATGTCGGCGTGAGCCAACGATCGCGGAAGAAGCGGAATTGTTCCGTTGCGTCGTTGGCGACTCTCTCGATCGCCTAAGGGTTCATCACCGCTCTCGCAAGCAACGCCTTGAGGCGATCGACCACCGCAGCGGTTGCTTCGGCGGCGGCTGGCACGAGCGCCGACAGGTTGGGGAAACCGTGGGTGAGATGGTCGAACTCGATGAGTTCGACCGGCACGCCCGCCTGCCGCAGCCGATCGGCATAGGCAACAGCCTCGTCGTGCAACGGATCGACCGTCAGCACGACGACAACAGCCGGAGGCAAGTTGTCGAGGCATTCCGCGGCAAGGGGCGAGATGCGCGGGTCGGCGCGATCGTGTCCGCCGCAATAGCCTCCCATGATCTGCGGGAAAGTCTCGGTGCGCAAGCTCGGATCTGCGTTGGCGAGGCGCGAGGGATAGTTATCCGCATCGCTGCGAAGATCGACGGCGGGGAAGAACAGGAGCTGCGCGTCGAAGTTTTTGCTGGCGTTATGGTTCAGCTCCAAGGCGACGGCGGCCGCCAGATTGCCGCCGGCACTCTCGCCTCCGATGACGACCGGGTGACCCGCGCCGCCGAGCTCGCCGGCATGGTCAAGGACCCAGCGCGCAGCGGTGAGCGAGTCCTCGAAGCCGGCCGGGAATGGATTTTCGGGTGCCAGCCGATAGGCGCTCGTGACGACCACCATCGAGAGATCGCGCGTCAGGCGCCGAGCCAGCGGTTCGATAAAATCGAGACCGCCTATTGACCAACCACCGCCATGGAGAAGGTGCAGAGTGCCCAGAGGGGCGCTGGCCGGACGGAAGATGCGGATCGGCACGGTGCCACCCAGGCCGGGAAGCTCGCTGTTCTCGACCGCGCCGACATCGATTGGCCCCTCCGGACCATGAAAAAGCGGTGCCATGGGCGCTGTTTCCTTTCTCAGCGTTGCAAAGTCGATCTGACCCGAAGGAACCGGAAGCTGGTCGATAATTTGCTGTAGTACGGGATCAAGCGCCATGATTTCATTCTCCTAAGGTTTGGGGTGGCTGTGCCGGCGAACGTGGAGGCTCATCCCACCAGCCCGGCATCGCGGCTACAGGTCTTCAGTTCGCCAGAATGTCAGCCACCACGTCGCGGCTGCGAAACTGTAGCGACAACCGTTCTGCATCAACGAGGAGCTGGACCATGCAGACGAACACCAGGTCGTTGGTCGGATCGACCCAGAACCAGCACCCAGCCGCGCCGTCCCAGAAATAGGTGTCGCGCCCGAGGGCCACGCCGGCGACTTGCGGGTCGGTGATGGCAATACCGTTGTAGGCATATTCATAGCCCGGGCGCAGCCAGTGTGGCGCCGTGCCGAAGCCGCCGGTCAGCAGATGCCGCGGCGTGTGGCTGCGCGTCATCAGCGCGACGGCCTCTGGGCTGAGGATGCGCCGGCCGTCGAGCTCGCCGCGCCCGAGCAGCATCCGGCCGAAGCGGAGATAATCGGGCGCGGTCGACACCAGCCCGCCACCGCCCGAGGCGAAGACCGGGGACTGGTCATAGGGTAGCACCAGATCGCTCGGCGACAGCGCGGCGATGTTGTCGTAGCCGAGGCTGTCGGCGTCGGCGGTCATTTCGACGAGCGCATCGCCGGCCAGCGTGTAGAGCGCGGCGAAGCGATCGCGTTTGGCGGCCGGCACGACGAAGTCCGTGTCGACCATGCCGAGCGGCGCGAAGATGCGCTCCAGCATGAAGTCGCGCAGGCACATGCCGCTCAAGCGCTCGACGACAATCCCTTGCACGTCCATGGCCGCGCTGTAGCGCCAGCCTGTGCCCGGCTCGAAGGCGAGCGGGACCTTGGCCAGCCGCGCCAGATACTCCTCGGCGGTGATATCGTGCGGGATGGTCGGAACGCCGGCCGCGCGGAAGGCGCGGTCGACCGGCTCGTCGGTAAAGCCGTAGGTGAAGCCCGCCTGGTGCGTCATCAGATGCTCGAGCGTCGGCGGCGTTCCGGGTACGGCGAGCCGGGGGGCGCCGTCGGGCCCGCTCCCGCGCAGCACCTGGAGGTCGGCGAGTTCGGGGAGATGCTTGGCGATCGGATCCGAGGGTGACCATTTGCCCTCGTCCCACAGGATCATCATCGCGACCGCGGTTACGGGCTTGGTCATCGAGAAAAGCCGAAAGATGCTATCCGTCTGCATCGGCTCGGCGACCGCCACATCGCGCTGACCAATTGCTGAGGCGTGGGAGACAGCGCCCTTGTGCCACGCGACCGTCACCGCGCCGCTCAGCAGCCGCCGGTCGACCACGTCTTGAATAAGCGCGTCGGCAGCGGACCACCGTGCATCGGAGCGAGGTGGTTCCGGCAAAGCTGATTCCGCATCCTGACCCACCGCTGATGGCACGATATGCTCCTTAAATGGAATAGCTTTTCCATTTCATATAATATCAGAACAAAGAGTGCAAGCGGTGCGTTTATGCCCAACCCATCCCGTTCATGCTTACCTTTTTGCCAGTTTCATACTTTCTGGTAGGCTATTGCCGATGTCAGCATCTAGGCCTAAACCCCGGTGTAAAGCAACAGCAAGGGGAGAGGCCAGCGAATGGAGATCGGCGGCACCTTGGCGCGTAGACTGTCCGCAGCGCGACACCGCGTCAGCTCGCAAACTCCGAGGGTGCCGAGGGTGTGCGGTCCTTCGCCGATGAGATTGGTGCGACCGCTGACGATGTGAGAGGAGCTCAAGGCTCGGTCCCAACTCCGGCCATGCCGACATTATCCAATTGAACGCTCCGCAAGTCTAATCAACTGATCGACAAGGAGAGGTACGGATAACAAAATTTGAGAGAGTAGGAACATATCAGAATAGTTAAACAACAAGAAGGGAGAGTTCTTATGTTAAAAGCAAAAGTTTTGATGTCATCGTCGTTGATTTCGATCTGTTTGGTGATGACGACTGGCATGGCCGCGCAGACGGCCTATGCGCAATCTGCTGAGAGCGACGACAGGGCAGACATCGGGGACATCATTGTGACTGCGCAGAAGCGGGAGCAACGGCTTCAGGATGTGCCGGCGACCATTGCCGCCTTCTCTGAG
>NZ_JACHOV010000025.1 GCF_014200045.1 Rhizorhapis suberifaciens
GCCGCCGCAGAAGCCCTCACCTCCATCCTCATCTTCATCAACAAAAACTACAACGCAGGCGACGCGGGTATTCGGATTACGGGCAACCTGTGATAACGGGCGTTCGCGAGCATATGCCTAGTATCATCCGAATTTGGCCTCGGCTGCTGTGCAGGATTGGCAAGACGCCTAGAGTGATTTCAAGGCAGATGGACGTCGGATCGTAAGTTACGGAAAACAAAAGAAGTTCCAGATCTTTCCAGTTCCCACAAAACCGGAAGATCTGGACGAGAAAACCGCACGAATTAAAAGATTGACGAAGAAAAGCCGCCATCGACGCACAAGCCTTGGCTGGTGATGTAGTTCGCCTGCTGGCTGCAGAACATGGCTACGATGGCGCCGCAATCTTCCGGATCGCCGAAATGGCCGGCGGGAATCGGAATCGTGCGGCTGACGAGATCAAGCTGCTCTTCAACCGTAATCCCGTTGGCAGCGGCGTCCTTTGCATAGATGTCGCGTATTCCAGCCGTGTCATGCATTGCGGGCATGACCATGTTGATCGTGACGTTATGCTGCATGACCTGCTTGGCCACGGCGTGACAATAGTTGGCCAGGGCAGCCCTGGGGGCTCCGGAGAGTATGCGCAGGGGATGCGGATATTTGGCTCCCGCGGTGGTGATATTGACGATCCGGCCCCAGCGGCGATCAATCATTCCGTCGATAACTGATTTCATCATTTCAATTGGAGACAACAGGGTAATTTCGAGATTGGCGCGCCAATCATCGGCGGAAATGTCCCGGAAGTTCTCAACATAGGGAGGTGGCGAACATGTCCCGACCAAGATGTCGGGATCAGGACATGCAGCCAAAATGCGGGCGCGGCCTTCAGTAGTCCCATGATCGGCAACGATGGGCGTAACCGTTCCTCCACTGAGATCGGAGAGTTCCTTGCAGGTCGCGAGCAGCCGTTCCTCACCCCTTGAAGAGATGAAAACATTTACTCCCTCCCGAGCCAGCGCGAGCGCTGCGCCCCGGCCGAGACCCGCACTGCCGCCATTCACGATCGCGCGACGCCCGTTAATGCCCAATTCCATCGAGCTCTCTCCTCAATTCGCTGATGCTATAGGTTAGGAATACTATACCTTGGAGCCGGGTCAATCCAAGGGGTGGCTAATGTGCCCTGCTGATTGCAGCATTAGGAACTTGGCCCTGACGGCGACGCCGATCGCACGTCATCAAGTGGTGATGCCGCCCGAAAGAATTACATGATCGGTGATAAATTATGCGACGCGAGGCAATTTCAAGCGGGGTAATTTGTAGCATAACATTATGTAAAACAAACAATTTTGTTTGTCAGCCCCTCGTCTGACGATAGTTGCAATTCAATCTTGACGTCTCTTCCAGTACGAAAGTACTAGGGCCGCGTCCAAAGCCGATTGAGGCTGGGGAGGCGGCGGTGTCCGCCTACATCAAGCAGGGGGCATGAAAATGTTGTCGAAAAAAACCATTGGTAAAGTTCAAGTTCTTTTTTGTCTCATGAGTTCCGCCGCAGCATTGCCGGCCTATGCTCAAGAGGTGGCGGCAGACACATCGGCAAGTGCCCAGCCAGCAGATGCTGCCGCCGCAGAAGGCGGCGTGGGCGACATCGTTGTAACGGCGCAGCGGCGCTCAGAGCGGCTGCAGGACGTGCCCGTTGCGATTACGGCTGTTTCTCCCGAAGTGGCTCAAAAGCTGGGCATACAGAATGTCCGTGATCTCAACCTGGCCACACCGAGCACTGACATTGGTGAAAATGCCGGTTCCATTCAAATGTTCATGCGGGGCATCGGGGCAATTTATGTCGGCCCCGGCCTGGAATCGCCCGTCGCGATTTACCTGGACGGAGCATATCTTCAGCGGACGTTCGGCATGAACTCGCTGCTCAACCTTGTCGATCCCGGCAGCATTGAGATCCTTCGCGGACCTCAAGGTACGCTCTACGGCCGTAATGCCACGGGGGGCGTGGTGCGGGTAAGTTCGGCCCTGCCTTCGCGCGACTATGAGGGGCAAGTGTCGGCGGAATACGGCCGGTTCGATCACAAGCAGGTAGACGGCATGTTGAACGTGCCTCTTTCTGATACTCTGAGTGTTCGCGTCGCTGGCCGCTACACTGATGATGGGGGTTATATCACCAACACATTCGCCGGGCGGAAACTCTATGGCGGTTATGACTATACCGCTCGCGGTCAGCTTCGGTGGCAACCGAATGAGGTTGCCGATATCGTGCTGGGCTTTGAATATCAGAAGAGCAAAAAACGGAAGGACGCAGGCGCTCTCCTTGCCGGTGCGCCGCTTTGTTATGTCTGCACGCCGGCCGACGGGCCGCCGTCGAATTTCTATGAGACGCGTCTAAGCGATTTGCCCGCATGGCGGAGCCGGATGCTGAGAAGCTGGATGAAAGCCAGCCTGTCCTTCGACTACTTCGATCTCACCAGCACGACAAGCTATGAGGACGACAAGACCGTACAGGCTGCAGATAACGACTTTACGCCGGCGGATATTTTCGTTTTCGATAATCGTGGTGTAGGCGGAAAAACCTTTACGCAGGAATTTCAGCTCGCATCAAAGCTTGACGGGCCTTTTAATTACCTCGTCGGCATCAATTACCTGCATGACAAAGCCTTCTTCAATGTTGCGTTGACCGGCGATGCATATGCTTCGCTGCCCGCAGAGCCAGAAGTCTTTAACAAGGTAAAGACGGAATCGATTTCCGCATTTCTGGAAGGCTCATACCAACTCACCGACCAGATCAAAATCACGGCAGGGGGCCGTTATACTTACGACAAGCGTCGCGTTGAGGGCGTAAACAACGCCGGCTTCCAGGCCTTTGGCGCCCCCACCAGCTATGTAGTCAACCCAGATTTCAGCGCTTTCACCCCCCGTTTCGTCGCCGCATGGGACAATGGGCCCACCAACATCTATTACAGCTTCACGCGCGGCTTCAAAGCGGGCGGATTAAGTACACCCGCCACGCGTCCCGGCGCCATTCGCCCGGAAAAGATTTTCTCGCACGAAATCGGGATCAAGAACACGGCATTGGACGGCATGCTCCGCACGAACTTGTCGGTATTCTATTACAAGAACAAGGATCTGCATGTTCAGATCATCGACGCCACCAGTGGTGGATCGATCACGGAAAATGCCGGATCGGCCGAAGGCTATGGCGCCGAATTGGAAGTTACGGCACAGCCTTCGGGTGGTCTGGTCATCGGTGGTTCGCTCTCCTATCTGCACGCGGACTATGTCAGCTACCCCAATGCATCGGCCGTCTGCTTTGATTCCACGGGAACTGCAAATGCTAACGCGCCAGGTGCCGTTCTGTATGCCTGTTCAAAGGACTATAGCGGACGCAGAGTACCGCACGCACCCCGGTACCAGGCATCCATCAACGGAAGCTATACTTTCGACCTGGGCAGTTGGGAGGCCAATCTTGCCGGTGTTGCTCAATACCGCTCGAGTTTTGACTTCTTCGCGGGGGCCGGCGGTGACCTTGGTCTCGATCGCCAGAAGGGCTTCGTGATGGCGAATGTTTCGGGCTATGTCAGCCCTCCGGGAGGCAATCTGCGGTTGGGCTTCTACGTCGATAATCTTTTCGACAAGAAATACTCGGTTTTTACCTCCACTTACCAGCCATACGGCCCGGTCTACATTGCCGGCGAGCCGATTACCTATGGAGCTCGCATTCAGTATAAATTCTAATTGGACTGCCGTACCGCCACAGGTTCTAAGACTATTGCTGCAGAGGGCATGTGATGCCATTTGGCGCTATTGTCCGAGAGCTTGTGGCGGTCGACTCTTCGGTCTTCCCTTTTGCCTGCGTTGATTCGCGAGCGCATTTTTCATCCGATCGGCATGAAGAACAGCGGTTTTGGGTTGCACCAGAGAACCGTCGTTGCGGCGCACAGCATATCGGTATGCCGTTGATGCCGCCGTTGTGAAGCAGCATGTACGAAAGCGAGCAATCCTCAGCGGTGGAGATAAGGCCCCCTCCGCCTGATAAACCCGAATTTGCTCCCGGCGGTTGCGGCTTGACGCATTGCATAGTATATGGATACTATTCTACATCATAGCGTTGATGTCATGCGGCGAAGGCACCTCTGGGGTGACAAGTGCCAGGAATAGAGGAGGTCTGGATGAGCGGTGTTAGCACCAACCAAGTTGAGCGTAGGACGGGCTTCCGCGAAGGCATTATCGATGTCGATGTCAACACCCTGTGGGATGTGCTCACCGACTGGGGAATGATGGATTGGTGGGGTAACGAACTCGATAAGGACGGGATGAAGGTTAACAACTTTTTCCTCGAAGGTGAGAAGGGCAAAGTGCCCCGGACCAAAGTTCTCGTGCGGTCGAATGCCTCTGGTGGACAACCGACGGAGAACCGCGAAACCTTGTTCGTCGAAGATCCTGTTGCCCGGCGGCTATTTTATAATGCCACCGATAACTTCATCGAGGGAGTACGCAATTATATAGCGAGTTGGGCGTTGGATCCCATTTCGGACAATCGGACGAGAATGCAGATTTCATGCACCTTTGACGTGGTTGATCCAGGCAACGCCGACGTGGCTCGCGATACCGTAGAGGCCGTTTACGAACTGATTTTCAAAGGTCTCAACGGCTATTTTGCCGCCCAGAAAAGTGCCGTTTCCAGCTGATGGATCTTTTGATCGGCTGAGGCGGACATTCACATGTCGTTGCATTGACTGCTGTCATTCGGTCACGACTGCGTTGACCTTCGTCATTGTCAGGTGCGGCGTTGATAGCGTTGGCCTGGAGAGAAAAGGAAGTTCGGATGGGACGTTTGTCGGGAAAGATAGCGGTCGTCACGGGCGGCGTGTCGGGGATCGCTCTGGGCGTCGTGGAAATGTATGTTGCAGAGGGTGCGAAGCTTATCGTCGCCGACATCCAGGCTGAAAAAGGCGCCCAGCTGGAAGCACGCTTCCCCGGATCGGTCTATTTCAATCGCTGCGACATCCGCAACGAAGAAGACATCGCCAGGACGATGGCGATGGCAGAGGAGAAGTTCGGAGGCCTGGACATTGTCCTCCATGCAGCGGCATCGGTGGATCACAAGCAAAAGATTGCCGACCTTACGACCGAAGCCTGGGATGACGGGCAGGCCAATCTTCTGCGCAGCCACGTGATGAGCATCAAGCACGCGATCGGGCCGATGCAAAAACGCGGCGGCGGGTCCGTGATCCTCGTTTCTTCCGCCGCTGCGGAGAATTTTTCTCCTGCTGCAAGCATGGTGTACGTCGTTTGCAAGGGCGCGGTTCTCTACCTGGCGCGTTGGGCGGCGTTTGAGCTCGCCAGCAGCAATATCCGGGTGAACGCGATCGTTCCCGGCGCCTATGCGACCTCGATGTGGGGGCAGTTGGTCGGCGCGAGCAAGGAGGTGGCCGATATCATGCCCGCGCATCTCGATGAAATGATGTCCGGATCACAGCCGCTGCCGAAACCCGGTAAGCCGCTGGATATCGCCTATGCGGCCACCTACCTGGGGTCCGACGAATCCGCCTTTGTAACCGGGACTCATCTCGCGGTGGATGGTGGTCTTTCGATCTTCCGGCCTGCGGTGCCGAGAGAAAAGGTCATGGACTATCTCCAGCAGGCGAAGGCGCAGGCGGAAGAAGATCTGCTAGACGTCACGAAAACAAATTAAGCTGCAACAATCGACAGGACGCGGTGAGTTGCTGTCAGGTTTACGGGCGGCCGCCATCCACCTGGATCAGAGCGCCCGTCGTGAAACTCGCATGCTCGGATGCAAGGTACATCACGGTGGACACGATTTCCTCCGGCTCGCCATACCGCTTGATGGCGGACTTGATGTTCTTTTCTTTGTCGGGCGACCATGCTTTCGCGATGTCCGTACGAAAGCTTCCGGGAAGAATCGCATTGACCCGCACCTTCGGGGCATATTCGAATGCGTGGGCGATGGTGATCGCATTCAGCGCAGCCTTGGCGCCCGAATAAGGCGCATATTCGGGCTGTGGCCGGACTGATCCGATGGAAGAGATATTGATGATGCTGCCTCCATCACCTTCCACCATGCGGCTCGCGACCAGCGCGGTCATTCGGAAGGGGCCTTTCAGGTTAACGCCGATTACCTTGTCAAACAGGACTTCGGACGTTTCCAGCGAGCTGTCGGAGAGCGGCGACATCCCCGCATTGTTGACCAGGATATCGATTCTGCCGAAGCGCTCATAAGCAACTTCGACCAATCGCTCAATGTCGTCCCAGCGCCCAAGATGCGCACCGATCCCCAACGCGCGGACGCCATATTTGGCTTCGATTTCGGCGGCCAGCTCTTCGCAATTTTCAGCATTGCGGCTGGCGATGACCACGTCCGCCCCCTGCTCGGCAAAGGAGCGGCAGATGGCCGCGCCCAGACCGCGGCTGCCGCCGGTCACCAGCACGACCTTGCCGCTGAAATCGAAATATTGCTTCATGATCGGACCTATCGTGATTCAGTGAGAGTTTTGCGCGCCAGGGCGGCGATCGCGGCTACGCGTTCTTGAGTATGCGTGACGCGCCGGTTAACGCCCGTTCCGATGCTCGCGCGCTTCAGGATGCCCTGGATCATTACGGCGTACCGAAACTGAACGAAGCTGAAATAGAAGTCGAGGTGAGGAATCCCGGTGATTCCGGCCCGCCGGCAATAGCTTTCCACATAGGCGTCCAGACTGGGGATGCCGAGTGCTTCCAGATCATGCCCGCGCAGCGACGTCGCGCTGCCTTCGGCAAAGCCCAGCGGTTCCCACCAGGCGCGCGTGTTGTGCGCCAGATCGATATAGGGGTTGCCAAGCGTCGACATTTCCCAGTCCAGCGCCGACAGAACCTTCGGCTCGGTCGGGTGGACCATGGCGTTGTACAGGCCGAAATCGCCGTGCAGGATAGTCGTCGGCTCATCGTCCGGGAGGCGGTCGTGAAGCTCCTGCATCAACCAGTCAATGTCGGGCACCTCGACGAGCTTCGACTGCTCGTAAATGGTGCACCAGGTCTTGAGGTTCCGCGCGGTATACCCAGACTGCTTGCCAAAGGTTTCCAGGCCCAACGCCTTGTAGTCGAGTTGGTGGAGATGGGCGAGATAGGCGTTCATCGAGTCGTAGATCGCGGTGCGATCCGCTTTCTCCACGCCCGGCAGATCGGCGTTCCAGAACACGCGCCCGTCGATGAATTCGGTGATGTAAAAGGCCGAGCCGATGACCGATTCGTCATCACAATATAATGCTGGGCGAGGAACCGGAAATCCGGCATCTGCCAACGCCTTGGTGACACGATATTCGCGATCGATCGCGTGAGCCGACGCCAGCAGCTTCCCGGGGGGCTTGCGGCGGAGAACATAGCTCTTATCCCGTCCGATCAGCTTGTATGTCGGGTTCGACTGACCACCTTTGAATTTTTCGACGCGGAAGTCGCCCTCTAGGCCTTCGACGCGCGGAGCGAGATAGGCGCCGAGCTTTTGGACGTCTAGCGCGAGATGTTCAGGCGGCGCCTCGGTGCCGGTGAGCAAGTCCTGCCGGTCAGCCATGACTGGCCCCTTCGCTGGTTTTGGGCGGGAGATATTTCCTGAGTTCGTTCCGGGCGATGACGCGGTTGTGAACTTCGTCAGGACCGTCGCCGATGCGCATCACGCGCAAACGCGCAAAAGTGTAGGCGAGGCCGAAATCGTCGCACATGCCGGCCGCGCCGTAGGCCTGCTGGACGATGTCGCACAATTGCTGCGCCAGTTCGGGCACGATGACCTTGATCTGCGAGATTTCGCTGCGGGCATTCTTCACGCCCACCTCGTCCATCAGCCACGCGGTCTTGTAGACCAGCAGGCGGCTCATCTCGATATTGATGCGGGCGCGGGCGATCCGTTCCTTCCACACGCTTTCGTCGGACAGGCGCTTGCCAAAGGCGATGCGGGTGGTGAGCCGCGTGCAGAGCTTTTCGAGCAGCCGTTCGGACACGCCAATGATACGCATGGCATGGTGGATGCGGCCCGGACCCAGGCGGCCCTGCGCAATCTCAAAGCCGCGCCCTTCGCCCAAAATCACATTCTCCGCCGGCACCCGGACATTTTCGAACAGGATTTCGGCATGGCCGTGCGGACGGTCATGATAGCCGAAGATCGGCAGCGAGCGCACCAGCTTGACGCCCGGCGTGCTGGGTTCGACCAGGATCTGGGTCTGCTGGAGGTGGATGGGCGCGGTGGGATCCGTCTTGCCCATCACGATGAAGATCTTGGTGCGCGGATTATAGGCGTTCGTGATCCACCATTTGCGACCGTTGATGACATAATGGTCGCCGTCGCGCTCGATCCGGGTCTCGACATTAGTCGCGTCGGAGGAAGCCACCGCCGGCTCGGTCATGGCGAAGCTCGACTTGATCTCGCCCGCCAGCATGGGTTTCAGCCACTTCTCCTGCTGCTCCGGGCTGCCATAGAGCGACAGCACATCCATGTTGCCGCTGTCGGGCGCGTTGCAGTTGAACACTTCGGACGCCCAGTGGACCCGGCCCAGCGCCTCGGCGATCGGCGCGTAATCGAGGTTGCTGAGGCCCGGCCCATGGCGCGTGTCGTGTATGTGCATGTTCCACAGGCCGGCCTCGCGCGCCTTCTGCTGCAGCTCCAGCATGAGGGGCGGAACCCGCCATGGATCGTTAGTGTCATCCCCAAGTTGCTCCTCATAGAGCTCCTCATTGGGATAGACATGCTCCTCGAGAAATTCCTTTACTCGCGCGAGCCACTCTTGTCCGCGCGGACTGATGCTAAAATCCATGCAAAAGCCCCTTCGCTAGGCTACGCGCAACAGCGCCTTTATACCAACTCCACTCCGAGCGACCAGTAGGTGTGGAACCGTAGGTTTGCCGGACCCCACAAAGGCCCCCTATTTGCCTAGGTTATAGGACCTATATTAAGGCTGTCAAATATCTTTTTGTTCGGCGGAGCGGAGCCAAGATTTGCTTTCTATCCTGGGGCGGATTTCGACCCGGTCATTGTGGATTCGCACCTCGA
>NZ_JACHOV010000026.1 GCF_014200045.1 Rhizorhapis suberifaciens
TCGATCTTCTATACCGACCTGGACCGCGCCAAGATCGATGTTCACAAGATTCCGAAGATGGGGCGCAAGGCGGTGGATTCCAACGCGATCTTCATCGACGGCCTGTTCATCCCCGATGAGGACCGGATCGGCGAGGAAGGCAAGGGCTTTTCCTACCTTCTCCACAGCCTCAATCCTGAACGGATACTGATTGGGGCGGAGGCCATTGGTCTGGGCCGGGATGCACTGCGCCGCGCGGCAAAATATGCGCGCGAACGCGTGGTGTTCGATCGCCCCATCGGCCAGAACCAGGGCATTCAGCACCCCTTGGCGGAACGCTGGATGTATCTCGAAAGCGCATGGCAAATGGCGATGCGCGCCGCCGAACTCTACGATAGCGGGCGCCCGTGCGGGGCGGAGGCGAATAGCGCGAAGTTTCTGGGCGGCCGCGCCGGTCACGATGCCTGCTGGCAGGCCGTGGCCACGCATGGCGGTTTTGGCTATGCGAAGGAATATCACGTCGAACGGCTGTACCGGGAAGCCGCGATCACCCGCATTGCGCCGATTACCGAACAGCTCATCATGAGCTTCATCGCCGAAAAAGTGCTCGATTTGCCGAAAAGCTATTAAAACCGTCTGCGGCATCGAGTTGTACAGCCGCTGAGCAAGCTTCAAGCGACGGACCATCGGCAGAAGGGCCAGGGCAGCGCCCCTGGCCCTTCTGAACATCTACGCGCGCGCGCCGATGTTCCTGACCCGCTTACGCCGGTGACACTATCTGCGGAGGAAACATCGGCAAGATCGTCCGCTTCCCAAAACGCCAACCGGATGGGGTTTTAATGTAGGCGTCTTCATAGCGGATATAATAGCGAGTATGACCGCTGCTGCGCGTCATGGCTTCCACCAGTGCAAAGACGCAACCGGATGCCTGCGTAGTATCGGATTCCAGAATGACGTGGTTCATCATGAGGTGGACGACGTGCAGTACGTCAGCTTGAAGTTCACTCCCATAGGCCGCGATCGCCTGATGCCCGATATAGACCCCCATGCCCAGGGCGCTTTCATCCAGTGTTCCCTGCTCGGCGAAGAGCTCGACCCACATGTTGACCTGCCACAAGTCGAGGTGATAGGAATATCTGTTAACCAGTTCCTCAAGGGCAAACCTATCTTCCCAGCTCAGCATGTCTGCTCCCTTCCCGCATAGTGAATGCGGCCAACGTTTTCATAACCCGCGTGCGTCCAATACGTGAAATTGTCGCTACCGGCTAGATGATAGCTCAGGGTAATTGCAATGTGCGATCCGTGAGTCGCTCCCCTGGTCGGCCCTCAAGGATCACCCCAATCCTCTTAGCACTCACGAAGGAGACGTTCCCATGACTGAAAAATCGCCATTTACCCGTGACCGCAACCTGTTCGCTGTTCATTGGAAGGTTGACCCCGCACGTCGCGAGGAATTCCTGAAGCTTTTCGAGGGCGTCTGCGAAGAGGCCAAGCCCTATTACTATCGGGGTTGCACCTTCGCGTTTCAGGGTTGGGCGCGCGACCCGAACGAGTTCGTGGTTTTTGCTTCGTGGGACGAAGATGTCGCGATGGAATTGCGCGGCGTTCCAGAATTCCAGGAGTATAACCGCAAGATGCTGGATTGCTGCACCGAGCCTGTTCAGATGGAGCAGTTCAGCGGCATGAACATGGACCGCAGCATCTTCGATGCCTTTCCGGTCGGCGCATCGTCGGTGCATAAATTCGGCGACAAAAACCCGTTCATCATCCGTTAAAGGAGAGTCGGCGCAGTCTTGGTTCGCCACGACTGCGCCACTTCGCCTAGATAACAAGCACGGCCCTGGCTCGGTTCAAGGCCGGCGCTCGCTCCCGCCTATATCATCCTGGCCTCGTCCATTTTCTTCAGACGTGTGGCAGCCGATGAGGTTCCTTGGCAACCGCAGGCTGCCGGTGGCGTTTTCGTCCGAGATCCCTCTCAGGCGGCCTTTGCCTTCAAATAGCTCTCGATCAAGGCGTCGGCGGTTGCCGTCAAGGAGGCTGATGGTCCCTGGCTTCCAAAAATATGGTGGCTTGCCATCGCGCCTTCGATGATCAGCATGAGGCCATCCGCCAGTGCATCCGGATCGTCGACCGAAAGCCTCCGGGTGACTTCGCCGAGACGCGTGTGCATAGCCTCCTTGCATGCCTCGAGCACCGTGCGGCTGAGATGGCCAGGCTCCGGAAATTCAACCGCGGTATTGCTCATCGCGCAGCCGCGAAAATCGGGTCGCGTCAATTTTTCCCCATAGTGACGTACGATGCCGCGAAGTTGCTGACGTGGATCATCCGGTGTTTCGGCCATGATCGCGTCCAGTTCCATCCGGCCTTCCTTGGCGCTCTCCTCGAGACAGGCAGCGACAAGAGCGTCCTTTGACGCGAAGGCCCGATACAGGCTGGGCTTGGTCACGCCGGCTTGGGCGACGATCTCGTCGATCCCCACTGCGCGAATGCCGCGACGATAGAATAGCTCGCGCGCGGTCTCGAAAACGCGCTGCCCGGCGTTTTTTCGCGACACCCCATGGTCTGCTTCGCCGCACGAAAGATTTTTTTTCACGTGCATCTCAAACATCCTCACCTTTCTGGCCTTGACCAAAATGTAACAGACCGGTACGTGTCTATCAAGGACGTACCGTTCAGTAACAAATATGAAACATGGGCTGTCCATGGCTTATCTTTCGTTCTCGCCCCGGCTCGCCTGACGCACTGACAACAGGGACATCGATCATGTATCTGTCGGAAATCAAGGCCGCTCCCGCGGAAACAACCGCGATTAGCGCCTCTCCGTTGCGGAGCCGCCCCCGCAAGGCAATCTATCTGGCGCTTCCGCTCGCGGGGCTGCTTATCTTCGGATACCGCGCGCTGGAACCGTCCAATGAGGCGCGCGCCGACGCGTCGCCGATCCCCGCCGTCACGGTCAGCCAGCCGCTTGAGCGCGAGATCGTCGAATGGGACGATTATGTCGGGCGTTTCGAGGCAAGCCAGGCGGTGGAGATCCGGCCGCGCGTCTCGGGCGCACTGCAATCGATCCACTTCAAGGACGGCGACACGGTCCGGAAAGGCCAGTTGCTGTTCGTGATCGATCCACGCCCCTTCACCGCCGCGCTCGCGGAGGCGCGTGCACGGGAGGCGAGCGCCGCCACTGCTCTCGCCCTCGCGCGTAGCGAGCTTGCGCGAGCAAACCGGCTGATCGCCGACGAGGCGGTGAGCGCCGAGGAGGTCGACAGCCTCCGCGCCGCAGTCCGCTCCGCCGAAGCGGCGCTGAACGCCGCCCGCGCGCAGGTTCGGTCGCGCGCGCTCGACGTCGAGTTCACGCAGGTGCGCGCGCCGATCACCGGGCGCGTCTCGGATCGCCGGGTCGACATCGGTAATCTGGTCGCGGGCGATTCGGCCGGGAGCGCGACCCTGCTCACCACCGTCTATGCGCTTGATCCCATCTATTTCAGCTTCGACGGATCGGAGGCGCTCTACCTCAAGCAGCGTCGGCAGAAGCAGGCGGATCAGGAGGTCCAGATCCGGCTTCAGGACGAGACCGGTTATCGATGGAAAGGCAAGGTCGATTTCACCGACAACGCGCTCGACACCGGATCGGGGACGATCCGCGGCCGCGCAGTCCTTGCGAACCCCGATTATTTCCTGACGCCGGGAATGTTCGGCAATATGCGCCTGGCGGCCGGGGGTGAGCATAGGGCGCTGCTGGTGCCTGATGCCGCAGTTCAGACCGATCAGGTGCGGAAGATCGTCTATGTCGTGCAAGGGGGCGATGACGTCGTTGTGGCCAAGCCGGTCGAGATCGGTCCCCTCGTCAACGGCTTGCGCGTGATCCGGCAGGGCATCGCGCCGGGCGACCGCGTTGTTATCCAGGGCGTGCAATACGCGCAGCCCGGTGCCCGCGTGACACCGCGACCCGGCAAGATCAGCGAAGTGCCGACCGCTGTGGCATCAACGTCATTCACTCCGCCAACCGCATCGCAGGCAACCATAAAGCTGCGCTGACGATCACATTCTTCGCGGGCCGCATGGCCTGCCCGGCTTCCGTTGAGGGAGCGGGGACAGGGAAGCTGCGTCCAACGTCGATAACAGAGGACAGATCATGCGACTCAGCCATGTCTTTATCGAGCGTCCGATCTTCGCGGGCGTGATCGCGGTGATCATCACCATCGTCGGCACGATTGCCTTTTTCGGGCTGCCCGTGTCGCAATATCCAGAGGTCGTGCCGCCCACCGTGACGGTGAGCGCCACCTATCCGGGGGCATCATCCGAAACTATAGCCGAGACAGTCGCCGCCCCGCTGGAGCAGGAGATCAACGGCGTCGACGACATGCTCTACATGTCGAGCCAGTCGACCGGCGACGGACGGCTCACCATCACCGTGACGTTCAAGCTCGGCACCGATCTTGATGAAGCACAAGTCCTGGTGCAGAACCGCGTAGCACTCGCCGAGCCACGCCTGCCCGAGGAGGTGCGTCGGCAAGGCGTCGTCACGCGCAAGACAACGCCCGATTTTGTCCTCGTCGCGAACCTGATCTCGCCCGACAACTCGCTCGATCGGGCCTATATCTCAAATTACGCGCTGACGCAGATGCGCGACCGCCTGGCACGCATCGACGGCGTCGGCGAGGTGCGGCTGTTCGGCGCGCGGGATTATGCGATGCGCGTCTGGATCGATCCCGGCCGCGCGGCGGCACGCAACATGACGGCGGGCGAGATCGTCGCCGCGCTGCGCGCTCAGAACGTCCAGGTCGCGGCAGGCTCGATCGGCAAACCGCCCGAGACCAGCGAGCCCGCGTTCGAACTCAATATTGAAACCCAGGGCCGCCTGACCACGCCCGAGGAATTCGCCAACATCGTCATCAAGACCGATGTCGAAGGCCGGCTGACGCGGCTGTCGGATGTCGCGCGCGTCGACCTCGGCGCTGAAGATTATGGCATCAACACCTATCTCTCCGGCAAGCCCTCGCTCGGCATCGCCATCTTCCAGCGGCCGGGCACCAATGCGCTCGCCGCCGCGGACGCCGTGCTGGCGGAGCTGGATGCCATGTCCGCCAAATTTCCGCGCGGCCTCGAATACCGGGTGATCTACAATCCGACCCAGTTCATTCGAGAGTCGGTGAGCGCCGTGCAGCACACGCTGCTGGAGGCGGTCGTGCTGGTCGTGATCGTGATCCTTGTGTTCCTGCAAAGCTGGCGGGCGGCAATCATCCCGGTGATCGCGATTCCCGTCTCGCTGATAGGCACCTTCGCGGTGCTCGCCGCCTCCGGCTATTCGCTCAACAACCTCTCCCTGTTCGGGCTGGTGCTGGCGATCGGCATTGTCGTCGACGACGCGATCGTCGTGGTCGAGAATGTCGAGCGCAATCTGGAGCATGGCCTGTCGCCCAACGAGGCGGCGCACCGATCTATGGACGAGGTCTCAAATGCGCTGGTTGCGATCGTCCTGGTGTTGTGCGCCGTTTTCGTGCCGACCATGTTCCTGACCGGTCTCACTGGGGAATTCTATCGTCAGTTCGCCGTCACCATCTCGACGGCGACGATTATCTCGCTCATCATCTCGCTGACGCTGTCGCCTGCGCTCGCTGCGCGCCTGTTGAAGCCCAAGGCCGAGGACGAGCCCGAGGGGCGCTGGGCGCGCATGGCCTATATCGGCGGCAGGCGCTTCAATGCCGGCTTCGATCGGTTGAGCGTCTTCTATGCGGACATGACCCGCAAGCTGCTCAAGCGGCCGAAGCGTGTGCTATTCGGCTATAGTGGGTTGATCGTACTGACAGCCCTCGTCTTTGGCGCCACGCCCTCCGGCTTCGTTCCGGCGCAGGATCAGGGCTATGTGCTGGTTGCGATCTCCACACCGCCGGGTACGTCGCTCAACCGGACGGACAAGGTGCTGCGCGAGACGGCGCAGAAGATGCACAGGATTCCCGGCGTCAAGGGATCGGTGATGCTGGCCGGCTATCATGGGCCGAGCGGCACAGCTGCACCCAACTCCGCCGCCGCCTTCCTGGTGTTCGACAGCTTCGAGGAGCGCGCGAAGCACGGCTACACCGAATCCAGCATCAGCGATCGCGCGCGCAAGATCGGCGGCGGCGTAGAGGAGGCGCGTGTGTTCGTGATCGCGCCCCCCCTGATCCGCGGCATCGGCACGGGCGGTGGCTTCAAGCTGATGCTCCAGGATCGCTCGGGCATGGGCTATGCCGAACTTAACCAGATCGCATGGAGATTGGTCGGCGAAGCGAACAAGGACCCCAACGTCGCGATGGTCCACACCAAGTGGGAGGCGGCCGCCCCGCGCGTCTTTGCCGATATCGATCGCGCCAAGGCCGACATGCTGGGCGTGCCGCCGAGCCGGGTTTTCGAAGCGCTGCAGGTTTATCTCGGATCGGCCTATGTCAACGACTTCAACCTTCTCGGTCGCACCTATCGCGTGACCGCACAGGCAGACCTGCCTTTTCGTGACGACAGCGCCGATATTGCGCAACTCAAGACCCGCTCCAACTCCGGGGCGATGGTGCCGATCGGCGCGGTCGCGACCTTCCAGGACAAATCGGGGCCCTACCGCGCGATCCGCTACAATCTCTATCCCGCGATCGATATCGAGGGCGATACCGCGCCCGGCCATTCGTCGGGCCAGGCGCTGGCGGCGATGGACACGCTCGCGGCCAAACTGCCGGCGGGCGTCTCCAGCGAATGGACGGAAGTGGCCTATCAGCAGAAACTCGCGGGCGACGCGGCGATCATCGTGTTCGCGGCCGCGACGCTCTTCGTCTTCCTGGTGCTCGCGGCGCAGTTCGAAAGCCTGATGCTTCCGATCGCGATCATCCTGATCGTGCCGATGACCTTGCTGGCGGCGATGACCGGCGTGAACCTGCGGGGCATGGACAACAACATCCTCACACAGATCGGCCTCGTCGTGCTGATCGGGCTGGCGGCGAAAAACGCGATCCTGATCGTTGAGTTCGCCAAGCAGGCGGAGGAGGAAGGGCTGTCACCGCTTGACGCCGCTGCGCGCGCGGCGCAGACCCGGCTGCGGCCCATATTGATGACGTCTTTCGCCTTCATCCTCGGCGTAGTGCCGCTGGTGATCGCGAGCGGGCCGGGGGCCGAACTTCGCCAAGCGCTCGGCACGGCGGTCTTCTCCGGCATGATCGGAGTGACCTTCTTCGGCCTCATCTTCACGCCGACCTTCTATGTCGCCACCCGCGCGCTCTCCGACCGGTTTGCCCGGCGGCGCGGCGACGGCACTGCCAACCCCGCGCCCGTGCCTGCGGAATGAGGGAGAAAAACATGCGCCGTTCAACCTTGCTCGGCCTCGCCAGCCTGCTGACGCTCGCGGCGTGCGGCGCCGGCCCGGACTATGCACGCCCCGAAACGCCCTCCAGCGCAGCGGCTCCGTTCATCGGCGCCCGTTCAGAGGCAGTGACGGCCGAGGCGCCGGCGGACAATTGGTGGCAGCTCTACCAGGATCCGGTGCTCGATCGCCTCGTCGCCGATGCGCTTGCCGCGAACAAGGATCTGGCGGTCGCCGCCGCCAACCTCGCCCGGACGCGTGCGCTCCTGCAGGAAAGCCGTGCCGGGCGCCTGCCGCAGACCACGATCGGCGCGGGCGGGAGCTATGGCCGCCTCCCTGCCGGCCAGCGCTCCGCAGGAGCCGATCGCGAGGCTTGGTCGATCGATGCCGGACTCGATATCTCCTACGAGGTCGATCTGTTCGGCCGCATCGGCCGCTCGATCGAGGCGGCACGGGGCGATGCCGAGGCCGATGCAGCCGCGCTGGACGTCGCTCGCGTCGCCGTCGCGGCGGAGACGGCGCGGGCCTATGCGGACGCATCCTCCTCGGCCGAGCGGCTGGCGGTGGCGGAACGCACCGTAGAGCTGCTCGACCAGACAGTCACGCTCACCTCGAAGCGCTTCGAGGCCGGCCGCACCACCAGGCTCGATGTCTCGCGCGCCGCCGCGCTGCGCGATCAGCAGCGAGCCACCCTTTCCCCGCTCCGCGCCGACCGCGACGCGGCCCTGTTCCGCCTGGCGACTCTGACCGGGCGGCCCCCCGCCGACCTTCCCCCCGAGGTCGGTCAGCGCGCGACCACGCTAAAACTGGATCGCCCCATTCCGGTGGGCGATGGTCGCGCGCTGCTTGCGCGGCGTCCCGACGTACGCGAGGCCGAACGCCGGCTGGCGGCGGAAACGGCGCGGATCGGCGTCGCCACCGCCGATCTCTATCCCCGCATCACGCTCGGCGGCTCGATCGGATCGACCGGGCCGTCGATCGGCGACATGTTCGGCGGCGGTCCGCTCAGGTGGCTGTTGGGATCGCTGCTGAGCTGGTCCTTTCCCAATCAGGAAGCGAACCGCGCCCGGATCGCCGCGGCCGAGGCCACCACACAGGCGGCGCTTGCCCGTTTCGACGGCACTGTGCTCCGCGCGCTCGAGGAAACCGAGACCGCACTCTCCCGCTATGCGCACGAACTCGATCGACGGCAGGCCCTCACGTCCGCGCGCGATGAAGCGCGCACCGCCGCGACGATCAGCCGGGCGCAGCTGCGCGAGGGCCGCGCCGATTTCCTCGTGGTGCTCGACGCCGAAAGGACGCTCGCGAACGCGGAGGCCGACCTTGCCGAATCCGACGCGCGCGTGGTGACGACGCAGGTCGATCTGTTCCGCGCTCTGGGTGGAGGATGGCAGAATGGAGCCATACAGCTTGATGCTTACCGCTGATGCACCGCTGGGTATCTATCTAGCCAGGAAGGTCTAAAGCATGAACGCGCACCAATATGGTGACCTTTGGCCGAGTGTTCACTCCGGCACTGCGAACAGTTTCACCAGTTCGAATTTCTGGATCTTTCCTGAAGGCGTCCTGGGAAAGTCGCTGACGATTTTCCAGCGCTTGGGGACCTT
>NZ_JACHOV010000027.1 GCF_014200045.1 Rhizorhapis suberifaciens
CTGTCAAATATCTTTTTGTTCGGCGGAGCGGAGCCAAGATTTGCTTTCTATCCTGGGGCGGATTTCGACCCGGTCATTGTGGATTCGCACCTCGAAATGCTGAATAGGGTCTACAGCCGGACCTCCGACTGCTTTGCCGGTTCGGAAATCGAAGCGGGCGCCATGATGGGGACAGATGATCTCGCAGCCGATTTGGCGACCGCCTTTCAGCGGGAAATTAAGATGCGAGCAGCGGTTCTCGATCGCAAACACATCGTTGCCCGAGCGGCAGACGAGGATGGCGGTACCGGACAGGGTATATGCGCGATGCTTGCCATTGGGGATTTCGGATAAGGCGCAAACATCGACATAGCCGGTCATATCTTATGGGCACCGGTATTCTGCACAAAGGATATGATGTCTTGGGTCTTCGAGCCCGCCCCGAACAGTCCTGCGACGCCCATCTCTTTCAGTTCCGCAATGTCATCCGGGTGGATCATACCGCCGAGCATCAACGGAACGTGGCCCACGCCCTTTTCCTTCATCGCCTCAATCAGCTGGCGGGTATACTCAACATAGGCGGCGGACGAGAAACTCACCCCGACGATGTCGGCTTTGCTCTCGACTACAGCGTTCGCCATTCCCTCGATGCTGTTGTGCTCGCCGATATAATCGACTTCAATTCCGCCCGCTTCATCAAGCAGGCGCGCAAGCGTGCGAATACCCTTGGAGTGGACGTCGGTGCCCAGCATTCCGAGCAGGCACCGGACCGTATTCGGGCGGCTCATGCGTACACCAGCGGCGCCATGACATGGCCATAGGGATCAAAATCATGGCCATGGGCAACACGCACCGTTCCCCAGATTTCGCCGATACTGGCGTCTGCGATGAAGGCGTCGATCATGGCCTGCATCGGATTGTTTCCGTCGCGAGCGGTTCTGTAGAGCGTCTGCAGCGATTGCGACCAGGCGGTTTTATCTCGCTGTTGCTTGAGCTCGGAGAAGCGCCGGATGTGCGCATAGGTATTGGTGCGGTCGAATTTAAATCGTGTCGGCGCGGGGTCATCCTCGGGTACGAACCGGTTAATTCCCACCATGATTCTTTCGCCGCTGTCCAGCTCTCTCTGGAACCCCAGATTATAATCATCCATCATGCGTTCCATCTCCCCGCTGTCAATCGCTTCCAGCAGACCGATGCCTTCAATCTGATTCAGCATGACGACGGCCGCCGCCTCGATCTGATCGGTCAGCGCCTCGATATAGTAGCTTCCGCCAAGCGGATCAGCGACACGGGCAGCGCCAACCTCGTTGGCGAGAATCTGCTGCTGGCGCGTGGCGAGTTCGCGGGCTTCGTGCGTGGGTACGCAAACAGGTTCATCATATGTGCACGCTTCCATGGATTGAATTCCGCCGCAAAGCGCAGCCAACCCCTGGATCGCGGTGCGGGTAAGATTGTTCAGAGGCTGCTTGTAGACGAGCGACTTGCCTGATGTGTGGCAGGCGATCCGGAGCCGCTGCGCCCGCATGTCCACGGACCCGAACCTTTCCTTCATGGTTTTTGCCCAGTAGCGGCGCAATGCGCGAAACTTGGCGACCTCCTCGAAAAAGTCGATGTCCGATGTTGAAACCCAGGCAAGGCTTGGCGCTACATCATCGACGCTAAGCCCCCGTGCGATCAAATCTTCCATTGTCTTGTTGATAATGGCCATTCCGACCGCGATTTCACCTGCGGGCGTGAGGCCCCGCTCGCGAAGGTCATAGGCTTGCGGCATTCCCAACGCCCAGCGCGGGCTGTTCCGGACACTGAACTCCACCTCATCGACAGTGGTGCGATGA
The DNA here is from genome assembly GCF_014200045.1 of Rhizorhapis suberifaciens. GTDB lineage: Bacteria > Pseudomonadota > Alphaproteobacteria > Sphingomonadales > Sphingomonadaceae > Rhizorhapis > Rhizorhapis suberifaciens. Next base: position 1,815 of record NZ_JACHOV010000027.1, read on the forward strand.
CCCAGATCGGCGGGAATCATATGCTTGCCCCAACCGCACAAAGTTTCCTGAAGCATATCAGGCATATTGGAGCCTTGAAGCGTGGCAAGTGATTGGCCGCGCTTTACATGGACCGATGCCACGAGCGGATAGGCCATCGCAGCCCAGTGCCAGGCGGTGTCGACTTTCGCCAGATCGACACCATGAAGTAGTCGATCGACATCGCGCAGCGTCGGCAAGGAACAGCCTTCCAGCCCGACCTCAGGTCCGAAGGCAGGATGATCGGGGTCGATGCTCTGGGTCGTCAGCGGGTCGGGAACGATGCTGATGCCGGTACCGCCTGCGGCCAGCACCATCTCGACGCCCTGGCGGGTATCTTCGGGAGCGCCATAGCCGACAATGTTGCGCAGGGTCCACATCCGGCTGCGGTACATCTGGGGATAGGCGCCACGGGTAAAGGGATAACTGCCGGGATCGCCGACATTTTCCGTATAATGGGAATCACGCTCGGCGGGCGCGTAGAAAGCGTCTGTTTCCAGCCCGCCCCAACTCTTGGTTCGCGACAGCTTGATTTCAAGGTCTTCGATGCTTTCGAACAGGTTGGCAGCTTCTGTCATCCGTCAGTCCTGAGTCCCGTTTTTTAAAGTTCAATGATGCGCCGCATCGAAAAAATCGCAGAGCTCCCCATGCTATTGGCGCCCTTGAATATGCGCCCTGGCCGGTTCCTCCACTTGGGCGGATCCGGCCAGGCTACTACAGCTGTGTCAAGTGCGGCGGCCGATGAGCCGGTCGATCTCGGCATGGTAGTGCCGGATGCGAGTTTCCGACTCCGACAGGACGTAGCCATCGAACGCCATGGATTCGATGCCTTTCTGCACCTCGGGCACCCGCACTGCATCCTGCGCCAGCACAGAACCGAACTCCTCAAGCGTTTGAGGTATGATCTTGGCGGGCCGGACCGATCCGTCCCAGCCGGGCGGGGAAACGGCTTCGGGGCCGAACTGACCGGGATCCATCACCATGTCCTGCGTTCCCCCAACCGGCAAGCATAGCGAGATCGCGCGGTAATGGCTCTTGCTCGGATCGCTTTCGTGGGGCGAGAATATCTGGATCAGAAGCGAATCGCTGAACACGTTGATCGTGATGTTCGGAAAGACGAAATAGTTCCAGTCGTCGTTGACCTGATTGTCGCTCAGATCGTCGAAATGCGCGTAACCATGACGCTTTGCCCATTCCCTCCGCACATCAACCAGCGCCTTGAAATATTCATGGCCTTTCAGGTGAGCGTAATTGTCCGGATTGCCACCGAAGAACTGAAGGAAGCCCTTCAGCGTATCGGTGACCGTCTCCCGATCCTCATTCCGGCTGGTCACATAGCCGATGGGAATGATCATCCGGCTATTGCCGTTGCCATATAGATCATACTGGCATTCGAGAGTCTCGGTGAACGTCAGCAATTGGGGATGCACATCGTCAGCGTGATAAAATTCGATAAATGCATCAAGGGCCGTTTTCCAGTTGGCGTTCCAACAGGTCTCGATGTCCCGGATCACCTTGTATTTTTCAAAGGGGTAGGGGGCGAGGTGCTGTGGAATGACATCCAGATGCTCCATCAGCGACTTGCCCGAGGGATCGAGACTGATGAATACAAGACTGTTCCAGACCCCGCAGCGGACCGGCTTCAGCCCCGGGCGATGTGCGACCGCTTCCTTCCGGAAAAGAAATTCGTCCCGAATTTCCACATTCTTGCCGTCGAGACCGAATTTCCAGCCATGGAAGTCGCATTGGAAGCAACTGCCGCTGCCGGTGCTGCCAAAGTCGGAATGGACGATACGGTTGCCGCGGTGCGGACAGACGTTGAAATAGGCCGCAATACCCTCATCACCCTCGGCATTTCGCACGATGATGAAGGATTCCTTGCCCAGCTCTACCTTGAACCAATCGCCGATCTCGGGGATGTCATGTGCAAGTCCCACAAACATCCAGCTCTTGGTCCACATATGCTCCCATTCCAGAGCCGCTTCTTCATGGGTATAATAGCGCCGTGGGTCCACGCGGTCTGTGCCATGGTCGATATAAGGCGCCTTGGAAGCGGGGCTGCCAGGTTCCGCGTCGGGATAACTGACGAAACCGGTTTTATAATCGTAATCCATCGCAGAGCCTCTCGCGCAAAACAGGATATAGTACCTAATCTATTGCACTTCATAGCACCTGACTTTAAATAGCGAAAGAGAAATGAGGAAATCAGATGGATGAGGCACATTTTTCAGTCCCCGCCAAGTCGGAGCTGCGGGACTGGACAGTCGGGCAACTTTTGGCCCACGCGGCCCAAGAAGCAGGGGATCGCCTCGCCCTGAAGGACGGCCAACTGTCGTGGACATATAATGAGCTATACGCTGATTCGGCACGTTTGGCACGTTTCCTCCTGAGTTGCTTCAAGCCCGGCGAACATATCGCCATCTGGGCTTCCAACAGCGGGCCATGGGTTCTTTATCAAATGGCGGCGGCGCAAGCTGGTTTGGTATTGGTGACTCTCAATCCGGCATTGCGATCCGCGGACGTTGAATCGCTGTTGCGGCAGAGCCGTTCGGCGGGTCTGATTGCCGACCCCGAGCATCGCGGCACGAACTTGCCGGCCATTATTGACGAAATCCGTCCGGCATTACCCGATTTACGCACCGTGTTGCTTACCAGCGACTGGCAGGAGCACCTCGCGAACACGCCGGAGGATGCGATCGATGTAACGGTCAATCCCGACGACACCGCGCTGATATTGTACACCTCAGGCACGACCGGGGTGCCCAAGGGGGTCATGCTCCATCATCGTGGGATTGTTAACAACGCGCTGCTCGGATCAGAGCTTTACGAGATAGGAGATCACCGTTCCTGGCTGGGCCTGATGCCGTTCTTCCATATCGGGGGCTCAGTGACCACCAATCTGGGCTGCATCGCGCGATTGGGCACGCATGTCGTGGTGCGCGCCTTCGAGGCAGGCGAGGTTTTGCGGCTGATCGAAAGTGAAAAGTCCGCATGGTTTCCTTGTGTGCCCACAATGGCCATTGCCCTTCTGGAGCATCCCGATTTTGACAAGAGGGATCTTTCAAGCCTGGAGGTCATCCAGACAGGAGGCACCACGGTCGCTCCGGAGTTCGTGCGTCAGCTGCGCGACCGCTTCCATGCCGATGTCCAGGTCATGTTCGGTCAAACCGAGGCCGGCGGCGTGATGTGCAAGACCTTCAGGGGCGAACCGGTTGAAATCATCGCCGAAACGGTCGGCCAACCCTATCCTCACACGGAACTGCGAATTGCCGACACCGTCACAGGCCAAACCCTGAAAACCGGTGAGATCGGCGAGATCCGCATACGCAGTCCCTATATGACAAAAGCGTATTTCGACAATCCCGCCGCCACTGCGGCCGCCTTTGACCAGGAGGGCTTTCTTCGGACAGGCGATCTTGGAACGCTCGATGACAAGGGCTATCTCCGCGTGACCGGCCGCCTCAAGGAAATGATCATCCGCGGCGGCGAAAACATCTATCCGCGCGAAATCGAAGACAGGCTGGGCGACTATCCCGGCGTTGCCGAATGCGCGGTTGTTGGCTTACCCGACGCGCGCTGGGGCGAGGAAGTCGCCGTCGCGATTAAATGCAGCGCCGGTACTACGATCGATATCGATGCCGCACGCGAGTTCCTGCTCGACCGGATTGCACGCCACAAGGTCCCCAAGCGCTGGAAAATCGTCAGCGACTTTCCCAGGACGCCTTCAGGAAAGATCCAGAAATTCGAACTGGTGAAACTGTTCGCAGTGCC
>NZ_JACHOV010000028.1:0-2442 GCF_014200045.1 Rhizorhapis suberifaciens
AGGAGGATCGAAAAGTGCGTTTTAGCCTATCAGAGACAATGGGGAACTATGAGCATTGGCTGGAGATGGGTGTTGCGGCCGAGGAAGCCGGCTTCGACGCGTTCTCGACCCCGGACAGTGTTTTTTATCCTGACAAGACGGATTCGATTTATCCGTATAATGAAACCGACGCCATCCGGAAGTATATCGAGAATACTCCCTTCATTGAGCCGATGGTGGCCTTTGCCTGGATGGCGGCCAGGACCAGCAAGCTGCGGTTCTTTCCCAATGTGATGAAGTCGGCATCGCGCGCGCCGATCTTGCTTGCCAAGCAGATCTGCTCGCTGGCGGTGATCTCGAACAATCGGTTCATCTATGGCGCCGGCATCGGCCCGTGGGAGGAGGACTTTTCCTATAACGGTCTGGATTGGAGCAAGCGTGGCGAGCTGCTCGACGAATCCATCGACATATTGAAAGGGCTGATGACGGGCGATCTCTTCGCCTATGAGGGCAAGCACAACAAGTTCGGGCCGATCAAGATCAATCCGGCGCCGACCCAGCCCGTGCCCATCGTCATCGGCGGCCATTCCAAGCCGGCCTTGCGCCGTGCCGCCAAAATGGGTGATGGCTGGACCGTGGTGAACATGGACTTCGATCCCATGAAGGCCATGATTGCCGAACTGCACGAGCTTCGCCGCACCTATGGAACCGACGACCGGGATTTCCAGATTCACGCCCGCCAATATAATATCCGTACTGGTGCACAGGAACGCCCGGATCTTGGTTCCTACCGGAAGTTCGAGGACATCGGCGTGACCGATTATTGCATTGTGCTGTTCCCGACCCCCGATATCCCTCTTCAGACCAAGCTGGATGAAATCAAGCGCTTTGGCGACGAGGTCATCTCGAAGCTCTAATGACCGCCAGACCAAGGTTAGTTCAACCAATGTTAACATGTCTTTTAGCGGACCTATGGCCGCAGGCATCGAGGAGAGATTGGTAATGAAAGTGCTGGACGCACAGGAACTATTGCAGATTGCCCGGGACCGGACGGGCCTGTCCGACTTCGGTCCCGACGATTTCCGCGAAGGTCTCGACATGCTCGTGCAGGGCGTCAATGCCGATGTTGCCGTTCGCCCCGATCGCGTCGAGCATTTGCGTGAAAATGTCCTGCGTCTCCTCATCAATCGGCTGTGGTTCCAGAAGGATCTTGCCGAACATCCCGAAATCATGGACGAGGTCATCGACGCGCCGATCATCATCACGTCGATGCCACGGACGGGCAGCACCAAATTGCAGCGGCTGCTGGGCGCGTCGGGCGATTTCCAGCTCGTGGAATATTGGAAAGGCCATATGTTCGCCCGGATTCCCGGGGCGCCGGAGGGGGGCCGCGAACAGCGGATTGCCGAAACGCGTGACTATGAAAAATGGCTGTATGAAGTGTCGCCCGACATGATCACCGGCCATCCCGTCTTTACCGACGAGGCTGAAGAAGAGATGCAGCTTTTCGAATATGCCTTCCGGACGGGGGCGATGATGGTCTTTGGCTCATCCTCCTTTTTCGGATGGCTGTTGAGCGCCGACCCGACGCCGGCTTACGACTATCTGAAAATGCAGCTGCAATATCTGCAATGGCAGAATCCACAGGATCGCAAGAAGCCCTGGCTGCTGAAGACGCCGATCCATTTCGGGCTGGAAAAGCAGCTCAACCGCATTTTCGACAATCCGCGCTTCCTTGTCACCCATCGCGATCCGGTCAAATGCGTGCCCTCGATCGCAGGCATCGCCTATAACTGGCACTTGCTCTACGCGGACGTCGAACCCGATCTGAACGGGGGTGAGGCGATGACAGCCTATTATGGCCAGTCGGCCGACGATCATCTGGCGTGGCGCGACAATGATCCCGATCTGCAAATCCTTGATATCGCTTTTTCCGACATCACCTCGAACGACGAGGCGGTCGTGCGCCGTATCTACGAGGCGTTCGGCCTGCCGCTAACGGAGAAAAGCCTGCAGGGGATGCGCGACTGGTCGCAGCGCAATCCACGCAACAAGCATGGCGGCCATTCCTATTCGGCCGAGAAATTCGGCACGACCGACGAAGCGATCCGCAATCGGTTCGCCGACTATATTGATCGTTTTGCGCCCCTGCTCGCGTGAGGAAAGAAGGCCCATGCGTGACATTGACCAACGGCTGGCGGAAGTCGAAGCGCGCTTCGCGATAACCGACATCGTGCATAAATTCTGCCGCGCCGTCGATCGCAGCGATCTCGAAGCGATCCCGTCCCTGTTCCATGAGGGGGCCGTGGACAATCACGCTTTTTACGAAGGCGATGTGCCTGGGCTGATCGAATGGATGCGGGAGCGGCATCGCAATATCCTCAACGCTGCCCACAATGTCAGCAATGTCCTAATCGAATTCGCCGGCGCCGAACGCGCGCTGGTGGAATCGCGGGTGACCGT
>NZ_JACHOV010000028.1:2536-4492 GCF_014200045.1 Rhizorhapis suberifaciens
ATCGGTCTTGCCACCGCTTGCACCAAGGATACCATTTCGCCACCGGCTCTTGGACAATGGGCCGAAGCCAACGGCTTTGAATCGCTTTTTTTCGGCGAGCATACCCATATTCCGGTCGATCTGAAATCCGAGCGTCGCAGCTACAAGGAGGTCCCTGAAAGCTTCAAGGAAATGTACGATCCACTCCTCTCTCACATGGCCGTGGCGGCCGTGACGAAGACGCTGAAGCTGGGCACCTCCATTTCTATCATCACCGAGCACCACCCGATCAGCCTGGCGACCAGGATCGCAACGCTCGATCATTTTTCGGGCGGTCGCTTCATCCTGGGCGCCGGCGCCGGCTGGAGCGCGGAAGAGATGGCCGATTATGGCGTGGCGTTCGAAGACCGCTGGAAATGGGTGCGCGAATGCGTGCTGGCGATGCGCCAAATCTGGGGCAACGAAATTGCCGAGTTCAACGGCGAAATGGTCAAGTTCCCGCCAATGTGGTGTGGGCCCAAGCCCGTGAAAGGCGGCAAGCTGCCTGTCCTGATCGGCGCTTACACCAAATTCGCCTTCCCCCGCATTGCTGAATATGGCGACGGGTGGATCCCGGTTGACCAGAATGATGCCATGCCCGCTGCCGTGGCCGATCTTCGCGAATATATGACGAGCAAGGGACGCTCCATCGAAGAGCTCGATCAAACGGTCATCACCCATCATCTGGGCATGTTCGAAGGCAACCCCGATCGGCTCAAGCAGCGGATCGAGGAGTTGCACGCGATGGGTTTCAATCGCATCCTGCTCCAGCTTCCCTCCGTGGGCGCCGACGACCAGTGGCGGACGCTGGAAACCCTGCACAAGGTCGCGCAGGCGTTCGCCTGAGCGCGGTTGCGACCCTTTGCTGGCTGGAATGAAGGAGACATGATCATGACTGTTGTTCAACGGGGCACTGGGTGCCGCGAGGGGATCATCGATGTCGATGCCGACACGCTGTGGGCGCTGGTGACCGATTGGGGCGTCATGGACTGGTGGGGCAACGAGGTGGAGGAACCGGGCATGAAGGTCAGCAAATGCTATCTCGAAGGGGAAAAGGGCAGCGTTCCCCGCACCAAGGTGATCGAGCGGTCGAACACCGAGGAAGGGGGCCTTCCCATCGTCAACCGCGAAACACTGTTCCATGAGGATCCCGTGGCACGCCGTCTGTTTTACAATGGCACCGAGGGATTCATCGAGGGCGTTCGCAACTATATCGCGACCTGGGCGCTCGATCCGCTGCCCGATGGCAGGACGAAGATGCACATTTCTTCGGTGTTCGATGTTGTCGAGCCAGGCAGCGCCGACTATGTCCGCGCCGTCGTGGAGGCGGTCTACGATATGATCTTCAAAGGGCTGAACGGGCACTTTGCCGCACAGAAGACCACCGCCTGAAAGCCGCGACTTACTTGTTAGGAAAATACGGATGTCGGTAGATTATGACGTTGTCGTGGTTGGCGGGGGTGGCGCTGGGCTATCAGCTGCCTACCACGCCGCCAAGATGGGCGCCTCGGTTATCATCGTCGAAGCAGCGCCTTCACTGGGAGGGGCTACCGCTCTCGCCAGCGGAGTCGTCTTCGCGGCGGGAACCAGTGTGCAGCAGGCCGCAGGAATCACGGATTCAGCGGAAGACATGTATCAATATATGATGACGCTGAACCAGTGGTCGATCAAACCGGCCCTGGCCAGACGCCTCGCTGAAAGCGGCGCCTACATCATCGACTGGCTCACCGAACTGGGCAATGAATTTCCGCCAGAGCTGATCGTCGAATCGGGCGTCGCCGATCGCCCGCGCGGCCACCAGGCCCTGGGTGCGGGCATCGGCATCATCCAGTCGCTGATCAACGCTACAGGCGCGCTGGGGGTCGAGGTGGCGCTGGGTTCGCGCGTTTCGGACCTTATCGTCGAAGATGGGCGCGTCGTGGGTATCCGGTCGGGAGA
>NZ_JACHOV010000029.1 GCF_014200045.1 Rhizorhapis suberifaciens
TTAAGGTGATGGCGTCTCAACAACCGCAGGCCCAAGGGAATTCTAAGCGATGCCTAACAATTTAGAGATTAGACAATGAGCGCCAGCATCGATACTGCGGAAATCCGACAGCGCGCCGCAGAAAACGGACTGACGGCGCGGCTAAACCTGGCGGAGTCACTGCGGACCTTGTTAGAGGATTTTGCCTGTTCCCAGGCCAACGATTCAGTGATCGAGGAAGCTGCGGCAGCGATTCAGCGCGCTTGCGGGTTACTTTCCAGGGAGCCGAAGCGACCCGGTCATGTCCGCTTCATCGAAGGCGCGCTCACCGGCCTGGGTGAGTTGAGCGAGCTTGGCCCTTTCACCGGAAGGCTTCATCCAGTCGCCCCGCCCTTTCGCCTCATCTTGAACGGAGAGCGGGCCGAGGGCTTCGCAACCTATGGCAGCCCGCATCAAGGCGCGCCCGGTTTCGTTCAAGGCGGGTTTATCGCCGCCACCTTCGATGAACTGCTGGGCGTCGTCCAGGCAGGCGTGGTCCGGATGACGGTCGATCTCCAGATCAGCTATCGCGCCCCTGCCCCGCTCTACCGCGAGCTTCGCTACACAAGCTGGCTTGAGAAAGTCGATGGCCGCAAGGCCTATGTAAACGGCACGCTGCACGACGGCGATCGCCTGTGCGCAGAGGCACGCGCCCTGTTCGTGCAACCCCGCCAAAGTCCGTTCTGATAAATATGGCCAACGCATAATCCGGCGAGGCGACTGCTCGCTGACCGGGAACATAGGAGGAAAGCTCTGATGGCGACCCATATCGCCTGCTGCGGAACTGCGCCGCGATGTGCGGATTTGAGGTAAGGAAGGGGAATAGGCGCATCACCGACATGCGGGGGACCGGAACCCATTGCCTTGATCAATGCACAACCAACGAATTCTATAAAAGGAGCTTGTATGAAAATCGGAATTATTGGCACGGGTGCCATCGGAAGCACGCTTATCCGCAAGTTGGCCGCCAGCGGGCATGGCCTGAAGATAGCGAACGCCGACGGGCCCGAGACCCTGCGTGATTTGGCAGAGGAGACAGGCGCCAAGGCAGTGACCACCGAAGATGCGGTCAAGGATGTCGACGTGGTCGTCCTGTCGATTCCCACCATCGGCTACTTCGATTTGAAAACTCTGTTCAACGACGTTCCGTCCGACGTTATCGTAGTCGACACCTCGAACTATTATCCGTTCCGCGACAATTCCATCCCCGAGTTGGAGCAGGGCAAGCCGGAAAGCCTATGGGTCAGCGAACAGATCGGCCGACCGGTGATAAAGACGTGGAACGCTGGCCTGGCGTATACGCTGGCAGAACGCGGCAAGCCTGCGGGTGCGCCCGGCCGATTGGCTTTACCGGTTGCCGGCGACGATGCGAAGGCAAAGGCAACGGTCATGGAACTGGTAAGCGCCACGGGTTTCGACCCGCTGGATTCTGGTTCGCTGGCGGATTCCTGGCGGCAGCAGCCGGGCACTCCGGCCTATTGCACCGAACTTACGCTGGACGAACTGAAGGTTGCCTTGGCGGCGGCCAACAAGGAGCGCGCACCGCACAATCGTGAAACTCTGATCAAGGAGTTCATGGCGCGCTACGAAGAGCTATCGCATGACGACACCATCGCCATGAACCGGGCCGGCACGGCTTAACCCGGTATCGTGCCTTAAGGCTGCAAGGCCGATTGGCGGACACCTGTTGAAAACGGAGGACCGCGGCGGAGCACTTGTTATGTGCCCGTCGCGGTCTGACCCGGAGATTGACGGCAAGGCGCGATATTTTAGCGCGACATTATCCGAAGTGGGTTTCGTGCTCTTCGAGTATGAAGACAGCCCGCCGCTCTCGATCAAGGAACCGCCTTTCGTCGGCGATGATCATATCGGCAACCGCTTCAGACGAAGCGAATTCGACCAGCCGGTCAAAATCTTCGCGTGAATGAAACCACATTTCCATTGCGACATCATATTCGGGCTCAGTTTCGCGAGAATTTTCTCCCTCCGACATGGGATCACCCATTGGGTGAAGATATTTCCTCATATATTTGACAGGTCTGAAATTGTTTTCCTTGAACAGCTTGGCCCCAAGAACGGAATGCGTGCTCTCATAATAATCGATGAGATCCTGCATTGATGTTCCCGCCTTGCGCTTCATGAGCCACATCACTTTGAACATCATTCGTTCCTTATGTTGTCGGGCGGCGGGATCAGAGTCAGGCTAGAGTTGGAGGCCTCCATCGACTGCAAGCGACTGACCGGTTATGTACTTCGCCTTTTCTGACAGCAAAAAGAGAACGGCCTCGGCAATGTCCTCTCCCGTTCCGAACTTCTTCATCGGCAGCATCTTGCGCAAGCCGTCGACCCAGTCCTCGATCCCCGGCTTTGCGATCAATTCATGGCCCAGTCCGGCATCAATAAAACCCGGAGCGACGCAGTTCGACCGAATGCCAAAGCGGCCCTCTTCCAGGGCAACACCGCGAAACAGCATTTCGATTGCGGCCTTGGGCGCTGCCGAGCAGATGTCGCGCAACGGGAC
>NZ_JACHOV010000030.1 GCF_014200045.1 Rhizorhapis suberifaciens
TATCGCTTGATGCCCATGATGCCTCCGCCGCTGCGAAAACCCATGAATCAGACATCATCCCGCTTGGGAATCCTCTGAATGTCGATACAGCCTAGGCGGTGTCAGACTGTCCCGACGACTCTACTGCGCGGCGAGCAGGTTCATCTTATCATCACCGCATCGCCACTCAATGAAAGACTTTGCGATGCGTAAACCACGGGATTTCGATTCGGAACTCAAGGTGCTGGCCGACAAGGCGAAGGCGCTCAAGGAACGGCGCGTGCGCCAGCTCGGCGAACTGGTGGCCGCGACGGGTGCCGATACGCTCGACGCTGACATACTCGCCGGGGCACTGCTCCACGCCGCCACGGTAAAGGACGCTGCGACACAGGAGGGCTGGCGCAAGGCGGGCGCGGCCTTCTTTCTCGGCAAAGGCGGCAAGTCTGCGAGCGGATCTGAACGGGGTTCGAGCGGCACTCTCCCGCTCGACGGCGGCGCGACATCGGCTTGAGGCACGAAAGGCGCGAACCGACATGCGGGACTGGGCCGTCGCTCGCCGCGAACGAACGCGCCATTTGATCGAATTGGGTGGGCTGGTCGTCAAGGCCGGACTGGTCGATTTGACCGATGACGACCGCGCCACGATCTACGGCGCGTTGCTTACCATTGCGACCAAGCTGCGAGGCAAGGAACGCGACAACGCGCTGGCCCTGTGGAAGCGGAAAGGCAAAAAAACGGGCGTTTGAAGCCGTCGAAGGGGACGAGCGAGAGTGCGCGCAACGGCAATGACCTTCAACCGCGATCGTATTTCGGTGCGTAGCAAGTTAGCGGACAATTTGCGCTTCCACTCAAGCGGATGCCCCCCATATGTTCTCCATCTGGGAGTGGTCTTTAACAATCAAAGGATCGATGTACATGAGCGGATTGGTTGACCAGCTTCAATCCGATGCCCTTGATCAGGGCAGTTCTGTTAGCGCTTTGTTGCGCAAGGTGAAGGTGGCTGCGGTCAAACTGGCGCTCGACGATGCACTGGAATGGGTCCAACGCGAGCTTGATGGCTATCAGGACAAGGACGATCTGCCAGACTACCGAACGACGCGCGGTAATCCTGTTGGATGGAATCCGTACCACGGATGGCAGCCGATGCTGTTCGCTGATGAGCAAATCAGCGACATGATTACGCAGGTAAGCCTTTTCGAGCCTGTCGGAAGTTTTGAAGCGATATTGAAAGAAAGCAGCAGCGGGACATTGCTCAAGCCTTTACCTGCGGGTCTCGTTGCGCAGATGAACAATATGTTCGGTTGGGACATCCCCAAAGCCGCCCTTGAGTTTCCCCGTGGATCGATCGTTAACGTCGTTGAACAGGTGAGAAATCTGGTGCTGGACTGGTCGCTGGAACTTGCCCGTGCGGGCATCAATGGCGAAGGAATGACTTTTACGATGGAAGAACGGAAGCGAGCGGCGGGCTCACAGGTTCACATCGGACAATTGAATGGCAGTTTCAGCCCGGGGGATGCGATTGGCGCAAACGCTCGAGTCAACGTCGGATCGAATGACCACTCCGTCAACAAGGCGAATGACTGTTCGGTGTTTCGGGACATCGAGACGGCTGCTGAGACCATAGATGATCGACAAATCCGATCGGCAATATTGTCAGCTAGAGCAACGAGCCATTAATCTGCAACATACCCAGCGTGTTTGAGATAATTCCAGCATTCGTCTGAGGAGTAGAGTTCGCAGATTGAGCCGAC
>NZ_JACHOV010000031.1 GCF_014200045.1 Rhizorhapis suberifaciens
CCCCGGGCACTCGTAATGATTGCCCCTTCGATTAGTTCGCTCATACTATACGATGAATGATCCGAATACCAAACCCCGATTGTCATGTCCGACACTAAAAAAGGTCATTTACATAAGCCTGGGCTGTCAATGTGGAGTGGGCCAGGGGTGTGCCGTTTTAGACGCATTGCAGCGATATTCGGTTGCACGGCAGTTGAATGAAAGCACTAGCCAAGGCCACTCTATCATGACAGGCCTGCGGAAATGCTTTGCCCCTGCGCCATTGCTCCGGATCAAATCGTATCAAAGCTTTTCGATAAAATTCCGCCACAAGGCGCTCAACCGCTCGCGATGGTCCGGTGCCGCAATCTCGATCAGCGCGGCGGCTCGCTCGGCATGCGTGCCTTCGCGCAAGTCGGCCATGCCGAACTCGGTCACAACGATGTCGATATCCATGCGGCCCAGCGACACGGGTCCTGATCCCGCATTGGGCGCCACGATGCGGCTGATCGTGCCCTGCCCCGCCGTTGCTGCAAGCGCCACGATCCGGAGGCCATGCGCCATTCGCGCGCCCCTCGCGAAATCGGTCGCGCCGCCAGGCCCGGACATAAAGCCCTTGGGCCCCACTTCCGCATAGGCCTGGCCAAACAGATCGACTTCCGTGGCCGAGTTGATCGCGAAAAAATCAGCAATTGCGCCTATTGTCGCCACATCATGCGTGACCGCCACAGGCTCGAAGCGGTATGTCGGACCGCTAATCGCCCGATAGAGCCGCTCAGAGCCGATGGCGACCCCCGCTGTTACCGCCGCGCCGGGAGCGAGAGCGCCCGCCTCCTCCAGATCCACGACCGCATCGCCGATAAGGCCGGAATGAACACGCAGATTGCGCCTCCCGGTCAAGGCCCGGAGCACCGCGCCCGGGACCTTGCCCAGGCCGGTCTGAAGCGTCGCTCCATCCGGCACCAGCGTGGCAATATGGCTTGCAATCGCATCGGCCACGGCATCACTGCCAAGATCGGGCGTGCCCAGCAGCGATTGTGGGGCCTGCACAAAGGCCGTAATTTCAGCCAGCGGTATCCGCCCCCCTCCGCGCGTGCGCGGCATCTGGGGGTTGATATGGGCAAGACGCACCGGAATTTGGGGCCAGAGCTCCGCCATGAAATCCACCGTGGGACCGAAACTGCACATTCCCTCATCATCGGGCGGCGTCACCATCATCAATGCGGCATCGATGCGGCTGGTCAGCAGGTGCCGCCGGATGTCATCATAGCACAGGGGAAGAAATGTGACCGCCGATCCTTGCGCCTTCAGTTCGGGCGTCAGGAAAAAGGTTTCCGTCCGGCACGCAGGGCTGGCCAGATAGGTCCGACGGTTCAGCCCCGGAACGAAAACCCCCACAAAGGTCATCCCGCCCAAACCATGCCCGACCCGGTCCACGGCATCAGCAAGCAGGAGCGATTCGGCCGAGCAACCGGTTACGAGCGTTCGCCCCCCGGTTGGCAGCATCGCCACTAATGCATCAGCGTCCAGCTCCAGCGGCATTGTCGGTTTTCCTTGAAAAACGGTTCTGAGACGCCAAAACCTGCAGTTGCAATATTTACAAGTGCGGCACATGCTGTCAATCAGCAT
>NZ_JACHOV010000032.1 GCF_014200045.1 Rhizorhapis suberifaciens
CGGCTGTACTCTAGGACGTCGATACATTGGCGGCGGCATCGGCATAGCCAATGCGCTCACCTTCGGACGCGTGGCCGGAGAAAGCGCGGCGAAAGAGTGCGCCACGCACCGCGCTTAGGGGGGCCGGCTAAGCCCCGTGACGGATAGAAAAGCTGGAGGGAACGGCGCAGGCGCATCGCGGACGGAGAATAGGACAAGCAGCGCCAGCCCCAGCAGGATCGGGCCGAGGATCGTCATGATCCCCCCAGAAAGCACCCGGCATGTCGACGCTCCTTGATGTTCGTTCGTCGGCGGCCAACGAAACATCGCTGCGGCCGATCCGCCTATATATTCACCCCCTTCATCTGCTCTGGACCATATCTCGGTCCCGCGGTGCCGCCGACCGGGGCGGCCGCGTTTAGGCTGGCGATATCATCGGCCGTGAGCTCGAGATCGACAGCGGCCATGCTGTCCTCCATCGTCACGCGGCGCTTGGCGCCGGGAATGGGAACGATGTCATCGCCCTGGGCGAGCAGCCAGGCGAGCGCGACGCGGGCGGGAGATACGCCATGCCTGGTTGCGACCTGCCTCACCGCTTCCACGATCTTGAGGTTGGCGTCGAAGTTGCCCTCTTGGAGGCGCGGTTCGCTCGACTTTCGGTAATCACCATCAGCGATGTCGTCGCGCGAGGAAAATGCGCCGGTCAGAAAGCCACGGCCAAGTGGCGAAAAAGGAACGACGCCAATGCCGAGTTCGCGCGCGACCGGCAGGATATCGGTTTCCACGTCGCGTTCCCAAAGCGAATATTCGGGCTGAAGCGCGGTCACCGGATGGACCGCATGGGCACGACGGATCGTGTTCGGGCCCGCTTCGGACAGGCCGATGTGGCGGATCTTTCCTTCCCTGACGAGCTCGGACATTCCGCCAATGGATTCCTCAATCGGCGTGTTGGGGTCGACGCGATGCAAGTAGAAGAGGTCGATCGTATCGACGCCGAGCCGCTTGAGGCATCCCTCGCAGGCGCGGCGGGCGTTGGCCGGGCTGCCGTCTAGCCCGTAACCGCCCTCCTCGACCCGGAAAACGAATTTGGTCGCAATCACGAGACCCTCGCGCCGGCCCTTGATGGCGCTGCCGAGCAGTTCCTCGTTCAGGTACGGACCGTAGACCTCGGCCGTGTCGAAAAAGGTGACGCCAAGATCGATCGCACGGTGGATGGTGGCGATCGCCTCACCCTCATCGACCGCACCATAGACACCCTGCGAACCCCAAAAACCAGACATTGGCATGCAGCCAAGGCCGAGCGCGGATACCTTCAGGTCACGGCCGAGGGTGCGGTATTTCATCGGAACTCTCCTTCATGGCGCTTGATCGTTGCGGATCATCCTATAACGCCTCCAAACCCAAACCAACCCCCTGACGCGCCAGGTGGAACTTCTCCCGATAGGGAGCATCTAGAGCAACGAGCCATTAATCTGCAACATACCCAGCGTGTTTGAGATAATTTCAGCATTCGTCTGAGGAGTAGAGTTCGCAGATTGAGCCGACAGCTTGCCACAGGGCATCGATGGTCCTGGCTTTGGCCTTTCGCAGATGTGCTTT
>NZ_JACHOV010000033.1 GCF_014200045.1 Rhizorhapis suberifaciens
GAAGCCGGCTTCCTCGGCCGCAACACCCATCTCCAGCCAATGCTCATAGTTCCCCATTGTCTCTGATAGGCTAAAACGCACTTTTCGATCCTCCTTGCTTTACACCCGGGTTTAGGCCTAAGCAGTGGCATCGGCAATAGCCTACCGAAAAGTGGGAAGCTGTATAAAAGGTAAGTATAATGGGACGCGACTGGGTGTGTGACGACCCTAAAAAACAACTCATCTGGGCCGCCGCAACAAAGGATGCGCTGCGGCTGCTGGAGGGCAAGTGGAAAATCGTCATCATCTGTCAGCTGTTCGGCGCGAAGGCGCCTATCCGGTTCGCCGAACTGGAACGGCGGATAGAGGGAGTGAATCAGAAGATGCTGATTCAGCAGCTCAAACAGCTGGAAAAGGATGGCATTATCGACCGCAAGGTTTATCCCCAGGTGCCGCCGAGGGTCGAATATTCGTTGACCGAAATGGGCAAGGCCCTTGGTCCGTCCATGGCCGAACTTACGGATTGGGCTTTCAAACTGCGCGAGGCGAGGGGGGCGGTCGATCATGATGAATGATCGGCCTTCCTGCTTGCAAAAGCGGCTCTGAAAGACGACCGCGCATGCCGGTTTTTGCTGCAAAGGGAGGTATCCATGGCGAATCCCGGCGCTCAAGGCTGGCAGGCGCGCGGCCTGCCGGTCAGGGATGGCTGACCACGCCGATGAGAGGCTCGCTTATGGTGCTACAGCCCTACAGCTTCGAGTAGCAAGGCCAATGCAGCAGAATGCCGAAAGCAAGAGATAAATAGAGCATGTCCCGATCGAAATCCGGATCGGAACATGCTCTAAAAAAACAATGATATTTTACTTTCCAGGAAGGATTTCGGCGAGGCCCTCGATCCCGTCGCGGTCACCGATGATGACGGGGGGTTTTCCGTCTTCACGCTGCGTTTCGTCTTCGCGAACCACGTTGAGTACCACGCGGTCGGCCCCGGCCTTTCCAAACTCCTCGACCCGTGCGAGAATGTCGGCATTGCT
>NZ_JACHOV010000034.1 GCF_014200045.1 Rhizorhapis suberifaciens
TAGAGCGTCGGATTGGAAATGTGAATCGCTGGGGATTCCCCTGGCGTGAGATTTGTGATTCCTTCTCTTTGGAGGTGGATCATGGGCAAAGCACATTCTTCTGATCTTCGGGTTCGGATTGTTGGCGAGATTGAGCGCGGGCAATCGTGCCGTGCGGCGGCGCGGCGGTTTGGGGTGAGTGCTGCGACGGCGGTACGCCTGGCGCAGCGCAAGGCGCAGACGGGATCATTGGCGCCTGCCCAGCAGGGCCGCCCGGCGGGAAGCGGTCTGCTTGCGGCCCATGTTGAGGCGCTTGTGGACTGGGTGGAAGCTGATGGCGACATCACCATGCCGGAACTGGCCGCGCGGCTTTTGGCCGAACGTGGGGTGAAGGCGCACCCGGCCTCGCTGTCGCGGTTGCTGATCCGGCACGGTTTTACCGTCAAAAAAAACGCTGCTGGCGAGCGAAACCGATCGCGCTGACATTGTCCGGAGGCGTCGGATATGGACGGTTCACCGCCAGCCTTGGATGAAGAAACGCCCGGAGCGGCTGGTGTTCATTGACGAAACCGGCACGACCACCAAGATGACCCGGCTCAGAGGCCGGGCGCGCAAGGGACATCGCCTCAAGATGAAGGCTCCCTTCGGTCACTGGGGAACCCAAACCTTTATCGCCGCCCTGCGCCATGACGGACTGACCGCACCTTGGGTGATCGACCGCCCGATGAACCGCCAAATCTTCGAGGCTTATGTCGAAACCCAGCTCGCTCCGACGTTGAAGCCCGGCGACATGGTGATCCTCGACAATCTCTCCAGCCACAAAAGCGAACGGGCCAGCGCGATCCTCAAGGAGCGCGGCGCATGGTTCCTCTACCTCCCGCCCTACAGCCCCGATCTCAATCCCATAGAAATGGCCTTCGCCAAGCTCAAAGCACATCTGCGAAAGGCCAAAGCCAGGACCATCGATGCCCTGTGGCAAGCTGTCGGCTCAATCTGCGAACTCTACTCCTCAGACGAATGCTG